>NZ_MVFY01000001.1 GCF_002042885.1 Citrobacter portucalensis
GATATTAATTAAACTTTAAAGTATCGACAGCAACTCTTCATGGCATTAAATATAATTCGTCATGTGGGTTTTTTGAGAATAAACCTGGTATATATAATGAAAAAGTTAATCATGATAGCTGTGATGGGCGGGATTCTGGCTGGTTGTTCCACCGAGGCTTCACGCATGAATGCTTGCGAAAGCAAGGGTGTGAGCCGTGATGCCTGTTATGTTGCGGAGCAAAACCGTCAGGCGACAATCAATGCTGCCGCTGAAAAACAGGCTATGGAAAACGCGCAAAACTTGTATGGCACAAATGATACAAATTCCAGTCACCACCACAAACACGATAAATATTAAGGTTTAACTAATGAAGAAATTAATTATTATCGCTGCGTTGGTGGCTTTCTCTGCTGCGCCTGCGTATGCCATCAGTGAGGCTTATCGTCAACAGTTACAGCATGAACATAAAACCATGGTCAGTGACACGAATGCCCCGGTACACGCCAGTAAAATCACGCCCGTGCATGCGAATAAACTTGGAGTGGACTTTAAACGTGGTGCTGATGGCATTGCTTATATTAATGGCAAACCTGCGGCAAATGATGAGAATAGTGCAGAAGCTCAGTCTTATAGCGCAGGTTTGATTTCCGTTATCGTCTATAAAAACGGAAAAATCAACGCTATGAAAGAGGGGAAATATTTAGGTCGGTTGAAATAACCACTTCGTAGATAAGATTTTTTATTTTTCGGCCCGGGAACATCTGCTGTTCCCGGGCTTTTTATTTCGCTCGCCTTAACGATCGGTTTCCAATCCATGATGGTGCAATTTGTGCACCCTAACAGGACACATGCACGTTGTTTTGCTTTACTGTGGTGCATTAACACAGGAGGGTGCGATGACAGCGAAACAGGTGACGTTTACAAACCAGGTATCGCTTCCTGCTATTGGGCAGGGAACATGGTACATGGGCGAGGATCCAAGCCGACGCCGGGATGAAGTGTCTGCGCTGCAGGCCGGACTGGATCTCGGCCTGCGATTGATTGATACCGCAGAAATGTACGCTGATGGTGCAGCGGAAGAGGTGGTGGGTGAAGCATTAACGGGACGGCGTGATAGCGCTTTTTTAGTCTCGAAAGTTTACCCATGGAATGCCGGTGGACAGAAAGCCATTGCCGCCTGCGAAGCTAGTCTGCGTCGACTGAAAACTGATTATCTGGATCTCTATTTGCTGCACTGGATGGGCGATTTTTCATTTGCAGAGACCATCGATGCCATGGAAACACTGATTGCGCAGGGGAAAATCCGCCGTTGGGGCGTCTCAAATCTCGATTATGATGATATGCAGGCGTTATGGCAGGTACCCGGTGGACGAGAGTGTGCGACTAACCAGGTGCTTTATCATTTAGCCTCGCGCGGGATTGAATATGATTTACTGCCGCGGTGCCAGCAGCAGCAGATGCCGGTCATGGCTTACAGTCCGTTGGCCCAGGCGGGACGACTGCGTGGCGATTTGCTTTCTAACTCTGTGGTGAGTGACATCGCGCGCGCGCACAATGTTAGCGCTGCGCAGATTTTGCTGGCGTGGGTGATTCGTCAGTCGGGTGTAATAGCCATCCCGAAAGCCGCAAGCGTAGCGCATGTCGAACAAAATGCCGCCGCGCTGGAGATAACGCTCTCTGTAGATGAGTTGAAGCAGTTAGATAAGGCGTATCCGGCGCCCAAAGGTAAAACCGCGCTGGATATGGCCTGATTTGCCAAATGCCGATGTTCCCGCAGCTTATCAGGCCTACGGCTGTATGTAGTTTGTAGGCCGGATGAGGCATTAGCCGCATCCGGCACGGTGCGCGGAACTGCCTGATGCGCTGTGCTTATCAGGCCTACGGCGGCGTGTAGTTTGTAGGCCGGATAAGGCGTTGGCAGCATCCAGGCACGGTGCGCGGAACTGCCTGATGGCGCTGTGCTTATCAGGCCTGCGGCTGCGTGTAGTTTGTAGGCCGGATAAGGCGTCAGCCGCATCCGGCACGGTGCGCGGAACTGCCTGATGCGCTGAGCTTATCAGGCCTGCGGCTGCGTGTAGTTTGTAGGCCGGATAAGGCGTCAGCCGCATCCGGCATGGTGCGCGGAACTGCCTGATGCGCTGAGCTTATCAGGCCTACGGCTGTATGTAGTTTGTCGGCCGGATAAGGCGTTAGCCGCATCCGGCATGGTGCGTGGAACTGCCTGAGGGCGCTGTGCTTATCAGACCTACGGCTGCGTGTAGTTTGTCGGCCGGATAAGGCGTCAGCCGCATCCGGCACGGTGCGCAGAACTGCCTGACGCGCTGTGCTTATCAGATCTGCGGCTGCGTGTAGTTTGTAGGCCGGATAAGGCGTTAGCCGCATCCGGCATGGTGCGCAGAGCTGTGTTAGCGTTTAGCTACACGAATAGTTTGCGCGAGGCGAGATGGTTTTTCTTCTGTGGTTTTCTGCGGAGCGGTCGCGTAAGCCGTTTCTACACAAACAAACGTTTTGTAGCCATCATCCGGCATGTCGCCCATGCTGACGGACAGCGCCGGGCCAGGATTCCAGCCCACGACATTCAGATGGTGGTGGTGGACAACATCTATATTGCGATTCAACGCATCATCATGAATCACGCTGCACGCTTCCGGATTCAGATAAACGCGATCGGTGCGGTCCGGGAAGGTCTGGATACCATCAGCCAGCACATCTTCTTTAGCATCATTCACTTTATCGATCAGGCGATCGCCAAGACCACTGACTTTCACTGCCGCAATATCACCAACGTTGAAATAGGTATGCAGTGCCGAGGTGGTTTCAAACTCACCATGAGCTTCCAGCTCCATTTCACAGGTGGCTCCCACTTTGAAGCGGGCAAGCAGGCAAAACTCGTGTGGCCAAAGCTGACGCGTTTCAGTGTTGCTCTGCAGTTCAAACGTCAGCACCACGCCATTGTCGTCTTCGTTGTGCGCTTTCAGCGTCCATGGCAGGTTGCGGGCAAAACCATGCGAAGGCAGGCCCTGCTTAGCAGCCGGACCAAACCACGGCCAGCAAATTGGTACGCCGCCACGCAGCGCTACGCCGGTTTTAAACGGGGTATTATTACTTAACCACAGGACTTCCTCTTCACCATTTGGTTTCCAGGAAAGAAGATGTGCGCCCTGCAGCGCGAAAGAAGCTTTAACCTGTGGGTGATCGACAACAAGAACCTCAAGCTCATCAAGCTGACGGCGGGAGAGGACAGGGGTAATTTGTTCGATTACCGGAAGTGCAAAAATTTTATTAATCATTACGCAATCCTTTCTTCAGGCAAAAAAAAGAGCGACCTGAGTCGCTCTTACAGATTACTGTTTCATCTCAACTTATTTGGAGATGTGAGCAATCAGGTCCAGAACTTTGTTGGAGTAGCCGGTTTCGTTGTCGTACCAGGATACCAGTTTCACGAAGTTGTCGTTCAGTGCGATACCAGCTTTAGCATCGAACACGGAAGTGCAAACTTCACCGTTGAAATCGGTAGATACTACGTCGTCTTCGGTGTAACCCAGAACGCCTTTCATCGGGCCTTCGGAAGCAGCTTTGATTGCTTTCTTAATTTCTTCGTAAGAAGCAGCTTTTTCCAGACGAACGGTCAGGTCAACAACGGATACGTTCGGGGTAGGAACGCGGAACGCCATACCAGTCAGTTTGCCGTTCAGTTCTGGCAGTACTTTACCTACAGCTTTAGCTGCACCGGTAGAGGACGGGATGATGTTCTGGGATGCGCCGCGGCCGCCGCGCCAGTCTTTGTGAGACGGGCCATCAACGGTTTTCTGAGTAGCGGTGGTCGCGTGAACAGTAGTCATCAGACCTTCGATGATGCCGAAGTTGTCGTTGATAACTTTAGCCAGCGGAGCCAGGCAGTTAGTGGTGCAGGAAGCGTTAGAAACGATGTCCTGACCTTCGTATTTGTCAAAGTTAGCGCCTTTAACAAACATCGGAGTGTTATCTTTGGACGGACCAGTCAGAACCACTTTTTTCGCGCCAGCAGTGATGTGCTTACGAGCGGTTTCATCTGTCAGGAACAGGCCAGTAGCTTCAGCTACTACGTCAACACCAACTTCGTCCCATTTCAGGTTAGCCGGATCACGTTCAGCGGTAACACGGATTTTTTTACCGTTTACGATCAGATGACCGTCTTTCACTTCAACGGTACCGTTGAAACGGCCGTGAGTGGAGTCATATTTCAGCATGTAAGCCATGTAGTCAGCGTCTAACAGGTCGTTGATTGCAACGATCTCGATGTCAGAGCGTTCTTGAGCAGCACGGAAAACAATGCGACCGATACGGCCAAAACCGTTGATACCTACTTTGATAGTCATATATTCCACCAGCTATTTGTTAGTGAATAAAAGGTTGCCTGTAAAATTACAAAAACCTTACGCAGCGTCAAGCGGAATCGTGTCAATCATTGCGACAAATCAATCTGCTGCCTAAGCTTTGCGCAACTGACTCGCCTCACTCTTCCTTTGGGCTTGAAACCACATGGGGTCGGCGGCCCGAATTTTAAAGGGCAATCAAGATAAAAACGTGATTCTGATCACGAATTGCAGGCTGCCATTTCGCAAGGATCAAGTTTAGAACAAAAGTTCGCACTCCGGTGTTAATGTTTTGTTAGAATCTGTCTCGCGATGTGAGTTTAGATAAAGCGAGATGTGAGCAAATGGCTAATCAACCTTCTCCAGAAGAACTGAAAAAAAATTTAACCGAAATGCAGTTCTACGTAACGCAGAATCACGGGACAGAACCGCCATTTACCGGACGTTTGCTGCATAACAAACGTGACGGCATCTACCACTGTTTGATCTGCGACAATCCGCTATTTCGTTCCGAGACAAAATATGACTCAGGCTGCGGCTGGCCCAGCTTTTACGAGCCTGTCAGCGATGAGGCTATCCGTTACATAAAAGATACGTCACACGGCATGCAGCGCATTGAAATCCGCTGCGGAAACTGTGATGCACACCTGGGACACGTCTTCCCGGATGGTCCGAAACCTACCGGTGAACGGTACTGCGTTAACTCAGCGTCTTTGAACTTCACCGATGGTGAAAACGGTGAGCAAACTAAGGGTTGAAGAAACGATTCAGCAAATTATTCTACGGAGAGTGGTTTTAACATGAATCTTGATGAGATGATCAACAGCATGACGCCGGAAGTTTATCAGCGCTTATCGACTGCCGTTGAACTCGGAAAATGGCCGGATGGCGTAGCGCTAACGGCAGAACAAAAAGAGAATAGCTTACAGCTGGTGATGTTATGGCAGGCGCGAAACAATATTGACGCGCAGCATATGACGATTGATACCAACGGTGAGATGGTGATGAAGAGCAAGCAGCAGTTGAAGGTTGAGTTTGGTATTACTCCAGAACCGATTGCGACGTTTAAATCCTGATTACCCAGGCCCGGCAGACATCGATGTCGGGCCCGTCAGTTGATATTATTTCTTGTTCATCATCGCCTTCAGATCGGCGAACGGGTTGTATTTCGCTTCGCCCACGGCCTTTTGCGCATCTTCTCCTGCAACCACCGTTGAACCATACTGGTCCGCTTCCGTATATTTGGAATGCTCGTGATCGTGGCAGTACAGGCACAACATTTCCCAGTTGCTACCATCTTCCGGGTTATTCGAGTGATCGTGATCGATATGGTGTACCGTCAACTCGCGCAAATTTGAATACACGAACTCACGGGAACAGCGTCCGCAGACCCAGGGAAAGAGTTTAAGCGCCTTTTCCCGGTAACCGACTTCCAGACGGGCGTAATTTTTAGGGATAAAAGCCATAAAAGCGCATGCCTCCAGTAGAAAATGAAGAGCTGCGCCAAAAGCTGGCGCAGCAGAATGCGCTAATCATAACCTATTGTGTCAGGCGTTGGGATCAGTGTTTGATGCCTAACGAATCGGCTAACTGCTTCGCCAACTGATTATTGTCATCTGCGCCGTACTCCCAGAACATGGCGCCTGCCAACCCTTTGCTTTTGATGTAGTCGGCTTTGATCGCCACCGAACGCGGGTTTTCATAGGAGAGGGCAAAGAGTTTTTTTCCATCCGCAGACTGTACCGACAGCCACGGCACTTTCGCTTCATCATCCCAATGTTGACTAAAGCGTTTTTGCGGATCGTTGATCAACTTCGCCACGATATCGTTGTACTTCACGTAGGTGTCTTTGCTCAGGTCGACGCCCAGTGATTTGAACAACTCAATTTGAGCTGACTCGAAATAGGGCTGGGTAGCCGGGTTTTTCTGCGCGTCAGGTTTGCTCCAGTCAATACCTGGCTCAACGGCGCGTTTTGGTACACGTCCATAAAAGCCAATGCCCAGATTCATTTGACTCGGTTTCAGACCGGCTGCGAGATAGTTATTGACCACAAAATCGGCGCTGTACTTATCCGCCGCGGCGACCGTTGGCCATTGCGTCGAATCGTACAGGTTCGAGTTGAAATATTGGGTGCCGTAAGCCATGTCATAGGTCATCAGGTTGATGTAGTCGAGCGATGGTGCAATGGCTTTTACATCCACCCAGCTTTTCGGACTTTCCGCATTCGCGCCCACGGCGATGGTCAGCAGTTTTTTATGCCCCAATGCGGCACGCAGCCCTGTTAACAGCGCGGTGAAGTTAGCGCGGTCAGCCGGTTGGCTTTCAACCAGTCCCCAGGCGCCGTTAACCGGATATTCCCAGTCGAGATCGATGCCATCCAGACCATATTTCGCAATTATCTCCTGCGCAGACTGAATAAACACTGCGCGTGTTTCCTTCGTTGCTGCCGCGCCAGAGAATCCACGCGCTCCCCAGCCGCCGACGGAAAGCAA
Source organism: Citrobacter portucalensis (assembly GCF_002042885.1). Classification (GTDB taxonomy): domain Bacteria; phylum Pseudomonadota; class Gammaproteobacteria; order Enterobacterales; family Enterobacteriaceae; genus Citrobacter; species Citrobacter portucalensis. The sequence continues at coordinate 6,831 of NZ_MVFY01000001.1, forward strand.
AACTTTCAGGTTTGGATTTTGTTTACGCAGCTGTGGAATTTTCAGCAAATCATCCTGCACTTTCTGTGAAAGCCAAATCTGATGCAGTTTGCTGGCGTCTTTTAAGGCGTCATTGGTCTCGTCTTTTTCGTTGTTGTAGACAAGGCCAAACGAATAGTTGAGATGGGTTATCTGGCGAACATCCAGTTTATTGATGTCGCCACCGGGACCGGCAGTGACGTCGCCGCCACCATTAAAGTAGCCAACTGACATCAGTGAACTGGCGGAAACAACGCTGGCGCAGAGCAGGGGTAATGCTGCCAACAAAGGCAATAGTTTCATCGGTGTTCCTCTTTGACATTTAAACAAGCAAACACGCCACGGAAATGGCGTGGCGAAAAAAACAGCACCCGCAGGTTAACAGTTTCATAACAGGAAAAATGCGAAGGGGTTCACGCCATTTTAGCGAAGCGGCAGCCACGTTCACTTGGGTTTCACTTCATCTTTGCATTTATTTGTGATCTTGGTTGTGAAATACAGATCAAAATCTGTGTTTTAAAGATTTGGTGTTGACCTCAAAAATTATATGGATAAGTATGATGGTCACTGATGCAAAACTAAACACAAAGGAAAATTCCATGAAAGCACTGGCGAGATTTGGCAAGGCCTTTGGCGGCTACAAGATGATTGATGTTCCGGAACCGGTATGTGGTCCGGATGACGTTGTGATTGAAATTAAGGCTGCTGCTATCTGCGGTGCTGACATGAAACACTACAATGTCGACAGTGGATCTGAGCAGTTTAATTCGATTCGTGGTCATGAATTTGCGGGTCAAATTGTGCAGGTTGGCGACAAGGTTAAGGACTGGAAGGTGGGACAGCGAGTTGTGTCTGACAACAGCGGGCACGTTTGCGGCGTTTGTCCGGCCTGTGAACAGGGCGATTTTCTTTGTTGTACAGAAAAGGTGAATTTAGGTCTGGACAACAATACTTGGGGCGGTGGGTTTTCTAAATATTGTCTGGTCCCTGGGGAAATCCTCAAAATTCACCGCCATGCTCTGTGGGAAATCCCGGCAGGGGTAGATTATGAAGAGGCGGCTGTACTGGATCCTATCTGCAATGCCTACAAATCTATCGCTCAGCAATCCAAATTTCTTCCTGGCCAGGATGTGGTGGTCTTTGGTACCGGTCCGTTAGGACTCTTTTCTGTTCAAATGGCGCGCATTATGGGGGCCGTTAATATTGTGATGGTCGGGCTGGAAGAGGATGTTGCCGTACGCTTCCCGATCGCCAAAGAGCTGGGCGCGACAGCTGTCGTTAACGGTTCGACCGAAGATGTGGTTGCACGCTGCCAGGAAATCTGCGGTAAAGACAATCTGGGGCTGGTCATCGAATGCTCTGGTGCCAATATCGCCCTTAAACAATCAATCGAAATGCTGCGCCCGAATGGTGAAGTCGTTCGCGTCGGTATGGGCTTTAAACCTCTCGATTTCTCCATCAACGACATCACCGCGTGGAATAAAAGCATCATTGGCCATATGGCCTACGATTCCACATCCTGGCGCAACGCTATACGCCTGCTGGCCAGCGGCGCGATCAAAGTTAAACCGATGATTACTCACCGTATCGGCTTGTCGCAATGGCGCGAAGGGTTTGACGCCATGGTCGATAAAACCGCGATTAAGGTCATTATGACCTATGACTTTGATGAATAATCCCATTTATTAAAGGAAGGTTCCCGGATGGAACAGATAGCAAAACCGCACTGCGGCGCCAGGCTGGACAGGCTGCCTGACTGTCGCTGGCACTCATCGATGTTTGCCATGGTCGCCTTTGGATTACTGGTCTGCTGGAGTAATGCCGTCGGCGGATTAATTCTCGCGCAGTTAAAAGAACTTGGCTGGACCGATAATTCCACCACCGCCACGTTTTCCGCCATTACGACGGCGGGAATGTTTCTCGGCGCGCTCGGCGGCGGAATCATAGGCGATAAAATCGGGCGTAAAAATGCGTTTATCCTGTATGAAGCGATTCATATTATTGCCATGGTCATTGGGGCATTCTCACCGAATATGACCTTCCTGATCGCCTGCCGTTTTGTCATGGGGGTTGGATTAGGCGCGCTGCTGGTGACTCTGTTTGCCGGGTTCACCGAATATATGCCCGGCAGGAATCGCGGCACCTGGTCAAGCCGGGTCTCGTTTATCGGTAACTGGTCTTATCCGCTCTGTTCGCTGATCGCGATGGGATTGACGCCGTTAATCAGCGCCGAATGGAACTGGCGCGTGCAGTTGCTGATCCCGGCCGTACTGTCGCTGGTGGCGACCGTCATTGCCTGGCGTAGTTTCCCGGAGTCGCCCCGCTGGCTGGAATCCCGCGGACGCTACGCCGAAGCTGAAAAGGTGATGCGGGCCATTGAAGAAGGGGTTGTTCAGCAGACCGGCAAGCCGCTGCCGCCTGTGGTAATTGAAGATGACGGCAAAGCCCCGCGCACGGTTCCTTATTCGGCCTTATTAACGGGTGTGTTACTGAAGCGCGTTATTTTAGGTTCCTTTGTCCTGATTGCCATGAACGTTGTGCAGTACACCTTAATTAACTGGCTGCCGACCATATTTATGACTCAGGGGATTAACCTGAAAGACTCGATTGTCTTAAATACCATGAGCATGTTCGGTGCGCCGTTTGGGATTTTTATCGCCATGCTGGTGATGGATAAAATTCACAGAAAGACCATGGGGGTGGGCTTATTAGTATTAATCGCCGTGCTGGGATATATCTATTCACTGCAAACCAGCATGCTGCTGATTACGCTAATTGGTTTCTTCCTGATTACTTTTGTCTATATGTACGTTTGCTACGCCTCGGCAGTCTATGTTCCGGAAATATGGCCGACCGAAGCAAAACTTCGCGGTTCTGGTCTGGCGAATGCGGTAGGGCGTATCAGCGGTATCGCCGCGCCTTATGCGGTCGCGGTATTGCTTAACGGTTATGGCGTAACGGGGGTGTTTGTCCTGCTGGGTGCGGTCTCCATTATTGTCGCTGTCGCCATTGCTACCATCGGAATTGAAACCAAAGGCGTCTCTGTCGAAAGTCTCGGTATTGATGCAGTTACCAGCAAATAATATTGATGGGGAAATAAAATGAAAAATTCAAAAGCGATATTAAAAACACCGGGCACGATGAAAATTATTGCCGCCGATATCCCGGTACCCAAAGAGCATGAAGTACTGATCAAAATTGAATACGTAGGTATTTGCGGTTCAGATGTTCACGGTTTCGAATCAGGTCCCTTTATTCCGCCAAAAGACCCAAACCAGGAAATTGGCCTCGGACATGAATGTGCCGGTACGGTGGTGGCGGTAGGAAATCGCGTCAGTAAATTTAAACCGGGCGACCGGGTGAACATTGAACCCGGCGTGCCGTGCGGTCACTGCCGCTACTGTCTGGAGGGCAAATACAACATCTGTCCTGATGTCGACTTTATGGCCACGCAGCCTAATTATCGCGGCGCGCTAACCCACTATCTGTGCCATCCGGAGAGCTTCACTTACAAGCTGCCCGATAACATGGGCACCATGGAAGGCGCGCTGGTAGAGCCTGCGGCGGTAGGGATGCATGCCGCAATGCTGGCAGACGTTAAACCGGGCAAGAAAATCGTCATTCTGGGGGCGGGCTGTATTGGTTTAATGACCCTGCAAGCCTGTAAATGTTTGGGGGCTACCGACATCGCCGTTGTTGATGTTCTGGAAAAACGTCTGGCCATGGCCGAGCAGCTTGGTGCGACGACGGTGATCAACGGAGCGAAAGAGGACACCGTTGCCCGCTGTCAGCAGTTCTCCGGCGATATGGGAGCTGACATTGTTTTTGAAACTGCCGGCTCGGCGATCACCGTTAAGCAGGCTCCGTACCTGGTGATGCGCGGCGGGAAAATCATGATCGTTGGGACGGTTCCCGGTGATTCGGCGATTAATTTCCTCAAAATTAACCGTGAAGTCTCCATTCAGACCGTTTTCCGCTACGCCAACCGCTATCCGGTCACTATTGAAGCCATTTCCTCCGGGCGTTTCGATGTCAAGTCGATGGTGACGCATATTTATGATTATGAAGATGTTCAGCGCGCGTTTGATGAGTCAGTTAACAACAAATGCGAAATTATCAAAGGTGTTATTAAAGTTAACCATTAATTTATTGAAAAGGGAGAGACAACCATGCTGGCAGATATTAAATATTGGGAAAATGATGCCCAGAATAAACATTATGCGATTGCCCACTTTAACGTGTGGAATGCGGAAATGTTAATGGGGGTGATGGATGCGGCGGAAGAGTCTAAATCGCCGGTAATTATTTCATTCGGCACCGGCTTTGTGGGTAATACATCGTTTGAAGATTTTTCGCATATGATGGTTTCGATGGCGAAAAAAGCCTCAGTGCCGGTTATTACCCATTGGGACCACGGGCGCAGTATGGAAATTATCCATAACGCCTGGACTCACGGCATGAATTCACTAATGCGCGATGCCTCCGCTTTTGATTTCGAAGAGAATATTCGCCTGACTAAAGAGGCGGTGGACTTCTTCCATCCGTTGGGTATTCCGGTTGAGGCGGAGCTGGGCCACGTGGGGAATGAAACGGTTTATGAAGAAGCGCTGGCGGGCTATCACTATACCGACCCGAGCCAGGCGGCGGAATTTGTCGAGCGTACCGGCTGCGATTCTCTGGCGGTGGCGATTGGTAACCAGCACGGCGTTTATACCTCTGAGCCGAAACTGAATTTCGATGTGGTCAAACGCGTGCGCGAGGCGGTATCCGTTCCGCTGGTGCTGCACGGCGCGTCCGGCATTAGCGATGCGGATATCAAAAAAGCCATTTCATTAGGTATTTCGAAAATCAATATTCATACCGAACTGTGCCAGGCGGCAATGGCGGCGGTGCAGGAGAACCAGAATCAGCCGTTCCTGCACGTTGAGCGTGAAGTTCGCAAAGCGGTAAAAGAGCGCGCGCTGGAGAAAATCAAACTGTTTGACTCTGACGGTAAAGCGGAATGACAATATGGATAATATCGAGGTTATTTGTTTAGGGGCGGCAATTGTTGATATTCCCTTGCAACCAGTGAGTAAAAATATCTTTGATGTTGACTCTTATCCATTAGAACGAATAGCAATGACCACGGGAGGTGACGCTATTAATGAGGCGACGATTATTTCTCGCCTTGGCCATCGCACGGCGTTAATGAGTCGGATAGGTAATGATGCAGCCGGTTATTTTATTGTCGACCACTGCCATCGGGAGAATATTGATATTAAAAGCCTGAAGCAGGATGCTGATATTGATACTTCCATTAACGTAGGTTTAGTCACCGCTGATGGTGAACGCACCTTTGTGACTAACCGTAACGGCAGTTTATGGAAACTGAATATAAACGATGTTGATTTTGACCGATTCTCGCAGGCAAAGCTGCTGTCGCTGGCGAGTATTTTTAATAGTCCGCTGCTTGATGGCCAGGCGTTAACGGATATTTTCACTCAGGCCAAAGTGCATGGATTAATTATCTGCGCCGACATGATTAAACCACGGCTTAACGAAACGCTGGACGACATCCGTGAAGCGCTGAGCTACGTGGATTATCTGTTTCCCAATTTTGAAGAGGCAAAACTGCTCACCGGGAAAGATACGCTGGATGAGATTGCCGACAGTTTCCTGAATTGTGGTGTGAAAACCGTCGTGATTAAGACCGGCAAAAGAGGCTGCTTTATCAAACGTGTCGATATGAAAATGGTAGTCCCGGCCGTGTCGGGGATTACCGCCATCGACACCATCGGCGCGGGGGATAACTTTGCTTCAGGATTTATCTCCGCGCTGCTTGAAGGTAAGCCGCTTCGCGACTGCGCGCTGTTTGCTAATGCAACGGCGGCAATATCGGTACTGAGCGTGGGTGCGACGACGGGTGTGAAGAATAGAAAGCTGGTTGAACAACTTCTTGACGAATACGAAGGGTAATAGCGGCAGATGAAAATGATTCCTTTAGGCAGTACGGATATTACGCTTTCCCGCATGGGATTAGGTACATGGGCCATTGGCGGCGGTCCGGCATGGAATGGCGATCTCGATTTGCAGATTTGTATTGATACCATTGTTGAGGCGCATCGCTGCGGTATTAATCTGATTGATACCGCGCCAGGATACAACTTTGGCAACAGTGAAGTGATAGTCGGTCAGGCGCTGAAAAAGTTACCGCGCAGCGAGGTAGTGGTTGAAACTAAATGCGGCATCGTCTGGGAGCGAACAGGCAGCCTGTTTAACAAAGTGGGCGATCGCCAGCTGTATAAAAACCTCACGCCTGAGTCGATTCGTGAGGAGGTTGATGCCAGCCTGCAAAGATTGAGTATCGACAGTATTGATATTTATATGACCCACTGGCAGTCGGTTGAACCCTGTTTTACGCCGATTGCGGAAACCGTAGACACGCTGAACACACTGAAAAAAGAGGGAAAAATCCGTTCGATTGGTGCGGCGAACGTCGATGCCGGGCATATAAGGGAGTATCTCAAACACGGTGTGCTGGATATCATCCAGGCCAAGTACAGCATTCTTGACCGGGCGCTGGAAGCTGATCTGCTGCCGCTATGCCAGCAGAATGGCATCATCGTGCAGGTATATTCACCGCTTGAGCAGGGGTTGTTGACTGGTACTATCGCCCGAGATCATGTTCCTGGCGGCGCACGGGCTAACAAGGTTTGGTTTCAGCGGGAAAATATGCTGCGGGTGATTGATATGCTAGAGCAGTGGCAGCCACTGTGTGAAAAATACCGCTGCACAATCCCCGCATTAGCTCTGGCGTGGATTTTAAAGCAAAGCGATTTGATCACCTTACTGAGTGGTGCAACCGCACCTGAACAGGTTCGCGAGAACGTCGAGGCGTTAACCATTCCCCTGACAGATGATGATTCATTATTGATGAGGCGAATGGCGGAAGCGTTGGATATAAATTAAGTCGGATAGAATTGACCTCTGTTTCTGCGTAAAAAAGTATTGAAATCTGTGATTCAGACATGTTCTTTTGAAAATAAACATAGCCTGTGAGATACTAGGGTCTTATTATTACTTTGCAGGAAACAGAGGTGTCATCGTGGCGGCAAAAGACAGGATTCAAGCCATTAAGCAAATGGTGGCTAACGATAAGAAAGTGGCGGTATCTAATTTAAGTTCAATCTTTCAGGTGACTGAGGAAACGATTCGCCGCGATCTTGAAAAACTGGAAGATGAAGGTTTTTTGACCCGAACATATGGCGGTGCAGTGCTCAATACCACCGCGTTGTCCGACAATATTCATTTTTATAAGCGTGCAAAATCTTTCTTCGAAGAAAAGCAGATTATTGCCCGTAATGCATTACCGTTTATTAAAAATAAGACCACAATGGCTGCCGACTCCAGCAGTACCGCGATGGAATTATTAAAGCTGTTGAAGGAAAGAAACGATCTGACGTTGCTTACCAATTCGGCTGAAGCATTTCATGAGTTGGCGCAGTCAGAAATTAACGTGGTTTCTACCGGCGGTGAGTTGAATAAGAATACGCTGTCGCTGCAGGGAAGAATCACCAAGGAGATTATCAGCCGTTATCATGTTGATATCATGGTGATGAGCTGCAAAGGTTTGGATATGCAGAGTGGGGCGCTTGATTCTAATGAAGCGGAAGCGGAAATCAAAAAAACCATGATCCGCCAGGCGACTGAGGTGGCCCTGTTAGTTGATCACTCAAAGTTTGACCGTAAAGCTTTCGTTCAGCTCGTGGACTTTAGCCATATTAATTACCTAATAACCAATAAGGCACCGGGTGCAGAGTGGATTGCATTTTGCAAAGAGAATAATATTCAACTCGTTTATTAGCTATAACGAGGGTTGTGTCGATATTATTTTAAGTTTGCACCTGGTAAATGCCATAAGAATCTAATGATGATGGATGGCGCGGCAAAATTTTTCTGCCGCGATCGCCATACTTTCTATTTAGCTGAATTTGAGGCATCCAGATGGAACAATGTGACCCTATCGGCGCAAGATTAGATCGCTTACCTTTATCTCGATTTCATTTTCGTATTTTTGGAATTATTAGTTTTAGTTTGTTAATAACTGGTTTTCTCAGCTATTCCGGGAATGTGGTATTAGCAAAACTAGTCAGCACAGGCTGGTCAAACAATTATCTCAATGCCGCGTTTACCTCAGCGCTGATGTTCGGTTACTTTATCGGTTCGCTAGCCGGTGGCTTTATTGGTGATTATCTCGGTCGACGCAAAGCGTTCCGCGTCAATTTGTTAATCGTCGGGGCCTCAGCCTGCGCTGCAACGTTTGTGCCCAACATGTACTGGCTTATTTTCTTCCGCTGTCTGATGGGGATTGGAATGGGGGCGCTAATTATGGTGGGCTATGCCTCATTTACAGAATTCATTCCACCCGCGGTTCGTGGGAAATGGTCTGCCCGTCTGTCATTTGTCGGCAACTGGGCACCAATGCTATCTGCGGCAATTGGCGTCGTGATTATTGCACTTTTAAGCTGGCGGGTGATGTTTCTGCTCGGCGGCATGGCAATGCTGTTGGCTTGGTATCTGTCGGGAAAATACTATATTGAATCCCCGCGTTGGCTGGCTGGCAAAGGGCAGAGAAGCGAAGCTGAAAAACATCTTATGCAGGTGGAATCGCAAATTGAGAAAGAAAAAAACATCACTTTACCATCCTGCCGGAACGAATGCTCGTCGGCGGAATTAAGCACGATAAGTGGTTCATTTTGGCTCTTGTTTAAGGGGCCAATGTTGCGCTGTACACTGGTGGCGATCACGGTGCTTATTGCAATGAATATTTCGCTCTATACCATTACGGTATGGATCCCGACGATATTTGTTAATTCGGGAATCGATGTAACGAAATCCATATTTATGACCGCGATAATTATGATTGGCGCGCCGGTTGGGATATTTATTGCCGCGTTAATTATCGATCGCTTTCCTCGGCGATTGTTTGGCTCATTCTTGTTGATTATTATCGCCTTGCTTGGGTATTTCTATTCGCTTCAAACTGAAGAGTGGGCAATTCTGAGCTACGGGCTGGTGATGATTTTTTTTCTGTATATGTATGTCTGCTTTGCCTCTGCAGTTTATGTCCCGGAACTATGGCCCACGCATCTTAGATTGAGAGGATCGGGTTTTGTGAATGCGGTGGGGAGGATTGTCGCTGTGTTTACGCCTTATGGCGTCGCTATTTTGTTGACCCGCTATGGATCGGTTACGGTCTTTATCGTGCTAGGAGTAATGTTGGTGCTATGCGCGCTGATTCTTTTTTGTTTTGGCATCGAAACACGCAAAGTATCGCTGGAAGAGATTTCAGCACTGGCCTGAGATAACGCGCCGACAGGAGTGACCCTGTCGGCATCGCTTACGGCTGGGTTTCCAGCCAGTCGTCCAACGTATACAGCGTTGCGCCCGCAGCTGCCATTTCCATAAAGGCGTTTGCACTGTCCTGGGGGTGAATATTAACGCCACGGCAGCCGTCGGTTATAACGCTGACGGTGTAGCCAAGATCGAGCGCATCCAGAACGGTGAATTTAACGCAATAGTCGGTAGCCAGGCCCATGATGATGAGCTCGGCAATGCGGTGTTCGAGTAGCCATGCATTTAGCGCGGTTGCCTGACGACGACCATTATCAAAAAACGCACTGTAGCTGTCGACCAGCGGGTTCTCACCTTTAGTGAACGTTTGAGTTATCGCACGCTGGTTCAGCAGCGGATGCAGGGCAGCACCTTCGCTGTTTTGTACGCAATGATCGGGCCAGAACGTCTGCGCCAGGCCATCGAGTTGTCCCAGGCTGTAGGGCTCGACCTGATGCTGGCTGGCAAAACTACCGTGATTTTCCGGGTGCCAGTCCAGACTGGCAACGACCGTGTCGCCGCGTATGGCACACCAGTCAATCAGGCGGTTGGCGATATCGATCGTGCTGTCACCTTGTGGGACCGCGAGGGCACCACCGGCACAAAAGTCATTTTGTAAATCGACCAACATTAAGGCTCGGGCCATGGGCATAGACTCCTTTAATCGTCGGGCGTGAGCTCACCACGCAGATTTTGCGTCATTGCTTCACGAATTGTCTGCGTATCCAGTCCCTGACTCAGCAAATAGTGCAGTTTGGTGAGAGTGGCTTCGACGGTCATATCCGCGCCGCCAATCACGCCAGCATGCGCCAGCGCATTCCCTGTCGCGTAGCCCCCCATGTTCACCTTGCCGGACATACACTGCGTAAGGTTCACCACCACAATGCCACGCGAGCTCGCATCTTCAAGTTCTTTCAGGAACTCTTTATTCTGCGGCGCATTGCCCACGCCGTAGGAGCGCAAAATTAATGCTTTTACCGGCTGGCGCAGGAAGTTGCGTACTACATCAGCGGAGATCCCTGGATAAATGGTGACCACGCCAATCGGTTGTGGAGTGATAGGATGGACAATCAACTCACCTGTGCCGTGAGGTGCGGGCGGTGTTCCCAGCCGACGAATGTGGATCCCGGCTTCCAGCAGTGGTGCAAGGTTGGGTGAGGCAAACGCGTCAAAACCATCAGCATGCGCTTTAGTGGTCCGGTTACCGCGAAACAGTCGGTTGTTGAAAAACAGGGTCACTTCATTGATCGGATAATTTGCTGCAACGTACAACGCATTCAGCAAATTGATTTGTCCGTCAGAACGTAGCTCTGCTAATGGGATTTGTGACCCTGTCACAATGACTGGCTTGCCCAGATTCTCCAGCATAAATGAGAGCGCCGAAGCCGTAAACGCCATGGTGTCAGTGCCGTGCAGAATGACAAAACCATCGTAATCGTCGTAGTGCGCTTTAATGTCTTCAGCAATATGCTGCCAGTCTTCTGGCGTCATGTCTGAGGAATCCATCAGCGGGACGTATTCGTGGATGGTGAAGTCTGGCATCTCTGGGCGGTGGAATTCAGGCATCAGTGCCAGCTGACGCTGGAGATGACCGGAAACAGGAATATAACCCTGTTCTGAGCGCTGCATACCAATGGTACCGCCGGTATAGGCAACGTAAATCGATTTCTTTTGCATGGGCGTCACAGGTTAAGTTGTGCATAAACAGGCGCAGTATAAAGTCCCCCCCGAAAAAATACAGTGCAAATGACGCATACCTGCCATCCGATCAATATGTCATTTATGTTCAGTGCCTTGTCCCGTTTGTTCAGTGTGGTTTTGCACCCTCGGCCCTACAGTAGCAGCCTTCTATGGTGTGTGTTGTTGTCGAGTGCAGAAATGATCAGAAAGAGAATTGATAATGCGGCTATTTTGCTGATGGTGGTGATTTGCGGTGTCTGGGGCAGTCAGCAGGTGGCAATTAAAGCGGCTGCTGATGATATGTCACCTTTTTTGCAGGTCGGTTTGCGTTCCGCAATCGCCGCGCTGTTTATTGGAGTGCTGTTTCAGCGACGAGATAATATTTTTGGCCTTCTGCGTGACCGTAATATCGCCAAAATGGGCGCAATCGTTGGATTACTGTTTGCGCTTGAATTTGTGCTGGTTTCCATAGGGATCACGCTGACGACGGCCTCCCATATGGCGCTTTATCTGTATACTGCGCCTTTGTTTTCGGCCATTGGATTACATTTTCTTTTACCTGAAGAGCGACTGAGTCGTCTGCAATGGTGTGGGCTTGCGATCGCCTTTTTGGGCATCGCCATCGCCGTTACGATGGTTCCTCAAAATGGCAATACACAATGGAGCCTGACGGGCGATCTGTGCGGGCTTTTCGCCGGTATGGCGTGGGGGGCGTCCAGTGTGGCGATCCGCTGTAGCCGACTCGCCACTATTCCCTCGTCCTGCACACTGTTTTATCAACTGGCGACTACCGCGCTGATTTTATTGCTTATCGGACTGATGCTGGGAGAAACGACGGTACAACTGACGACTGTGTTGGTGATGAGTCTGACTTTTCAGACGGTGATTGTCGCCTTTTTAAGTTACCTGATCTGGTTTACCCTGCTGCGTTATTATCATGTCGCATCTTTGGGAACCCTGATTTTAATGACGCCAGCGATGGGAATCATTGCCGGGGTACTCTTTCTTGGTGAATCCCTGCAGCCCGCGTTTATCGCAGGCGCTCTCTTGATATTGATTGGATTGCTTTGTGTTTCATTACCCCCCAGCGCGAATTTACGCCGCCTTTCACGTTTATAACGGGAGCCTGAAGTGAAGAAAGACCTGAGAATTTTTCAGCCAGGCGAGTGGGCGGATGGAGACATCATTACGGCTATCGATGCGAGTCAGACAGAGACACCGCGCAGACCACAGTTGAATGTCGGCATTCTTCTGTGGCCGGAATTTCCTCTGCTGGCGCTGGCGGGGCTAACCGATGCGTTACGTCATGCGGCGGATATGGGGGATGATAGCCAGAAAATTCGCTGCTCCTGGCGTCTGATGAGCGCTACACCAGACCGACCAGTTCTAAGCAGTTCAGGAATGGCGATGATGCCGGATAGCGCATTCGTTGCACCGGAACAATTTGATTATGTGGTGGTGATTGGCGGCTTGCTGCGCAGTATGGCGAAAGCCGATCGGGCCGCGCGACGTTACCTGCATCTTGCGCATCAGCTCAACGTTCCGCTGGTAGGTATCTGCACGGGCAGCTTTGTTCTGGCGCAAGAAGGTTTCCTCAATGGGCTGATGGCGGCGATTCATCCCTGGCATCTGAATGATTTTAAAACGCAATTTCCTCAGCTGGCTGCCCGTAGCGGGGTCGATTTTGTTGAGGAAAAAGGGATTCTGACATGTCCGGGGGGCATTTCGACGATAGGGCTGGCAACAGAGCTTATTCGCCGCCACTGTGGTCCCGACAGGGCGACAAAAGCCATCTTCCAGATGTCCGTCCCCAACCGCATAGACAGCACGTCAGTGGCGGTCTCCAGAGCGATAGGTTTTACCCACGTGAGCGACAGTCGGTTACGCAAAGCGGTCTTTTTAATTGAGCAAGGACTGGTAAAGCCCATTTCGACCCGCTGGCTGGCCGCTGAAGTCAACCTGAGTCCGCGACAGCTTACCCGGTTGTTTAACGCCGAGTTCGCCCAGTCGCCGGGAGAGTTTATCCGACGTGCGCGTTTGCGTTATGCCCACTGGCTGCTAATGAATTCTGGAGAGAGCGTCACGGAGATTGCGCTGCGTCTGGGATTTAGCGACTGTGCGCACTTTATTCGTTTGTTTAGTCGGGAGTTTGGCTGTACGCCTGGAGATTGTCGCAGTACGCGACATCAGAATGCGTAAAAAATGCTGCCCCGACAGGGGCAGCATTGGCAGGTTAGCGAACGTTGGCGCAGGTCAGGCAAAACGCATAGCGGTTTTGCGGATCGTTAAACGCTGCCAGCTTATCGCTCTCCGCTTTAACCGTACTCGCCGCAGAAGCGAGCGGCGCCGGGAGCATCGCCTGGATAGCTTCAGGCAGCATGGCACGAACGGAACCGGACATGCTATCCATCACCATATCAACGAATGTCGGTTCGTCCTGATAATACTCAATGTGCCATTGCTTCAGTTTGGCCAGCTCAGCCGCTTTCGCCACGGCGTCATCAAAATCACCCAGACTGTCTACCAGACCGTTGGCTTTCGCATCCTGGCCGGTCCAGACGTGGCCCTGCGCGATTTTGTCAATCTGCTCAGGCGTTGTCTTACGCGCATCTGCGACCAGCGTGATAAAGCGCTTATAGCCGTTCTCGATGCTCAGTTGCATCATTTGCTGCACTTCAGGTGGTAACGCTTTGGTGATGGAGATATCCGCCAGTGGGGATGTCGCCACGCCGTCGGTGTGTACACCAATGGAATCCAGACTGTTTTCCACAGTGTTGATCACGCCAAAGATCCCGATTGAACCGGTCAGCGTGCTGGGGTTCGCCACAATGTAGCTTGCTGGGGTGGAGATCCAGTACCCGCCGGATGCCGCCATGCCCCCCATGGACACGACAACCGGCTTGCCTGCCGCTTTTGCCGCAGCCAGCTCAGCGCGAATGACTTCGGAAGCGCTGACGCTGCCGCCAGGGCTGTTCACGCGCAGCACAATTGCTTTCACTTTCGGATCAAGACGCGCTTCGCGGATCTGCGCGGCAGTCGTGTCACCGCCCACATTCCCAGGGGTTTCTTCACCGTCCATAATTGCGCCATTCGCGAAGACGACGCCAATGCTGTCCCCAGTATCCGCTGGCGTTTTCAGCGAGTAATCGTAATAGCTGACGGCGCGATAATTTTTATCCGCTTTGCTCCAGCCAAACTGTTTGGTCAGCATTTTTTCGACTTCGGCGCTGGAGGCCAGTGCATCCACCAGTTTGTTGTCGAGCGCATATTTCGCGGTATCACCATCGACTTTTGTCAAACCGTCCAGCATGGCCTGTGCGCCCGGGAACACCTGCTGAGCAGGGATCTGGCGGTTGGCTGCGACCGTGTCGAGATAGTTCTGCCACAGCTCGCCGATCCAGCGGCTGTCGGCCTCGCGAGCGGCAGGAGACATATCATCACGAATGAACGGTTCTACGGCAGACTTATAAGTCCCGACACGGAACACGTGCGTGGAAACTTTCAGCTTGTCGAGCAGGGACTTGTAGTACAAACCGTTGGTGGCAAAGCCGTGCAGATCAACGGAACCCTGCGGAGAGAGATAAATTTTATTGGCGAAACTGGCGAGGTAGTACTGCCCCTGGCTGAAGTTATCGCCCACGGCAAAGACCGGTTTGCCGCTGTCGCGGAATTCCCGCAGCGCTTTACCGATATACTGCATGGAAGGCTGGTCGGCCCCGGCAAAATTTTTCAGATCCATCACAATGCCGGTGATGTTGCGATCATCTTTTGCCTGGCGAATAGTATTCACGATATCGAACAGGGAGTTTTCCTGCAGACGATCGGAACTGGCGCCAAACAGCTGACGACCAATAACGCTTAAGCGACTGGTGCTCGAAGGCTTATCGACAATCACCCCCGAGATATCCAGCAGCAGTGCGCCTCGCTCAGCGTGTTCACTGGTATTGCTGCTGCTGACCTGCATCCAGATGCCCACGCCCACCAGCACCAAGAAGATGAAGAACAGGTTAAGCACAAATTCACGGACGAAATTCAGTAATCGCCATGTCCATTTAAAAAATCCGGCAATAAATCGCCACAGGGTTCGCATGTATTCTCCCTACCGATTAACAACACGCCATCCCGAAATTCCGGAGAAAGGCGATAAGATGAGGCTATCGTAATGACCCGACAGGCACTTGTCAGCAGGAATCACCGCCTGTGCTGTAACAAAATCCGCTCACGTGTTAATTTTGTGAACAAATCTCATTGTTGGAGTTAAGCAAATGGATGCACTCGAATTACTGATTACCCGTCGTAGCGCCTCTCGTCTCGTCGAGCCGGCCCCGACAGGAGAGCAACTGCAAAACATTCTGCGGGCGGGTATGCGCGCGCCAGACCACAAAACGCTGCAACCGTGGCAATTCTTTGTCATTGAGGGTGAAGGGCGTGAGCGTTTTAGCGCAGTGCTTGAAAAAGGGGCGATTGCCGCAGGCAGTGACGAGAAAGCTCAGGAAAAAGCGCGCAGCGCGCCGTTTCGCGCGCCGCTGATTATTACCGTGGTGGCGAAATGTGAAGAAAACGACAAGGTTCCTCTGTGGGAACAAGAAATGTCTGCCGGTTGTGCGGTAATGGCTATGCAGATGGCCGCAATTGCCCAGGGCTTTGGCGGTATCTGGCGCAGTGGTGCATTAACCGAAAGTGCGGTCGTTCGCGAAGCATTCGACTGTCGCCCGCAAGATAAAATCGTCGGTTTTCTCTATCTGGGCACACCGCAGCTAAAAGCATCCACGACGATTAACCTTGCCGATCCGAGCGCATTCGTCCGTTATTTCTGATATCAACGGCAAAACTGTCTGGATTCTGAGCAAAGACACCCGAATTCAGACAGTCACTCTTACCACATCAAGGAATGAGCGCTACCATATCCGGATTGCAATGACAGGAGATGTCCATGAGCGAGCAAGCTATTCGTTTAACGCAATACAGCCACGGAGCCGGTTGCGGTTGTAAAATTTCCCCAAAAGTGCTGGAAACCATCCTGCACAGCGAGCAGGCGAAGTTTGTTGATCCGAACTTACTGGTGGGTAATGAAACCCGCGACGACGCGGCCGTATACGATCTGGGAAACGGCACCAGCGTTATCAGCACCACCGATTTCTTTATGCCGATTGTCGATAATCCGTTTGATTTTGGACGCATCGCCGCGACTAACGCCATCAGCGATATTTTCGCCATGGGCGGCAAACCGATTATGGCAATTGCTATTCTGGGCTGGCCGCTGGATAAACTGGCACCGGAAATCGCCCGCGAAGTCACCGAAGGCGGACGCTTTGCCTGCCGTCAGGCGGGTATTGCGCTGGCGGGCGGCCACTCTATTGATGCCCCAGAGCCTATCTTCGGCCTTGCGGTAACCGGCGTTGTGCCGACCGAACGCGTGAAGAAAAACAGTACCGCTGAGGCAGGGTGTAAGTTGTTCCTGACCAAGCCTCTGGGTATTGGCGTTCTGACAACTGCAGAGAAAAAATCACTGCTGAAGGAAGAACATAAAGGACTGGCGACAGAAGTGATGTGCCGGATGAACATTGCCGGTGCGGCATTCGCCGATATTGACGGCGTGAAAGCCATGACCGATGTTACCGGTTTTGGTCTGCTGGGGCATCTGAGTGAGATGTGCCAGGGCGCAGGCGTTCAGGCACAGATCGTCTACCAGGATATTCCTAAGCTGCCTGGCGTTGAAGAATACATCGCGCAGGGCGCGGTGCCGGGTGGTACCCAACGTAACTTTGCCAGCTACGGACACCTGATGGGTGAAATGCCGCAATCGGTACGCGATCTGCTGTGCGATCCGCAAACTTCAGGTGGTCTACTGCTGGCGGTAACGCCGGAAGCTGAAGCCGAAGTGAAAGCGGCAGCGGCGCAGTTCGGTATCGATCTCACCGCCATTGGTGAGTTAGTGGAAGCTCGTGGCGGTCGCGCCATGGTTGAGATTCGTTAACTCGATGCGGTTGTTTATTGCCGAAAAACCAAGTCTGGCGCGTGCTATCGCCGATGTGCTGCCGAAGCCGCATCGCAAAGGCGATGGTTTTATTGAATGCGGAAATGGACAAGTGGTGACCTGGTGTATTGGTCACCTGCTTGAACAGGCGCAGCCGGATGCCTACGACAGTCGTTATGCTCGCTGGAGTCTCGTCGATCTGCCGATTGTCCCTGAAAAGTGGCAACTGCAACCGCGTCCCTCGGTGACCAAACAGCTCAACGTCATTAAGCGCTTTTTGCATGAAGCCAGCGAAGTTATTCACGCCGGTGACCCCGATCGTGAAGGGCAACTGCTGGTGGATGAAGTGCTGGATTATCTGCAACTGGCACCTGAAAAGCGCCAGAAGGTGCAGCGTTGCCTGATTAACGACCTCAACCCGCAGGCCGTTGAGCGGGCTATTGAGCGGTTGCGCGCCAACAGTGAGTTTATCCCGCTGTGCGTGTCGGCACTGGCGCGAGCGCGTGCGGACTGGTTGTACGGTATCAATATGACGCGCGCTTACACCATTCTTGGACGTAACGCGGGCTATCAGGGCGTACTTTCGGTCGGGCGCGTACAAACGCCGGTGCTTGGGCTGGTTGTTCGTCGCGATGAAGAGATAGAGAACTTCGTCGCCAAAGACTTCTTCGAAGTGAAAGCGCATATCGTAACGCCCGCCGATGAGCGGTTTACCGCTATCTGGCAGCCGAGCGAAGCGTGTGAGCCGTATCAGGATGAAGAAGGGCGCTTGCTGAACCGCACGCTGGCTGAACACGTGGTGAACCGCATTAACGGTCAACCGGCGATAGTCACCAGCTATAACGATAAACGGGAATCAGAATCCGCGCCGTTGCCGTTCTCGCTGTCTGCGTTGCAGATTGAAGCGGCGAAGCGCTTCGGTTTAAGTGCGCAAAACGTTCTGGATATCTGCCAGAAGCTGTATGAAACCCATAAGTTGATTACCTATCCGCGTTCGGATAGCCGTTATCTGCCGGAAGAACACTTTGCCGGACGTCACGCGGTACTGAACGCGATTAGCGTCCATGCGCCGGATCTGCTCCCGCAGCCGGCGGTCAATCCCGATACGCGAAATCGCTGTTGGGACGACAAAAAAGTGGATGCGCACCACGCCATCATTCCTACCGCGCGCAGTTCGTCCATCAATCTGAATGACAACGAAGCGAAAATTTACAACCTGATTGCCCGTCAGTATCTGATGCAATTTTGCGCAGATGCGGTATTCAGGAAGTGCGTTATTGAGCTGGATATCGCCAAAGGCAAGTTTGTCGCTAAAGCCCGTTTTCTGGCGGAAGCCGGATGGCGCACGCTGCTCGGCAACAAAGAGCGCGACGAAGATAATGACGGGACGCCGCTGCCGGTGGTGGCAAAAGATGACGAACTGCTGTGCGAAAAAGGCGAAGTAGTTGAACGTCAGACCCAGCCCCCGCGGCACTTTACTGATGCAACTCTGCTGTCAGCAATGACCGGGATTGCGCGATTCGTGCAGGATAAAGGTCTGAAAAAGATCCTGCGCGCAACGGATGGTTTAGGTACGGAAGCGACGCGCGCCGGAATTATCGAGCTGCTGTTTAAGCGCGGGTTCCTGGTGAAAAAAGGACGTTATATCCATTCGACTGACGCGGGAAAAGCGCTGTTCCACTCGCTGCCAGAAATGGCGACGCGCCCGGACATGACAGCGCACTGGGAATCTATCCTGACCCAAATCAGCGAAAAGCAGTGTCGCTATCAGGATTTCATGCAGCCGCTGGTGGGAACGCTGTATCAGCTTATCGATCAGGCGCGCAGCACACCGGTACGACGCTTTCGTGGAATTGCTGCACCTGGCGGTAGTGGTAGCGATAAGAAAAAAAGCGCGCCGCGTAAACGTCCGGCGAAAAAAAGCCCGCCATCTGAAGAGGCGGGCCTGTAAGTTTGTAAGCCTGATAAGCATAGCGCATCAGGCTTAGCCGGATGCGGCACCCGTGCCTAATCCGGCCTACTGGCCTGCAGAGACAATATTAAATCACGCCCTGACCCAGCATCGCGTCGGCAACCTTCACGAAGCCCGCGATGTTGGCGCCACGTACGTAGTTGGTCTGCTTGCTTTCGCCGCCGTATTCAACGCAGGCATGGTGAATATCCAGCATGATGTGGTGCAGGCGCGCATCCACTTTCTCCGCTTTCCAGCCCAGACGAGCGGCGTTTTGCGCCATTTCCAGACCGGATGTCGCTACGCCACCGGCGTTGGCGGCTTTACCCGGTGCGAACAGTACGCCCGCTTCGAGGAACAGATCGGTGGCCTCGATAGTGGTTGGCATGTTTGCCCCTTCGGCGACAGCTTTCACGCCGTTGGCGATCAGTACGCGCGCTGCATCGACATCCAGTTCATTCTGAGTGGCGCACGGCAGGGCGATATCGACCGGAACCGACCACGGCTGTTTGCCTTCCAGATAGGTCAGGCCAAACTCACGGGCGTAATCCGCCACGCGACCGTCACGGCTGTCTTTGATCGCGCACAGACGCGCCAGTTTTTCTTTAGTAAATCCGCTTTCGTCAACTACGGTACCGCTGGAATCGGAGGCGGTAACTACTCGCGCGCCAAACTCCATGGCTTTCTCTATGGCGAATTGCGCTACGTTGCCGGAGCCAGAAACCGCCACGCGCATGCCTTCAAAGCCCAGACCATGGCGTTTGAGCATTGCTTCGGTGAAGTACACCAGACCGTAGCCGGTGGCTTCCGGGCGGATCAGGCTGCCGCCAAAAGAGAGACCTTTACCGGTAAAGACGCAGGCGCTGTTGTTGGACAGTTTTTTCATCATCCCGGCCATAAAGCCGACTTCACGACCACCCACGCCGATATCGCCCGCCGGGACGTCGGTATCAGGACCTAAATGGCGGAACAGTTCGGTCATCAGTGCCTGGCAGAAACGCATGATTTCGCCTTCGCTTTTACCTTTCGGATCGAAATCGCTCCCGCCTTTACCACCGCCCATTGGCAGCGTGGTGAGGGCGTTCTTAAAGGTCTGCTCGAAACCCAGGAATTTCAGGATCGACAGGTTCACGGAAGGGTGGAAACGCATACCGCCTTTGTACGGGCCAATGGCAGAGCTAAACTGTACGCGCCACGCGCGGTTGACCTGCACCTGATTGCGATCGTCCAGCCAAACTACGCGGAACTGGATCACGCGCTCCGGTTCAACCAGACGTTCCAGCAACGACATCTGACGATAACGCGGGTTCTGCTCAAGAAAGGGCCACAGCGTCGTCATTACCTCACGAACGGCTTGCGCGAACTCGGTTTGATTCGGGTCGCGCTTTTGCACATGGTTGAGAAATGACTCCAGAGAACATGTCTGATCCATAGATATAAGAACCTCTTATGTATTGATATGGTTATATTTTTGATATTTATGTTATGTGTTGTGCAGTTTTTGACTATACCATCAGCAGTGTGACGTGACGCAAGAAAAAATTAACCCCGCTAAGTAAATTAATATTGCGCCGTGGGTCATAACCAAAAACGATGATGGAAGGGACTAAAGTTTCTGCCGATCTATACCGTTATACTGAGCATAAATGTCAGTTAAAAAGGAAAGACAATGCGCCGTTTAATCATGGCAGGAGCGTTGGTACTGGTGTCCAGCGCGACGCTGGCAAATCAGCTTTATCGCCCGGATGTGCAGGTGAATGTACCGCCGGAAGTGTTCAGTTCCAGCGGTCAGCGGGCTCAGCCCTGTAGCCAGTGCTGTATTTATCAGGATCAAAACTACTCTGAAGGGGCGGTGATTAAAGCCGATGGCGTTCTGTTGCAGTGCCAGCGCGATGATAAAACGATCAGCACGAATCCGCTGGTCTGGCGGCGTGTAAAAGGATAAACGCCTCTAACAGCGGGATATCGGCGGGTGCCAGCGGATAACGCAGCGCCTCTTCGGGTGAGCACCAGACGATATCCTGATGTTCATGCGCTCTAAGTTCCCCTTGATACGAAGGCACATGCCAGGCATGCAGGTGAATCAATCGGCCTGAAACCTCGCGTTGATGACTGGCAATGTAGCGCCCCACGACTGCCTCAATACCCAACTCTTCACGCAGTTCGCGGATCAGCGCCTCGGGCTGACTTTCGCCCAGCTCAACCTTACCGCCGGCAAACTCCCACATGCCTGACTGATCCGCATGCAGCGGACGCTGAGCCAGTAAAATTTTGCCATCACGTTCAATGATAGCGGCGACCACGTCGAGGGTTTTCATCATATTCATCAAGATCTAACAGCAGAAAATGACATACTATCGTTATCTTTGTTTTATCTAAAGTATTCAGGAGCCACCGTTGAACGAACCTCAGTCGTGGGTAAAGCCGTTAACGCGTATCCCTTCCAGTTTAAAACCGCTCGTTGCCACGCAGAAAAAACATTATGGCGATGTGCTGCATCCCACGCGCTGGTGGGGGCGGATGCCGTTTCTGTTCTGGCTGGTGGCGCTGTTTGTCGGGTTTCTGGAGCGTAAAAAGGCGCGCTTAACGCCGGTGATGCGTGCGCTGTTGATGACCCGCGTTTCTCAGGTCTGCCACTGCGCTTTCTGTGTTGATGCGAATAGTTTACGGCTGGCAGAACGCTGTGGCGCGCTGGATAAAGTCATGCAGGTTGCCACCTGGCAAGATTCGACGCTGTTTAGCGCTGAAGAACGCGTAGCGCTGGCCTATGCCGATGCGGTTACCGCAACGCCTCCACAGGTTGACGATGCGCTGAAAGTGCAGATGAAGCAGCATTTTACCGATGATGCCATTACGGAAATGACCGCGCTGATTGCGTTTCAAAATCTCTCGGCGCGTTTTAATGCCGCTCTCGATATTCCCTCGCAGGGACTGTGCGACAGTTTTAAAGGACGCCCGCATGCTTGACCGCCATCTTCATCCACGATTAAAACCGCTGTTGCATCGGTGCGTAGGTATTATTGATAAACCGGCGATTACCCCGGACGGACTTACGCTGGTCGGATTTGCCATTGGCGTGCTGGCGTTGCCATTTCTGGCGTTAGGCTGGTATCTGGCGGCGCTGGTGGCCATTGTGCTCAATCGGTTGTTTGACGGGCTGGATGGGGCGCTGGCGCGGCGCAGAGGACTAACCGACGCGGGCGGATTTCTCGATATTTCGCTCGATTTTTTGTTTTACGCCCTTGTGCCGTTTGGTTTTATTCTTGCCGCTCCGGCGCAAAATGCGCTGGCAGGCAGTTGGCTGTTGTTCGCGTTTATTGGCACCGGTAGCAGCTTTCTGGCCTTCGCCGCACTGGCAGCGAAACATCAGATTGATAACCCCGGTTACGCGCATAAATCGTTTTATTATCTTGGCGGGCTGACCGAAGGAACTGAGACAATTTTGCTGTTTGTGTTGGGGTGTCTGTTCCCGGACTATTTTGCCGTGCTGGCGTGGGTCTTTGGCGCGCTGTGCTGGATGACAACGTTCACCCGGATCTGGAGCGGATATCTGACGCTGAAAACCGTTCAGCGTCAGGCGTAAGGTAATGCGTTGCCGGATGCGCTTCGCTTATCCGGCCTACAACGATGATATATCCAGGCTGGGTAAAGCGTTCTCGCCGCATCCGGCAATAATGCCAGTCTTACTTGCTGGCGTCCGGACCCCGTTCACCGCTGGCGACCGGGTTTTTCGGATTGCTGCTCCACTCGTACCAGCCACCATCGTAAACAGAGACGTTTTTCCAGCCCATCGCGCGGGCATACATAAACGTTTCTGAAGCACGCCAGCCGGTACCGCAATAGAAAGAGACCTGTTGATTCGGCAGGATATTCCATTGCTTCCACATGGCGGCGATGTCATCCGCGCTGCGCATGGTGCCATCCGGGTTATGGAAATCTTCCATGTGGGTGGAGTCGCTGCCCGCGTGGCCCCAACGCGCGCCTGCGATCTCACCTTTTGGCTTAATGTAGCTGTAACCGCTGGTGGTACCGACAAATTCCGGCCATGAACGAATGCTCACCAAAGATGCATCCTGGCGATGCAGCAGACCGCGCGCCTGTTCCATATCCAGCATAAGCTGCGGCTGGGCAGGGATTTTCGCGCCGAAATCAGGCTCTGGTTTCACCGTTGGCGGAGTGCCGCGTTCGACCGGTAAACCTGAGTCGGACCAGGTTTGCCAGCCGCCGTCGAGCAGACGAACATCTTTCACGCCTGCGTACAGCATAATTTGCGCCACGCGCGCGGCGGCATAAACATCGCGGCCATATAAAATCACCGTGGTGTCGTGGCGGATACCGTGTTTCGCCAGCATCGCTTTAAGCTGCTCATCGGAAACTTTATTCCACAGCGGTTCGCTTTCAACTTCATTGGTATCAATGTAGCCCGCGCCGGGGATGTGGCTGAGCAGATACAACTTCGGCGCGCCCCAGGCGGCTTCAATCACTTTCCAGTCACCCGCCGGTTTGGCAGTCACGTCTTTACCCTGCTGAAGATTGTGCAGCCACTGTGGGTAGACCAACTGTTCGAAGTGCGGCAGACGTTGCAGACGCGCAGGATCTGTCAGCGCATCGCTGAGGGTTGAAATCTGGTTAAAGCCAACTTTTTGCAGACGGGATTTAACGGCCTGCATGTCGTTCTCGCTACCATACAGCGCCACCGGAGCGTCGGTCTTAAGTTGATGTGACTTAACCCAGGCGCTGAGTTGTTCATCATTCATCTTGTCGAGCCAGGCGGCAGACAGGTTCAGTGCGGAAGGTTCGTGTCCTGAAGGACCATTGAGCGATTGTGGCCAGCCGTTGTAAAAAGCGCTCTGACGGGTATCGATCGCCGCGCCTTGCTTTTGCTGTAACTGGTTGAGGGTGAGCGTCTGTGCTGTTTCAGCAGCCCAGGAAGAAGCGCAAGCGAGCCCTAAAGCCAGTGCCAGCGCGGTCATTTGAGAAACACGTTTCATCGAATAGCCCGACGTTGAAAAAAAGAAGACGACATTCTGTGCCGCCAGTTACGTAAAAACCTTGCGTTAACGCAGCATATCGCCACATTCACGCCCAGTTTTCCATCTGAAATACGCGGCCTGCAGGCGGCACGTCCTGCGCGTCATGTGTCACCTGTACCACAGGGATCCCCAATTTACGCACCTCGGTGAAGACCCATTGGCGAAAGTTATCGCGTAGCGACGCATCCAGCCTGCTAAAGGGTTCATCAAGTAACAGCGCCTGGGGCTGCGCCAGCAGTGCGCGGAGCAGGGCGACCCGCGAACGCTGCCCACCGGAGAGCGAAGCCGGATCGCGTGAATAAAATCCTGCCAGGTCCGCGCGTGCGAGGGCACTTTCTACCTCATGACGCCTGGCAGGACCTTGCAGTCTGGCGGGTAAGGCTAGCAGTAAATTCTGCCCAACGCTGAAATGGTCAAACAGCAGCGCATCCTGGAACAAAATGCCAATCTGGCGCTGCGCGGTAGGTAACGTATCGATGCGTCGTTCATTAAGCCACAGTTCGCCTGAGGCCTGGAACTGGGGAGACAACGCCCCGATCATCCATGAAAACAGCGAAGATTTCCCGCTGCCGGAAGGTCCCATAATTGTGACGATGTCACTTTTGTTAACCTGAAAATTAACGTCTTTCACCAGCGCTTTCACGCCCTGGTACAACGAAGCGCCTCGTACAGTAAGCATTAGCGGAGTCCTTGTCGAAAGCGGCCGATCCACGCGGTGAGAAAGGCTGCAAGTGCGAAAACGAGCAGTGGTAAAAGCAGCTGCCACAACGCCTGTGTTGCCAGAATCGCACTGCTACCGCCGCTGCTTAATGCCACCGCTTCGGTGGTTAACGTGGGATAGCGTCCGGCACCTAGCCACAGCGTTGGCATATACTGGGCGATACTAACCGAGAAGCCAACCGCGAAGGCAATCAATGCCGGGCGTGCCAGCTGTGGGCATTTCACCAGCCAGAATATCCGCCACCGCGTCCAGCCCAGGGTTTGCGCAATCAAAATTAATCGTGGGTCAATGCGCTGCCACGCCGGTTTAAGCACAAATAGCATCCAGGGCATCACCCACAGCAGGTGGCCCCAGATAATGGTAGTCATCAGTCCATCTTGTTCGGCATATAACGCCAGCAGATATTGTCCGGTTACCAGCGGTAGCGCAGGCAAAATGAGCGGTAGCCAGACCCAGCGGTGTCCGGTTTGTGGACCCCATTCCAGCCAGGCAAAAAGTATCAGAAGCGCCAGCACGCTGGAAAGGAGCCCCAGTTGCAGGCTGTTGCTGAGCGCCTCGCTGTTTAGCGAGGAATAGCTGGCGATAAGCGCCAGCACCAGCGCGCATACCACACCGCTGACGGGCAAAATCTGTACCAGCGGGCGTACGATTGTCATAGATGAAAAATGCTGGCGTTCACCGTTTACTGCCGGAATAGTATGTCGCCAGGTACGCCAGAGCAGATAACCCACCAGCGCGATAACAAGGAGTAACAGCACCAGCAACAGACTGGCAAGTGCGCCTTTCGCCTGCTGTTCGACGTCGCCCTGACTGAGCCACTGCCAGCTCAATACGGCAAGCGTTGGCGGATTGCCGGGGCCAAGAACGATTGCCACATCAACAACGGAGAGTGACCAGGCAACAATCGCCAGCATAGCTTTACCTAATGCCGGGCCGATAGCGGGCAGAACCAGCCAGTTCAGGCATTGCAGTCGGCTGTAACCCAGCGAATCCAATACGATAACCTGCTGAGAAAGTTGTTTTTCACTCAGCAGGGCCGAGAGAATCCATAACAAAAAAGCGCTCTCTTTCACCGCCAGCGTTACGCCAAGTCCAATGCCGTAGCGGTCCGGCTGTGGGCTGAGGAGCGGGAGCCATTGCCAAAGTATGCCGCCTTCAGCAAAAACCAACAGCACGCTCGTGGCGAAGGCAACGTGCGGAATTGCCAGCAGCCACGGAAGACGCGTATACAGACGTACCCAGCCTGCGCCGGGCCACAAGGCGAGGATCGCCAGCAGCGCGATAATCAGCGCGCCCCCAGCCGCGAGGCCGACGGAAACCAGCGTTGCCAGTAACGCCTGCGGGAGTTGAGGATCGGCAAAGAGCGCCAGCCAGTGTGTGGTACTAAGCGCCGGTGTTATCAGAGACCATGCCGCTGGCGCCAACGGCAGATAAACTGCCGCCATGATGGCCCAGAGTAGCAGAATTAATGCGTACCGTAGCGGCGTAGCCATTCTTGTTCCAGAGCGTTTACCCAGGCTGCATGCGGTTCTGGCAACACGGCAGGGAGCCCCTGTGGGATCCGCGCCAGCAGCGCATCACGCTGTTCGTCAGGCAATTTTTGTGGATCAAGCACCGAAGGATCTCCCCAGATAGCCGGGTCAGCTTTGCGCAGTTGTGCTTCAGGAGAAAGCAGGAAGTTTGCCACGACTTTTGCTCCGGCACTGGCGTGGGCATTCGCCGGAATGGCAACAAAGTGCACGTTGCCGAGCATGCCCTGTGAGAAACCAAAACTGTAGCTGCTTTTAGGCAATTCGCCGCTCGCCACTTTTTGCTGCGCGTGGGCAGGGTTAAAGGTCAATGATAAACGCAGGGTACCGCTATTGAGCAGTGAATCCATTCGTGCTGGCGTGGGCGGAAAATCTTTGCCTTCACGCCAAAGTACAGGATGCAAGGTATCAAGATACTGCCACAATGGCGCGGTAACTTCGGCGAATGTCGCCGCATCTGGCGCAACTTTCAATGCCTGTGGTTTGGTGGTGAGCGAAATTAGCAACTGTTCAAGGAAAGCCGTTCCGGTAAAGTCTGGCGGGCGTGGATAGGTCACCGTGCCAGGGTGCGCCTGCGCAAATTCAAGAAGTGCCTGCGGAGATAACGGCGGCTGCGCGGTGAGATCGCGCCGGGCAATAAAGGTGAGTTGGGCACCGCCCCACGGTGATTCAGCCCCCTCTGTTGGAACGGAGAAATCTTCGGTCACCGGTTTTTGTGTATCAACATAGCGCCAGTTAGGCAGCGTTTGCGCCCACTGGGTTTGCAGCAGCCCGGCTTCTTTTAGCGTACGGAAGTTTTCGCCGTTAACCCACAGTAAATCGACAGAGCCGCCGGTTTTTCGCCCGGATGCCGCTTCCGTCTGGATGCGTTTTACGGCATCGGCGGCGTCTGCCAGGCGCACGATTTTCAGGTTAATGTCGTAGTGCGTTTTCATCTCGCCGCTAACCCAGTCGAGATACTGGTTAACTGCATTGTCGCCACCCCAGGCGTTGAACCACACCGTTTGACCACGGGCGTCATTTTTGATTTGTTGCCAGCTGGCGTCCTGGGCAAACGTCGCCAGCGGACAGAGCAACAAACTCAGACACAATAAGCAGTAACGCATAATATCTCCATGGCTAAAAATGGGGGAAGGTCTCAGCTTTTTTTCCGTTGGCGCTCAAGATAAAGGCTTCTCGCCACCGATATCACCACGCTTAGGGCAAACAGGACAAACAGACCCGTCACAAACCAAAATGTGCCGCCGGTTAACAGGCTTCCCGCCCATGAGTAGATGATAGTGGCGGGTAACTGTCCGATGCCTGTGGCGATGAAAAAATGACGAAAACGAATTGAGGTCAGGCCTGCCGCGTAGCTTACCGGGTCGAACGGCACAAAAGGTAACAGGCGGCAGACCAGAATAGTGTGCTTACCATAGCGCTCGAAAAAAGCGTCCATATTGTTCAGCACCGTTTTTCCAGTCAGCTTTTCTACCGCACCGCGACCTAAAATGCGGGCAATAAAAAAGCACAGCGCCGCACCTGCCATTGCGCTGCTCCAGGATAGTACGCCGCCCCAAAATGCGCCAAACAGCGAGGCATTGGCAAACGTGATCACAAACGCAGGAAGCGGTGCAACGATGGCCTGTAAGATCATCAGGAAGAACGACACCACCGCCGCCTGGGTTCCATAAGAACGAATAAAGTTCTCAAGAGCATGCTGATCGAGTGTGGTAAATGCTGCCAGGCTGCTGTGGAGAAAATCACTCACGCCAGGTATCCATGCCCATGCCATTAGCCCGAGCAGTAGCAGAGCAATCAAACCCGCTCGGTAATAGCGAGCCAGCCGCGCTTTATTCCGTTTTATCATTTACCCGTACACTCATGGTTGGCTGACGGATCGATATGCTTATATCGGGCCCAGGCTTTGGCTGCCTGAACGAGGGCGAATAACGCCAGCCCTGCCACGCTGAGCTTACCGATGAATACCAGGGTAATGCCTTCGCTGGCGAGTTCATGCGACATCAGCGTATAGATAAAGATGCCGGGTAAGGTGGTAAGTGCCGATATTACGGTAAATGACCAGAACGGAATGGCCGTCAGCCCATAGGCGTAATTTTGAATATTATAGGGGAACAGCGGCACGAGCCGGGTCAGGATTAGAAAGTCTACTCCGCTATGGGCAATGCCTTTTTCGATAGCCTGAAACGTCGCCGTGTGCCCAACGTATTTCAGTAGTAGATCCCGTCCAAGCCAGCGAGCCAGCAAAAACGACAGCGCCGAGGCCACGGTTGCTGCCACTAACGAGATAAGCGTCCCAGCCACGGGGCCAAACAGCACACCGCCGACGATCACCAGGATGCTGCCTGGGATCAGACACAGCGCAGCAACAATAAACAGCAGGATATAAAGCGTATAGCCGAACATACCGCTTTGGCGGATGACGTCTTGTAAATGATGGAAATTGGTTATCAGGTCGGTCAGACCATAATGATGGAAAACTCCCGCCAGAACGCAGAACAGGACCGCGACAATCAGCAGCCGGTATTCTGCTTTATGCGAACTTCTTTTTCATGGGGGTTCTCCTGTAAAACCGAGTGCAATGGAGCATTTTCGTCAGCGAAAAGCGCGCGCGAAGATATAATAAATTCCCGGCCGTAACAATGTATTACCGTCACTTTATTGATTTTGCACAGAATAAACAGACTCTCCAGGCCGGGCCTGGAGAGTAAAAAGACGCAGAAGGTCAGACGCGGAATTTAGCCCATACAGGCGCATGGTCGGACGGTTTTTCCATGCTGCGAATTTCATAGTCGATGCCGGTTTCTTCGCAGCGTTCCGCCAACGGGTTGCTCGCCAGCAGCAGGTCGATACGCAGGCCACGGTTATCGTCAAAGCCTTTTGAGCGATAGTCGAACCACGAGAACTGGTCATTCTTTTCAGGATTTGCGTGACGGTAAGTATCCACCAGACCCCAGCCCAGCAGGCGTTCCATCCACTCACGCTCCTCCGGCAGGAAGGAACATTTACCGGTACGCAGCCAGCGTTTACGGTTTTCTTCGCCAATGCCGATATCGAGATCGGTTGGGCTGATATTCATATCGCCCATAATCAATACCGGATTGTCGCGCTTCAGTTCAGTCTCCAGATAGTTTTGCAGGTTCTGATAAAACGCGGCTTTGGCCGGGAATTTGGTTTCATGGTCACGGCTTTCGCCCTGCGGGAAATAGCCGTTGATCACCGTGATGCTGCCCAGAGGGGACGGAATTTCTGCCATGATGATCCGACGCTGCGCTTCTTCGTCATCGCCCGGGAAGCCACGACGTACCGCAATTGGCGTTTCTTTCGTTAACAGCGCCACGCCGTAATGACCTTTCTGGCCGTGATAAAAGACGTTGTAACCGAGCTTTGCTACCTCTTCGAGAGGGAACATATCGTCGTGGACTTTTGTCTCCTGTAAGCCAATAACATCCGGTTGGTGTTTTTCGACAATGGCTGCCAGTTGATGGGGACGGGCACGCAGGCCGTTGATATTAAAAGAGACAAATTTCATAGTCGCTGCCACTTTGCAAGATGAATAGTGCAAGGATGGTAGCAGAATTTCTGCAGTCTGACTGCTTCTTGTCACCTGATTCCAACAATGATTGCTAATGGTGTTAACGATGGAGCAAAAACTGCACCGTTTTGGCGCGAAGCGCGTCGGAATGGGGCAATAATTTCCGAAAAATTTCGTATACGATCACAATTCCAGAATTATATTTGGCGACTGAATAAAACTGCGTTTTTTCCTCTGTTTAGTCGCCTGATGTGCAAACATATTCACTTTATATGCACATGTAGTGAATATCGCTACGTTGTAACCTGTTGATATTCCGTCATCGACCTCCGTTTATGCACTTTTTTCGCTGGCTGGCACGAACCCTGCAATCTACATTTACACCGCAAACACTATATTTATTAACATATAAATAACCTTTTATTTACCGTTGAGGTCGCTATGTCTCTGTCAA
Organism: Citrobacter portucalensis; assembly: GCF_002042885.1. GTDB lineage: Bacteria > Pseudomonadota > Gammaproteobacteria > Enterobacterales > Enterobacteriaceae > Citrobacter > Citrobacter portucalensis. Next base: position 37,104 of record NZ_MVFY01000001.1, read on the forward strand.
TTACGCGTGAAAATTTTGATGAATGGATGATGCCCGTATACGCTCCGGCCCCTTTTATTCCGGTGCGGGGTGAAGGTTCACGTCTGTGGGATCAGCAGGGTAAAGAGTATATCGATTTCGCGGGAGGCATTGCGGTTAACGCGCTGGGTCACGCCCACCCGGCATTGCGCGAGGCATTAAACGACCAGGCGAGCAAATTTTGGCATACGGGAAATGGCTACACCAACGAGCCGGTACTGCGTCTGGCGAAAAAGCTGATTGACGCCACCTTCGCCGAGCGCATTTTCTTCTGTAACTCCGGTGCAGAAGCCAACGAAGCGGCACTAAAACTGGCGCGTAAATATGCCCACGATCGTTTTGGCAGCCAGAAGAGCGGGATTGTAGCGTTTAAAAATGCTTTCCATGGCCGCACGCTGTTTACCGTCAGCGCCGGAGGACAGCCTGCCTATTCACAGGATTTCGCGCCGCTGCCGCCGGATATCCGTCATGCCGTATACAACGATCTCGATTCTGCCAGCCAACTGATTGATGACACCACCTGTGCGGTTATCGTGGAGCCTGTGCAGGGTGAAGGCGGTGTGGTACCGGCAACAAAAGCCTTTTTACAGGGGCTACGTGAGTTATGCGATCGCCATAATGCGCTGCTGATTTTTGATGAAGTTCAGACCGGCGTTGGCCGTACCGGGGAGCTGTATGCCTATATGCACTACGGCGTGACGCCGGATCTGCTGACGACAGCAAAAGCGCTGGGCGGTGGTTTCCCCATCGGCGCACTGCTGGCGACAGAGCGTTGCGCCAGCGTGATGACGGTTGGTACACACGGTACAACGTACGGCGGAAACCCGCTGGCGACGGCGGTGGCCGGTAAATTGCTGGAAATTGTGAATACACCGGAAGTGCTCAACGGAGTAAAACAGCGCCACGACTGGTTTGTGGAGCGTATAAACGCCATTAACGAACGTTTTGGACTGTTTAGTGAAATTCGTGGACTCGGACTGCTGATCGGCTGCGTGCTGAACGCGGAATTTGCCGGGAAAGCGAAACTCATCTCGCAAGAAGCGGCTGTTGCCGGGGTGATGGTACTGATCGCTGGCGCTAACGTGGTGCGTTTTGCGCCAGCGCTCAACGTCAGCGAAGAAGAAGTCGCTACCGGACTGGATCGCTTTGCGCTGGCCTGCGAACGCATTAAAGCAGGAGGTTCATCATGATGGTGATTCGTCCCATTGAACGCGCGGATATCACCGCGTTGATGCAGCTTGCCAGTAAGACCGGCGGCGGGTTGACCTCGCTACCGGCGAATGAAGCTACGCTGATGGCGCGTATCGAACGTTCACTCCAAACCTGGCGCGGTGAGTTGCCAAAAAGTGAGCAGGGATATGTGTTTGTGCTTGAAGACAGTACCAGCGGAACCGTGGCCGGGATTTGCGCCATTGAGGTAGCGGTAGGGCTTAACGATCCCTGGTACAACTACCGGGTTGGTACCCTGGTCCACGCCTCGAAAGAGCTGAATGTCTATAACGCGCTGCCGACGCTGTTTCTGAGTAACGATCACACAGGTAGCAGCGAGCTTTGCACTCTGTTTCTCGATCCGGACTGGCGAAAAGAAGGCAACGGCTATTTGCTGTCAAAATCGCGCTTTATGTTTATGGCGGCCTTTCGCGACCGATTTAATGAGAAAGTCGTGGCCGAAATGCGCGGCGTGATTGATGAGCACGGTTACTCGCCGTTCTGGCAAAGCCTCGGTAAACGCTTTTTCTCAATGGAGTTCAGCCGGGCGGATTTTCTCTGCGGAACAGGACAGAAAGCCTTTATTGCTGAACTGATGCCCAAGCATCCTATTTATACCCATTTTCTGTCTGATGAAGCGCAAGGCGTGATTGGTCAGGTACATCCGCAAACGGCCCCAGCGCGGGCGGTGCTGGAGAAAGAGGGATTTCGCTACCGCAACTATGTCGATATTTTCGACGGTGGGCCAACGCTGGAATGCGATATCGACCGGGTTCGGGCTATTCGTAAAAGCAGGCTGGTGGAAGTGGCGGAAGGTCAGCCAGCAACCGGTGATTATCCGGCCTGTCTGGTTGCCAATGAAAACTATCAAAACTTCCGCGTCATGCTGGTTCGCGCAGACCCGGATACCCAACGTCTGGTACTGACGGCGGCGCAACTGGATGCCCTGAAATGCCACGCGGGCGACCATGTACGTTTTGTACGTCTTTGTGCAGAGGAGAAAACAGCATGACACTATGGATAAACGGTGACTGGGTGACGGGGCTGGGCGAGCGTCGGGTGAAAACCAACCCGGTAAGCGGTGATGTGCTGTGGCACGGTAATGATGCAGATGCAATGCAGGTGACGCAAGCGTGCCAGGCCGCACGAGCAGCCTTTGCCGGTTGGGCTAAACAGCCTTTCAGCGCACGCCAGACTATTGTTGAAAAGTTTGCTTTATTGCTGGAAAGCAATAAAGCCGAGCTAACTCAGATTATCGCCAAGGAAACCGGAAAACCTCATTGGGAAGCCGCGACTGAACTGACGGCGATGATCAATAAAATCGCCATCTCCGTCAAAGCTTATCATGCCCGTACCGGTGAGCAGCACAGTGAACTACCGGATGGTGCGGCAACGTTGCGCCATCGCCCACACGGCGTGCTGGCGGTTTTTGGTCCGTATAACTTCCCCGGTCATTTACCCAATGGTCATATTGTTCCGGCATTGCTGGCAGGCAATACGTTGATTTTCAAACCCAGCGAGTTGACGCCGTGGACCGGTGAAGCAGTAACAAAACTGTGGGAGCAGGCGGGGTTGCCGCCGGGCGTGCTGAATCTGGTGCAGGGCGGACGTGAAACGGGACAGGCGCTGAGTGCGCTGGAAGACCTTGATGGCCTGCTGTTTACCGGCAGTGCGAATACCGGTTATCAGCTGCATAAGCAGTTATCCGGCCAGCCGGAAAAAATCCTTGCCCTGGAGATGGGGGGCAACAACCCGCTGATTATTGAGAATCCGGAAGATATTGATGCCGCAGTGCATCTGACCATTCAGTCCGCATTTGTCACCGCCGGACAGCGCTGTACCTGTGCCCGCCGCCTGCTCGTAAAAAAAGGCGCGCAGGGTGATGCGTTCCTGAAGCGTCTGGTGGAGGTTAGTCAGCGTTTAATGCCCGGCAACTGGGATGCACAACCGCAGCCATTTATGGGTGGACTGATTTCCGAACAGGCCGCGCAGCACGTCTATGATGCCTGGCAGCGTCTGGCGTCGTTGGGAGGCCGTACGCTGTTAGCGCCACGTCTGGTAAATGCCGGAACGTCACTGCTGACCCCTGGAATCATCGAACTGACCGGGGCGGGGAACGTACCTGATGAAGAGGTTTTCGGTCCGCTGCTCGGCGTCTGGCGTTATGACAGCTTTGATGATGCGATTCGTATGGCGAACAACACCCGCTTTGGATTGTCATGTGGGTTAGTTTCGCCCGATCGCGGCCAGTTTGAACAGCTACTGTTGGAGGCGCGGGCAGGGATCGTCAACTGGAATAAGCCGTTAACCGGCGCTGCGAGTACCGCACCGTTTGGCGGTGTAGGCGCTTCCGGGAACCATCGCTCCAGCGCGTGGTATGCCGCAGATTATTGCGCCTGGCCGATGGCAAGTCTGGAATCCCCGGCCTTAACGCTGCCAACGGCGCTTAGCCCCGGACTGGATTTTTCTCGCGAGGATAAGCTATGAAAGCCCGTGAGGTAAATTTTGATGGTCTGGTGGGACTGACTCACCACTATGCTGGATTGTCATTTGGTAATGAGGCCTCAACCAAACATCGATTTCAGGTGTCGAACCCGCGTCTGGCGGCAAAGCAAGGTCTGCTAAAGATGAAAGCACTGGCGGATGCAGGATTTCCTCAGGCGGTGATCCCGCCCCACGAGCGGCCTTATATTCCGGTTCTGCGTCAGTTGGGTTTTAGCGGCAGTGACGAACAGGTGCTGGATAAAGTGGCGCGTCAGGCGCCTCACTGGCTCTCCAGTGCCAGCTCCGCATCGCCTATGTGGGTAGCGAATGCGGCAACGGTTTGCCCTTCGGCAGACTCGCTGGACGGGAAAGTTCATCTGACGGTGGCGAATCTGAATAATAAGTTCCACCGTTCACTGGAAGCGCCTACTACCGAAGCATTGTTACGGGCGATTTTCCGTGATGAGAATAGCTTTGCGGTCCACGGCGCGTTGCCCCAGGTTGCGCTTTTCGGTGATGAAGGGGCGGCAAACCATAACCGGCTGGGTGGAGATTACGGTGACCCCGGCGTACAGCTGTTTGTTTACGGTCGTGAAGAAGGCAATGCATCCCAACCGAAGCGCTATCCGGCAAGGCAATCCCGTGAGGCCAGCGAAGCGGCCGCGCGACTGAATCAGGTCAACCCACATCAGCGCATTTTTGCCCAGCAAAACCCGGACGTTATCGATCTTGGCGTGTTCCATAACGATGTGATTGCGGTATCGAATCGCCAGGTGCTGTTTTGTCATCAGCAGGCGTTTGTCAGACAGCAGGCATTGTTAGAGCAGTTGCGCAGTCAGGTGGCAGGTTTTACCCCGCTGGAAGTCCCGACAGCGGAAGTGTCGGTGCAGGATGCCGTGACCACTTATCTGTTTAACAGTCAGTTGCTGAGTCGTAGTGACGGTTCGATGATGCTGGTCCTGCCGCAGGAGTGTCGGGAGCATGCTGGCGTGTGGCGGTATTTGAACCGGCTTCTCGAGGAAGACAATCCGATCGATGACCTGCGGGTATTCGATCTGCGTGAAAGTATGTCCAACGGCGGTGGTCCGGCATGCTTGCGCCTGAGAGTGGTGCTCACTCCGCAGGAACAGCAGGCGGTGAATCCGGCGGTTATCATGAGCGACACGCTGTTTAACACGTTGAATAACTGGGTTGACCGTTACTATCGCGATCGTCTTACCGCTGCCGACCTTGCCGACCCACAGCTGTTGCGCGAGGGGCGTGAAGCGCTGGATACGCTGACGCAATTGCTCAACCTCGGCTCAGTGTATCCTTTCCAGCAGGAGGGGATGCGCCATGGATAACTTTCTGGCGATCACGCTCGCAGGCGCCACTCCAGAGAAAACGCAAGGAACCACTCATGGTTTTGACTGGCAGTGGATCGGTCACGGAATTCTGGAACTGACGCCGCTTGCACCCGTTGAACATTCACTGGTGCTGTCTGCGGGGATCCATGGCAATGAAACCGCGCCGGTAGAGATACTCGATTCATTGCTTTCCAGTCTGTTTAGCGGCGAGCTGACACTGACATGGCGGCTGCTGGTGATTCTGGGAAACCCGCAGGCGCTGGCTGCGGGAAAACGATATTGTCATAGCGACCTGAATCGTATGTTTGGCGGCCGGTGGCAGATTTTTACCGCGAGTGAAGAAACGCACCGAGCCCACGAGCTTGAGCTGTGTCTTGAAGATTTTTATTCGCGCGCAAAGGAGCCTGTGCGCTGGCATTTGGATCTGCACACCGCGATCCGCGGTTCACAGCATCTACGCTTTGGCGTATTGCCACAACGCAACGTTGCCTGGGACGAGGATTTTCTTGAATGGCTGGGAGATGCGGGACTGGAAGCGCTGGTTTTCCATCAGACGCCTGGCGGCACGTTCACCCATTTTAGCGGGGAACATTTTGGTGCGTTGGCCTGTACGTTGGAACTGGGTAAAGCGCTGCCGTTCGGGCAAAACGATCTTACCCAGTTTGCACAAACGGCAGACGCACTGGAGAAACTGCTGAGGGGTGAGCGGGTGTCGGCGAGAGAAATATCCCCGCTGCGTTATCGCGTGGTGTCGCAAATCACGCGTCGTAGCGACGATTTCATTCTCCACATGGATAACCAGACGCTAAACTTTACCCCCTTTAAAGAAGGCACCTTGCTGGCGCAGGACGGAGATGAACGTTTTATCGTCACCCATGATGTTGAATATGTTCTCTTTCCCAACCCTAACGTGGCCTGTGGTTTACGTGCCGGATTGATGCTCGAAAAGTTGTGATCAATATATTCGCCCTGCAGGTTTATCCTTTAGGGCTTATTTTTGCGTGCTGTTTTTATTTATTACGGATTATTCCTGGTGAATTGCTTTCTTAATAATCAGGGTTCAGGTATAGTTCTCCATAATTTTTTCAAAATCATCCGGTTGTAATTTTTTATTGCAACTCTGCGCAATTTATTCTTTTTTTCTTCATAATTGATGAAAGTTTGTTTTTTACACTTTCACTGTTTTACCGTTGCTCTGATTAATTGACGCTTAAGCCGGTAAAGTTAATCTCGTCAACACGACATCACATTGCATAAGAGTCGCATGAGTGTCGTAAAAATAACTGAAAGAAAGGATAAAAATTATGCGTAAACTGACTGCTCTGGTTGTTGCCTCTACTCTGGCGCTGGGTGCTGCGAACCTGGCTCATGCTGCTGACACTACAACAGCTGCACCAGCGGATGCCAAACCGATGATGCACCACAACGGCAAGTTCGCCCCGCATCACGACATGATGTTCAAAGACCTGAACCTGACCGACGCGCAGAAACAGCAGATTCGCGAAATCATGAAAGGCCAGCACGATCAGATGAAACGTCCGCCGCTGGAAGAACGCCGTGCAATGCACGATATCATCGCCAGCGATAGCTTCGATAAAGCGAAAGCCGAAGCGCAGATTGCGAAGATGGAAGAACAGCGCAAAGCCAACATGCTGGCGCATATGGAAACCCAGAACAAAATTTACAACATTCTGACCCCGGAACAGAAAAAGCAGTTTAATGCCAATTTTGAGAAGCGTCTGACAGAACGTGCAGCGCAGAAAGGTAAAATGCCGGAAGCTGCCGAGTAATCGATCAGCGTCTACACTAAATCATTCACACTGTGTCGCGCTGATTGCCGCACAGTGTGAAACCAAACTCAAGACCGCCGCTCTTGTCCACAACACGTATAACGATGTGGGCAGGATCGGCGGTTTTTTCATTTCTGCCTATTGCACCGGACGCACGACACGCTATTCTCCTGAAGCCCGCGAAAATTCTACCTGGATCAGCGCGTTATTCTTTTTTGCAAAATGCCGGGTTCATCGCTAAGGCAAATCAACTCTGCTGCCGATAACAATAATCTGCAGGGTGAACATAATAATGATGATTTATGGCTGTCTGTTTACGGCAGGCTGCCATGCTGCTCCTTTCTGGAGGGATGATGGAATACTTTGATATCCGCAAAATGCCGGTTAACCTCTGGCGGAATGGTGCGGGAGAAACGCGTGAGATTTGCTGTTTTCCGCCAGCAACACGAGATTTTCACTGGCGGGCGAGTATCGCCTCCATTGCAGCAAACGGTGAGTTTTCTCTTTTTCCCGGCGTAGAACGTGTGATTACTCTGCTGGAAGGTGGAGAAGTGACCCTGGAAGAAACGAACATCTTTACGCATACCCTGAAACAGCATCAGCCTTTTACCTTTGCCGGTGACAAGGTGGTAAAAGCAAAGCTGACGGAAGGGCAGATGTCGATGGATTTTAATATCATGACCCGACGAGATGTCTGCCAGGCGAAAGTCAGGGTGGCCGATCGCACCTTTACGACCTTTGGTTCACGCGGCGGCGTGGTGTTTGTTATCAGTGGTGCATGGCAACTGGGCGATAAACTGCTGACGGCCGACCAGGGTGCGAGCTGGCATGACGGCAAACACACATTACGACTGCTGGAGCGCGAGGGAAAATTGCTGTTCAGCGAGATTAACTGGATGCCGGGGCATTCTCCGGACACAGTTCAATAATGTCATATTGACCAGACAGAACAGGCCGGCAGAGAATTTTGTAACCATCATGGTCAAAGCCTGCCGGCATACGCGCCAGGGTAGCCGCTTCATCCAGCGTTGAAACGACTCCCAGCCACAGCCAGTTGTTGATGATATGGTACTGTGTCATTTCAGCGCCGGTTTCCTGCAGTGCAATAGCATTGCTCCATGGCCAGCAAATCACTCTCACTCTTTCCAGCGCCGCTAACAGACGCAAATGATGCGCTTCATGACTCTCTTTCCCGCAGCACGCTCCGGCGCAGCGTTTAAGCGCGGAGCGAAAACAGGCGCGCCCGCGGCTCAGGGGTTCCAGCCCCAACAGGCCGTAGCACAGCTGTTGTTCATCCGCGAGGCTTTGCAACGCTTGTAGCGCTGCGCGACGATTGGCAAACAGGCCAAACAGATTGGGTGCATGGGAGAAATCAATATCTCGTGCGTAGACAATCTGAACAGTTCGGTCGGTAAGCTGCAAGGCGCAAAGCTGACGATTGCGCCGCAGTCGTTTATTAAACAACGGCTGTTGTTCTTTGATCAACCGCGCTTCCAGCAGCAGGGCACCAATTTCTCCCGCCGTACAAATCCAGCTAATGCGTTTGGCCTGACGCAGCATTGCCGCTTCGTCTGCGGTACGCAGGTGTGCCAGCACGCGGCTGCGAATATTGACGCTTTTACCAATGTAGAGCGGCATAGTGTCGCTTTCACTGTGAAACAGATAGACGCCTGGTGCGGTGGGAAGCGCACTCAAAAATGGACGCAGGTGTTCAGGATATTCATAGATTGCCGCTGCCTCAAATGTCAGGCGTGGGGCTGATTGACGCCGTACCACTTCTCACTCCGGATGCTGGTTATTCATCCAGTGTAGCAGTTTGAAACCGATTAAAAAAGCGGCATCAGACAAGGAAGAGTGGCCGGACAGCGGTGATCCCAGTGCTATCCGGCAATATGTGACTAAAAAAATTACGCTTTTTTCCAGAAGTCATCAAACACCGTAATCGGTGTGCGACGTTTGTGTTCGGTCTTCAGATACCAGCCTTCAATTTTTTTCGCGATGTCGGCAGCCAGCGTTTTTCCTTCCAGATAATCGTCGATGTTGTCATAGGTGACGCCTAATGCGGCTTCATCCGGCAGAGAAGGGCGATCGTCTTCGAGGTCGGCGGTTGGCGCTTTCTTATATAAATGTTCCGGGCAACCCAGCGCGGCAAGCAGCTGCTTACCCTGACGCTTGTTCAGGCGGAAAATAGGGTTAATGTCAGTACCGCCATCGCCGTATTTGGTGAAAAATCCGGTGATGGCTTCTGCTGCATGATCGGTACCCACGACAACACCGCTGGTCATTCCGGCGATACTGTACTGGGCCTTCATACGTTCACGGGCTTTTTCATTGCCACGGACAAAATCGCTCAGTTCAATACCCGCTTCACGCAGGGCCTGTTCACTGGCCAGTACCGCACCCTTAATATTTACTGTGAGCACGCGGTCAGGTTGGATAAAGGCGATGGCATCCTGACAGTCCTGTTCATCAGCCTGAACGCCATACGGCAGACGTACGGCAATAAACTGCAGCGCGTCATTCCCCGTTTCTTCGCGAAGCTCGGAAATAGCCATCTGGCAAAGTTTTCCCGCGAGCGTTGAGTCCTGTCCGCCGCTTATCCCTAATACCAGTGATTTCAGAAAAGGGTAGGTTTGCAGGTAGGATTTCAAGAAATCCACGCTGCGGCGAATTTCCTCTTCTGCATTAATTTGCGGTTTTGCGCCAAGCGCCTGGATTATCTCTTGCTGCAGAGTCATTTAACCCCCTCCGAAAAATGAAATGATCAAAAAAATGATGTGTTAAAGCTAACGCGTTGGGACCCAAACGACAAGGGATGCAGGCCTGATCTAACATCATTTTGTTTTAATAGAATTTTCCGAAACGACCTAAGTATCATCTGATTGCTTGAAAAATGTGTTGTTGTGCTCCAGGCTTATATAACACGCTGAAATACAAGAGGACGGAATATGAACAAGAACCTAACAGGAATTCTAAGCGCAGCGGCTGTTTTGACTATGCTGGCAGGGTGTACGGCCTACGATCGCACCAAAGACCAATTTGTTCAGCCCGTGGTGAAAGATGTGAAGAAAGGGATGAGCAGGGCGCAGGTGGCGCAGATTGCCGGTAAACCTTCTTCTGAAGTCAGCATGATTCATGCGCGAGGGACATGCCAGACCTACATCCTGGGTCAACGAGATGGTAAAGCTGAAACCTATTTTGTTGCTTTAGACGACACCGGACATGTGATTAACTCCGGTTACCAGACCTGCGCAGAGTACGACACTGACCCGCAGGCGGCGAAGAAGTAACAACTGCTTATTGCCTGAGCATTCAGAAGAACCGGCCATCGTGCCGGTTTTTTTGTGCCGAACGATCTTATTTATTGCTGCGAATTATTTGCCCGAAATGTGAGGGGGGTCATAACGACAGGTCAAGGAGAGACAATTTAGTTGGTCAAGGAAATACCATCCACCGGTGCAATCCCGTATACTCATTTCAGCCACCTAAAAAAGTAATTTAGCTGACGCAAGTTACCCAGAGCATGGATGCAGGTTATGGCTTGCGGAGTGTCTGGTTGACAGATAATCGCACATGAGGATCGTTTTAATGGAAAAGAAACACATTTATCTGTTTTGTTCTGCGGGCATGTCGACTTCATTGTTGGTTTCGAAGATGCGTGCTCAGGCCGAAAAATACGAAGTACCGGTTATTATTGAAGCATTTCCTGAAACGCTGGCCGGAGAAAAAGGTCCTGTCGCCGATGTCGTGTTATTAGGTCCACAAATTGCTTATATGTTGCCCGAAATTCAGCGTTTGTTACCCAACAAGCCTGTGGAAGTGATTGACTCGCTGCTGTATGGCAAAGTCGATGGTTTAGGCGTGCTTAAGGCTGCTGTTGCAGCAATTAAAAAAGCCGCAGCAAATTAATTATTTTATTTTAATTTTTCCCGTCAAAGAGTTATTTCATTAACATTCACCGCAATTTTTAATTGCGGTATTTAAGGGTATTTTTCTATGAGTAACGCTATTGCTTCACTTGAAAAGGTACTCCTTCCTTTTGCTGTAAAAATTGGAAAGCAGCCACACGTTAATGCAATCAAGAACGGCTTTATTCGTTTAATGCCGTTAACCCTCGCAGGGGCCATGTTTGTATTAATCAATAACGTTTTCCTGAGCTTTGGGGAGGGGTCGTTTTTTTATTCAATGGGCATTCGACTTGATGCTTCAACTATTGAAACTTTGAATAGCTTGAAAGGCATTGGTGGAAACGTCTATAACGGTACGCTGGGTATCATGTCATTGATGGCACCGTTCTTTATCGGCATGGCGCTGGCAGAAGAACGTAAAGTCGACTCACTGGCTGCCGGGCTGTTATCCGTCGCCGCGTTTATGACCGTAACGCCTTATAGCGTGGGTGAAGCCTATGCCGTTGGCGCGAACTGGCTCGGCGGTGCCAATATTATTTCCGGTATTATTATCGGCCTGGTGGTCGCGGAAATGTTCACTTTTGTGGTCCATCGTAATTGGGTCATTAAATTACCTGATAGCGTACCGACATCCGTATCGCGCTCTTTCTCTGCGCTGATTCCTGGCTTCCTTATCCTCTCCATTATGGGGATCATCGCCTGGGCACTGAACACCTGGGGTACCAACTTCCATCAGATCATTATGGATTCCATTTCAACTCCGCTGGCGTCGTTGGGCAGCGTGGTGGGCTGGGCTTACGTGATTTTTGTTCCGCTGCTGTGGTTCTTCGGTATTCACGGTTCACTGGCGCTGACTGCACTGGACAGCGGTATCATGACGCCATGGGCGCTGGAAAACATCTCTATCTACCAACAGTTTGGTTCCGTAGATGCCGCGCTGGAAGCCGGTAAGACGTTCCACGTCTGGGCGAAACCGATGCTCGACTCCTATATTTTCCTTGGGGGTAGCGGGGCAACGCTGGGTCTGATTATCGCTATCTTCCTGGCATCGCGTCGTCCTGACTATCGTCAGGTTGCTAAGCTGGCACTGCCATCAGGTCTGTTCCAGATTAACGAACCTATCCTGTTCGGTCTGCCGATCATCATGAACCCGGTGATGTTTATCCCGTTCATTCTGGTGCAACCGATTCTGGCGGCGATTACGCTGGCAGCTTACTACTCAGGCATTATTCCACCGATTACCAACATTGCACCGTGGACTATGCCAACCGGTTTGGGCGCGTTCTTTAACACCAACGGTAGCGTCGCTGCTCTGCTGGTCGCGCTGTTCAACCTCGGTATCGCAACGCTGGTTTACCTGCCGTTCGTGGTGGTAGCCAACAAAGCGCAGAACGTTATTGACCAAGAAGAAAGCGAAGAAGATATCGCTAACGCATTAAAATTCTAAATTTAATCCGGCATGGCTTTACGGTCATGCCGGACTGAACCAGAGGAAAAAAGTATGTTGGATATCGAGAACATCGTCGACACGCAGTCAGAAGCAGAAGAACTTGAAGAAGTGGTGATGGGCCTCATCATCAACTCCGGTCAGGCGCGTAGCCTGGCGTACGGCGCACTCAAAATGGCCAAGCAGGGTGATTTCGAGTCAGCTAAGACCATGATGGACCAGTCTCGTCTGGCGCTGAACGAAGCGCACCTCGTGCAAACGAAATTGATTGAAGGCGATCAGGGCGAAGGTAAAATGAAAGTTAGCCTGGTGCTGGTCCACGCACAGGACCACCTGATGACATCAATGCTGGCGCGTGAGCTGGTGACTGAACTGATTGAGCTTCACGAAAAGCTGAAATAGCGAGGAGTGCATAATGCAGCTACAGATTAACGCACCGGAAATCAAAACCGTTTATGAACAGCAGCTGTTTAATGGCAAAAATTTCCATGTGTTCATCTATAACAAAACTGAGAGCATCAGCGGGCTGCATCAGCATGACTACTATGAGTTTACCCTGGTTTTAACCGGGCGCTATTATCAGGAAATCAACGGTAAACGCGTACTGCTAGAACGTGGAGACTTTGTCTTTATCCCGTTGGGATCGCACCACCAGAGTTTTTATGATTTTGGTGCGACAAGGATCCTTAACGTTGGCATCAGTAAACGTTTTTTTGAACAGCACTATCACCCGCTTCTGCCATTTTGTTTCGTTGCATCGCAGGTCTACCGGGCGAATAACTCGTTTCTTACCTACATTGAAACGGTTATTGCATCACTTAACTTTCGTGAGAGCGGGCTGGATGAATTTGTAGAAGTGGTCACCTTCTATATTATTAATCGGTTACGCCATCATCGCGAAGAGCAGGTGCTGGATGATATTCCGCAGTGGCTCAAAACCACCGTCGAGACCATGCACGACAAACGGCAGTTTAGCGAGAATGCGCTGGAAAATATGGTACATCTGTCCGCGAAATCCCAGGAGTATCTGACCCGCGCAACCCAGCGTTATTACAGCAAAACGCCGATGCAGATCATTAATGAAATTCGCATTAATTTTGCTAAAAAACAGCTGGAAATGACTAACTATTCTGTAACGGATATTGCTTATGAGTCTGGTTACAGTAGTCCAAGTTTGTTTATTAAAACGTTTAAAAAACTGACGTCGTTTACACCGAATAGCTACCGTAAGAAATTAACTGAATTTAATCAGTAGATATTATTTGCCAATAACCCATTTTTTATAGCTTGCCCAAAATAGCGTCGGGACAGCCACGCTATACCTGACAAACGGGTTGAGCATAATACACGTCAGTGTTTTTACACTGAAGGGAGAAAGTATGAGCCAGAAATTAAAAGTCGTCACTATCGGTGGCGGGAGCAGCTACACCCCTGAATTACTTGAAGGCTTTATTAAGCGCTATCATGAATTACCGGTTTCTGAGTTGTGGCTGGTTGATGTCGACGGTGGAAAAGAGAAGCTGGACATTATTTTTGACCTTTGCCAGCGCATGATCGACAAAGCCGGCGTACCGATGAAGTTGTTTAAAACGCTGGACCGCCGTGAAGCACTGAAAGATGCTGATTTCGTTACCACCCAACTGCGCGTAGGGCAACTGAAAGCCCGTGAAAAGGATGAACGCATTCCGCTGAGCCACGGTTATCTGGGACAGGAAACCAACGGTGCTGGCGGGCTGTTCAAAGGTCTGCGTACCATTCCGGTTATCTTTGACATTATTAAAGATGTGGAAGAACTGTGCCCGAATGCCTGGGTGATTAACTTTACTAACCCGGCAGGGATGGTGACTGAAGCGGTCTATCGCCACACGAATTTCAAGAAATTCATCGGCGTGTGTAATATTCCTGTCGGCATGAAAATGTTCATTAGCGATGTGCTGGCGCTGAAAGAGAGCGATGACTTATCCATCGATCTGTTCGGTCTGAACCACATGGTCTTTATTAAAGACGTGCTGGTGAACGGTACATCACGCTTTGATGAACTGCTGGACGGCGTGGCTTCTGGACAACTGAAAGCTTCCACCGTGAAGAACATTTTCGACCTGCCGTTCAGCGAAGGGTTGATTCGTTCGCTGAAGCTGCTGCCGTGCTCGTATTTGCTGTACTACTTTAAGCCAAAAGAGATGCTGGCGATCGAAATGGGCGAGTACTATAAGGGCGGCGCACGTGCCCAGGTAGTACAAAAAGTAGAAAAACAACTGTTTGATCTCTACAAAAATCCTGAGCTAAACGTTAAGCCGAAAGAGCTGGAGCAGCGCGGTGGCGCGTATTACTCCGATGCGGCCTGTGAAGTGATCAACGCCATCTACAACGACAAACAGACCGAGCACTACGTCAACATTCCACATCATGGACATGTTGATAACATTCCTGCGGACTGGGCAGTTGAGATGACCTGCACGCTCGGACGTAACGGTGCTACGCCGCACCCACGTATTACCCATTTTGATGAGAAAGTGCTTGGCCTTATCTACACCATTAAAGGCTTTGAGGTTGCGGCGAGCAATGCGGCATTGAGCGGCGAGCTGAATGATGTGCTGCTGGCGTTAAACCTGAGTCCGCTGGTGCATTCTGACAGCGATGCCGAGATTCTGGCGCGTGAGCTAATCCTGGCGCATGAAAAGTGGTTGCCAAACTTCGCCGGGTGCATTGAGAAACTCAAAAGCGAACAACACTAACTGAGGTCGGCTATGGAACGCGTACTGATTGTGAATGCGGATGATTTTGGCCTGAGTAAAGGACAAAACTACGGCATTGTTGAAGCCTGTCGTAATGGCGTTGTCACCTCAACAACAGCACTGGTTAACGGTGCGGCGATTGACCATGCGGTACAGCTGAGTCGCGACATACCTGCACTTGCCGTCGGGATGCATTTTGTTCTGACGCTGGGTAGGCCGTTGACGGCAATGCCGGGCCTTACTCGTGACGGATTACTGGGGAAATGGATCTGGCAGATGGCAGAGGAGGACACTTTGCCGCTGGATGAAATTTCTCAGGAACTGGCCGCGCAGTATCAGCGTTTTATTGACCTGTTCGGGCGGGAGCCGACGCATCTGGATAGCCATCACCATGTGCATATGTTCCCGCAAATTTTCCCTATCGTAGCCGGGTTTGCTGCCCAGAAGGGGATTGCATTGCGTATCGATCGTCAGACCGTGTTCCAGGCGTCTGATTTTCCGGAAACATTACGTACCTCCCAGGGATTCAGCAGCGAGTTTTACGGCGAAGCGATTTCCGAGGCTCTGTTTTTACAGACGCTGGATGCGTCAGCCGACCGGGGAGAGTCTTCGCTGGAAGTGATGTGTCATCCGGCCTTTATCGATGACATTATTCGTCAAAGTGCCTACTGTTACCCCCGCTTAACTGAGCTCGACGTGCTGACGTCTTCGTCACTGAAATATGCAATTGCGGAGCGCGGTTATCGTCTTGGCAGTTTTCTGAACGTGTAATTCCTGAGTTTGCGGCGCTTAATGCGCCGCATTTTTTTAGGCGGGAATCTTTTCTATTTTTCCGGCACGTGACCAGACGCGGTGCGCGGTCATCAGCGTCAGCAGGGTATCCATAAACTGTGCGTCTGCACTGTCCGCTTCTACCACGCCTTCTTCTCCTTCATTTTTGATATTCAACGTTGCTTTAAACTGACGAGCATCGCCGGCCAGGGCGATAGGTTTTAAGTGCTTATACGCTTCGAGTAAATAATATCGGGCATCACCGTTCTTAATGATGTCCGCGAGATTACCGCATGGAACGATAACCGCATCGACCGTCAGGGATGGCGAACCCGCAAAAGTACCGGCGATCGTCAGAGCAGATCCATCATCGGCAACTACCTTACCCATTCGGGAATAGAGCAATTTGGCATGAACGCCTTTGGCCTGTAGGGCTTGCATGATGGCGAGCAGGTCGCTCGATTTCACCTGGTCATTAAGTAGGATGGCGACCACGCGGCCCTTAATCTCACCTTGCGTACCTGCATATAAACTGAGTGACGGTGCATTTGTCAAACCGTTGACGTTGGGCGGTGGCGCAATGCTGGCCTGTTCCTTGGTTAGCTTAAAACCGAGATTATCGGCAACCGCCTCGGCGAGGGCAGTATCAATATGAGCTAACTGTTCGACCACTCTTTCCCGAATATAGGGGCGCGTAACCTTACTGAGTTCGAAACTGAATCCGCCGATAATATGCTGCTGTTCAATTGGCGTCTGACTTAGCCAGAACAGGCGAGGGTGCGCATAGTATTCGCCAAAAGAGGGGCTACGTTCGCGGATTTTGTTTCCTTCAATCCGTTCCTGATACGACTCAAATCCACCGCGTTTTGGCCCCGGCGGCGTTTCACGCGGCCAGTTATCATTGATGGAATTCGGTTCATAGTTGGCTGGATTGGTATCGATGTCCATACGATGCATGCCGTCACGCTGGAAATTATGGTACGGACAGGTCGGGCGATTAATCGGGATTTCATGGAAATTGGGCCCGCCCAGGCGACTAATTTGGGTATCGGTATAGGAGAACAAGCGACCCTGCAGCAGGGGATCGTTAGTAAAATCGATGCCAGGGACGATATGTCCGGGATGAAAAGCGACTTGTTCATTTTCGGCGAAGAAATTATCAGGATTGCGGTTCAGCACCATTTTACCGACGCGTTGCACCGGAACCAGCTCTTCCGGGATCAGCTTGGTCGGATCGAGCAGGTCAAAATCGAACTTAAATTCATCTTCTTCGGGAATCAGCTGTAGTCCCAGTTCATATTCCGGATAATCGCCCGCTTCGATAGCTTCCCACAGATCGCGGCGATGAAAGTCGGGATCCCGACCAGTAAGTTTTTGCGCTTCATCCCATACCAGCGAGGCTTTACCTGCCAGCGGTTTCCAGTGGAAACGCACAAAGGTGGCTTTTCCTTGCGCATTAATCAACCGAAATGTGTGAATGCCGAAGCCTTCCATCGTGCGATAGCTGCGCGGAATACCCCGATCGGACATTGCCCATATGACGTTGTGCAACGTTTCAGGCTGTAATGAGACATAATCCCAGAAGGTGTCATGGGCGCTTTGGCCCTGCGGGATAGCCCAATGCGGCTCCGGTTTAACCGCATGGACGAAATCCGGGAATTTATGGGCATCCTGAATAAAGAAGATGGGAGTATTGTTTCCCACCAGGTCGAAAATGCCCTCTTCAGTGTAAAACTTGGTCGCAAATCCCCGTATATCTCTGACCGTATCCGCAGAGCCTGCGCCGCCCTGAACGGTAGAGAATCGGACAAAAACCGGGGTGATTTTATTTTCATCACTTAGAAAGTCCGCTTTCGTCGTCGCACTCAGGTTGGCATAGGACTGAAAGTAACCATGAGCGGCAGAACCTCGGGCATGTACGATCCGCTCCGGGATGCGTTCATGATCAAAATGGGTAATCTTTTCCCGCAGGATAAAGTCTTCCAGCAGGGTTGGCCCGCGATTACCTGCGCGCAGAGAGTTTTGATCGTCTGCGATTCGCACGCCCTGATTAGTTGTCAGAGCAAAATCTTCGCTTCCTTTACGAAAACTGTCCAGTGCATTGAGTTTGTCACTTTTGATATCCGGCGCTTTTAAACTGCCGGACGTAGTGGGCTGCATACCTGGCGGCGTGGGTTCAGGTGTTGACCGATGTGAACCGTCTGTGGGTGCCAGTGAGTCAAGTCCTGGCTGGGATTCGCTGGCATCATGAACCGGCGCTGAGTGATGGAGTGGATGCTTATCATTCTGTGACATTAAACTCGTCTCCTGGTTTCATTGCTGAAAGGGTCGTTGTTGCTGTCAAAAGCTTTAACTATAGACCACTCACTCAGTGGCGCAGGTACAGGCCGATGACGTAAAGCGCGATGAACCAGGCAAACAGCGCACGCAAGGCAGGACGCAAGGCGGCAAAATCGGCTAAGATAGCGGTTTTCTGATTTTTAGAATTTGTCTTTAGTGAAGCAACTGATTATGAAACCTCTTCGCCAACAAAATCGTCCGGTTATCAGCTATGTTCCTCGCGTGGAGCCCGCGCCACCAGAGCATGCGATTAAAATGGATGCGTTTCGTGACGTATGGATACTACGCGGAAAATATGTCGCTTTTGTCTTAATGGGGGAGGCGTTTCAACGTTCGCCTGCATTTACGGTCCCGGAATCAGCACAGCGCTGGGCTAATCAGATTCGCCAGGAAAATGAACTAAGCGATTAATGGATATAAAAAAACCGCAGGAGCATGACACTCCGGCGGTTTTTTGTTTTTTAGCTGACAGACTTAGCGATGCGCCAGTTCGGCGTTATCGTCGCTGTCCAGAATCGTTTTATCAGTCTGCTTGAGCCATTGGCTGGTCAGCGTACCGGCAGTCATGGAACCGCTTACGTTCAGCGCGGTACGCCCCATATCGATCAGCGGCTCAACGGAGATCAGCAGCGCAACCAGCGTGACCGGCAGACCCATAGCGGGCAGGACGATCAGAGCGGCAAATGTTGCACCGCCACCCACACCCGCAACCCCTGCGGAGCTCACGGTCACGATACCAACCAGCGTGGCAATCCACATTGGGTCCAGTGGGTTGATACCGACGGTCGGTGCAACCATTACTGCCAGCATTGCCGGGTACAGGCCCGCACAACCGTTCTGACCAATCGTGGCACCAAACGAGGCGGCAAATGAGGCGATGGATTCAGGCACGCCCAGACGACGGGTCTGCGCTTCAACGTTCAGCGGAATTGAGGCTGCGCTGGAACGGCTGGTGAAGGCGAACGTCAGCACTGGCCATACCTTGCGGAAGTATTTTAACGGGCTAACGCCGTTCACACCCAGTAGGATCCCGTGTACCACGAACATAATGCCCAGACCGAGATAAGAGGCCACGACGAAGCTACCCAGCTT
The DNA here is from genome assembly GCF_002042885.1 of Citrobacter portucalensis. Lineage (GTDB taxonomy): Bacteria > Pseudomonadota > Gammaproteobacteria > Enterobacterales > Enterobacteriaceae > Citrobacter > Citrobacter portucalensis. The sequence goes on from NZ_MVFY01000001.1 coordinate 56,244, forward strand.
GATGATGTCCTGCAGGTTGGAACCTGCAACCACTTTGGTCATCAGCGCCAGAACACCGTACGGCGTCAACTGCATCACCAGACGAACCAGTTTCATCACCCAGCTTTGCAAGGTATCGATAGCGACCAGAACGCGCTCGCCTTTTGGGGCATCATCTTTCAGCAGTTTCAGTGCGGCTACACCCAGGAATGCGGCGAAGATAACCACGCTGATAATCGACGTCGGGTTCGCGCCAGTCAGATCGGCAAACGGGTTTTTCGGAATAAACGACAGCACCAGTTGCGGAACGCTGAGGTCAGCCACTTTGCCAACATAGTTGGTTTCAATCGCGTTCAGACGGGCGGTTTCGGCACCACCTTGCACCAGACCTTCGGCGGTCAGGCCGAACAGGTTGGTCACCAGAACCCCTACCAGCGCGGCAATCAGCGTGGTAAACAGCAGCGTTCCGATGGTCAGGAAGCTGATTTTACCTAACTGAGAGGCGTTGTGCAGACGTGCAACGGCGCTGAGAATAGACGCAAATACCAGCGGCATAACAATCATTTGCAGCAACTGGACATAACCGTTGCCGACAATGTTGAACCACTGTACTGAATCTTTAAGAACCTGGCTGTCGGAGCCATAAATGGTGTGCAGCGCGAGGCCGAACACGACACCCATGACCAGACCGACCAGTACTTTTTTGGCCAGACTCCACTGTTTGTGACGGGCTTGCGCCAGCACGAACAGCAGCACTACGAACACGATAATGTTCGCGATTAATGGAAAGTTCATCCCCGTTCTCCTGATCTTATTATGCGTATCACCGTTTAAAGGTGATTCTGTTGGCGCAAGATTAGCAGAACTGTGACTTGCCTCTTATATTCAAATGGAATTGTTTATACCTAAAATGACTTTTTGGCTGATTTATTAGTCAATCTGATGCGTTATGAAACGATTGAACTGCATTTGTAGCGTATTAATCATCTGCGAAGACCAGCGTACCGCGCTGTTCTCTTGTACGGTTTGCGGCATCCAGATTGCCCATGCGAACAGTGCCATACACAGAAACCGCTCCAGTTGATTGCCTTTTTGCGGCACGAGGATAGGCAGACGAAAACGCCAGCGGCAGGGCCAAAGCAGGGGAACGCCTGCTGGGGTCAGCATGTCGGCCAGAATGTGACTAAGATAGCCGAGTACCATACCTTGTAAGGCATCGGCAGGTATTATCCAGGTATCCGGGACTTTCAGGTAGAACGTGGCCAGCAGGGCAAAAACCGCCAGCAGGCTATGTGTAAACCCGCGATGGCCAAATGCCCGGGCAATGGGTTTTGATATCCACTTCAGACGCTGCCCCAGCAGAGATTTGGGATGATCGATATCCGGCAGCAGGCACGTTAAAATGGCTGAAGGAACAATATGCCACCAGTCACCCTGCGCAAGAACGGGCGTTAGCTCGGCATTCTTGGCAAATACCGCACAGGCAATAGAAAAAAGAAGGTGGCCTTCCGCCGTCATGATAAAACCCAATAAACTGTCGATTCATACAGTATAGGGGTTTTATACAGTAGGCGGAAGAGGTGACGTTGTAACCCTTTGTCACAAGTGCGCCTTTACCGCGCCAGCCAACCGCCATCCACCGCCAGCGTATAACCATGAATATAGTCAGAGGCGGGACTTGCGAGGAACACGACCGGACCTTTTAGATCATCCGGCGTGCCCCAGCGCCCTGCGGGAATACGATCGATAATCTCCTGATTGCGCTCGCTGTCTGCGCGCAGTTGCTGGGTGTTGTTGGTCGCCATATAGCCGGGCGCGATGGCGTTGACATTAATTCCTTTGGCCGCCCATTCATTGGCGAGCAGGCGAGTGATGCCCAGAACGCCGCTTTTTGATGCGGTATAGGAAGGTACACGGATACCCCCCTGAAAAGAGAGCATCGAGGCAATGTTAATGATTTTTCCGCCATTGCCCTGAGCCAGAAACTGGCGCGCCACGGCCTGCGACAGAAAGAAAACGGATTTTAGATTCAGATTCATCACGTCATCCCAATCTTTTTCACTGAAGTCCAGTGCATCCTGACGGCGTATAGTTCCTGCATTGTTGACCAGAATATCGACCCGGCCAAACGCCGACACCGTTTGTGTCACGATGCTGGTGAGAGCATCTTGTTGACTGAGGTCGGCCTGAATGGCCATAAAGCGTCGACCGAGGGCGTTAATTTTCTCTGCGGTTTCATGCGGTATTTTACGATTCACGCCGACTACATCGCAGCCCGCTTCAGCCAGCGCCACTGCCATACCCTGCCCGAGGCCGGTGTCACATCCAGTGACGATGGCGACTTTACCTTCGAGACGAAAAGCTTCCTGAATCATGTTTACCTCAACTATTTAAGTCATTAACGCTTGCGCTATAGGGCAAGGATAGGAGAGGTTAAACAGAAATACAATTAAAAATGAAACGCTGTTTTAAAAATTCAAAGGTGAAAAATGAAAAAGCGGGCAATACGATCATTGCCCGTTACAGGATTAGCCGCGCAGATGAGCGGCTGTGAGTTCGGTGAGCGAGGTTAGTTTGACGTCGGCAAGCACGAAGCGAGGATCGTCCTGATTCTCATGCGCTGGTACGACGATGGAACGCATACGGGCAGCTTTCGAGGCAATCATGCCGTTCACTGAGTCTTCCAGTGCTACGCAGTTTAACGGGGCAATGCCCAGTTTCGCCGCACTATCGAGGTAAACTTGTGGGTGCGGTTTGCTGTAAGGCAGTTTTTCTGCAGAAGCCAGCGCGTCGAAGTCATCGCGCAGATCAAACATGGTCAGCACTTTTTCCAGCATATGTAGCGGCGAGGCGGATGCCAGTCCTACTTTGATTCCCTGAGATTTGCACAGTGCCACAGCTTCACGAACGCCTGGCAGCAGCGGTTTTGTCTCTTCAACCAACGCAATGGCCCGGGTAATGATGCGCTCGGTGACTTCCTGACGTGAGGGGTCGTTCCAGGGTTGCTGCGCAAACCACAAATCAACCACCATGTCGATGCGTAAGCCAAGGGTATCGGGAAGTTCATGGCGGCGGGAGATATCAACGCCTAAACTTGCTATCACATCCAGTTCAGCCTGATCCCAAAGCGGTTCAGAATCGACCAGTAACCCATCCATATCGAAAATTGCAGCAAGAATTTGACGCGGGGTTGACATTACAACCTCTCCTTTACGGTGATAAAAGGGATTAGAGCCAGCCTGGACGGACTCTGAGCGTTCATTATGGCTAATTCAGAAGTATACCGCCTTTAAAGATCAGGCGAAAACGGTAATCAACGGGTAAACTTAGGCCAAAATGACGCGTCTTAATCAAGGGGAACTCATGACGTATCAACAAGCTGGACGCATTGCCATCTTGAAAAGGCTGGTGGGATGGGTGGTTTTCATTCCCGCGCTGATTTCAACGCTGGTTTCAGTACTAAAGTTTATGTACGCGCACAGCGAAAAGCAGGAAGGGATTAACGCGGTCATGCTCGATTTTGCCCATGTGATGATCGACATGATGCGGGTGAACACACCTTTTCTTAACGTGTTCTGGTATAACTCGCCAACGCCCGATTTTCAAAGTGGGCTGAATCTCGTTTTTTGGCTGATATTCATCCTGATTTTTATCGGCCTGGCGTTGCAGGACTCAGGCGCCAGAATGAGCCGTCAGGCGCGTTTCTTACGCGAAGGCGTAGAAGATCAGCTAATTCTGGAACAGGCAAAGGGCAGTGAAGGATTATCCCGCGAGCAACTGGAGTCGCGAATTGTGGTACCGCACCATACGATCTTCTTACAAATTTTCCCGCTTTATATTCTGCCGGTGATCGTTATCGTGATCGGCTACTTCTTCTTCTCATTGCTGGGCTTTTTGTAAGTGCCGAACTATCGGGCCTGCCACGTTGCGAAACGGCAGGCCTGATAAGCAACGCGGTACGTCGTTAAGCCGCCAGTAATCTATCCAGTGCTTTCTGCGCCACAACCAAATGCTGTCCCCCGAACAGAATTGCCCGATTCAGTAGCGTATAGAGCTGGTAGATTGGCTGCCTGTCGAGAAAGTCCAGCGGCAGTGGCGAGACAGACTGGTAACCGTCATAAATTTGCGGCGGCTGATCGGTATGTAACGGCAGCATTGCCAGGTCACACTCTCTGTCCCCCCAGTAGCAGGCAGGGTCAAAGATGTACGGACCGTTAGGACCGAGGGCGCAGTTCCCGGACCACAAATCACCGTGCAGGAGAGACGGCTGCGGCTGATGAGAAGAGAGACGTTGCTGAACGTGTTCGACGATGGCGTCAATATTGCCAAACGCTATGCCTTTTTCAGCGGCGAGTTCCAGCTGCCAGCCTATACGCTGCTCGGCGAAAAAGGTTGACCAGCGACGTTGCCAGGTATTTGGCTGCGGCGTGGTAGAGAGCGCGTTATCGAAGTCGAGACCAAACTGAGGCTGGTCGCTCCATTCGTGCAAATGCGCAAGCTGTTGACCGAGGATAAACGCGTTATGCGCATCAAGCGGACGGGGAGGGAGGAAATCCATCACCAGAAAGCTGTAATCTCTGTCTGCGCCTACTGCCCAGACTTTCGGTACAGATACAGTTTGACTGCGGGAAAGTAGCTCCAGCTGATCGGCTTCTGCCGTAAAGCCGGTTAACAGCTCTCTTTCATCGCATTTGACGAAAAAATCTCGCCCCGCATAGCGTAAATGCCATGCGGCGTGGATCTCTCCGCCGGGCAGTTCATTACGCAGTTCGATTTCGCCTTCACCTAATTGCTCGCTTAAAAGACGACTGATAGCCTGCCACATGATGTCTCTCCCCATGTTGTCTGCCAGATCATAAGGTTAGCGCAAGAATGCGGTTAAAAAACACGAACTGACGCACACCACGGACGCGTCATCGCTGGAAAGGCACTTAATGTTTGTCGTTCTTCTTCACCCCGTACCGTTGTGGAGACGTCTGACTGCACATGATTCACTTCTTTGTAATCACGTGATTTTTTAGCATAGACGTATAACCCCCATGCCGACAGTTTTACCGGAACATCCCCCTTCTGTTAAAAGGGGGACGGTGCCATTACTGCGCAAGGTATGCATATATTTTTTGCGTATCGTCCAAAGCGCACAGACGCGTACCCTGATTCAGGGTTGCTGCGCTACCGGCGGCGACACCGTAACGGACAATATCCTCAAAAGGCGCGTTCTCTGCCAGTTTAAGCGTCATGGCTCCGACCATACTGTCGCCCGCGCCTACGGTACTTTGACTTTTCACCGGTGGCGGAACCACCTGAACGCAGGTATCGCGATCTACACCCAGCGCCCCTTGCGGCCCAAGCGATACCACAACGCGGTGCGCTTTTCCGCTTTGCACGATTTCCTGCGCGGCCTTGCGCACATCATCGGGTTGAGTGAGTTCGCGGTTTACCAGCGCACTCAGTTCTTTGAGGTTGGGTTTGACCAGTTCGATATTGCCGATGGCTAACGCCGCCGTCAGTGCTTCGCCTGAACTGTCGACAATACAGCGGATCCCCTGTTTTTGTGCGGTGGTAATGAGTCGGGTCAACTTCTCAAGCTGTACGCCGGGCGGCAAACTGCCGCTGATGACCAGCAGCGCACCAGACTCAATTTCCAGCACCTGATCCTGAAGTTGGTAGAACTCGTCATCGGTCAGCGCAGCGCCTGGCATGACAAAACGATATTGTTCGCCGCTGGACTCCACGTGGACATGAAGATTTTGTCGGGTCCAGTCTTTGGCTTCGACGGTAGATACGGGAACATTTTCGTCGGCGAGCAATGCAACAAGATGCTCTCCGGTTGCTCCCCCCGCGGGGAAAATCGCTGTTGCGGTTCCGCCAAGATGGGCAATTGCGCGAGCGACGTTGATACCGCCGCCGCCGGGTTCAAAAACCGGCGAGGTACAACGAAGCTTACCTTCCGGGTAAATTTGCGGGGTGATTGTTGCGCTATCGAGAGAGGGCGCAAGTGTTAACGTATAGATACGTACCATCTTTACCTCCTGTTAGGCTGAACTCAGTCTGGCACTTAACCTCCCGAAAGTGAAGTAATTAACAACATGATTTTTCATATCTTTATTTAAAATTATCGTCATAAAGATATATAAATAAAATAAAGGTTTAGGAACGCTCTTATTCAAAAAATGAAATAAGAATTTATTGCTATGTTATTCGAGTCTTTTTATAATTTGTTACCTTTCAAGGGTCTTTTGTCATTGATCCATATGAAAGTTTCCGAGACCGTAATGGTCTCTTTTTTTGTTGTACGGACTCTTAATAAATGAAGCTTTTGAAGACAGTGCCCGCAGCATTACTGCTGACGGGAGGCCTGCTTGCGTCAATGCATGCTGTAGCCGATGATTCCGTTTTTACTGTCATGGATGACCCTTCCAGCGCGAAAAAACCCTTTGAAGGTAACCTGAACGCGGGATATCTCGCCCAGTCAGGCAACACAAAAAGTTCTTCTTTAACCGCAGATACCACCATGACCTGGTACGGCCAAACGACGGCATGGTCTCTGTGGGGAAATGCCAGCAATACCTCCTCAAATGATGAGCGTTCATCGGAGAAATATGCCGTAGGTGGCCGTAGTCGTTACAACATGACCGACTATGACTATCTCTTTGGACAGGCAAGCTGGTTGACCGACCGCTACAACGGCTACCGCGAGCGTGACGTGCTGACAGCGGGTTATGGTCGTCAGTTCCTCAACGGACCTGTGCACAGCTTCCGTTTCGAATTCGGTCCTGGCGTGCGCTATGACGAGCACACGGATGGCACCACCGAAACACAGCCGTTGGGCTATGCGTCCGGGGCTTATGCATGGCAGATGACGGACAACACCAAGTTTACTCAGGGTGTGTCGGTATTCGGCGCTGACGATACCACGCTCAACTCTGAAACTGCCCTGAACGTTGCCATCAACGAGCACTTTGGGTTAAAGGTGGCTTACAACGTGACCTGGAACTCTGAACCGCCGGCAACAGCGCCGGAGCATACCGATCGCCGCACGACAGTTTCCCTCGGCTATCGGATGTAACGACAAGCCGGGTCAAATAAATGACCTGGCTTTTCTAAATTAAAGTTAAGTTTATTTAATATTTAATTTGCGTTTTATTTTTTTATCTGTTCATAACGCGCTATTTTCAGACAAATTCGATTAATCGATAAATAAACGAAAGCGGAACAGTGGGTGAGCGTCATTTAGCCCCAGATCATCGCAGCCCAGCGCAGCATCAACATGGCCGCACAAATAACGAGCAGAATCACAACCATCTTCCAGTGTTTCTTCGCAAAGCGATTTGTGGGCATTGTTTTTTTCCTGCTCAGGTTAGATGACTTTGTGCAAGTGTAACAAAGACGGTTGGGTGTCAGTGAATTGATTTACATCATAGAGCGCGCGTTGATTGTTGCTTTGATCGACCCGTAATGCCGTGTACACTGTCAAACGGTGTTATCAAAAAGCGGGTGTAGGTCCAGTGTGGTCTTTAAGGCAACCAGTGACATATTTCGCAGAGTGAAGCGGGAATCAGCCCACACCTTTTTGATAATTTTAAATATTGAATCTTTGTATGTGATCTTACGTGTGGGTCACCACTGCAAATAAGGATATAACATGCCTGTTATTACTCTTCCTGATGGCAGCCAACGCCATTATGACCACGCTGTAAGCCCCATGGATGTTGCGCTGGACATCGGTCCAGGTCTGGCGAAAGCCACTATTGCTGGCCGTGTTGACGGTGAGCTGGTAGATGCTTCCGATCTGATTGAGCATGATGCGAAGCTCTCCATCATCACCGCGAAGGATGAAGAAGGTCTGGAGATCATTCGTCACTCCTGTGCGCACCTGTTAGGGCACGCGATCAAACAACTCTGGCCGCACACCAAAATGGCGATCGGACCGGTTGTTGATAACGGTTTTTACTACGATATCGATCTTGACCGTACGTTAACCCAGGAAGACGTCGACGCGCTCGAGAAGCGGATGCACGAGCTCGCTGAGAAAAACTACGATGTCATTAAGAAGAAAGTCAGCTGGTACGAAGCGCGTGAAACCTTCGTGAAGCGTGGCGAGACCTATAAAGTCTCCATTCTTGATGAAAACATTGCCCATGATGACAAGCCTGGCTTGTACCATCATGAAGAATATGTCGATATGTGCCGTGGCCCGCACGTGCCGAACATGCGTTTCTGCCATCACTTCAAACTGATGAAGACCGCAGGGGCATACTGGCGTGGCGACAGCAATAACAAGATGCTGCAGCGTATTTATGGTACTGCATGGGCAGATAAAAAAGCCCTGAATGCCTACCTGCAACGTCTGGAAGAAGCGGCCAAACGCGATCACCGTAAAATCGGTAAACAGCTTGACCTGTATCATATGCAGGAAGAAGCACCGGGTATGGTGTTCTGGCACAACGATGGCTGGACTATCTTCCGTGAACTGGAAGTATTCGTTCGTTCAAAACTGAAAGAATACCAGTATCAGGAAGTGAAAGGTCCGTTCATGATGGACCGCGTGCTGTGGGAAAAAACAGGTCACTGGGATAACTACAAAGATGCAATGTTCACCACCTCTTCTGAGAACCGTGAATACTGCATTAAGCCAATGAACTGCCCAGGCCACGTGCAGATCTTTAATCAGGGTCTGAAATCCTATCGCGATCTGCCGCTGCGTATGGCTGAGTTTGGTAGCTGCCACCGTAATGAACCGTCAGGTGCGCTGCATGGCCTGATGCGTGTTCGTGGCTTCACTCAAGATGATGCACATATCTTCTGTACTGAAGAGCAGATTCGTGATGAAGTTAACGCGTGCATTCGTATGGTCTACGATATGTACAGCACCTTTGGCTTCGAGAAAATCGTCGTCAAACTGTCCACTCGCCCCGAAAAACGTATCGGTAGCGATGAAATGTGGGACCGTGCTGAAGCTGACCTGGCCGTTGCGCTGGAAGAAAACAACATCCCGTTTGAGTTCCAACTGGGTGAGGGCGCGTTCTACGGTCCGAAAATTGAATTTACCCTGTATGACTGCCTCGATCGTGCATGGCAGTGCGGTACTGTACAGCTGGACTTCTCCCTGCCGTCCCGTTTAAGCGCCTCTTACGTTGGCGAAAACAACGAGCGTCAGGTTCCGGTTATGATTCACCGTGCAATTCTTGGGTCGATGGAACGTTTCATCGGTATCCTGACCGAAGAGTTCGCTGGCTTCTTCCCGACCTGGCTCGCGCCGGTTCAGGTTGTGGTCATGAACATCACCGATTCTCAGTCTGAATACGTTAACGAATTAACGCAGAAACTACAAAATGCGGGTATTCGTGTAAAAGCAGACTTGAGAAATGAGAAGATTGGCTTTAAAATCCGCGAGCACACTTTACGTCGTGTCCCTTACATGTTGGTCTGTGGCGACAAAGAGGTAGAAGCAGGCAAAGTTGCCGTGCGCACCCGTCGTGGCAAAGACTTGGGCAGCCTGGACGTAAATGAAGTGATTGAGAAGCTGCAACAAGAGATTCGCAGCCGCAGTCTTCAACAACTGGAGGAATAAGGTATTAAAGGCGGAAAACGAGTTCAAACGGCACGTCCGAATCGTATCAATGGCGAGATTCGCGCCCTGGAAGTTCGCTTAACAGGTCTGGAAGGCGAAGCTTTGGGTATTGTGAGTCTGAGAGAAGCGATCGAAAAAGCTGAAGAAGCTGGAGTAGATTTAGTTGAAATCAGCCCTAACGCCGAACCGCCAGTTTGTCGTATTATGGACTACGGCAAGTTCCTTTATGAAAAGAGTAAGTCTTCTAAGGAACAGAAGAAAAAGCAAAAAGTTATCCAGGTTAAGGAAATTAAATTCCGTCCTGGCACCGACGATGGCGATTACCAGGTAAAACTCCGCAGCCTGGTACGCTTTCTGGAAGATGGCGATAAGGCTAAGATCACGCTGCGTTTTCGCGGTCGTGAGATGGCCCACCAACAGATTGGTATGGAAGTGCTCAACCGCGTCCGTGACGATCTGAGTGAACTGGCAGTAGTCGAATCCTTCCCTACGAAGATCGAAGGCCGCCAGATGATCATGGTGCTCGCTCCTAAGAAGAAACAGTAAGGCCTTCAAGTAGCAATGTCTGTGGAGCCCACGGGTTCCACAGCCGTTGTTCGCCTACGTTTCGTTTATTAACAATGCGAAGTGGAAGTTATTAAAATGCCAAAAATTAAGACCGTACGCGGTGCTGCTAAGCGTTTCAAAAAAACCGGTGGTGGTGGATTTAAGCGTAAGCACGCAAACCTGCGTCATATTCTGACCAAAAAATCTACTAAGCGTAAACGTCACCTGCGTCCAAAAGGCCTCGTGTCTAAAGGCGATCTGGGTCTGGTTATCGCGTGCCTGCCGTACGCATAAGCCGTTAACGTTTAATTCATTTTTTTACTAAGAATATAGATACAGGAGAGCACATATGGCTCGCGTAAAACGTGGTGTAGTTGCCCGTGCACGTCACAAGAAAATTTTGAAACAAGCTAAAGGCTACTACGGTGCGCGTTCTCGCGTATACCGCGTTGCCTTCCAGGCTGTTATCAAAGCTGGTCAGTACGCTTATCGTGACCGTCGTCAGAAAAAGCGTCAGTTCCGTCAACTGTGGATTGCGCGTATCAACGCAGCAGCACGTCAGAACGGTATTTCTTACAGCAAATTCATCAACGGCCTGAAAAAAGCCTCTGTTGAAATCGACCGTAAGATCCTGGCTGACATCGCAGTATTCGACAAAGTAGCGTTCACCGCTCTGGTCGAAAAAGCGAAAGCAGCTCTGGCATAAGCCGGTGAAAAGAGGGAGCCTGGCTCCCTCTCTTTTATTTGTAGTGCAATCAATTAGTTGACAATTTATCCGTAAGCCTTTTCAATAAAGGTTGTCCGGTTTTTACCACACAAGGTAACGCAAGCATGAATGCTGCTATTTTCCGCTTCTTCTTTTACTTTAGCACCTGAACTCAGGAGGCTTGCGCGTGAAAGAAGAAACGGAAAACAGCGCCTAAAAGCCTCCCTGGTGGAGGCTTTTTTTATACGCGTCATCCTTCAAGTTGTCTCTGTATTGGCTGCATTCGCTCTTTGGCCGCGTTGATACAACTTGAATGATTTTGCGTATATACGAGCGACTAGTGAATATCGCAACATAACGAGGAAAACCATGTCACATCTCGCAGAGCTGGTTGCCAGTGCAACGGCCGCCATTAACCAGGCTTCAGATGTTGCCGCGTTAGACAATGTCCGCGTCGAATATTTGGGCAAGAAAGGGCACTTGACCCTTCAGATGACAACCCTGCGCGAACTGCCGCCAGAAGAGCGCCCGGCAGCAGGTGCGGTGATTAACGAAGCCAAAGAGCAGGTACAGCAAGCGCTGAACGCGCGTAAGGCCGAATTAGAAAGTGCTGCGCTGAATGCTCGTCTGGCTGAAGAAACGATCGATATCTCCCTTCCTGGGCGTCGTATCGAAAACGGCGGTCTGCATCCTGTAACGCGTACAATCGACAGGATTGAAAGTTTCTTCGGTGAGCTGGGCTTTACCGTGGCGACTGGTCCGGAAATCGAAGATGACTATCATAACTTCGATGCGCTCAACATTCCTGGCCATCACCCGGCGCGCGCTGACCACGACACTTTCTGGTTTGACGCGACGCGTCTGCTGCGCACACAGACTTCCGGCGTGCAGATCCGTACCATGAAAGAAAAACAGCCGCCGATCCGTATTATCGCCCCGGGCCGCGTATATCGTAACGATTACGATCAGACTCACACCCCAATGTTCCACCAGATGGAAGGGCTGATTGTTGATACCAACATCAATTTCACCAACCTGAAAGGCACACTGCACGATTTCCTGCGCAACTTCTTTGAAGAAGACCTGCAGGTTCGTTTCCGTCCTTCCTACTTCCCGTTCACTGAACCATCTGCGGAAGTTGACGTGATGGGCAAAAACGGCAAATGGCTGGAAGTGCTGGGCTGCGGGATGGTTCACCCGAACGTGTTGCGTAATGTTGGCATCGATCCGGAAATCTATTCCGGCTTTGCATTCGGTATGGGTATGGAGCGTCTTACTATGTTGCGTTACGGCGTTACCGATCTGCGTTCTTTCTTCGAAAACGATCTGCGTTTCCTCAAACAGTTTAAATAAAGGCAGGATAAAACAATGAAATTCAGTGAACTGTGGTTACGCGAATGGGTAAATCCGGCGATTGATAGCGATGCGCTGTCAAACCAAATCACGATGGCGGGTCTTGAAGTTGACGGTGTGGAACCTGTTTCCGGCGCGTTCAATGGCGTTGTGGTAGGTGAAGTGGTTGAATGCGGCCAACACCCTAACGCTGACAAACTGCGCGTCACCAAAGTGAATGTAGGCGGCGACCGCCTGCTGGATATCGTCTGCGGCGCGCCAAACTGCCGTCAGGGGTTGAAAGTGGCTGTGGCAACCGTTGGTGCCGTTCTGCCGGGCGATTTCAAAATTAAAGCCGCGAAACTGCGCGGTGAACCATCTGAAGGCATGCTGTGCTCGTTCTCCGAGCTGGGTATTTCCGACGATCATAACGGGATTATCGAACTGCCTGCCGATGCGCCAATTGGCACCGATATCCGTGAATACCTGAAGCTTGACGACAACACCATCGAAATCAGCGTCACGCCGAACCGCGCCGACTGCTTAGGCATCATCGGTGTAGCGCGTGATGTTGCTGTACTGAACAAAGCCCCGCTGGTTGAACCGGAAATCGCGCCAGTAGCCGCGACCATTAGCGACGTCCTGCCGATTCAGGTCGAAGCCGTGGAAGCCTGCCCACGCTATCTGGGCCGCGTGGTGAAAGGCATCAATGTTAAAGCGCCGACCCCTCTGTGGATGAAAGAAAAACTGCGCCGTTGCGGTATTCGTTCTATCGATGCCGTGGTTGACGTGACTAACTATGTGCTGCTCGAACTGGGTCAGCCGATGCACGCATTCGACAAAGACCGCATTGAAGGCGGAATTGTTGTCCGTATGGCAAAAGAGGGTGAGACCCTGGTATTGCTGGACGGCAGCGAAGCGAAGCTGAATGCAGATACGCTGGTGATTGCGGACCACAACAAAGCGCTGGCGATGGGCGGCATCTTTGGTGGCGAACATTCCGGTGTGAACGATGAAACACAAAACGTCCTGCTGGAATGTGCATTCTTCAGCCCGCTGTCTATTACCGGTCGCGCGCGCCGTCACGGTCTGCACACCGATGCATCTCACCGCTATGAACGTGGTGTCGATCCTGCGCTGCAACATAAGGCCATGGAACGTGCAACGCGCCTGCTGATTGATATCTGCGGCGGTGAAGCGGGCCCAGTCATTGATGTGACGAACGAAGCCACGCTGCCAAAACGCGCAACCATTACGCTTCGTCGTAGCAAACTGGATCGTCTGATCGGACACCATATTGCCGATGAGCAGGTGAGCGACATTCTGCGTCGTCTGGGTTGTGACGTGACGGAAGGGCAGGATGAGTGGAAAGCGGTCGCGCCGAGCTGGCGTTTCGATATGGAAATCGAAGAAGACCTGGTCGAAGAAGTCGCCCGCGTATACGGGTATGACAATATCCCGAACACGCCGATTCAGGCGGGTCTTATCATGGGTACGCATCGTGAAGCGGATTTGTCGCTGAAACGTGTAAAAACCATGCTGAATGACAAAGGCTACCAGGAAGTCATTACCTATAGCTTCGTCGACCCGAAAGTCCAGTCGCTGCTGCATCCGGGTGAAGAAGCGCTGCTGCTGCCAAGCCCAATCTCTATTGATATGTCGGCAATGCGTTTGTCCCTGTGGACCGGCTTGCTGTCTACGGTAGTGTATAACCAGAACCGTCAGCAGAACCGCGTACGTATTTTTGAAACGGGTTTACGTTTCGTGCCAGATACGCAGGCCAACCTCGGGATCCGTCAGGATCTGATGCTGGCTGGCGTGATCTGCGGTAACCGTCATGATGAACACTGGAATCTGGCAAAAGAGACCGTTGATTTCTATGATCTGAAAGGCGATCTGGAAGCAGTTCTCGACCTGACCGGAAAACTGGGGGACATTCAGTTCAAAGCTGAAGCGAATCCAGCACTGCATCCGGGTCAGTCTGCGGCGATTTATCTGAAAGGTGAACGTATTGGTTTCATTGGGGTTGTTCATCCTGAACTGGAACGTAAACTGGATCTGAACGGTCGCACTCTGGTGTTTGAACTGGAGTGGAATAAGCTCGCAGACCGCGTGGTGCCTCAGGCGCGTGAAGTTTCTCGCTTCCCAGCGAACCGTCGCGATATCGCAGTCGTTGTGGCAGAAAACGTTCCCGCTGCGGATATTTTATCCGAGTGTAAGAAAGTTGGCGTAAATCAGGTAGTTGGCGTAAACTTATTTGACGTGTACCGCGGTAAGGGTGTTGCGGAGGGCTATAAGAGCCTCGCTATCAGCCTGATCCTTCAGGATACCAGCCGTACACTTGAAGAAGAGGAGATTGCCGCTACCGTCGCCAAATGTGTAGAGGCATTAAAAGAGCGATTCCAGGCATCATTGAGGGATTGAACCTATGGCGCTTACAAAAGCTGAAATGTCAGAATATCTGTTTGATAAGCTTGGGCTTAGCAAGCGGGATGCCAAAGAACTGGTCGAGCTGTTTTTCGAAGAGATCCGTCGTGCTCTGGAAAATGGTGAGCAGGTAAAACTCTCTGGTTTTGGTAACTTCGATCTGCGTGATAAGAATCAACGTCCGGGCCGTAACCCGAAAACGGGCGAAGATATTCCCATTACAGCACGGCGCGTGGTGACCTTCAGACCCGGACAGAAGTTAAAAAGCCGGGTTGAAAACGCAACGCCCAAAGAAGAGTGATTTAACGATACGCAGAGTATGACGCGTATAACTAAAAAGGCCGCTATGCGGCCTTTTTCCTTTTCACTACCGAATCAGCACCGTAGAATCACCTCCATCTCTTTTCAGCAGAATGGAAAACATGCTGACTTTCGCCCATCAACAGCAGCGTCGAAACGTACGCTGGATACTGTCACTGTCAGTACTTATGCTACTGGCAACGATTCTAAGCTTGTGCTCAGGAGAACAATGGATCGCTCCCGGCGACTGGTTCAGCGCCCGCGGCGATCTGTTCGTCTGGCAAATTCGACTTCCCCGTACCCTTGCCGTTTTGCTGGTAGGCGCTGCATTGGCCTTATCTGGCGCAGTGATGCAAGCTCTGTTTGAAAACCCGCTCGCAGAGCCTGGATTACTGGGCGTATCTAACGGCGCGGGAGTCGGGCTTATCGCGGCGGTTCTGCTGGGGCAGGGGCAACTCCCCGGCTGGGCGTTGGGCCTTTGCGCCATTGCCGGAGCGCTGATTATCACGCTTATTCTGCTACGTTTCGCTCGTCGACATCTGTCTACCAGCCGCCTGCTGCTGGCGGGGGTGGCGCTGGGGATAATCTGTAGCGCGCTGATGACATGGGCTATCTACTTCTCTACCTCGTTTGATTTACGTCAGCTGATGTACTGGATGATGGGGGGCTTCGGTGGCGTAGACTGGCATCAGGCTTGGCTCATGGTGGCGTTGATTCCGGTGCTGGTGTGGATCTGCTGTCAGTCGCAGCCGATGAATATGCTGGCGTTAGGAGAGACTTCTGCGCGTCAGCTAGGACTGCCATTATGGTTCTGGCGCAACCTGCTGGTGGTTGCCACAGGCTGGATGGTTGGCGTGAGCGTGGCTCTGGCAGGGGCGATTGGTTTTATTGGGCTTGTGATCCCGCATATTTTGCGACTGTGCGGCCTCACCGATCACCGTGTTTTACTGCCAGGTTGTGCGTTGGCTGGCGCAATCGCATTATTGTTTGCTGATGTTGTCGCGCGTTTGGTGCTGGCCTCGGCTGAATTACCTATCGGCGTGGTAACGGCCACCATGGGCGCACCGGTATTTATCTGGCTATTGTTAAAAGCCGCGCGCTAGAACGCGTTGGTTCGGTCTATGATTAAAAACTGAAAATCCACCTGTTGTTCTGGAGATGCTATGCAAAACACTATCCTCGATACAGAAGTGACGACCATTGACGGCGAGGTTACCTCACTGCAGCCGTATTCCGGGAATGTGCTGTTAATCGTCAACGTTGCTTCAAAATGTGGACTGACGCCGCAGTACGAGCAACTGGAAAATCTGCAGAAAGCCTGGCACCAACAGGGCTTCAGCGTTCTTGGTTTCCCTTGCAATCAGTTTCTGGGCCAGGAGCCGGGCAGCGAAGAGGAAATAAAAACGTACTGCAGTACCACATGGGGCGTAACTTTCCCGATGTTCAGCAAAATTGACGTCAACGGCGAGGGACGCCATCCGCTGTATCAGAAGCTGATTGATGCCGCGCCAACGGCCGTTGCGCCTGCGGATAGTGGGTTCTACGAGCGAATGGCGAGCAAAGGTCGTGCGCCGCTCTACCCGGACGATATCCTGTGGAATTTCGAGAAGTTTTTAGTGGGTCGCGATGGAAAAGTGCTGCAACGATTCTCACCGGATATGACGCCTGAGGATCCCATCCTGGTGCAAACCATCAAGCAGGCGCTGGCAAACTAATGTCTCGATTGATGCAGCTACAGGACGTCGCGGAATCGACCCGTCTCGGCCCGCTTTCTGGTGAGATCAAAGCAGGAGAGATCCTGCATTTAGTGGGACCAAACGGTGCCGGAAAAAGTACGCTGTTGGCGCGTATGGCGGGTCTGACAAACGGAGAGGGTAGTATCACTTTTGGTGATATGCCGTTGGAGGAATGGCCTGCCGCCAGGCTGGCGCAATATCGCGCCTATCTTGCGCAACAGCAAAATCCGCCGTTTGCCATGCCGGTCTGGCATTTTCTGACGCTGCATCAACCCGACAAAGCACGCACCGATCTGTTACAGGAGGTCGCCGATGCGCTCGGCCTGGGAGATAAACTGGGGCGCGGCGTGAACCAACTCTCCGGCGGTGAGTGGCAGCGTGTGCGCCTGGCTGCGGTTATCCTGCAGATTTGCCCACAAGCGAATCCATTAGGTCAGCTTTTACTGCTGGATGAGCCGATGAACAGTCTGGACGTCGCGCAACAAAACGCACTGGACCGCTTGTTGAGTCAGCTGTGTTTGCAGGGCATAGCGATTGTGATGAGTAGCCACGACCTTAATCACACCTTACGCCATGCGCATAAAGCCTGGCTACTCAAACGCGGGAAACTGCTTGCCAGTGGTTCACGAGATGCGGTACTGACGCCGGCCAATCTGTCTGCGGCCTATGGCGTCAACTTCCGACGTTTGGATATTGAAGGGCACAGAATGCTCATATCAACCACTTAAGTGAAATGGGTTCTTGAAAATCATATAATTTCCACGCTAAATTGGCATAAAAATAAAATTCAGAGGATTCGTACTGAATGCGCTTTTGGCTCCTTTTCATCACAGCATTGTTTTTGGCGGGCTGCAGCAGCCATCGTGCGCCTGCGCCAAATGCCCGCTTGTCGGATTCTATTGCCGTTATCGCCGGTCTTAATGATCAGCTACAAACCTGGCATGGCACACCCTATCGTTATGGCGGTATGAGTCGTAGTGGGGTGGATTGTTCTGGATTTGTTTTGATGACGATGCGCGATAAATTCGACCTGCAACTTCCGCGCGATACGCGTACGCAATCAAAGATTGGTACCGAAATTGATAAAGACGATTTGCTGCCCGGCGATCTGGTTTTCTTTAAAACCGGGTCTGGGGAAAGCGGTCTGCATGTTGGTATTTACGATACCAATAATCAATTTATTCATGCTTCAACCAGCCGTGGCGTGATGCGCTCGTCTCTGGATAACGTTTACTGGCGTAAAAACTTTTGGCAGGCGCGACGTATTTAATCCCCCGCAACTCCGAGGCTGCCATCGAGTGCGCAGCCTCAACATCACCATTTGAAAGTTAACTTTTATTTCTGCTTTTGGTTAGACAATACCCCTGAACATTAAGAGCGTATCTTGCTAAAAATATGATTTATTCCGAGATATTAAAAAGTGCAAAGCTGGATATTCGCTTATAATCAGGATAAGCTAAAAAAAAGGATTCGATTTACCGGCTAAAAAGGGAAAAATGAAAGGGCCTCTACTTGCATCAGCAGTAACGTATTTCTCCATCCTTTGCTACAGGATGCCGGATAACACCCATGCAGCGGGGCTGGCACGATGATTGTTTCACTGGATAATCTTTACCATTCTGAGTTCTCTTTTCTTCCTGCGAGAAGCGAAAAAGGCGATCTTGAATTCGTCGATATCATCACCAGTTTCGCCAGTGCGCATGGGGATGTGCGTATACCCACCGAGCTGGTCCTACCTCGGATGTCAGACGACGAACAATGTCGTTTATTTGTAGAAAAACTAGAATTAATCGAAACGTGCCAACATTTTTTTATTCAGCGAAAAGTATCCGCCTGGATTAATTTAACGCCAGCAGTTGCTAATACTTTATTATCAGATACTGAATTTGCTTCACAAGTTGAACGATTTTCATTTCTGGAGCTGACTATTAATGAAAGCTATCCGGAGTTAAACAAAGGTAAAGATAATCCAATATTGGCCGCACTTGCTGCGCGATTTCCATTAGTCCTGACAAACTATGGTTCTGGCGGTATATCAACCCGGGCAATTTTTGACGGCCTGTTCAAACGCGTCGTGCTGGATAAAAACTTTGTTCAACAAAGGATTGCACATATTTCGTTTGAACCGTTTATGCGGGCTATTCTGGCGCAACTATCGCCCAGCTGTGAGTCAATAATCATTAGCGGAATTGATACACAAGAGATGCTGGAGCGCGTCTTGCCTGTGGGATTTAGTGCCATGCAGGGAGGGTTGTGGCCTGCGGTGCCTCCTGCGCAGATAATTTCGCTCGCTAAGATATAACCCTTTTATTTGCTGGTGTTTAACAGCCTATTAACAGTCTACACTAGAGGCAGGAGGCCCTATGACCCTGTCTTTTACCACTCGCTGGCGTGATGAACTACCAGCAACCTATACCGCGCTTTCACCCACCCCTCTGAAAAACGCGCGCCTTATCTGGCATAACGATGCGCTGGCGGAGCAATTAGCAATTCCTGCGGCGCTATTTGATATTCCGACTGGTGCAGGCGTTTGGGGCGGCGAATCGTTGCTTCCCGGGATGTCGCCTTTAGCCCAGGTTTATAGTGGGCATCAGTTCGGCGTCTGGGCTGGTCAGCTTGGCGACGGACGAGGGATCCTGCTGGGAGAACAACAGCTCGCGGATGGTTCAACGTTTGACTGGCACCTGAAAGGCGCCGGACTCACACCGTATTCCCGCATGGGTGATGGGCGTGCCGTGCTGCGCTCGACCATTCGTGAAAGCCTGGCCAGTGAAGCGATGTACTACCTGGGAATACCGACCACGCGGGCATTGTCGATTGTCACCAGTGACACGCCGGTTTATCGCGAAACGGTCGAAGCAGGGGCGATGCTCATTCGCGTGGCGCAAAGCCATATGCGGTTTGGCCATTTTGAGCATTTTTACTATCGCCGAGAGCC
Source organism: Citrobacter portucalensis (assembly GCF_002042885.1). Classification (GTDB taxonomy): domain Bacteria; phylum Pseudomonadota; class Gammaproteobacteria; order Enterobacterales; family Enterobacteriaceae; genus Citrobacter; species Citrobacter portucalensis. The sequence goes on from NZ_MVFY01000001.1 coordinate 75,782, forward strand.
GGAAAAAGTGCGCGAGTTGGCTGACTTTGCGATTCGCCATTACTGGCCGCAATGGCAGGAAGAAGCCGATAAGTATCAGCTGTGGTTTAACGATGTTGTCACGCGTACTGCGACGTTAATCGCTGACTGGCAGGCGGTAGGATTTGCACATGGTGTTATGAACACGGACAACATGTCGATTCTGGGTCTGACGATGGATTACGGTCCATTCGGTTTTCTTGATGATTACGTGCCTGATTATATCTGCAACCACTCTGACAACCAGGGGCGATACAGTTTCGATAACCAACCGGCTGCCGCGTTGTGGAACCTGCAACGTCTGGCGCAAACCCTGTCGCCGTTTATCCAGGTCGAGGCGCTAAATGATGCGCTGGACGGTTACCAACTGGCGCTGTTAACTCGCTATGGTCAGCGGATGCGGCAAAAGCTCGGCTTCTTTAGCGAGCAGAAAGACGATAACGAACTGCTTAGCGAACTGTTTAGCCTGATGGCGCGAGAAAGAAGCGACTATACGCGAACGTTTCGCATGCTCAGCGAAACGGAGCAGCACAGTGCGCAATCTCCGTTGCGCGATGAGTTTATCGACCGCGCAGCATTTGACGACTGGTTCACGCGGTATCGCTCGCGCCTTCAGCAAGACAATATTGCCGATGCAGTCAGACAAACACAGATGAAGGCGGTAAATCCGGCGATGGTATTACGTAACTGGCTGGCGCAACGGGCGATTAGCCAGGCAGAGCAGGGGGATTACGCCGAGCTGCATCGGTTGCACCAGGCGTTGCGTACCCCGTTTATCGATCGTGATGATGACTATGCCAGCCGTCCACCTGACTGGGGCAAACGGCTGGAAGTGAGTTGTTCAAGCTAAGGGGCCAGAAATACCTGCGGGGAGGCGTTGGCCGGATGCTGGCCAACGTGTACCTGAGCACCGTACCAGCGCTTCAGATCATCGGCCTGTAACACAGTTTCCGGTGTTCCCTGCGACACCAGCCTGCCGTTGTGCAGCAGCACTATTCTGTCTGCCCACAGTGCGGCGAGGTTCAGATCGTGAAGCACAATGCACACATGCAGCTCACCCGAAGCGGTTAGCGTTTTTAGCATGCGCAACAGATGCTGCTGGTGGTAAAGATCCAGCGCGGAGGTCGGTTCATCAAGGAATAACCAACCGCGAGGCGCACCGTCGTACCAGAGTTGCGCCAGCGCACGGGCTAACTGCACTCGCTGTTGCTCGCCGCCGGAAAGCGCGGCGTATTGCCGGCCTGCCAGAGGCGTACATCCGGTCATCTCCATTACCTGTGCAATAAGCCCAGGTTCCGGTCGTTGGGTCCAGGGCGCGCGACCCATCGCGATGACGGCCTCTACCGGCCAGTCAAATCCAAGTTGCGTTTGCTGACGCATTACCGCCCGGTGTCGCGACAGCATTTGGGTAGGCCACTCCTCCAGCGGTTTGCCCGCCAGCACGCAGCGCCCGGTAGCCGGTTTCAGAAAACCGGTCAGCAAGCGTAGCAGAGTGGATTTCCCCGCACCGTTTGGGCCGATGAGCGCCACCAGTTCACCTTTTGTAAGGGCGAGTGATACGTCGTCGATCACCGCTCTGCCAGCTACGTGATAGTGAAGCCCTTCAGCGATGAAATGTTCAGCCATGCGGTCCTCGCTGACGAAAAATAAGCCATAAAAACCACGGTGCGCCGAGAAGACTGGTCAACAGACCGACCGGCATCTCCGCAGGCGCAACCGCCGTACGGGCCAGTGTGTCTGCAATCAGCAATAAAAACGCGCCCGCCAGCACGGAACCCGGAATAACGGCCCGATGGTCTGAGCCGAGCCACATACGTATTAAATGTGGGATGACCAACCCGATAAAGCCAATCACGCCGCTTACCGCCACGGCTGAGGCAACCAGTAGTGCGCTACAAAGCAGCAAAATACGCTGGATTGTACGCACATCAACGCCGAGATAATGCGCCTCTTCCTCACCCAGTTGCAGAAGATTCAGCGCCGGAGCAAGTCGCCAGATGATCAGCACTGTCGGGATTGTCAGTGAAGTGACAGCCAACAGTGTGGACCACTGCGCGGCCCCCAGACTTCCCATTCCCCATAGCGACAGCTGGCGCAGTTGCGCATCATTACTGACCCACGACAAAACGCCAACCGCCGCCCCACAGAGCGCGTTAATGGCAATGCCGACCAGCAGCAGGCGTGAGAGTGAACCGCCGCGCTGTTGGCTAAGGATAAAAATCACTACGGTTGCCGCCAGCGCGCCGAAAAAAGCGGCCAGCATTGGAGCATACAACATCAGCAGCGCGGGCAAGGAGACAGGCAGCACCACCCACAGGGCCACAGCGCAGGCGGCGCCGCTGCTTATTCCCAGTAATCCAGGGTCTGCAAGTGGATTGCGAAACAGCCCCTGCATCACGCAGCCCGCGAGCGCCAGAGAGCCGCCAATCACCAGCGCCAGCAGGACGCGGGGCAGACGAATCGTGAGCCAGATTTGACGCAGTGCCTCATCGCCATCACGCCAGAGCAGACTTACCGGCAGGCGCAACGCGCCAAAACCGGTAGCCAGAACCGTCATTACAACCAGCATCAATGCCAACATCCACAATGAACAGGTGATCCGCCGGGACATCAGGGCAATTGCTCCGCTTTAGCACGAAGCTGCAAAATAGCCTGTGGCGTGCGAACGCTGAAGCCCAACAGCGCCATATCGTCAACCTGCAATACCTGTTTATTCCTTCCGGCAGGTGTTTGCGCAAGTCCCGGTAGCGCCCACAGATTTGCCTCGCCACCCATCGCCTTAACACCTTCTTGTGAAATCACTACCAGATCGGGCTGGCTGGCAATGACGCCTTCTTGTGACAGCGGCTGATAGCGATTAACGCCCTGCATCGCGTTGCGTAGACCTGCGGCACGAATCGCCGCATCGGCTCCGGTTTGCTGGCCCGCCGCCATCGCGGTCATCCCGCCATGATTGAGAATAAACAGCACACGTTTATTAAGTTCAGATGACGGGAGCGTCGCCAGTTCCTGACGTAACGTTGCGCGCAGCGTTTCGCCGTCGGCCTCCCGATGAGTAGCCTCGGCGATAACCCGAACTTTTTCATCAATCGCGTTAAGATCGTTGCTTGCTGGGATCGTGACAACCCTGACGTTGCTCTGCTCGAGCTGTTTTAACACCAGAGAAGGCTGCGCCTGCGCGCTGGCAAGGACCAGCGTAGGGCGTGTGGCAAGGATCCCTTCGGCGTTGAGCTGGCGCAAATAACCAACATCAGGTAACGCGGTTGCCGCAGCAGGCCATTGGCTGGTGCTGTCTCTCGCCACAAGGGAGGGTTGTGCTCCCAGTGCGTATACGATCTCGGTGACATCGCCACCGAGGGCAACAACTCGTTCCTCGGGCGCAGCCAGTGCGGCGAAGGGCAGCAGCACGATCAGGGCCAGCAGTTTTTTCATGCGGCCAGTCCTTTCGGCGTTAGCGCGTCAATCTGTGTGCGCCATTGCGTCTGTTCCGGCTCGCCTTCCGTACGTTGACCATACAGTTGTGCGATTTGCGTACCGTCGGCAGCAAACAGTTCCAGACTGGTGACGTGACCATCGGCGGTCGGTTTGCGCGTCACCCACGTTTCAGTCACGCTCTCTTCCAGCAGATGTAGGGTAAAGGTTGGGTTGAAGATGTTTAGCCAGCCTTTCATCGGTACCAGTTTTTCAATCACGCCGGTAAAAATCTGTACACAGCCGCGATTACCCACAAAAACCATAATTTCGTTGCCATCCTGACGCGCGGTGTCGAGTAACTGCGCCAGTGCACTATTAGAAACCTTACAGGCCAGATCGTCGCCCACCAGATTAAACGCCTGTTGGCGGGTGAGTTCATGGCGTTTCAGCAGACCGAAGAACTGGTGGACATCGGTCATCGCTCGCCACTCTTGATCAACGGTCTGCGCATCGACCGTGACGGCGGCAGGCGCGGAATTGTTGGCGGGTTGCAGTGCCAGCGGCGGGTTTTCTGCAAAGATGAAACGGGTCAGCAACGCTGCCCATTCCTCAACGAGGGTATTTTGCGTGGTATAGACCTTCAGCAGCGCATCTCCCTGATGGTCGAAGAACTGAATGCTCTGACGCTCACCATGGGCGGTTGTTTCGCTGATATGAAAGGTACTGGCCCACTGATTCAGGAACAGACGCAGATCGAGGGCGCGCGGATTGAGAACCAGTCCGGCATGACCGTTGAGGTGCTGATTGGTAAAAGCACCCACCTGCTCATGTACTGCGTATTCATTGCGGCAAATACATTTGGTTTCGCCAACTGCTTCCAGTGCGCTGAGAATTTCACGCACTTCGCCACGTAAGCGCCAGGCATCGTGACCGACGCGTGCAAAGGTCAGTTCGGCTTCGCTAATATTCATCAACCCCGCAATATCACGTGCGTATTTGCCAGGATTTTCTTTCTTCAGTTCCAGCCAGCGTGTGTAATGATTCATTGTCTCTTCCTTCCAGATTGCGGCCCCGGCGAACCGGGGAAAAGTGATTACCACTGATAACTCACGAAAATTTTGCCATTACGACCATCCTGCGGAATGCCTTGCGGCGACCAGTACTCTTTGTCGAAGGCGTTGCCCAGTACCAGCGTGGTGGTCATGCCTTTCAGCGCTTGTTGGCCCTGATAGCTGACGTAGAAATCGTTTACCGCATAGCCGGGCTGTTTAGCGTAGGTGCTGCTGATATGCGTTGAACGGTCAGCAAATGTCCCTATCCAGCCGACAGAGAAACCGCTGTGCGCAACTGGCACATTCAGTTTGCTGGTGACGGTGTCCGGGTTAATGCTTGAAATGTATTCGCCGGTGTCAGTATCTTTTCCGCGTGTGCGGTTATAGGCCATGTCGAGGCTGAACAGATCGGCGGAATATTTCGCCATCACATCCCAGCCCCAGATTTTGGCGTTGGGTACGTTATAGGACATGGTTGTCGCAGCGGCGAAATCGACGCTGGTGGAGATGTAATCTTTCGCTTTGGTGTCGAAATAGCTGGCTTTAAATTCGAGCGCGTCGCTCGCCATCAGAAGATCGTCAAAGCGCAGGCCAAATCCGTATTCCTGTGTTTCGTTGGTTTCCGGGCGCAGGTTAGGGTTCGGCACCCAGTAGTTGGTGTAAAAACGACCAATCGAGAAGTGTTTCGCATCGTTATACATCTCCCCCATAGTAGGGGCACGAAAAGCCTGAGCGTATGAACCGAACAGCATCAGCCAGTCAGTTGGCGCAACCGTTAATCCGGCGCGGGACGACCATTTATCGGCATCGACATCTTCATAACCGTCGCTGCTGCCGCGATAAGAGTCATAACGGGTACCGCCCAGCAGCGTAACCGGCAGGTCGCGCAGGGTGATTTCATCCTGGAGCCAGCCGGAGCTGAAATCGATCTTAGCCTCCGGGAAACCAGTTGTTGCTCCTCCCGGTTGTTGTTCCTGACGATAGTATTCACCGCCGTAGGTCAACAGGTGAGATGCAAAAGAGTCGGTAAACAGACGGCTGCGGTTGTCGATCTTCCCGCCTTTGGTGGTTTGCTTGCGAAATTCGCCAGTGTTATCTGCATTCTGAGCATTAATGCGCGCTTCGGACCAGTAGATACGGGCGTCAGCGTTCAGCCAGTCATTGTCCGCCGGAGCGAGCGAGTAGGTCAGTTGCGCATCACGCTGGATCGTTGAACGGTTGGTCATCGGATTGCTGGCATCCGCCGCGCTGGTCTGCGGGTTTTTAGGTTCCCGGGCGTCATTATTGTAGTAACGCAGCGAACCGGCCAGCGTCTGGGCGCTGTCAATTTTCCAGCTACCTTTCGCCAGCATATTGTTAATTGCTTCGTCATTCGGCGCAGTAGTACCGTCACTCTGGCGTAAATCACCGCGATCGCGGCTGGACCAGGCAAGCAGTCCGTCCAGCGTATCGGTACGGCCATACGTGCTGGCACCCATGCCGAGACTGTGATCGCCGGTTGCCGCGGTACCGAACACGCGATAACCGCTGTTTTGCCCGACGTCCAGTAGATCTTTGGCATCTGCAGTGTCATAGGCGATCACGCCGCCTAGCGCGCCGCTACCGTACAGTAGTGCGGAAGGGCCACGCACGACTTCGATGCGTTTGATAAGCGCCGGGTCGAGGAAGGTACTGTTCAGGTGTCCGGTGTCGGTTCCCTGACGAACGCCGTCAACCAGTACCAGAACTCCGCGTCGATCATAGCCGCGCAGATTCACGTCCTGGCCGTTGGTACGGCCCGTACCGTCAAGGGTCAGGCCTGGAACCTTACGTAACAGGTCGGCAGCGGAGCTGGCGGTTTGGTTTTCTGGGGCGGTGGCGTCAATGACGCTAACCATCATTGGCGCTTCAAAGGCGCTACGGGCATTGCCGGTGGCGGTAACGGTCATATCCTCGACCGCCGCATAGGCGACGGCGGGCAGGTTACTGATAATCGCCAGCGCCAACAGCGATGGGCGCAGGGAAGCGGTGTGCAGGTAAGGCATAGCAACTCTCCATTAGGAAATCGAAAAGCGCTGGCTGCCTGGGTATGACCTGGGTGGCTGGCGAAATGTGTTGTTTATTTAGTCAGAATGAGTTTTCCGGCTTGTGTCTGGCGCAGCAGGTAGTGCTGACCATCATGTTCTATGATCACGCGTCCTTCGTTACCAAGCAGGGTTTTACTGTCAATTCGTCGCTCGTTGGGCGCGACGGAAGGCGGTGTTTTGTCTTTTGCAGGCGTTGCCGTTGTGTTATCCATACGTGACATAGTGTTTAAAAATAACAATCAATGTAACAATGATAATCATTATCATCAAACTACAAATTTGCGGCAAGCGTTTTTGTGAAATAATTGTGACGAGAACGTTTTTTGCGCAATAAGCAAGGGGAAAACAAGGGATTAGCGCCGGGCAAGGTGATATTGCCCGGCGAACAGCATTAAAAACGGCTATCAACCGCAGAGGCGAGTTTTTCAACCAACAGTTCAGTATCTTCCCAGTTCAGGCACGGGTCGGTAATGGACTGACCGTAAACCAGCGGCTGGCCGCTAACGATTTTTTGCGTACCTTCACGCAAGAAACTCTCCGCCATAATCCCGGCAATCGCCGTCGAACCATTGCGAATTTGCTGGCATACATCATCACAAACGTCCAACTGACGGCGATGCTGCTTCTGGCAATTGCCGTGGCTAAAATCGACCACCAGATGCTCAGGCAGGGAAAATTCGTGCAGGGTATCGCAGGCGGCAGCAATATCTTCAGCATAATAATTCGGCTTTTTACCGCCACGCATGATGATATGCCCGTAAGGGTTACCGCTGGTCTGGTAAATGGTCATCTGACCGGTTTTATCCGGCGAGAGGAACATGTGACTGGCGCGGGAGGCGCGAATCGCATCGACGGCGATGCGCGTGTTGCCATCCGTTCCGTTCTTAAAGCCAACCGGGCAGGAGAGCGCGGAGGCCATTTCACGATGGATCTGACTTTCGGTGGTGCGCGCGCCAATAGCTCCCCAACTGATTAAATCAGCAATAAACTGGCCGGTCACCATGTCGAGGAATTCAGTCGCCGTGGGGACGCCCAGTTCGTTGACCTGCAACAGCAGTTTTCGCGCCAGTTCAATACCGTGGTTCACACGATAACTGCCATTCAAATCCGGGTCGGAAATCAGGCCTTTCCAGCCTACGACGGTGCGTGGTTTTTCAAAATAGGTACGCATCACGATTTCCAGACGCGCCTGGTGCTTAGTGCGCAGCGCCTGTAACCGTGTCGCGTATTCCATCGCGGCATCAAGATCGTGAATCGAGCAGGGACCTACGATCACCAGTAAACGGGGGTCTTCACCATTTAAAATTTTTTCTATCCGACGTCGGGAGTCCGTAACATGACGGGCGACGGAGGACGAAACAGGATGCCGTTGCGCAAGCTCTGCTGGAGTGACCAGGTTGTCAATACGCGCAGTACGGAGTTCATCGGTTCTGTTCATTACTTGTCTCAGAAATTTGTTGCTTCAACGGCAGGACTACCGGGAAGTGATGTACATCACAATATCACACTCATCCTGCCTGGTGGCGAGCATAATAACAAAAAATCGAACCAATGCACTAGCATTCTAGTACATGCGGCGATTCAGTCCCATGATATCGAGGATCTTGGTAGCAATCTCTTCTACCGAATAATTGGTACTGTTCAGCCAGGGGATCTGGTTTTTCCGATAAAGCGCTTCCACCTCAGCAACTTCCATACGGCACTGACGCAGCGAGGCGTAACGGCTGTTCTCACGGCGTTCTTCGCGGATGGCCGCCAGGCGCTCAGGGTCGATAGTCAGACCGAACAGCTTATGCTGCAACGGCTTCAGGGAGGTGGGCAGCACCAGATTATCCATATCATCGGCAATAAAGGGGTAGTTGGCCGCGCGGATACCAAACTGCATGGCCAGATACAAACTGGTCGGGGTTTTGCCGCAACGGGAAACGCCGAGCAGGATCACCTGCGCCTGATCGAGGTTGCGCAACGAAATACCGTCGTCGTGGGCGAGGGTGTAGTCAATGGCAGCAATGCGCGCGTCGTACTTGTTGAGGTTACCGGGATTCAGACCGTGAGTGCGATGGGCGATAGGCGTAGGGTCGAGTTTCATCTCGTGTTGCAGTGGGGCAACCAACGCCTGCACGATATCCTGACAAAACCCTTCGCTTTGCAGAATGATCGAGCGAATTTCCGGCAGGACGATGGAGTAAAACACTAAAGGGCGCACGCCAGTTTGTTGGTAGATAGCGTCAATCTGGTCTTTAACCGCGCGCGCACGACTCTCATTTTCCACAAACGGCAGCGTAATGCTGCTGATCGTGACAGGAAATTGCGACATCACCGCGTGACCCAATACCTCGGCGGTGATGGCCGTACCATCAGAAATATAAAATACGTGACGATCAACAGCATTATCCATTTTGCTCATCCTGGGGCAGATATAATTCTCTGAAAGCATAAATTAAAATTCGCCAGAAGCGAATATTGCGGCATCTATTTTATAAAATGAAACGGTATTTTTATATTTAATGAAAAGTGGATTTCATTTTTCGGAACAAATGTTTATACCGATCGTTTTTGTGGTGATCCCGTGTGGCTCGCGGGTTTGCGCAAATGCGGAAACAATCTGAAAAAATAAAAAATAAAGTTGCTTGAACGATTCACCGTTTTTTTCGCCGGAGTAAATATGCCAAGATAATTACGCAAAATTGAGTTTCCTAACCTCGTTCATATATAAGGATTGTTCGATGTCCAACAATGGCTCGTCACCGCTGGTGCTTTGGTATAACCAACTCGGCATGAATGATGTAGACAGAGTTGGAGGCAAAAATGCCTCCCTGGGTGAAATGATTACTAACCTTTCAGGTATGGGTGTTTCCGTACCGAATGGTTTTGCAACGACCGCCGATGCGTTTAACCAGTTTCTGGACCAGAGCGGTGTAAACCAGCGCATTTATGAGCTGCTGGATAAAACGGATATCGACGATGTCACTGAGCTTGCGAAAGCCGGGGCACAGATCCGCCAGTGGATTATCGACACTCCTTTCCAGCCCGAACTGGAAAATGCCGTCCGCGATGCCTACGCGCAGCTGTCAGCGGACGATGCCAATGCCTCTTTTGCCGTGCGTTCTTCCGCTACCGCAGAAGATATGCCAGATGCGTCATTTGCCGGTCAGCAGGAAACCTTCCTCAACGTCCAGGGATTTGATGCCGTACTGGTTGCCATCAAACACGTATTTGCCTCGCTGTTTAACGACCGCGCGATCTCTTATCGTGTTCACCAGGGCTATGACCACCGTGGCGTCGCGCTCTCTGCTGGCGTTCAGCGGATGGTACGTTCTGACCTCGCGTCCTCAGGCGTAATGTTCTCCATCGATACCGAATCCGGTTTCGACCAGGTTGTCTTTATCACGTCCGCCTGGGGCCTGGGCGAAATGGTCGTGCAGGGCGCCGTTAACCCGGATGAATTCTACGTGCACAAACCGACCCTGGCGGCTAACCGTCCGGCGATCGTCCGTCGCACAATGGGATCGAAAAAAATCCGCATGATTTACGCGCCGACCCAGGAACACGGTAAGCAGGTGACCATTGAAGATGTCCCGCAGGAACAACGCGACATTTTCTCCCTGACTAACGAAGAAGTGCAGGAACTGGCTAAGCAGGCGGTACAAATCGAGAAGCACTACGGTCGTCCAATGGACATCGAATGGGCGAAAGACGGTCATACCGGCAAGCTGTTCATTGTTCAGGCGCGTCCGGAAACCGTGCGTTCTCGCGGTCAGGTGATGGAGCGGTATACTCTGCATGCTCAGGGTAAAATTATTGCTGAAGGTCGCGCCATCGGCCACCGCATTGGCGCGGGTCCGGTCAAAGTCATTCATGACATCAGCGAAATGAACCGCATCGAACCAGGCGACGTACTGGTTACCGACATGACCGACCCGGATTGGGAACCGATCATGAAGAAAGCGGCAGCAATTGTCACTAACCGTGGCGGTCGTACCTGTCACGCGGCAATCATTGCCCGTGAACTGGGGATCCCTGCCGTGGTTGGCTGTGGCGATGCGACCGAGCGCATGAAAGATGGTGAGAAGGTAACTGTCTCCTGTGCCGAAGGTGACACCGGTTATGTTTACGCTGACATGCTCGACTTTAGCGTGAAGAGTTCCAGCGTGGAGACCATGCCGGATCTGCCGTTGAAGGTGATGATGAACGTCGGTAACCCGGACCGGGCTTTCGACTTCGCCTGTCTGCCAAACGAAGGCGTCGGCCTGGCGCGTCTGGAATTTATCATCAACCGCATGATTGGCGTACACCCGCGTGCGCTGCTGGAGTTTGATGACCAGACGCCTGAGCTGCAAAATGAAATCCGCGCCATGATGAAAGGTTTCGATTCTCCGCGTGAATTCTATGTCGGTCGTCTGACGGAAGGGATCGCGACGCTGGGTGCGGCGTTTTATCCAAAACGCGTCATCGTGCGTATGTCTGACTTTAAGTCCAACGAATATGCCAACCTGGTCGGCGGTGAGCGTTATGAACCGCATGAAGAGAACCCGATGCTGGGCTTCCGTGGGGCGGGCCGTTATGTTGCCGACAGCTTCCGCGACTGCTTCGCGCTGGAATGCGACGCAGTAAAACGTGTCCGTAACGACATGGGCCTGACTAACGTTGAAGTGATGGTACCGTTTGTACGTACCGTTGCCCAGGCGAAAGCGGTGGTGGAAGAACTGGCACGCCAGGGGCTGAAACGCGGCGAGAACGGACTGAAGATCATCATGATGTGTGAGATCCCGTCTAACGCCTTGCTGGCCGAGCAGTTCCTCGAATACTTCGACGGTTTCTCCATCGGCTCAAACGACATGACGCAGTTGGCGCTGGGTCTGGATCGTGACTCTGGTGTGGTTTCTGAACTGTTTGATGAGCGTAACGACGCGGTGAAAGCGCTGCTGTCGATGGCGATTCGCGCAGCCAAGAAACAGGGCAAATACGTGGGTATTTGCGGTCAGGGACCTTCTGACCACGAAGACTTCGCGGCCTGGCTGATGGAAGAGGGGATCGACAGCCTGTCGCTGAACCCGGACACCGTCGTACAAACCTGGCTGAGTCTGGCTGAACTGAACAAGTAATATCATGCCTTATCCGGCCTATTCAACGTAGGCCGGATAAGATGCGTGAGCATCGCCATCCGGCGCTTTATCCTGTAATACTCTCCACGCTCAAACGCTGAATAATATCCTGACGAAGCTGGTATTTTTGTACTTTACCGGACGCCGTGCGCGGTAATTTTTCCACGATCACAATGTGCTCAGGGTATTTATACTTTGCCACCCGCTTGCGGCTAAAAAAGGCCACCACTGATTCCAGCGACAACGAATGATGCGGGGGTTTTAGGACCACGTAAGCACACGACCTTTCACCTAAGCGTTCGTCCGGCATCGCGACAACACAGGCATCGTGAATGCGAGGATGCTGCAATAAAATATCCTCAACTTCGCGGCTGCTGATGTTTTCTCCACCGCGGACAATGATATCTTTTTTCCGTCCGGTGATTTTGATGTACCCCGCATCGTCCATTCGGCATAAGTCGCCGCTGTAATACCAGCCGTCTTGATCCAGCGCGCGGGCGGTAAGTTCGGGTTCATCGAGGTAGCCCATAAACACATTAGGACCACGCGAAGCTTCTTCACCTTCTACCCCCGCGGGCAACGTATTGCGTGCTTCGTCGACCACTTTAATTTCGACGCCTGCAGCAGCATATCCGTCGGTATTCATCATGCGAGAAAGCGAATCATCGAGATTGACCAGCGCATGCGGTGAACTCTCTGTCGAGCCATAAATGCTTAATAATTTTATGCCAAGCTGCTGGCAGTCACGGGCAATCTTTTGTGGAATGGTTGTGCCCCCACATAAGAAAAAGCGTAGCGATGAGAGATCGCGTGGTCGTTTTTCCATGCTACACAACATGTCGTAGACGAAGGGCGTTGCGCCGAGCACACAGGTACAGCGTTGTTGCTCCAGCAGTTCAAGACAGGCGGTTGGGGTGAAAATATCTAACAATACGCTGCGTGCGCCGATTAAAAACGGTGCAGTAACGCCATGCAGAAAACCGGTAGCGTGTCCCAGTGGTGCGGGCATCAAAAACACATCCTGCCAGGTGAGATTGAGGCGGGCACAATAGGCGCGCTCGCTGGCAAGGATGTTGTTGTGGGTCAGCATTACGCCTTTTGGCATTCCCTCGGTACCGGAGGTAAACAACACCGCCGCCAGTTCATCGGCGTGAACATTAATCGTCTGGGTTAAAGGCGGAGCTAAAAGCAGTTGACTGAGCGCCAGCGAGGTAGTTGCCGGAGCCAGTTTATCCACGGCAACGATCTGTTGCAGATGCGGCAACTGGTTTTGTAAGGGGAGGATCAGATCGACCGGTCGGGTCTGTTTAAACAGCGTCGGTGCGAAAAAAATCTTCGCTTTGCACTTATTTAGCACCCATACCAGCTCTGCTTCACGCCACGCTGGCAGCAGCGGTACGGAAACGGCCCCGGTTTTCAGGCAGGCCAGGTAGATAATCGTAAACTCGCACCAGCCCGGTAACTGGAAGGCAATGCGATCGCCGGGTTGAATACCGCAGGCTAAAAACCAGGTTGCCAGACTGCTGGCCGCGCTGTCGAGTGCAGCATAGGTGTATGAAGCGCCATGGTTATCAACCACAGCGATTTTATCTGGCATGGCTCTGGCAGTTTGGTTCCAGTAATCGCCAAGCGAAGCATCTCCCCATAAACCCTGTTGCCGCCAGACTTCGCGGCGTTCGGCGTTAAACGTTAGTGTGATACTCATTAAGTTATTCCCAGGATGATTTCGGCATACATCTGACCGGATGGCCGGCGTGGCCGATCCGGTGTACTACAGGCAAAATCCATTAGCCGTAGCGAAAATCAACGCCAAATGTTCCGACCGGATATTCCCATTGGTCGAGGATTGTGTCGCCGCAAAGTACTCGACACGTTCCGCACTCCAGGCAACCAGCAGAATCAAAATGAATGTTTCCACTCTCGTCCTGCTTATACAGCCCGGCGGGGCAGGCTTTCAGCAGCTTGCGAAATTCATTAAGGTCTGGATGTTCGGCCAGAATAATGTGCGGGTGGCCTTCATCGACATTGAATTTATTGACGCCCAGTTTGACGTCAACGTTAACGGTATTGTCCTGATTCATAGTGCAGTTGCCCCCTTGATACCGTCTTTCAGTAAGTTCATCAGCCCGATTTGTTTTGCGTGGGACATAATCATCTTGCGAACCGGTTGATTTGGACGTCCGTCAACGGTGAACATATCGCTCATGATGTCGGCCACCATACGCGGATACTGAGTGAACAGCCGTGGGTTTTCCATTAACGCCGGGATCTTGCGAAAATGCTGTAAATCACGCATCACACAGCCCTGTTCGAGCGCGCGCTTGTAGTCCATCAGGCTGCTGGCAGAGAAATCCTGGCGTTCTTTTGCTGCAATAGCTGTTTGGGCAGCGGCTTCTGCGGAAGCGATGGCCAAATCCATACCTCGCACCGTGAAACCCAGGTTCAAACAGAAACCGGCGGCATCGCCCACGATCATCACACCGTCATCGACCAGCTTTGGAACCATTGCCAGACCGCCTTCCGGCACCATATGCGCGGAATATTCCAGTAGTTCTCCACCGGCAATCAATGGCCGAATAGTTGGATGTTGCTTAAAGTCTTCCAGCATTTGTGGAATGCTTTTTGTGGCATGGGCAATATCCCCCAGACCACACACCAGACCCAGAGAGATGGAGTCCTGGTTGGTATACAAAAATCCGCCTCCCATCAACCCATCAGACGGTGAGCCTGCAAACAGCCAGGCCGCGCCTTCATTACCTGAAAGATTGAAGCGATCTGCAATGACCGCTGGAGGTAAGCCGATCAGCTCTTTTACGCCAACGGCATAGTGATGTGCAGAAGAGGGCGGAACCATCCCCAGGGAACGCCCCAGCATAGAGTTGACACCATCGGCAAGGATGACAATATTGGCTTCCAGGATATCGTCACCGGCCTGAACTCCGGTAACCTTATTACCTTCGCGGATCAGGGCATCGACGCGCACGCCGGGGATGAACTGCACGCCAGCTTGTTCCGCCTTATCCATTAGCCATGGGTCAAGTCTGTTGCGCAAAACGGTATACGAATCCTGCGTTGGTGCGTCAGCTTTTTCACAATGGAAATCGAGAGTGACGGCGCTTTCTTCGGTCAGAAAGGAGATTTTTTCGCGGGTGACTTTACGCTCGAGCGGCGCTTCCTGCGCGAACCCCGGCATGATGCGCTCAAGACTATGTGCATAGAGTCTTCCGCCGGTCATATTTTTACTGCCTGCACTGTTTCCGCGCTCGATGACCAGTACGTCCAGTCCGGCCTGAGCCATCACGTAGCCTGCAACCGTACCCGCCACGCCAGCACCGACCACAATGGCATCAAATTTTTCATCTGACATGCTTTATGCTCCCTTCCCGCTGCGAGGGCAGCGGGATATGTGCGTTAAATGTGGGGGTTAGCGGCTGAGATGCTCGATAAGAGCCGGAACGACTTTGTAGATGTCGCCGACCAGTCCGTAATCGGCGTAATTGAAAATAGGGGCTTTCTTATCTTTGTTGATGGCAACAATGACTTTCGCGCCGTTACCGCCAACCATATGCTGAATTTGTCCTGAAATGCCGAGGGTGAGGTAAAGGTCCGATTTCAGTAACACGCCAGAAACGCCGATGTAGCGTTCGCGTTCCATCCAGTTTTCGCCTTCGGCAATCGGTCGTGAACAACCCACTTCTGCACCCAGTACAGATGCCAACTGGCGCACCATCTCCAGATCGTTTTGCGCAACCAGGCCGCGGCCCACACCCACCACACGTTTGGCTTTGCTGAGATCCACGCTGCTCACGGATTTGGCGCGACGTTCCTGGCACATAATTTCATGGTGTGGTGCGATGTAAGGTGCAGAGACAACAGGGCAGGTATGTGAAGCATTAGCCTCTACCGGTTCAAGTACGCCTGGGGCAAGGGTGATAATTGCCTGAGTTGTTTTGATTTTTTCTTTGCCGAATGCCAGGCCACCGTACATACGGTGTTCTGCGAACAGTGAGTCATCATCAAGCGTTACCGACGTGGCGTCATTTACCATCGCTGCATTGAGCTGAATACTTAACCGCGCACCAAGGGATTTAGCGCGTTTAGTCGCTGGCATCAGCAATAGCCCGGTATGTTCTTGTATCAGGGCGGCGATGGTCTCGGCAAAATTTTCAACACGCTGTAAACCAGACTTTGTTTCAAGCACGACAATCTCATCGGCACCCAGAGGTTTAACCTGATTGGCCTGTTCGTTGCCTTGTACAATAAGGTGTACCTGTTCACCCCACAGGCGTGCGCCGGCCATTAATTCTGCATAGCGTTCTACGTTATCGCTGAACACCCATACGTTAGCTAATTTACTCATGATAATTTCTCTCCGTTGGGCTTAGTTCAGGGCTTTTTTCAGATGCTCAGCCAGCTCGGCGATGGCTTCTGCTGAGTCATTTTCCAGAATGATGTGCTTACGTTCTGTTTGTGGCGGAACGGTGAGGCTCACCAGTTCTGCTAACGGTGAGGCAGGTGTCCAGCCAATATCGCTGGCTTGCCACGGTGTGACTGGTTTTTTACCTGCGCCCAGAATGGCTTTCATCGAGGGAATACGCGGTGTATTGATATCCGAGGTTACGCACAGCACGGCGGGGAGCGACAGTTCAATCACTTCAACTTCGTCTTCCAGCGTACGTTCAACCACAATGCGATCGCCGTTACGTTGGATGTTGCTGACGGCGTTAATTACCGGAAGTTGTAAGAGTTCGCCAACCAGTAAGCCAACCTGCTGGGCGTAGATGTCTCCAGACCCTTCGCCGAACAGCATCAGGTCGAATTCAATGTTTTTGGCCGCGCAGGCCAGCGCCTGAGCCGTGTCTCGCGGTAATGAATGCTCCAGTTGGGGATCCTGCACCATAAACAAACTGTCCGGCCCGCGGGACAGTACGTCTTTACGCACTTTGGAGTTTTGCAGTAGCGAGCCGCCAACCGTTAAGGCGACGATTTCATCACCTTCCGCACTAAGTTGCGTCGCGGCCTCTATTGCATTCAAATCAAACTGACTGATTTTGGCATCGGCCCGGTCAAAGTTAAGCGAACGTTGTGGGGTAACAACAATGTCCTGTTCTTCAGGCACCAACTTAAAGCAGGTTATTAGTTTCATGGCATCTCCAGTGATTCTCGTGTGGATGATGACGGGGAGTGACATCATCAACAGTAGGGAAAATTGACTGAAAATAGTGTGCGGCAGAGGGGGACTGTTTTCGACGGGGCAATCTGTTTTCATTCCCAACAATCTTGCAAAAAAAAGGACTTTAGGAATGCTGAGTTTATGAACGTAAAGACGACGTCGGGTGTTAAAGTGATAAAAATAGAAATAAAATCGAGGCGCTTTTTTGAGAAATGGATCATATTTTTATCCGTTTCTGCATGCACTTTGTTTCTGGTGTGTAAATTATTATTGCTGACTTAATAACATTTACACTTTCCTGTTATTTTAAAATAAAAACAATTTGCGTGAGCAGCGTGCTGAAGTTGGAGGTGTCATCTTGCAGACGAGGCAAATAATTTTGTTTCGCCTGGACAGAATAACGTTGTATAACGTCTTCATCGTTTTTACTTTTCGATATTAATTATCCGCAAAATTACTGCCTTTCGGTGGAGGTTGTCATGTATCAACGCTGTTTTGATAATGCCATGGAGACCCTTTTTGAACAGGGAAAAACCCCGAGATTTTCGCGATTCGTCATCAGTGATGATCCTAACTGGGAGTCGGGTCATCATGTTCATGACAATGAAACAGAGCTTATCTATGTAAAAAAAGGTGTCGCAAGGCTAATTATCGACTCTTCGCTGTATGTCGCACATGCGGGTGACATCGTAGTGATAGAACAAGGGCGGTTACATGCGGTTGCTTCCGATAGCAGCGCACCTGCAACCACTTACACCTGTGCGCTCTACGGTTTTCGTTTTAACGACTGGCAGGAGAACCAACTCTTGCAGATGCACTCGTGTCCGGTTATTAACGTCAGCCAGGGCAAAGAGGTTATTAAAAGTATCTTTAATGAACTGAGTGTTATGATCCCGCAGAGCAAGAATAACCTGACGTCTTCCGCTTATGACGCCTTCGCTTATGCATTAACCGTTTTATATTACGAAAACTTTAAAAATGCTTATCGTTCTGAGCAGGGATATATTAAAAAAGATATATTAATTAAAGATGTGTTGGTTTATTTAAATAACAACTTTCGAGAGAAAATTACGCTGGAACAGTTGTCTAAGAAATTTCGTGCCAGCGTGAGCTATATCTGTCACGAGTTTACTAAGGAATATCGTATTTCGCCGATTAATTATGTGATTCAGCGGCGAATGACAGAGGCAAAATTTGCCCTGACGAATACGGAGTCCTCGTTGGCAGAAATTTCCTGGCGGGTAGGGTATGAAAATGTCGATCACTTTGCCAAACTCTTTCAGCGGCATGTGGGTTGTACCCCCAGCGATTATCGTAAGCAGTTTAAAAATAACCTTGTAGAACAGGAATGTTTGATGCCAGAAATATGATTCACCTGGCTCGTGCCGGATAACGCATTTGCGCTATCCGGCAAGCATTACTGCTTACTTATTCTGATAATCTTTCAGGATTTGGCGACCCGCGACGTAAATCATGATTTCATCTGTGCCACCGCCAATGCGTTCACAGCGAACATCGCGCCAGAAGCGGGAAACGCGTGCTTCGTCGGTGTAACCCAGCCCACCCATAATCTGAATGGCGTCATCAATCACTTCCATTGCAGTACGTGCACAATACAGTTTTGCCAGCGCTGCACTGGTGCGCAGAGACTGTTCCTGATCGGCCTGCCAGGCGACTTTTAATACCATATTGCGCATGTTATCGATTTTAATCGCCATCAGCGCCAGTTTTTCCTGGATCATCTGATTGTGACCAATTGGCTTACCGAATGCGATACGCTGGTTGGCGTAACGGGCGGCATCTTCGAAGGCGCATTCAGCAAAACCGGTACTGCGTGCAGCGTTGATCAAACGTTCCATTTCGAAGTTGTACATGACGTTGAGGAAACCCATGCCTTCCTCTCCGACCATATCGCTTTCGTCCACTTCGACGTCATCAAGATAAACTTCGCAGGTGCTGAGCATATGCCAGCCGATTTTATGCAGCGGATTAACCTTAATGCCGGGTTTCTTCGAATCGACCCACCACAGCGTAAAGGCTTTTTTCGGATCTTTTGGCTCCGGATCTCGGGCCAGTACCAGCATATAGGGATACTCTTTCGCGCCGGTGATAAAGGTTTTCTGCCCGTTGAGATAGACCTTACCGTTTTTGCGAGTGTAGCTGGTGGTCGCGCTGTTGTTGTCGGAGCCAGCTCCCGGTTCGGTTAATGCCAGCGCATACGCTGGATCGCCCGTTTCCATGGTGCTTTCTGCGGTCTTACGCAGCTGTTCAGCGGACCCAAAACGACGCATACTGTGAATGCACTGACCGTTAGTGATCAAAAAAGCGGGTGCGCCGCATTTTGAAACTTCCATCAGCGCCAGCATCTGTGTGACGTAATCTGCCGGGATGCCACCAAACTCTTCCGGAACGCCCAGCATCGAAATACCGTTGTCCGCCAGGGCACGCATAAACTCTTTCGGGTAGGTCGCCGTCTGATCGCAGGTACGGAAATATTCTTCCGGGAAATTGCTGGTAATCAGTTCTCTAATACTGGCAAGCAGCAGTTCTTGTTCTTCAGTTAAAGAAAAGTCCATCAGGGTACTCCTTTTAATTGGCGGCGACGGGTAATACAAAACCCATCGAGGCATCGATAAATAATCTTTCGTCCATCATCTTCAGATTTGGCGAAATAATTGGCGTGAAATCCATCTTGTCCAGGATGTCTTCCTGTAAAGAGACTCCCGGTGCAATTTCGATTAAATGAAGACCATCTGCTTTTAACGTAAATACAGCGCGTTCAGTGATGTAACGCACATCAAGTCCACGTTCGAGAGCAATTTTTCCGCTGAAAGTCACTTCAGGTAATTCGTTGACGAATTTTTTCACCCGACCTTCCTGCACGATATTTAACTTGCCATCGGCAACTTCCGTTTTCAGACTTCCGGCAGTTAACGTGCCGCAGAAAATAATTTTTTTGGAGGTGGCGCTAATATCGATAAAACCGCCGGTACCCATGATTTTACCATTGAATTTGTGTACGCCGACGTTGCCGTGGCGATCGACTTCGGCAAAACTTAAATAGCACACATCCAGCCCACCACCGTGATAGAAGTCAAACTGGGAGGTCATATCCAGAATGGCGCGGGTGTTGACGTTGGCGCCGAAAGCAATACCTTGAGAGGTGATGCCGCCAATCGGACCCGTTTCGACTGTCAGAATAAAATCGTCAGCACAGCCTTCTTCGCGCGCGACGAGGCCAATGCCATCGGCAATGCCTACGCCAACGTTGCCGACCGCACCTTTGCGCATTTCAAACAGGGCGCGTCTGGCCACCAGTTTACGCTGATTGAGCGGCAGGGCAGTCTGTTGGCTGTCATCGAGAACAAAATCGCCAGAGATAAAGCGGTTAACCGGCGCGCCACCATACAGTTGCGTTTGGTCGGGGTCGATGACCACAATATCGACCAGATAGCCGGGAATACGCACCGATTTCGGATGCAACGTGGCTTTCTTCACCATCTTTTGCACCTGCATCATAACGATGCCACCGTTATTGTGTACGGCCTGGGCAATCACCAGCGCATCAAGATACATCACTTCATCTTCAAAGGTGGCGTAGCCTTCACTGTCGCAAGTGGTGGCGCGAATAAAGGCGATGTTTGGCGCAATGGCTTTGTAATACAGGTACTCTTTGTTATCAATTTCCACCAATTTTATCAGATCTTCGGTGGTCACTTCATTCAGCTTACCGCCCTGTTGGCGAGGGTCAACAAATGTACCGATGCCGATATCACTAAGGATCCCCGGCTGGTGAGCCGCCGATGCACGCAGGGTTTGGGTTAATACGCCCTGAGGATAGTTATAGGCGGCAATTTTATTTTGTTCAGCCAGATCGGAGATTCGCGGTGATTGTCCCCAGTGTCCGCATAATGCCCATTTGACTAAACCTTCCTGTGCCAGTGGGCTAATTCCCCGGTCGGCACGGTCACCCAAACCTGTAGGACTAATCAACGCTAAATTTCGCGGTGACTGTGAGTTTTTATATTTTTCAGCCAGTGCATTAATTAATGTTGTTGCTTCGAGAATCCCCCCTCCAGCACCTAATACACAAAGCGTTGCTTCATCAGGAATATAATTGACTGCATCTGCAGCGGATAATACGGGTACCCGACCATCTATACGATTTGGCCTTGAAAATTTCATGTGAACTCCAGATTATATGCGTGCGACTACCTGTCGCTATATTCGACAATAATATTGTGAGTTATTTAATAACGCTTGATTACCGGCCAGATATCCGTGGTTAGACGAATATCTGGGGTAGGGCATTACTGATATTTATATGGATATATCTGTAATTAAGCCTGATGCAATATTGTCAATACAGTACGCAGGTCGGTGACCGAAATTTGTCCTGGTGCGGAGGCTTTTTTTACTGCCCCAAAGGTTGCCGCTGAACCGAAAACCTCACCAGACAGACGTGAAATCACCCCTGTTTTAGCCATCGACATGGTGATTATCGGGCGATCGGCATAGCGTTCTTGCATTTCCAGCGTGGCACTAAGCAGCGTCAGAACATCCGTTTTATTTTGCGGCATCAAGGCAATCTTGGGGATATCTGCACCCAGCTCCTGCATTTTACGCAGGCGCTGGACAATCTCTTCCGCGGCTGGTGTCTTATGAAAATCGTGATTGGACATAATCACAAAGACATTTTTCGCATGCGCATGCTTGACGGTCGCTTTGACCAGTTCGTCACCGGTAAACAGTTCCAGATCGATCATATCCACCAGACTGCTGTCTACCGCCGCGCGGTTAAGTGCAATATAGTGCTCGACAGACAGAGCCTGTTCACCGCCTTCTTTGGCGCTACGGAAGGTGAAAAGCAGTGGTTTGTCAGCCATCACATCGCGGATGGTGCGCGCAGCTTCCAACACCGCCTCAATGGAAGAGACATCAGTGAAATGGTCTACGCGCCATTCCAGAATGTCGAAATCCGCTTTGCGATAGGCCAGCGCTTCGCTTTTTACCGTTGCGATGTCTTTACCCATCAGCGAGACAATGATCTTCGGCGCACCCTCGCCAATAACGAGGTTTTTTACGGTTACGGTTTTCATTGATTACCCTTTAACTATTGTACAAATGCTTGCCTGTCAGGCGGCAAAACCCATAACCTGTTTCACATACTCCAGTGGGAAATCTTTCCCGGTCCAGAGCTTGAACTGTTCAGCCCCTTGCCACAACAACATGCCGTAACCATCAATTGTTTTGCAACCAGCACTTTGTGCCTGCTGCAATAATTTGGTCATATGCGGGTTGTAGACGCATTCGGTTACCAGCAGTTCCGGACGCAGCAGGGAAGCGTCGGTCACGAGAGATTCATTTTCCAGCGGCTTCATGCCGACTTTAGTGCCGTTGGTCAAAATATCTGCGCTGGCAAGTGCGTCAGCAAAAGCCTGGCGATCGGCGAGATCGATAACGGTGACCACGCAGTCGGTGTTTTCATTGACGCGTTTGGCAAACTCCTGCGCTTTGGCAAAAAACTCATCCTGGCGGTTAAAGAGTTTAATTTCTTTGATGCCTTCAATCGCTGCCTGTGCACCAATGGCCGTCGACGCACCGCCTGCGCCCAACAGTACCATGGTTTTACCTTTGATATCGAAACCACTTTCCTTAATTGCACGAATATGGCCCGTGCCATCGGTATTGTAACCACGCAGGTAACCATCATCATTGACGATAGTGTTAATTGCGCCGACCAGCTTGGCTGCAGGCGTTAATTCATCAACATACTCACATGCCAGCTGCTTGTTGGGCATTGAGACCCCGGTACCCCGCATCTTTAAGGCCTTCAGCCCGGCAATGGCATTAGCAAACGTTGAGTTATCAACTTCAAATGCCATGTAAGTGAATGGCAATCCCGCTTTTTCTAATGCCTTATTTTGCATTTCAGGCGACAGACTATGTCTGATAGGGTAAGCCATCAAACCAATCAGTTCATATTTAGCAGTTACGTCCATTTGATACTCCTTCTAAACAATTTATTGAAAATAACGCTCGCCCAACCGCACATCATTTTTGGGGATATCAAATACGCGGTAGTAACGAATAAAGACGATGATGGCGGTGACAAAAGCCAACAGAGCAAATGCAAGGTCCAGCAAAATAATGTATTGCAGACCAATGTTAGAGAGGTATCCGGTGATTAATGGGATAATAAAGTTGGCTACGCCACCCATCATCATATAAATACTGGTGACTTTGGCCTTGCTCTTGGGAAAGAACTCTGACATCACCGATACACCGAGTTGTAAAATACCGCCAGCGGCAGAGAATCCAATGAGAAATGAACCTGCGTTACATACCAGCGGAGATGGGTATAAATAAATGACGGCTGCGGTGATGGTTGCCAGTCCGGCGTTAAATACGTTTGCCCAAATAGGTCGTACCCATTTTTTCAACAGTGCGGCAAAGATAAATACGCAGACCAACGAACCCATACTGTAGTAAGAGATTGTTTTCAGTGCGTCGGATTCTGCCATGCCAGCAAAGGCCATCGCATATTTCGGCATCCAGACCACGATGACGTAAAAAGTCGAAAAGGCAGCAACACCAAACATGACGGATGCCACACCTTCCAGCCAGACCAATGGTTTACTGTTCATCTGTGGCAGATCTTTCGCGATGCCGGCATCCACCATCTGGCTGGGGAAACGACTTTTTAGCAGCATCAGGGTAATGACTACAAACAACGCTCCCGGGATAATGACCGCATAACCGTACCAGATATGGTTGAGCAGCATGGTGCTGACGACGATGGGGTAGATCATCTGCCCAAACGAGACCATAGCTTTCACCAGGATAACGGCTGAGCCAGAGGCTTTAGGGAAGCATTCCATTAACGCCGGGTACCCACCGGTATCCAGTGCCGAGTTTGCCACGCCAACGCAAACGGCCAGAATAAAGGCAATCATCAGATTAGGGCTGGCGGGAATACCGAAGAAGAACAGTATATAAAGAATCGCCCCTAACAGAATGATAGCCCGACGACCAAATTTATCTGAGAGCACGCCAAAGAATAAGATGCTCACTAGTCGCCCCAGACCAATGCCTGAAATTAAATAGGCAATTCCTGCATTGTCGGTGGAAAACTTTTCTGCAAGAGAGGTCATATTTTGCGCCAGTGTAATGACGCTAATGCCGTGTAGGAAATAACTTAAATAAATACAGGTTATCGCCAAAAGAAATGGCGTATTAAAGGTCTTGCTTTGAGACATTTTCACAACTCCTTGCGGATTTTAAAATTGTTCTGTGCTCGTCGATATTGTTTAAATTGCGGCGACCTTGTAATTAATATACCGGGCAGCAGCCACAGAGCCTACATAGCATGGCGTTTAAGTTACCAGGTATATTGCATAACACACTGTGAAATTGAACTCTGCCAGCCGGTGTTTTGTTGATGTTTTAAAACATATGCCAATTATTTTGCAGAAGGGGGGAACAATATTGCATCCACGCTATTCTACGGCTTGTATCATTTTTAGCTGATGCTTTGACGCGATGTGGCTGCGATAACCAATAAACAACGCCAACAGGAACCCAACAGCGGCTATACCAGTATCAAACCACATGATGTGAGCAATACTGGTTTCTGAGAGTTTTGCTGTTATCAATGGAATGGTGAAGGTCGCAATGCTGCCCGCGCTGTAGTAAATCCCGGTCGCTTTGCCCTTCGCATGCGGAAAGCGTGCGGCCATGAGCGTTAAACCGATTTGCACAACGCCCCCAGCGGAAGAAAAACCGATGACAAACGCAAAGATAATGACCACGTAAGGTGTCGGATGCAGACAAACCATCAACAGTGCGGCAAATGAGATAAACGTATACAGCATCAGCATCGATGTCGCGCGTTCTGCTTTTCGCGCCAGCGGGGCGGTGATCAGCACGCACAGTAGAGAGCCGCAGGTATAAATGCTTAACAGTTTGATAGATAACGTATAGGACATTCCTGCGACGAACTGTCCGTATTGCGCCAGCCACTGGCTTACCAGGTAAAATGTTGCCATTGCGATGTAGCCGTATAGGGTGTAACTGGCAAGGTCGAGCAGGGAGCAACGATGTTCAGGTTGTGCGGTTTCTCGTTCAGCAGGTTGTGCCCGGATGACGGTATGAGGCCCGGGATGTGGCGGAAACCGACAGCGAAACAAAAACACGCCGTTGAGTATCATAACGGCAGCCGCCAGCAGGAAGGACCAGCCAAACCAAAGTTCGCTCCACACCAGCAGGCTGATGATCATCGGCAGCAGGAACTGACCGCTGGAGACGAAGGCTTTTATCAAAATATTGGCTGTGCTGGGGGAACGGGGGAATGCCTCCATCAGGCTGGGATAGGTTCCGGCATCGAGAAAACTGTTTGCCATTCCTGCTAAAAAACCAAAAGCATAGGCAAGAAAAATACTGTGAGTATTGATGATGCCAATAAAGAAAATCAGGTAGCAGGTCATACCAAGGATAATAAATGGTCTGCGACCGTAGCGATCGGAAAGCATCCCTGCCACTAATAAAACGCTTAAGCGGCCGATGCCGAGTGAGGAAATAACAATCGAGACGCCCGCAGCATTGGTTTGCCACTGTTGTTCCAGCGAAGACATATTGAGGCTCATCAGAATGACCCCCATGCCGTGCACCAGATAATTTAGGTACAGCCCTATCGCAGTGGAGAAATAGGTGTTTTTCATAATGTGTTACTCAGCGAAGAGGCTAAATAGGTATGGCGTTGCAATCTCTTAACACATACGCTCGAGATCGTGAGCATAGAGTTCAACAGCAGCCGACTGATAGATTTTCCAGTCGAGAAAACCATCGTGGTGATAAACCGCCTGAAAAGCGTTCAGATCGGGGAAAAAACGCATGGTGTTATTACCGATACGATTATTTATTTTGTCGATAATTGCATTAATTCTTAACTTCCTCCTTGCTTTCATTTCTGAACAAATGCGGATGATGTCTTCTGGAATTTCTCTTTCACCCTTTTCCCATTGCTGCCAGGCGGCAACATTGTTATCGCGCGCGATATACCTGGCGCTTTCTTCCACCGTCATAGCAAAAATATGGCGGATCGCCTGTAGCTCTAATGCGTTCATTATTTGGTCACTTCATAAAAGACGGTGGAATAGTAATAACATTGCTGTGGATATTTCTGCTTGAAGAGAGTCACAGTATTTTGTGCAATATTATTTGTTCCTTGACGGGGAAGATAATGTGTTGGTGCGTTAAGGTTGGTGGAGTGGCGCGCGAAGGACAAAAAAAAGCCCATCGTGGGAGATGGGCAAAGACTACACACAGCAATTCGTTGTTTCACTCAGGGGATTTCCATGCTTATAAATCAATGTGTTGATCTAAAGCCATGAGCTAATAGTAGGCATAGTGATTTTTTACGTCGATCAGATTCATCTCAATAGTTTAAAAACTGTAAAGAATTTGCGACACAAATGATTATTTAAAGAAGGGCGAGGTTGGGTCTAATCCCGCAAGAGGAAGGATTGATTAGTATTGTTAAACAATCAGGCGGCGCTGCCGCCTGATGTTGGATTACTTATTGCGTTCGATTTCAGCAATTTCTTCGAGGATTTCATCCGGATTGGTACCTGGCGCAGGGGCTTCGTTTACCCAGGCGGAGAACAGACGCCAGGAAACGGCCAGCACTACTGGACCGATAAACAGACCAATCATGCCGAAGGCAATCAGTCCGCCGATGACCCCGGAGAGAATCAGGATCAGTGGCAAATCGGCACCCATACGAATCAGCATCGGTCGAATAACGTTATCCAGCGTTCCGACTACGCCGCTCCACACCAGCAGAACCGTGCCCCAGGTGGAATCCCCCGTCCAGTATAGCCAGATAATGGCCGGAATCAGCACTGGCAACGGCCCCAGTTGCACCAGACAAGACAGGATCATCAATACCGCCAGCAGCGTGGCGTAAGGCACGCCGGTTACCGCCAGACCAATACCCCCGAGCACTGCCTGCACCAGAGCGGTGACCACAACGCCCAATGCGACGGCGCGAATGGCTTGCGCGGCCAGCAGAATGGCAGCATCGCCACGTTTAGAGGCAAGACGGCAGGCGAAGTGACGAATACCTAATGCGACCTGTTCACCGCGCCAGTACAATAGGGCACTGAACAGCAGCATCAGACCACAGTGCATCATAAAGCGGCCGATATGCGCGGCCTGACCGACAAACCAGGTGGTGGTGGTACCGATATAAGGACGAACTTTGGCCATAATGGCCGAACCGCCCATATCCAGTAAACTGTGCCATGCGCCATACATTTTGGCACCCACCAGTGGAATGCTGTTCAACCATGCCAGATCCGGTAGCGTCATATCACCTGCGGTTACGGCATGGATCAGCGGCCCGCTGCCATCGACGATACTGTTAACCAGCAGCGCGATAGGGATGATGAACAACAGCACTAACAACAGTGTCATCACCAGTACGGCAAGTGAACGACGTCCCCAGAGCAATTTTTGTAAGCGTAGCAGGATAGGCCAGGTCGCAATGACAATCGTACCTGCCCAGGCAAAACCGAGGATAAAGGGCTGAACAATCCAGAGACAGGCCACAATCAGGATGGCTAAAAACAGCACCGATAGCAGCACTTGTGCAATATCCCTGGGCTGACGGAAATTTACCATAAATACTTTTCACCTTTGTCTTTGCGCCAGAACGTTGACGCGACGTGAACACGTTAATCACACTCTATAATGATGAGCAATTTCAGCGGTTTTGAACAGGCGGATTCTGCCTGTAAATCTGCTGAGCGTATTAGAAAAAAATGTGATACAACAAACAAAGCAACACGCAAACGATTAAATTCACAACACAGACCGCAGGAAAGGGTCACTATAATGATTCCACAAATTTCTCAGGCGCCAGGTGTCGTTCAGCTGGTGCTCAATTTTTTGCAGGCACTGGAGCAGCAAGGATTCACGGGTGATACGGCAACGAGCTATGCCGATCGTCTGACAATGTCGACGGATAACAGTATTTATCAGCTGCTTCCTGATGCTGTCGTTTTCCCTCGTTCAACCGCAGATGTGGCGCTAATCGCCCGTCTGGCGGCAGAACCGCTATTCTCGTCGTTGATTTTTACCCCGCGCGGCGGCGGCACCGGGACCAACGGTCAGGCGCTGAACCAGGGCATTATTGTTGATATGTCCCGCTATATGAGCCGGATTATTGAAATCAACCCGCAAGAAGGTTGGGTGCGGGTAGAAGCCGGGGTGATAAAAGACCAGCTTAACCAGTTTCTGAAGCCATATGGCTATTTCTTTGCCCCGGAATTATCCACCAGTAACCGGGCAACGCTCGGCGGGATGATCAACACCGATGCGTCCGGGCAAGGATCGTTGGTTTACGGTAAAACTTCCGATCATGTGTTGGGCATCCGTGCGGTGCTGATGGGCGGTGATATTCTGGATACCCAGCCCATGCCGGTCGAGCTTGCCGAAATGCTGGGTAAAAGCAATACCACGATTGGCCGTATCTATAAGACCGTTTATGAGCGTTGTCGTGATAACCGACAGCTGATCATGGATAAATTCCCGAAACTTAATCGCTTCCTGACGGGTTACGATCTGCGGCACGTCTTTAACGATGAGATGACCGAATTTGATTTAACCCGCATTCTTACCGGCTCTGAAGGTACGCTGGCGTTTATCACCGAAGCCCGCCTTGATATCACGCCACTGCCCAAAGTCAGACAGTTGGTTAACGTTAAGTACGATTCGTTTGATTCGGCGTTGCGTAACGCGCCGGTGATGGTGGAAGCGCGCGCATTGTCGGTAGAAACCGTCGACTCCAAAGTACTCAATCTGGCGCGTGAAGACATCGTCTGGCACTCGGTAAGCGAACTGATTACCGATGTCGCGGATAAAGAGATGCTGGGCCTGAATATTGTCGAGTTTGCCGGTGACGACGAAACCTTGATTAATTCGCAGGTCAGCGCACTCTGCGAACGCCTGGATGGGTTAATCGCTCGCCAGGAAGCGGGCGTTATTGGCTGGCAGCTATGTACCGAACTGGCGGGCGTCGAACGAATTTACGCCATGCGCAAAAAGGCTGTCGGTCTGCTGGGCAATGCAAAAGGTTCCGCGAAGCCAATTCCGTTCGCCGAGGATACCTGCGTTCCTCCGGAGCATCTGGCTGACTATATTGCCGAGTTTCGCGCGCTGCTCGACAGCCATGGTCTGAGTTACGGCATGTTCGGCCACGTGGATGCTGGCGTGCTGCACGTCAGGCCGGCTTTGGATATGTGCGACCCGCAGCAGGAAGTGCTGATGAAACGCATTTCTGATGATGTCGTCGCGCTGACGGCAAAATATGGCGGTTTGTTGTGGGGTGAGCACGGGAAAGGTTTCCGTGCGGAATACAGTCCGGCGTTTTTCGGTGATGAACTGTATCGTGAACTGCGCAAAGTGAAATCGGTGTTTGATCCGCAAAACCGGCTCAACCCCGGCAAAATCTGTCCACCGGAAGACGTTGATGCGCCGATGATGAAAGTGGACGCGGTGAAACGCGGAACGTATGACCGTCAAATCCCGCTGGCCGTACGCCAGGAGTGGCGTGGGGCAATGGAGTGTAATGGCAACGGGTTATGCTTTAACTTCGATGCGAAAAGCCCCATGTGTCCGTCGATGAAAATCAGCCTTAACCGTATCCATTCTCCGAAAGGGCGAGCTACGCTGGTACGTGAGTGGCTGCGTCTGTTGGCCGATCGCGGGATCGATCCTGTGCAACTGGAAAAAGAGCTACCGGAGAAACGCGCCAGTTTACGCACGCTGATTACCCGTACCCGCAACAGCTGGCATGCACGCAAGGGCGAATACGATTTCTCGCACGAAGTAAAAGAGGCGATGTCAGGGTGCCTGGCGTGTAAAGCCTGTTCCACACAGTGTCCGATTAAAATTGATGTGCCGGAGTTCCGCTCACGCTTCCTGCAGCTGTACCACACGCGTTATCTGCGCCCGTTGCGCGATCATATGGTGGCGACCGTTGAGAGCTATGCACCGCTAATGGCGCGGGCGCCTAAAACGTTTAACTTCTTCATCAATCAGCCGCTGGTGCGAAATCTGGCTAAAAAGCACATTGGAATGGTTGATTTACCGCTATTGTCTGCGCCGTCGCTGCAACGCCAACTGGTGGGACATCGTTCTGCCAATATGACGCTGGAACAGCTCGAATTACTCAGCCTCGAGCAAAAAGCCCGTACGGTGCTGGTGGTGCAGGACCCTTTCACCAGCTATTACGATGCGCAGGTGGTCGCTGATTTTATACGTCTGGTAGAAAAACTGGGTATGCAGCCGGTACTGCTGCCGTTTTCGCCAAATGGCAAGGCGCAGCACATTAAAGGCTTTTTAAACCGTTTTGCCAAAACGGCGAAAAAGACATCCGAGTTTCTTAACCGGGTAGCGAAGCTGAATATTCCGATGGTGGGTGTTGATCCGGCGCTGGTGCTTTGTTATCGCGATGAATACAAGCTGGTGCTGGGAGAACAGCGGGGTGATTTCCATGTGCTGCTGGCCAACGAATGGTTATCAAAAGCTGTGGAAACACAGCAGTCAGTCGCTGTTGGCGGTGAACCGTGGTACTTCTTTGGCCACTGTACCGAAGTGACGGCTTTACCGGGCGCGCCTGCACAATGGGCGGCTATTTTTGCTCGCTTTGGCGCAAAGCTGGAGAACGTCAGCGTGGGGTGCTGTGGTATGGCTGGCACTTACGGTCACGAAGTGAAGAATCACCAAAACTCATTGGGGATCTATGAGTTATCATGGCACCAGGCAATGCAACGATTGCCACGTAACCGTTGTCTGGCTACAGGGTACTCCTGTCGCAGCCAGGTTAAACGCGTTGAAGGTACGGGCGTTCGCCACCCATTACAGGCACTGCTGGAGATTATAGGATGATCTGGAAACGTGAAGTCACACTCGAGGCTCTCAATGCCATGGGTGAAGGAAATATGGTTGGGTTGCTCGATATTCGGTTTGTGCACATTGGCGACGATACGCTGGAAGCTACGATGCCAGTGGACCATCGCACCAAACAACCCTTTGGGTTGTTGCACGGCGGCGCATCCGTGGTGCTGGCGGAAAGCATTGGTTCGGTAGCTGGCTACTTGTGTACTCAGGGTGAGCAGAAAGTGGTGGGCCTGGAGATCAACGCCAACCATATCCGTTCTGCACGGGAAGGGCTCGTCAGGGGTGTATGTCGCGCGTTACATACAGGTTCTCGTCACCAGGTGTGGCAAATAGAAATCTTCGATGAGCAGGGTCGATTGTGCTGCACGTCGCGTCTGACGACCGCAATTTTGTGATGCATATTGCTTTTGGTCATTATCTGCACAGGGAATGGTGTTATACTGTGCAGGTTTTGAACACAAGCGAGGATGATATGTCTACCCAATTAGACCCTGCCCAACTGGCAATAGAATTTTTACGTCGTGATAAAACCGATCTTTCACCGGCTCAGTACCTGAAAAGGCTGAAACAGCTTGAGCTGGAGTTTGCAGATCTGTTGGCGCTCTCTTCCACTGAACTGAAAGAAGAGATCTATTTTGCCTGGCGCATGGGCGTTCATTGATTCCGGTATGCTTATCGTAACGAAACCCCGACACGCGTTCGGGGTTATTTTTTGCCTTAAATCTTCATTACCACTTCATCTCGCCGCTGTTAACCTTCGCACTTAGTTCCAGCGAGCTTACGTCTGCAAGGCCTGGCCATGCTGCCGTCATGGTTTTAATCACATAGTCCGATCCTTTCTTCGCCCCTAGCGCCTGCTCAAACGACTGCAAATAGTCCTGGGTGAAGCGAATAGCTTTATCGCCGGTTGGGCGGTCGCCAATGTAATGGCCCGGGACCACCTGAGTGGGCTGTAAGCTCTGCATTTCGCTCAGTACGCTACGCCATGCACTACGTTGTTGTTCAGACTGTGTATCCGCCGTCCAGACGTGAATACCTGAAGCCACGCCTGTGCCGCCAATAATGGCTCGATTCGCCGGGATCCAGATATACGCTGCATAATCGTTGGTGTGACGCAGTTCCAGCGTTTCGCCATCAACCGTGAACTGCGTTTGCGTAGTCGCCTGCGGAACGGTAAGCGATGTTGGCGCGCCGTCCTTCATTTGCGGGCCCCAGAACTGCAGCTTGGCCTCTTTGGTGGCGCGGATATGGTCTACCACCTGCGGCGTTGCCAGGACTTTTACCTGTGGGAAGGCCTTAACGATGGGCTCCAGACCAAAATAGAAATCCGGATCGCCGGAGGTGATCACAATAGCCTTCAGCGTTTTACCGCTGGCGCGAATCATTTGCACCAGTTGTTCACCATCTTTGGTACTGAACTGGGCGTCAAACAAAATCGCCTCTTTTGGGCCAGACACCAGCGTCGAAGAAACCGGGAAAATAGCCTTATCCTGTGGATTATAGACGTCCAGCTGTAGCGGCGCGGCGAAAGCTGAAGACGCAATCAGAGGTAACAGCAGGGCCAGAGTTTTAACTTTCATACCAGGTAACCTTGTGCAGGAAATTGTCTTTTGATAGTTCCCGTATTTTAAGGATATTCGGATCTGTTAGAATTCCCTCATTAGGACATGCTGAGTTTCATAAAACGATCGGATGGGAACAATGGACAGAGTGATGGCGGCAACGGTATTCAACCATATCTGTGATTTGGGTAGCCTTAGCGCAGCCGCGCGTGCGTTGGGGCTTTCCCGTCCGATGGTCAGTCGTTATCTCGACGAGATGGAAAAATGGGCAGGCGCAAGGCTTATCCATCGCTCATCGCGTCGCTTGACGATCACGCCAGCGGGTGAAGAGGCATTAGTGAAAACACGTTCTCTGGCGCAACTTTCGCTGGATATTGGTGCCGCCAGTGCCGCGCAAATTCCCTCCGGCACGCTACGTGTAGCCTGCGCCCATTTTACCGCGATGCATATTCTTGCTCCGGTTCTGCCGACGTTTATGGCGCAATATCCGCAATTACGTATTGAGGTGGAGATCAATAATCAACCGGTAAGCCTTGTGGGGGAACGCATCGATGTGGCGATCCGCATAACAGATAATCCAGAGCCAGGGACTATTGCCCGTCGGTTGGGCGACTGTAAATCGGTGCTTTGCGCGTCTGCAGATTATCTGCATCAACATGGCACACCTGAGACAATCGACGATCTCACACGGCACAATTGCCTGTACTACAGCGGTTTTGCCGGACAATCCTGGCACTTTTGGGAGCCTCAGGGGCAGCCTGTCTCCGTTGCAATCAAAGGGAATTTGAGTGCAGGGATCTCTTCGCTGCTCTGCGAGTCTGCGGTGGCCGGAATGGGGATCGCGTTGGTGCCAGAGCTGGAGGCGCAGGAAGGGCTGGAGCAGGGAAAGCTAATTCGATTACTGCCAGAACTTCAACCTAAGTGCCTGCCGATTTATGGTTTATACCTTTCACGTGAGCATCAACCCGCAGGGCTACGCCTGCTGCTGGACACGCTCAGTGAGGCACAGCGTTAAATATGTGATTGAACGCGTTTATAAAAGAGTCAAACCGCAATTAGTGTTAAAAAAAACTAATCGGTGTATGAGATTCTTCTTATCGCCCCTTCAAGAGCTAAGCCAATATGAGTGCCGGAGATAAGCGCCGGATGGGGCCGGAACCCTTAAGCCTGCCAACAAGCAGACTTAAGGGTTTTTTGTTGTTTGTTTATTATTTGAATTGTTTTTCCCTACCTTCATCCCCACCTATCCCTTAAATAGACATTTTCTATACATCTTTTGTCATTTGACCTGACTGAACGATTGGATTTTCATAATCCATTATTAATCAATGCATTGAACAAAATAATCCATCCCTGTAAACCCTCGCTGCAGGGTCTATGCTTAGTAAAAGTAGTCAAAAAGGGCGATTAACCCGAATGCCCCTGCTGTTGAGGGGTTGAAGTGATAATCATTATCACTAACATGGTGTTATAGCTTAAAAGCTAGTGACTCGAGGTAACTCTATGGAATTGCATTCAGGAACATTTAACCCGGACGATTTTGCCTGGCGTGGGCTGACGTTAACGCCAGCGGCTGCGGCGCATATCCGTGAACTGGTGGCAAAGCAACCTGACATGTTGGGTGTGCGTTTAGGCGTGAAGCAAACAGGGTGCGCGGGATTCGGTTACGTGCTGGATACCGTCCGCCAACCCGAAAAAGACGATCTGCTGTTTGAAACGGAGGGCGCCAGACTTTATGTGCCGTTGCAGGCGATGCCGTTCATTGACGGCACAGAAGTCGATTTCGTTCGCGAAGGATTAAACCAGTTATTTAAATTTCATAACCCGAAAGCCCAGAACGAATGCGGCTGTGGCGAAAGTTTTGGGGTATAGGCGGTACTATGTCTCGTAATACTGAAGCAACTGACGATGTCAACACCTGGGCTGGCGGGCACCTTAATTACAAAGAGGGCTTCTTCACCCAACTGCAAACCGATGAGCTGGCAAAAGGGATCAATGAAGATGTCGTGCGCGCGATTTCGGCAAAACGAAATGAACCCGACTGGATGCTGGAATTTCGCCTGAATGCCTTTAAAGCGTGGCTGACCATGGAAGAACCACACTGGCTTAAAGCGCATTACGACAAACTGAATTATCAGGAGTACAGCTATTACTCCGCACCTTCCTGCGGTAACTGCGATGAAACCTGTGCGTCTGAACCGGGAGCGGTACAGCAAACGGGCGCGAATGCATTTTTAAGCAAAGAGGTTGAGGACGCATTCGAACAGCTTGGCGTGCCGGTACGTGAAGGCAAAGAAGTTGCGGTTGATGCCATTTTCGACTCGGTATCGGTAGCGACCACCTATCGCGACAAACTGGCGGAACAGGGCATTATTTTCTGTTCGTTCGGTGAGGCCATTCACGATCATCCTGAGCTGGTAAAACAGTACCTGGGCACGGTTGTCCCCGGCAATGACAATTTCTTTGCCGCGCTGAATGCGGCGGTGGCATCTGACGGCACGTTTATTTATGTACCGAAAGGCGTACGTTGCCCAATGGAGCTGTCGACCTATTTCCGTATCAATGCGGAAAAAACCGGGCAGTTTGAACGCACCATTCTGGTTGCGGATGAGGGCAGCTACGTCAGCTATATCGAAGGCTGTTCAGCCCCGGTGCGCGACAGTTACCAACTACACGCGGCGGTGGTGGAAGTCATCATCCACAAAGATGCCGAAGTGAAATACTCCACGGTGCAAAACTGGTTTCCCGGCGATGGCAATACGGGCGGTATTTTGAATTTCGTCACCAAACGCGCACTCTGCGAAGGCGAAAACAGCAAAATGTCGTGGACGCAGTCGGAAACCGGCTCGGCCATTACCTGGAAATACCCAAGCTGCATTTTGCGTGGCGACAACTCGATCGGCGAATTCTACTCCGTCGCGCTGACCAGTGGACATCAGCAGGCCGATACCGGCACCAAAATGATCCACATTGGCAAAAACACCAAATCGACCATTATCTCGAAAGGGATCTCCGCCGGACACAGCCAGAACAGTTATCGCGGCTTAGTGAAAATCATGCCGACCGCTACTAACGCCCGCAACTATACCCAATGCGACTCGATGTTGATCGGTGCGGATTGTGGGGCACACACCTTCCCGTATGTGGAGTGTCGTAACAATAGCGCCCAGCTTGAACATGAAGCCACCACGTCGCGTATTGGTGAAGACCAGTTGTTTTACTGCCTGCAGCGCGGCATCAGTGAAGAGGATGCCATTTCGATGATCGTGAATGGTTTCTGTAAAGACGTGTTCTCTGAACTGCCACTGGAGTTTGCCGTGGAAGCGCAAAAACTTCTCGCCATAAGTCTTGAGCACAGCGTCGGTTAAATTTTAAGGAAAGCACATGTTAAGCATCAAAGATTTACAGGTCAGTGTGGAAGATAAGGCGATCCTGCGTGGGTTGAGCCTTGAGGTTCGCCCCGGAGAAGTTCACGCCATTATGGGACCAAACGGTTCGGGGAAAAGTACGCTTTCTGCAACTCTCGCTGGGCGGGAAGACTACGACGTCACTGGCGGGACGGTAGAGTTCAACGGCAAAGATTTACTGGAACTGTCGCCGGAAGACCGGGCCGGTGAAGGGATCTTCATGGCATTCCAGTATCCGGTGGAAATCCCTGGCGTCAGTAACCAGTTTTTCCTGCAAACGGCGCTGAATGCGGTGCGAAGTTACCGTGGCGAAGAGTCGCTGGATCGATTCGACTTCCAGGATCTGATGGAAGAGAAAATAGCGCTGCTGAAGATGCCGGAAGATTTGCTCACGCGCTCGGTAAACGTCGGTTTCTCCGGCGGTGAGAAAAAACGTAATGACATTCTGCAAATGGCCGTACTGGAGCCTCAGTTGTGCATTCTTGATGAGTCAGACTCCGGGCTGGATATTGATGCGCTGAAAATCGTTGCGGATGGCGTGAACTCGCTGCGTGACGGGAAACGCTCATTCATTATCGTCACTCACTATCAGCGCATCCTGGACTATATCAAACCCGATTTTGTTCACGTTCTCTACCAGGGGCGAATTGTGAAGTCCGGCGATTTTACGCTGGTCAAACAACTGGAGGAGCAAGGTTATGGCTGGCTTAGCGAACAGCAGTAACGTGCTGCAACAGTGGCACCATCTGTTTGAGACGCAAGGGGAGACACGCTCACACCATGCGCAGCAGCACTTGCAACAGATGCTGCGTCTGGGGCTGCCAACGCGGAAGCATGAGGACTGGAAATACACGCCGCTGGAGGGATTAACTAACAGCCAGTTTGTCAGTCATGTCGCTGAGATAACGTCAGCCCAATGTGCAGCGTTGTCGCCGACAATTGATGCTGTACGACTGGTGTTTGTTGACGGGCAATTCTCTCCGACGCTCAGCGACAGTACAGACGGTAGCGGTTTTGACATTACCATTGACGATGCGCGCCAGGCGCTGCCAGCAGCTATCCAACCGGAAGTGTTTTTGCACCTTACCGAAAGCCTGTCCCGTAGCGTAACGCACATTCAGGTGAAGCGTAACCAACGCCCCGCGAAACCGCTGCTGCTGCTGCACATAACCCAGGGGCTGGCGGGCGATGAGGTGAATACGGCGCACTATCGCCACCATCTGGAGCTAGCGGAAGGCGCAGAAGCCACCGTCATTGAACACTATGCCAGCCTCAGCGAGCGTCGCCATTTCACCGGCGCACGCTTAACGATGAACGTCGCGGCAAACGCCCATTTGCGCCATATCAAACTGGCGTTCGAAAATCCGTTTAGTCACCACTTCGCGCATAATGACATTCAATTGGGCGCGGATGCTACTGCCGTTAGCCACAGTTTCTTGCTTGGTGATGCGGTATTGCGCCATAACACCAGTACGCAGCTTAACGGTGAAAACACCACGCTTCGGCTGAACAGTCTGGCGATGCCGGTGAAAAATGAAGTCTGTGATACACGGACCTGGCTTGAGCACAACAAAGGGTATTGCAACAGTCGCCAGCTGCATAAAACGATTGTCAGCGATAAGGGACGAGCGGTCTTCAATGGTCTGATCAACGTCGCCCAGCACGCCATCAAAACCGACGGTCAGATGACCAACAATAATTTGTTGCTCGGAAAGCTGGCGGAGGTGGATACCAAGCCACAGCTCGAAATTTACGCCGACGATGTGAAATGCAGCCACGGGGCGACGGTAGGACGGATCGACGGCGAACAGATGTTCTATCTGCGTTCGCGAGGGATCGGCCAGCAGGATGCTCAACACATGATTCTCTATGCGTTTGCCGCTGAGCTGACGGAAGCCCTGGGCGATGAAACGCTGAAACAACAGGTACTGGCGCGGATCGCCCAACGCTTGCCGGGAGGCGCAGCATGACATTTCCCATTGAAAAAGTACGGGCTGACTTTCCGGTCCTGACGCGTGAAGTGAACGGGTTACCGTTGGCGTATCTGGACAGCGCTGCCAGCGCGCAAAAACCCAATCAGGTGATTGATGCCGAGGCCGAGTTTTATCGTCACGGCTATGCGGCGGTCCACCGCGGTATTCATACGCTGAGCGCCCAGGCCACGGAAAAAATGGAAAATGTGCGCAAGCTTGCCTCGTTGTTTATTAACGCCCGCTCAGCGGAAGAGCTGGTGTTTGTTCGTGGTACGACGGAAGGCATCAATCTGGTGGCGAACAGCTGGGGCAGCAGCAATGTGCGAGCGGGCGATAACATTATCATCAGCGAAATGGAGCACCACGCCAATATTGTGCCCTGGCAGATGCTGTGTGCCCGCGTAGGGGCAGAGCTGCGCGTTATTCCGCTCAATGCCGATGGTACGTTGCAGCTGGAGACGCTGCCGACGCTGTTTGACGATCGTACGCAACTGCTGGCGATTACCCACGTTTCTAACGTGTTGGGTACCGAGAACCCGTTATCGGAAATGATTGAGCTGGCGCATCAATACGGCACAAAAGTGTTGGTGGATGGCGCGCAGGCGGTGATGCATCATCAGGTGGATGTCCAGGCACTGGATTGCGATTTTTATGTTTTCTCCGGGCATAAACTTTATGGACCAACCGGTATTGGCGTTCTGTATGCCAGAGAGTCGCTGTTGCAGGAGATGCCACCCTGGGAAGGCGGTGGTTCAATGATTGCGACGGTGAGTTTGAGTCAGGGAACAACGTGGGCTAAAGCCCCCTGGCGTTTTGAAGCCGGAACGCCAAACACCGGAGGTATTATCGGACTCGGCGCGGCTATTGAGTATGTTTCAGCACTGGGGCTTACTGAAATCAGCGAATATGAACAGTTCATGATGCGCTATGCGTTGGAGCAGCTGGCGGATGTGCCGGATTTGACACTCTACGGACCGGATAACCGCCTGGGTGTGATTGCAT
The DNA here is from genome assembly GCF_002042885.1 of Citrobacter portucalensis. Lineage (GTDB taxonomy): Bacteria > Pseudomonadota > Gammaproteobacteria > Enterobacterales > Enterobacteriaceae > Citrobacter > Citrobacter portucalensis. Next base: position 114,519 of record NZ_MVFY01000001.1, read on the forward strand.
TTAACCTTGGTAAACATCACGCCTTTGACGTCGGCAGTTTTCTTGATAACTATGGAATAGCCGTACGGACGGGGCATCACTGCGCTATGCCGCTGATGGCCTACTATAACGTTCCTGCTATGTGTCGGGCGTCGATTGCAATGTACAACACCCATGAAGAAGTGGATCGCCTGGTAACGGGCCTCAAGCGTATTCATCACTTACTGGGCTAACAGGGAGGCGTTATGGCTGCGCTACCGGATAAAGAAAAGTTGTTGCGTAATTTTCTGCGTTGCGCTAATTGGGAAGAGAAATACCTGTACATTATTGAACTGGGTCAGCGTTTGCCGGAATTAAACGACGACTTACGCTGCCCGGAAAATAGCATCCAGGGATGTCAAAGTCAGGTATGGATTGTTATGAACCAGAATGGCGAAGGGATTATTGAATTACAGGGCGACAGTGATGCGGCAATTGTGAAAGGACTTATTGCCGTGGTATTCATTTTGTATGATCGCATGACGGCCCAGGATATTGTGAATTTTGATGTGCGTCCGTGGTTTGAAAAAATGGCGCTCGCACAGCACCTCACGCCGTCTCGTTCACAAGGGCTGGAGGCGATGATTCGGGCTATTCGCGCCAAAGCCGCAACTCTTAGCTAAACTGATAAAACACGTTAACTTTCAGACCGACTTGAAAGCGTTCGTGTAAGGCAACGCAGTGACTCGTAAGCCGGATTGGGCGCTCGCCGCCGTCCGGCAAGAACGCCAGGGGGGTGAGTGAGTATGAAACGCGCGTCTGTTATTACGTTAATGCTAATCGGCGCTTGCAGCGCTATTCAGGCCGCATGGGCGGTCGATTATCCTTTGCCCCAGGCGAACAGCCGCCTTGTTGGGCAAAACCAAACCTACACCGTGCAGGAAGGCGATAAAAACCTACAGGCGATAGCCCGTAAGTTTGATACCGCTGCCATGCTGATCCTTGAAGCCAACAACACTATTGCCCCCGTACCTAAACCCGGAACCCTGATTACTATTCCCTCACAATTGCTGCTGCCGGATGCACCACGCGAAGGCATTATTGTGAATCTGGCGGAACTGCGTCTGTATTACTTCCCGCCAGGAGAGAATATTGTTCAGGTATTCCCAATTGGTATCGGTTTGCAGGGGCTGGAAACGCCGGTAATGGAAACCCGGGTTGGGCAGAAAATCCCGAATCCTACCTGGACCCCTACACCAGGCATCCGTAAACGCTCTCTGGAGCGTGGCATCACATTACCGCCTGTTGTACCTGCCGGGCCAAATAACCCGTTAGGACGCTTTGCACTGCGTCTGGCGCATGGAAACGGTGAGTATCTGATCCATGGCACCAGCGCGCCGGACAGCGTGGGCCTGCGTGTGAGTTCTGGTTGTATTCGCATGAACGCGCCGGACATTAAAGCACTGTTTGCTCAGGTCCGCACAGGCACGCCGGTCAGGGTGATTAATGAGCCGATAAAATATTCGATTGAGCCGAACGGCATGAGGTATGTCGAAGTGCATCGACCGCTGTCGCCGGAAGAGGAACAAAACGTCCAGACCATGCCGTATGTGCTGCCAGCCGGTTTTACCCAGTTTAAAGACAATAAAGCGGTGGATAACAGTCTGGTAGAAAGGGCGTTGTATCGTCGCGCAGGTTATCCGGTCACCGTCACTGCCGGGCAAGCATCGGTCGCGAGCAATGGGCCAGAAGTGAAGTCTGCGCAAAATGGCGTGCCGGGAGGAGATGCTGAGGTGCGCGCTACGCAATAACAGGGAAGAGGAATTCAGAGCAAAAAAAATGGCGCACAATGTGCGCCATTTTTATTACACAGATACTATTACTTGCGGTATTTAGTAGCTGCGTTGTCCAGACGCTGGTTAGCGCGAGCTGCGTCATCTTTAGCAGCCTGAACGTCGGAACGCATTGCGTTCACGTCGTTGCTCAGCTGGTCAACTTTAGCGTTCAGAGTCTGAACGTCAGAAGACAGCTGATCGATTTTAGCGTTGCTGGAGCAACCTGCCAGCAGAGTAGAACCCAGGATTACCGCGCCCAGTACCAGTTTAGTACGATTCATTATTAATACCCTCTAGATTGAGTTAATCTCCATGTAGCGTTACAAGTATTACACAAACTTTTTTATGTTGAGAATATTTTTTTGATGGGAATGCACTTATTTTTGATCGTTCGCTCAAAGAAGCATCGAATTGTGCAAAAACGGCTAAAAACCCGAGTGAAAACAGAAAGCTTCCATCGGATTCATCTTAGATAATCACGGATTAGATAGTGAAATCCGATTTGATTTTTTATTAATTGTGGCTATCGATAAAATAAAAAAAGCGCCACCAGGGCGCTTTTTTTAGCAAATTAATTCGCGATGGAATTATTACAGCACGTGAACGGATGCGGTGTTGGTGGTGCCGCTCGGAACCAGTGCACCAGAAACCATAACCACAACGTCACCTTTTTGAGCCAGACCGCTTTCCAGAGCGACTTCTTTACCCAGACGATAGAAATCATCGGTAGAGCTGATTTCTTTAACCACCTGTGCAACAACGCCTTTGCTCAGCACCAGCTGACGCGCGGTAGTTTCGTTGGTGGTCAGCGCCAGGATGGTGGCATCCGGGAAGTATTTACGTACTGCGCGAGCGGATTTACCACCCTGGGTTGCGACGACGATCAGCGGCGCGTCCAGTTTTTCAGCAGTTTCAACCGCGCCACGGCAAACGGCTTCGGTGATGCGCAGTTTGCGGCTGTCGTTGTTGAAGTCCAGACGGCTGGTCATCACACGGTCAGTACGCTCACAGATGGTCGCCATGATGGTAACGGCTTCCAGCGGGTATTTACCTTTTGCAGACTCGCCAGACAGCATTACTGCGTCGGTACCGTCGAGGATGGCGTTCGCTACGTCACCGGCTTCAGCGCGGGTCGGACGCGGGTTTTTGATCATGGAGTCCAGCATCTGGGTCGCAGTGATAACGACTTTACGTGCACGGATACATTTTTCGATGATCATCTTCTGCGCGAAGATAACTTCTTCAACTGGGATCTCAACGCCCATATCGCCACGCGCAACCATGATGCCGTCAGACGCTTCGAGGATTTCGTCGAAGTTGTTCAGGCCTTCCTGGTTTTCGATTTTGGAGATGATCTGGATGTTTTCGCCGCCGTGCGCTTTCAGGTGCTCACGGATTTCAACGACATCAGAACGTTTACGGATAAAGGACGCTGCAACGAAGTCAACGCCTTGCTCGCAACCGAAGATCAGGTCTTGTTTGTCTTTTTCAGCCAGTGCTGGCAGCGCGATGGAAACGCCCGGCAGGTTAACGCCTTTGTTTTCGCCCAGGTCGCCGTTGTTCAGCACTTTACAGATAACTTTGTTACCTTCGATAGCGGTAACTTCCATGCCGATCAGACCATCATCAACCAGAACGGTGTTGCCGACGGACAGATCTTTAGTGAAGCCTTCGTAAGTTACAGCAACGATTTCGTTGTTGCCTACGACAGATTTGTCGGTGGTGAAGGTGAAGGTCTGGCCCGCTTTCAGGGAAACGTCATTACCGCCTTCCAGTTTGATGGTACGGATTTCAGGACCTTTGGTGTCGAGCAGGATTGCGGCTTTCTTGCCGGTTTTGCTCATGACGTTGCGCAAGTTCTTGATGCGCTGACCGTGTTCTGCGTAGTCGCCGTGGGAGAAGTTCAGACGCATGACGTTCATGCCCGCGTCCAGCATTTTGGTTAACATCTCTTCGGATTCGGTTTTCGGACCGATGGTGCAAACAATTTTCGTCTTTTTCATGACAGTCTTAGTCTTTAAGTTGAGAAGGATATGGAAATCTGGCTCCCATCGCGCACGGATGGGAAGCTAAACCTGAGTTACGAAAGTTGTGATGCCTCGCTCTAAGGATAGGTGACATCGAAAAAGCGTGCAGAGGAATGTGTGCTTGTGTTTCAGCCCAACGGGATGGTGAGTTCTGTAGTCGTTGAGTTTTACAGGTCAATGTGCTGAAACCATTCAAGAGACAATTGGCGCGCATTATACGCTGAAAATTATCAAAAAGGAAAATGGAAACAGCGTTTCAAAACACTTCTGTGCAGTTTTACAAAAATTATTCATTAATTTGTTCATCGGTATGGATAAAGAGGTTATCGGGCGTTGCGATTTGTTGCGCAACAAAGTGCATTTAACATCTCGATGACTACGTTTTATGCCGTTGACGTCGATGTAGTACTATATTTCTAAAAGTTATATCAAATGCGTTTTAATTCATTTTAAAAGCCAATTCCACTGATTACACTCGTTTGGACATCCATACTGCTAAACAGCTAAAAGCGCTAGCAGAAGAACAATAAGCAGCAGCGGATACCCAAACGACATGATTGTCCTGAAAAATATTTCGAAAGTGTTTACGCCAGGCAGGCTTGCCATCACCGCTGTCGATAACGTCAACCTGACGGTTGAACAGGGGCAGATTTACGGCATTATTGGTTACAGCGGGGCAGGTAAAAGCACCTTAATTCGTTTGCTCAATGGTCTCGAAAAACCAACCTCCGGCAGCGTGACGATTAACGGCCACGATATCTCGGCCGCCAGTGGGGAATCGTTACGCCAGGCGCGACTGAAAATCAGCATGGTGTTTCAACACTTCAATTTGCTGTGGTCGCGGACTGTTAGCGAAAACATCGCGTTCTCTATGCAAATCGCCGGTGCGTCCAAAGCGTCCATCAAAACGCGGGTTGCTGAACTGATTACGCTGGTTGGGCTGAGCGGTCGTGAAAATGCGTATCCTTCCCAGCTCAGCGGTGGGCAAAAACAGCGTGTAGGAATTGCTCGTGCGCTGGCGAACAATCCAGATGTCCTGCTGTGTGACGAAGCCACCTCGGCGCTGGATCCGCAAACTACCGATCAGATCCTCGATTTACTCCTCGATATTAACCGTCGTTTCAAATTGACCATTGTGCTGATCACTCATGAAATGCACGTGGTACGCAAAATCTGCGACCGCGTCGCGGTAATGGAAAACGGCAAGGTCGTTGAGGAAGGTGATGTGCTCAGCGTCTTTACCCATCCTCAGCAGCCTATTACCCGACAATTTGTTCGTCAGGTGAGCCAGTACACCGAAGAAGACGAGTTTAATCCGCAGCTGGCAAGCGAGTTGGGTGGGGTGGTTATCAAATTAACCTTTACCGGGCAACGTACCCATCGGCCTGTGGTTGGGGAATTGACCCTGCGCTATGGCCTGCCGTTCAACATCTTGCACGGCAAGATGACGCAAACCGCACACGGCGTGTTTGGGCAACTCTGGGTGCACGTGGTGGCCTCTGAGGAACAATTGAACAATATTTTGGCCGACCTGCGCCAGAGCGACATTGAAGGCGAGGTGATTCAACATGGCTGAAGAACTGTTTCCCCATCTGAAGTGGGATCAACTGTTAGCGGCAACCCAGGAAACGCTGTATATGACAGCTCTTTCGGGGGCGGCGACCTTTATTCTGGGCATCGCGCTTGGCCTGGCATTGTTCCTGACCGCGCGCGGCGGATTATTCCCTAATCGCGCGGTATATAGCGCTATTTCGCTGGTGGTGAATATCTTTCGTTCGATCCCATTCATCATTTTGATCGTGCTGCTGATCCCGTTTACCAAAGCGATGGTAGGCACCATTCTCGGCGCCAATGCCGCGTTGCCTGCGCTGATCGTGGGGGCCGCGCCGTTTTATGCGCGTCTGGTCGAAATCGCTCTGCGTGAAGTGGATAAAGGCGTTATTGAAGCGACGCGTTCAATGGGCGCACGACTGAGCACACTTATTTTTCGAGTTTTACTGCCGGAATCATCTCCTGCTCTGGTGTCCGGGATCACCGTGACGCTAATTGCGCTGGTGAGCTACAGCGCGATGGCAGGGGTAATTGGTGCCGGTGGTTTAGGGAATTTGGCCTATCTGGAAGGATTCCAGCGCAACCACAGCGACGTCACGCTGGTGGCGACGGTGACGATTTTGCTCATTGTCTTCATCATCCAGCTTTGCGGCGATGTGATCACCTCTCTGTTAGATAAACGCTAATAAAATACGGAAACCATTATCATGAAAAAATCACTGACGTTACTCGCCGCAGCAACCTTAAGCGCCCTGAGCTTTGCCTCCTGGGCTGATACTCTGACCGTTGGCGCGTCTAACGTGCCGCATGCGGAGATCCTTGAACAGGCCAAACCGATTCTGGCGAAGCAGGGGATCGATCTGGAGATTAAACCGTTCCAGGATTACATTCTGCCGAACACTGCGCTGGCTGGCCGTGAGATTGACGCCAACTACTTCCAGCATATTCCGTACCTGAACAGCGTGATTAAAGACCATGCAGGCGATAAAACGTATGACTTCGTCAGCGCCGGAGCGATTCACATTGAGCCGATTGGTATCTATTCGAAAAAAGTGAAATCACTTAAAGATCTGCCGGAAGGCGGCAAAGTCATCATGCGTGACGCGGTATCTGAGGAAGGCCGTATTCTGTCGATTTTCGAAAAAGAGGGGGTGATCAAGCTGAAGCCGGGCGTGGATAAAGTAACTGCGCGCATTAGCGATATCGTCGAAAACCCGAAAAAGCTGAAGTTCCTGCCAAACGTGGAAGCCGCGTTGTTACCGCAGATGTATAACAACGACGAAGGAGATGCGGTGGTGATTAATGCCAACTACGCCATCGACGCCGGGCTGGATCCAGTGAAAGATCCTATTGCCGTTGAAAGTGGTGAAAACAACCCGTATGCCAACATCATTACCGTGCATCGTGGCGACGAGAAGAAAAAGGATATCGTAGCGCTGGTTGATGTCCTGCATTCAAAAGAGATCCAGGACTGGATCCGTACTAAATATAAAGGTGCGGTGATCCCGGTAAACAACTAATCTGCTTTTTGCCGGGTGGCGGCAGTGCTTTATCCGGCCTACGACGTCCTGTAGGCCGGGTAAAACGCGTTCGCGTTGCCATGCGGCACCAGAGCTACACTCGCTCAATTCTCGCTGGCAACCCCTGACGCACCGACGCACCCGACACCCAGTCAAGCCAGGTATTGGTTACCTGTCGGGTTGGGTCCGCAAAACCCAACTCGTTGAGATTAATCCCCGACTTAATCTGCTCATCAAACGCCATCGGCTCACCGTCGAGGGTATGCCGTGCCGCGCCCATTTCTTTATGCCCGTAACCATGCTCGATGGCGATAACACCCGGCATGACGCCATGCAGCAGGCTTATCTGCGCTTGCGCCTGACCACCTGGGGTGGTGATACGCACGATATCGCCGTGTGCTAAACCATACCGCTGACCATCCTGTGGATTGAGCGCCACCAGATTAACCGGCTTCAGATGATGAAGGCGTGGGATAACCGCCGTGGCGCTGGACATGGTATTGGATTTAAAGGAAATCAGTTTCAACGGCCACTCTTGTTCCGGGAACAACTCCTCGACCGCACGTCCATCTGACAGACGTGATGGATACCAGGCCGGGCAGCCGCTGAAGCGCTCGCCGGTAATCGCATGGCGGTGCGCGGCGACGTTCGCATTCCAGATTTGGAGCGGTTTTTCCCAGGCATTGCCGACGCGGTTATCAACTCGCCCGCTGTTGTCCGGCGCAAAGCGCCCGCCGCGGGAGTAGATAAACGCCACTCGGCTGATTTCATCGGTTTTCAACGTTTGGGTCATCACAGGCATGATCCGCTGGACCCCGGTCAGCGCTATGTCTTCCGGCTGTGCTTCAGCAACCGGAGCTTTGCCCATAAACGCAATATTGGCCGCGAGACGCAGGTAGTAATCTTCCGCACGGTTCAACGGATAGTGATTACCTTGTGGATCGGTAATTGCATTGTCGCCGAATCCAGGTAGCCCGATGCGCTTTGCCACTCCGATACAGAAAGACTCCATCGAGGCCGGTTGACCGTAAGCCGTGAGGCTGGTCGCCGATCTGACAACTGGCCAACGCGCGGTGGTGGCTTTGCTGGCCACGCCCGCCCACGGAGCGCTGAATCCCCAGCTTTCGAAGTTGTGGGTATCCGGCACGATGTAATCTGCCAGCGCCGTAGTTTCGTTCATAAAGGCGTCAATGGCAATAAACAGCGGCAGACGAGCAGGATCCTTGAGCTTTTCTTCCGCCACGCCGCGTAACCCCGCAATGCCGTAAAACGGGTTGGTCATGTTGGAGATCCAGGCTTTCAGCGGATAAGGGTAACCTTCAAGCGCCGAGACGAGGAGTTCGGTAAGCTGACCGGCGACAAACGGATACCACGGCGCTTTAGCCGGGAAGGGCGATTGCCCGGCAGCCACCTTATTGCGGTACTCTTCCGAAGACTCATAAGCGGTTTTACTGCGCGCGATGCTTAACCCTTTCGGTTTTACCTTCCCGGCGAAGCTGTCCATGTTGTAGCGCGGACCGTCGGTGGCGCCATTAAATTTGCCGCCGCCGACGAACACGCCGCCTTCAAGACTAAGGTTGCCAATCAACGCATTGAGCATCATCACCGACCAGGCGTTATAAAATCCATTACCTGCCATCATACCGCCGTGCGTGATCACTGCCGCTTTACGCCCGTGGCGGGTGAATGCGTCGGCCAGAGCGGCAATGTCTGCTTCTGACACCCCACACTGCTGGCTGTACTGCGTTAGCGACAGTTTTTCTGCGGACTCACGCAGACACTGGAAGCTGCTTTTTACCGTTACTGTCTGCCCGTCGGCCAGCGTCACTTCACGGGTAACAAACAGCTGAGCGCGCGGGCAACTGCTGGCGGCGACAATCTCACCGGCCTCGTTGACGACCACCGGCTCCTGGGCTGCGTTTGCACTCAGATGGGCGAGGGTCAGGTGTTGTCCGGCAAGCGTTGGAATTTCATCGGTAATCACCAGATGCGTAGCGTTAGTCCAGCTTTTTTCTCCAGCCTGCTGCATGGCCTGCACGCCGGGAATGGCGAGATAATCAGCGTTATAGCGTTGTTTATCGATAATCCAGCTTATCATCCCCATAGCCAGCGCGGAGTCGCTTCCCGGTCGTACGGGCTGCCAGTGACCGCGATCGTCAGCCAGCACCGTGGTTAATGGCAGGGCTGGCGCCACCACAACATAGCGGAAGTCGTCACGTAAACGGGCGCTGGCCAGCTGGCGGGCCTGGCGCTTAAACGGGTTGCCGGATTGCGCCGGAGAGGTGCCCATAAACAGCGCGAATTCGACGTTATCCCAGTCGGGTTTCACGTGGGTATTTTTATCCAGATCGCCCATTAACGCGCCGGAACCGGCCCGATAGGCCAGACCACAGTAAGCGCCATGAGCGCCGAAGTTTTTACTGCCGAAACTGTTCAGTGCGAAGCGACGTAAAAAGGTATCACGTCCTTCATCGCTGGTATTGGTGACCAGCAGTTGATTGGATTTTGGGCCAAAGCCGGGATGTTTCGCATCAAGCGGTGTAGTGGGATCGTGGATAGCTCTCAGACCATCAACGTGGCCTTCACCAAACAAATCGCCACCTTCCACCACCTCTTTGATCAGCTGTTCGAAGCTGATGCGCTGCCATTTTCCCTCACCGCGTTTACCGACACGCTTCATAGGCTCCAGAATACGTAGCGGGCTGTACAGACCTTCGAGTAAGGTTGCGCCACGGGCGCAGGCGGTGGAACGTGCGTCAAGACCTGACTCCCCGGCCAATTGTTCCATTGCCGTGGCAAAGGGGACGGAGGCGTCTATATGGTGCTCGTGCGACAACGGATGATAAGGGTTGCCCGCAATGCGCAGCACTTTGCCTTGCTCAGTGTCAACGCGAACCCGTACACCACACTGCGTCCAGCAACCAAAGCACTGCGTCATCGAGATCACCTGCTGCGGGTTTTGCTGCCAGTGAGGCCGGGCGTTGGCTTCTGGGATTAGCGCGTTGGCAAAAATGCGGTCACGGGTAATTTTGCCCGAGGTTCCGTCCAACAAACCGTCTATCGCGCGCTTTGCCACATCCCGATAACTCAGGCCAAAAGTCACCATGCCACCTACGGCAATGCCCACTTTAAGCCACTGACGACGGGTTAAATTAGCCATGTTGCATTCTCCTTGCGATCGCGTTCAGGGCTTCACGAACAATAATAATCAGTGCTATCCACAGGCCGAAGGTACCCACAATAGCCAGCCAGCCATCGGTGCCGCCGGGCAGGGTATAGGGATTAAACTGCGCGTTAAATTTCGGTACGGTCTGCACCTGGATGAGTAACGTCCAGCGCATTAGCCAGCACAGCGCCATAGCGCTAAAAGCGAGTAATATGCGCAGCGGTAGCGACAAGGGGTAACGTACAACCAACCCGCAAAGAGCAAGCGTAACAAGCCATAGCGCAACCCAACCGATAGCGTAGTGTTGTGCTGAAGAGGCAACATCCAGCCACTGACGGATAGCCGAACCGGAAAGCGTATTTCCACTCGCCCAGATCGCCACCACGATAGCCAGCGCGATCAACGTGACCATTTGCCCCCACGCTAGCTTACGCGGTAGTGCGTCCTTGCTATTTGTCGTGGCAATAAGCAGGGCAAGAAATGTTTGCAGCGCGCTGAGGAACATCGCAACCGGAAAGGCGTAACTGAACCAAATGGGACGCGCCTGTACCACCGACACTTCACGGCCGGTGTAAACCAGCAATCCGATGGCGGACAGCGCGCTACCAAGTGCTAACCATTTTGTGACGCTGTAACTTTTTAACGTTAGTCGTTTCACATGCTGCGCCAGAAACCACAGACCTAAAAAACCGGTAAACAGCGGTAAAAACAGTGCGCCCCACGGCATCCAGGACCATGGCGTCGGATACGCATAGAAATGCCAGACGCGGGCGGTTTGGTGTAGATCAGCGGTCAGCGCCAGTGGCGCGGTAATCGCGCAGGTCAGGGCGATTAACAGCGTCAGATTCTCCAGGTCTACCGTTTCTTTTTTGCGCCAGTGAAGAACGCAGGCGAACAGCGCGGCGCAGGCGGCAATGCCGATGAAAAAGAAGTATTGTACGGCCCAGGGTAACCAGCTTATGTCCTGGGGATGGGCCAGAACCTCGTCGATAATCAGTGAATGGTTCATTTAAACCTCCTGCCATAGAGCGGGTTGAGCTCGTCCCATCAATGGGGTGACAAACGCCTCATCCAGTCCCAGATAGAACACGTGAGGAGACGTACCGCTTTCCGGCTTCAGGACTTTGATGGCGTCATGGTGTTCATGCAGCATTTGTGAAATGCGGCTGTGCGGATCTTTAATATCGCCAATGATGCGCGCGCCGCCGACACAGGATTCCACACAGGCCGGGAGCAGCCCCGCTTCTAGGCGGTGAACGCAAAAGGTACATTTATCGGCGGTTTGCGTTTCATGGTTGATGAATCGCGCATCATAAGGGCAGGCCTGCACGCAATAGGCGCAGCCCACGCAGCGTGTGTTGTCGACCACCACAATACCGTCTTCGCGTTGGAAAGTGGCCTGTACCGGGCAAACGGGCACGCAAGGGGGATTATCACAATGGTTGCACAGTCGCGGCAGCAGGACGTTGGTAACGCTTTGCTGGCCTTCAATCTGTACTTGATACTGGTTGACGAGGGTACGAAATTCGCCCTGTGGCGTCTGGTTTTCAATGGCGCAACTGACGGTACAGGCCTGGCAGCCGATACAGCGTCGCAGGTCAACCAGCATGGCGTAGCGATGCTGTTGTGAGCCTTCGTGGCGTTCAGGCGAAAAGGGAAATTGCGCCTGAGCCAGCGGAACCAGTGATGCGCCAGCGGTCAGGACGCCCAGTTGCTGGAGAAACTGCCGTTTACTGCTGTCCATATTTTCTCCCGTCACGATGCAACAACGAAACATTGGTCACGCCGTTGATTTGCGTGTGATGAATAAAGAATCTCAATGATTTACAGTGTAAAAATCGTGACGGGGTATACTCTATTGTGGTTAACCACATACCCGGCTTGTTGTTGATCTAAAACAACATAATTGACAGGGATAATTGAGTGGGACGCAACGTAGTAAGATGTCTGACGGTGCTGGCGTCGCTGTGGATGCTAAGCGGCGCGGTCAGGGCGCAGACATGGAACATTGGCGTTTTGGCGATGCGCGGGGAGGTTTCTACACGTAATCACTGGCAGCCGCTGGAAACCTTGTTGAATCAGCAAATCCCCGGTGAGCAGTTTCATATTCAACCGCTGGACCTGCACCAGATGCAGGAGGCGGTGAATCGTGGAACGGTACACTTTGTGGTCACCAATCCGGCGCAGTTTGTCCAGCTTAACAGCCGCTCGGCGCTACGCTGGCTGGCGTCGTTACGCTCCACCCGTGGTGGGAAAGCCACCAGTAACGTGATTGGCAGCGCCATTCTCGTCAGGCGCGACAGTGGGTTAACCTCCGCACACGATCTGATCGGCAAAACGGTTGGCGCCATTGATGCTCAGGCGTTTGGTGGCTATTTGCTGGGATATAAAGCGCTCAGTGATGCCGGTCTGCGCCCGGAGCGCGATTTGCGTCTGACGTTTACCGGATTTCCCGCCGATGCCTTACTCTATTTATTACGTGAAAAAGCCGTGCAGGCGGTGATCGTGCCGGTGTGCCTGCTGGAAAAAATGGATGAAGAAGGCCTCATCCGTAAAACCGATTTTATGACCGTGTTGAATCATCCGACTTCAATTCCCTGTTTAACCAGTACGCCGCTCTATCCGGACTGGTCATTTGCCGCACTACCTGCAGTGAGTGACGAGTTGGCCGATCGCGTGACGCGGGTACTGTTCAATGCACCGCAAAACGCGGCGTTTCGCTGGGGCGCGCCCGCCTCGACCCGCGAAGTAGAAGCGTTGTTGCGCGACGTCCGCCAGCATCCGCAGCAGCGTCAGCTGTGGCTGGATGTCAAAAGCTGGTTTATTCAACACCGACTGGCGATGGGGGGCGTGGTCATCGTGTTGCTGTTGCTTACGCTCAATTACATCTGGGTGATGCTGTTGGTTCGCCGACGCGGCAGGCAGTTAGAGCGGAACAACGTGTTGTTGCACAAACAGGAACAGGCGCTGGAGACTGCCCGCCAAATGAGCGTGCTGGGGGAGATGACCTCCGGTTTTGCCCATGAGCTCAATCAGCCGTTGTCTGCTATCCGTCATTATGCCCAAGGCTGTCTAATTCGCCTGCGTGGTCAGGATGAGCAGCATCCGTTGCTGCCCGCGCTTGAGCACATAGACGCCCAGGCACAACGAGGAGCCGATACGCTGCGCAATCTCCGACAGTGGGTCAGCCAGGCACAGGGCAATCCGGTACTCACCGATGGCTGGCAAGCCATCAACGTTCACGATGCTATCCATCACGTCTGGCAATTACTGCGCATGCCCCAGCAATTCCCGGCGGTAACGCTGCACACGCAGGTTAGCAAGGCGTTAACGTTGATGCTGCCAAGCGTTCTTCTTGAGCAGGTGCTGGCTAATCTGGTACTCAATGCCGCCCAGGCAGGCGCTACGACAGTATGGTTTAGCGCCCTGCACAAGGATGGTGGCGTGCGTATTCAGGTGCAGGATAATGCCGGAGGCATTGACGAGGCTCAGTTGTATCAGGCGTTTCAGCCGTTTATGACCACCCGCAAAGAAGGTATGGGACTTGGACTGGCCATTTGTCAGCGACTGGTGCGCTACGCAAACGGAGATATTGAGATCAAAAATCAGCAGGCCCCGGACGGTAAAGCGGGGGCGAGAGTGACATTGTATTTTAAACCAAATCAGAAAGGAGGCCGTAGTGGCGATAATTCATCTGCTGGATGACGACATTGCTGTTACCCAGGCCTGTGCGTTTTTATTGGAAAGTCTGGGATATGAGGTGTCTTGCTGGGAGCAAGGCGAGAAATTCCTCGCCGAGGCAAATCTGCACCAGGTGGGCGTACTACTGCTGGATATGCGTATGCCGGTACTGGATGGGCACGCTGTGCATGAAATCATGCGTCAGAAAGCAAGCACGCTGGCGGTGGTCTTTCTCACCGGGCACGGCGACGTGCCGATGGCGGTTGAGCAAATGAAACGTGGCGCGGTCGATTTTTTGCAAAAACCGGTGTCAGCCGTGCCGCTTCAGGCAGCATTAGAACATGCCTTGCAGGTCTCGGCAGCGGCGTTCTCGCGACAAGAGATCATCTCATGCTACCAACAACTTACGCCAAAAGAACGGGAACTGGCGCATCTGGTAGCAAAAGGGTTAATGAATCGGGAAATTGCTGATGCCATGAATATTGCCGTGCGTACGGTTGAAGTACACCGGGCGCGGGTGATGGAAAAAATGCAGGCAGGAAGTCTTGCTGAGCTCGTTAATCGACTTCAGAGAATTCAGTAGAATGATGACATTTATTTGATTTTCATTGAATTTTGTCTAAATCGTCAGAGTGATATATGCTGTTGGTTTGAGTTAATGACGAGCGGGCAAAAATGGGAAATCAGACGAAAGACGACGAGTTGTACCGTGAAATGTGCAGAGTAGTCGGTAAAGTAGTGCTGGAAATGCGCGATCTGGGACAAGAACCTAAGCATATCGTCATTGCGGGAGTGCTGAGAACCACCCTTGCTAACCAGCGCGTGAAGCGCAGTGAGTTAGAAAAACAGGCTATTGAGACCGTAATTAAAGCATTGGCCGGTTAATTCATAAAAAGAGGACCGCAGAAATTTTTTGCCGTCCTCTTATTCTCGATACGTTAATCTATCAATCTATATAATTTATCTCCGTTAATAATTGGTTGTAGAGAACTATAAGTCGATATGTATTTATTTATATATCGTTTGCCGTGCAGTATTATATTTGGGAGAGGGTTCACAAATATTTGTAATTTAAATGGGCTGCTATTTCACTCCATTTCTTAATGATAATAAATCTCACTCCGCATTAATTATATCCCTTCCGTTTTTTAATTGATGACGATCAAGACTATGCATGCTGAATAACCACATTATTTCTGCGCCTAACCCTAAAGGATTAGATTCATTCAGTTTAACCACCGTCACTTACGCGATCAGGTTAGGGCAAAAATTTACGTGTTGTTGGCAACATTAACCGCCCGATATGGCTTGAGCTGCGCTGGTTTAAATTAGCCTGGAGGTGTTGCTACCACAGCATTTGCGAAGAGGATGCGAAATAAATGAACCAGGTTGATCGTCCATTTTTAGATTGTGGTTTAACGCGACTAGAATTCCTGCGGATATCAGGGAAAGGACTGGCGGGATTAACGATTGCCCCCGCGCTGTTATCCCTATTTGGTTGTAAGCAGGAAGATATCGATAGTGGGACCGTGGGACTTATCAATACGCCGAAAGGGGTTCTGGTGACCCAGCGAGCGCGCTGTACGGGCTGTCACCGCTGTGAAATATCCTGTACCAATTATAACGATGGTGCCGTAGGGACCTTCTTTTCCCGGATAAAAATCCATCGCAATTTCTTCTTTGGCGATGATGGCGTCGGGTCCGGTGGTGGGCTGTATGGCGATTTAAACTATACCGCTGATACCTGCCGTCAATGCAAAGATCCGCAGTGCATGAAGGTCTGCCCAATTGGTGCAATTACCTGGAAACAGGAAGACGGTTGTATTGCGGTGGACCACAAACGCTGTATTGGCTGTAGCGCGTGTACCACAGCCTGCCCGTGGATGATGGCGACCGTAAATACCGAAACGAAAAAGTCCTCAAAATGTGTGTTATGCGGGGAATGCGCCAATGCTTGTCCGACTGGAGCATTAAAAATTATCGAGTGGAAAGATATTACTGTTTGATAGATAACAGGCATACCTGATTCGCGCCATTAATTGCCAAAAATACTGCAGTTTTGGATAAAAAACTGCCTGAAGAATGGCGGGTATATCTATTAAACCTTCTTGCAAAGGAAAACATGATGGCTAATGGTTGGACAGGTAATATTTTACGGGTCAATCTCACCACGGGTAATATCACCCTTGAAGATTCCAGTAAATTTAAAAAATTTGTCGGTGGGATGGGCTTTGGTTATAAAATTATGTACGACGAAGTCCCGCCAGGCACCATGCCTTTTGATGAAGGGAATAAACTGGTTTTTGCCACCGGACCATTAACGGGGTCTGGCGCTCCCTGTAGCTCCCGCGTCAATATCACCTCCTTATCGACGTTTACCAAAGGTAACTTAGTCGTAGATGCCCATATGGGCGGTTTCTTTGCTGCACAAATGAAATTCGCCGGTTACGACGCCATTATTATTGAAGGCAAGTCAGCATCACCGGTCTGGATCAACATCAAAGACGATAAAGTCAGCATCGAAAAAGCCGATTTCTTGTGGGGCAAGGGGACTCGCGCCACAACCGAAGAGATTTGCCGGATTACCAGCCCGGAAACCTGCGTTGCCGCTATTGGGCAGGCGGGTGAGAATCTGGTGCCACTGTCCTGCATGATCAACAGCCGCAACCACAGCGGCGGTGCCGGTACGGGTGCGGTGATGGGTTCGAAAAACCTGAAGGCCATTGCGGTAGAAGGGACTAAAGGCGTCAACATTGCCGATCGTAAAGAGATGAAGCGGCTCAATGACTACATGATGACCGAGCTTATCGGCGCCAACAACAACCACGTCGTGCCAAGCACCCCGCAGGCCTGGGCAGAATACTCTTCGCCAAACTCGCGCTGGACAGCCCGTAAGGGACTTTTCTGGGGCGCGGCAGAAGGGGGGCCAATCGAAACCGGTGAAATCCCGCCGGGAAACCAAAATACGGTGGGTTTCCGTACCTATAAATCTGTGTTCGATCTGGGTCCAGCCGCAGAAAAATACACGGTCAAAATGAGCGGCTGCCATTCATGCCCTATTCGTTGTATGTCGCAGCTCAATGTCCCGCGGGTGAAGGATTTTGGCGTGCCGAGTACCGGCGGCAACACCTGCGTGGCGAACTTTGTTCACACCACCATTTTCCCCAATGGCCCGAAAGATTTTGACGATAAAGACGATGGGCGAGTCGTAGGGAACCTGATCGGACTGAACCTGTTTGACGATTACGGTATCTGGTGTAACTACGGCCAGCTGCACCGTGACTTTACCTACTGTTATTCGAAAGGAGTCTTTAAACGCGTGCTGCCAGCCGAAGAGTACGCGGAGATCCGTTGGGATCAACTGGAGGCGGGCGATCCTAACTTTATCAAAGATTTTTACTATCGACTGGCGCATCGCGTGGGGGAACTCAGTCATCTTGCGGACGGCTCGTATGCCATTGCTGAACGCTGGGATTTGGGCGAAGAGTACTGGGGTTATGCCAAAAATAAACTGTGGTCGCCGTTTGGTTTTCCGGTCCATCATGCAAACGAAGCCTCAGCGCAGGTGGGGGCGATCACCAACTGTATGTTTAACCGTGACTGTATGGCGCACACCCATATCAACTTCATCGGTTCCGGTTTGCCGCTGAAATTACAGCGCGAAGTGGCGGGCGAGTTATTTGGGTCGCAGGACGCCTACGACGAGACCAAAAACTATACCCCAATCAATGCCGCCAAGATCAAATATGCCAAGTGGACGCTGCTGAAAGTCTGCCTGCATAACGCGGTTACGCTGTGTAACTGGGTTTGGCCGATGACGGTATCACCACTCAAGAGCCGTAACTATCGCGGAGATTTGGATCTGGAAGCGAAATTCTTCCAGGCTGTCACCGGTGATGAAACCACGCAGGCGAGTCTGGACCTGGCCGCTGAACGCATCTTTACCCTGCATCGTGCCTATACGGTCAAACTGATGCAAACCAAAGATATGCGTAATGAACACGATCTCATCTGCTCCTGGGTGTTTGATAAAGACCCGAAAATTCCGGTCTTCACCGAAGGCACCGACAAGATGGACAGGGAGGATATGCGTCAGTCACTGACGATGTTCTATCAGGAAATGGGCTGGGATCCCGAGTTGGGTTGCCCAACGCGCGAAACCCTGAACCGACTCGGACTTGAAGACGTGGCAGCCGATTTGGCTGCGCAGGATCTGTTGCCAGCGTAAGGAACGCGAGATGACTAACGTGAGCAACGTTCAGGCACCCGTTGGGGCGCTTCCTGACGAGGTTGATAGCCAAAAGAGACACTGGCTACAGGCGTTTCACCCGCCGGTCGAGCAGGTGACTGCGCCGCAGGTTCAGGAAGCCGCCAGCCCGGAGTCGATTGTGGCAGATTTTATCCGCCAGCATTCGGCATCGGGGCACCTGGTAGCGCGCAGCGTGTTTCTGCAGCCACCTTATTCGGTCCTTGAAGCCGATCTCTCCGCGCTGCTGGATGTACTGTGCCAGGACGCGAATAACGCGGATATCACCCGTGTGCAGGGTGCGGAAGATGTCTATTTCTACTCAACGCAAACCATGACGGCAAACTACGCCGACATGTGCGTGCAGGTGGTGGAAAACGACATCTGTCGTGCGATTGCCGAGGCGGTACGCTTCGACTGTCGAACGTATCCTCGCCCCTATAAGGTCGCCATGTTGACGCAACCGCCGTACAGCTTTGAGTCTCAGCAGATTTCAGCGGCGCTCACGGCCATGGAAACGCATCCTGATTACGCAGATATACGTACTGTGGAATCGTCAAATGCGGAGCCTTATTTGTTCAGCGAACGTTTTATGAGTTATGGCAAAGCGTACGGCCTTTGTGAATGGCTTGAGGTTGAGCAGTATCAGAACCCCTGAAATATTCAGGTTGATGTCATGGAATGTGTGGACGACCACTGTCACAGCATTAGAGGATAACCCGATGTCCTTCACCCGACGAAAATTTGTCATTGGCATGGGGACGGTGATTTTTTTTACCGGCCCAGGTCAAAATCTGTTAGCGAGTACCAGGAGCCCTAAAGCCGTTCGTTACGTCATGATTCACGACGAATCACTGTGTAACGGATGCAATATTTGCGCTCGTGCATGCCGGAAAACCAACCATGTACCTGACCAGGGCAGCCGTTTGTCTATAGCGCATATTCCGGTAACCGATAACGACAACGAAACGCTGTATCACTACTTCCGTCAGTCCTGCCAGCATTGTGATGATGCACCTTGTATTGAGGTGTGTCCGACCGGTGCCTCCTGGCGAGATGAGAACGGTATTGTGCGAGTAGATACGTCTTGCTGTATTGGCTGCAGTTACTGTATTGGCGCGTGTCCTTATCAGGTGCGCTATCTCAACCCGCAAACCAAAGTGGCGGATAAATGCGACTTCTGCGCTGAATCTCGGCTGGCGAAAGGTTTCCCTCCGATCTGTGTTAACGCTTGCCCGGAACATGCGCTGATTTTCGGTCGTGAAGATAGCCCGGAAATTCAGACCTGGTTGCGAGAAAACAAGTATTACGAATATCAACTTGCAGGCGCCGGGAAACCCCATCTGTATCGTCGGTTCGGTCAACATTTGATTAAAAAGGAAAATGTATGAACGCGTCGCAGAATGCCGAACAGTTTCACGCCCAGCTTGCACAGTATGTTCCCCTGTTTTCACCGGACTACTGGCCTGTGTGGTTAGTCGTTGCCGGGTTAATGCTGGTGGGAATGTGGCTGGTGCTGGCGCTTCACGCCATGCTGCGCTTTCGGGCGGCGCATAAAGCGTCGGCAGGGCATGGTGAGAAGGTCTATTTATATTCGAAGGCTGTCCGCCTGTGGCACTGGTCGAATGCGCTGTTATTTCTGTTGCTTCTGGTTAGTGGCCTGGTCAATCACTTCTCTGCCGTTAGCGCACCGGTAATGAAAAGCCTGCTCACCGTTCATGAGGTTTGTGGCTTTTTGCTACTTGCCTGCTGGATTGGTTTTGTGCTGATCAACCTGATTGGCGGCAACGGACATCACTATATTATTCAACGTCAGGGCTGGATCGCTCGTGCGCAAAGACAAACTCGTTTTTACCTGTTTGGCATTATGCAGGGCGAGTCACACCCATTTCCGGCCTCACCTCGCTCTAAATTTAATCCGTTACAGCAGGCGGCCTATGTTGGCGTGATGTATGGTTTGTTGCCACTGTTACTGATCACTGGATTGTTATCGCTTTACCCGGTAGCTGTCGGCGATCTGTTCCCCGGAGTGCGTTACTGGCTGCTTCAGGCGCACTTTGCGCTGGCAATAGTCAGTCTGTTTTTCATTTTTGGGCATCTTTATCTCTGCACTACGGGGCGCACGCCGGGCGAAACCTTTAAGTGTATGGTGGATGGCTACCACCGGCATTAAGCGATGATGATTACGCGAAGTGACTTACGGGCCTGGCGCGTTGGGCCCGTCATGTATCGTTGGTTTCTACGCGCGTTTCCCGCAGGAGGAAGCTATGCCGATGTTCATCGCGCGCTCCAACGGGAAGGGTATACCGATTGGGCAAATAGCCTGGTGGAATACGGCTGGTCAAAATGGCGGGAAGAGGCGAGTTTTGCTCAGCAGGATATTGACGCGATGGGGAATATTTCCCGTGAGCAAGCCGCGGGGGAAACCAGCCGTCCGTTGGCGAGTGCGGAAGATTATGCCCGATTTAGCAGTGCGGGTGATAACGTAAAAATTGCCAGCGCCGGGTATGCTGCGCAGATCGCCTGTGCCGGTTACAGCGCACGGATTGGCAGTGTAGGCTATAACACGCATATCGGCAGTTCAGGCGATCGCGGGCGAATAGCGATTGCGGGAAATTCGGCGCGTATCAGCAGTGTGGGCGACGGAACGCGTATTGCCAGTACCGGCATGCGCGTACGTATCAGTTCGCTCGGCGACCGAAATCGGATTGCCAGTAGCGGTGATTTAACCCAACTGGCCTGTTTTGGCGCAGAGGCGAAAATCGCTAACTGCGCGGACAATATCCACATTATTGCCAGCGGAGAGAACGCCGTTGTTGCCAGTACCGGTGCTGTCGACTCGATAATTCTTGGTCCCGGCGGATGTGCGGCGCTGGCTTATCACGATGGCGAAAGAATGCGTTTTGCGCTTGCCGTTGAAGGGGAAAATAACATTCGGGCGGGCGTGAAATATCGGCTCAACGAAGACCATCAGTTCGTGGAATGTTGAGCCGAGAGGTCATTTTAGTGCGAATCGGCGCTGGGTGATTTTTTCAAGGCTAAAGCACAGCAGGTAATAAACCAGCCCGGTAAAGATAAAAATGGCTGCGGGGTAAATTTGCACCCGGCTGTTAACCTGACCGGCAACCGTCGTGAGTTCCGGCACGTTAACGATAAACGCCAGTGACGTGTCCTTCAGTAGCCCAATAAAAATCCCTGTCAGCGACGGCAGTACGTTACGCAGCACCTGCGGCAGCAAGATAAGCCACAGGGCCTGTTCCGGGCGAAAACCCTGAACGACTGCCGCTTCATATTGCCCGCCAGGCAGTGCGCTAATTCCAGCATACACCGAGTGCATCACCGAGGCGGCGGTGAACCA
The DNA here is from genome assembly GCF_002042885.1 of Citrobacter portucalensis. GTDB lineage: Bacteria > Pseudomonadota > Gammaproteobacteria > Enterobacterales > Enterobacteriaceae > Citrobacter > Citrobacter portucalensis. The sequence goes on from NZ_MVFY01000001.1 coordinate 135,861, forward strand.
TGCCAGCGCCAGCGTCACTGTAACGGCACCGGGCAGATCACTTCCGGTCAGCATGGGTAGCAAATACCACATCCAGAAAATTACAAAGATGAGCGGAATGCCGCGAATAAATTCCGCCCAGATAAACAACCCGTTGCGAACCGCGCCCGGAAATCGCCAGGCGCAGCAGGCAAGAACGATCCCGCCAGGCAGCGCCAGCAATGCCGCACCAATAGCCATCAGCAAAGTGAGCAGTACACCGCCGGGTTGCCCCTCAGCTACACGTCCCCACAGGAGATAGTCAAGATTGTCGGTAATGACCGAAATATTAGCGATCATGCAGTATGCTCCTGACGCTGAAGATGCGCATTCTTATCTTTGACGATTTACCCGACGCAGACTGCGGGCCAAGACGGGTAAGCAACATACCCAGAATGATGCCGGTAAACAGATAGAGCACGGTGCCAACGGCAAAGGCTTCCAGCGCGTGCGCGTTGTAGCTCTCAATTTGCCGTACCTGGTAGGTGAGCTCAGCAAATCCAATACCGCTGGCAAGCGAGGAAAGCTTCATCAGGTTGAGATATTGCCCAACAATCGGTTGCCAGGCGTTTGCCAGCCCCTGAGGCAGCAGAATGTGACGAAATATCGCCCAGGATGAAAACCCCTGCGCCACGGCAGCCTCGCGTTGTCCGGCAGAAACAGCCTGTAAACCCGAAGCGATCTCTTCAACCAAAAATGCTGAGGTAAATACCCCCAACCCCCATGCTGAACAGATAAATTCCGGCGTTAACCACCAGACATCACCCGGCAAAATTGACCATGGATGATCGGCATTGATAAAGCTAATGACGTCACGGGGTAGCCAGTTCCAGGCGGCAAAATACCAGAACATCAGTTGCACTAGTAAAGGCGTGTTGCGAAACACCGAGACCCACACCCCGACCATCGCTTTAGCGAGACGATTGCCCGTCAGGCGCAGGCCGAGCAGTGAGATGGCAATGAGCGTGGCGAGCACGATACCTGCCAGCGTCACCCAGAGCGTGGTGAGAAAACCGGAAATTATCCATTGCAGGGGTTGCCCGCTCAGCACTCCCTGCCAGTCCATTGCATGCATTATGACGATGACTCCTGGTGTAACGGGTCGAGCACTTTTTTCAGGAAACGCTGGGTTCTCGGGTGCTGTGGTCGGACGAAAAAATCCTCCGGCGCGGCCACTTCCAGAATATCGCCACCATCGATGAAAACCACCCGATCGGCAATTTCGCGGGCAAAATGCATTTCGTGGGTCACGACGATCATGGTGATACCGCTGTGGGCCAAATTTTTCATTACCTGTAATACCTCGCCGATCATTTCCGGATCCAGCGCGGAAGTGGGCTCATCAAACAGAATAATTTGTGGCGATGAAGCCAGTGCGCGGGCGATGGCCACGCGCTGCTGCTGCCCACCGGACAACTGCGCGGCATAGGCGTTGGCTTTTTCCGCCAGTCCTACCTTTTCCAGCAACTCGAGTGCCCGACGATCCGCTTCCGTCTTGTTCCAGCCGTGAACATATTCCAGCGCCAGTGCAATGTTCTGCAGCGCAGTCAGGTGCGAATAGAGATTGAATTGCTGAAATACGAAACCGATACGGCTACGTAGCTGGCGTAACGCCGCCCCGCGCAACTGGCCAATCGGTTTACCATCAATGAAGATTTCGCCACCGCTGAGCGACTCAAGCTGGTTGATAAGACGAATAAGAGTGGACTTTCCTGAGCCGGAAGGCCCCAGAATAGTCACCACTTCACCGGGTTCAACCGCCAGGCTAACGCCGTTAAGGACGATGTGAGCGTCATACTGTTTAATCACATTGCGTAGTTCGACGCTCGCCTGGCGCAAATGGGTAAAATCCGCAGCCGAAGCTGCGGATCGAGGAAAAAGGGCTGAGAGCATATTACTTGGCTTCTATTTTAAAGGCGCGGGCTTGCGGATTTTTGGTTTCAGGACCAAACCAGACATCATAAATTTTGGCTGCCTGCCCGGTAGATTCCAGCTTCAAAAGTTCATCGTTGACGGCTTTCAACAACGCTGGCTCACCTTTTTTCACCCCCACGCCGATCTCTTCTTTGCTCAGCAGGTCCGGCAGAATTTTGAAATCAGCTTTATCCGGCGCAGCGCCTAATAACCCGGCCAGAATCGTACTGTCCTGGGTAATGGCCTGAACATTGCCGTTGCGTAGCGCGGTTAACGCCAGCGGGATATCGTCGTAGGCCAACACGCGCGACTGCGGGAAGCGCTGATGCAGTGCCTGTTCACCAGTAGTGCCTTTTACCGCGCCGATGCGTGCTTTGCTGTATTCATCGAGCTTATCCGGAGATTTTGCTGGCACAAGGAACTGCTGGCCGGTAACAAAATAAGGGACGGAGAAATCTATTACCTGCGCCCGTTCAGGTGTTATCGTGATATCCGCGACGATTAAATCAGCTTTACCAGATTGTAATAACGGAATGCGGTTTGCCGGATTGGTCGCTACCAGTTCCAGTTTTACACCAAGGGATTTGGCCAGCGCTTCGGCAAAATCAACGTCGTAGCCGACAATCTTATGGGTTTTGGCATCGACGGAGCCAAACGGAGGATTCGCGTCAAATGTCGCGACTTTTACGACGCCTGCGGCTTTGATATCGGCCAGTTGGTCAGCCTGAACCTGCGAGACGGTAAGTCCTGAGGCCAGCAGCACGCCCAATGCCAGCCGTGTTTTTTTAGCGCGGTTAGTTTTCGTTGCCATCATTGTATGAAATCCCTGTAGTTTTTGGTTTGTGCTTTTTACGCTCCCATAACTTACGGTTGGGACAAAATAAGAAAAAATTCTTATCTATATACAAAATGTTATTAGTGAAGGATGTGTTAATAGCGGGTGAAAATAATGCAGGAGTGAAAGGTAAAATCGTGCATAAGCCTGGGAATAATTCGCATTTTGTTTTTGTGTGAGAGCACGTTTGAATAAGATTGAGCTGTGCTAATGTCCAGAAATGCTACTGGAATACCCTCCGGACCTGTACCATATATCACAACAGGTCTGGAGTGGGGATAAGCATGCTGCGTGATAATTTTAACGATCTCTATTATCTCATTATCGTTGCCCGCGAGCGTAGTTTTACCCGGGCAGCGGCAAAACTTGGGGTTTCGCAATCCGCGCTAAGCCATGCGATTCGTGGGCTTGAAGAGCGGCTGGATGTACGGCTTCTGACCCGCACCACGCGCAGCGTTGCGCCGACCGAAGCCGGAGAACGGCTTATCAACAGTATCAGCCCGCGTTTTGATGACATTGAAACAGAGCTGCTGGCATTAACCGATGTCCGTCAGCGCGTGGCCGGTAACATCCGCCTGACGCTGGGCGAACATGCATTGCAATCTACCGTCTGGCCCGCGCTGGAGCCGTTTTTGCAGGCTTACCCTGATGTTAATGTGGAAATGACCATCGACAATAGTCTGACGGATATTGTGACTGGCCGTTATGACGCGGGTATTCGGCTCGGTGAGCAGGTGGCAAAAGACATGGTCGCCGTCAGAATTGGCCCGGACTGGCGCATGGTAGTGGTGGGGTCACCGGCGTATTTTGCTCGTCATGGCAAACCGCAAACCCCTCACGACCTGCAAAATCACAGCTGTATTAACATGCGCATGCCGACGTTGGGCGGATTATACGCCTGGGAGTTTGCTAAAGACGGGCAAGATTTGCGCGTACGGGTGGAAGGGCAGCTTATTTTTAACAATCTACCCCCGCGAATTAGCGCAGCGATGGCGGGAATGGGGCTGGCTTTTGTGCCGGAAGACACCGTCGAACAGGCTGTTGCAGAGGGGGCATTAGAAAAAGTGTTGGAGGACTGGTGCGAACCTTTTCCTGGCTATTATTTGTACTATCCCAGCCGAAAACAACATACCGCCGCCTTTGCGCAACTGATTGAGGCCTTACGGTATACGGGCTGAAGTGGGTGGGGTTAACAGGCGATAAAAAACCGGCATTGCGCCGGTTTGGAAATCAGATTTTGCAGGCGTCGCCGCAGTCATTATCAGCAATAATTTCCTGCGCTTTCTTGTCTGCATCTTCCAGACGTTCAGCGTTACGCTCTTGCGCTTCTTCCAGTCCATCAAAGACCAGATTATCGAGATCAATTTCCATCATTCACCTGCTCAGGTTCAGCGTTTAACATCACGTTATTATATTGCAAAAATGTTGCTTAACAGCAGCGATTCTTGCTACTTAGCATCGAACGCAATCCGCTGTGCGTATTTATCCGCCAAAATAGCCTATGGTTCGCAATTGCTAAAGAATCGTTGGTTGTAAATACCGCAAAATCCTCGCTCTCTCTACCGTTTTATCTCCACTTTTTCATTAACGTGATGCGCGATCATTTTTAACAAATCTGCGACAAAATCACTATACATATAACTTAATATCTTTTATACATTAATTGTTCAACCCTGCGACTATTCCACAAAAGAGAAAGCAATATGGAACAGACACCTGATAAGAAAAATGATAATTTTCAAAAAGATGGCAAAGAACAGTTCAATCGCTCGATCGGTCTTATTTCAAACTTTGCGTTGGGTTTTACCTACCTGTCGCCGCTTACTGCCGTCTATTCGCTGTTTGCACTGGCCGTAACGCTGGCGGGGCCGCCCGCAGTATGGTGGATTTTAATCGTCGCATGTGGGCAACTTTTGGTGGCATTGGTGTTTGGTGAGGTCGCTTCCCAGTATCCGATAACCGGCGGGCTTTACCCCTGGGCCAGAAGGTTGTGGGGCAAGAAGTATGCGTGGATCGCCGCCTGGATCTACCTGTGGGCGCTGGTGGTCACCATTACGTCGATCGCGGAATATACATCAACGTTTGTTGAATCACTCTTCCACTATGGTCAGACGCCGGCCACGATGTTGGTGACTTCCGTCCTGCTGCTGCTGTTGATGATGGCCGTTAATATGTCCGGGACTAAAAATCTGGCCCGGGTGGCAAAAATTGGCTTCTGGTGTGAAATTGTCAGCGTGATCGCGCTGGGGATTTATCTGCTGATTTTCCACCGTTCACAGCCGTTCTCTGTGATTTTTGACTCGATGGGCGTGCTGGCTCATGACGGCAGCTACTCCACCGCATTTATGTCTGCTGCGCTGATGGGACTGTTTATGTTCTTTGGCTTTGAGGCCTGCGGTAACGTTGCGGAAGAGGTGCAGAATCCGAGTAAAAAGATCCCGGTGGCGATGATTTTAAGCATCGTATTCGGCGCGATTTCCGCCATTATTTCTGTTATGGGTTATTTGCTGGCTTCACCGAATCTGGTCAGCATCGTGAATGGCAAAACGTCCGATCCGATCCCGGCAATCCTTAATGAAGCTCTGGGCGAAACTGGCGCGACTGTCTTTATCGTGGTTGCAATTATCGCCATGTTGTCGTGCATTTTGTCTCTGCAGGCTGCGTTAAGCCGTCTTATCTTTTCTTTCTCCCGCGACAGAATGCTGCCGGGAAGTGAATGGATGGCCAAAATCTCTAAAAATGGTGTTCCGGATAATGCCATGGTCGTCAGTTGCCTGCTGCCAGTGATCATCTGCGTTTGGGTTTATTTCCAGCCAGATAACCTGTCGCGTATCACCGCGTTTGCTGTTATCGGGATTTACATCTCGTTCCAGATGGTTGTGCTGGCCGCGCTGCGTCAGCGTCTGAAAGGCTGGAAACCGGCGGGGGAGTGGACCATTGGCGGTTGGGGCGTAATCGTGAATGTGCTGGCGTTAGCTTACGGATTGTGCGGGATCTGGTTACTGGCGCAACCGGCAGACAGCAGCGACTTCATCGACCGTTGGACGGTCCTGTTCGGCCTGGCGATTGTTGTTGGCTCGGGGCTTATTTATATGTTCCTGACCCGTCCGTTTGGTCGTTCAGCGGCGCCGGAAAACGACGCCATTGCCTACGCCAATAAGCTCAATATGGGGCAGGATAACTAAAAACTAAGGGCCTTCGGGCCCTTAGTTTTGATAGTGATAAAGGATAAAGTAGTCGCTCCGATACACCACGGTACTGTTTGCAGGTGACAGCAATTCACCCACGCGAAAACGTGGCCAACTGGAGAAAATGATCCTGTTTTCCAGATTAGTCAGAATCACATAGTCAGGATGGGCACAGGAAAGCAGTTCGGCTTCTATCTGACTGACCAGCAGATCGACCGCGGCAACACCGAGAAACTGATCGTTGTAGTAGACCGGGACGGCTGACGTTAGGGTATAGGAGATATTGCAAATATAGTCGACGTAGGGACCGTGGATATAGGCTTTGCCAGCCGGAGGAGAATGCTTAAACCACTCAAAGGTTCTGAAGTCCAGTCGTTGTTGCGTGGCCTGATCCAAATCCAGATGCGCCTGGCTTAAACCATTATCTTTCTTATACCACCACTCCAGCAACCAGTACTCTTTTGTGGTTGCGGTGCTCTCAATATGGCTGGCGAATCCCGCCCCTGAGCAGTAATGGTTGTTATTGAGCGTGCGCTTGATGTGCTGTTGAACGGTGGATCTGACTGAGGGGTCGAGAACGACCTCGGCTGAGGCCTTTTGTACCCCTGAAATCGCCTCATGGATGCTCCTCGCCAGCGCAACGGTAGAATCTACGGTAGAAACAGTAATGTCATCAATTTTACGAATTAATGCGCTTAGGGATGTCGAAGAGCTCATTGTCTGTCCTGCCTTCACTGATTGTCAGTTCGAGTTATATTTCAGCTTTTTTTCAATAAGGTAGTAGGTAAACGTGTCGATGATCCGCGTGGCAAACTGTACTGACTCTGCCTCGTTGTGAGCAGCCAGCGCATCGGCCAGCGCCGAATAAAGCGCGATAATTTCTGCATGAATACTGTCTGTGCGATAAAGTATCGCCACCAGCGATGCCCATTCAGCCTGAACCTGCAGCTCCTGATTGGCCAGTCGCGCTGAATGCGAACTGGCGGCAATCGCCAGCAGACAACGCATATCGGCCTGGGTCATCAGCTCAGGTGAGTTTGCCTTTCTGAGCACCTCGACAAACTCGCGAAATTTGGCGATATCCGCACCGGTCATCCGTCGGGAAGCCAGCCTCGCGCTATGGCTAATAATGGCGCAATGCATTTCACCCAGATCAGACAGATAATCCGTACTGATCGCCTTGAACGGATGCAGGGCGCTATTTTTGCCATCAATATTTTCGCAAACGAAACTCCCGCCATTACGACCACGAACCGTATGGATAAGATTATTAGCCCGAAGCGTGTTTAGCGCTTCCCTGATAGTGATATGTGAGACACCCATCATCTTTGCCAGATCAGTTTCGTTGGGGAGCTGTTCTTTTGGCTCCAGCAACCCCGTGATAATGGCATTTGAAAGGCGTTGGACTATCTGGTCTGAACGACTGACCTGCCCGATAGGCGCAAATATGACCGCGTGAGTAATCATAATCTTTTCTGTACTCAATTCCCTGAAACAACGACCATTTTTAACACATGCCCGTCGGGCAAGGAAGGTAAGAATGGCCGAGTTATTTTACATGCCTGGGCGCAACGTCACTGCACAAGCGGATGTGTGTCCCGATAACCTTATGATGAGCTGGGCGTAACGCGTCAGCTGGCAATAAAAAGCCTCATCCTGCAAATGTGAAAATTAAGTTAAAAATGCGAGGCTTATCATAGTGTCAATGTTGCGCATTTGAAAAAAATTTACAATATATATATTACATAAGATTCTTTATGTATTAATTGGCAGGAGACAAACATGAAAACCCTGAAGCATTTTATTAATGGGCACTATGTAGCAGGCAGTAGCGAAGATAGCTTCGAACTGGTGAGTCCGGTTGACGGTGAAACGTACGCAATATCTCCCAACGCTAACGAGGCGGAGGTAGAGCAGGCTTACTCAGCAGCGGAGGCGGCGTTTAGCATCTGGAGAAAATCGACGCCGGCACAGCGGCAAAAGGCGTTATTGCGGCTGGCCGATGAGATTGAACGCAACGTTGAGCGACTGGTAACCGCGCAGAGCCAGGAAACCGGTCAGCTTCGCCATTTTATTGAGAAAGAGGAGATCGCAGCATCTTGCGATGCCATCCGCTTTTTTGCCGGTGCGGCGCGCTGTCTTGAAGGAAAGGCGGCCGGAGAATATTCCTCAGGATTTACTTCAACCATTCGTCGTGAACCGCTGGGTATTGTTGGGCAAGTGACGCCGTGGAACTACCCGTTCATGATGGCGGTGTGGAAGATTGCACCAGCGCTGGCGGCAGGCAACACGGTGGTGCTAAAACCAAGCGACACCACGCCAGTCAGTACGCTGCTGTTGGCTGAACTGGCCGCACCGTTGTTCCCGAGAGGGGCATTTAACGTTGTATTGGGCAAAGCCAGCACTGGTTCGCTGGTGGTTTCAAACCCGAAAGCCTCACTGGTCTCGATTACCGGTTCGGTCCGTGCGGGTTTGCAGGTTGCGGCTTCGGCGGCGGCAAATCTGACCCGAGCACACCTGGAATTGGGTGGGAAAGCGCCCGCAATCGTATTCGCCGATGCGGATATGGACAAGGCGATTGCGACGATTACCACAGCAGGCTTTTTCAATGCCGGGCAGGATTGCACAGCGGCAACGCGGATTCTGGTAGAGCAATCCATCTACGCAGAGTTTCTTGAAAAACTGATCCAGAAAACAAAAAGTATCAAATATGGGCCGCCAGAAGATCAAAATGCACTGTACGGCGCATTGAATAGCCGGAATCAGCTGGAGCAGGTGAAAGGCTTTATTGAGCGTTTACCGGCACATGCAAAAATTGAAACCGGTGGGCGCGCAGGATCTGGTCCAGGCTTCTATTTTGAGCCGACGATCGTCTCCGGTTTGCATCAAAATGATGAAGCTATTCAGCATGAAGTATTTGGCCCGGTAATGACTATTCAGTCGTTTTCTACTGACGAAGAGGTACTACACAAAGCGAATGATGTGGAGTATGGTCTTGCCGCCAGCGTCTGGACCAGTAACCATGGTCGCGCCCAACGCTTCAGCATTGACCTCGATTTTGGCACGGTGTGGATTAACAATCACATTCCTCTGTGTGCCGAGATGCCGCACGGCGGGTTCAAAAAATCGGGGTACGGCAAAGATATCTCATCTTATTCACTCGAGGAATACACTCGGGTGAAACATATCATGTGCGACATTTCTGAATAGAGAGGGTTACGATGAAAACATTAAAAATCGCGGTGCTTTCATTAGTGATGTTCTCGGGCTATAGCCTGGCAGAAAGTACATCGCTGAATACCGTAAAAGAGTATATGGCGGCGTGGAATGCGCATGATGCTTCGCGAGCCGCTCAATTTCTTGCTGATGATGCGGTCTATTATGATGCCGCCGCAGGAGAACCGATAAACGGCAGGGAAAAAGCAGAAAAAGAGGTTATCGGCGCTTTTATTAAGGCGGTTCCAGATCTTAGCTGGAAAATGGTTGGAAAACCCGTCTACGACGAAGATACCGTGGCCTTTCGTTGGGAATTTTCAGGCAAAAATAGTGGTGAATGGGCAGGGAGTCCGCCGACAAATAATCCGATCAAATTTGAAGGCGTCAGCTATATTCATGTTAAAGCAGGAAAAATCACCTGGCAGGGTGATTATTATGATTCTAAAAAACTGGATGAAGAGTTAAAGCCAGTGAAGTAGTCGGTTGTACCCCTTTATAAATAAGAAGGGGTATCTCTCTTATTTGTGTCGTATTAAAGGCAGTGTGTAGCAATAAGGAAAAAAGTTAATGGCAATTACCAGACGTGATTTTCTCAACGGCGTCGCGGTGACTATTGCGGCGGGACTTACCCCGCTGGAGTGGGTCAGGGCGGCAGGAAAGGGAAACGCATTTATAGATGGAAATTATTATCCTCCTGCGCTGACGGGGCTACGGGGTAATCATCCTGGATCGTTTGAAATGGCGCATGCGCTAGGTCGCGAGCATAAACATTTTGATTTAAACGCTCTGCCCGTTGAGGAAGAGTACGATCTGGTGATTGTGGGTGGCGGTATTAGCGGGTTAGCTGCCGGTTGTTTTTGGCGTCAAGTTGCCGGGCAAAATAGCCGGATCCTGATCCTCGATAACCATGACGACTTTGGTGGACACGCCAAACGTAATGAATTTACCAGCTCGGGTAAGAAATTACTCGGTTATGGTGGCAGCGAAGCATTCCAGTCACCTGCGCATAATTTCAGCCCTGAAGTACAAAAGTTGATGGAAACCGTGGGCGTCAGCGTCACGCGGTTAAAAGAGAGTTTTGACGTAAACTTCTACCCCGACTGGCAGCTCAGTCGCGGCGTTTTCTTCGATAAGAAGAATTTTGGCGAAACAAAAATCGTCAGCGGCGATCCGGGCCGCGCGGTATCTGATGATATTCCGCCGGACAGGCTCAATGGGCGTAAAATTGAAGACTTTATCAATGATTTTCCGCTAAGTGAGAACGACAGAAAAGCGCTGATCGACCTGCACGTCCGGCCCGGGGATTACCTGCCGGGGATGACGGTCGATGAGAAAATGGAATGGCTGGATACTCACAGCTACAGTGAATTTTTGGCAACAAAAGTTGGTTTGAGCAAAATGGCGCTGCTCTATTTCCAGCAGCGTTCCAACGACTTCTTTGCTATTGGTATTGAAGGTATTTCCTGTAGCGATGCCCGTGCGTGCGCCTTACCCGGCATGGAAGGGATGGGGTTACCGCCGCTGGACGGTGAGTCACTGGCCGACCTCGAAGAGCCGTATGTTTACCACTTCCCGGACGGTAACGCCGGGTTAGCCCGTCTGTTAGTCAGATATATGCTGCCGGATGCGCTACCGGGCAACACGATGGAAGACTCTGTCCTCGCCAGATTACATTACGAAAAGCTGGATCTGCCGGAAAACACCACGCGCCTGCGCCTGAACAGCACGGTGATTAATGCGGCCAACGTGCAGGATGGCGTGGCGGTGACCTATCTGCGTGACGGTAAAATGCACCGTGTGCGCGGTAAGAACACCATCATGGCAGGTTATAACATGATGATCCCGTATCTGGTGCCTGAGATGCCGGAACAGCAGCAGGCGGATCTTAAACTGAACGTGAAGGCACCGCTGGTGTACACCAACGTGGTGGTCAAAAACTGGCAGGCGTTCAAACAGCTTGGCGTACATGAGTTTTATTCTCCGGCGGCACCTTATAGCAGGGTCAAGCTCGACTATCCGGTCAGTATTGGTGGGTATCAACATCCGGCCTCCCCGGACGATCCGATGGTCATTCATATGGTCTATGTGCCGACCTATCCGGGCAGTAACCTGTCGGCCAGAGAGCAGTTCCGTCTGGGACGAGCCTATTTGCTGGGGACCACCTTTGCGGCGCATGAGGAGATGATTCGCTCCCAGTTGCAGGAGATGTTTGGCTCAACCGGATTTGATAATCAACGCGATATTTCCGCCATTACGGTTAACCGCTGGGCGCATGGCTATGCGTACTACGCCAACTCGCTGTTCGATGATATGGATAAGATGCCAGAAATTATCGAACGGGCGCGTAAGCCAGTCGGTCGCATTGCCATCGCTAACTCCGATTCTGACTGGAGTGCTTATGCCCACACGGCAATCGATCAGGCATGGCGTGCGGTTAATGAACTCAAGGATATGGGGTGATCTATGCGTAATGTAACCATTCTCGCCGCCTGTTTATTTACCGCTTCGGTTTCCGCTGCTGAATCTAACGGTGAATACATCGCGCGAATTTCAGACTGCGTCGCCTGTCACACAGCTGAAGGTGGTGCGGCGATGGCGGGGGGCAAAAAGTTTCCTACTCCGGTGGGGGATATTTATTCGACCAACATTACCCCGGACAAAACGCAGGGTATTGGAAATTATTCTTACGAGGATTTTGAAAAGGCCGTACGGCAGGGGATCGCCAAAGATGGTCATCCGCTCTATCCGGCTATGCCTTATCCCTCCTATGCAAAACTTTCTGACGAGGATGTTAAGGCGCTGTATAGCTATTTTATGCATGACGTCACGCCGTCAGCACAGCCCAATAAAGAGAATGCTATTCCGTGGCTACTCTCCGCCCGCTGGCCGCTGCATATCTGGAACTGGCTGTTTACCGACGCGCCAGTGTCGGCTGTAGAGGGCGCGAAAACGGATGATAATGCTGCCCTGGTAAAACGGGGTGCTTATCTGGTGGAAGGCCCCGGACACTGCGGTTCATGCCATACCCCGAGAGGCATGGCGATGAACGAAAAAGCGTATACTAATGCTGATGCCGAATACCTGAGCGGCGCGATGATTGACGGCTGGTATGCACCGTCGCTGCGCGGCACCGGTATGTCTGAGCAGGAGTTAAAATCGCTGTTGCTGACCGGTAAAAGCAAGCATGCCGCGGTTTCAGGTTCGATGGCTGAAGTCGTCACGCAGAGTACACAGTATCTGACCGACGAAGATGCCACGGCGATCGCCCAATATCTGTTGAGCCTGAAAAATGCGAAGCCTGAAACGGTACGTGCTGCGGCGACTACAGCATCCTGGTCGAATTCACCTGAGGCGGGCAAAGTGACCTATAACCGCTACTGTTCAACTTGTCACGGTCTGGAAGGGAAAGGTACGGATGATAACGCGCCTTCTTTAGTTAACAATCCACTGGTGATGGTTGATGACCCGACACCGCTGTTCAGAGTGATTGCCCACGGCGCAGAAACACCGACAACGCGTGGCAGCGTCTCCTTTAAGATGCCTGCCTACGGTGGCTTGTTAAGCGACAACGAAATGCGCGACGTGATTAACTACGTGCGTAAAAGTTGGGGTGAAGGGAATAGCGAAGTAAGCCAGGAAGACCTGGCTGGCGTTAAAAAAGCGTCACATTAAACAGTATGCCGGATAAGGTGCTTGCACCTTCATCCGGCAGTGCTTACACGGTGTTTACCCTGATAATATCCACGAGTCGGGTAAACGCCGCCGTCATTTCATGCTCTTCAATACTGGCAAACCCCAGCAGCAGGCCGCTGCGTTTCCCTTCATTTACGTAATAGCGTGACAGCGGGCGCACCAACAACCCTTGCGCATTCGCCTGTTGGGCAATGACCGTGTCATCGCTCCCGGCGGGTAACTGTAAGATCATATGCAGCCCGGCGTTGCTGCTGAAAGAACCAAGAAAATGTTCACCAAGTTGGCGGCTGATAAGCTCTACCAGCATCTGGCGACGACGACTGTATAGCTGACGCATTTTCCGAATGTGTGCCGCGTAATAACCCTCGCGAATAAACTCCGCCAGTGCGGCCTGAATCAACAGATGCCCACCACGATAGAGGTCGTTATGAACCTTTTTCAGCGGAGCGGCTAACGATTTAGGTAGCACGACATACCCGAGTCGTAGTGCGGGATAGAGGGTCTTACTGAATGTCCCGATGTAAATGACCGGTGTCTCTTCTTCCAGCCCCTGCAAAGAGGGAATCGGCTGGCCGGAAAAGCGGAACTCACTGTCGTAATCATCTTCCACTATCCAGCTTCGCGTTTCACGTGCGCGAAAGAGAAGTTGCCGGCGGCGGCTCAGACTCATTACCGAACCGAGCGGGTATTGATGTGACGGTGTCACAAAAATAAGTTTTGGCGGTGTTTCACCTGCATCCGGCGGGACCATGCCTTGTTCATCAACCGGGATAGCCGAAAAATTAACGGCATTGATGCGCAGAATATTTTTGATTCCCCAGTAGCCCGGTTCCTCAATCCAGGCGTGATCGCCGGGGTTGCATAAAGTCCGGGTCACCAGATCCAGGGCCTGGTGAATACCTTCAGTAATCAGAATTTGCTCCGGTGAGCACCGTACGCCGCGAGCAGTGCGCAGATAGTCTGCCAGTGCTTCTTTTAGCTCATTCACGCCGCCTGTGGCATCGTAAGTGAGATACTCCGGGCGCAGTCGTCTTGCCAGCCTGTCCTGAATTTTCTTGAGCACCCGGTGCGGGAAATGCTCTACATCAGGTACGCCTGGAATAAATGCCCCCCACTGACGGGGACTGGCGCTGGCATGACCCAGCAGCTCAAGGCAGCGGTCGGATAAGCGGGTGTGATCTTCCAGAGCGGCAGCAACAGGCTCTTTGTCAGGACGCAGGTCGAGATTGTCCAGCACGCTGTCGGTCACAAATGTGCCGCTGCTGGTGCGCGCGGAAATATACCCTTCAGCTTGCAACTGTTCGTACACCCGCAGGACGGTATTGCGCGATAGCGTCAGCTCTCCTGCCAGGTCACGCGACGGAGGCATTCGGGTAGCCGGTTTCAGGCTACCTTCGAGGATGCAACTACAAATGGCGGCATACAGGCGGCGATGTAGTTTTTCGTCAGTCTGCTGATTAAATGCATGCTTGATCACATCTCCGGCAAGTGAACGCATTTGGATCCTTAAAATAAAACGATTTGGCTCTCGATTAAAGTACCAGACGGCGTCTAAATTTAAAGGGTAATTCAACCGAAATGTATTAATGGACAAGGTGTAGAGAATGAACAATAAAAACCTGCAACAACGTCGTCTGGATGCCACCCCGCGTGGCGTGGGTGTGATGTGTGATTTTTATGCCCAGTCGGCAGAAAACAGCACGATTACCGATATCGAAGGCAATCAGTACATCGATTTTGCCGCCGGGATCGCCGTGCTGAACACCGGACACCGCCATCCTCGCCTGGTGCAGGCAGTCGAAGCGCAACTTCAGGCTTTTACCCATACGGCTTATCAGATTGTCCCGTACGAAAGCTATGTGTCTTTGGCTGAGAAAATCAACGTCGTTGCGCCAATCGACGGCAAGCGTAAAACCACATTCTTCACTACCGGGGCTGAAGCGGTAGAAAACGCGGTGAAAATTGCGCGCGCGCATACCGGCCGTCCTGGCGTTATCGCATTTGGCGGTGGTTTTCACGGGCGTACTTACATGACGATGGCGTTAACCGGCAAGGTGGCACCCTATAAAAAAGGTTTCGGCCCGTTCCCTGGCTCTGTTTACCATGCGCCGTATCCTTCTGAATTGCAGGGTATTTCCACGGCGGATTCCCTAAAAGCGATTGAGCGTCTGTTTAAAGCCGATATCGATCCAACCCAGGTTGCGGCGATTATTTTCGAACCCGTCCAGGGCGAAGGAGGCTTCGTGGTGGCACCGCCAGAATTTGTGGCTGCCATCCGCCGTATTTGCGACGAGCATGGCATCGTGATGATCGCTGATGAAGTACAAAGCGGGTTTGCCCGTACGGGTCAGCTGTTTGCGATGGATCATTACGCCGATAAAGCGGACCTGATGACCATGGCGAAAAGCCTTGCGGGCGGCATGCCGCTGTCAGGCGTCGTGGGCAAAGCTGAAATTATGGATGCGCCTGCGCCGGGTGGTCTGGGGGGAACCTACGCCGGAAACCCGCTGTCGATTGCAGCGGCCCATGCGGTGCTGGATATCATTCGTGATGAGCAGCTATGCCAGCGTGCGGCGGCTCTCGGCGAACAGCTGCGCGCCGCTCTGACAGACGCGCAAGCAGGGTGTCCTGAACTGGCCGAAGTGCGAGGTTTAGGCTCTATGATTGCTGCTGAATTCTGTGATGCAGCGACAGGAGAACCCAACGCTGCTGCCGCACAACGCGTGCAGAAGAAAGCCCTTGAGCAAGGATTACTGCTGCTGACCTGCGGTCAGTATGGCAACGTTATTCGTTTCCTTTACCCGCTGACAATTCCGCAGGATCAGTTCGCTAAAGCGCTCGATATTATCAAAGCAGCAACCAAGTAATTCGTTAGTTGTCATTTACACAAAGCCGACGGTCGTCATCACCGTCGGCTTTTTTGTTGCCGTGGATTTACCAACCACATTCCGTTATATATTTACATATATATCGATTGGATCTATTCTATTCATCATACAAATATAATAACTGTACTCTTCAAGAGAAGGCGCTTGCGTTAGCGGCCTCCAGTCTTTCTATCTAACGAATTGAATTAACGAATGTTAAATAACAAATTTACCCCAGTGGCCTCTGGGTTGTTAACCTTTGCCTGTTTTTCCACCGCCGTCACGGCTCATGCTGAAGATACCGTCATCGTTTCGGCGCCAGCCACGTCACAATCCTCGTTATCGGAACATGAACCTCCGGCGAGCGAAAAAAAAGTCACGTTAGGTAGCCTCGGCGAGCGAGAGTTGATAGACGTTCCCTGGTCGGTGCAGACGTTGTCGAAAAAAGTGCTGGATCAGCAACAAATCAAAGATGTGAAAGACGCCTATCGCTACCTACCGTCCGTTCAGGGTGACGGCGTCCGCCCACAAACCCGCGGCATGCAAGGGAGCGTGGTACAAAACCATATGATTGATGGCCTGAACGCCGTCTCCACGACGGAATATTCGACCGAACAGTTCCAGAACATTGAGGTGTTGAGCGGCATCGCTGGATCGCTGTATGGCCCTGCTAATCCAGCAGGGATGTTTAATTTGGTGTCTAAACGACCTGTCGATACACCGTTGCATCGCGTCACAGTAGGGCAAGGTACAGGGTCGGGAACGTTGGCATCGATGGATTTCAGCGGCCCAATCGATGCGGGAGACCGGGTGAAATATCGCCTCAACTTGCTGAACGATGAGGGCCATAGCTACACCACCGATAGCCATGTCCGTCGACAGTACGCTGGCTTGGGGCTGGACTTTCAACTGACAGATCAAACGGTGCTGGAGAGTAATTTCAGCTATTACCATTATTACGAAAAAGGCATGCCGGGTAGCTTTGCCCTGGCGAAAGGCGTTCACTTTCCCGCGGCATTTGATCCTACGGACAGTAAATATGGTCAATCTTATGCGGGTCATGATGACGAAACGACTACCGTCGATATGCATATTAAGCATGATTTTGACGGCAACTGGATGCTGGATCTGGGGGCGCTGCACCAGGTTGCAGACCGCGAGTCGACGGCCGTGACCAACACCCTGACGGATAACCGGGGCGATTACACCACTACAACCTCTAATTCGGCGGCCAGTCGGTTTACCATCAACAGTTATTTAGCGAACCTGACCGGTAGCATTGATACCGGCTGGCTGACGCAGGATATTGCTACCGGAATGCGTGGATTTGTGTGGAAAAACTATAATCCAAGAAACGGCGGCACTTTCACTCTGGGGCATTCTTCTCTCGATCAACATCCCGACTATCCACGACCACCGTATCCAGATTTTAACGATCGCTATCATTCAGCGACCACCACTCAACATGCATTTTTGCTCAGCGATACGCTGCATTTTTCCCCGCAGTGGAGTTTGCTGCTTTCCGGCAGTGAGAACCTGTTTACCGTCAGTAACTACAACAAAGCTGGACATGAAAGCAGCCGTCAGCAGGACAATGGCATGAGCGGTTCTACCAGCCTGATGTATAAACCGGTGGAGAACGTCACGCTGTATACCACCTGGGCGGACAGTTTGCAGCAGGGCGATATCGCGCCCGCTGGGGCGCGCAATGCCGGGCAGGTGTTAGATCCCTACCGTAGCCATCAACTGGAGGTGGGCGCAAAATATGCGCCAGTAAAAGATCTGCTGCTCACCGCTGCGCTTTTTGAAGCCAAACGCCCCTTTGCCTATACCAACGACAATGGCGATTTTGCTCAGGATGGTACGCAGAAAAACCGTGGGCTGGAACTGATGGCTGATGGGCATATCACCCGTAATTTGCGCGTGTTAGGCGGGGGGGCCTGGCTTGATCCAACACTTCATAATACCGCGGCCAGCAATGCGGATGGTAAGCAAGTTGTTGGTTTGCCGCGCTTCGCCTCGAATATCCTCGCAATCTACACCATCGAACGGGTTCCGGGACTGGATGTCGACACGAACGTGCATTACGTCGGACGTCGGGCTACCGATAATGCCAACGACAGCTGGGTCGGGAGTTACACCACGGTGGACATCGGTACGCGTTATGCCACCAGACTGTGGAACACACCAACCACTTTCCGGTTTGATATCACCAATCTCACCGACCGTCACTATTGGACCAATATTGTTCCGGGCGCATTGACTGGTTACACGGGCGCAGGGGCTGCCAGCGCTCAACTTGGCGCACCGCGCCAGGCTCAGTTTTCTGTTCAGGTTGATTTTTAGGGGTTGCTTATGAAAACGTGCCACACATGGCTGCTTTGTGTGTGGCTGGCGTTTCCTGCCCTGGCAACACGCCAGGTTGTGGATGATGCTGGTCACACAGTTACCGTTCCCGCTCATGTTGAACGTATCGCGGATGGGTGGTTTGCCCATCATTCGGTGCTGATGACGCTGGGTGCTGGTCGTAACATTGTTGCGACGGTCAACCATGAGGAAAACCAGCCATGGATGTTCAAAATCAATCCTTCTCTGAGACAAGCCTTACAGATACGAGGAACATCATTTAATAGCGAGGATTTGCTGGCCCGGCACGTCGACGTCGTGTTTGTGGCAAAAGGAAAAGGGGATGCTCAAAGCTACAGTCAGGCGGGTATTCCGGCCCTTGAAATGGCATTTACTGACTATGCTTCGATGGAAAAATCGGTCACTACGACCGCAGAGGTTCTGGGTACCGAGCAGGCTCGCGTCCGGGCAACGGCTTACAATCAGTATCTCAACCGTGTACTCGCGGATGTGCAGGCTAAAACTGCGGAGCTGGCGGAAAATCAGCGCCCTCGGGTACTTCATATTCAATCGCTAAATCCGCTTAAAGTCGACGGCAGGAACACGTTGATCGATACCTGGATTACGCTGGCGGGTGGACGGAATGCGGCAGGTGAAGTTGACGGCAACATGAAAGAGGTGTCGCCCGAGAGGGTGCTCTACTGGCAACCGCAGGTCATTATTCTCGGTGCGGGGTGTGGTGATATCGCCAGTTCGCCATACGCAGCATTGTTCAAAGAACTTAACGCAGTGAAACAGGGTAACGTCTGGCGCAATCCGGCGGGCGTGTTCCCCTGGGATCGCTACGGCACTGAAAGCGCGTTGCAGCTACAGTGGGCTGCATCGAAACTGCATCCGGCATTGTTTAGCGGCCTGGATATGGTCAGCGTAACGCGAGATTTTTATCGCCAGTTCTTCGATTATTCGCTCACTCAGGAGCAGGCGATGCGAGTTTTAAACGCGTTACCCCCACAGGAGTAGCGCTCACGTATAAAGACAGGCGTGATTAGGATTGCACGCCATTTTTACCCCTCTGAAATGTGGGGTTTGGTGCGCTCATGATGAAAATGGTTTGCCAGGCCTCTCGTTATATAATTTAATGCATATCGTTTTTACTCCTCTATTCAGATGGTATCCCATGTTAACTTTCCGCTCTTTTGTGCTGGTTTGCGCCAGCATGTTGTTTGCGTTTTCTGCTCAGGCCGACCGAACGATCACCGATCAGCTTGGTCGACAGGTTACGATTCCTGACCACGTGGACAAAGTGGTCGTGCTGCAACACCAGACGTTGAATATTCTGGTCCAGCTCAATGCCCAGCAGGACATTGTTGGTGTGATGTCGAGCTGGAAAAAGCAGCTCGGGCCTGAATTTGCGCGCTTTATGCCGACGATTACTACATTGCCGACGCCAGGCGATCTCACCAGCGTGAACATCGAAAGCCTGTTGGCGATTCATCCGCAGGTGGTTTTTGTCGCCAACTATGCGCCCGCGGAAATGATCCAGCAGATTCAGAACGCCGGTATTCCGGTCGTGGCTATCTCATTACGCAAGGATGCCACCGGGCAACAGAATAAAATGAACCCGACCATGGCCGATGAAGAGCAGGTCTACAACGAAGGGTTGAAGCAGGGTATTCGCCTGATTGCGGACGTGGTTGGGCGCAAACCGCAGGCCGAAACGTTAATCGACTACGTTTTTGCCGCGCGGGCAAAATTCAATGCGCCGGTTGCAAAAATCCCGGATGCACAAAAAGTCCGTATTTATATGGCTAACCCCGATCTGATGACTTACGGCTCCGGGAAGTACACGGGACTGATGATGCAGCACGCGGGGGGATTAAATGTGGCGGCTGCCAGTGTGAAAGGTGCCCGTCAGGTTGCGCTGGAGCAGGTATTAGCGTGGAACCCGCAGGTGATTTTTGTCCAGGATCGCTATCCGCAGGTGGTAACTGAGATCCAAAACGATCCGAACTGGCAGGGGATCGATGCGGTGAAAAATCATCGCGTCTGGTTGATGCCTGAATATGCCAAAGCCTGGGGCTATCCGATGCCGGAAGCGTTGGCGATCGGTGAACTTTGGATGGCCAAAAAACTGTATCCGGATGCCTATAAAAACGTAGACGTTGATGCGCAGGCCCAGGACTACTATCAACGTTTTTATCGTGCGAACTGGCAGCCTGATGCAGCTAAGTAACCGTATTTTGCCCCAGCAACCGCTCTTAATCGTTGTGGTCCTGTTGCTGGGCGTCAGTTCGCTATGCCTCGGACAGTATCCGCTGTCGTTAAGCGAAGTGTTTTACCACCTGACGCACTATAGCGACGCTGAGGGAATAGGCAGCCAGGTTATCTGGACGGTCAGGCTACCGCGTATTCTGATGGCACTGCTGGCGGGGGGCGCGCTTGGGTTATGCGGCGCGACGCTGCAAGGGGTATTTCATAACCCTCTGGTCGACCCGCATATTATCGGCGTGACGTCGGGGGCGGCTTTTGGTGGAACACTGGCCATCCTGCTCGGTCTTTCTCCCTGGCTGATGATGGGATCAACGTTTTTCTTTGGTCTGACAGCGTTGATCCTGGTGTATGCCATTGCTGCGTTACAGGGGCTGGAGAATACGCTGGTATTGATCCTGTCGGGTATCATTTTGAGCGGTTTTTTTGCCGCGCTGGTGAGCCTGATCCAGTATCAGGCTGATACCGAAGAGACGTTACCTAATATTGTGTTCTGGCTACTGGGCAGCTTCGCGACGGCCAACTGGCATAAAGTGCTGCTGTTGGCGGTCCCGGTCGGTATCACCGCGACGGTTTTGTACCAGCTACGCTGGCGGATAAACCTGTTGTCGCTCAATGACAAAGATGCCAGAGCACTGGGTGTGGCGGTGGTTCCTCTGCGACGCAGCGTTTTGGTGTGCTGCGCATTTTTGGTTGCTGCTCAGGTGGCGGTCAGCGGCAGTATTGCCTGGGTTGGATTAGTGATTCCGCATCTGGCGCGTTTGCTGGTGGGGGTTGATCATCGTCGTTTACTACCGTGCGCCTTCTGGTTGGGGGGCGGATTTATGATTGTGGTGGACGATATTGCTCGCACCCTGATGCACGCGGAGATACCGTTGGGGATTATTACCGCATTGTTCGGCGCGCCGTTGTTTGCTTTCTTACTCATTCGTACCAGTCGTCGGGAGAAATCATGATACCTGCCGCACTGCGTGTAAATCAGCTTACTTATGGGTATCGTACGCCGCTATTTGAGCCGCTAACGTTCTGTTGCCAGAAAGGTGAGATCTGGGCCGTGCTGGGACGCAACGGCCTGGGTAAAAGTACACTGCTCGATACGTTAACCGGCACGCTGCCTGCTTTAGGCGGGAATATTGAAAATAACGGTGGGATAGGGATTGTGGCACAGCATAGCCATCTGCCGTTTCCGTACACGGTCAGCGACGTGGTGTTGATGGGGCGAGCACAGCACGTGAAGCTGTTTGCGCAACCCAGTCCGCAGGATCAAAAAAGAGCAATGCAGGCGTTAGAGCAGTTGAATATCGCGCATCTCGCCTCCAGCTCATTTGGCTCACTTTCCGGCGGGCAGCAACAGTTGGTGATGATTGCCCGGGCTTTGGTGACGGAGTGTCAAACGCTGTTACTGGATGAACCGTGTTCCGCGCTGGATCTCGCCAATCAGCAGGTGGTGCTGCAGCTCATCAGCGATCTGGCCCATCAACAGGGATGCAGTATTCTCTTTTCGACTCACGATCCGCTTCATGCGTTACAGGTTGCTTCCCATACTTTGCTGCTACTCCCTGAAGGAAAATGGCGGGCAGGGCCCACGAACAGCATTGTGACGGAGGAGAATTTATTCCTGGCCTATGGCTTAACGCTGAGAAAACTCAACGTGGAGAACTACCAGACGCCGTTTATCGCACCGTTGTTTTCTATTCGTCGTTAAGCGTTAAGAATCCTGCGGCGCTAAGAAATTCCTGCCCGCCGCGGGAGAGTATGAAATCAACCAGCGCCATGACTTCATTGGATGCATCAAGCACCGCCAGTTGGTATTCGCAGCGAATATTGTGCTCATCGGGAATAGCCACGTAATGTACGTCGGGCATCGCGCGCAGCGCGTGTGCGTAATGCGCGTAACCGATAAACAGATCGGCCAGTCCCTGGCGCAGGATCCAGGCGCTCGCCAGTTCTCCTTGCGGGATTTTTACCGTATCACGACCACCAACCAGCGGGATTGCCCGCGTCCGAAGCTGTTGCCCGAGTCCTGGTTCCAGTACATCCATATTGTCGAAAAATGCCCAGGTATAGTCTCCGGAAGGGTCGCAGCCGGGCGTTGATGTACCTGGTCGCAGCGTAGGGTCGCGGAGTAAATCCAGCCAGACACCGGTTCGGTTGCTGACAAGGCTCAGTTTGTTCCAGCAAAAAGTGTGCTTAGAGACGGCTATATTACGTGCTAACAGGTTTTGCGGATGTTCCCGGTTGGCCGAGGCAAAGAGCGCACACGGTTCTCCCGCTTCAATACGCTCACGCAATAAACCGGCCGGACCATATTCAACATTAACGTCTATTCCACTCATGCGCGTGAACTGGCTTATCAGTGGCGTAAATGCAGGGCGCAAACTGCCTGCGGCTAACAGGAATATGGAAGAGGGCATGGTATCCGATCTCTGGCGAATGACATTATGCGAAGAATGTGAATGATACGCGTTGAGCATGGAATTTAGAATGATTTAGCGCAGTGCTATTGAATCATCAAAGGAAATGATAAAACTGACGGATACAAACTGAAGATAAAAAAATAGTTTTGAAGTGAAATAGCACCAAATCAAAGGGATATGATTTGGTGCGTCCGAGTGGACTCGAACCACCGACCCCCACCATGTCAAGGTGGTGCTCTAACCAACTGAGCTACGGACGCAAAATGGTGCGTTCAATTGGACTCGAACCAACGACCCCCACCATGTCAAGGTGGTGCTCTAACCAACTGAGCTATGAACGCAACGTTGTAGGTGACAACGGGGACGAATATTAGCGGCACAGACCGAATGAGGCAAGAGGGAAATAGCATTTTTCTTCCTGATCTCACGCGATTGCAGAGTAATTAAGCAAGTTGATTATATTTTGTTGATTTTGCAGCGTGTTTTTTATTCAGACAGCGAACTGGGGCATACCAGGGGCGGTTTGAATTACAGAGGTGCTCAGACTTTAAGCGCTGTAAGGATAGTGGTTTCTATTTTCTCTGGGGTAGTGAAGGGGGCAAATCGCTTGAGCGGCTTGCCGTCACGCCCGATCAGGAACTTAGTAAAATTCCACTTGATCCGCCCACCCAGCACGCCGGGTAATTCGTCTTTCAGGTAACGAAATACCGGGTGCGTAGCGGCACCGTTGACTTCCACTTTCTCAAACATCGGGAAGCTCACACCGTAGTTGATGTGACAGGTTTGCGCGATTTCGTCGGCTCCACCGGGCTCCTGGTTACCGAACTGGTTGCAGGGAAAACCAAGCACCACCAGACCCTGCGCGGCGTACTTCTTGTAGAGCGCTTCGAGGCCTGCATATTGTGGAGTGAAACCACAATGGCTGGCGGTATTAACCACCAGAACCAGTTTGCCAGCGTAGTCGGCCATACAGATGGGCTGGCCATGCAAACTGGTGGCAGTCAGTTGATGAAAGGGGGCCATGCCAGAATCCTCAAATAAGATAGCATTACTCATGTTGCCCGCGAGTGAAAGGCTTCGCTGCGTATCTATTTATTATGATCGCAACTGCAGGATTAATAAACTTGCCATTGGTGCAGGGCAAAATGAATGAAGCACATCTGCGCTGGTTTATTCTCGATGATGGCTGTCGCGGCAGTGGATTGGGCAGAAAACTGATTCAGGAGGCGATGAACTTTCGCGAAGAACAGAAATTCTCTGCGGTTCGGTTATGGACATTCCATAATTTATTTTAACCAACCTGACGATCGTTCCATTCGTCGCGCGTGATTTCCCAAAGTTCAGAATCCAGCAAACCGCTGACATACTCTTTCTTTTCCGTTTTGATAAGCCGCATGCCGCTACTGTCTGAAATACGTTTGGAACGGACATTAAGAGAGGCTTTCGGCGCACGCAGTACCGTCTTATTTAACGTATTAAACCAGTAATCCGTAGCGACATTACTGGCTTCACGCATAAAACCTTGCCCCTGATATTCCGGAGCTAACCAAAATCCACGGTTATTATCCTCAACGTCATAAAGGCAAATTAAACCTATGAGAGCGTCAGGGGCCTCACGGAGTCTGATAGTCCAGATCCACGCAATCCCTTTTTCCATATCAGGCAGGGCAACGTTATTGACGTAATTCTCCGCACCGTTATCAGGATAGGGCCAGGGTACTGAGGAGACCATATAGCGAACTATCTCCCAGCGGGGATAAAGCACCTGAATCTGCGCGGCATCTTCGGCTTCTAATGGTTTTAACAGCAAGCGTTCCGTATGGAGTATTGGTATTTTCATATGCACTTTTCCTACTCGATCAAGATAAGAGGATCAATGTGGGGAGGATTTTGAAAAAATATTAATAACCAGAACCCCAGCACAAATAAGAAGCATACCTGCGATCGCCGGAAAATCTAGCTTTTGCCCACTTACCAACCAGCCCAAAAGACTGATTAATACGATTCCAGCACCTGACCAAATTGCGTACGCAATACCCGTTGGAATGGTCGACAGAGTTTGGGAGAGAAGATAAAAGGCTGTGCAGTAGCACACAATAGTTGCTACAGATGGCCATAGGCGTGTGAATCCGTCAGAGAACTTCATCAGGGTTGTACCTATGACTTCAGCTACGATGGCCCCGGCAAGGAAAATGTATGAATTCAAAATCTGACCCCATATGACAATTTAAAGCAAATATCGTATCACAAAGGGGTGGGTGAGTTTGAACACAGGAGTTATCCGCGCAAGACCTTGAAGCTGCCGTACTGAACTCATAGCGATTAGATTTCCGTTGGTGAGTTCTCCTGCCAAGAGCAAAAGAAAACTCAGGCTGATAATGCGATGGACATATCCATACAACGCAGATCTGTTTGGGCAAGTCTTGATGGGGATGTCGTTTCCTTGATAAACATAAAACCATGCTTTTCGTAGAAAGTTTGCGCGTTTGGTGTTGAGGTCAAGGTTAACTGTTTCAGCCCTCTTTTAATCGCCTCATTACATTTATAGATTTATCATGAAACGGTTTCGTTTCAACATCGTTGTTTAACAAAAGAGGGAAGTCCATTACTGGCACGGAGTGGACAAGTTACCAACATGAGCAGTGAGTAGATAATCGCCTCTTGATGAGTCGATTATTCAATGCAAACGGGGCATAGTAATTCATTCAGTACAGGATTATGCAGCTCAATCAATCGACACAAAATAATTGTGAGGTCACAAATATGACGCCTACATTGCAAGGATCTCTTGTCACGCTCCGTCCTCTGCTTGAGACAGATGCTCAGCTATTGATTGATGCGGCAGCGGATGGGGAACTCTGGTCCCTGCCATTTACGGTGGTTCCGTCTGCTGACACCGCAGATTCTTACATTCAGAAAGCCCTCAAGGGGCAGATCGAAGGCACAGTCATGCCGTTTGCTGTAACGCTTTCGTCCGATCAACGTGTCATTGGATCAACACGTTTCTGGAAGATTGATAGAGAAAACCGAAAGCTCGAAATTGGTCACACCTGGTATTCACAAAGCTGGCAAAAAACAGCTGCAAATACCGAGAGTAAACTGTTATTGCTGCGGTACGCCTTTGAGCAACTGAAGTGTGTTCGCGTTCAGTTTACGACCGATGTATTGAATGAGCGCTCGCAGGCTGCCATTCTCCGTATTGGTGCGATCCAGGAAAGCATCATCAGAAATGAACGAATTATGCCTGATGGTCGAAAACGTACTTCCATACGGTACAGCATAATTGATGATGAGTGGCCGCAGGTTCGGACCAACCTTGAGCACCGCCTTTCCAGTTACAGGAAAGAGAAATAACTCGAGGTCTTGCGGACAGAAGGTCTGCTGTGAGCGAAAAGCGGACATTTTTGTACAAAGCATGACGTCGGATTACAGTGAGATCATTGATTGATAAGTGAGTTGAATCAGAATAGTAGCCAATGAAACAAAAACTTCGCAAACGTAACCAAGACTGGATATCAAGGCAATTGCAACGTGTGCAAAAAGAGGAAATGCCGTTAAGTTTCTTTATTAAATTTCCCTCAATACGAGCAACTGCTTGTAATGGTGAGCGCCTTAAACGGCGTGATCGTCTCAAGCCGGACTGGAGTCGCGCATTGTTTCATCAGGGTTGGGGAGAAGTGCCGATTGTTGGGCCAAAAGGTACAGTTTACTGGTTTGAGGGATTTGATAAGGAACAGTTGCCTGTTGAATGGGTGAAGCTGTGGAAAGATGCCTGAATGTATTGGTTTTGATTTGATCTCACAGTGCAACACACAATCAACTCTTATAGTCTGCTGTGAGCGAGGAGCTGACATTGCTAACAGCATTTTGTGTGAATCAACAGGGAGCAGGTCACTATTGGCTTGCCCAAAAAATGAAACTAGACTGAGCCGCCATTACAATGATTTCAGTTTATTTGGTTCAGGACTTAGCTGGAGTGGGAATAAATAATGAAAAATCGCCTTGAGCAAGCTTTCAAGGAAGCAGCGCACGCAGCAGATCGCGCAGTCAGCGCTGCGATGCAGAAGTATTCGAACGGGTTGGTCACTGATGAAGACGATATCACTGGGGCTCTGATCGGCCGGTTGGACGCTGCTTTTGACGAAAAAATTGGTGGTATCAGTTGGTCTTCATCCATTCTCAGACACCGTAAGGGTGTCGCTGCACAAGAGAAGAGAGCTGGTGCAGACATGCTGTTTCACGTCTCAATCGAAACACCTCAGCTCACCTATTCAAAGGGGGTTCTGATTCAGTCAAAGAGAATTGATGAAGGTACTGCAATGACAGCAGGTGGTCACAAAGAACTGCTGAGACAGTGCGACAAAATGCTGAATATCACCCCGGCTTCGTTCGTTTTCAACTATACAAAGTCAGAGATGCGCTGCGCTTCCGCAACGAAGATTTCTGGGGCAAGTAGTCGAATATTAAACGACGAGTGCAACCTGACCTCATATCGATTCTTCTTAGAACTGTTCCGATGCACTACTGGAGATCGTAACATTACATCGGCCAAATTTGATGATCTTCAGATACCTCAAGGCATCGCCATCAAGGGAACGCTAGGGTAAGGACCATTCCATCACAGACCATGAAGTGGCGTAGGACCCTAGAATGGCATGCAGAAATAAAGGTGACCTGCTGCTCCCAATGGTTAATGTATTGAAACGACCGCTCTTGGCACGCAGCGGACCGCTTGAAGATCCGTGTGGTCTGCTAAGAGCGAGGAGCGGAAGTTCATGATTGTTATCACCGGTGAGGGCGTAGTACTAACATTACCGTGTGTTTATCAACGGGGACGACGTCAGGCTAAATTCAGTGTGTCACAACCATTAACAAGATTTTCTTGTAGCAATCGATAACTGCTTAAGTTAAAAATAGAAAAAACTAATCTTGTAGCTATACATCGCCACAATAGACTCGGAGTTTGCAATGTCAGATCAGCGTTTTATAAGTAAGATTCAGGATACCAGGGTTGATTGTTGGTCAGCTTTAGTTGAATTTAATGTTAAAGACTATCTTGGGCTTGCAGAAAAAGCTTACGTTAATAGAGGTGGTATACGACATCAACGCGAAGCTCTTAAAACCACAACAGCGAAACGCATTCGCACTAGGCTCGTCGAGGACTTGAGGCGAGGTGCTGTAATCCCTCCCCTGGTCATTGGTATAGTCGCTGACAATGACGATTGGCAGACAATTGAAGGTATCTCAGAGTCGGAGCAAGTAAAGCAACTCCTTAAAAAATATTATGAAGAATTGTCGATTATTGATGGAATGCAACGCACCACAGCTCTTAAAGAAGCATTAGCTTTAGATGGAAGCGTAGCCGATCATGTGATTAGGGTAGAAGCTTGGATTGCGAAAGGCACTGAGAGTTTAATATATCGAATGCTTGTTTTAAATACTGGGCAGGTACCGTGGAACCTGAAACAACAACTAGAGGTTGTTTATGCTCCACTTGTGAAAACTATTAGCCAAAAAGTCAACTTTCGTAGGCTTCTTTCTGCATCGGATAGACGATGGCAAGGAGGGGAGTTTAAAACAGACTCGTTGATTGAGTCTTACATAGCTTTTGGATTGCGTCGAACTGAGGTCGACACTCAAGAGAGTCTAGCCGATGAGTTTTCAAGGCTAGATATCGCAGAGGCGCTCACCAATAAAAAATATGACCATTATTTTTATCGTGTCGTGCAAATGTTAGTTAATTTCGATATTGCGCTATCGAAATATAATGAAGTGCCAAATATCGATATTGCAGACCCTTCTGAGGGTTCCGATAGTCTAGAGGTAGGAATAAAAGCCAGGAAATTAGTAAGAGGCCGAAATATTTTTGATACGCAAGCTGCGCGAGTTGGTTTTATCGTTGCTTGTGCAGTCAGCATCCTTGGCAGAGTTGGCATGGACAAGGAAGAAGAAGTCAGTGAAGAGAGATGTGCCTCACTAGAGGAATCTTGTGATGCTCTAGTTAAAAGGATTGCCGCCTTAAATAGAGAAAATTTAGAAGAATTTTTATCGCTAGATGTTTTAGCTGAAAAATTGTCCCGGAGACCGAGTTCAGCAGTTGGTAGGTGGGAGCGTTCATTCTTTGAGGCTGCGTTCCGTGTATTAGTAGAAGAAAACTTTAATATACCCAACATGGAGCCGTGCTGGCGGGCATAATATGTCTAGAAATAAAATAGAAATGTCGACGGACATTTTTCAAAAAATACATGATTCTGCATCTGCTCAGGACTCTACGTACATAGCCGATAATAAAAAAAGATGGCTTGCTCGTAAAGATGACGAGGATTTAAACCTTATGATTAATGCTGAGGTTAACGTTCTTATTTTGGGGGCGAAGACGTTCGCTGTCTCTATTAAGAATGGTTCTGATAACTACTTCTGTTTTAGCGGCTTAGATATCCCTGAACAACTTCCCGTCAATCTCACTGAGATTGAGCCCACGCCTGGCATATTTTCATGCGTTGTATTCACCGTCAATCTCCCAGCATTAGCTACAGCGGCTAAGGCTAGAGACATTTTAGAACAGCAATACCGTGGGCAGGAAGGTTACGTCGGGCATGAACTTAACGAGATCGCTCCACTCTTTCCAAAACTATACTTTGTGAAGGCTAACGATAATATAAGCACTACTTATTTAAATAATTTAGAGCGTGTAGCTGGTGCCTATATTGCAGCAGGATACGTTAGCCACCCTTTGGAGGTTAATGATAATTTAAAGTCGCGACTACTATCTCTATTTGAGGCTGGAGCAGAAACCATACCGTTTGGTCTACCTCTACAGGGTCTATTATCTTATAATTGGTCATCGTTATTTTTGGATCTTTATCGATGCTTAGAACAGTTATATACCGCGCTAAAGTTGAAAAATTTGGTCACTAAACTCCCATACAAAGGTGCTTTGGCAGATCTCGCATATTTACTGGAAGATGAATTGTCATGGAGACCCAAAGAGCAGGATGCATTAGCTAGTATACTGGCACACTCAACTGAAAATACACGTTCGAAAATTCTATCTGCATTTAAATTCAACGTGTCCGAGTTAACCGAGTACTCGGCAAGCAAGTGCGCAAGCAATATATATAAGCTGAGGAATTCTCATGTTCATTTTCGACCGGCAATGAAAGCAGAAAATAAATCCGCCGAACAGTGGAATGAAATTGTGATAGCTATGTGTGATGCCGTTGATGACGTTTATGAAGCTCTCGGTGTTGAGTTCTTAATAGATAGGTCAAGCTTAGAATCGGTCAGGTAATATGCATAATTAAAATTTTCATGCGTAACCTAAGCTTACAATTTATCTCTCATCTTCATCCTAGATACATGACTCTATACTCATCCTCCAGATGAATATATTACAAGCCTTAAAAAGCCGTCCTAAAGGACGGCTGTAAACTCTATATTAAACTGACTCTTATTTTTGCGATCAATGACTTCCACTTTTTATCAAATGTAGGCTGAGCAATAAGAAAAAACCTCCGCTTATATTAACCAAATGCATCTATTTGTTATCCACGTAATATCTTGAGCGAAATAAACATACCAGCAGGTTTCTTAGCATTGACCTGCGTCCCATTGATTAAAACAGCGTGATGTTTGCAATGTCCGTTCTTGGCACTGAGCAGTCGTATGAGGAGGTACTGTTTTTCACGTGAAATTTGAATAGTTGAAGGCCATAAGTACGGATGATGAGAGACTTGAATAACCTGTGTGGTTTTGGAGTGGTTTTACCCCACTTGAAGCGTGATTTTGGGGGCATCTTTTGGAGCAGGGACATAAAAAGGGACACATTAATAGCTGCTATAACCCGCTATTAACTGTCCCAGTAATTGTTTATCGTAATGATTTATATGTTTTTTTTTTGAGTTTTGAAATGATTGTATTTTGTTAATTTTGCAGAATGCTATTTACTCAGGCTGTGCGTCGGGCGAGTCACACCTGATTGTTAAACTGCGTGATGTTTTTACATTTCTACGCGCTGGAGTCACTTAAATAATTACACAGTAACTTCCATAAGTAATGAGCAGCCGGTGTAAAACGATGATCGGAGCTACGCAATACATGCCACTGACACTCTCTGGCAATATGATGATCAATCGGTATTGCCGTCAATTCCCCAGGATAAGAATTTGCATTAGCGGTTTGTTCTGTCATAAAAGCAATCCCCAGTCCCGCACGGCACAGGGCTATTGCGCTGGTAAACAAATTACAGCAGTAGGATGGCCTGAACATAATCGCTTCATCGCGAAACATCGCAGTGAGATATCGCTGAAGCCCAAAATTGTCATGCATAGCAATCAGGCGATGCCGGGAAAGTTCCTGAAGCGTTACTTTCTTTAAATCAGAAATAACATGATCCTTCCTGACAATGGCACAAATGGCTCCCCGGTTATAGCTATACCGTTTAAGTGCCGGTTGCCCAACTGGACCAAATCCTACGGCCATATCCACTTCACCTCTTGCAATGAGTTCCATCGATGTTTCCATGTTGCCAGAGGTGATATCGACAAACACATTCGGGTAGATTTGGGCAAAATCGCTCACGACGTGGGTAATGATTTCATGGACCATCCCTTGCCCAACGCGCAGCGTAACTGTCCCTCCACGCATATGGCGCATATCGCTGAGTTGCCGCTCAAGTTCATTGCGTTTTTGTTGAGTAATGGCGTAGTCATCAGCCAGTAATCTTCCCGCCTCGGTGAGGACAACGTTACGTCCTCTTTTCTCCAATAATGGCAGCTGTATTGTTCTTTCCAGAAGAGAGATTTGGCGACTGACAACCGAAGGGTTAAAGCCAAGGATGTCGGCGGCTCTGCGGATCCCACCGTACAATCCGACCATATATAAATAACGGATCGCTTTTTCTGGATAGGTGCTCAATGTCATGTTTTTGCCATTATTGTTGACCTGAAAGCAACAATAATAGCATAGGAGCCTGATTCTTTTTCAACCGGGATTCATCACATACTAATGCTAAATACCTATGCGGAGAGTGTGGCAATGAAGAGCGTTGTTAATTACTTACAGAAACATACTGACCTTATCATGGAAGATATCAGCGATTTGGTACTGGCTGAGTCTCCTTCAACGGATAAAGCTGCTGTTGACCACTGTGGTGACGTTTTAAAAGCTATTTTCGAAAAGCGTCTGGGTATACAGGCTGAAACTGAAAAACAGACACATTACGGTAACCAGTTAAAATTTGTTCTGGGAAAAGAGGGCCCGCAAACCACAATTTTGGGGCATTTTGATACGGTCTGGGATAAAGGGGTACTCTCACTTCGCGAAGAAGAGGGGAAATGGTATGGCCCGGGGATCCTCGATATGAAAGCCGGGATGATTCAATCTATCTGGGCAGTTCGTGCGTTAAAAGAGAGCGGGCAGCTCGGCGGTAAGCGCATTGTTTTCCTGTGCAATAGTGATGAAGAACTCGGAAGTCCAAGTTCGAAGGAATGGATTATCCGTAATGCTACAGGATCTGAGCAAGTTTTGGTTGTTGAACCGGCGACAACTCATGGTGATTTAAAAATTGCCCGTAAAGGCACTGGCCGCTACCGCATTGCTATCACAGGTCTTGCTGCGCATGCAGGCAATAATCCTGGTGAGGGGGTTAGTGCTATTGAGGAAATGGCTTTTCAGATCCTCAAATTGCGAGAGTTGAATGATCCTGAGCGCGGTATCACCGTTAACGTTGGTATTGTACGGGGTGGCAGTCGGGTCAATGTCGTCGCGGATTATGCCGAATTAGAAATTGATACCAGAGTGGAAAATCAGTCAGAAGCTGCACGGATCCATGATGCTATCACCCGTTTGACACCTCATTTGCAGGGTAGCCAACTCAGGATTGAAGGAGGGCAAACTCGCCCACCGATGGAACGTTCTTCAGCTTCCGAACAGCTATTTGAAAAAGCGCAAAAGATTGCGGAAATACTGGGCATTACGATTACCGCGAAATCGGCTGGAGGTGGTAGTGATGGAAACTTCACCGCGGCGTTAGGTATTCCTACATTAGATGGCCTTGGTGCGACAGGAGCCGGTATCCATGCGCTCCATGAGCATATATTACCCGAAAATATCGTTACCAGAACCGCACTGGTTGCTGGAATGATGCTTAACGATATTAATTCTGATGATGGAGCATAATTTTAGCTAAATACATCATGCACACTCAACGACATTATTGTTTGTTATCCTCATGTAACCACTGTGGCTATATGGATTATTAATATCTTGACGAATAAATAACAGGACATATCCATGAGTGCTTTTATTATTGCGATAGTTATTACTGTCGTTGCGGCTTGGTTAATTATCAAGAATTACCAGCCGCAAACTATTTTGCTGTTAGCGGGGCTTTCCTTGTTAACAATTACAGCCATTTTCTACCCTGAAAAAAGTATCTTATATGGAAATGCAAAATCCACAGGGTCTGTCTGGATTGATATATTTGCTTTTGTAAAAGGTTCATTATCAACGCAGGTAGCAGGGATCGGTTTGATTATTATGGCGGCCGGTGGTTTCGCCAGCTATATGGATCATATTAAAGCTTCAAAGGCCATGGTTGATGTCTGCATTCGGCCGCTGGAGGCTTTAAAAGCACCTTACCTGATCCTTGCCATCGGCTACATTTTTGCGCAATTGCTCCATGTTGCCATCTCCAGTGCTGCGGGCCTTGCAATGTTATTACTGGTGACATTTTTCCCGGTCTTGGTTCGACTTGGGGTAAGTAAGGCCGCTGCCGCGGCCATGATTGGCATGTGTGCCTTTATGGATCTTGGGCCGGCCGTTGGCACCGCGAACTTAGCTGCTGAATATGCTGGCATGGAAACAGCACTGTATTTTGCTCATTATCAGATGCCGGTAGCTGCGGCGGTGATGGTTGTCGTTTCTATATTAATCTATTTTACGGCGAAATATTTTGACAAAAAAGATGGACATGTTGTTGCGTCACAACGTGCTGTGCCTCCCGAGATTGCTGAAAAAGATGACGCGCCAGCACCTAAGTTCTACGGGTTATTGCCCATTTTTCCTGTCGTTCTGGTATTGGTGTTCAGTCCGTTGGTTGTTGATACCATTAAAGTCGATGTCGTGACTGCAATGGTTATCGGAACTATTGTCGCCTTTATTTTTGAGCTATGTGTAAAACGAAACTTTAAAGAGTGCTGCAAGGGAGTACAAGTCTTCTTTAAAGGTATGGGGAGTATGTTTACCAGTATCGTTTCATTACTGGTATGCGCCGAAATTTTCGCACAGGGATTACAAAAAATTGGTGCAGTGGATTATTTACTCGATGCGACACATAACGCTGGCTTTGGTTTCACCAGCATGACGATTGTAATGGCATGTTTGGTCGGGGTAACGGCCGTACTGACAGGATCGGGGGTTGCAGCCTTCTTTTCATTTGCCGGTATGGCGCAGTCTATTGCAACAAAGTTTGGTATGAACGCCGTACATATGCTTCTGCCAATGCAACTGATGGCTGGGATGGGGCGCGCAATGTCGCCCGTAGCCGGTATTATTATTGCCGTCAGTAAATCGGGTGAGTGTTCCCCATTTATGATCGTGCGCAGAACGGTCATTCCGGCACTTGGTGGAATCATAACTATGCTAATCGCTAATACGCTAATTTCCAGTATGTAATAGTAACTGAATACGGAAGATTTTTATCTGGATGAACACTATGTTAAATGAAAATGTAGATAATTTACTCTATATTCCTTACTCAGGTTCTGTCCTACTCGAATCTCCTCTTCTTAATAAAGGAAGTGCTTTTAGCAAAGAGGAACGAGTGATATTCAATTTGGAAGGATTGCTACCCAATGCAGTTGAAACAATTGAGGAGCAATCCCATCGAGCATATCGCCAGTTTAGCGATTTTAAGTCTGCTATTGCACAGCATATCTACCTTAGGAACATTCAGGACACTAACGAAACGCTATTCTATTATCTGGTAAATAAACATTTAGCAGAAATGCTACCTATTATTTATACACCTGTTGTTGGCCATGCATGTGAACAT
This sequence comes from Citrobacter portucalensis, assembly GCF_002042885.1. Classification (GTDB taxonomy): domain Bacteria; phylum Pseudomonadota; class Gammaproteobacteria; order Enterobacterales; family Enterobacteriaceae; genus Citrobacter; species Citrobacter portucalensis. Next base: position 170,678 of record NZ_MVFY01000001.1, read on the forward strand.
TTTTCTGATATTTACCGTAGGGCCAGAGGCTTGTTTATCGCATGGCCGGATCGCCATAAAATTGATGATATATTGCATAATGCCACGAAACAGCATATTCGTGTCATCGTCGTCACCGATGGTGAACGGATCCTGGGACTTGGGGATCAAGGTATTGGCGGCATGGGGATTCCAATCGGCAAACTGTCTTTGTATACCGTCTGCGGTGGTATAAATCCGGCAAATACATTACCCATTCTGCTGGATGTTGGAACCAATAATTCTCAACTGCTAAATGATCCTCTTTATATGGGATGGCGTCACCCAAGAATTACCGGGGAAGATTATTTTGAGTTTGTGGATATGTTCATAAACGCGGTTAAACGTCGATGGCCTGAGGTCCTACTGCAATTCGAGGATTTTGCTCAGCAAACGGCACTTCCTCTTCTGGAGCGATACAGAGATGAGATGTGCTGTTTTAATGACGACATCCAGGGAACTGCTGCCGTCGCGCTAGGATGTTTAATGGCGGCGAGCTCAGTCTCCGGTCGTTCATTATGCGAGCAAACAGTCGTATTACTGGGGGCCGGATCGGCTGGTTGCGGTATTGCTGAGCATATTGTTCAGCAGATGGTCGCTGAAGGCTTGTCTGAAGTGGAAGCTCGCGCCAGAATTTTTATGGTGGATCGGTTCGGATTGTTGACTGATGACCAGGCAAACCTTCCACCTTTTCAGCGACAACTGTCACAGCCTCGAACGATCGTCGAAAGCTGGGGTGTGGAAAGCGAAAAAATGACGCTGATGGATGTTGTTTGTCACGCGCATCCTACGGTGTTGATAGGTGTTACCGGCCAACCAGGCTTATTTAGCGAAGCTATTATTAGGGAAATGTACAAGTACTGTAAGCTCCCAATAATCATGCCGTTATCCAACCCAACTTCACGGGTCGAGGCGAGGCCGGAAGATATTATTGAATGGACAGAGGGAAACGCCATTGTTGCAACGGGAAGTCCATTTAATCCCGTAATATACAAAGGAAAGGAGTATCCCGTTGCACAATGTAATAATGTTTACATCTTCCCTGGTATTGGACTAGGGTGTCTGGCAAGCTGCGCCACACGAATTACAGAAAATATGCTAATAACGGCAAGCCGAACGTTAGCCTCTTTTTCGCCAATGAAAAGCAATAAAGATTCTCCATTATTACCGGATATAAATAATATTCAGGAAGTAACAAAGGCTATTGCCTTTAGTGTTGGTATTGCAGCGCAACGCGATGGCGTAGCCATTCGTATACCGGAGGAATCATTACTCGGCAAAATTGACGAGATTTTTTGGCATCCGCAGTATCGTCAATACAGACGGACCTCATACTGACGCTAATCAACCCCCTCTCTGGAGGGGGATTGACGCCACTCATCGATAGGGAGGTTGGATTTTGGCACAATGCATCTTATTCTCAACGCAAGACACCCTTGCTGACCGATGGCGAAGGTCATGGGATATTAACCCGTTACTCAGGGAAGGCGGCAATGACAGATTATTGGTGGAAAGACCTGGTTGATCGTAATAACCAGTGGCAAGGGTTGGAACTGACCGTCAAAGAAAATCAAAGAACTGAGCCAGCGATGGAAATGCTCAGTGGCCATTTTGGGCGTATGGCATTGCAGCTCGCCGGAGAGCCGTTATTCTGGGCTTCAATGCTTGAAGATCATTCCGGCGTTTGGCTGGTTTTTAATGCAGATCATCCACGGAGCCAGGAGATGTTACCTGCGGTAACTTCTGAATATATTGAACGGATAAAAGCCAAAGGCGAGCAGGTGCGGATCGGCGAATGGTGCCGGTATTTTGTTCGTCAGTTAATGAATGCGCCAACACCATTACTCTCACCGCAGCGTTGGTTGATAAGACCGATGTTACCGATTCAATGTTCATCGCGCTATTCCAGTCCCCAACCCGTTGCGTTAGAAAACTGGCGTTTCTCAGCGCCAGAAAGCACTGAAAATATTAACTGCCAGTGGACGCTGTACGGTGAAGATTTCCCTGATCTGACGCAGCCGGAAAACGTCAGATTGGTTGACTGGTGGTGGGGCGGTTATTTGCTGCGGGGGCGTTATGCCATTCAACCCAATACGGGGAGAGTAAAATGGTGGCGTAAAAAATGCCGAGAGGGGACGTTGCCGCCGATACTGGTCTGGTATATCGCCGGATTAGGATCTTATGTGATCCTTGATGGGCATTATCGATTACAGGCGGCGATCGAAGAGCAGATCCCCCCTTTATTTCTGGTGTTGAGCGAGCTTAATGAAACGGAATATCCTGCCGATGCTGCCCATCAGGCGCGTATCGTTCAGTCGCTGGAAAAGCAGCTGGCTAACAACCCCAATTACAGTTTCAATGCGGTAAATCAGACGCTGATTAGTCTCTATGACAGACGATATCTTTACGCGTCAACGCATAGCCGCGCTACTCTCGGTGAGGGAACCCAATGGGCTACGGAGGTGGAACGTTATCTGCAAAAACATCATCTTGATGCGTATCGGGACAAGATTTTTCAGCGGGTTAAAGGAGATTGATTTTTACCCTAAATTTTTTCGATAAAACGCGAGCCAGCTTCTGATAACTCCCGGCGGTGGCATTCAGACGGGAGTCATCGTTACTTATCGCTCCTGTTGCAACTCGATATCAGAACACCGGCAAACCCAGTCCTTGCTTCACTTCTCTTAATGTCTGCTGCGTAATCTCGTGCGCCTGCTCGCTTCCTTTTTTGAGCATCGCCATCAGCATGCCTTTATCCTGAATGTAGGTTGCACGCCGCTCGCGCATTGGCGCGATGAGTTCTTGCAAGCACACTTCCAGCTCGTTTTTGCATGTCCGGTCACCCAGTCCACCCCGTTGGTAATGCGCTTTCATTTCCGCCACTTTTGCTTTATCCGGATGAAAAGCATCGAGGTAAGTGAATACCATATTTCCGTCTATTTGCCCTGGGTCGGACACTTTCAGATGATTAGGGTCGGTGTACATTGCGCTGACCGCGCGGTGAATGGTTTCTTCGCTGGCTGACAGGAGCAATGTGTTACCAAGCGATTTTGACATTTTGGCATTTCCGTCGATCCCTGGAAGGCGGCTGGTTTCACTCAGCAGCGCTTTGCAGTGCGATAAGACGGGGGCCGGTAACAGGCTATTCATCTTATGTACTATCTCATTAGTCTGTTCAATCATTGGCAACTGATCGTCGCCGACGGGAACGACTTCGGCTTTGAAGGCCGTAATATCTGCCGCCTGACTGATGGGATAAACCAGAAAACCAACCGGTAATGAGCGAGCGAACCCTTTCTGCGCAATTTCGTTTTTGACCGTAGGATTACGCTCCACGCGAGCCACGGTGACGATGTTCATATAAAGCGCGGTTAACTCTGCGAGAGCAGGCAGTGCAGATTGCAGACAGATGGTAGTAAGTGACGGGTCTATTCCTGCGGCAAGATAGTCGGCAAGTACTTCGGGAATATTGTTGCGGATCTTTTGCGGTGTGCTGCCGTTATCGGTTAACCCTTGTAGGTCAGCCACCAATATAAACTGCTGATAATCGTGTTGCAGCGTGGCGCGCTGGCGCAATGACCCCACATAATGGCCAAGATGCAGCGGGCCGGTGGGACGATCGCCAGTGAGGATGATGGTTTTATTGTTCATGTAAGACTCCTTAGTCATAAAACCGAAAGGGGTCTCTAAATGCAAATAACCGCCTTTCGGCGGTTATTTAAAATGAGGAAAACACATTCTGACCGCCTTTAAGAAGGCAGCCACCACAGGTTGAGATTAAAACCGTTGATATCATGTTTTGTGTTCATCTAATTAACATACCACCTGGCGTAGAGGTAAAGCAATGCCCGAAGTGCTGGCGCATATCAGCTCGCTTCCAGCATGCCAAAGCTCACAATGCGCGAACGACCTAACTCTTTCGCGCGGTACAGTGCGACATCTGCGGCGCGTAACAGGTTGTCGCTCTGGGCGTGCTGCGGGTAACTGGCGACGCCTATAGAGACATCCACGTGTCCAATATCGGAAACGCCAAAGCGCAGCGACAGTTCGCGTACGCCGTTGTAGATTTCTGTAGCAAAGCGGTTAGCGGCCTGTTCATCCGTATTGGCCAGCAGTACCAGAAACTCTTCACCGCCGTAGCGGAAGGCCATGCCGCTGTCGTGGACAACGCGCTGAATAGTCGCAGCGATACTTTTAATCACGCTATCGCCAGCCTCATGGCCAAAGCGGTCATTAATACTTTTAAAATGATCGATATCGATCATCAGGCAACTGATTGGTTCTTTGTTACGCACTGCCTGGCTCATCTGGGTACGCAGTGTATCTTCAAGATGATGACGGTTGCGCAGTCCGGTTAGCGGGTCGTAGAGCGCTTTCTCCAGCAGGGCGTCACGCAGACGCTGGTTGGCTAATGCGAGGCCGAGTGCTTCTGCCATCAGCTCCAGATATGCACGGGAGGGGGCGGAATCATCGCTAAGGTTCTGGAATGAGAGCAGACCGATGGCTTCGCCCTGGGCAATCAGCGGAACACACAGGGTGTGGTGCTGGCATGACTCTGGCAGATGGTAGCAGGCGATATCGGGTTCACCTTGTACCGGAGGATGACTCTGGCCGCGGCGCACAGCCCAGCATTCGTCCGGGTGGAACGCATCCGCTTTACCCTGCGGAGAAAGCCATTGTGCAACGCAGCGCATTTGCCAGGGTTCCTGGTCCAGTATGTAAAGCCGCCCGGCAATACCTGGAGCAATATTCGGTGCAAACAGCTCTGCCACATTGATGACATCGGCAAAACTCTCGCAGCCTTGCAGACGCTGCGTCATACGCGCCAGCAGATCGCGGATTGCCCAGTCGGCATCTCGTTCTTTCTCAAGTCTCTGACGCGCCAGACCGTTCTCGCGAAATATCCGGATCGCCTGCGCCATGTCGCCTATTTCATCTATCTGGTTAAAGCTGGGCGTCTCAACGGCATAATCCTGCGATGCGAGACGGTTTACGACATCGCTCAAACGCACGACGGGGCGCAGGACGCGACGCTTTAAAATGAAACCGAGAACGAATAAAAACAGCAGCGCCGTCAGACCGACCATCACTTCAGAGGCCGTCCGCAGCATGCGGGATGACTGGGTTGCATCTTCAATTGTATTGCGTACGCGGTTATCGAGCAGTTGGCGGAAATGATCTATCCGGTCCTGGGCGCGTTCCAGTTCCTGTTCATAGCTTTTCCCATAGAGCAGGGCAATAGCCTGCGACTCTTCTGCGCGCGCGACGCTGGCAAGCGCCGCAGCTTGCTCGTCCTGCAGGGCATCAACAATCTGTAGCCCTTCGTGCAATAGCGCTAGCTCTTCATCCGTTGCCCCAAGGTCTTTGAGCTTTGACAGCCGATGCTCAACAGCTTTCAGCGTCGCTTCTTTCTGACGGTAGGCGTTAAGCACCTCAGGATCTTTTGCAATAACATAGTCGCGCGCCAGGTCGGACAGCGACCAGGCATCGAGTTCGACTTCTTCGGTAAGTTGATCGAACTGATAACGCTGTTCTACCACCTGGCGTTCTGTGTTATCGGCGCTGGATGCCATCAGCATGACAACGCCTGAAGCGATGGTCAGGCATACCGTCGCGCTATAGGCCCAGTTGGTGATTGTGGCAATTCGCACTGATTAGTTCCTTCTGCGACGATTAATGAATACGCATGATTGCAATTATAGGAAACGCATGATTTTGCGTGAAAATAAAAAAGGCGGTCCAGAAACCGCCTTCTGTTATCGTCCTGCAATCATAAATCTGGAGGATTTTTTCCTTCTTCCATAAAGGCTTCGTCGATTCCTTCCACGTTACCTTCATGGTCACGCCCGGAAAACAGGTTCCAGCAGGTTATGAATAGTGCAGCAATCAGGGGGCCAATCACAAAGCCGTTAATGCCGTAGATCTCCATGCCGCCGAGAGTGGTAATCAAAATCAGATAGTCCGGCATTTTGGTGTCTTTACCTACCAGCAGCGGGCGCAGGATATTGTCCACCAGCCCAACGATAATCACGAAGAAGCCAACGATAAACAGCCCTTGCCATAGCTGGTGGGTGGCGAACAGGAATATTGCTGCTGGTACCCAGACGATCGCTGAGCCCACGGCAGGCACGAGGGAGAGAAACGCCATCAACGCACCCCACAGAACGCTGCCGTCGATATCCACAATTGCAAACGCGATGCCGCCAAGAATACCCTGAACCAAAGCGACGACCGCCGTGCCCTTAACGGTTGCCCGCGTCACGCCGACGAATTTGGCAAACAGGTGCTGTTTGGCAAAATCAGAAAGGGGTAATGAGTCCAGAATCTGGCGCACCAGATACGGTCCATCCTTCAGTAAGAAGAACAGCAGATACAGCATGATGCCAAAACTGATAGCAAAGCCGAATGTCCCTTTCCCAATCAGAAATGCACTGCCAGCAAGGTACTGCCCGCCTTGCAGCACGACATCGGACAGTTTTTTCTGGATCTGCGCGACATCATCCAGATTGTGTTCTGCCAGAAATCCTCTGGCCCAATCAGGAAGGTACGAAAGAATAGAAGTGACGACTTCCGGGAACTGCGTGTCATTCTGTTGCAGTTTGGTGTACACCACGTTCAGTTCAATGGCCAGCGATGACAGGATTACCATCAGCGGGATAAAGACAATCAGACAGATAATGACGATGGTAATCAACGATGCCAGCCCGTTGCGTTCGCCAAGCGCGCTACGCAGTCTGTTTTTTACCGGGTTAAAGATAGTCGTTAATATCGCGGCCCACAAAATGGCGGAAAAGTAGGGGGACAATACATCGAAGAACGCCCAGGTCACGAGGGCAAGTATGAAAATGAAGAAACCTTTAGTCAGTCCGTTAAATCGCATTAGTAAACCCTGTAATGAGAAGCAGTCCCGACTATAGAACCGTTCAGGGGATTTACCAACTTTAGCTGCAGATATTTAGAATAAAGATGTTGCACTAAGGCTACATTCTTATTGTCCTTGCTTCACTGGCGGGAGAGCTATCCTCGCCTCAGTTCAAACTTAATCTTAGACATATACGAATTCCTTCTTTTCAACGATACTCTTATGTCTTGACTTCAAATAAGCAGCGTTATTACAGCTCTTCAGACAGATTCAATATCAACGTCGAATAATTTTTCGATATCCAAACTGCACCTTAATCAGTCCGGCGCATGGCAGACAGCCTCAATATTATGGCCATCAGGTGCAATGACAAATGCGGCATAGTAGTTTTCGCTATAGGAACGTAAACCAGGTGCTCCGTTATCCTGGGCTCCCGTGCGCAATGCAGCATTGTAAAATTCATCAACTTGCTGCCGGGTTTTTGCGACAAACGCCAGATGCAGAGGAGCCGGCTTGTCATTCGTGTGGAACAGACAAAGTGAAACATTCTCGGAGCCCATTTCAACACCGTAGCTTGGTGTGCCTTCATCGATGAGTTCTACGCCAAGCGGCTGAAGCGCGTTGAGAAAGAAAATTTTACTTTTTTCGTAATCACTTACACCGATTTTTACATGATCGAACATTCTTTATTCCTCATGAAGATATGAATAAATAAAGAGTATATAAAGAGATTGAAGTCGAATTCACGTAAGAACCTGTCAATGTGATGAACATCAATTTAGAGATCTATATATCTACAGTACCTGCCTTTGCTGTTTTAATTGGATTCTTTGATTGCCTGGTTTGTATCCCGCCTAAATATTCATTAGGAATGGCACGATTATGGGGGATACTTACACTTGCATCTATCAGTTCAACTCACAGCAGATAACTTACGCTATGATTTAATAGTGAAACCGTCATTTTTTCCCGAAAAGGGTCGTCAATTAACGAGAGGGTCGCTATGAACACTCAGCCTGTCATCGGGATTAGTGGATGTTTAACTGGTTCAGCCGTGCGATTTGACGGTGGGCATAAACGGATGGGGTTTGTGATGGACGACCTGGCTCAGTGGGTGACTTTCAAACCTGTCTGCCCAGAGATGTCCATCGGTTTGCCTGTACCACGTCCCGCGTTGCGTCTGGTTCAATCCGCCCAAGGGAATGTCCGCATCTGTTTTAGCCATGCGCCTGGTGAGGATGTAACCGATAAAATGTCCGATTTCACCAACTCATATCTTCAGGGACTTGGTGGCTTCTCGGGTTTTATCGTCTGTGCTAAATCACCGAGTTGCGGTATGGAAAGAGTGAGACTGTATGACGAGAAGGGAAATCGTGGGCGAAAAGAAGGGACTGGTCTGTTTACTGGCGCGTTAATGGAAACCTACCCGTGGTTGCCAGTCGAAGAAGATGGCCGCTTGCACGATCCAGTGCTGAGGGAGAACTTTGTCGAACGCGTGTTCGCATTGCATGAGCTTAATAGGCTGCGGGCCAATGGTCTTACTCGCCATGGCTTACTCAACTTTCACAGTCGCTATAAGCTACAGCTTCTGGCACATCACCAGGCCGGTTACCGGGAAATCGGCCCATTCGTTGCCTCGCTTCACCAGTGGGATGATTTGGACGCTTTTTTCGTTGTCTATCGTGAAAAGCTCATGACGATCCTCAAAAAGCCCGCCTCACGAAAAAATCACACCAACGTACTGATGCATATCCAGGGCTACTTCCGCGAACGGTTGAACTCCCGCCAGCGCGGAGAGTTACGTGACGTTATCCTCAACTATAGCGGTGGGCTGCTGCCAATATTGGCGCCTCTGACGCTACTCAAGCACTATCTGGCTGAATACCCAGACAGCTATCTGCTTACCCAGAACTATTTTGATCCTTATCCGAATGATTTAGCGCTACGGTTGATGATCAAATAGTCTGAGAGCGATTCAACCGTTTCTGATTTTCTCATCGATACAAGGCTGAGGTTTACCAAACAGATATCCTTGGGCGAAATCGCAGCCCAGCGCCTGAAGGCTTTTTAGTTGTTCCTGCGTTTCAACACCTTCAGCAACAGCCTTCATATTGAGGGATTTCGCCATGCCGGTGATCAGTTTGATGATATTAAGCGCATCTTCCTGTGTGGATATTGAATGGACAAACGACTTGTCTATTTTAATTTTATCGAAGGCAAGCCTGCTCAGGCGCGAAAGGGAAGAATATCCGGTGCCAAAATCATCGATGGAGATTTTTACACCCATGGCTCTGAGTTTATTAAGTGTATTCATCGGCGTCGTACTCTCAGTGAAGAGAGAGGATTCTGTTACTTCCAGTTCAAGACGATCGGCTGGGAGTCCAGTTTCTTTCAGAATAGACAGTACGATACCGACAAAGGCTTTGCTGCTTAGCTGGACAGGAGAGACATTCACTGAAATTTTAGCCGGAACCGCCCAACAAGCCGCTTCCCGGCAGGCAATTTCAAGCACAGCTTTCCCCATCTCATTAATCATTCCGGTTTTTTCAGCAACAGGAATAAAGTTATCCGGCGACAGGAGGCCCTTTAGAGGATGGAGCCAACGAATTAGGGCTTCATAGCTATAAATTTCCTGGCTGAAGGAGTCAACAATGGGCTGATAATAAACCACGAATTCTTTGTTCACTATTGCCAATGCCATATCATGCTCAAGTGTTCTGCTTTCTTGTAGCTTTTCTAACATTCGTTGTCGGAAGACTTTTATCTTACCAGAGCCTTCACCTTTGGCTTCATAAAGGGCCAGATCGGCAAATTTATAAAGATAGTCGGAACGACGTTCAGTGTCTGAGATAACAATGCCAACACAGGTGGTTATGTTGATAATCGTGTTATAAATAGTGTAGGGCTGGCTGATAAATTCACATATTTTCTGGGCGCGCGAAACGGCGTGGCTTTCTGTCAGGCCACTTGAGAGAAACGCAAATTCATCTCCACCCAGGCGATACAGCGTATCCGAAGTAAGACTCATCGAAACCAGTCGGTCAGATATCTGGCGTAGCAACATATCACCGGCATCATGACCATACGTATCATTTACTTCTTTGAATCGATCTAAATCAAACAACATCACAGTCACAGAATCGTGATTTTTTTCTGCTCTCTCAATTGTTTTATTTAAATCGCTCCAGAATAGCTGACGGTTATTCATCTCGGTAAGAGAGTCATGGTAGACGTCATATTCCAGTTTAGCATTCTGAATTTGCAGTTTTTCTTTAGATTTCTGCAGTTCTTCGGCAAGACTCTTGACCTGCAGGTGCGCCCGCAGAATATTTCTGTTTTGATAGAAAATGAGCACGCCCAGAATCGCACTCAGTATTATCAGCAGCACAGAGGTTGCAGAATAAATATAGTACAGCGTCTGGATTTTTTGGTTGGCGTTATTGATCGAGTTAACATCTTTGTTTAACGCACCAGATGAAAGACGACCCAGTGGCGCATCCAGAGTATGCATTTTTTTCAGATAAGCCTGGAGTGCTGAACGGTTCATTTTTTCTAGATTAACATCCAGAAAACTAAGGGTATTTTCAAGTTTTACCGCCAGTTCACGGTGGGCTATATTGCTTTCGATGTAGCGCCCCAGGTCACCTTCTTTTATCAAATCACTCTGGCTAAGCATAATGTCGAGGCGCATGCGTACATCATCGAGATTCATCGTATCATCGATAGTGTAAAGACCAAGCAACGATTCAAATCGGTAATATTGTGATACCAGCTGAGCAGCAGACCAGGAATCGGTGTAGTGAGTCAGTTTCTGTAACTCTTGTTGCCGTTCATGCACGAGGAAAGAGATATACCCGGTAGATATAAAAAGAAAAAAGATGATGCCAGCCAGTATTCTGTTCATGATGTTCCTCTGAACGCTTACTCAATATCCATACTACTGACCTGCCATGCAGACCTTGAATAATAAATCTGATTATTCAGTTCTGGCATGCTGTCATAGGGGTACACAATGAATAACGGGCCTTTGTCACGGATGCGCATATATTTTCCGTTGATTTTTAACGCAAGGATAGCATTGTATTTTTTGAAATCACTAAGAGGGATAACGGTGGTGTAGTCATTGAGCGCAGTGACCTTAACAACAGAGCCGTTCGCCCCGACATAATCCATGAGTTTTTGTAGCGGAATACCCGTAAAGGTAGTGCGCCCATTATACCAGGGGGAGGTGGTCTGGAAACTGACCATGCCCAGCTTCTCAAGGCTGGCGGTATCAAAAACGGCTTTCCCGTCTGCATTTGTATTTTCAATATTACCCGACAGCGTTAAAAGCACTTTACCGGTGGGCCTGGAAAGTTCACCTGCCCATAGCTGGGTGGAGAGTACAAAGCTTACCAACATGACCATTAATCGCATTCTTACCTCACCAATCAGCCGGATGTTAAAGAATTATAATTTAGATATCACGCTATTTATATATATTGCATGGGTATTATTGGTGTAATAACTTCAATGGTTTTTTAACTCTTTTAAATCAGTTAGTTAGTTGTTACCTGTTCTGCTGTGGTGCATTAAAATGCTAGTGTGTTATTTGAGTAAAGCTAAATTTCACTATGTATGTACAAAAATAAATCATCTATTTACTCAGTGCCAATAAATGCGCACGAAAATAAAGGTTAATTTTTTTCACTGCAGCTGGATTTGGTTGTTTACTGGTGGGTAACTATATCGGGCACGAAGCCGCCTTTAGTGGAGCGGGAGCGCTTCGTGTCGGTAATCAAGGACAGAAATTCTCTACGTGGCAAGTGTGGTCTATCTGAACCCGTTTATTCACCCGCCTGAGCTGACTGGCGGGCATACAGATAGGCGGTGGCCCTCGATACGCCCAGATGCTGTGCAACCGTATCCATAGATTTGCGTACGTTCAGCAAACCGTCCTGGCGTAATTGTTGAATCAGCAGCTTACGGTCTTGAGGTTTAAGGGCTCGGGCCGTCGTCGCGCGTTTAGCGGCAAAGTCATCAATACGCTGGCGGATGACTTCATTACTGCCGGGATCGATATGTTCCTTAATGGGGGAATTTTCAGTTTCAGTAAAACGCGCAAGAGCACTCTGCATACCACGGAACAGCGTCATATCGACATTCAGGCAAAGTGCCGCTACGTATTTGCCGTCTTCGTCCTTGATGCCAATCGATGTACTTTTCACCGGGCGGCCATCGGCAAACTGATTACTGTAGTTCGCAATGATGCTGGGAAAGTCAGGTGATGCGATTCTCGCTAGGCCAAGCTCGGTTGCTGGCTGGCCGGGTTGACGTCCGGACAGATTATTATGGATGGACAAAATGGCATGATCAGGATTTTTGAGGTCATGAACCACCACTTCGCAAAACGGAGAGAAGGTCTCACTCAATCCCCTGGCGATAGTATCAATTTGGCTGAGAAGCGAGTTATTGTCGGTTTTTGGCATGCCAGTCTCCTGCGGTGATGTCTGTTGCCATGATTGCGAGCAGTTTACAGTGACCTGGGAACGTTTTTCCAGACGGGAGTGTACAGACAGTAAAAGTAGGGTATCTGCATGGCAGATACCCTGTTTATCATCCGGCCAGAAATTCACTGTAGCGACTGATATCCACGTTTCCGCCGCTGATGATAATGCCGATTTTCTTGCCGCGAAGCTCAGCTTTACGCGCTCTGGCGGCAGCAAAACCCAGACACCCGGTCGGCTCTACGACGATTTTCATGCGTTCAGCGATAAATTTCATTGAGGCGATTAACTCAGCGTCTGAAACAGTCAGAATATCGTTCACGTTTTGCTTGATAATCTGAAACGTATAGTTCCCGAGATGTTGAGTCTGAGCACCGTCAGCAATGGTTTTGGGCGTATTGATATGAACTATTTTTCCACTTCGGAACGACTGTTGACCATCGTTACCCGCCTCAGGTTCGACACCATAGATGATGCAGTCAGGAGACAGATGTCTGGCCGCCAGGGCGGATCCTGAGAGCAGGCCGCCACCGCCCAGACACACGAAAAGAGCGTCTAACTGACCCACTTCTTCAATTAGCTCTTTTGTGGCGGTGCCCTGGCCTGCTATCACGTGCGGATGGTCGTAAGGGGGGATTAGCGTTAACCCCTGTTTCTCTGCCAGGTCCCGACCAATTTTTTCACGATCCTCAGTATAGCGATCGTAAGTTACCACTTTTCCGCCATAGCCTTTCGTCGCCGCAACTTTGGCCGCCGGGGCATCATGCGGCATGATAATTGTTGCTGGAATGCCTAACAACTTTGCCGACAAGGCAATGGCCTGTGCATGGTTGCCGGAAGAAAATGTCACGACGCCCGCAGCGCGTTGTTGTGGCGTGAACTGGCGTAGCGCATTCATAGCGCCGCGAAATTTGAAGGCGCCCATTCTCTGGAAGTTTTCGCACTTAAAGAAGACTTCCGCGCCAAATTCTTCGTTAACCGTTCGGGAGGTCATCACCGGCGTTTTGTTAGCATAATCTGCGATGCGCTCTGCCGCAGCGGCAACATCGTTATAATCAGGCAGTGTCATTTCAGTCATTGTTGTTCACCTGTATGTTGTTAAACGTCACGCTTGCGGGGCCAACGCAATAGCTTCAACTTCCAGCGCAAAACCATAATGAAGTTCCGCAACACCTGCTACTGCACGGGATGGACGGAAATCACCGATCCACTCTCCATAGATTTTGTTAAACGTCGGCCACTGGTTCATATCCGTCACATAGACGCGAACAGACACCAGATGCTGACGTGATGCCCCAGCACCAGCCAGACAAGCATCAATATTCTTGAGTACCAGCCGGGTTTGATCTTCAAAAGAGGCATCCGCTTTTTTCTCGCCGTCGAAAGTGACCGGCAATTGCCCGGAAATGAAGACGAATCCGCCAGCCGTTGTACTGTGCGAGTAATGACCTGCTGGCGGGAAGCTTCCAGCAGATGAGTTCAGTGTAATGTCCGAGGTCATATGAGAATCTCCAGTCGCAGTTTGTGATTCATTTTGTATAAAATAATACTGTTTGTATTATTTTATACTCCTTCATAGTGCGTTCGGCCAGCGATAGTTTTCGCTAACGCTGATTTTGTGAACTACTGCAAACGTGGCCCAGGCTAAATCACTGTCTTGGAGCGGTGACGGGGATATCGCTGTTGAAAGGGGAAAGCAGGGGGAAATGAAGAAACGCCCCGGGAGGGGGCGTCTAAGCCAAAAGTTTAGCTGATATGACCGTGGTTAATTTTACTTAGCGGTTCATTGATATCGAAGATTTTGAACGTTACTTCCTCCACACCCAGGTGCTTCAGGCGGGCGGTATGCTTTTTGATATAGGCCTGAGCGGTGTCTTCGTCCTGGAACAGGTAGATGCCTCCCGCTTCGTGATTTGCTTCGTTCTCGGTCCAGATTTTCCAGATGAACCCCGGCTCCTGGTTGATTGATTCGGCCAGTTCAACGAGCTGATTCGACATCTCAGCCCCAAACGGACCATGAAAATCAAAGTGTATCTGCACGAGTTTGTTCGACATAAATCCTCCATGGATTGGTTATTTTGGGTAAGGCTGCTAGCGCAACAGCACTTTACCGGTCAGATAAGTTATCGCCTGCCCACTGATATATACACGCGTTCCTGCTAACTGACAGCGTAAATCCCCGCCGCGTTCAGAGACCTGGCGTGCCAGCATCTGTGTTTTATTCAGTTTTCCAGCCCAGTAAGGGATCAGCATGCTATGTGCCGAGCCTGTGACCGGGTCTTCCGCGACGGCTTCGCCCGGGCAGAAGAAACGGCTGACAAAATCGTATTCCCCGTCACCTGGCGCGGTGATGCATACCATTTTCCCCAGCGGAATCATGGCGTGGATGTTTGGGCGCACAGCCTCAACCTGCTGTTGATTTTCCAGCACCACCATGTAATCGCGTGCCACACGCACCTCTTTGTATTCGGTGATGCCTAATGTTTCCAGCAGTAAAGCGGGCGGCACGGCAGATTCGCTTTGCCAGGCCGGAAAATCAAGCGTCAGCCATTCAAAGCTGCGCGTGACCGTCAGCGGTCCTACAAAGCGGGTAGCAAAATGGATTTTCGTATCCGGGTAATCCAGATGTTTAAAGATGACATGCGCAGCGGCAAGCGTGGCATGCCCACACAGATTGATTTCACCTTGAGTGGTAAACCAACGCAGCTCAAAGCCATTCTCATTGGCGACAAAAAAAGCGGTTTCTGACTGGTTATGCTGCTGCGCCATCTTTAATAATGTTTCATCGGGCAACCAGTCCGTGAGCGGACAGACTGCTGCGGCATTACCACCAAATGTCGTGGTGGTAAAGGCATCTACCATGTAAAAATCGATTTGTTGCACAGAGTAACCCTCTCATCGCACTCAGGATAAATCACACTCTACCATGCCAGCCATTGGGTCAATGCTCAGATTCGCCACTGTGGTGAAAATTCGTTATCATCCGTTCCCACACCTCATTCTGGCCGCCTGATGTCTACGATCTTCGATACCTTTATTGCCCCGCCTTGCCATGACGAGATAGAGACCCTCTATCAGGACGAGCATCTGGTGCTCATCAATAAACCCAGCGGGTTGCTTAGCCTGTCGGGCAAAAATCCGCAGAATCTCGATTCGGTACATCACCGGCTGGTACAGATTTACCCTGGCTGCACGCTGGTACATCGGCTTGATTTCGGCACCTCTGGGCTGATGGTGGTCGCTCGTAACAAGGCTATCAACGTCGCGCTTTGCCAGCAGTTCAGCCAGCGGACGATCACTAAGGTGTACAGTGCGCTGTTATGCGGGCATCTGGAAAACGACGAAGGGGTTATCGACGCCGCAATTGCCAAAGACCCGGCGCTGTTTCCATTGATGTCGATTTGTGCTCTCAACGGCAAACCCGCGCGCTCGCGCTATCAGGTTGTCGAGCGTTTTTATCATCGTCAGGAAGAGGGGACGTTGCTCCCCTTGACGCGGGTACAACTGACCCCTGAAACCGGGCGCACCCATCAACTACGGATCCATTGTCAGCAGTTGGGACATCCTATTTTGGGGTGCGATCTGTACGGTGGACGTCTGCTGCCGGGGACTGAACAAACGCCACGGCTGATGCTGCATGCCAGTGAACTGCATTTCAGGCATCCCATTAGTGAAGCGTGGATGAACGCCAAAAACGCCAGCCCGTTTTGAGGCGAAAAAAAGCCGCCTGGTGGCGGCTTTTATGAGGTTATCGCGCAGCGCGTTGTAAAATAACCGCTGACGGCTGGCGTTGTAGAAACCGCATCCGCAGCATCATCAGTATCGCCGCAGAGGTCAGGCCGATAATAAAGCCCATCCAGAATCCCGCCGGTCCCATCCGGTCAACTACCAGATCGGTAAGCGCCAGAATATAACCGCTCGGCAGGCCCAGCACCCAGTATGCCGTAAAGGTAATAAAGAAAATGGAACGCGTATCTTTATAACCACGCAGGATCCCGCTGCCAATAACCTGGATAGAGTCCGAAATTTGATACACAGCGGCCAGTAACATGAGCTGAGCCGCCAGGGCGACAACTTCCGGGTTATTGTTATAGAGCAGGGCAATATGCTCGCGGAATGTCACGGTGAAAATCGCTGTTACGACCGCCATGCACACACCAACCCCCAGACCCGTTCTGGCTGCGGTTTGCGCATCCAGCGTGGAACCCTGGCCCAGACGATAACCGACACGAATGGTGACGGCGGCAGCCAGAGACATTGGCAGGACGAACATTAACGAGCTGAAGTTCAGTGCGATTTGGTGTCCGGCTACGTCGACAATCCCCAATGGAGAAACCAGCAGCGCGACCACCGCAAACAACGTCACTTCGAAAAATAACGCCAGCGCGATAGGTAAACCCAGCTGTACCAGACGCTTCATTACTGCGGTGTCAGGTTTCTGGAAACCACGCTCATTACGGATATCGCGCATTGAACGCGCACGTTTGATGTAAGAGAGCATGGCGATAAACATCACCCAGTAAACCGCTGCTGTTGCCACACCACAACCCACGCCACCCAGTTCCGGCATGCCTAAATGCCCATAGATGAAAACATAGTTAACCGGAATGTTCACCAGCAGGCCGAGAAATCCCATCACCATCGCCGGTTTAGTCTTGGCTAATCCTTCGCACTGGTTACGGGCTACCTGGAAGAACAGATAACCCGGTGCGCCCCACAGCAGGGCACGCAGGTAGCCAACGGCTTTATCTGCCAGCGCCGGGTCGATGTTATGCATGGAGCGAATAATGTACCCCGCGTTCCATAGCACAACCATAATCAGCACGGAGACGCTGCCCGCCAGCCAGAATCCCTGACGTATTTGATGGGCGATACGGTCGCGGCGTCCGGAACCATTGAGTTGCGCAATTACCGGCGTCAACGCCAGCAGTAGTCCGTGACCAAACAGAATGGCCGGTAGCCAGATGGACGTACCAATGGCGACTGCCGCCATATCCGTCGCGCTGTATCCGCCCGCCATGACGGTATCAACGAATCCCATTGCGGTTTGAGCGATTTGCGCAAGAATCACCGGAATTGCCAGAGCTAATAACTGACGCGCTTCACTTACATACTTTTGCACGTGTACACCACTATATTGTTGTTATTTGAGAGACTAAAAAAGCCGCCTTATATGGCAGCAAGGAGAAAAAGCAGGGGAAATTTCAGTCTATTGTAGCGAGGAATACGTAATTCTCCAGTGAAAAAACAGGCGCTGGTGGCGCATTGCTGGCAACCTGAATTTCCACCTGCTATTGTGCTGTGCAGAGATGTCTTAATTGAGTTCAGGAGTAGGAAGTATGTTTACGGGTATTGTGCAGGGCACCGCAAAATTGGTGTCCATTGATGAAAAACCAAATTTTCGTACGCATGTTGTGGAGTTGCCTGAATATATGCTGGATGCGCTGGAGACCGGCGCATCGGTTGCCCACAATGGATGCTGCCTGACGGTCACCGAAATTAACGGTAACCAGATAAGCTTCGACCTGATGAAAGAAACGCTGCGTATCACCAACCTGGGGGATCTGAAGGTCGGAGATTTGGTTAACGTTGAACGTGCGGCAAAATTCAGTGATGAGATTGGCGGACATTTAATGTCGGGCCATATTATGACCACTGCCGAAGTGTCGAAAATTCTGACCTCGGAGAATAACCGTCAGGTGTGGTTTAAAGTCCAGGATCCGTCGCTGATGAAATATATCCTGTACAAAGGATTTATTGGTATTGACGGTATCAGTCTGACGGTCGGTGAAGTGACGCCGACGCGTTTCTGTGTACATTTGATCCCGGAAACGCTGGAGCGTACGACGCTTGGCAAGAAAAAGCTGGGCACACGGGTTAATATCGAAATCGATCCCCAAACGCAGGCGGTGGTTGATACCGTTGAGCGTGTCCTAGCGGCGCGTGAAAGCGCCATCAGCAACATAACGGGCGAAGCGGGAGCCTAAGCCTGAGAGTAAAGCCCCCGTTGCTACGGGGGCGAAAACGATTAGCGGGGAACGCGCAGACCGTGTTCAACACCGCGGGAAAAGACCACCTGCCATAGCTGAATATCTCGAGCACGAAACGCCCCGGCGCAGGCGTTCAGATAATAGCTGAACATCCGCTTGAAACGTTCGGTGTAGTTATCGGCGATTTCAGGCCAGGAGCTCATGAAACGCTCGTGCCATGCCATCAGCGTCGTGTCGTAATCCGCGCCAAAATTATGCCAGTCCTCCATCACAAAATGTGGTTCGCTGGCGTTGGCAATCTGGCGAACTGACGGCAAACACCCGTTTGGGAAGATATACTTATTGATCCACGGATCAACGTTATTGTCGGTCTTTTTGGAGCCGATGCTATGCAGTAAAAAGAGACCATCCGGTTTTAAATTACGATCGACCACCTCAAAATAGGTGGCGTAGTTCTTCGGTCCAACATGTTCAAACATGCCGACGGAGACAATGCGGTCAAATTTGTCGTTCAGGTCGCGATAATCCTGCAGCAAAATGGTGACATCCAGCCCAGCGCAACGTTCCTGTGCCATTTTCTGCTGTTCTGCCGAAATAGTCACACCCACCACGCTCACGCCATATTGCGATGCCATAAACTGGGATAAACCACCCCAGCCACAGCCAATATCAAGCACCCGCATTCCTGGCTTCAGTTGCAATTTTTCAGCAATCATTTTGAGCTTCGCCTGCTGGGCAGATTCCAGAGTGTTGGCATCTTTCCAGTAGGCGCAGGAATACTGCATATAGGGGTCAAGCATGCGGGTAAAGAGATCGTTGCCCAAATCGTAATGTTCTTTGCCGACCATCCACGCACGTTTTTTGGTCTGTAAATTGAACAGGCGAGCCGTGGCGATACGTAGCGTATCTTTAAAGTGGCGGGGGAGTTGGTTTTCAAGACCGGCGCGCAAGACTTTACTAAAAAACATGTCCAGCCGGTCGCATTCCCACCAGCCATCCATATAACTTTCACCCAACCCTAACGATCCTTCCTGCAATACGCGTTTGAAAAAATCGGGGTTCTTTACTCGAATATCAGCCGGTGCAGGCCCATTAATAGCAATACCTGCACGGCTCAATAATTCATTGGTAATGCGGTACCAGTCATCATCCGGTACGCTGACGTCTTCTATACATGATGAACTCATAGCTTCTCCATCACTGGTCGGTGATCAGAACCTTAAAACAGCGTAGACGCTTTTTTGGGCTTTGTGAGAAATCTCACGGAATTAATCCGCGAATCTATAATCCGACGTAGAACAGAGGAAGGGAGAAACCCTTGCCGAAAAGGCCATCCGTGGTAAAACGGGAACGTTCTTGTCCCCGTTAACGCATTAAAATTATCGTTTTTTTAACAACTGAAAATCAGTATATGCCTGAATTTTTGACGATTCAACCAATAATTGTTAGCGGGCTAACTAAATGCCCGCAACCATTATTAGTGCGACTCTCCGTGGGCAACTTGCGCACGATCATCTGTTTGCGGGGCGTCAGTTTTCTGCGACTGCATTTTGTAACCCACAGCAGCCAGCAATACTGTTGTCAGCATAACGCTGGTGGTGGTGAGCAGTGGGGTGGCAATCAACCAGGAAACGACAAGGCTTGCCAGGAAGCATAAACCCAGTTGCAGCGTATTCTGCAATGCGGCTGCGCGTCCAGTGGCCTGTGGGAAAGGGCGTAATGCCTGCGCGACAACGATAGGGTAGATTGCGCCGTTCGCAATCGCCATAACGCAGAATGGGATCAGGATTTCAGCCAATGCAACATGATGAATAAAGCCGGTCGCCCAGGTGCCTACAACGCTGAAGGCATACAGAACGAGTAACCAGGGTAGCAGCTGACGACCCTGCCATTTTTGCAGCGCTGCACGACAGCCGTAACCACCAATTAAGAAGGCGATAGTTTGCGGAACATAGCTCAGACCAATTACCGCTGGGCTATAACCCATTTCGCTGAGGATGAACGGGGAACCCGTCAGCCATGCGAAAAAGCTCGCGGAACAGGCGGCATAAATCAGCACGTTTCCACGGTAAGTTTTCGAGCGCAACAAGGTGGCGAAAGTCAGTTTATCCTGGCTGTCATCGCGCGCTTTAGCCGTTGGCTTTAGACGCAGAGCCGGAAGCATCAGAATCAGAGTAATGGCAAACAGAGTTGCAAAAATGGCCTGCCAGGAAAAATGTACCAGGATCCAACTGCCTAAAAGCGGGGCGAGTGCAGGAGATAACCCGACCAGCGGCATAATAGTGGCAAAGATGCGGTTTACTTTTTGTGAAGGATAATAATCGGTAACCAGCGCTTGCCAGATAACCGATGCCGCACAGACGCCAACGGCCTGAACAAATCGCAGTACCAGCAGACCAGTGGCGTTTTCAACCCATAGCATGCCCAGACTGCCCAGTGCGAAGATAGATAAACCCAGCAGCAAAATAGGCTTGCGACCATAGTGGTCAGAAAGCGGCCCCCACAGCAGTTGCGCGACGGCAAACCCCGCTAAGAACAAGCTCAGGCTGGCGCTGACGGCAGATGCAGGTGTTTGCAGATCGGACTGAATAGCAGCAAAGGCGGGTAGATACATATCCGTTGCCAGAAAACCGAGCACGCTAAGACCTGCCAGCCAGACTAAAAACCCTTTCCCAGGTTGCATCATCATTTCTCTTTTTTAGCAGTAGAACAATGCCGCTGAGTGTAGTGAGTGTAATTCTCGCTGTGAAACGCTAATATTTGCTTACTGATTTCAAATTTTTTGCAGGCAGAATATGTGGTCGGAATATTCACTTGAAGTGGTTGATGCGGTTGCGCGTAACGGCAGTTTTAGTTCGGCCGCGCAGGAGCTGCACCGTGTACCTTCGGCAGTAAGCTACACCGTACGCCAGCTGGAAGAATGGCTAGCGGTGCCACTTTTTGAGCGACGCCATCGGGATGTGGAATTAACGCCTGCCGGGGCATGGTTTTTAAAAGAAGGCCGCTCTGTTATCAAAAAAATGCAGATCACGCGCCAGCAATGTCAGCAAATTGCCAACGGCTGGCGCGGACAGCTGGCGATCGCCGTCGATAACATTGTCCGCCCGGATCGTACCCGACAGATGATCGTGGATTTCTACCGTCACTTTGATGATGTGGAGTTGTTAGTTTTTCAGGAAGTGTTTAACGGCGTGTGGGACGCACTGTCTGATGGGCGTGTGGAGCTGGCCATCGGGGCCACACAGGCCATTCCGGTCGGGGGGCGCTATACCTTCCGCGATATGGGAATGCTGAGCTGGAGCTGCGTGGTAGCCAGTCATCACCCACTGGCGTCAATGCCCGGACCGTTAAGTGATGACACGTTGCGCAACTGGCCGTCACTGGTGCGCGAAGATACCTCCCGAACATTGCCGAAGCGTATTACCTGGCTGCTGGACAACCAAAAGCGCGTCGTCGTGCCGGATTGGGAATCCTCTGCGACCTGTTTGTCCGCGGGATTGTGCGTGGGCATGGTACCGACGCATTTTGCCAAGCCGTGGATCGATAGTGGTAAATGGGTTGCACTGCAACTGGAGAACCCCTTTCCTGATGCCGCATGTTGTCTGACATGGCAGCAGAACGATACGTCACCAGCATTGAGTTGGCTGCTGGACTATTTAGGGGATAGTGAAACGTTGAACAAGGAATGGCTGCGGGAGCCAGATGAGACTCCCGCACAACAGGCTTAACGGCGGTAATCGCGGAACGGACCGTCGGCAACGGAGCGACGCTCAACCAGGCGCGGATGCACCTCGATAGACTGTGACTCTTCACGTTTATTCACGATACGGTCTAACAGCATGTTGAATGCCGTTTCACCCAGTGAATCCTTCGGCTGGTGAATGGTCGTCAAGGCCGGCGTGAAGAAGCGGGCGTTGCGCACGTTGTCGTAGCCGATGAGTGAGACATCCTGCGGTACGCGCAGTCCCATTTCGTCAGCGGCGCACAGCGCACCCATTGCCATAATATCGCCACCGCAGAAGACCGCGGTCGGACGATGAGACTGCGACAGAATTTGCTGCATGGCGCGGTAGCCGGATTCAGGCTCAAAATCGCCCTGGACAATCCAGTTTTCAGGCACTTTAATCAGCGCTTCTTCCATCGCTTTCATAAAGCCAGCCAGACGCCCGGCCCCGGTGTTACGTTCCATTGGGCCAGGGATCACGCCAATCTCACGATGACCGCGTTCTACCAGATACCGGCCCGCCATGTAACCGCCTTCGAAGGCGTTATCAATGACCGTATCAGTAAAGTCGGCTTTTGCTTCGCCCCAGTCCATGACGACCATCGGGATATGGCGATACTCTTCGAGCATCGAAAGCAGCGACTCCGGATACTCAGAACACATCACCAGCAGACCATCAACGCGCTTTTGCGCCATCATCGACAGATAAGCCTGCTGTTTTTCGAGACTGTTCCATGCGTTACCCAGGATCAGGGTATAGCCTTTCTGGAAACAGTTTTTCTCAACGGCTTCGATAATTTCGGCGAAATAGGCCGCTTCGCTGCTGGTCGCCAGCAAGCCGATAGACTTGGTGTGATTTACCTTCAGGCTGCGGGCAACTGCGCTCGGAGAATAG
Source organism: Citrobacter portucalensis (assembly GCF_002042885.1). Classification (GTDB taxonomy): domain Bacteria; phylum Pseudomonadota; class Gammaproteobacteria; order Enterobacterales; family Enterobacteriaceae; genus Citrobacter; species Citrobacter portucalensis. Next base: position 193,653 of record NZ_MVFY01000001.1, read on the forward strand.
TGCAGTTCTTTGATTGCTGCCCAGACAGCATTACGTGTTTCTTCCGCGACAAAGCGCGTCTTGTTAATTACGTGTGATACGGTTGTAGTGGAAACGTTTGCTCGCTTCGCTACATCTTTAATTGTTGCCATTACATCTCACTCCAGACCATATCCTAAGCTCCTGAGAATACTCCAGGTAAACGTTTGCCTTTACACACCCTTATCGCAACGTAAGGGTTGCGGCACGCCGGGAAAACGACACGGAACGTCAGGAAGGGGTCAATGGCCGGTACGCTAATCAAGTAAGCGTGGAATTTTGTCTGATCTTAACGAAAAGGGGAAGAGTTAAAAGCAGTTATCAATATAAATCGTGAGAGATTTTTGCTTTCAAGTGTGTAAAAATGCGCAATATCACTTTTTGTGTGGGAATAAAAAGGAGAAAACTTGATGAGCACCGATCTGAAATTTTCGTTAGTGACTACCATTATTGTTCTGGGTTTGATCGTCGCGGGTGGTCTGACCGCAGCGCTGCATTGATTCCCCCCGAGGGAGTTAGCTCTCCCTCATCCCTTCGACTCGTTTTTCCCCTCTATTGTTTGCGAATAAGCAAAAGTCTTTTGCAGTTTTGTTAACTTTATTAATTTTGCGATCAATGTCATGCTTTTGACTCTTATTTTATGTCGTGCCACGGCTCGACGATACGGAGTCGAAATATGAAAATCAATTACCCTTTACTGGCGCTGGCAATCGGGGCGTTTGGTATTGGCACCACCGAGTTTTCGCCAATGGGGTTATTGCCCGTCATTGCCAAAGGTGTGGACGTCTCGATTCCGGCGGCTGGCATGCTGATCAGCGCTTATGCGGTAGGTGTGATGGTAGGTGCACCGCTGATGACATTGCTGCTGTCTCATCGTGCGCGACGTAATGCTTTGATATTCCTGATGGCGATTTTCACGCTGGGTAATGTGCTTTCGGCTATCTCGCCGGATTACACCACGCTGATGCTATCGCGTATTTTGACCAGTCTTAATCATGGAGCCTTTTTTGGTCTCGGTTCTGTGGTTGCAGCCAGTGTGGTACCCAAACATAAGCAGGCCAGCGCCGTGGCAACGATGTTTATGGGGTTAACCATCGCCAATATTGGCGGCGTTCCGGCGGCGACCTGGCTTGGTGAAACCATCGGCTGGCGCATGTCGTTTATGGCCACTGCGGGGCTGGGTGTCATTGCGATGGTCAGCCTGTTCTTCTCATTACCCAAGGGTGGAGCAGGAGAGCGCCCGGATGTCCGTAGCGAACTGGCGGTACTTATGCGCCCGCAGGTGCTGTCGGCGTTACTGACTACCGTACTGGGTGCAGGGGCGATGTTCACGCTGTATACCTACATCTCGCCGGTTCTGCATACTATCACTCATGCTACACCGGCATTTGTTACCGGGATGCTGGTGTTGATAGGCGTTGGCTTCTCGATCGGTAACTATTTTGGCGGCAAACTGGCTGACCGTTCAGTCAACGGTACGCTGAAAGGCTTTTTACTGCTGCTGATGGTTATTATGCTGGCCATTCCTTTCCTTGCGCGTAATGAGCTGGGAGCTGCGGTCAGTATGGTGGTCTGGGGCGCGGCGACGTTTGCGGTCGTTCCACCGTTGCAGATGCGTGTGATGCGCGTTGCCAGCGAAGCGCCTGGATTATCATCGTCAGTCAATATTGGCGCGTTTAATCTGGGGAACGCTCTGGGGGCTGCGGCCGGTGGGGCGGTGATATCTGGCGGCCTGGGCTACAGTTTTGTACCGGTGATGGGGGCGATTGTGGCGGGTCTTGCGCTGCTACTGGTGTTCATTTCCGCAAGAAGACAGCCTGAAGAGGCTTTCACTACCGCGAATTAATGCAAAAACGCAGAAGGAACTCCTTCTGCGTTATCTTTTTTATGCTGCGAAGTTCTTCGCAACAAATTCCCAGTTCACCAGCGCCCAGAAATGTTCCAGGTAGCCAGGACGAGCATTGCGATAGTCGATGTAGTAGGCGTGTTCCCATACGTCAACGGTCATCAGCGGCGTCGCGTCGGTGGTCAGCGGAGTACCTGCGTTGGAGGTGGAGACGATTGCCAGTTTGCCATCCGTTCCTTTAACCAGCCAGGTCCAGCCAGAACCGAAGTTTTTGATAGCGGCATCGGTGAATTGCGCTTTGAAATCTGCAAAGCTGCCAAAGGAAGCGGCGATTGCATCGGCCAGTTTACCGGTCGGTTCACCACCTGCGTTTGGTGCCAGGCAGTTCCAGTAGAACGTGTGGTTCCATACTTGTGCTGCGTTATTGAATACACCGCCTTCAGAGCTACGAACGATCTCTTCCAGTGATTTGCCTTCAAACGCCGTGCCTTTAATCAGATTGTTCAGATTGGTCACGTAGGTTTGATGGTGTTTGCCATAGTGATATTCCAGCGTTTCGGCAGAAATGTGCGGTGCCAGAGCATCTTTGGCATACGGTAATGCAGGTAATTCAAACGACATTGCTTCTCTCCTTATTATTTATATTGAGTACACACAATAGCCTCATTGTGAGTAAGGATAGGGTAGCAAATTGAAAGGTTATGCAAAAGAAGAACTTACCCTACAGCATGTTCTGTAGGGTAAGTTTTTAGCGAATTGTTTTTGGCGTCATTACCCGACGAGCGCCCACATAGTGGCGCTGCCAGTAATCTTCGCTCAGAGAGGTGATTTGAATTTCCTGCCCGCTGCGCGGTGACTGAATAAACTTACCGTTGCCGACGTAGACGCCGACGTGATCGGCTGTTCCGCGACCCTGGGTACGAAAGAATACCAGATCACCATTTTTCAGTTCGCCACGTTCAATTGGTGCGGCATCACGCAGATGATACATTTCGTTCGCGGTACGCGGAATGCGGAACTTCACCAGATCTTTATAGGCGTAATAAACCAGACCGCTGCAGTCAAACCCGGTTCTTGGCGAGGAGCCGCCCCAACGATAAGGTTTGCCGATTTGGTTCATCAAGGTGGACATAGCGGTTTTAGTCGCTTTCTGCACTTTCACTTTATGTGCATCAGCAAGCGTAGTCGGTGCAGTAGTTTTCACCTTCACGCAGCGTGGTTTGTGACCTTTGCGCGGTGTGCATTTTTCCGTCCAGGTAACGGCTGCGGTTTGTGCTGCGGCAGTTTTACTACGGCGATTTGCAGTTTTAGTCGACTTTGCCGGAGTGGCAGTGCGTTTTTTAGAAGAGGAAGCGGTTTTGGTGCTGGTTTTGCTGGTGGTTTTTGTCGCCGTTTTCTTACTGGTCTTTGTTGTTTTTTGGCTGGTTGTTGCGCTTTTCTTTTTATCTACCGTTTTGATGGTGTGAGAATTGGTAGGTGTCGTCCTGGCCTGCTTGGAAGCATGAGCCATAGGCGTAAAAGGCAGTGTAGTAAAAAGCAAAGCACAGAGCGTGATCGAGATTCGGTTTATCCGCGCCACTGAGCAGTCCTCTGGTAAGGCAGGTCTATCGTGCCTGCGTGTGATTTTCAAAACTTGACGATTCTAATCTATAGAAAGAGGGAAAGTTAATAGCTTTTTTAGTTTAAAACTGCGTTTCGTAACCGACCGCAAAAAAAAACAGCAAATAGAGATAGAATTGGTGAACAGATAATCAAATCCACATGTTTGAAGGGGATAAGTGAGATTGTGAATGCAACTTTTAGCGTCAGGGGATAAAATAATAACGCGTAATGAAAATGTTATTTTCCGTTGCCTGTCTGACCCGTTACAATGTCAGACTACTGCCGTAAAAGAAGTTTAAGGAAGCAAGATAATGAGCACCACTATCGAAAAAATCCAGCGCCAGATCGCTGAAAACCCGATTCTCCTGTACATGAAAGGTTCCCCTAAACTGCCAAGCTGCGGTTTTTCCGCACAGGCTGTGCAGGCGCTGTCAGCCTGTGGTGAACGCTTTGCTTATGTTGATATTCTGCAGAACCCGGATATTCGCGCCGAACTGCCGAAATACGCAAACTGGCCAACTTTCCCACAGCTGTGGGTTGATGGTGAGCTGGTTGGCGGTTGTGACATTCTGATCGAAATGTACCAGCGCGGTGAGTTGCAGCAGCTGATTAAAGAAACAGCAGCGAAATACAAAACCGAAGAGCCTGACGCTGAGTAATACCAGCAGAAGTAAAAAAGCGACCTGAAATGGTCGCTTTTTTTATGTCGCCGTTACGCTTCTTCAGGCACGGGAAGAGGCCAACCGCCGAGACGTTTCCAGCGGTTAACGATTTCGCAAAACAGCACGGCCGTACGTTCGGTGTCATACAACGCCGAGTGCGCCTGATTCCCGTCAAACTCCATTCCCGCCGCCAGGCACGCTTTTGACAATACAGTCTGCCCCAGAGACAGACCGCTTAATGCCGCCGTATCAAAGGTTACAAATGGGTGGAACGGATTACGTTTGAGCGAGGCGCGTTCTGCTGCAGCCATCATGAAACTGTGGTCGAACGTAGCGTTATGCGCCACCATGATTGCCCGATTGCAGCCGCTGTCTTTAATGCCTTTACGCACCATTTTGAAGATGGCATGCAGAGCATCATATTCGCTGACCGCACCGCGTAGCGGATTGTTAGGGTCAATACCGTTAAAGGCGAGCGCTTCCGGTTGCAAATTGGCACCTTCAAACGGCTCTACGTGGAAATGTAACGTCGTGTCCGGCATCAGCCAGCCTTGTTCATCCATTTTCAGTGTGATGGCGGCAATCTCAAGCAGCGCATCGGTTTTGGCATTGAACCCTGCGGTTTCGACATCAATGACGACAGGATAAAAACCACGAAAACGGTCACACAGACCGGAAAGTTGAGCGTTATCGGACATCTGGGTCTCTTAATACGGGAAAATTGCAGCGCGTATTATGGCAAAATGATGAGTATAAAACTATGGGCACAGACGATCTGCGCCCGAGGGGGTGATTAATCGCCCAGGCCGCGCCCGGCGTCTTTCTCTTCGATCAGCTCAATTTTGTAGCCGTCCGGATCTTCAACGAACGCAATCACTGTGGTGCCGCCTTTTACTGGACCTGCTTCACGCGTTACGTTACCGCCATTCTGGCGAATACGTTCACAGGCTTCAGCCGCGTTGTCTACGCTCAGGGCGATATGGCCATAGGCAGTACCCAGATCATACTTGTCGACACCCCAGTTATAGGTCAGTTCGATTACTGCTTCACTGGTTTCAGGACCGTAGCCGACAAAAGCCAGAGAGTACTTGTATTCAGGGTTTTCGCTGGTACGCAGCAGCTTCATGCCCAGCACGTTGGTATAAAACTCGATGGAACGCTGCAGGTCACCCACGCGCAGCATGGTATGGAGTAAACGCATCTTTTTCCCCTTCGAAAATGGCTAATACATTCAAAATGTTGTTTTAGTATAGCGGCGTTGTTACGCCGCTATCAATGGCAGAACGGAGATTGTGATGTTAGAGGGTAGGATAGTCGGTGTAACCTTCCGCGCCGCCGCCGTAGAAGCTCTCGGCACGTTGCGGATTCAGTTCTGCTTTGCGTTGCAGACGCGCCACCAGATCCGGGTTAGCAATATAGGCGCGACCAAAAGCAACGGCGTCGATCAGACCTTTCTCGATCAGCGCTTCTGCTTTTTCTGGGGTGTAAGCACCAGCACCAATTATAGGGCCGTGGAAGCGCGCGCGCACTTTTTCGCGGAACGCATCGGAATACGGCTCGCCACCGGCCCAGTCCGGCTCAGACATGTGCAGGTAAGCGATTCCACGCTTGCCCAATTGTTCAATCAGATACAGCGCATCGGCTTCTTCGTTTGGACCATTGTCTACGTTCTGGAAAGTGCCAATCGGCGAGACGCGAATACCAATGCGATCGGCACCCCATTCTTTAATACCGGCATCAACCACTTCCAGCACCAGACGCGCACGATTTTCTACGCTGCCACCGTATTGATCGGTGCGCTGGTTAGACGTTGGCGACAGGAACTGGTGCAGCAGGTAGCCGTGGGCAGAGTGCAGTTCAACCATATCGAAACCCGCTTCGCGCGCATTGGCTATCGCCTGACGGAAGTCATTAACGATGCCCGGAATCTCTTCAGTTTCCAGCGCACGCGGCATTGAGGTATCGGCACGCGTTGCCAGGCCGTTTTCATCGCGCAGCGAGGTGCGGGTTCCAGCGCTAATCGCGGAAGGTGCAACTGGAGCTTGACCGTTTGGCTGCAGACTGGCGTGAGAGATGCGTCCAGTGTGCCACAACTGGACAGCAATATGACCTTGCTCAGCGTGTACGGCAGCAGTGATTTTCTTCCATGCGGCAATTTGCGCTTCGCTGTGTAAGCCGGGTGCTCCGGCATAGCCTTTCGCCTGTGCGGAAATCTGCGTCGCTTCGCTGATGATAAGACCCGCGCTGGCGCGTTGACGGTAATACTCGGCCATCAGCGGAGTAGGGATGTCGCCAGGCTCAATACTGCGCAGACGCGTCAGTGGCGCCATAAATACGCGGTTTGCTGCCGTAATGGCACCCACTTTCAGTGGGGAAAACAGTTTTTCAGATGACATGTGGTACTCCTGAATAGACCGGTCGTCTAGTGATAAAGAAAATAAAAACGCCTGTTAAACGGCAGGCGTTGTGATGATGTTTTTAACGTGCGCCAGCGCATTTTCCAGCGGAGTGGCGCTACGAGAAATCTTGGCCTGCAGGTTGGCGCCAAGCCACAGCGCATACAGTACCTGCGCCTGCTGTAACGGCTCGCCAACAAAAGACAGACAATGGCTGGCCTGACCTTTCTCCAGCGCCTGCGCTAACAGCACAATAATGTGCCGCGCGCCTTTATCCATCGCTGTGCGCATATCTTCTGACAGATCGCACACTTCGGCAGACAGTTTTACAGTTAAACAGCCGCTAATAATGCCGTGCTGGCTAAACTGGTTCAGGGTTTCCTGATAGTAGGCCAGAATGCGATCGCGGTAGTTTCCCGCTCCCGTATCAAAGTGCGTAGCCAGTCGCCGATGATAGGCCGCATAGTGGCGTTCCAGCATCGCGACACCGAACGCTTCTTTAGAGCGAAAGTAATGATAAAACGAACCTTTGGGTACTTCAGCGGTTTTCAGTAGTTCGCTTAACCCCATGCCGGTGAAGCCGCGCTGCATACACAGCAGTTCGCCAGTCGCCAGCAGATGTTCGCGTGTATCGTGTTCAGTGATTTTGTTCATGGGAAGGAGTGTAATAGACCAGTCGGTCTAATGCAATAGCGCTTGCGAGAAATTCAGTTAACGTCTTCAATAGGTATATCAATCTTATTAAAGGAGGGGATGTGGCCGAACAGCTGGAGTTTTTCCCCGTCCAGAGCCCATGCCGTGGAATATGTCAGTCTGACGAACGCGGCTTTTGCCGTGGCTGTTTTCGCAGTCGGGATGAGCGTTTTAACTGGCAAAAGATGAGCGATACCCAAAAGCAGGAAGTGCTGCGGCTTTGTCGTCAGCGCCTGATGCGTAAATTACGTGCAAACAAAGCCAACCCTTCGGAAGAACCGCAACAACCTTCACTCTTTTAAAAGCGTAATTGCGTATACTCGAGACACATTCACTTAAAAGGAAGCTGCTATGGTTCAGCGTATTACTATTGCGCCGCAAGGCCCGGAATTTTCTCGCTTTGTGATGGGGTACTGGCGCCTGATGGACTGGAATATGTCCGCGCGCCAGCTAGTCAGCTTTATTGAAGAGCATCTGGATCTTGGCGTGACCACCGTCGATCACGCCGATATTTACGGTGGATACCAGTGTGAAGCGGCGTTTGGTGAGGCAATGAAACTGGCTCCGCATTTGCGTGAAAAAATGCAGATTGTGACCAAATGCGGGATCGCGACGATGGCGCGCGCGGAAAATGCGCTGGGCCACTACATCACCGACAGTGCACATATTATTGCCAGTGCGGAAGAGTCGCTGAAGCTGCTGGCGACCGATCATATTGATCTGCTGCTGATCCACCGTCCCGATCCGCTTATGGATGCTGACGATGTCGCCGACGCTTTTAAAAAATTGCACCATAGTGGCAAAGTGCGTCACTTTGGCGTCTCCAACTTCACCCCGGCACAGTTCTCATTGCTGCAATCGCGTCTGCCGTTCACTCTGGCGACCAACCAGGTAGAAATTTCACCAGTACATCAGCCGCTCCTGTTGGATGGTACTTTAGATCAACTGCAACAGCTGCGCATTCGCCCGATGGCCTGGTCCTGTCTCGGCGGTGGTCGCCTGTTTAATGATGATGCTTTCCAGCCTTTACGTAATGAGCTTGCCGTGATCGCAGAAGAGTTGAATGCGCAGTCTATTGAACAGGTGGTATACGCCTGGATTTTACGTCTGCCGTCTCAGCCGCTGCCGATTATTGGCTCAGGAAAAATAGAGCGTGTACGTGCTGCCATTGAGTCTGAGTCGCTGAACATGTCTCGCCAGCAATGGTTCCGCATTCGTAAAGCGGCGCTGGGTTACGACGTACCCTAATCGCGTTTTTGGCGCATCTCCGTTCAAATTTGTGTCACTGGTTTACACTTAACAATCAGACACCTTTTGGACGGAGGTCTTATGAAGCGTTTGAGTTTGGCCATCATCACTCTACTCGCCTGTGCAGGTGCGCAGGCTGCCAATGAAGAAAAAGTGACGATGAATCTGGTCACGTCGCAAGGCGTCGGCCAGGCGATTGGTACGGTCACTATTGCTGAAACCGCAAAGGGGCTGGAGTTTACGCCCGATCTGAAAGCGTTGCCGCCAGGTGAACATGGATTCCATGTGCATATGAACGGCAGCTGCCAACCCGCGATTAAAGAAGGGAAAGCCTCAGCCGCAGAATCGGCTGGTGGCCATTATGATCCTCATCAAACCGGTAAACATGAAGGCCCGGAAGGCGCAGGTCATATGGGCGACCTGCCGCTATTGGTGGTGAATAACGACGGTAACGCCACAACGCCGGTCGTTGCGCCGCGCCTGAAAACGATCGATGAGGTTAAAGGCAAAGCGCTGATGATCCATGTGGGCGGCGATAATATGTCCGATCAACCGAAACCGCTTGGCGGTGGCGGAGCGCGCTACGCCTGTGGTGTTATCAAATAATCAACGACTGAGAGTACCCGGCGGCGGCGCCTGTTCGAGTTGTGAAAGCGAACAGTGTAGCCGCCAGACCAGTGCCGACAGTTCCTGCGCAGCGGGTTGATGATGGTGGGCAAGCGTATCGCAGATGCGCTGTAGCTCATTCAGCGTGGCATTCAGTGGTCGTTGCTGGACGCCACGTTCGCTCATTACATCGCGCAGCAGCGAGATACACACGTCCCTGACGCGAGCCAGCGGATCGGAACGCGCCTCCCAGGTGCGCAGTTGCCACACCACGTGCGAGCAGTTCAGTAAAACGACCCCCCAACGTAATAACCAGCGTCGCGCCAGCGCATCCTGACTGTTGCTGAGCTGGCTGACGTGATGATAGGTCAGCGATTCAAATTCGTTTTCACTGAGTGATGGATGTCGGCTGAGCTGATCGACAAAATCCCGGCGCAGGGCGCGAATATGGCGGCGACTTTTCCGTGCATCCGATCCGGGGCGCAGAATGGCGAAGGCCAGCCATGACAGCGCCACGCCGGTGATTTTCGCCATATTGTCATTCAGGAAATCAGCAAAATCATATACCGGCGGATTGGTCACCGCGATAAACGAACCCATAAATACAATCAACTGCCCCCAAAGACCTGCCAGGGCAGGCATTTGTAGCTTCAACAGTTGCATGGTGGCGAGTAGCGGGAAGAGAAAGAGAATAAACTGCCAGAGGTCGGAAATTTGCACCATCAGGCCAAACTTAACCACAAAGCTAAATAGCGACAGTAGAACCAGCGTACGCATCAGCAAAGAAAGCGACTTGAACGGTGTGGCAACGGCGGAATACAGCACACTGCTGATCGCGGCGAGCGTGAGTGCGCCAGAGCCTGATTCCCATTGTGCACCAATGCTCCATGCGCCGATAAGCATCAAAGTGCAGAACGTACGCAACCCGCTCCAGATAGCTTCCGCATTATCGGTATGACGGGCAAGTCCCGGCGTGCGGGCGATATTAATACGCTCGGCGGTAACACCATTTTCCAGTAAATGCAGATAATGACTGCTGCGCAGGTAGAGCCGACAAAAATAACGCAGTCGTTGCCAGAAGGCGACGTGTCGATAGTCGCGGGCATCGACGGGCCGCAGTGGGGCAATTATACGTGCGACGGTGTAGCTATTCGCATTGGATTTTATTAGTTCGCTGAGCAACTGCTCAATGATTTCCCGGGTGTTGGACGGGGGATTAGGCCAGTTCAGCAGCATCCTGCGCAGACTGGAAATCACGCTGGTCATCCGTAACTGCTGGTGCAACAGCGAATTGAGCAAAGCATTCTGGCGACGAAAGCGGTAATGACTCCAGAATGCCTGAATACGCAGCAGGTTCATGGTCAGAATCTGCCCGATAACACCTTCATGGGCTGTGCGAATGGCATCCGTGGTTTCTGGTTGCCAGAGTAGGCTGGCATGTTCCAGTAAACGTGAATGCATGTTTTTCAATGCAGTCAGTAACGTGGTGCCATCGGAGGTGCTGGGCAGGATCATCATCATCACGCCGCCACACAGGATACCGACGATGACTTCACACACGCGTGCCTGCGCGATATCCCATAACTGCGTAATTTCCACGGTATTGACCATGGGAAACGCAATGATCGCCGCCGTATAACCCGCCAGTTGAAAGGCGTAGGCAACGTTATTGGTGAAGTGCGCGCATGCCCAGGTACAAAAACCGATCCACACTGACATGCTCAGCAAAAACAGCCACGGCTCATTGAGAGTATGACCGGCAATAATCAGTGCGGCGGTGGCTCCCAGTAGGCTACCCGCCACGCGACCCAGACTTTTGCTGATAACCCCGCCAACGGTGGGAAAACTAACCACCGCCGCAGAGGTCATCGCCCAGTAGGGCTCATCCAGATTCAGATAATAAGCAAAAGTTAACGCCAGGCACATCGCAATGGTGTTACGCAGCGCATAACGCCACTGTGCCGCCGTGGCTTTAAACCACGGCAAATTGCCTGGTGTCAGGCGGGGCAGTTTCATTTACGCTGGCCGATGGATACGCTGCAGGTTGTACCTGACACCAGCGTGACCTCCCGCGGCAGGGCGTCGAATTCGATGCGTACCGGGACACGCTGCGCCAGACGCACCCACGGCACGTTGGGTTTGATGTCGGGAATCAGGCCGGAATCACTTTCCACACTTTGATCGTAGATGGCACGGCCAATACTGGAAACGTGACCCTGTAACTTTACATTGCCGCTGTAGAGTGTAATCGTCGCAGGTGCGCCTTCTCGAATATGGCGCAATTTGGTTTCTTCAAAATACCCCATCACATAAAAAGAGTGACTGTCGACAAGGGCAAACAGGGGCTTACCGGTTGAAGCGTAGTCTCCGCTACGGGTTGAAAGATTGGTGACCCAACCCGCTACGGGGGCTTTGACCACCGTTTGCGTCAGCTGCCACTGGGCCTGGCGCAAACTGGCCTCAGCCGCTTCAACGCTTGCCTGCATGGCTTTCACGTTGAGATTTGCGGTATCCAGATCCTCGGCTGAGATGTAATTTTGCGATAAATGACGGCGGCGGTTGGCTTCGTTATTGGCTTTCGCCAGGTCAGACTGCGCTTTTGCCAGTTGCGCTTGCGCATTCAGTTCAGCAATGTGAAATGGCGTCTTGTCGATAATAAAAAGGACATCGCCTTTATTCACAAACTGGTTATCTTTTATATAGAGTTCGCTAATGCTGCCTGACACCTGCGGCGTGATGCTGACCTGCTCAGCACGTACTTTGCCATCACGTGTCCAGGGCGATTGCATATAGTAATTCCACATCCACCATCCGGCGAAAACTGCGATTGCAGCGACTATAATAGTTGAGAAGTATTTAATGGTTTTAAGCGACATAATCACCACGCTATCAGCATAACAAAGGCCAGACATACGCAAAGCGTAAAGAGTGACAGATCCATTAGCAGGGGATGCCAGATTTCGCCGGAGTAAATCCAGTCGCGCAGCAGGCGATGAACAACTAGCCAGAGAATAAATCCTGCTACAATCGCCTTGAAAACAGGAGGGAAGTAGACAGATGCGCCGATCATTAAATCTTGTAGGGGCAATCCTGTTGCATTAAACATAAACTTCACGGGCAAAATCCTTGACGGAAGAGAGCATTGCTATAGGTTTAGCAAAAAAGAGACAATGAGTCTCCGTAACGCATAATGTCTGAAAAAATGTCAGCCGGTAAGCAAATTTGGCAATACATTTGTTTTGGGAATACAAATGCTGCACACTATTCTAAAATCAGCACAATAACTTAGCAAGCTAATTATAAGGAGATGAAATTGGAATCGCCATTAGGTTCTGATCTGGCACGGTTGGTGCGCATTTGGCGTGCTCTGATTGACCATCGCCTGAAACCTCTGGAGTTGACGCAGACGCATTGGGTTACGCTGCACAACATTCATCAGTTGCCGCCGGATCAATCGCAGATTCAGTTGGCTAAAGCGATTGGCATCGAGCAGCCTTCGTTGGTACGTACGCTTGACCAGTTGGAAGAAAAGGGACTCATTTCACGACAGACTTGCGCCAGCGATCGTCGAGCTAAGAGAATTAAACTGACAGAGAAGGCTGAGCCGCTGATCGCTGATATGGAAGCGGTGATCAACAAAACACGTGGAGAAATTCTGGAAGGGATTTCAGCTGAGGAAATTGATCTGCTGATTAAGCTGGTTGCCAAACTCGAACACAATATTATTGAACTGCAGTCACAAGGTTGAAACGATAAGTTACGTGTGGCCAGAGCCTGACCACACGTGAATTCGATTAGCGTGGCGACACGGTAACCTGGCTGCCGTTGTTAGCCATAACAACGCGCTGGCCGGCTGAAAACTTGGTCGCACCCTGTTTCTGAACCACCATGATGGTATTACCATCATCCTTACGGATTTCCAGTTCCACACCCTGGGTTTTATTCATCGCACCTTGTACGCCTTGACCTGCTACGCCACCGGCAACTGCACCTGCAGCCGTCGCTAATGAACGACCCGTACCGCCGCCGACGGTGTTACCAAGGAACCCGCCAAGTACCGCACCACCAATAGCACCAATCACGTTTGCGTCATCGCCACCCTGGATTTGCACCGGACGAACATGAACAATCGTACCGTAGGTAACGTTCTGAACTTGTTTCGCTTCGGATGCGGTATATACGTCGCCTGAAAGGCTGTCATTGTTAACGCAACCCGCTAAAGATACGCCCATTAATGAAACAATCAGCACACGTTTAATCATTTACAAATCTCCTTTGTCACCACGAAACGCTAATAAAGCACCCTTCATGGCTAAATTATATGGCATTTGTGAGCCTAAGGTCACATGTTCTACTGGAACAATATGAAAATCTTAACCGAAATCGGATCAACCGAGTATAAACGAATCATTCATGTAATTGATGTAATTAAACGATCATTGTAATGATTAGCCACCAAAAATCATTAAGGAAGCATGGCATTAGTCGACACTTTATGGTTGAGTGTCAAGGCTAATTTGCTTAAAAGGATGACCTATGAAATCGGGCCGTTTTATCGGTGTAATGTCTGGAACCAGCCTTGATGGCGTCGATGTTGTGCTGGCGACAATAGATGAAACGATGGTTGCGCAGCAGGCGAGTCTGACCTGGCCCATCCCCATCCATGTTAAACAAGCGATTCTGGATATCTGCCAGGGGCAGCAGCTTACACTTTCTCAGTTTGGTCAGTTAGATGCACAGCTCGGTTATCTATTTGCTGAGGCGGTGAATGCGCTGTTGGCGCAAGAAAAATTGAAACCGCAGGATATCGTTGCGATTGGTTGCCACGGGCAAACCGTGTGGCATGAACCGAACGGTGCTGCTCCGCACACGCTGCAAATTGGTGATAATAACCAGATTGTCGCGCGTACAGGGATAACCGTAGTCGGCGATTTTCGTCGACGTGATATCGCCCTCGGCGGGCAGGGTGCACCGCTCGTTCCCGCGTTTCACCAGGCACTTCTGGCACATCCAACGGAACGGCGAATGGTGTTAAACATCGGCGGAATTGCCAATCTGTCTCTGCTTATTCCGCAACAACCCGTTCGCGGATACGACACCGGGCCGGGCAATATGCTGATGGATGCATGGATCTGGCGGCAATGTGGCCAGCCCTACGACAAAGATGCGCAGTGGGCCATTTCAGGAACGGTGATCCTGCCGTTGCTGCAGAATATGCTTAACGACCCTTATTTTTCCGCGCCTGCGCCGAAAAGTACCGGCCGTGAGTATTTTAATTACGGCTGGATAGAGCGTCATCTGGCGCAGTTTCCGGGAATTAGTCCACGAGATGTACAGGCGACGCTTGCCGAACTGACGGCAGTAACCATTTCAGAGCAGGTCTTGTTAAGCGGCGGCTGTGATCGACTCATGGTATGTGGTGGTGGCAGTCGTAATCCACTGCTGATGATGCGTCTGGCGGCATTATTACCGGGGACAGAGGTTACCTCTACCGATGAAGCCGGGATCAGCGGTGATGATATGGAAGCGTTAGCCTTTGCCTGGCTGGCGTGGCGAACGCTGGCCGGATTACCGGGAAATTTACCGTCTGTGACTGGGGCGTCAGAGCCGAGTGTTTTAGGGGCAATTTATCCTGCCAATCCACGAACTCAGAGTTAACTGAAATTATTCAGCGCGGTGTGCCGGTAAACTAAGGATATTAGGGAGGGTGCCATTACCCTCCAGGACCAGGAAAGTCTTCAGGATATGGCTATGAAAAAACTGTTGTTAGTGTGTCTGCCCGTACTGCTTAGCGGTTGTAGTGTGTACAACCAATTTGTCGAGCGTATGCAAACGGATACGCTTGAATACCGCTGCGACGAAAAACCGCTGACCGTGAAGCTGAACAATACCCGCCAGACGGCAAGCTTTGTTTATGATAATCAGCTATTGAACCTCAAACAGGGCGTGTCGGCATCAGGTGCACGTTATACCGATGGTATCTACGTATTTTGGTCTAAAGGCGACGAGGCAACGGTCTATAAACGAGACAGAATTGTGCTAAATAACTGTCAGTTACAGAACCCGAAGCGTTGAGATTTTCACCTGGGCGGCGCACAATAGCGTCACCCACTGACAATCCGTAGCCCAACATCATGTCTGATAACGACGAATTGCAGCAAATCGCGCATCTGCGCCGTGAATACACGAAAGGCGGTCTTCGCCGCCGCGAACTTCCCGCCGAACCCCTTGCGCTGTTTGAGCGCTGGCTGGGGCAAGCCTGTGATGCCAAACTGGCCGATCCCACCGCAATGGTCGTTGCGACCGTCGATGAAAATGGTCAGCCGTATCAGCGCATCGTGTTACTCAAACATTATGATGACAAAGGGCTGGTGTTCTATACCAACCTTGGTAGCCGTAAGGCGCATCAGATCGAGAAAAATCCACGCATCAGCCTTTTATTTCCCTGGCATACGCTGGAACGGCAGGTGATGGTGATCGGCAAGGCAGAGCGTCTTTCCACACTCGAAGTGGTGAAATACTTCCACAGTCGCCCGCGCGACAGTCAGATTGGCGCCTGGGTCTCAAAACAATCCAGTCGAATCTCCGCGCGCGGTATTCTCGAAAGCAAATTCCTCGAACTGAAGCAGAAGTTTCAGCAAGGGGAAGTTCCTCTGCCCAGTTTCTGGGGCGGCTTTCGCGTGAGTATTGAACAAATGGAGTTCTGGCAGGGCGGTGAAAACCGTCTGCACGATCGTTTTTTATACCAACGCGAAGATAACGCGTGGAAAATTGATCGCCTGGCCCCCTAAAGATGCAAATTTCTTGTTTTAAGCGCTGGTGCTGATCAATCCGGCGCTTTATTCTATGTTTCTTTCGCATCAGGCGAAAAGTCGTGTACCGGCAAAGGTGCAGTCGTTTTATACATGGAGATTTTGATGGCAAGCAGTAACTTGATTAAACAATTGCAAGAGCGGGGGCTGGTGGCCCAGGTGACGGACGAGGAAGCGTTAGCAGAGCGACTGGCGCAAGGCCCGATCGCGCTCTATTGCGGCTTCGATCCTACCGCTGACAGCTTGCATTTGGGGCATCTGGTTCCATTGTTATGCCTGAAACGCTTCCAGCAGGCAGGCCATAAGCCTGTTGCACTGGTAGGTGGCGCAACCGGTCTGATTGGTGACCCGAGCTTTAAAGCCGCCGAGCGTAAACTGAATACCGAAGACACTGTGCAGGAGTGGGTGGATAAAATCCGCAAACAGGTTGCACCGTTCCTCGATTTCGACTGTGGCGACAACTCGGCGATTGCTGCGAACAACTACGACTGGTTTGGCGGTATGAACGTACTGACTTTCCTGCGTGATATCGGCAAACACTTCTCCGTTAACCAGATGATCAACAAAGAAGCGGTTAAGCAGCGTCTGAACCGTGACGATCAGGGGATCTCCTTTACCGAGTTTTCTTACAACCTGCTGCAGGGTTATGACTTTGCCTGCCTGAACAAACTGCACGGCGTGGCACTGCAGATTGGTGGTTCTGACCAGTGGGGTAACATTACTTCGGGTATCGATTTAACCCGTCGTTTGCACCAGAATCAGGTGTTTGGTCTGACCGTTCCGCTGATCACTAAAGCTGATGGCACCAAATTCGGTAAGACGGAAGGCGGCGCAGTGTGGCTGGATCCGAAGAAAACCAGTCCGTACAAATTCTACCAGTTCTGGATCAACACCGCCGATGCGGACGTTTATCGCTTCCTGAAATTCTTCACTTTCATGGACATTGAAGAAATCAATGCGCTGGAAGAAGAAGATAAAAACAGCGGTAAAGCGCCGCGTGCCCAGTATGTTCTGGCCGAACAGGTTACGCGTCTGGTTCACGGTGAAGAAGGTCTGGTCGCGGCAAAACGCATTACCGAAAGCTTGTTCAACGGCAATCTCAGCGATTTGAGTGAAGCAGATTTCGAACAGCTGGCGCAGGATGGCGTGCCGATGATCGAGATGGACAAAGGTGCCGATTTGATGCAGGCGCTGGTGGACTCCGAGCTGCAACCTTCTCGCGGTCAGGCACGTAAGACTATTGCGTCAAACGCGGTAACCATCAACGGTGAGAAACAGTCCGATCCGGAATATTTCTTCCAGGATAGTGATATCCTGTTCGGGCGCTATACCTTACTGCGTCGTGGCAAGAAGAACTATTGTCTGATTTGCTGGAAGTAAGATTGAGTTAGCAGGGGCGTGGGAAACTACGCCCCTTTATTTTTTCAGGGTTGTGGTAAGTAAAATGAAGAATATCCTCGCCATCCAGTCCCACGTTGTTTTTGGTCATGCGGGCAACAGTGCAGCAGAATTTCCGATGCGTCGTCTTGGCGCAAATGTCTGGCCGCTGAATACCGTTCAGTTTTCAAACCACACGCAGTATGGCAAATGGACCGGTTGCGTTATGCCGCCGAGCCACCTGACTGAAATTGTTCAGGGCATTGCTGATATTGATAAACTCCAGACCTGTGACGCAGTACTGAGCGGCTATCTTGGTTCAGCAGAACAGGGCGAGCATATTCTGGGTATTGTTCGCAAGGTAAAAGCGGCAAACCCGCAGGCAAAATACTTTTGCGATCCGGTGATGGGACACCCTGAAAAGGGGTGTATTGTCGCACCCGGAGTGGCGGAATTTCATGTACGCCATGCGCTTCCGGCTAGTGACATTATTGCCCCGAATCTGGTTGAACTCGAAATTCTGTGCGAGCATGCGGTGAACAATGTCGACGAGGCCGTTGCAGCAGCGCGTGAACTGATCGCTCAGGGACCTGAAATTGTACTGGTGAAGCATCTGGCACGCGCAGGTATCAGCACCGACCGTTTCGAAATGCTGCTGGTCACCGCTGAACAGGCGTGGCATATCAGTCGCCCATTAGTCGATTTTGGCGCACGTCAACCGGTTGGTGTGGGTGATGTGACGAGTGGCTTGTTGCTGGTGAAACTGCTGCAGGGCGCGTCTTTACAGCAGGCGCTTGAGCATGTGACTGCGGCAGTGTACGAAGTGATGATCACTACTAAAGAGATGCACGAGTATGAGCTACAGGTCGTGGCCGCGCAGGACCGTATCGCCATGCCTGAACACTACTTTAGCGCAACGCAGCTGTAATCGATGCCCGATGGCGCTCACGCTTATCGGGCATATTTTTAGCTGTAGGCCGGGTATGTGCAAGTGCCACCCGGCAACAACAATTAATTTAACCCTTCTGCTTTCAGCGCAGCGGCAACCGCCGGGCGTTCAGCCATTCGCGCCATATAGGCATCAATATTACTTAATCCTGCCATATTCAGCTTAACCGCATAGGCCCAACGCAGTACGGTAAACAGATAGGCATCGGCGATGCTGAAGCGCGGGCCGCAGATCCATTGGTTATCTTTCAGCGAGTCGTTCACATACTGCATTTTTTTCTCCAGCAGCGCGCGAACGGTTGGCTTGAAGTCTTCCGGCGTATCGGGACGGAACAGTGGCGTAAAGCCTTTATGCAGTTCAGTCGCAATGTAGTTAAGCCATTCGATGGTTTTGTAACGGGAGAGGCTGCTGGTAGGGGCAAGGAGCTGGCGGTCTGGCACGCTGTCCGCCAGGTATTGCATGATGGCAACACCTTCGGTAAGTAGCGTACCGTCATCCAGTAGCAGTGCGGGAACTTGCCCTTTTGGGTTTACCGCGAAAAAATCATCGCCATTTTCCAGACGTTTCTTCATCAGATCAACACCATCCAGCGTGAAATCTTTACCGCTCTCACGAAGTGTGATGTGGGAAGCGAGAGAACAAGCGCCCGGTTTGTAGAACAGTTTCATCGGTAACTCCTTTTGGCTGAGGTATATCGTATGGTAGTGCTACCTCAGGCAAAAAAAAAGCCGCTAACAACAGTTAGCGGCCTGAAAATGAGTTTCCCTGAGAATTACGCTGTCGCGGCCTTAGAGGCTTTCTCATTGACGTCATCGTCCTGAGTCATACGGTTCAGTTTCGGAGCCGTCAGCAGCATCAGAACAGCGATAACAGCCGTCGCAACACCAATCTGCAGGAACACACGACCGTAGACTTCAAGGGACATCAGCGGGTCAGTCACGTTCTCTGGTACAGCCATCATGTTAGCGACGTAGCCACCGATGATGTTTGCACCGGCAGTGGTCAGGAACCAGCTACCCATGATGAAGCCCATCAGGCGCTGCGGAACCAACTGTGCCACCATTGCCAGACCCAGACCGGAGATCATCAGCTCACCGATACTTTGCAGACCGTAGCAGATAATCAACCAGTTAACGGAAACGATGCCCGCATCGGTAGCGAATTTCGCGCCCAGCGGCAGGATCAGGAATGCACCGGAACACAGCACCATACCAATCGCAAACTTGGTCGGCATCGGCAGGGTATCGCCCATTTTGTTATAGATAGCGGCGAGGATTGGGCTACCAATGATGATCCAGAACGGGTTCAGTGCCTGGTACTGTTCAGGTTCGAAAGCAATGCCAAGAATAGAGTGCTCAACGTTACGAATCGCAAAGAAGTTCAGTGAGGTCGGCATCTGGCTGTACAGCACGAAGAAGATAATCGCTTCCAGCATCAGGATGAAGGCGACGATCATTTTACGACGCGCAGCACCGTGCATGGTGAAGGCTTCTTTACCGAAGATGAACACGATACCCAGCGCAATGACGCCCAGAACCATACGAGCGATCTGCTGGTTGTGCAGCAACCAGGTTGCAATCGCGATCAGTACCACAACGCCAGCAATGGTCAGCAGCAGGTTACGGAAGTTGATCGGTTCAAAGTCCGGTTTAGAACCGTACTGTTTAACCCAACGCTGGCAGAATGCGAAGTTAACAACGGTAATCAGCATACCCACGACGCTCAGAGCGAACGCGGTGCTCCAGCCGTAACGCGCAGCTAACCATGGCGTTGCCAGCATAGAGAAGAATGAACCGATGTTGACGGACATGTAGTACATGGTAAATGCACCATCAAGACGCGGGTCATCTTTGGCATAGCAGGTAGAGAGCAGGGAGGATGGGTTTGCTTTAAACAGGCCGTTACCGACCGCGATGGCCGCCATGCCCATATAAACGATACCCGCATCGTGACCGGACCATGCTACCAACGCATAACCGATGGCCAGCACAACGGCACCCAGCATAATGACACGTTTTGTTCCCAGAACTTTATCACCTAACCAGCCGCCAATGGCAACCAGACCGTACACCAGGGCGCTAAAGGACGAGAAAAGGGTGATGGAATCCGCTTCTGACATACCCAGCTGTTTAACCAGGTAGACGGCCATAATCCCTTGCAGGCCGTAATAACCAAAACGTTCCCACAGCTCAATAGAGAAAATGAGATAGAACGCTTTTGGTTGTTTGAAGGCGTTTAAACTTACGCTTTCTGTTGGTTTATTGTTTGCAGTAGACACTTTTACCTCTTTTTTTACATCCCATATCAACGGGGGTGTTCAGGTACGTGATGAGTCAAGTTCATCCGTCCGATTGTTATAGTGGGAGGGGAAACGGCAAGTAATGTTCACTATCTTGACCATTCAGACAAGTGGTTTGTAATAATCTGTTACATATATCATGACTGGTGAAATCGTCGGGGCTGTGAAATGTTATCTAGCGTTAAATTTCTTCATTTCTAAAATGGCAGATTTTTACACTGTTTAATCACCGCCATAACCGCAATGTGGCGATATGTTCTGCTATTTAAGGTTGAATCCAGTGATATAGGCCATTATCTGAAAAATAGGTAGTGTAATGTTTTGTTTAGAAACTGTGCAGTTAGGTCATCTAATTGTCACCTTAACTAAAAAATAAAAATTTATTAACATTGTGTTAGCTGGATGATCTGGATCACGTATAGATAGAAATTTCTTTTGCTAAAAAAACGATTAACCTGCTCAGGTGTTAATTAACAAGAATATTGCATTAGATATGAGCAATTGAATGGCATCATTGTCGGGAAAATAAACGCTGGGGAGTGCATAACTAATCGTTATGTATGTAAGGGGCGAGGAGGATGCCCCGGCAGCATTAGATATCGACTTTCTCTTTGAATTCGCAGAGATCTTCAATAATACAGGAACCGCAGCGCGGCTTTCTGGCGATGCAGGTGTAGCGACCATGAAGAATTAACCAGTGATGGCAATCGACTTTAAATTCACTGGGTACGACTTTCAGCAGTTTCTCTTCAACCTGCTCGACGTTTTTACCCGGGGCGAATTGCGTGCGATTACAGACGCGAAAAATGTGGGTATCTACAGCGATAGTGGGCCAGCCAAAGGCGGTATTTAACACCACATTAGCCGTCTTTCGCCCAACTCCAGGGAGAGCTTCTAACGCCGAACGGTCTTCAGGCACTTCACCATTATGTTGTTCCAGCAGAATGCGGCAGGTTTTAATTACGTTTTCTGCTTTGCTGTTAAACAAACCGATTGTCTTGATGTAGGACTTAACACCTTCAACACCGAGCTCCAGCATCGCAGCCGGCGTATTGGCGACGGGGTATAGCTTAGCTGTCGCTTTATTGACGCTGACATCGGTCGCTTGTGCGGATAGCAAGACCGAAATCAACAGTTCAAACGGCGATGTAAAATTGAGCTCGGTTGTCGGATGCGGGTTGTTATCCCGCAGACGCGTCAGTATTTCCAGACGTTTTGCTTTGTTCATTACGCATTCCCTGTTTCACCCGCGGGACTGTCCACGACAGCCGCCTCGGCACGACGTTTCTTCATTTTCTCATCAATCAGATACTTCACTGCCAGCATCAGACCCAGGCCAATAAACGCGCCCGGTGGCAGCATGGCCAGCAGAAACGGCGTATCAGTATGGAAGATCTCAACGCGCAAGACTTTGGCCCAGCTACCCAACAAACCGTCTGCACCATCAAACAGTGTACCGTTACCAATTATTTCACGCAGCGAGCCCAGAACAAACATGGCACCTGTTGCGCCCATGCCGATGGAGAAACCATCAAGTGCGGATAACGCAGGGCCCTTTTTGGCGGCGAAGGCTTCTGCACGACCAACAACAATGCAGTTGGTTACAATCAGCGGGATGAAGATGCCCAGAGACTGATACAGGCCGAAGGCGTAGGCATTGATCAACATCTGTACCGCACTCACCACGGAGGCGATAATCATGACATAAATCGGAATACGAATTTCTGGCGGTGTCCAGCGGCGAAGGGCTGAAATCGTCAGGTTGGTCAGCGTCAGGACGAGCGTAGTCGCAAGTCCAAGACCCAGCGCGTTAGTGGCGGTAGAAGTGACGGCCAACAGCGGACACATCCCGAGTAGTTGCACAAGCGCGGAGTTATTTTTCCATAACCCCTGGACAATCACGTCTTTAATTTCGCTCATGGTTATTCTCCACAGGCGTTAAGTTGAGGGAGTTGCGCAGGCAGCGTCTGCGCATACAGGCCGGCACGTTTAACCGCGTTAACCACCGCACGTGGTGTAATGGTTGCGCCAGTAAACTGGTCAAAGTCGCCGCCATCTTTTTTCACTGCCCAGTGAGAGGTGTTATCCGCAGAAATTGTTTTACCGCTAAAATGGGTGATCCAGTCGGACAGTCGCAGTTCGATTTTATCGCCCAGCCCAGGCGTTTCATGGTGTTCGGTAACCCGCGTACCCAACACGGTACCCGTGAAATCGACACCCACCAGCAGTTGAATCGCCCCGGAATAACCATCTGGCGCCGTAGCTTCAAGAATCGCAGCAACAGGACGATCGTCCTGGCGGGCAATATATATACGGTGCGTACCTTTGCCTAACGCTGGCGCATTGACCAGATAACAACTTTCAGACAAGTTATTATTGTAGCGATCGCCAGGCAGAACCTGATCGAACAGCGTTTTTTGCTGTATCGCGGCCTGTTCATCAATGGTTGACTTGGTTAATTGATTGATTGCTGCGGTTAACCCCGTTGAGCCCGCAGCAAACAGCGCCAGTGTAATACCGTGTTTACGAATCGTTTTCAGCATATCTAGTCCTTAGCGATGTCCGTACACGCGAGGGCGGGTGTAATAATCAATCAGGGGAACCGTGATATTGGCCAGCAACACGGCAAAAGCCACGCCATCAGGATAACCACCAAAACTGCGTATCAACCACACTAACAGGCCCGCAAGCGCGCCAAAAATCAGACGACCACGGTTGGTTGTTGATGCTGTAACGGGATCGGTAAGAATAAAGAACGCACCTAACATCGTCGCGCCGGAAAGCAAATGCAACTGAGGCGATGCCAGTGAGTCTGGCGAAAAAATCCAACCTAAAGTGGCGCAAACGGCGAGCGACAGCAGGAAGCTAACCGGGATATGCCAGCGAATCGCTTTTTGCCATAACAGCACGATGCCACCAACCAGCCAGGCAAGGTTCACCCACTGCCAGCCAGCGCCTGCCAGCATGCCGCTGTAGATCGGGTATTGCATCACCTGCTCAACGGTACGTCCGGCATGCAGGGATGTCTTAAAAGTATCAAGAGGTGTTGCCTGACTGATACCATCGATACCCATACGCAGCGAATTCATATCACCTCCGCTGGCGGTATGCCCGTTAAAGATAACGTTCAGGGCGTCAAAGAAACCAGGCACCGTGGCCGCAATTTCATGCGGCGGCAGCCAACTGGTCATCTGTACCGGAAATGAGATGAGCAGCACGACATAACCAATCATGGCAGGGTTAAACGGGTTCTGCCCGAGCCCGCCATACAGCTGTTTCGCAATGATAACCGCAAATACCGTGCCTAATACCACCATCCACCATGGCGCGAGGGGCGGAATACTGACGGCCAAAAGCAACCCGGTGAGTAACGCAGAGTTGTCTTTTAAAATTGCCACAATGGGTTGTTTACGCAGTTTAAGCACACCCGCTTCGGCAGCAATAGCGCTGATGGCAGCGAGAACGATCTGGAACAACGTGCCCCAGCCGAAGAACCACAGCTGAGCGGCGATCCCCGGCAATGCAGCAAGTAACACCAGCATCATGATACGCGATGTCTGGCGCTGGTTATGGGTATAAGGGGAGCTTGCTATTCTGAATACCATTTATTCCTCGTTTACAACCTGCTGCTGTGCGGCTTTCTTTGCCTGAGCGCGTGCGATGGCGGCCGCGACGGCGGCTTTACGTGGATCAACCGGCTCGGCTGTTTCGGCTACCGCCTGCTGCTCTAGCTTGCGGGCTTTGGCGCGGGCGATTGCCGCTTCGACGGCAGCTTTACGCGGATCAATCGGTTCGACTGTTTCTGTTACCGCTTCTTGTTTAAGTTTGCGGGCTTTGGCGCGAGCGATTGCCGCTTCCACGGCAGCTTTACGCGGATCAACGGGCTCGGTTGTTTCTGTTACCGCCTGCTGCTCGAGCTTGCGAGCTTTGGCGCGGGCGATTGCCGCTTCCACGGCAGCCTTACGCGGATCAACCGGTTCGGCCGTTTCTGTTACCGCTTCTTGCTCAAGCTTGCGGGCTTTGGCGCCGGCAATTGCCGCTTCCACGGCAGCTTTACGCGGGTCTGTACCCGTGCTGCTGCCTTCACTTTGCGGCGGGTTTTCCTTACGGGAAGCACGAGCTTGCGCCTTACGCGCCTCGCGTGCGGCAATCACGGCGCTATTGTCAGGTTTTTCACCTGCCTGAATGACCACCGGTTGCAGCGCCTGAGCCTGCTTTTCTTTTACGCGAGCCAGCGCGGCGGCAATGGCATCATGATCTTTGGCCGCCGGCTGAGCAGCGGCGCTCTTATGGCGTTCAAGACGTGCTGCTTTTTCACGTTCAAGGCGCGCCTGTCGGGCTTCAAACCGAGCTTTTGCTTCTGCGGCGCGCTTTTCTTCCTGACTAATGGCGTAAATCTCGGCTTTTTCCTGACGGAAATACTGTACCAGTGGAATATTGCTTGGGCATACCCAGGCGCAGGCACCGCATTCAATACAGTCGGCGATATTGTGGGCCGTCGCTTTGTCGTGCTGTTGCCCTTTACTGAACCAGTAAAGCTGTTGTGGCAGGAGATCGGCCGGACAGGCATCGGCGCATGCACTACAGCGAATGCAGCCTTTCTCTTCTGGCGTTTCACCCATTTCACTGGCCGAGGGGGCCAGAAGACAGTTGGTTATCTTCACCACCGGGACATCCAGCCACGGCAGCGTAAAGCCCATCAGCGGCCCGCCCATAATCACCATCTGGTCGGCGGAAGGGCAGAAGCCCGCATCGTTGAGCAGATGACGAACCGGCGTACCTAAACGCGCCCAGACGTTGCCCGGACGACTGACTGCTTCACCTGTTAGCGTCACGACACGTTCGGTGATCGGCTCTCCGTCGATTACTGCACGTTTAATTGCATAGGCGGTTCCGACGTTTTGCATCAATACGCCGATATCAGAGGAGCGTCCGCCGTGGGGAACCTGCTTGCCGGTCAGGATTTGTGTTAACTGCTTGGCCCCGCCGGACGGGTACTTGGTGGGGATCACGCGTAGGCTAATGTCGTGTGAATCAGCCAGCACCGCGCGCAGCATAGATATTGCCTGCGGTTTGTTATCTTCGATACCCAGGAGGATCTCGCGTGGCTGAAGAATGTGCGCCAGGATGCGGATACCTTCGACGACCTGAGCGGCACAGTCCTGCATCAGGCGGTCATCTGCCGTAATGTACGGCTCGCATTCGGCGGCGTTAATGATCAGCGTTTCAATTTTATCTCCGCCGCCCTGCAGTTTAACGCCGGTGGGAAAACCTGCGCCACCCAGCCCGGCAACGCCGTACTGATGAATACGCGCAATCAGCTCTTCCCGGCTGTGGGAGCGATAATCGGTCCAGCCGTCTCGCTCAATCCAGCGATCTTCGCCATCGGCGTCTATGATGACGCTCAACTCAGCCAGTGCCGAAGGATGCGCGGTGGAGTGCGGGGCAATGGCAACAACGGTGCCTGATGTTGGCGCATGGACTGGAAGCATTCTGCCACGTCCGCGGGTTAAGGCCTGACCACGCAGCACGGTGTCACCCACGTTTACGCACAGTTCACCCTCCGCACCAATATGTTGTTTCAGCGGAATAACGAAACGCGGCGCCAGCGGAACCTGTCGCAACGGCGTTCCGTTTGACTGGGTTTTCATTTCTGGTGGATGAATGCCGCCATCAAAGTCCCAGATTTTATTTTTTCTGAATGCAGAGAATAACTTAAACATGTTGTTCCACGGGAATGATGCGCACAGGGATGGTGTTTAAATCCCATTTCCAGCTATCGGGTGTCTCGGCTACCGGGCGTAATTCAATACATTGCGTCGGGCACGGGTCAACGCACAGGTTGCACCCGGTGCAGAGATCGCTCATTACCGTGTGCATGGCGCGGGTCGCGCCCACGATGGCATCGACCGGGCAGGCCTGAATACACTTAGTGCACCCAATACAGTTATTTTCATCAATGACCGCCAGCATTCGCACCGGCGTAACGTCTTGTTCATCGCCATCAATAGGCTGCGGATCGACATTCAGCAGGGCGGCAATTTTTAACATCACCGCTTCGCCGCCGGGGGCGCAACGGTTAATTTTTTCACCCTGAGACCCGATCGCTTCAGCATAAGGATGACAGCCCGGATAGCCGCACTGGCCACACTGGCTTTGCGGGAGAATTTCATCAATTTTCTCCACGACCGGATCATCTTCAACGGCAAAACGTCGTGAGGCGTACCCCAAAATAGCGCCGAACGCCAGACCCAGTAGACTCACTGCGGCAACGGCAATCCAGATAGCATTCATTACAACTTCACCAAACCACTAAAGCCCATAAAGGCCAATGACATTAAACCAGCGGTAATCAGCGCAATCGCATTGCCGCGAAACGGCGCTGGGACGTCCGCCACGGCGAGGCGTTCGCGGATCGCGGCGAACAGTACCATCACCAGCGAGAAGCCGACGGCGGCGGAAAAACCGTATAGCGCCGACTGTAAAAAGTTATGGCCGAGGTTGATGTTCAGTAGCGCCACACCTAACACTGCGCAGTTAGTGGTGATCAGCGGTAGGAAGATCCCCAGCAGGCGGTACAGCGCAGGGCTGGTTTTGCGCACAACCATTTCGGTAAACTGCACGACGACGGCGATAACCAGAATAAAAGCCAGCGTGCGCAGATAGATGAGATTGAGCGGAATTAGGATCCAGGTATCAATCAGCCAAGCGCAGATGGATGCCAGTGTCATGACAAACGTCGTGGCAAGGCCCATACCCATTGCGGTTTCCAGTTTTTTGGAAACGCCCATAAACGGGCAAAGGCCCAGAAACTTCACCAGTACAAAGTTATTGACCAGTACAGTTCCGACAAACAGCAGCAGGTAATCAGTCATTTTTCGGCCTGAAATAAAAAGCCGCCTATTATCTGACAATCTTCAACAGGCGACAACAGGTTAACTGTAGGGTTATTACGGGTTCACAAACGTCGATTTAACGCGCTGCGATCGTTTGAAGTAGGGCACCAACAGTGCTGCAGCCAGTAATGGGAACAGCAGTTGGCGCACGGCAAAAGCGTCTGGGACGGGTGAAAACGCAAACGCTTTAATCGCCAGCAACACGGAGATCAGCAGCCACAGAATGTAATGCTTAGGTACACAGGCTCTGCGTTTGAAAAACGCAATCGTCAGCCACAGTGTGTAATACCACATGGCGATCGCGGTAATAAAGGAAACACCCCATAACAGCAAATTTGCCGTACTTTGCTCACCCAGCGTTTTGAAGGTTTGTGGTGTAGCCAGCGCAGTGACATAAAGTAATAACGCCAGCGAAGCGCTCAACAACGCGACTAACAGCCAGGCCAGTGGCCCAAGTAGCCAGCCTCCGATACGTTGTGCCGGTGTCGTAGTCATCTCTTCTCCAGGTTTACGCGCGCAATCAATCATGCCATTCATTTTGGGGCAATTATTATAAAGCTTTTAACGTTGAGCGCTACTTTCTTCTTTATTGCACGTAATGCCAGACTGATTTAGGTACCTGACCAACATCAAACAGACGACCTCCGGAGATAAGCTCCGCACGGCGATGGTCTGCGGCACGGTACATATTGATAATGTCGTTATCATCGGTGAGCGTGTAGTTAAGATGGTCGAACAGTTTTTCCAGACTTTCGAGCGAACTGATTTTGCGGAATTTTAATAAGTAATCCTGAACGGTCATAAATGCAGATCCATATTAATAAAATAATACCAACGGAGTAGAAAATATAAAAATAAACAACGAGCACAGGTAAAAGCGCATTTACGTGCAAATGTAAGAAGAGTGTTCATACCTGTGAAAAATCAGGCGCTATGCGCGTCTTGAGCAAGGGTAACGCGCTTAGCGATCGCTGGCAATATGCAGCGGAGCGGGACGCGGCATAATTCGCTTTTTTTGACAGAAAGCGATCTTTTACCGGCAGACCCTGCAACTACCAATGTTAATTGTCGGGCAATAAAAGGCTGCGGATGCTTATTTTTTCTGCACTGCCGCAACGGGCTCTGGTGGCTGGTAATTGTCAATATGATTGGCAACACCCAGCAGGATCACGGAGACGGCGAGAACAATCCAACCTGTTAATTCAATAAGACGATTCATTACTGATGACATTTGCTTTGATTTATCCATAAACACAGGCTGCAAATGTTACTAATCTCTCATTAATACAGCAAGATGATAGGGAACGATTTCTACCTCTTTTTCGCTGCAAGTTAAGCATAAGTGGCATATGTTTGACTTAAGTTAAAAAACAACCTTTGTAGCGCAATGGTTATTAAACTATTGAGACGTTGCAAGGTATGGTGTGAAATAGGTCAGTCCTGAATTGAGAGGCAATAACATGAGTGACAACATCCGCGTTGGGCTAATTGGCTATGGTTATGCCAGCAAAACCTTCCATGCCCCACTGATTGTGGGCACGCCGGGTCTGGAACTGGCTGCAGTGTCCAGTAGTGATGAAGCAAAAGTGAAGGCAGACTGGCCTACGGTAACGGTTGTTGCTGAGCCTAAGCATCTTTTTAACGATCCAAATATCGACCTGATTGTGATCCCCACGCCAAACGACACGCACTTCCCGTTAGCGAAAGCAGCGTTGGAAGCGGGCAAACATGTGGTTGTTGATAAGCCCTTTACCGTGACACTGTCACAAGCACGTGAGTTGGATGCGCTGGCACGTAGCCTGGGGCGTGTGTTGTCTGTATTCCATAACCGTCGCTGGGACAGTGATTTTCTGACGCTGAAAGCTCTGCTGGCGGATGGTGTTTTGGGAGAGGTGGCGTATTTCGAATCCCATTTCGATCGTTTCCGCCCACAGGTTCGTGACCGTTGGCGTGAACAGGGCGGTCCGGGAAGCGGTATCTGGTACGATTTAGCACCGCATCTTTTGGATCAGGCGATTAATCTGTTTGGTTTGCCCGTCAGCCTGACGGTAGACCTGGCCCAGCTGCGTCCGGGCGCGCAGGCGACGGATTACTTCCATGCCATCCTGACGTATCCGCAGCGTCGTGTGATCCTGCATGGCACCATGCTTGCTGCTGCAGAATCGGCCCGTTATATTGTGCATGGATCGCGTGGCAGCTATGTGAAGTATGGTCTTGACCCGCAGGAAGAGCGCCTGAAAAATGGCGAGCGACTTCCACAGGAAGACTGGGGTTATGATATGCGCGATGGCGTATTGATGCGAGTCGAAGGCGAAGAGCAGGTTGAAGAAACCTGGCTGACCGTACCGGGCAATTATCCGGCGTACTATGCTGGCATTCGGGATGCGCTAAACGGCAACGGTGAAAACCCGGTACCGGCGAGACAGGCTATCCAAATTATGGAGCTGATTGAGCTGGGTATAGAATCTGCGAAACATCGTTCGACGCTGTGCCTTGCCTGATTAGGTAAATGGCGCAAGGCGATACCTTCCTGGCATCGTATCCGGCCTACAATGAAAACCAACGTAGGCCGGATAAGCGTTAGCGCTACGCGGCACTTTACCTGTTACGCTGCGGCGACTTTCTCGCGCAAGGCTCGTTTTTCCTCGTTACTCAGGAATGCCATTTCCAGACCGTTGATTTGCGCCTGGCGGATCTGTTCGCGCGTTAGGCCTGCAGCTGGTGCGGCAATGGTGTACTCGTGAATAATATCCACACCCTGAACAGCCGGGTCGTCCGTATTCAAACTGGCGATAACGCCATGCTCAAGGAACGTTTTCAGCGGATGGTTCGCTAGTGAGGCAACGGTGCTGGTCTGAATGTTTGATGTCAGGCAGGATTCGATGCCGATACGGTGCTCGGCGAGGTAATCCATCAACGCACGATCTTCAACGGCTTTAACGCCGTGACCAATACGCTCAGCGCCTAGCTCTTTAATGGCCTGCCAGATGCTTTCTGGTCCCGCGGCTTCGCCCGCATGCACGGTAATACGCCAGCCGGCGTCGCGTGCCTGGTTGAAGTGAGATAGGAACAGGCTGCCCGGGAACCCCAGTTCGTCACCGGCCAAATCCAGCGCCGTAATATGGTCTCGGTGGGCTAACAGCGCATCCAGTTCCTGCAAGCAGGCGGCTTCGCCAAAAGTACGGCTCATAATGCCAATTAAGCGTGCTTCGACGCCAAAGGTCTTGCAGCCCTCGCGTACGCCTGCGATGACGGCTTCAACCACACCTGCAACCGGGAGCTGATGCGCCATCGCCATGTAGCCTGGGGAAAAACGCAGTTCAACATAGTGCAGGCCGTTACGTGCTGCGTCCTCAATATTTTCAAATGCCACGCGACGACACGCATCCAGCGAGGCCAGTACCTTCACGCCCCAGTCGAGCTTGGATAAAAAACTCACTAAATCTGGCTCAGTTGATGTGACTTGCACATGAGGGATCAGCGTTTCCAACGTTTGTGCCGGAAGCGTTAAGTTGAACTGACGGCCCAGATCCAGGATCGTTTGTGCACGGATGTTACCATCAAGGTGGCGATGGACGTCGGTCAGGGGGAGGGAAGTATCAATCATGGTCGCACTCGTGTATTTAGGTAAAGTGCAGGCCATTATACAACAGAAAAATGTTCCTCTAAAAACTTTAAAAAAAGCAGTGCAGAGTTCGGGGTTATGGGGAAGCAAGCATCGCCAAATTGTTGACCATGCTGTTAGCGTACCAACAGAGTGGTGTTCCGACTCCCTGATCCTTGAGAACGTATCACGATGCTTTTTGCCTTGCGGTGGTAAGACGGGCGTAAAGTAAGCAATAACGCATTTCCTGCAGCATGTGTGTAATAAAATGATTTTAATTTAAGATTATTTACCTCGTTTTTATTTAATTACTGTCTGTCAGTGTTATTTCATTCGGATATTTATTGAATAACATTGCTAATAGCGAAAAATGGACACTTTCCAGTTTATGAATGTGCTGCGAGGTATGTTATAAAAACACAATAACGACTGAGGGTATTAATAAAGTGAAAAGTGTAAAGCTAATTGTCAGTACAATGTTCTGTGGAAGTTTGCTGC
Source organism: Citrobacter portucalensis (assembly GCF_002042885.1). Lineage (GTDB taxonomy): Bacteria > Pseudomonadota > Gammaproteobacteria > Enterobacterales > Enterobacteriaceae > Citrobacter > Citrobacter portucalensis. The sequence goes on from NZ_MVFY01000001.1 coordinate 225,159, forward strand.
TGGCAACTGTGCCTGCGCATGCGGCGTATAAAGCGGATGAAACGCATGTAATCCAGTTTAAGAAAGGTACCAGTGGCGCAGATATCAAGGGGACAATTACGGGTGATAAAACAAAAGATTATACGTTTGTCGCCAAAAAAGGGCAGACCATGCAAGCAGTTCTGAAAAGCGCCTGGCCTCATCCTTTCATGAGTATTATTGCACCGGGCGAACAATTCATTTTTGATGGCATGATGAGTGGTGACACTTATAAAAATACGCTGCCTGCCAGCGGTAAGTATACCATCAGAATATATCAAAAAGGCGCGGCGAAGGATGAGGGGAAAACCAACGCATTCCAGCTGCACATGAAAATTACCAACTGATCATGAGGAAAAGATCGCCCTGGTGGTGATCTTTTCCTTTGCTATTAAACTTCTTCGCCAGAATAAGCCACAACGCAATTACGGCCTCGGTTTTTTGCCATATACAGGGCGCGGTCTGCGCAATCAGCAAGTTGTTCAGGGGCTGAACGGTTATCAAGCGAGGTTACGATACCCAGGCTGATGGTGATGATGCGTGGAAAATCACCTTTAGTCGTGGCCTGAGTTTGTTGTTCTACGTGTTTTCTGATTCGCTCTGCGATGTTAAATGCTGCATCAGCGTTAGTTTCAGGTAGCAAAATAGCAAACTCTTCTCCGCCAATACGCGCCACGATGTCGTTACGTCGACTCAGTCGCTGCATAATTTCTGACAGTTTAATTATCACTCTGTCACCCTGCAAATGTCCCCAGGTGTCATTGACCGACTTAAAGAAATCAATGTCGCAAAAGACAATGCTCAGGGGTTTATGGGTCGCTGTCATTTTAATCTCATTGCTGAGTGCGTTATAAAAATAGCCACGGTTGAAAAGTCGGGTCATCGGGTCGCGGACTGAATTTTCATAGGATAATTCATAGGCCTGACGTGAGGCTTTGTAGCGCTTGAAAATATCAGACATGAGCACGATCATCACGGCCATTGCGCTAAGGCACTCCAGGCCTCTGGCGAGATACCATCCAGCGGAGTCTATATGCGTGTACTTCAGCATAATGATGACACTTAACAGATTGCTCAGGGCAACCAGTGACATACTTACCCAAAACTGTGTTTTTAGCCGGGTTAATTTTGCCCCTAATAAAACGATACAGGTCCACAAGATAATGAGGACATAAATAAAGCTACCACGCCAGGGTCTAAGCCATTCAAACGTTTCTGTGTCAACCAACTGAAACGATATTGGCGTAATACGGATGGAGTAGAGGATAGCCATTACCAGATGCAACATGCACCATAAATAAGTGGCGTAAATAACTGTTTTACCATGCTTTTCTTTTTTATTTTTAAACGTATATAAATAGTATGTTGCAAAGAACAACCCCGTAATTAACATGTTCCTCATAAAGTATAAAACAGCAATGTCATTGTAGATGACACCAGGAAGACCGTTTTTATAAAAATAAATATAGAGCGCAAGAAATAAGAAAACCCCTGAGAAATAAAACGCGCAGGCCAGGGGTAAAAGATATTTTTTGCGCCGATAACTCATGTAATTCATCGTCATAAAGCACCCAGTCTGAATGTGCAATACACCAGCAAAGGTTGCAATAACCGGGTAAAAAGATAGGCTATAACGCTGATTACTAAAAGGGATATACCAAAGAAAAATGGATGTTGTTAGGGACAGGAGTAAAAAAAAAGTTAAATTCTTTTTGTGAATGTTTATTTGTGTTGTATTCATGATTTTTATGTATATAAAACAGCGCTATATTTCGGCTATCTTCTCAGCTTTGTATTTTGTCTTTTTGATTTTTATTGCTGTTGATTTTGACTGGCAGGAAAAGTCAGGGAGGAATTGGTATTAAAAAAAACGATAAAAAACAGATTTGTTTTTTTATATAAGGAGTTGCGCAATGAGTTCTTCATTGCGCAAGACTATTTAACGTATTGTGCGGATGGCGTTAATCAACCCCTGAACGCCTTTTTCAAGCTTGGAACGTGGACATCCGGCATTGAGGCGCACAAAACCGCGTCCTTCTTCTCCGTATGTGTATCCGGGCATGATGGCGACTTTCTGCTGATGGATGAGTGCATCCTGCAGTGCGTGGTCATCAAGGTTGAGTGGACGCAAGTCAATCCATGCCAGATAGGTGGATTGCGGAACCTGCCAGTTCAGTTCGGGGAATGCGTTATTCAGCTCGTGCGCGATGTAATCCAGGTTACTGGCAAGATAATCCCGCAGCGCATCAAGCCAGCTAGCGCCCTGTTGGTAGGCTGCGATATGTGCGCTAAGCGCGAGCACTGCAGGTGAGGAAAGACCATCCCGACCCTTTAACGCACTGAGGTAATCGTTGCGACTCTGCTCATCCTCAATAATCCCGTAAGCCCCGGTTAATGCCGGAATATTGAAGCTCTTTGAACCGGAGGTGAACAGCGCCCAACTGTCGCGCGCGACGTTACTCCACGGGATGTGCGGCTGGTCTGCCCATACCATATCCATATGGATCTCATCAGAGATGACTTTTACACCGTGGCGCTGACACAGCTCCGCCATGGTTTCCAGTTCATCGCGCGTCCACACCTTACCGGTTGGGTTGTGCGGGCTGCAAAGCAGGAGAATTTTGCTTTCAGGCCGGGACAGGGCTTTCTCTAGTGCAACCATGTCGCAAAACCAGCCGTCAGCGCGTTTTTCAAGTCCGACAGCGCATACCTGGCGCTGATTACCTTCAATCGCTTTGTAAAACGCGTCGTAAGCCGGCGTATGAATAACCACCGCATCACCCGCAGAAGACCACTGGCGGATTAGCTCCGATACCATATAGATGACTGAGGGGCCATAAACCAGCGACTCAGGATCGATTTGGGTATTATGACGCGATAGAAACCAGTGGCTAATCGCCGCCAGAAATTCATCATTTTTCCAGCGACTGTAACCCAACACGCCATGTGACAGGCGCTGAGTCAGCGCCTCCAGAATGCAGGGGGCGGTGGCAAAATCCATATCGGAGATGGTGAACGGCAGAAGGTCGGCTGAACCAAAACGGTCGGCAACGTAATCCCACTGAGTACACCAGGTACCATGCCTGTCCACAACCTTTGAAAAATCAAACATATTGTTGTCCTTAAGCCTGTACGGTGTTCATCAGAACTGCGATCTCGTCTTTCACTGACTGGACCTGCGGACCAATAACAACCTGAAGATTATGCTGATTGAGTTGCACTACGCCAATGGCGCGATTGTCCTTCAGTGCCTGTACGTTCACAAGCGACATATCCTTTACTGACAAGCGCAGACGGGTAATGCAGTTATCAAGGCTGACAATGTTTTCCGCACCGCCCAGCGCCGCCAGAATGGCAGGGACGTTGTAACCGGATTTACCCGGTGCTCCCGCCATGACTTTATCGATATTGCTGGCAATTTCGACGTCCCGACCCGGGGTCTTCAGATTGAAGCGTGTGATGGCGAAACGGAAGATCACGTAGTACACCGCGAACCAGATCGCAGCCACGACAGGGACCAGATACCACTTGGTAGAGAGTCCGTGCAGGATGCCGAATACCACAAAGTCAATCAGGTTACCGTCCGTGTTACCGATGGTGACGCCTAACACCGCCATCACGGTGAAACCAAGACCGGTCAGCAGGGCGTGGATTACATACAAAACAGGGGCAACGAACAGGAATAAGAACTCGAGTGGTTCGGTTGTACCGCCGATCACGCAGGCAATGAGACCAGAAATTAACAACCCTTTAATTTTATGACGATTTTCAGGGCGAGCACAGTGGTACATAGCGAGCGCTGCCCCCGGCAAACCACCGAGGAACGCCGGCATTTTACCCTGCGACAGGAAGCGGGTTGCGCTTTCAGAGAAACCTTGTGTTGTCGGGCAGCTCAGTTGAGCCTGGAAAATAGTCAGTGCGCCGCTCACGCTGTGACCGCAGACTTCCTGCGTGCCGCCAGCTTCGGTGAAGCGAATGAGTGCCACCAGAATATGATGCAGACCAAACGGCAGCAGCAGACGTTCACCGGTACCAAACAGCATTGGACCAAATTCGCCCGCGCTGTTGATGATGTGGCCGAGCCCGTTAATGCCCATGGCGAAAACCGGCCAAACCAGGGGAATGACCAGGCCGACCAGTCCCATCACCACCGAAGAGATAATTGGTACAAAGCGGGTACCGCCGAAGAAGGCCAGTGCATCCGGCAGGCGAATGTTGTGGAAACGTTCATGCAGCATCCAGACGATGATCCCGGCAATAACAGCGCCGAGGATCCCGGTGTCGATCGACTGGATCCCCAGGATATTCTGTACGTTGTTAGCCTTCAGGATCGTGGCATCCGTGGTAGGCAAGATACCTTTCGCGGTTAACCAGAAGTTGACGGCAAGGTTCATCACCGCATAACCAACAAAACCGGCAAATGCCGCTACGCCTTTGTTCTCGCGGGCCAGGCCGAGAGGTATGGCAATACAGAACATCACCGGTAAGAAGCTAAACGCAAATGAGCCTACTTTGCTCATCCAGGTAAAAATAGCCTGCAGTACCGGATTACCCAATGCCGGAATCAGCGTTAAGACATCATGACTACTTAACGAGCTGCCGATCCCTAACATGATCCCGCAGAATGAGAGCAGAGCCACGGGCAGCATAAAGGTTTTGCCCAACTGCTGGAAAAATTCCCATAACGTAATTTTTGGTGTGGTTCTCGTCGTCATCAAACGACTCCTCGTAAAAGCTAGCTGACTAATGATGGCGAGAAGATAAAACGTTTTACCTAATTTTAGTGCGGTATAAATCACATTATCGAACGATAATAGGGCGTATAAATATAAGTGATTGATAAAACGTTTTATCCGTCACGTTATCAGGGAGTTTTCCGTTTTTATGGCTATAGCCAAAAAAATAACCATCCATGATGTTGCGCTGGCCGCGGGCGTTTCGGTTAGTACCGTCTCATTGGTGCTCAGTGGAAAAGGCCGTATTTCATCCGCGACCGGCGAACGGGTGAATGCCGCTATTGAGCAACTGGGGTTTGTGCGTAATCGCCAGGCATCAGCGCTGCGTGGCGGGCAGAGCGGGGTAATTGGTTTGATCGTGCGCGACCTCTCCACCCCGTTTTACGCCGAGTTGACGGCGGGTCTGACGGAAGCTTTAGAAGCGCAGGGGCGCATGGTCTTTTTATTACATGGTGGCAGAGATGGCGAACAGCTGGCGCAGCGTTTCGCTATGCTGCTTAATCAAGGGGTTGATGGTGTGGTGATCGCCGGGGCAGCCGGCAGTAGCGACGACCTACAACAACTGGCCGCCGATAAGGGGATTCCGGTAGTGTTTGCGTCTCGGGCCAGCTACCTGGATGACGTTGACACCGTCAGACCTGACAACATGCAGGCAGCGCAATTGCTGGTTGAACATCTGATACGCCATGGGCATCAGCGCATCGCGTGGTTGGGGGGGCAGAGTTCTTCATTGACCCGCGCAGAGCGTGTCGGCGGCTATTGTACGACGTTGCTAAAGTATGGTTTACCGTTTCATAGCGACTGGGTGCTGGAGTGCTCATCCAGCCAAAAGCAGGCCGCAGAGGAGGTGACCGCGCTGTTACGTCGTAACCCAACGATCAGCGCAGTGGTGTGCTACAACGAAACCATAGCCGTTGGCGCCTGGTTTGGCCTGATGAGAGCAGGGCGTCAGAGTGGTGAAATTGGCGTAGACCGCTACTTCGAACAGCAGATCTCGTTAGCTGGATTTGCCGATGTAGCGGAAAATGCACTGGACGATATCCCCATTATTTGGGCCTGTACGCCCGCGCGTGAAATGGGATATACCCTTGCTGAGCGCATGCTACAGCGCATTGGGCACGATGATGGTCATTCGCGTAACTTAACGCTTTCCGCCCGTCTGGTGGTGGCAAAATAAAAAAGGCCCGATAAACACACGGTTATCGGGCCTGTTGTCACGCGTATTTACTGTTGCGGAATAGCCGGGGCATCCGGTTCGCCGAGAGAAGGCATACCGAACATGCCAACAAACTCATCCAGCGACATTTTTTGTCCGTTTAAGGTAACCTGGCCGTTTGCGTATTGCAGGCTGGAGCCGATGACGTTGTCCTGCATCGTTGTAATACGGAACATCTGACCCATTGCCGCCAGGCCATTCACCTGTTGTTTCGCCAGATCGGCCGCTTGTTCCTGCTGATAGCCTTCAATTTTGGCAATCTGCGTCATGAACTCAGTCGCCATATCAACCGGAATCGTCAGCTTAGCATCCAGTGATTTGACCGAACGATCCACTTCCTGAGCCAGCGTTTGTGGTTCCTCAGTATTTGCTGTCGGATCTTTTAGCAGCAGTGACAGATTAAATGCAGTTTCACCTTTTGCATTTTTCCAGCTCAGCGGGGCTATGGTGATAGCCGGCTCGCCTTTCATCAGAATCGGCAGCGCATTGAAGAAGGCTTCAGTGACTTTTTGCTGATAAAGCTCAGGGTTTTGTACCACATCAATCTGCGCCATCAGCGCCTTGGTTTGGGCGCTATACTGCTGACTGAACTGGTGTAATGCTTCACCGTCAATCTGGCCAACTTTCAGCGTCAGTTTACCGCTACCCATATCCTGACCCTGCAATTTCAGACTGTTCAGCGTGTAATCCAACTGGCTGTTGACAGTTTTACCGTCGTTGATCAGATCGGATTTACCATCAATACCCATGCCTTCCAGAACCGCCAACTCTTTACCTTCGACGGAAATCGACAGTTTATCGAGTGACAATTTCTGGTCGCCTATGCGCTCACCAAAGCTGGCAATACTGCTGGAACCCTCAGTTTTCAGGTTATTGAAAGTCATTTGTACTTTCTGGTCATACTCGTTGACCGCATTGACCACGCCGCTTTGCGCATTGCCTGTCAGCGAGACAGCGTTACCTTCTTTGTCTGCTGTAAACTGGAATTCCCCGCCGCTGAAGGCTACTTTTTCGTCGCCTTTCTCATAGTTCAGTGGTTTGAGGGAGAGATCGGAACGGGTATCGCCGCTGTAGCCGATTCGGGAATTAATGACAAATGGCGACTCACCTTTGGCAATATCAAACAGTGGTTTGGTAACGTCGTTATTGACCAGAGTCGTTTTCACGGAGGCCATAGCCGGGACCAGATTCAGTGATTTCAACTGAGCCAGCGGGAATGGACCGTGATCGACGGTTTCATTCAGGACGATACTTTGCCCCGGTTTTAGCCAGGAATCTGCCTGCCCGGCGATTGGTTTCACCACCAATTGCAGTTGGCTATTGAACACCCCGCGCTGGTAGTTTTGATAACTCAGTTCAATGCCCGCCTCAGGGGAGAAACGTTTTAACTGATCGTTTGCCTGTGTCACCATCTCGGCGAGATGCGTTTCAAGTTTCTTACCTGTGTACCAGGCGCCGCCCGTCCAGACGATACCCAGCGCAACCACCACACCCGCAGCTACCAGCGATTTTTTCATTTCGATATCCATAAAATAAAACCAGGCGTTTGAAGACGCCTGGAGGAGTGACATGTCTTTAACACACTACAGCTTAGCAAGAGTTGTTAAAAATATCAGTATCTTGCTATAGCTTGTTATAAACCCGGGCTAAACGACCTGCGCCACTAATGTTAACCGGCGATTCATTCGCGCCAATAAAGGCCGATTCACCCGGTCGCAGAACCAGACGTTGCTCGCCTTTACTCAGCACGGCTTCACCCTCTATGCAGAACAAAATGGCTGCACTTTGCTGGCTGATATCTGCGCCATTGGTAGTAAGGTCATGCAGGGAGAACGCAAAATCGTCAACCGGGATTGGGAAGTCCAGTTCACCATCAGATTCAACCGGCGTGGTCAGTAACTGGTTTGCTGGCTTGGCGACAAACTTCACGTTGGCGACCAGTTCCGGGATATCAATATATTTTGGCGTTAGTCCGGCACGCAGCACGTTGTCCGAGTTAGCCATCACCTCAAGCGCCACACCTTGCAGGTAAGCGTGCGGGGTTTCGGCAAATAAGAACATAGCCTCGCCTGGATTGAGTTTCACCACATTGAGCAGCAGCGGGGAGAAAAGCCCACTGTCGTTCGGGTAGACGTCAGCGATCAGACGGATGGTTTGCCAGGGTTCACCCTGCTGGCTGTTCAGCGCTGATTTCAGGATCGCCAACGCATGGGATTTCTCCTCATCCTGCATATTCAGCAAGCTGGTGAAAAGATAGCTCAGACGTTCCGCACTCGGTTCTTCCAGGAAATGTGCAATAGCCGGATGTGCGGCGGAAACGGGTTGTAACAATGCAACAATGTCAGAGAACTCGCGGAATGCGTTCATCGCCAGGAAAGGCGTCAAAGCAAATACCAGTTCTGGTTTGTGGTTAGGATCTTTGTAGTTGCGCTCGGCGGCATCCATCGGGATCCCCGCGGCGTTTTCTTTGGCAAATCCAATTTCAGAATTGTGCTTGTTAGGATGAACCTGAATCGAAAGTGGTTGAGCAGCGCAGAGTACTTTAAACAGGAAGGGCAGTTCACCAAAACGTTGCGCTACGGCTTCGCCTAGCAGTGCGGATTTATCGTGCTCGATAACGTCGCGCAGAGCAACCGTCTGACCGTCAGCGCCCAGAACCTGCGAACTGCTTTTCGGATGCGCGCCCATCCACAACTCAGCCATCGGTTGCTGAGTGGGGTTGGCAATGCCATAGAGTTCCGTTAACGCCGTTTTACTTCCCCAGGCGTAGTTCTGCACTGAGTTGATGAGTTTTTGCATTATCAAGCCCTGTTTCAATGTTGAATTTTCTACGGCTATTAAACCAAGAAACCCTGAGGGAAGTAACCTGCACATGTAAAAAGTCGTACTTGTCTCAGTTTTTGTTAAAAAAATGTGTAGGATATGGTGACTCGCTTTTAATACCCTGAGTAATTCCGGTTGCAGAAAGCTCTTCCTTCTACAACCGGATCTGCGGCAGGGAAGCAGGGCAATGGAACATCTGCCCAGAGAATAACCAGACCGAGCAGTAAGTGAGAGCACAATGTCAAACAAACCCTTTCATTATCAGCATCCTTTCCCCCTCAAAAAGGATGATACCGAATACTATCTGCTGACCAGCGACTATGTCTCTGTTGCCGAATTTGAAGGGCAGGAGATTGTTAAAGTTGCACCGCAAGCCTTAACCCTGCTGGCTCGTCAGGCCTTTCATGATGCGTCGTTTATGCTGCGTCCCGCACATCAACAGCAGGTAGCTGATATTCTGCGCGACCCGGAGGCCAGCGAAAACGACAAATATGTGGCCCTGCAATTCCTGCGTAACTCTGACATCGCGGCAAAAGGCATTTTGCCGACCTGTCAGGACACCGGAACTGCGATTATCGTGGGTAAAAAAGGTCAGCGTGTCTGGACCGGTGGGGGTGATGAGGAGGCGCTGGCACGAGGCGTCTATAACACCTACATCGAAGACAACCTGCGCTATTCACAAAACGCAGCGCTGGATATGTATAAAGAGGTGAACACCGGTACCAACCTGCCAGCACAAATCGATTTGTATACCGTCGACGGAGATGAATACAAATTCCTGTGTATTGCCAAAGGTGGTGGTTCGGCGAATAAAACCTATCTGTACCAGGAAACCAAAGCGCTGCTAACACCGGGCAAATTAAAAGATTACCTGGTTGAGAAAATGCGTACGTTGGGCACTGCGGCTTGTCCGCCGTATCACATCGCGTTCGTAATCGGTGGAACATCGGCAGAAGCCACACTGAAAACGGTCAAACTGGCTTCTGCAAAATACTACGACGAACTGCCGACAGAAGGTAACGAACATGGTCAGGCATTCCGCGATGTAGAGCTGGAAAAAGAGCTGCTGATTGAGGCGCAGAATTTGGGGCTTGGCGCGCAGTTTGGTGGGAAGTACTTCGCGCATGATATCCGCGTGATCCGCCTGCCGCGTCACGGCGCGTCGTGTCCGGTTGGTATGGGCGTTTCTTGCTCAGCCGATCGAAATATCAAAGCCAAGATCAACCGCGAAGGTATCTGGATCGAAAAACTGGAGCATAATCCTGGCAAATTTATACCGGAAGAACTGCGCCAGGCGGGAGAGGGTGAAGCGGTGCGCGTTGACCTCAATCGCCCGATGAAAGAGATCCTGGCCCAGCTGTCGCAGTACCCGGTTTCTACGCGTCTGTCACTTAACGGTACAATCATTGTTGGTCGTGATATTGCGCATGCGAAACTGAAAGAACGGCTGGATAACGGCGAAAGTTTGCCGCAGTATGTTAAAGATCACCCGATCTATTACGCAGGTCCGGCAAAAACGCCGGAAGGCTATGCCTCTGGTTCGCTGGGGCCAACCACTGCCGGACGTATGGACTCGTATGTTGACCAGCTTCAGGCCGCTGGTGGGAGCATGATTATGCTGGCGAAAGGCAATCGCAGCCAGCAGGTGACCGATGCTTGCCATAAACATGGCGGCTTCTATTTGGGCAGTATTGGCGGCCCCGCCGCGGTGCTGGCTCAGGGCAGTATCAAGAGCCTGGAGTGCGTGGAATACCCGGAACTCGGGATGGAAGCCATCTGGAAAATTGAAGTAGAAGATTTCCCGGCATTTATCCTGGTAGATGACAAAGGCAACGATTTCTTCAAGCAAATTCAGACGTCGCAGTGCGCACGCTGCGTTAAGTAACGTCAGCCGCCCTTCGGGGCGGTTTTTTTTACCGCACGAACCACCAAACGACAGCTTTATCCTCGTTAATACTCATAAGACCAATGCAAATGGGCAATGTCGAAACATAACCTAATCAACTGTTAATGTAAGGAGCAGGTAATGGTAACGGTACGCCGCGAGAATGATTCAATGGGGGCGATTGATGTTCCTGCCGATAAGCTTTGGGGTGCGCAAACCCAACGTTCGCTGGAGCATTTTCGTATCTCTACGGAGAAAATGCCGGTCTCACTGATCCATGCGCTGGCGCTGACGAAACGCGCCGCGGCAAAGGTTAACCAGGATCTGGGGCTGCTGGCGGAGGATAAAGCCAGGGCTATTATGCAGGCTGCAGATGAGGTGTTGGCAGATAAACACCGCGATGAGTTTCCGCTGGCCATCTGGCAAACCGGCTCAGGCACGCAAAGCAATATGAATATGAACGAGGTGCTGGCAAACCGGGCCAGCGAATTGCTGGGCGGCGTGCGGGGGATGGAGCGAAAAGTACACCCCAACGATGATGTCAATAAAAGCCAAAGCTCGAACGATGTCTTCCCAACCGCAATGCACGTTGCCGCACTGCTGGCGCTGCGTAAATCTTTGATCCCACGTTTAAATGTGTTGACAAAAACGCTCAGTGATAAGTCCCACGCTTTCGCCGATATCGTTAAAATTGGTCGTACACATCTGCAAGATGCAACTCCACTTACGCTTGGCCAGGAGATTTCCGGCTGGGTAGCAATGCTTGAACATAACCTCAGACACATTGAAAACAGTTTACCGCATGTGGCAGAACTGGCGTTGGGGGGAACCGCGGTAGGTACCGGACTGAACACTCATCCCGAATACGCCCGCCGGGTCGCGGATGAACTGCGGGTCATTACCTGCGCGCCGTTCGTTACCGCTCCGAATAAATTTGAAGCGCTGGCCACCTGCGATGCCCTGGTTCATGCCCACGGAGCGCTAAAAGGGCTGGCAGCGTCGCTGATGAAAATCGCCAACGATGTACGCTGGCTGGCATCTGGCCCGCGCTGTGGTATTGGTGAAATTTCAATTCCGGAAAACGAACCGGGCAGCTCGATCATGCCGGGTAAAGTCAATCCTACCCAGTGTGAAGCGCTGACCATGTTGTGCTGCCAGGTGATGGGTAACGATGTCGCCATCAATATGGGCGGGGCGTCAGGTAACTTTGAGCTCAACGTCTATCGACCGATGGTCATCCACAACTTCCTGCAGTCGGTACGCCTGCTGGCGGACGGTATGGAAAGCTTCAATGAACATTGCGCGACGGGAATCGAGCCCAACCGTGAACGAATAGATCAGCTGCTCAATGAGTCGCTGATGCTGGTGACCGCGCTCAACACCCATATCGGTTACGATAAAGCGGCTGAAATTGCCAAAAAAGCGCATAAAGAAGGGCTGACGCTAAAAGCCTCCGCTCTGGCGCTGGGATATCTAACCGAAGCGGAATTCGACAGCTGGGTACGTCCGGAGCTGATGGTTGGCAGCATGCGGCCAGGCAGTTAATCCGCAACGTACAGGTGCAGCCGGGGAATAATCAATCTCAACGGCTGCGCCTGAGGTTTAAAGCGATGCTGAACGTTATCGGCATCGTAATTCAGTAACTCGCCGATATCCGGTACGGTCATACCGTTGTCGTTATTAAGCAAAGCAATCAGTGGCGTCGGGCAGGCATATTGCACCTGTTTTTGCTCTCCTTTGTACCAGACACGGGCAATAGGCTGCACTTTTACCGGCCTTTTAATTTTCAGGCGGGCCTGCTGCGGTAAGTCGGCGATATCCTGATATTCGCGTTCAAGCTTCGCCTGCCATTCTTCACGTGTCCAGGGATGTACGCTGCGCGGTGAGGTCAGGCTTTTTTCCAGTTGCTGCAGTACTTCATCACGTTTCAGGTTTTTAATAATGTGCTTGTTAGCCCAGCCGAATCGCAGGGTGGCAGGATCTCTGACAACGGTGAGCGTGCGATAGGCATTCAGTGTAATCAGCCCCGGCAGGTGGCGATGCACCCATTCGAAACGTGCTGCCGGCGCCAGCCCTGACTCTACTGTAACAATGCGCTCGAAGGTGGTTTTCAACTGGTTTATACGCTGGATTTGTTCTTCCAGAGCACATTGCGCCGCATTATCAACCTGGTAGCACAATACACCCGGTAGGCGGACGGCCGCTTTGCTGCTGCGGTTTTCGGACTGCTGCTGAATAAACAGGTGACGGTAATGGCGCAGTGCCAGCGCTTCAGCCTCTTTGCCTAAATGCTGCTTAACATCAATGCTCTGCAGAGGGGCATGCTCTGCCTCTTTGACCACTTCCGGTAACGAGAATACGCGGGCAATCAGCAGCGTCTGCTGCAACAGGTTTTCGTTCAGAAGCGCCAGTTCTTGTTCCATCTGGCGAAAGGTGCCGTTCAGGCGGTCAACGAGATCGTAACGGGCCATAGATTTACCATTTTAGTTACAACATACTTTTTTATAGCACAACATTCACCGCCTGGCCACCGAGCAGAATAGGTCAGGCAGCCGAAATTTCAGGAATGTTATGCCAGACGGGCCAACGGAAAGTAAACCGGGCGCCGCCAAGTTCACTTTCATCACAGACGACCGTCCCTCCCATAGCCAACGCTATTGAGTGGACGATGGCTAACCCAAGCCCACAACCCCCGGTCGCCCGGTCACGGCTGGGGTCAAGGCGTACAAACGGTTCAAAAACCTGTTCGCGAGCGTCTGGTGCAATACCGGGACCGTCGTCTTCCACTACCAGCGTGGCTTGATTGCCGTTCAGCAGCAGACTGGCTTGCACCGTTGACTGGCAATAGCGCAGGGCATTATTCAGCAAATTATCCAGGACCCGCTCCATCAGGCGCATATCCAACGCGCCGTAGTCGCCAGTTTCGAGATGACGTAATAGCACCGCACGGTCAGGATTTACGCTTTGCACATCCTCCAGATGGGTTGTCAACCAAGCAGGCAGGTCCGGTACGCTGAGTTTCAGTTCATTTTGTGGGCGATCCAGGCGGGCGTAGGTCAGTAACTCTTCGATCAACGCTTCCAGTTGGCCGATATCACGATTAAGCGCCTGAGATTCCTGCTCGGTGAGGTTATCACTCATTTCCAGCCGGTAACGTAAACGTACCAGCGGGGTACGAAGCTCATGGGCAATACCATCGATGAGCTGTTTTTTACTGGCGATCAGCGCATTGATATTGTCGGCCATTTGGTTAAACGCTACGCCCAGGCGCTCAAAGCTGGAACCGCTGTCAAAATGAAGGCGTTCACTCAGATGTCCTTCACCAAAACGTTGTGCGGCGGATTCGAGTCTGAGCATTTCCTGCCAGTGCGGGCGCATCCAGATCAGTACCGGGAAGGCCAGTGAGATAGCAATAAACGCCATCAGCGCGATGTCCAGCAAGCGCATTTGATGGAGAAAATAGAGGTAGGGAACCGGACCGACGGCCAGCACATAATGGCTGCGAGGAATGCGTTGAATGAAGGTGTATTGATCGTCAAGTGCCACAATATCGCCTTCGCGCAAACGCTGCATGGTTGGGGCATCCAGTGTGTACTTATTCAGCGGTTCAACGCGCAGGTCAAATGAGAGGTTTAAATCCATCTCCTTCAGCGTCTTACCCCAGTCGCGTGGCGGGATTTCGCGTAGTTCACTGCGCATCAGGTACAGCGAGCTTTTCATCAAATCGTCGAGCGACTGTCTGCCTGCGCGTTCTGCGGTGAATTTGTATACCAGACCGACCAACAGGGTCATCACCAAAAAGCAGACAAACAGCAGGAGGTAAAACTGCACAAACAGTTTCTTCATAAAAAATCACCGAACGCTCAATAAGTTAGCGAGTGCACGTGTCCCTCAGGGGAAAAGTGGGCACAGCGGTATCCGCCGATGCGTGGGTTCAGAAAGGTTCTCCGATCACCATCCGGCGTGCTTGTCCACGCAGAGTACACTGTATATCTCTTTTCTGCATTCTTATGGCTCCTACGGGCGCGGAATGACCTTTCGCTGGATCACGCATTGCTTTCTACGCTGTAAGTTAATCAAAATCGGGGTGGGGTTGTTCTGGCGTATGTCACGACCGCACCTAAAAGGTTACTTCGTTTCTCAACGTAGATGGTGTTGTTATATTCGTAGTTACCTTCGGGATAGCAAATTCTTATGTTAGTCCCGAGATCCGGATCGTCAACATCAGCCCCCGAACAGCTTTTAGAACTTCCTGTAGCATAGACGTATGTGGCGGTATAGGACGAGGGGACACCCGGAATGAACCAGGTTATCGCCATAACCATGATCACTGAAAACAGCACCATGGCAATGCTGATGCCACCAAATAATTTCAGATAGGTTTGGAAGGGACTTTTTTTCATTATCCCATTACCTACCAGAAATAAGGTAATTAACAATGACACTGCCAGAGAAATAAGCATGAGGTATTTGGATGTGAGCGGGTAGAGAAATGTCGCTCTGTATATCGTTACCTTCCACCAGTAAAAGAGAAAAATTGCGCCGAGAGATGAGACGGTAACAAAAAACAAATATGGATATGAGTATTTTCTCATCCTTGTGACTCCAGAACAATTTCTCCATTTGGGTTTAATAAATTACCATTTGTTTTGAATAATGAAAACGGCTCTCTTGTTTGAATTGTTAGGTACGCCGCAGACCAGAGAATTTGCGCTATCTTTGGGGATATAGGCATAATAATAAAAGGGATATTCTCACCCGTGGCAGGGATGACTGACCTTGCGTATAATGCGTGCCGATACTTCCTGAAAAGTGCTGTGACTGAAAATATGAATCTCAATCGCTGTTGTTATTCGCTACTCATTTTCGCAGCGGTCGGCTGCATTTTCACCGCTTATCCTCTTGTTATATGGTTTCTACTCGCCAACGTTCTGACGCTGCTGTTATACGGCGTGGACAAAATGGCGGCACGCAAGGACTGGCGCAGAGTGCCGGAATCCACATTGCTGGTGTTTGGCGTTGTGGGCGGATGGGGCGGCGCGATAGCGGGTCAACAAATCTTTCGCCATAAAACACAAAAGCAGCCTTTCAAAACCTACTTCATTATCAGTGTGATAGTGAGTGTTTCTGTGATGGGCGTGATTTATAAGTTCTATCCATTTTTACCTTCCTGAGCATGGTTGGTGAATAAACTGCGGTTTATTTGAGGCAGGAAATATATTTTTCACCTGAACGGCGCACAATCTCATCGGCATTTTGCGTAATATCTTTACCTTCAAATGCGCCGTAAAGTTGCTTAAATTTCACTGTTCTCAGGCGTTGGATGATGTCGCTGACGGTGGCGGCTGGCAACGGTAGCATATTGGGGTAGCTCCACATAAAAGAGACTGCATGGGCACCTGGTGTAACTTGAACGATGTCGCCAGAAAGCACCACGCCTTCGTCACGTGCCCAGTGCAGGACGCAGCCGCCAGCAAAGTGCCCGCCGAGACGTATCATCGTGACGTCACGGGTTAACTCAATGGTGTCGCCATCCCAGAATCTAATCCACGGGCTGTCACGCATTACCCACCTTCTGTCGCTGGCATGAAGGTAAATCGGCGCGCTAAATTCCGCAGCCCAGTCCTGCATGGTGGTGTAGTAATGAGGATGCGAAATCGCGATAGCCTTAAGGCCGCCAAGGGACGTTATTAGCGTTTTTGTGGCATCGTCGAGCGTGGCAATGCAGTCCCAAAGAATATTTCCTTCTGGGGTACGCACAAGAAACGCGCGCTGATCAATTGCAAAATCAGGAACGGTGCGGATGCTGAGGAGGGTACTGTCGTGTTGCTTCCACTTATTTGTATGCGATGCACACAGGGTGTCAAAATCGATCCATTTCTGCCCGCTTGTGGGGACATATTGACGTTCATCCAGGCAGATATCGCAATGTTCCGGATGGGCGCCAGTTACCTCATAGGATGTTCCACAGGTTTTGCATAACGTGATCATCGTGTCCTCCTCATATACCGAACACAGTCAGCATGGCACACAGATACACAAGGATGTGCCTGTTAGTGCTCTACCCGATAAGTCAGTGATGATGGAAGTGAGGGTTGTGGCTCAACCAAAAGAAAACAGGAATAATGCCAACACGGATCCTTTTGATTACCATCTTCCAGAGAAAAATGAGGATATTGTTTGGAAAATCGTCTGTTCAACACCTGGCTCAACCGTTGGGGGCTCACTCCAGATGGTGAACCGTTTGAAACGCACACATCGCAGCTTTTGCCTGTGGTGGTGGTCAAGGACGGGCAGAAAGCCATACTAAAGATCACCGATGATGACAGTGAACGGATCGGCTGTGAACTCATGGTCTGGTGGAACGGAAATGGCGCAGCGAAAGTACTTGCTCATGCAGCAGGGGCGATTCTGCTGGAACGTGCGACAGGGACAGAGTCTTTAGCGGACATGTCCTGGACTGGCAACGATGCGCAGGCCTGTCGCATTATTTGCCATGCTGCCAGTAGACTCCATCTCTCCCGAAATGCGTCTACGCCTGCGTTAACACCTCTGCACCATTGGTTTCGCGATCTGGCTCCTGCCGCGAAAAAGCATGGCGGTATCCTGACGCGTTGTGCTGCGGTGGCAAACTTACTGCTATCTTCACCCCATGATGCAGTCGTATTACATGGCGATCTACACCACGGCAATATTCTTGATTTCGGAACGAGAGGATGGCTGGCTATCGATCCCAAAGGGCTGGTGGGCGAGCGTGGCTTTGATTATGCCAATATCTTTACTAACCCCGATCTTGCCGAACCTACCAGACCTGTCGCCATTGAGCCTGAAAGATTCACGCAACGAGTCAACATTGTGTCTGAAATCGCCAGAATTGAACGGCAGCGTTTACTGATGTGGATTGTTGCCTGGTGTGGGTTGTCGTCCGTCTGGTTTCTGCAAGAGGGTGACAGCGCAACGGTACCTCTGCGTATTGCGGAGCTAGCGATGGCAGAACTTGCTTCAGGTGGTAATCAATTTTGATCTACGACACTGGGTTAGTAATTCTTAAGAGTTATCATTAGCCTGGTAAACGTTGTATTAATCAATCAATGAACGGCGGTGTGGTGTGTTGTTGAGCGAAAATTTGACAGGCCGGAAACAATGAACGCATTGTTTTCATTATTAAAAAAACGCCCGAATATTCTTTTGTTGATGGTCTTACTCATCGGGGCAAACATCGTAGCGTGGCTGTGGGCTTTCACCGCGTTTAGCAACAATACTTCCTTATTGGCACTGAGTCTGATTGCGTGGTGCTATGGTTTGCGCCATGCCGTTGATGCCGATCATATCGCCGCGATAGACAGCGCGACGCGTAAACTCATGCAGCAGAAAAAACGTGCCCTGACAACGGGGGCCTGGTTTTCTCTGGGACACTCTACCATTGTGGTGCTAGCCAGCATTGGCATTGCGCTAACTACCAGCGTGTTTAAGCAACATATGGCATGGTTTCAGAATGTCGGTGGTCTGATAGGAACTACGGTTTCTGCCGTATTTTTGCTGATTCTGGCTACCATCAATCTCATTATTTTCTGCCAGGTCTGGAAGGCATTCCGCCATCTTAAACGCACCGGTACTTACGATGGCACCACGGAAGACATTACAGTTTCAGGCCCTCTGAACTGGCTTTTCCGCTCAGCGTTTCGGCTGGTAGGTAAAGACTGGCATATGTATTTTGTCGGCTTTCTGTTTGGTCTGGGTTTTGATACCGCCACTGAAATTTCTCTGCTGGGAATTTCTGCTTCAAGCGCGTCCAGCGGCATGTCGATTTGGTCAATTCTCGTTTTCCCGGCGCTGTTTACCTGCGGTATGGCGTTAATTGATTGTCTCGACAGTATTCTGATGGTTGAGGCCTATGGATGGGCGTTCAATAAGCCGCAACGTAAGCTCTATTACAATATGACCATTACCGGGACTTCCGTGATTGTTGCGCTATTTATTGGCGGGCTGGAGGCGCTGGGACTTCTCTCTGACGCGTTTTCGCTTCAGGGGGGGGTGTGGGATACCGTCAGCAATTTGAGTGACCATATGGGGAATGTCGGTTTTGCGATTATTGGCGTCTTTATCGGCTGCTGGATTATCTCCGCCGTAAACTACCGTTGGAAAAAATACGACGGACTGACGTTTAGTTAGCTATCAATGTGACAGTGTAACGCCAGGTAATTAAGAGGGCCGATCAAAGTGACCGGCCCGGTTGGATTACTTATGAGGCTCGTCGTCCCAGGCGTGCGGTGCGAACAGATAACCTTTGTTGCGTACCGTTTTGATTCGATAGGGTTCAGTCGCGTTATCGAGAAGTTTTTTGCGTAAGCGGGAAATCGCGACATCGACGCTGCGATCCATACCGTCATAACTTACGCCACGCAGGTTTTTTAGCAACGCATCACGGTCCATAATCTGCCCGGCATGGGTTGCCAACTCCCACAGTAATTCAAAATCAGCGGTGGAAAGAGAGATTTGCTCGCCGCCGAGCAGCACGGAGCGGTTGGTGGGATCGATAGTGAGTGTGCCAAAGCGCAGCGTTGTGTGCGGTGTGATGGTTGCCGCTTGAATGCCTTTAGACTGTGCTGAGTGTTCATTCTGGCGCAGGTGCAGGCGCAGGCGAGCCAGCAGCACAGCTGGCGGCGTTGTCTTCAGGATGTAGTCACAGGCGCCCATTTCCAGCGCCAGGATATGGTTCATGTCGCTGTCCAGCGAGGTGAGCAGAACAATCGGGCCTTGCCAGCGTCCGCGTAGATCGCGGCAGATAGTCATCCCGTCTTTGCCCGGCAGCATGATATCTAATAACACCAGATCGGGTTGAACGTGCAGGATTTTCTCCTCGGCCAAATCACCACGAGGTTCAAGGATAACCTCAATATCATGCCGGGCCAGATAGGCTGCAATCAGTGAGCCAACTTCGGGATCATCTTCAACAAATACGATGGTGTTCATATCATTCATTTTGAATATAAAACGCCAACATACACCGCCCCGGTTTTTCCTTCCATTAATCTTTTCTAAACAAGAACGCTTCCGTTATGCTAGAGGCTGATGTTATTGATGTGTTAAGGCAGAGTGATGGGACTCGTTATAAAAGCGGCGCTCGGTGCGCTGGTGGTGGTGTTGATAGGTTTGCTGGCGAAAACAAAGAATTACTATATTGCTGGATTAATTCCACTGTTCCCGACGTTTGCGTTGATTGCCCACTACATCGTGGCCAGTGAGCGTGGGATCGAGGCGTTACGTACAACCATTGTATTCAGTATGTGGTCGATTATTCCCTATTTTGTCTACCTTGTTTCACTGTGGTATTTCACCGGGTTTATGCGCTTACCCATCGCGCTCGGCGGTGCAGTAGTGTGCTGGAGCCTGAGCGCGTGGTTGCTGATCTTTTGTTGGATCAAACTGCACTAACGCAGATGACGCCCGCCATCAAGGGCAAAACTACGCCCGGTGACAAAACAACTGGTTAGTAGGTAGTCAATTAAATCAATGACCTCTTTTTCACCAGGCGCGGTTTTCATCAGTGATTTGTTTAGTGCCTGCTGGCGATACTCTGCATCGTCGCCCTCGTTAAACAGGATAAGTGAGGGGGCAATCGCGTTCACTTTCACTTCCGGTGCCAGTTTGCGCGCGAACGAGCGGGTCATATTATCCAGCGCCGCTTTGCTGGCAGCATAAGCAATGTGTTTGTCGCTGCCACGCTCCACAACATAATCCGTAAAATGAATGATGTCGCTGGCTGCGTGCCCATGACCGCGTAGCAATCCTTCCAGCGCGTGGTTGAGCAGGTAGGGCGTATTGACGTGGATCTGCATCATACGTGACAGTACTTCGCTAAGCGGTGTGCCGGGTTTTTCGGCGACCCAGGCGCTGGCATTATGCACAATGGCGCGCAAGCCATCCGTCTGCGCTTTGACCTCATCAGCAAAGGCCAGTACGCCTTCATCCGTGGAAAAGTCAGCCGGGATACAAATCGCGCCCGCTTCTCGCAGGCCTTCAATGGCAGGATAGTGAGTTCGGTAGCTGACGATAACTGGCTGTTTTTGGTTCAGAAAGTGCCATGCGACGGCGAGGCCGATACGACGACCACCTCCGGTGATAAGAATTGGCAAAGGAGGTTTTTTACCCATTGTTATACTCAGGCTCCGTTAAAAACAGCATCTTACAAGAGAAAGGGTGTAAGTGGTGTAGTGATCAGTACAAACTCATGTGTACACAGTAGCACACAGGAATAAAGTTGTTGGGGTTTGTTACAGCATCCTGATTTAGCGGCGAGCACATTTTAGTCGGGCTATAGTCGAAGGAGTAATAGAGAGAGGGGGATTAACGTAATAGAATGATTAGTCATTAAAAAAGGGAACCAGAAAACAGGCTCCCCATTGTAGCTATGTTTTCCTAAGCTCTCTCAGTTTATCCATTATTTTATTGAATTCTTCTGTGAACTTTCTGTGATCTCTTTCTTCTGCTTCTTGCATAATACGAGCGGCTTCAAGCCTTCTTGCTTCAATCAATCTTTGTTCTCGTTCTTTAATCTGAATCTTCAATCTCTGTTCAAATTCTGATATGTCGATAGAAGCAACAATCACCGGATTCTCTAAGAGTTGGTAGAGTGGGGAAAATAAATCTGAATACTGATCTACAGCGTCTTCTGGCGGTGGTGAACGATAGAAGGTTAAACCTTTTCTCCATCGTGATAGTTGTGCATAGTTCAGCTTAGGTTTCTTGCCTGTGCCTTCATACGCCTCTTTCACAGCATCTAACACAGCGGCAGGTTTTACGTCCTTGCTTATCTTTAACGCTTCTTTCATTCGGCGTTCTTGTGGCTGTGTGCTGTCTCCGAGTAAGATCAGATTTACGTTCTTCATTGTCTACCCTTAAATGATTAAGGAAGCATGATAATACACACAGCCTCTTGTGTTCAATCTGATGGCTTCCAATTAGGAAAGATAGCCATCATCATCTCTATTGCTTTCTGTTTTGCCCGTGTTGCTGCCTTCTCTGCAAAGGCTTTTAGTTCAGCTTGTGATTCTTCTTCGATACGTTCGACGATACCCGCAAAAATGGCTTTCTGATTGTCCTCAGAAGCGATAGAAGCAATAACCTGATTTTGTTGTTGTGACGCTCTCAGTTCCGCTGTGAGACGGGCAACTTCTTCCTTTAGCTTTTCTTCTGTGCTCTTACTGGGGGACTGCTGAAATCGTGCGGGAATTTCTCCGAGATCATCGGCGAAAAACTTGTTTAACCATCGTTCTTGTAAACGGCAACCAGCAGATGCATTTAACCATTTGAGGAAAAAACGGAGATTTACATGACCTTCTTTTACAGCAAGGCGTAGCTTTTCTAATTCAATACCACGCTGAACAGAGACACCTGCTTCATTGTTTGGCTTCTTGAATGGTTCAAGATCAATAAGTTTTAGAAAATCTGCTGCTGTTAAAACTGACATAATTATTTCCTCTAAAAAGGCTGGATTGCTCCAGCCTCATTTAGTTTAGATATTCCAATACAAGATGACACTATCACCGAGTTTATCGTTATACACGGTAGTCGCTGGTGTGGCTGGGGTAATCGTTGATGCTGGAACAACGTGAACCACGACAGGAGGATTCACAGGCGTCGCAGGAGTCAGAGGAGTTACGGGTACAACGTGTACGACAACTGGAGTTGGTTGTGGTTGTGGCGGAGTGATATCGGTGATTGTTTTCACTTCACCCGTTTTCAGATTTTCTGCCTTCTCTGCATAGTGACTAGGGCCATATGCCCCAACAGTTGCTATGCCAAGTGAGTTGACTGAAGTTTCGATTGCATAACCATCTTCTTTAGCTACGCCCTTAGAGAAACCATACCCAACAGTCTCATTTCCAACATAACCACGAAGGTGAGTGATTGTGAGATCACCTTCTTTCACCATAACATTATGAGTACGCATGGTTGGTGCAATCACTGTTGATGCTACACGAGTCAGGTCAGCATTTTTGAGCGCGTGGGTAGTTTTCACTGCGTTGGATACATCGTTGTATGCAGTGACTGTACCAATAGCCTCATCACCTTCTTTAGTGCCGTGAATCGACAGGCCGCCAACGCCTTCAACATAGCTATGATCGGAGAAATGCGTTACATCACCGTTCGTCACGTCAACCGTGTGGGAACGCATTTCAGGCGACACAACAGTTGATGCTGTTTTGGTCACACCATCACGAGTAACTGTTGAGGTACGAACCACACCTGTTTCTTGACTGATTGTGGTTGTCGCAGAATATTGTTCATTAACACCGTTGTAGGCAATGTTTTTAGTGACGACACCATCTTTCACACTGATGGAACGAGTCGTGTTATCTGCAATGGGGTGATCGCTCATATTGATGGAGCCTTTAGAGAATCCTGTGAAGCCACCACCTGCATTCATGCGCTCCGCAAAATGACCACCAAACGAATGACCACTAAAAGCATGACCAATGTTACCACCATGGCCATGGCCACCAAAATTGTGACCGCCCATACCTCCATGGCCACCGTGACCATGAGCAAAAGCAGACATTGGAAGAACTATTAATACTGCAACCACTGATTTCTTAAACATTTTAATACTCCATTTAGGATTAATAGGGGGTGTCATCATTAATTCTTTATTTATCATTTTGTTTGTCCTTCAATGACTAAATACTGCCGACTACATAATTAATCGATGCAGTAACAGCTATTAATAAACCTTTTTTATTTCCGACATAATTGACGAGGGGAGTGTAGCTGGTGGGACCAGCGCACGGGTTGCATTATCATCAAACATAAATACCAACACAACTGCATGATAAATTCAACACAAGATAAAGCACAAATAGTTAATTGTGTGATGATTAAGTGTTCTTTTATTTGTCCATATATTATGATGTATGTGTGTTCGTGAAGTTTTTCTTTTTTATCTTTTATCAATATGAAAAGTGAAAAAAAATCGAGAAGGTTATGATGTGTTTCTGTATGTTATGTTGTGATTCATAAGAAGATAAAGCAGGTGATCGTGACTGACTGTTGCGCCGTAAAGCAGTTTGCGATTGTGAAGTGTAGAAAGAATAACTCGAACTCAATAGGGGGATCACACCTTGTGATGAGTCATCATCTGGAGAGCCGTGATAAGCGCTTCACACGCAGCAACAAATAGTGTGGGGGGCAAGCATGAAGGGAGAGCAAGAGCGATTATTTTCGATTAATCAGCGTTAACCATGATATCCCGATAGTCCTTTATCAGGATATTCATAGTCTGATATTTTCCGAAGCCAGCGATGGGTATAACGTTAGCTTATCAGCATCCAGGTAGCTGGCACAGCAGCAACAAGCAACAGGCCGATCAGCGCCATCTCCTGGCGTTTTAATACGTTTTCATGCGTGTGCGTTTTACGGGCATAAAGGAAAACCAACAGCCCTGGCGCATACAACACTACAGACAGCAGCAGATGCATCGGACCTGACGCATACAATAACCAGATGCCATAAATACTCGCGCCGATACCGACAGCCTTATGAATCGGACGGGTGGCAATTTTTAACAGAAATGCGCCGACCAGCAAATAGGGCACCAGAATCATCTCTGAGGCGATTGTCAGTAACGTATTGTAGTCGGAGCCTGTGAGCCAGATTAGCACAAGGCAGATTTGTACACAGATGTTGGTTAGCCACAGCGATGCCGATGGCGCACCCTGTGCATTCTGTCGTGCAAAAATACGCGGAAACGCTTTGTGCGTGGAGGCGAGGAACGGCACTTCCGCCGCCATAATCGTCCAGCTTAAATAGGCACCGCACACGGAAACAATCAGACCCGCGGCAATAATAATTTCGCCCCATGGCCCCATCATTTTAACCATCAGACCGGCCATTGATGGATTGCGGATCTCTGCCAGTTCTGGTCGCGCGACAACGCCGAGAGATAGCAGGGTGACTAACAGGTAAACGCCCAGTGCGGCGAGTACAGCTAACAGCGTGGCGCGACCAACATCGCGTTTATTTCTGGCGCGGGCAGATACCACCACCGCGCCTTCCACACCAATGAAAACCCACAGGGTGATGAGCATGGTGTTTTTGACCTGCTCCCACACAGGCACGCCCAACGCGACGCCGGTAAAATCGAGAGTAAAGGTGTCGAGCTTAAACAGCATGAATGCCAGCACGATAAAGAGGCCTAGCGGCAGTAGTTTTGCCAGAGTAGCGGCCAGGTTAATGCTGGCCGCGGTTTGTACTCCCCGCAACACCAGAAAATGGACTATCCATAACAGTACCGATGCGCCGACAATCGACTGCCAGGTATTACCGTCGCCGAACAGACGTAATTCCGGTGTGTCGGTAAAGAAACTGAGCGCAGAGAAGACGATGACCAGATACGAAACGTTAGCGATAACAGCGCACAGCCAGTATCCCCACGCAGAGCAGAAGCCAATCAACTCGCCGAAACCTTCACGTGCATAGGTGAAGATACCGCCGTCCAGTTCAGGACGGATACGCGTCAGGATCAGCATGGCAAAGGCGAGCAAAAGAATACCCGCACCGGTAATCGCCCAACCAATCAGTAATGCAGCCGGGCTGGCTACTGCCGCCATATTTTGTGGCAGACTGAAAACGCCAGCGCCGAGCATTGAGCTTAAAACCAGCGCGGTCAGTGCGCTCAGACCCAATTTCTTTTCCATTTGTATCCAGTTACAAAAACGAGAGTGAGAGAATAATTATTTTGGCAAACCGCATAAAAATGGTGAAAGCCACTAAGGCGCGGGATTTTACGGAGAGAAGAGAACGCATGCAATGGGGATAGAGAGATTTGTGACTAATAGTGTGAAAAGTTGTCTTAATACTGCTGTTTTTGTTTTATCTGGAAACAGAACTGCGCGAAATTATCAGGTCTACAAGGACTGTAGACCTGATAAGGCATTGGGTATTACTTATACAGATCGGCGCTGATCGTCACGTTGTTACCACGTTCTGACCACTGGCGGGTAATGTGATAGTACTTCGCGCCTTTCTTCGCTGCGCGTTTTGCTACCTGATAAGAGACTTCCGTCATGTTGCCGTAGTTACCGGTGAACTTGATGCTGTCGAACGGTACCATCATGGCGGCGGTCGCTTTGTTCAGCTCTTCAACTTTGGTTCCATTCGGCAGCGTGACAGTGTAACGTCCGCCTTTAGTGGATTGCGTTTCGAAGAAGCGGCCAACTTCAGCACTCGGAGAAGCGGTAGTTGCTACGCCCGGGATCTCAACTTTCTTCGCGGCTTCGCCACCTGCTGCTAATGCGGCACGACCAGCATCTGAATCTGCTGGGATCGCATCGGGGCTTTGTACAATGCGTTTTTTCGCATCAGCTTTATAGATGAATGCAGTAATACGCTGGTTGCCGCCCTGGTTGGCATCGACCTGACGCACGATATAGAAGGAGTAAGCACCTTTCTCTTTCGCTGCTTTGGTGATGGCATCGTTTACTTCAGGCTGGCTACGGTAGAAACCTTGCACTGTAACGGTGTCGTAAGGTTCTATCAGAACGGCCTGATCTTTTGGCAATTCCATAACGCCGTTAATGACACGGTTTTTTGACGCTTCCGCTTTTTCAGCGTCGGCTTTATAGACGTCGGCAACAACGCGCCAGTTACCGCCGCTGCCAAAATCTGAGGTATCAACAACATAAAAGGAGGCTGCACCGTCTTTATCTGCACGGCGTGAAACGGCAGCAACCGCATCACCGATAGCATTAAAACGACCGGTGACCACAATGCGGTCATAGGGTTTCAGGGCAGCCGCTTGCTCCGGCGTCAATTCTGTCGCTGCATTTACAGAAAAAGCAGTCGCAGAAATTAGTGCGGACGCCAGGAGAGTGTTCTTAAGCTTCATAAAAATAATCCTTCGCCTTGCGCAAACCAGGTACTGGTATTGTTATTGACTAGAAACGTCGCTGATTATTGCATTTAAATTGTGTCAGTGTCTGCGTCATTTTTCACTCATCGTGTCACGTTAGGTAACAACAGCGATAACATTTTGTGATATGCCGAAAATTTCGGCGTTTGGTGACCAAAACTGATAAAGCAGTTGAATTTCATAAGTTAATTTAATGTTAATTAATTGTTTTTGGCAGGTAGGTAATCATGTTTTGCCGCTTCGCTTGAGCGAATTATCAGCCTTTGTGGGCTATTTTTAGGGCATTTTATCTGTCTGAGGTTCGATTCATCTCTATTTCGCGAATTTCATAATAAATACTGTTTTTTGGCGCTAGATCACAGGCGTCATTTTCAGTAGGTTATACAGAGTTTGTTACTGTTTTATTTTATTGAGGTAACACTGACCTCTTTCGAGAGTGCGCGCATGCCTCGTGCGAACATTGATAAACCATCATCATAATTACAGATGGAAGGGAACATTATGCGAATTGGCATACCAAGAGAACGGTTAACCAATGAAACCCGCGTTGCAGCCACGCCGAAGACGGTTGAGCAGCTGCTTAAACTGGGTTTCAGCGTCGCGGTTGAAAGCGGTGCAGGTCAACTGGCGAGTTTTGACGATAAGGCGTTTGTACAAGCAGGCGCAGAAATTGTTGATGGAAATGCAGTCTGGCAGTCAGAGATCATCCTGAAGGTCAATGCGCCGGAGGAGGCGGAAATTCCGTTACTCAATCCGGGCACGACGCTGGTGAGTTTTCTTTGGCCCGCGCAAAACCCTGAGCTGCTGCAAAAACTTGCAGAGCGCAACGTGACGGTCATGGCGATGGACTCCGTGCCGCGTATTTCGCGTGCACAGTCGCTGGATGCCTTAAGCTCAATGGCGAACATCGCCGGGTATCGCGCTATTGTTGAAGCTGCACATGAATTCGGTCGCTTCTTCACCGGCCAGATCACCGCCGCAGGCAAGGTTCCACCTGCCAAGGTCATGGTGATTGGTGCGGGTGTGGCAGGTCTTGCGGCGATCGGTGCGGCAAACAGCCTGGGCGCTATTGTGCGTGCTTTTGATACCCGTCCGGAAGTGAAGGAACAAGTGCAGAGTATGGGCGCAGAGTTCCTTGAACTGGACTTTAAAGAAGAAGCGGGCAGCGGCGATGGCTATGCCAAAGTGATGTCCGAAGCGTTCATCAAAGCCGAAATGGAACTCTTTGCTGCGCAGGCGAAAGACGTCGACATTATCGTTACCACAGCGCTGATTCCGGGCAAACCGGCCCCGAAACTGATCACCCGTGAAATGGTCGATTCGATGAAAGCGGGCAGCGTAATTGTCGATCTTGCCGCGCAAAACGGCGGTAACTGCGAATATACTGTGCCTAATCAGGTGACCACCACCGAGAACGGGGTGAAGGTTATCGGCTATACCGATCTGCCAGGCCGTTTGCCAACGCAATCTTCCCAGCTGTACGGCACGAACCTCGTCAACCTGCTCAAACTGTTGTGCAAAGAGAAAGACGGCAATATCACTGTCGATTTTGACGACGTGGTTGTGCGTGGTGTCACGGTGGTTCGTGATGGTGAAATCACCTGGCCTGCGCCGCCAATCCAGGTTTCTGCTCAGCCGCAGGCAGCGCCAAAAGCCGCACCTGCGCCGAAAGAAGAGAAAAAACCTGTCTCTCCGTGGCGCAAATATGCGCTGATGGCGCTGGTAGTGATTTTGTTTGGCTGGCTCGCCGACGTCGCGCCGAAAGAGTTCCTTGGTCACTTTACGGTGTTCGCGCTTTCCTGCGTGGTGGGTTACTACGTGGTCTGGAATGTGTCACATGCGTTGCATACTCCGCTGATGTCTGTGACTAACGCCATCTCGGGGATTATCGTGGTTGGGGCGTTATTGCAAATTGGCCAGGGTGGCTGGGTGAGTTTCCTGAGCTTTATCGCGGTGCTTATTGCCAGCATTAATATTTTCGGTGGCTTCACCGTGACTCAGCGCATGCTGAAAATGTTCCGGAAAAACTAAGGGGTAACATATGTCTGGAGGATTAGTTACAGCTGCATACATTGTTGCCGCGATCCTGTTTATTTTTAGTCTGGCGGGGCTTTCGAAACACGAAACCTCTCAGCAGGGTAACAACTACGGCATCGCCGGGATGGCGATTGCGCTGATTGCCACGATTTTTGGTCCGGATACCGGCAACGTTGCGTGGATCCTGGTAGCGATGATCATCGGCGGCGCGATTGGTATTCGTCTGGCGAAGAAAGTCGAAATGACCGAGATGCCGGAGCTGGTGGCAATTCTGCACAGCTTCGTCGGTCTGGCTGCGGTACTGGTGGGTTTCAACAGCTACCTGTATCACGATACGGGCCTGGAGCCGATTCTGGTGAACATTCACCTGACGGAAGTGTTCCTGGGTATCTTCATCGGTGCGGTGACCTTTACCGGTTCTGTGGTGGCCTTTGGCAAACTGCGCGGCAAGATCTCCTCTAAACCGCTGATGCTGCCGAATCGTCACAAAATGAACCTGGCGGCGCTGGTTGTTTCTTTCCTGCTGCTGGTGGTGTTTGTTCGTACCGAAAGTGTGGGCCTGCAGGTTCTGGCGTTGCTGGTGATGACCATTATTGCACTGGCTTTTGGCTGGCATCTGGTGGCGTCCATTGGCGGTGCGGATATGCCGGTTGTTGTTTCAATGCTTAACTCCTATTCAGGATGGGCGGCAGCGGCGGCGGGCTTTATGCTGAGCAACGATCTGCTGATCGTTACCGGTGCGCTGGTCGGTTCTTCTGGTGCGATCCTGTCTTACATTATGTGTAAGGCGATGAACCGTTCATTTTTCAGCGTTATTGCGGGCGGCTTTGGTTCTGACGGTTCTTCTACCGGATCTGATGAAGAAGTGGGTGAACATCGTGAGATTACTGCGGAAGACACAGCAGAAATGCTGAAGAACTCGCACTCCGTGATCATCACCCCGGGCTACGGCATGGCAGTGGCTCAGGCACAGTATCCGGTCGCGGAAATTACTGAGAAACTGCGCGCGCGCGGCATCAAAGTGCGTTTTGGTATTCACCCGGTAGCAGGGCGCTTGCCAGGTCATATGAACGTGCTGCTGGCGGAAGCCAAAGTACCTTATGACATCGTGCTGGAAATGGATGAGATCAACGATGATTTCGCCGATACCGATACCGTGCTGGTCATTGGTGCCAACGACACGGTAAACCCGGCGGCGCAGGATGACCCGCGCAGCCCGATCGCCGGCATGCCGGTGCTGGAAGTGTGGAAAGCGCAGAACGTAATTGTGTTCAAACGTTCAATGAACACCGGCTATGCAGGTGTGCAGAACCCGCTGTTCTTTAAAGACAACACCCATATGCTGTTTGGCGATGCCAAAGCCAGCGTGGATGCGATCCTGAAAGCGCTGTAACTGCCAGTAAAAGTAAGACGGCCTCTGCGGAGGCCGTTTTTTTTATACATCCAGTTTACGCTGGGTGATCCATTCCACACGAGCCGGATCGCGATGCGAGAAGAACGCGCTGGTTCCGCTGTCCATCGCGGCAATTTGCGTCATCTCTTCCGCCGTTAGGGCAAAGTCCAGCACCTGAATATTCTCGGCCATCCGCGTTTTACGCACGGTTTTCGCCAGCGAAATTATCCCACGTTGATAAATCCAACGCAGCACGACTTGACCAACGCTTTTGCCATATTTTTCACCAATAGCCGATAAGACCGGGTTCTGAAACAGGTCATTGCGTCCTTCAGCGAACGGCGCCCAGGCTTGCGGTTGAATATTCCGGCTCTGCATCCAGGCTACGGCATGCGGTTGCTGATGAAAAGGATTCACCTCAATCTGGTTAACGGCTGGAATAATGCGATTGAAAGCGATTAAATCCGCCAGACGATCCGGATGAAAGTTACTCACGCCAATCGCGCGGATTTTCCCTTCTTCATATAATTCTTCCATCGCGCGCCAGGCACCGTGCACATCGCCATAGGGCTGATGAATCAAATAAAGGTCAATATAATCCAGTTGAAGCCGTTGCAGAGAACGTGCGAATTGCGCCTTTGCGCCTGCATAGTTGGTATCCTGTAACCACAGTTTGGTAGTCACAAAAAGCGCCTCGCGGGGGACTCCGCTTTGCTTAAGTGCATTGCCGACCTGAGTTTCATTCTGGTAGGAGGCTGCGGTATCAATCAGGCGATATCCTGTATCGATGGCATCCCGTACGGCTTGCTCACATTCGCTGGCATCAGTCATTTGATAAACGCCAAATCCGAGCAGGGGCATCTCAACTCCGTTATTCAGAACTGTTGTATTCATTGGGTTCTCCTGAGCATCATCGTTGCATTGGCTGCAGATTAGCAAATCTGTGTTGATACGATTAGTCTGTGAAATTCGCATGGACCTATGAGTAGAATTCATTTCTAAAAGGTAATTGTTGGAAGTCAGTCACAAAATATGACGCATATGATTTCACCATTCATGATTTCAGTTCATAAACTCATGCGGTTTTAACCGTCTAATCACGGCAATACGTTGTCTATATACTGCGACCTGACTTTTTAGAACATGACAGGGCACTATGCGTACACGTGAACATGCCTCACCGGTAACTACCGCAAGCCAGACCGGTCTTACTTTTATTCTGATCCTCAGTGGCCTGATGGCCTTTACATCGCTTTCTACCGATATTTATCTTCCAGCAATGCCGACGATGGCCGAGGATTTACATGGCAATGTTGAGCTGACGATTACTGGTTTCTTAATTGGTTTTACTATCGCACAGTTGATTTGGGGGCCGATTAGCGATCATATGGGGAGGCGCAAGCCGCTGTTTATCGGCATGGTGCTATTTATCATTGGTTCCGCAGGGTGTGCGCTGTCTACAAGTATCACGCAAATTGTTTTCTGGCGGGTATTTCAGGCGCTTGGAGCCTGTACCGGACCTATGCTGGCGCGAGCGATGATCCGCGATCTCTTTGCACGTACTCGTGCGGCGCAAATGCTCTCGACCCTGGTGTTGGTGATGGCGATTGCGCCAATCGCCGGACCGTTGATTGGCGGACAAATTATTCGCCTGAGCACCTGGCACTCAATTTTTTGGCTGCTGGTGGTGATTGGTGCGCTGATGTTTATCTCCCTAAACTGGCTGCCCGAAACATTGCCGGAAGATAAACGGGTGAAAGCCTCTTTGGCTGGCGCATTTCGTAATTACCGCTCGTTGTTAACGAATGGGCGTTTTATGCGCTATACCCTGAGCCTGACGTTTTATTACGTCGGTGCGTACGCGTTTATTACCGGGTCACCGTTTGTTTATATTAGCTATTACCATGTTGATCCACAGCATTACGGCTGGTTGTTTGCGCTAAACATTATCGGTGTTATGGCGATGAGCGTGGTTAACCGTCGTCTGGTTCAACGACATGCTCTGGAACAACTGCTGAAATATGCGACGATGCTGGCGGCGCTGGCCGCAGTGGCGCTTGCACTGCTGGTTAAACTGGAGTCAGGCGGAATTGTTGCCATTATCGTTTCCATTTTTCTGCTGTTCTCGATGAATGGCATTATTGCCGCGACATCGACTGCTGCGGCGTTGGACGCGGTACCGAACATTGCGGGTTCAGCTTCGGCGCTGATTGGCGCGTTGCAATATGGCAGCGGTATTATCTCATCGTTGCTGCTGGCCGCCTTCAGTGATGGCACGCCCTGGACCATGGCGTGGATAATAGCGCTATTTACGCTGTTAAGTGCCGTTTTGGCTTTCCGCGTGAAACGATAAAGGAAATGCCCCGTAATGGCGGGGCGAAAACTCATTCTTTGTTCAGATCGCTAAGCAGCACGGCAATGCTTTGACCGCCGTTGGTTTGCTCAAGCGCGATTTTCACGATGATGGTCAGCGGCACAGAAAGCAGCATCCCCACGGGACCGAGCAACCAGCCCCAGAAGATTAACGACAGAAATACTACCAGCGTGGACAGCCCCAGCCCGCGGCCCATGATCCGCGGCTCGAGGATATTCCCGAATACCAGGTTGATGACCAGATAGCCTGCCAGAACCACCAGCGCATCGTAAAGACCGCTGAATGCCAGCACCTGAGCAATAGGGGGAATGGCCGCCAATACAGAACCGATATTAGGGATGTAGTTCAGGGCGAAGGCCAGTAATCCCCAGACAAAGGCAAAGCGCACATCCAATGCAGCAAGCATGCCCCAGGCGACCAACCCGGTCACAATGCTGATTGCCGTTTTAAGCACCAGATAGTGGGAGACGCTGTCGATGGCGCGTTGAATCGCCGCCATACCTTCAATGGGGCGACTCATCATTTGTTTGAGTTTGTTGGGCAGTTGCGGTACTTCCAGCAGCATAAAAACTACCGTCAGTAGCAGTAAAAATATCGATGACATAGCATTTGAAAGCTGCGCCAGTAAATTGGTCACCAGCGTCATTGCCGCGTTCGGATCGATATATTTGACGAGCTCGTCCACGGAAACGCCGATCCCTGCGCGTTGTAACCATGGTTCAAGATTTTTCAGTGGGATAACCAGTGAAGAGCGATATTGCGGTAGCGTTCGCGCAAGTTCATTTAAGGATGTACCTAAATACGCCAACAGCAGCACCATTAACATTACAATAATAACGATAAGCAATGACACCGCAATTACGCGCGGTATGCGAAGCTTGACCATCCGCTGCACCACGGGATTGAGCACAACGGCTATAAATAACGCCAGAATAAAGGGGACGATGATATCTGCGGCAAAGCGAATACCGCTCAGGATGATAACCAGCATGCCCAGCATAATGACTATTTTTAGACCGTTAAGCGTGATGATCGGTTTCGCCATGTGTATTCCCGCATTTTTCATTTTTGAATCTGCATAATAATGTGATTTGCGTCGAGCCGTTATAACAAAAATCAAACGGGGCAGGTAAAGAAGTGAAAAGACTTTGAGTTCGTCTTGAAGCTATGATACAAATCATCTGTGTTTAACTACCGAGGACAATTATCATCCGCGATGATGAGAAGCAACACTGCGGATAATTGTAATATTATGGACAATATGTTCAGGATGTTTTTGCGTTTACCTACACTTCTTCGTACCTCCTCCACTTTCTTGCTTGCGGGTGAGCAACACTGGCGCAACGCGCTTTAGTCCCTTCTTCTGCCTGAGCTGGCGCTGTGCGCTGAGCTAACTAATTTTATTTTTTGGTTTACTGCATGCAGTAGGCCTAAAGGACTATATTCTCAAGCAGGAGAAGCATCATGTTTTACTGGATATTATTAGGTCTGGCCATCGCGGCTGAAATTACTGGTACGCTGTCAATGAAATGGGCAAGCGTTGGTCATGGTAATTCAGGCTTTATTTTAATGCTGGTAATGATCGCCTTATCATATATTTTTCTTAGTTTCGCTGTTAAAAAAATTGCCCTTGGTGTGGCCTATGCCTTGTGGGAAGGTATCGGTATTTTATTTATTACGCTGTTTAGTGTGTTGTTATTTGACGAAACCTTGTCCACGATGAAAGTGGCTGGACTGGTCTCGCTGGTATTAGGCATTGTGCTGATTAAGTCTGGTACTCGAAAACCTGCCAAAACGAGCAAAGAGGTGACCCATGCAGCAGTTTGAGTGGGTTCATGGTGCCTGGCTTGGCATGGCCATCGTGCTGGAAATAGTCGCTAACGTCTTTTTGAAATTTTCTGATGGATTTCGCCGCAAGGTTTATGGCTTGCTGTCGCTGGCTGCCGTGTTAGCGGCCTTTAGCGCGCTGTCGCAGGCGGTAAAAGGTATTGACCTTTCTGTTGCCTACGCTTTGTGGGGCGGGTTTGGGATTGCCGCGACGTTAGCGGCTGGTTGGGTGTTGTTTGGTCAGCGCCTGAATAATAAAGGCTGGATCGGCGTGGCGCTGCTGCTGGCCGGAATGGTGATGATTAAACTTGCCTGATATCCGTGCTGCCCGTTAATGCGGGCAGCATATGTTACTCCTGCGCCAACTCTTCCAGCTTATCGCGAAAACCGGTCACGGATATGGCGCGATTATCGGCTCGCCAGCGATCTTTCGCCGCCGGAGCGGAGCTTTGTACGCCAATCAACTGCCAGCCTGAATCTGTCTTCAGCATCAACGGTGAACCGCTGTCGCCCGGGAGCGTGTCGCACTGGTGCGACAAGACGGTATTCTGCGCCCAGCCGGTCACCACGCAATCCTGATGGGTGTACAAATCGTCCAGATGATCTTCCGGATAGCCCGACTGTGTGACTTTGCGATCGGCGGTTTTCAACGCCGCGGTTAACGCCGCTTTATCACCTTCAAATAATGGTAGGGGCGTGATTCCGGAAGGCGGGTAACGCAGCACCACCAGACCAAAATCCCACGGGGCTGCTGATGGCGGCACAATCCAGCCATCGCCATCGGCTTTCAAACGCTTACCGAGTGAGGAATCAACCCGTCCTTCGATTCCATGGATTTCATAGCGCCAGACACCCTTTTTCGACACAAAGCGTAACGCGACGGCTTTATCCGGCTTGCCTTTCGGTGGAGCGAGCAAGCAGTGTCCGGCAGTCAGGGCCAGATGCGGTGAAATGAGCGTGGCGGTACACAGATTACCACTGGCGGTTTCCAGTTGTCCGATAGCGTCCCACGGTGATTGCGTTGGGTCCGTTACTTTCGTGCGATCGTCATGACCAAAAAACAGCGTTTTTATGCTTTCTGCTTCAGCGGTGGTCGTTGCTGGCTGATCCGCATGCGCAACAACAGGAAAAAAACAAATTGAGCCCAGTAATACAGCAATGGTTTTATGCATATCACACTCTGGTGGGGAATTATGATTATAAACAGCAAACCCTCAGTTAATACTATAGACGGGACGGCGAGAAAGTGGGAGTAAAATCAGATAACTACACTCAGGAAAGATAAAAATGCATGGCAATAAGGGCGCAAATTATCAGAGTAATAAGAATGAACTCAAAGCGGTAATGTGACACCATTTTACCCTCCGAAAGGCGGCGCTACATCAGGTTGATCTAGCGCCGTATGCTATGGCGTGGGGGACGCCATAGTGACTACAAATGCGTTATGCTGCAGGTTGAGCTGCTGGTTTAGCGGTGTCGTGTTTTACGGCTTTTTTGGTGTGTTTTTTAGCGGCCTGAGCTTTCTGCTCTGGTGCTTTTTGTTCTGCTGCTGGCTTGGTTGCTGCTTTTTTGGTGTGTTTTTTAGCAGCCTGAGCTTTCTGCTCTGGCGCTTTTTGTTCTACAGCCGGTTTAGTGGTGGATTTTTTAGCGTGTTTCTTGGCAGCCTGCGCTTTCTGCGGCGCTGCTTTGTGCTGTTTTTTATGATGCGTGGTTTTTGCCGGCGCTGCTTTGGTGGTTGCAGCAGCAGTCGGAGCGGTAGTAGCAGTTGTTTCAGCAGCAAAAGCAGCAGAAGACAGACCCATAGCAGCGGCAACAACCAGAGCTAATACTTTTTTCATTCTCATACCCTCGATTTGGTTTTTCATTCAACCCCACTGCGGGGCCGTTGAAATAACTATATCGCTGTAAACACAGGGCTTCCGTGAGTCATTGGTTTCGGCGTGTAACGATATGTACAATGACTCACGGTATGAGATTACAAATAGCGGGCTTCCAGATGAGAACGGAAATAACGGCTGCTGAGCGGCTCTCCGGTCGCCTGGGTAATAAGCTGTTCAGTAGTAAAGCGGCTGCCATGCTGCCAGATATTCTGACGTAACCAGTCAAACAGAGCACCAAACTCACCTTGGGCAATAGACTGATTCAAATCAGGCAATGCGCGGTTAGCGGCACTGAACAACTGCGCTGCATACATGGCGCCTAAGGTATAGGAAGGGAAGTAGCCAAAGCCGCCGTCAGTCCAGTGAATATCCTGCATACAACCGTTACGATAGTTTCCGATCGTTGACAGCCCCAGCCAGGCCTGCATTTTCTCGTTCCACAATGCCGGGATATCATCCACTTCAATATCGCCATTAATAAGCGCACGTTCGATTTCATAACGCAGGATCACGTGAGCGGGATAGCTTACCTCGTCGGCATCAACACGGATAAACCCGGGTTTGACCTGCTGGTTCCAGGCGATGAAATTGCTTTCTTCAAACGCTGCCTGATCGCCAAAGTGGCGCGTTACAGCCGGAATCAACCGCATCAGAAAGGCTTTACTGCGTCCCAGTTGCATCTCAAAGAACAGACTCTGGGACTCATGAATGGCGGTTGAGCGTGCCAGAGCAATAGGTTGCCCAGACCAGCTGCGTGGCAGGTTTTGCTCATAGCGCGCATGACCGGTTTCATGGATCACGCCAAACAGCGCGCTGAGTAATTCGTTTTCATCATAGCGGGTGGTAATGCGAACATCTTCTGGTACGCCGCCACAGAAAGGATGTGCACTGATATCCAGCCGACCAGCGGTAAAGTCGAAACCTAGCTGTGCCATTGTTTCAAGACCCAGCTCTCGCTGTACAGCTGTTGGGAAGGGACCTACCGGGGCGATGAGCGACTGCTGAGACTGCTTTGCCACCACCTTGTTTAACAGATCGGGCAGCCAGCTTTTAACGTCTGCGAAAAGGACATCCAACTGAGCGCTGGTCATTCCTGGTTCAAAGATGTCCAGTAGCGCGTCATACGGCGAACAACCTTTAGCTTCTGCGCGCAGTCGGGCTTCTTCGCGGCTGTACTTCACAACTTCTTTCAGGTTATCGGAAAATCCTTCCCAGTCATTAGCTGGTCGCTGGCTACGCCAGGCATGCTCACAGCGGCTTCCCGCAAGAGATTTTGCTTCTACCAACGATTCGGGCAACAAGGATGCCTGGTGATGCAATCGCGACATTTCGCGCAGGTTCGCCTGTTCTACATCGTTGAGATCTTCCTGTTGCGCTGCGGCGATCCACATTGCCACTTTCGGATCGGTTAACAGTTGGTGCTCAAGCACGCTCAGCTCGGCCAGCGCTTCGCCTCGGGCTTTACTGCCTCCTGGCGGCATCATGGTAAACATGTCCCAACTGGCGATTGCCGAGAGGTGGGAGAAGCGAGAGAGCCGCTGGAACGTGCGGGTGAGCTGATGGTAATTATCATTGTTACTCATTTTTTGTTCTCGTTCTGTTTAGGTGTGGTTAAGAAGTTTACCGTGATTCACTCACTTTTCATAAACACACCTTTGTACCCGGTTTTCCGCAACAGCTTTTTATAGCGAAAAGCCAGCAGAACCACAAAACAGATGGCGTAGATAATAGGGAGCGGTGATAACACTTTTACCGACCACAGATAATGCAGCGGTAGCAAAATGACGGCCAGGTAGACGTAGTTGTGCAATGTTTGCCAGCGTTTGCCCATTTTACGCTGAGCGGCTTGTGTCGAGGTCAACGCCAACAGGAATAAGATAATCCAACCGGCCATACCCAGCATTAGCCATGGGCGTGAAACCAGTTCACGACCCAACAATCCCAGGTTTTGTATACCCAGTTCCAGCAGAGCATAGCTGGTTATATGCAGTGTGGCCCAGGCAAAGCACCATAAACCTAACAACCGCCGGGTACGAAACAACAAAGGCTGCTTTGCATAGCGCGCAAGCGGCGATACCAGCAGGGTAGCCAGCAAAAACTTCAGCGCGGTAATGCCCGTAAAGTGCTGGATATCTTTTCCCGGGTCGGCACCCAACCCGCCATGCTGCGCGGCCCAGAAGAGCCATAGCAGGGGTATAAAACCGGCGAGATGCAGCAGCACTTTCAGACCGGTTATCTGTTTTGCAGTCAACCTCACTTAAAAATACTCCCGAAGATCCATGCCCTGATATAACGATGCCACCTCATCGGCATAACCATTAAAAGGTAACGTGGGCTGTCGCTGTACATCGAGAATGCCACCCGAACCGATAAAACGCTCAGTAGCCTGAGACCAGCGAGGGTGATCGACCTGCGGATTTACGTTGGCGTAAAATCCGTATTCATTCGGTGCTGACATATTCCAGGTCGTCGGCGGCTGCTCACGCGTCAGCTTGATACTGACTATCGATTTAATGCCCTTGAAGCCGTATTTCCAGGGCACGGTCAGGCGTATCGGCGCCCCGTTTTGCGGTGGCAACGCTTTGCCATATACGCCTACGGTGAGAAGTGTAAGCGGGTGCATGGCCTCATCCAACCGCAGACCTTCGACATAGGGATATTTCAACCCACCGCCAATAAAGCGGTCTTTCTGGCCCGGCATTTCATCAGGGGCGTAGCGTGTTTCAAAAGCGACGTATTTGGCGTGACTGGTTGGCTCAACCAGCGCCAGTAATTTATGCAACGGAAAACCCACCCACGGCACAACCATTGACCAGGCCTCAACGCAACGCATCCGATAAATACGCTCTTCTAATGGAAAGCGTGTGGTCAGCGCATCATGATCTAAGGTTAAAGGTTTGTTGACCTCACCGCTGATGGTTAACGTCCAGGGATCGGTTTTCAGGCTACCGGCATTGGCGGCAGGATCGGCTTTATCCAGACCAAATTCGTAGAAATTGTTGTAGCCCGTCACCTTGTCTTCTGGCGTCAGTGACAGTCTGTTTTGCCAGCGTTCGGGCTTTGTGAACTCAAGCGCTTTGCCTGCGGGTGCGGGTGGACGATCGTTGCCTTTAAACCAATCCAGCAAATTAGCCTGTGTAGGGGAGGACAGCGTGGCCGCAGCAGCACCTATCCCAAGTGCTTTGAGGATCTGTCGTCGTTGCATAAAAAATACTGACTCGGCTGTAACATCTGCTTCCCGAAGTGGACGTTTTTTTAGCATGACTTTTCCTTCTTATTTTCATGTTAAGGAAAACAAGCGACGTTTCCCTGTTGATGTCTGACGTGTCTATAACGACATACTGCTCGCATGCGTATCCCTGGATCCTCACGAAAAGTTAAAAATTTTGTGATAACTTCCGCCCCTTGCCTGAGGTAAGCTTTCAGCACGACGAGAGGGGGATGACACTGATGGCAGGCGCGAAAAAGATATTTTTGGTTGAAGATGACAGCGATATTGCCTCACTTTTGCAGCTTAGCCTGAAGGATGAGGGTTACGAGATTGTTCATGAGGCAGACGGAGCTCGTGCGCTTGAACAACTGGAGAAACACGTCTGGGATGCCGTTATCCTCGATCTGATGCTGCCGGGTGTCGACGGGCTGGAGATCTGTCGTCGCATTCGCCAAATGAGTTTTTATTTGCCCGTCATTATCATCAGCGCCCGCACCAGCGAAACGCACCGTGTATTGGGGCTGGAGATGGGTGCCGATGATTATCTGGCCAAACCTTTCTCGGTGCTGGAGTTGATGGCCCGGGTAAAGGCATTGTTTCGTCGTCAGGAAGCGATGAGTCAGAACCTACGTATGGAGGCGGGGATTATCACCGTTCATGGCGTAGAGATTGACCCATTAGCCCGGGAAGTCCGGCTGCATGGTAAATCCCTCGATTTAACGCCGCGCGAATTCGATCTGCTCTATTTTTTCGCCCGTCATCCAGGCGAGGTCTTTTCGCGTCAGGCGCTGTTAGATCAGGTGTGGGGCTACCAGCATGAAGGGTATGAGCATACGGTGAACAGTCATATTAATCGCCTGCGGACCAAAATTGAAAAGGATGCTGCGGAGCCGGAAATTATTCTCACGGTTTGGGGACGAGGCTATAAGCTTGCTGCGGTTAACGCGGAGCATCAGCCATGATTTATCGCCTGTCGCTGAGCCAGCGTCTGACCCTCGTCTTTACCGCCATTATGCTGATTTGCGCGGTTACCGTCAGTGTTGTCCAAATCCGCAGCAGTAAACAGTATGGCGACGCCATGGTGCAAAGGCTCTCGCTGGAGCTGGCGAGCAAGATTGTCAAAAGTGAGTCGCTTATTGATACCAGCGGGCAGATTAATCGCCAGACCTTAAAAGGATTGTTTAATCACCTGATGACGCTTAACCCCAGCGTGGAGCTGTATCTGATTTCACCGTCAGGTGACATACTTGCTGATGCCGCACCGCCGGGGCATATCCAGCGGCAGAAAATTAGCGTACAGCCGATACAGGATTTCCTTAACTCAGCTGCGTTGCCCGTCTATGGCAACGATCCGCGTAGCAGCCAGCAAAAGGTATTCAGCGCCGCGCCAGTTTTATATAACGGTGAGCTACATGGCTATTTGTACATTATTCTGCAGGGCGAAGATCTGAATATGCTGGCGAATACCGCCTGGCAAAAAACGCTCTGGAATACCGTTGCCTGGACGTTAATACTGGTTTTATTAGCCGGTGGAATTGCAGGTTTTCTGGTGTGGCGATGGGTGACTAATCCAGTA
This sequence comes from Citrobacter portucalensis, assembly GCF_002042885.1. Classification (GTDB taxonomy): domain Bacteria; phylum Pseudomonadota; class Gammaproteobacteria; order Enterobacterales; family Enterobacteriaceae; genus Citrobacter; species Citrobacter portucalensis. The sequence continues at coordinate 266,045 of NZ_MVFY01000001.1, forward strand.
AAAAGGCTAACCGAACAGGTGGTAAAACTGGAGAAGGACAGCATTGCCGTCATCAAACAATTGGCACAAAAAAATCCCGAACCGGCACCGGAGAATGAAATAGCGCTGCTGAACAATGCGTTTATCGAGTTGGCGCAGAAAATTGCCCAGCAGTGGGATTTATTAGCAGACAGCGATCGTCAGCGCAGAGAGTTTATTGCCAATATTTCGCACGACCTACGCACGCCGTTGACTTCGCTGTTGGGGTATCTGGAAATGCTGTCGCTGAAAGCCGATACGATGACGCCTGAGGAAAACCGGCATTATCTTAGCATCGCGCTGCGCCAGGGGCATAAAGTTCGCCATCTGTCACAACAGCTGTTTGAGCTGGCAAGGCTGGAGCATGGCGGTATAAAACCGCAGCGTGAACGTTTTGCTATTGGTGAATTGATCCAGGACGTGGCACAGAAATTTGATCTCCCTGTTGCCACGCGTCATTTGCAGTTGCACCTTGACGTAACGGGGCCGTTACCGCTGGTGAATGCCGATTTATCGATGATAGAAAGAGTCGTGACGAATTTGCTGGATAACGCTATCCGTCATACGCCTGACGGAGGCGAAGTGCGGCTAAAAGTCTGGCGTGATGAAGACCGTTTGTTAGCCGAAGTGCAGGACAGCGGGCCAGGGGTAGAAGAAGCTGTGCGAGAAGTATTGTTTCAGCGCCCGACCGCGTTAATTCCCCGTGAGCAGCGGGCCGAGCGCGGCGGTCTGGGCTTACTGATCGTGCGTAGAATGCTCGAACTGCATGGAGGAGATATACATCTGGTTAGCTCAACTGCAGGGGCCTGCTTCCGTTTCTCGTTGCCGCTGGCGGATTCTCCTCTGAGTAGTTGACGGTGAAGTTCCGGAGTAAAGAGGGTTTTGGCATTGTACTCATGGGCATTGCGTAAAAGTTGGTAGGTTGTCAGTGATAATGAGAATTTTTATCATGCATAGGTAATTCATCAACTTATCTTCGATGAGCGCAAGGAGATCGTATGTCACAGGATGCCGACAACCTGTATATCGCCAGGACTAAAGCAGTTGCTGGCTGCTTTTCAATGTTTTTACTGATGTTTGGCCTCACGTTTACCCCGTTGTTTTTCCCCGCGAGTCAGGACCTGCTTGCTAAAGGATTACTTTTTCCGCTGCTGTTTGCGCTGGAATTTGTTGTGCTGGTTCCGCTGTATTATTTCTTCTTTAGAAAAAGAGAGGGACTGGGCAAAGGCATTTTCAACGCCAGGTGGTTTGCCATTTTGTTCGCGGGGCTGCTGTTTATTCAGCTTATCCTGCCATTGATTTTGGGGCTCAGACAAACCGAAGCGTGGGTGACCAGCCAAATATCCTTAAGTAGTTATGCGTTGTGGTTATCTACGTTGACCCTGATATTTATCGCGCCAGTTTATGAAGAAATTGTTTTCAGAGGCTGTTTATTCAACGCGTTCCAGTACTGGTTCAATAATAAAACCTGGCTGTCGTCAGTGGTGGTATCGGTCATTTTTGCCATCATGCATACGCAGTATGTGGATCTACGCACGTTGCTGATGTTGTTTCTTGTGTCGCAGGTGTTGATCCTGGCCAGACTGAAAAGCAACGGTCTGTTGATGCCAATTTTGCTGCATATAGTGATGAACGGGACAGTTGTTGCTCTGCAGATGGCGGCTCAGACGTTACAGCCAGGGTGATGAAGGTGATGCCCGGAACCCGGGCATCGCGGATTATACGTGCAGACGATGGTGCAAACGCGCACCGACCAGCAACGCCAACACCAGCATCAGGGCGATAAATCCGCCCACGCCGTTCCAGCCATAGCTGTGCCAGAACACACCGCCCAGCGTACCGGCAATACTGGATCCCAGATAATAGCTGAACAGATACAGGGAAGAAGCCTGGCCTTTAGCGCGTTTTGCTCGTGGTCCAATCCAACTGCTTGCTACGGAGTGCGCGGCAAAGAACCCGGCTGAAAAGAGCAGCATCCCGGCGAAGATCAGCCATAGCGATGTGAACAGGGTCATCAAAAGTCCAACCAGCATCACGCCTGTTGAAAAGAGCATTACCGGGCCACGACCATAACGAGTGGTCATAGAACCCGCCTTTGGCGAACTCCATGTCCCGGTCAGATACGCCACAGATAACAAACCTACAACCGCCTGGCTGAGCTCCCACGGGGAGAGCATCAGGCGGTAGCCGATATAATTAAACAGCGTGACAAACGATCCCATCAGTAAAAAACCTTCCGCAAACAGCAGCGGCAAACCTTTGTCGCGCCAGTGCAAACGGAAGTTGATAAACAACGTTTTCGGGCGCAGCGATGTGGGTCTGAAATGACGGGATTCCGGTAAGATTTTCCAGAACATCAGCGCAGAGGCAAGGGCAAAACAGCCGATCGCCGCCAGCGCGATACGCCAGTTAAAAAAGTCGGTAAACACGCCGCTGATCAAGCGACCACTCATTCCGCCAATTGAGTTACCGCTGATATACAGGCCCATTGAGAAGGCGACGAAACTGGGATGAATTTCTTCACTCAGATAGGTCATCCCTACCGCCGCGACGCCGCTCAGTGAAAGTCCTATCAGAGCACGCATGATTAAAATACCGTGCCAGCTGGTCATCATTGTTGAAAGCAGCGTACAACAAGAGGCGAGCAGCAGCGCGGTAACCATCACCGGCTTGCGGCCAATAGCATCTGAAAGTGGGCCGGTAAACAGTAACCCTATCGCCAGCATCGCCGTCGAGATGGAAAGCGAGATACTGCTGCTTGCGGGAGAAACCCCAAACTCGTGCGAGAGCACTGGCAGTATGGGTTGAACGCAATAGAGGAGGGCAAAAGTCGCCAGTCCGGCGGAAAACAGCGCCAGCGTGACGCGCATAAATGGGGATGTTCCGCGTTTGATAAATCCATCCGGCGGGGTAACTATCTGTTCATCAACATCGCTTGTTGGCGCGGTATCGACAGTTGTTGTACGGCTCACTTGAAATCCTTGCTCATTCAATTACGTCTACAGGACCAGCCTTAAGAGTATGAAAATCACAATATTCTGTCTAATATATTAATAATCTCAAATAATATGTTAAAAATATGAATATCGAACTGCGTCATTTACGTTACTTTGTGGCCGTTGCCGAAGAGTTGCATTTTGGTCGGGCGGCGGCGCGGTTAAACATTTCGCAACCGCCGCTAAGTCAGCAGATCCAGATCCTTGAACAGCAGATTGGCGCCCGGTTACTTGCCCGAACTAACCGTAGCGTGGCGCTGACCTCTGCCGGAAAGCAGTTTCTGGCGGACAGTCGACAGATCCTCGGGCTGGTTAATGAAGCCGCCGCCAGGGCTGAGCGTTTGCATCTGGGAGAAGCAGGGGAATTACGTATCGGCTTTACGTCGTCCGCGCCGTTTATCAAAGCGGTTTCAGATACGTTATCGCTGTTTCGCCAAAGCTACCCGGCAGTGCATATGCAAACCCGTGAAATGAACACGCGTGAGCAAATTGCCCCGCTCAATGAAGGAACGCTGGATTTGGGACTTCTGCGTAATACGCAGCTTCCGGAAACGCTGGAGCGTGAAATCATTCTGCATGAACCACTGATGGCAATGATCCCACGTGCGCATCCGTTGGCGCAAAAACCCGTGGTCACGTTGGCCGAACTGGCGAATGAGCCATTTGTCTTTTTTGACCCCCATGTGGGGACAGGGTTGTATGACGATATTCTGGGCCTGATGCGTCGCTATGGACTGAAACCGACGATTGCGCAGGAGGTTGGCGAGGCGATGACTATCATTGGGCTGGTGGCCGCAGGATTAGGGGTTTCTATACTTCCTGCTTCTTTTAAACGGGTGCAACTGTATGAAATGTGTTGGATCCCGATAGCGGAAGAAGATGCTGTCTCGGAAATGTGGTTAGTGTGGCCAAAGCATCATGAGCAAAGTCACGCCGCGCAACGCTTTCGCGAGCAGCTGCTGGCGGCCGTTCAGGCGATTAATTTAGTTTAAAAATGGGTGAAAATGTGCAGTAAATCACAAGGCTAAGTAAAAAGTTGACGGAAGCCATTGAAGTGCTTCACCATAGCCCGCAGATTATTTCGGAGCGCGAAAATAAAGGGAGTAAGTGGTGGTTGCTGATAGTCAGCCTGGGCATATCGATCAAATTAAGCAGACCAATGCGGGTGCGGTTTATCGCCTGATTGATCAGCTGGGTCCGGTATCGCGTATTGATCTCTCCCGCCTGGCACAATTGGCGCCTGCCAGCATTACCAAAATTGTCCGCGAAATGCTCGAAGCGCATCTGGTGCAAGAGCTGGAAATCAAGGAAGCGGGTAGCCGTGGACGTCCGGCCGTTGGGCTGGTTGTCGAAACGGAGGCCTGGCACTACTTATCCATTCGTATCAGTCGTGGCGAGATTTTTCTGGCGCTACGCGATCTGAGCAGCAAGCTGGTGGTTGAAGATTGTCTTGAAATGGCGCTGGTCAGCGAAACACCGTTGCTGGATCGCGTGATAACCCAGGTCGATCAGTTTTTCATCCGCCACCAGCAAAAGCTGGAGCGCTTAACCTCCATCGCCATCACCTTACCCGGTATTATCGATACTGAAAACGGTATCGTTCATCGCATGCCATTTTACGAAGATGTCAAAGAGATGCCGTTGGGCGAAGCGCTTGAGAACCATACCGGCGTGCCGGTGTATATTCAGCACGATATCAGCGCCTGGACGATGGCCGAGGCGCTTTTTGGCGCATCGCGCGGTGCGCGCGACGTCATTCAGGTGGTGATCGATCATAACGTGGGTGCAGGGGTGATCACTGACGGCCATTTGCTGCATGCAGGCAGCAGTAGCCTGGTGGAGATTGGCCATACGCAGGTCGATCCCTACGGTAAACGCTGCTACTGCGGCAACCATGGTTGTCTGGAAACAATCGCCAGCGTCGACAGCGTGCTCGAATTGGCGCAGGTGCGCCTGAAGCAGTCAATGAGTTCTTCTCTACATGGACAACCGTTAACGGTAGACGCGCTGTGTCTGGCGGCCATGCAGGGTGATTTATTGGCGAAAGATATCATTAGCGGCGTTGGGACCCACGTCGGTCGAATTCTTGCCATCATGGTGAATTTGTTCAACCCGCAAAAGATATTGATTGGCTCTCCGCTCAGTAAAGCGGCAGATATCTTGTTCCCTACCATTGCGGACAGCATTCGTCAGCAGGCGCTTCCGGCTTACAGTCAGCATATAGTCGTTGAAAGTACCCAGTTTACCAATCAGGGGACGATGGCGGGGGCGGCGCTCGTGAAGGACGCGATGTATAACGGTTCTTTGTTGATTCGTCTATTACAGGGTTAACATTTTTTAACTGTTGTACGAAAAATTGCGCTATCTCAAGCTGATCCTGGTCGTCATACCTTAGACTTTCTCCACTGTTTTATTTTCCTGACTTATATTTTCAAAGCATAACGGTGGAGTTAGTGATGCTGAAGCGTTTCTTTATTACAGGTACAGACACTTCTGTTGGGAAGACCGTGGTTTCCCGCGCATTACTACAAGCGTTAGCGTCAGGGGGTAAAAGCGTAGCAGGTTACAAACCAGTAGCCAAAGGCAGCAAAGAGACGCCCGAAGGTCTGCGCAACAAAGATGCACTGGTGCTGCAAAGTGTGTCATCTATCGAGCTGCCCTATGAGGCAATTAACCCAATTGCGTTGAGCGAAGATGAAAGTAGCGTGGCGCATAGTGGTCCGGTCAATTACACCCTGTTATCCAACGGTCTCGCAAGCCTTAGCGAAAAAGTCGATCACGTCGTCGTGGAAGGCACCGGAGGCTGGCGGAGCTTGATGAACGATCTGCGTCCGTTATCGGAGTGGGTGGTGCAGGAACAACTGCCGGTGCTGATGGTAGTGGGTATCCAGGAAGGCTGTATTAACCATGCGATCCTCACCGCGCAGGCGATTGCCAGCGACGGACTGCCGCTGATTGGCTGGGTTGCGAATCGCATTAACCCGGGGCTGGCACATTATGCGGAAATCATTGATGTGCTGGGTAAAAAATTACCTGCACCGCTGATCGGTGAACTGCCTTATCTGCCTCGTGCAGAGCAGCGTGAGTTGTCGCAGTACATCCGCCTTTCAATGCTCGGCAGCGTGCTGTCGGTAGATAGAGTCGTGGCGTAACGTACGCGACAGTACCGACGCCAGGACACAGGCGATCAGTAATCCGGGGAGCAGGCGATACTCCCCGGTCATTTCACAAACCATCAACGTCGACATTATTGGTGCATGCGTGGTAGCCGCCAGCAGCGTGGCCATCCCCGTTAATCCCAGCAAAATGGCAATTTCATCCGAGCCCGGAAGCCATAATCCCCATACCTGACCCAGCAACATGCCCACCGACAAGCCGACAAACAGCGTTGGCGTAAACACGCCACCCGGAGCACCGGATCCACTGCTGGCAAGCACCGCCAGTAATTTGCAGATAAAAATCCCGCCAACCACGGCCAGCAGCGGTGGTGAAAGTAAATATGACTGCACCACGCTGTAGCCATTACCCCAGACCGTAGGCGTGAGCAATGAAAGCAGGCCAACGATCAACCCGCCAAGCGCCAGTTGCCACGGTGGCGAGAGTTTTAAGCGCAAAAATACATTATGGCTGGCGGTCATCAACCACATGAAGAGCGGTCCGCAGATGCCAGCAGCCAGACCGGTGCTGACAATCATAACGTATTCCAGAGCATGTAATTCCCGCGACAGGTGCACGGTATACAGCAGCGCATTGCTGCCGCTAAGCAGATTGGTGGTGAGTAATGCGACTACGGCGGACACCACTACCGGCCCCAGTGAGGCGAGGATCAGTGTGCCAAACAATACTTCGGCAATAAATAAACTGCCCGCCAGCGGGGCATGATAGGCTCCAGCCATACCTGCAGCGGCGCCGCAGGCAATCCATAACTTCCATTCTGTACGCGGGGTAAAGCGTTGAGCAAAGCAGGAGGCTGCCAGGGCCGCCAGTAAAATCATGGCACCTTCACGTCCGATGGCGCTCCCGCTGGCAACGACCAGTAACGATGCCAGCGATTTCACCAGGCTTGCACTGACGTCAAATTGTCCGTCGGTTTGCAGGGCTTCCATATAATCAGTGGGAGCCTGCGGACGTAAACGGTTAAATTTTTGCCAGCCCCACAGTAGTAATCCAGCCGCCAGACCGCCGAGTGCAGGTGTCAGCATACGCCTTAAGGGCGAAAGGTTTGTCGCTGCGTTGACCAGACTTCCCGTGTTGTTGCTCAGAAACAACCATTCGAGAAGCAGCATGGCATGACGAAATCCTGCGACGGCCAGCGCAGCAAGGACGCCAATCAACGCGGCGATCAGCAGGCGGCGGAACATGGCACGCAGGTCAGGGTAAGCATGTAAATGATGCATGAGTGGCCAGACTGGAAAATTCAGACGCTCTATTTTGCGGCTATTAGGCAACAGAAGCAAAAGCTCAGCGTGCGCAACAGGATGCACCACAGGCAGGACAATTCCTGCCTGTGACGAAATTAACGGAACAAAGGCTTATCGGCTACCGGGATCAGTAACGGTGATTGCCACTGTGCCAGCGTCAGGCGCGCCAGCTCACCAAGCGCCTGGTAGAACGGGTGATCGGCTTTTTCGATAAACACATTAAGAAAGCGTGATGACCATGGGAACAGATGCCAGGCCAGCAGTTGCTCGCACTCGGTGTGGCGTTCGTTCTCGGCAAGCCAGGCCGTCAGCAACAGCAGCGAACCAAAGTGATCTTCTGGCTCATTTTGCTGCATGGCAAACTGGATGCCGTTGTCCCGCATCCACTGGCGTAATGCCAGCGTGGAGTCGCCAAACAACACGTTTTCACGATCCAGCCAGACGGATCCCCATGGCGGAGAAGGGAGCGCATAGGGGCCAACAAACAGACGTTGCCAGGCCTGCGGGAGAGACTCATCGGCCTCAGCCTGAAACTGAGCGACTAACGGCGAAAGCGTTGTCTTTTCAAGCGGCCACTGCGCCTGCCAGCCATCGGTTCTTAACGCACTGACCAATGCCGAAGCTTCCGCACTGTCTGGGGCATAGTAAAACAGCGCGCCAAGCACGCGCGCTGCGGTAGAAAAGTTGTCACGTTGTGAAAAATGGGTCATGCAAACAATCCTGAACAGTGCGGGTTGCCCCGCACCCGAAAGTTAACCTGCGACAGCCATTCCGACTGTCATATGTAAACCGTAAAACAAACCGCGGCCAATGATTTCACCGACAAGCACCAGAATTAACCCGAGCGCCAACCCGCCAACTGACGGTCCTTTGCGACGGATCAACGGACATATCCAGCAACCCAGACCCGCGGCCAGCAGCAGGACTCGCCAGACCTGTAAACTGCCGTAGTCGGGAACCAGTGCGCTGGCGGATTGTACCGAACTGTGGATCTCGCCGAGTGACAGTCCCTGCAGCACAATAACGGCCACCGTAACCAGCAGAGCCAATACGCTTATACCGGCGAATCTGGCGGCGTTAAAAGAAACACCTGCAGCACGCAGCAGCAGAGCGGCAAATAGCGGTCCACTGAGCAGCATCGTCATGAAAAACGCCAGTGTAGTATAGCCGTTATACCAGGTTGGGACGGTGTCTATCTGGTAGACGTTGGTCATCGCAAAGACAAATACCAGGCCCAGCAGCATGCTCAATAGCATCCAGATTTTACCTAACGCTGCGGGCATTTTACCGAGAAACGCCACCAGCCACCACAGGCCACCGACGGCGAAAAACAGCGAACCGCTGGCGATTTCGTTACTTAGCGCCGATGCGCCAATTTTGTTCAGCGAGTTAAACGCGCGCAGCGGCGAACCTAAATGCATGACCGAGGCGAGAAAGGCGATGCCCATCACCAGCCAGAGAAAAAACATACTGCGAACGATACGTTGTTTTGCCAGCTCGTCTTTAGCGGTCAGCCAGCCGCAACCACTGACGATCAGCGCCCCGGCTACGCACTGGCCCAGCACCGTAAACAGTACCAGCGGCCATTCATGCCATCCATTTCCCATATTACACCTCCTTTGGATTAGCCAGAAAACCCGTGGTATCCCCGGTCGGGCGGCAATTGGCGTTTGGTTTGATCACAATACTCGGTTTGGTGAAGTGCGCACCAGGCAGCGGGGCGACGGCAGCCAGTTCACCATGTTTTTTGCGCAGTTCGTCGATGGGGCCAAAATCCAGCGCACGCAGCGGACAGGATTCGACGCAGATGGGCTTTTTGCCGTCTGCCACGCGATCATGACAGCCATCGCACTTGGTCATATGTCCTTTCGCAGCATTGTACTGTGGCGCACCGTACGGGCAGGCCATATGACAGTAGCGACAGCCAATGCACACGTCTTCATCGACCACCACAAAACCATCCTCACGCTTATGCATCGCACCACTTGGACAAACCTTGGTGCAGGCCGGATCCTCGCAGTGGTTACAGGAGATGGAGAGATAGTAGGCAAAAACGTTCTGGTGCCAGACGCCGTTGTCTTCCTGCCAGTCACCACCTGCATATTCGTAAATCCGCCGGAAACTGACGTTAGGAGTGAGGTCTTTGTAGTCTTTGCAGGCCAGTTCGCAGGTTTTGCACCCGGTGCAACGACTGGAATCAATAAAAAATCCATACTGAGTTGTCATGGGTTAGTCCTTAAACCTTCTCGATCTCGACCAGATTAGTGTGCTGTGGGTTGCCTTTTGCCAGCGGTGAAGGGCGCTGTGTTGTCAGCGTATTGACGCAGGCGCCATGGTCAATTTTGTCGCCGGCCATATCGGCATCGTGCCATGCACCCTGGCCCATTGCGCTGACGCCAGGCAGGATCCGTGGCGTCACTTTGGCCGGAATACGAACTTCCCCGCGGTCGTTAAAGACCCGCACCATATCGCCATTTGCAATACCACGCTTTTGGGCATCGACGGGGTTGATCCACACTTCCTGACGACAGGACGCCTGCAGAACATCAATATTGCCGTAGCTGGAGTGCGTACGGGATTTGTAATGAAAGCCAAACAACTGCAGCGGAAATGCGCTGCGTTTAGGATCGTCCCACCCTTCAAACGTGGAGGCGTAGACGGGAAGTGGACTAATTACTTCATCCTTCTGCAACTCCCAGGTGTTGGCAATTTTCGCCAGCCGGCTGGAGTAAATTTCAATCTTTCCAGACGGTGTTTTGAGCGGATTGGCCTGCGGATCGTCGCGGAATTTTTTATAAGCGACAAAATGCCCGTTAGGATCTTTGCGTTTATAGATCCCCATTTTTTTCAGCTCGTCATAAGAAGGGAGCGCGGGGTCCTTGGCCAGCATTTTTGCATACAGATACTGGAGCCATTGTTCCTGAGTACGGCCTTCCGTAAACCGTTGATAGATATCATTGCCAAGGCGTTTGGCGACTTCGCTCATTATCCAGTAGATCGGTTTGCGCTCGAACTTCGGTGACGTCGCGGGTTGAATAAAAATGAGGTATCCCATGTTGCCCGCATAGTCGTTAGGAATGATGTCTTCCTGTTCGACGGTCATTAGGTCCGGCAGCAGGATATCGGCGTATTTCGCCGAAGATGTCATGAAATTTTCGATGACCACTATCATTTCGCATTTCGTATCATCCTGAAGGATCTCATGTGTTTTATTGATATCTGAGTGCTGATTAGTAATGGTGTTACCCGCGTAGTTCCAGATAAATTTAATCGGTACATCGAGCTTATCTTTACCGCGCACGCCATCGCGGGTTGCGGTCATTTCCGGACCCCGGGCGATGGCGTCGGTCCAGCTAAAGCAGGATATTTGGGTTTTGATGGGATTATCCGGCAGCGGCATGCGTTCAATCGTGATGGTGTAGGTTGATTCTCGTGCACCGCTATTGCCGCCGTTGATGCCAACGTTGCCAGTCAGGATTGGCAGCATTGCGATCGCGCGCGAAGTCAGTTCGCCGTTAGCCTGACGTTGTGGACCCCAACCCTGACAAATATACGCCGGTTTTGTACTACCGATTTCTCGTGCCAGTTTAATGATGCGCTCGGCCGGGATCCCTGTGACATGCGAGGCCCATTGGGGCGTTTTAGCGACACCGTCATCGCCATTGCCAAGTATATAGGCCTTGTAATGTCCGTTAGCGGGGGCGTCAGCGGGTAGGGTTTTCTCGTCATAACCGACGCAATATGTGTCAAGGAACGCCTGGTCGACGAGATCTTCGTTAATCAGGACCCAGGCGATTCCCGCTACCAGTGCGGCATCGGTTCCCGGACGGATAGGGATCCACTCATCTTCACGACCCGCAGCGGTATCGGTATAACGCGGGTCGATGACGATCATGCGGGCATTAGAACGCTCCCGGGCCTGCTCAAGGAAGTATGTTATACCACCGCCGCTCATGCGCGTTTCGGCAGGGTTATTGCCGAACATCACCACCAGCTTCGTGTTTTCAATGTCGGAGGTACTGTTGCCGTCATTTGAGCCGTAGGTGTAAGGCATTGCCGCCGCGATTTGTGCGGTACTGTATGTGCCGTAATGGCTCAGGAATCCGCCATAGCAGTTCATCAATCGAGCGACCAGCGAGGCATAAGGGGAGGAGCGAGTAATATTGCCGCCGACAATGCCAGAGGTGTAGTTGATATACACGGCCTCATTACCGTATTTCTGTACGGTATTTTTTAAACTGGTGCTGATGGTATCCAGCGCTTCCTGCCAGGTTATGCGTTCGAATTTACCCTCACCGCGTTTGCCCACGCGCTTCATAGGATAATTGAGGCGATCCGGATGATTGATCCGTCGACGGATTGAGCGTCCACGTAAACAGGCACGCACCTGGTGCTGACCATAAATATCGTCTCCGGTCGTATCAGACTCTACCCATACGACCTCGTCATCTTTGACGTGGAGTTGCAGGGCACAACGACTGCCGCAGTTCACGGAACAAGCGCCCCAAACCACTTTCTCTTCAGCCGGTTGTATCGCCTGTTGTACCGCAGCAGCTGCGGTGCGCATCCCAAAAGGTAACGATAACCCGCCAGCGGCAAGCGCCAACGAACCTATAGCCGAGGATTTCACTAACATCCTGCGGCTAATGCCTCCATATTGCTCAGTATCAGACATAACTCACTCCATTATAGTTATCGCTATATATTAATCTCTATAGCGAAATTAATAGCATGCTAATAATAGAGCGAGTTTACCCATTTATGAGTATGGCATCTTAATGCATATCAAACTGGAGTAACCCTCCGCGTACGGAGGGTATGATTTATTGCGGTTCGGCGACGTGCCCGTCCTGTGCAGGCGAGCTGTTGGCAGGGGCGTTTCCACTGTTAGTCCGGGTGTAGAGAATTTTGTGCGTATCGTTTGCACAATGTCCTACCACCAGCGAATCAGGTTGATCGGCCTGATCGTTGGGGACAATGTTCAGCGTAAAACTGGACTCTGCGACGCCATTATTGATGATGCGCTGCTCGATATCGCTTTTCACGCGTTCACATGACGCAGGTGCGGCCAGAACCTGTGGGGATGCAACTGCCAGTAAGATCGCGGCAATTCCTGTTACGTATTTCATCATCAGCTCCTTTATGATCGACATAGACTAAGATTAGCATTTCTGGTGTAAATAACTGTATTTGCTAATATGATTGAGAATTATCTTCTTATCCCGGTGAAAAATGTGAAGAAACAGACCCTGTTAGGTTTCCTGTGTGTCGTGCTGGTTGGGTGTGATAACGCCAAAGGGCTGGTTTCCTTTACGCCGGAAATGGCCAGTTTTTCCAATGAATTTGATTTCGATCCGCTGCGCGGGCCGGTGAAAGATTTCAGTCAGACGCTGCTCAACGACAAAGGTGAGGTCACTAAGCGCGTTGCTGGTACCCTGTCACAGGAAGGGTGTTTCGATACACTTGAACTGCACGATATCGAAAACAATACCGGTATGGCGCTGGTCCTGGATGCTAACTACTATCGGGATGCCGAAACGCTGGAAAAAAAGATCCGCTTACAAGGTAAATGCCAGCTAGCGGAACTGCCTGCTGCCGGTGTGGTGTGGGATACCGACGATAACGGCTTTGTCGTTTCCGCCACGGGGAAAGAGATGAAGGTGCAGTATCGATATGATGCCGAAGGCTACCCGCTGGGCAAAACAACCGTCAGTAAGGACAGCACTTTGCAGGTTGATGCTAAACCGTCGGTTGACCCATTGAAGAAGTTAGATTACACCGCGGTGAGTCTGCTCAACAATCATCCGTTAGGCAATGTCAAACAAACGTGCAAATACGATGAATACGCAAATCCGATCAACTGCCAGCTCGTTATCGTGGACGAGAGCGTGAAGCCGGCAGTTGAGCATCATTACTCGATTGAAAACACTATCGATTACTACTAATCGCCTTTACTGAGCGGTAGGTTGCAACAGGTTAGGGCCTGCCGTTTTGTGTTCTGCCAGATACTGCTGCTGGAAGATGCACATGCGGATAGTGTTGCGGTATTGGCCGTTGATAAAGAACTCATGGATCAGCTCGCCTTCCACCATAAAACCGAGTTTACGGTAGATGTGGATAGCCTTTTCGTTCTCTTTATCGACGATCAGATACAGCTTATAGAGGTTGAGCACGGTAAAGCCATAGTCCATTGCCAGCTTTGCTGCCTGTGAGGCCAGACCCTTCCCCTGATATTCCGGCGAAATAATAATCTGGAACTCGGCCCGGCGGTGTACATGGTTAATTTCAACCAATTCCACCAGCCCGGCTTTTTCACCGTCGCACTCCACCACGAAGCGGCGTTCGCTTTGGTCGTGGATGTGTTTGTCATACAGGTCTGACAGCTCAACAAACGCTTCGTAAGGCTCTTCGAACCAGTAGCGCATTACGCTGGCATTATTATCAAGCTGATGGACGAATCGTAAATCTTCACGCTCCAGCGGGCGCAACTTAACACTGAGGGCGCTAGTCATATCGTATCCTTTCAATATCCTTCAAAGTGCAATGATTATGGGGCAACGGTGCGGCCAGTACGGCGGTCGAGGCAGCGCAAGGTGTTAGGTTCCCAGTACGCATTAATATTAGCGCTCTGCTCGCACTTATCACGGCTATCAAAGGCCGTATCGGCTTTGTCCCACTCTTTCTCTGCACGTTTATTGACTTTCTGGCGAAGCTGACGCGTATCGTTCCATTGTTCCTTTTCCATTGCGGCTTGTTGACGACTTTGCGCACTATCTCCGGATTCAATGACCAGTTTACTGGTTTCAGCAAATGCGGAAGAGGTGTACACAGCCGCAGCCAGCGTCAGCATAGCCGTCAGGCACAGGCGTTTGGTCAGTGTAATTTTCATGGTGAATTCCTTTTATGGGAAAGGGTAAAAACGATAAAACAGGGTTAAATTCTACACTATTCCAGTTTGCGGGCATACCCACCCGGTGGATATGGATACGCTAACGAGATTCTGTCGTATCATGGTTAAACCGAAGGTAACTGAATAACATCAATGCTTAAGACCACATTTCTTTTTTTCATCACCGCGTTATGCGAAATTATTGGCTGCTTTTTACCCTGGCTTTGGCTTAAGCGAGGAGCTACAGCCTGGTTGCTGATACCCGCCGGGGTGTCACTGGCTTTATTCGTCTGGTTGCTGACACTGCATCCGGCAGCCAGCGGGCGTGTATACGCAGCCTATGGCGGTGTTTACGTGGTGACCGCGCTGCTATGGCTACGTATTGTCGATGGTGTAAAACTCAGTTTATATGACTGGTCTGGCGCGCTGGTGGCGTTGTGCGGCATGCTGATCATTGTGGCTGGATGGGGGCGCGCATAGCGCCTTTTTTTGTGATCAAACAGCGTTTTTTTGATCTTTATACTTGTATGGTAGTAGCTCAGTTGAGTAAATTTCCTGCATCACAAGAACAGATGTAGGGAATAAGAAATGAAGATTGTTGGGGCTGAAGTGTTTGTCACCTGTCCTGGGCGTAATTTTGTAACGTTGAAAATTACGACAGAAGATGGGATCACCGGGCTGGGAGATGCCACGTTAAATGGACGCGAGCTGTCCGTGGCGTCCTATCTGAAAGATCACGTGTGTCCGCAGCTTATTGGTCGCGATGCGCATCGTATTGAGGACATCTGGCAGTTTTTTTACAAAGGCGCGTACTGGCGTCGTGGGCCGGTCACCATGTCGGCGATTTCCGCCGTGGATATGGCTCTCTGGGACATCAAAGCGAAAGCGGCGAATATGCCGTTGTACCAGTTGCTCGGCGGTGCTTCTCGTGAAGGGGTTATGGTCTACTGCCACACCACAGGCCATACCGTTGATGATGTACTCGAAGATTATGCGCGTCATAAAGAGATGGGCTTTAAAGCGATTCGCGTGCAGTGCGGCGTGCCAGGCATGAAAACCACTTACGGTATGTCTAAGGGCAAAGGACTGGCCTACGAACCCGCCACCAAAGGGCAATGGCCGGAAGAACAGTTGTGGTCAACGGAGAAATACCTGGATTTCACGCCAAAACTGTTTGCCGCCGTGCGTGACAAGTTTGGTTTCAACGAACATCTTTTACACGATATGCACCACCGTCTGACGCCAATTGAAGCGGCCCGTTTCGGCAAAAGCATTGAACAGTACCGTTTGTTCTGGATGGAAGATCCAACACCAGCTGAAAACCAGGAGTGCTTCCGCCTGATCCGCCAGCATACCGTCACGCCGATTGCGGTAGGGGAAGTGTTCAACAGCATCTGGGACTGTAAACAGCTTATTGAAGAACAACTGATCGACTATATCCGCACCACCATCACCCATGCGGGTGGTATCACCGGTATGCGCCGGATTGCTGATTTCGCGTCGCTGTATCAGGTTCGTACCGGTTCACATGGACCTTCCGATCTGTCGCCTGTGTGCATGGCCGCCGCGCTGCATTTTGATCTGTGGGTGCCGAACTTCGGCGTACAGGAATATATGGGCTATTCCGAGCAAATGCTGGAAGTGTTCCCACATAACTGGACCTTTGATAACGGCTATATGCATCCAGGAGACAAACCTGGTCTTGGGATCGAGTTTGACGAAAAACTGGCGGCGAAATATCCGTATGACCCTGCATATCTGCCCGTTGCTCGCCTGGAAGATGGCACGCTGTGGAACTGGTAAATATAAATTTTACGTACGAAAGATGTTGATTAACCCAATACCCTACAGAAGGTTAAACTTATGGTTAGTTCAGTCGATATTAAAAATAACGTAGATAATAAGCCTATTATTCGTCGAGTGGCTTCAGCATCCGCAATTGGTACTGCTGCTGAGTATTATGATTTTTTTGCATACGGGACTGCAGCTGTACTCTTTTTTGGTCATCTATTTTTCCCGAGTGACGATCCGTTAATAAGTACTCTCGCTGCTTTTGCAACCTATGCTGTTGGTTTCCTTGCAAGACCATTAGGAGGAATCGTCTTTGGGCATATTGGCGATAAGGTTGGGCGTAAAAAAGCACTGGTTATTACTATATTAATTGTTGGTTTGGGGACGTTCTGTATAGGGTTATTACCTACATATGAGAAAATAGGTGTCTGGGCTCCAGCTTTACTTATTTTTATTCGTGTATTACAGGGATTTGGCGTTGGAGGTGAGCAAGCTGGTGCAGTACTGATGACGGCTGAATATTCTGAACCCAAACATCGTGGATTTTTTTCCAGTTGGGTTCAAATCGGTGCGCCGGTTGGTTTCCTCCTGCCGTTAGCGCTCTTTGCGCTGTTAAATGCCACACTTTCTCCAGAGGCAATGATGGATTACGGGTGGCGTATACCGTTTCTGTTGAGTCTGTTGCTGGTTATTGTTGGACTGTTTATCCGCTTAAAAATTGATGAATCACCTGTCTTTGCTCAGATTAGGGAGACAAAAGCAGAAGAATCACGTCCATTAGTTGAAGTTATCCGCGATTTTCCTGGCATTGTTGCCAAGGGGGTCTGCGCGAAACTGATTGAAGCTTGCACATTTGCAATGTTCACAGTGATTGTTTTGGCTTACGGAAAGGCAAACAATCTTGATGCTAATATTTTGATGGAGACAATGATCGTTGCGGTCATAATAGAAATAATTGCAATACCGTTGATGGGGTCGCTATGCGATAAAATTGGACGTAAACCAGTCTATATTATCGGTGCGCTGCTGCAGGTCGTTATGATTATTCCTTTCTTTCTTGCGATTAATCAGGATAGTTTTTGGCTTACACAAATAGTAATGATCCTGGTACTGAGTGTTGGGCATAGTATGTGTTATGCACCTCAGGCTTCTTATTTTCCGGAGCTTTTCCCAACTCATATTCGCTGTAGCGGAATAGCTTTAATTTGGCAACTGGGGTCGCTAATAGGCAGTGGCATTCTTGGACTGGTAGCAGTAAAAATTCTGCAAGTAACAGGTGGACATTACTATGGACTTGCAACCTATGTGATTGTACTTGGAGTTATCTCAATTATTGGTTTGTTGATGATGCCGGAAACCGCTCCGCAAAGACTTAAGCGTGAATACCAGCAGTGGCAGAAACATTAATATCCTTTGGCGGCAGTATGCCGCCAAATTCACTGACTTTGGTATATAACTCAACAAATGATGTCATACCAATCATAAAAAGCTTAATGCAAATCAAAACATACAACCATACAGGCGTTACTCTGGAACAGTCCTGATTTCATTTATAAGTAGGCCATACCATGCAAAACAAGCTCTTAGCGGCAAAGGCTGCACTTCCTGACTACGATCGTACAAAACTGGTTCCGCGTATTGTTCATCTGGGGTTTGGCGCGTTTCATCGCGCACATCAGGGTGTTTACGCTGACATTCTGGCCGCCGATCACGGCAGTGACTGGGGCTACTACGAGGTGAACCTGATTGGCGGCGAGCAGCAGATTTTCGATCTGAAACAGCAAGATAATCTGTATACCGTTGCAGAGATGTCTGCTGATGCCTGGACTGCGAGAGTCGTGGGCGTGGTGAAAAATGCATTGCATGCGCAGGTTGATGGTCTGGAAAGCGTACTGGCAGCGATGTGTGAACCGCAGGTCGCGATCGTTTCCCTGACCATCACCGAGAAAGGATACTGCCATTCTCCGGCGACCGGCCAACTGATGTTAGACAACCCGATGATTGCCGCCGATCTGCAAAACCCCAAACAGCCTAAAACTGCGCCGGGCGTGGTGGTTGAAGCCCTGGCACGTCGCAAAACCGCGGGTTTAGCCGCCTTTACCGTGATGTCCTGCGATAACATGCCAGAAAACGGTCATGTGATGCGCAATGTTGTCATTGCATATGCCCGAGCGGTAGATATGGAACTGGCCGCGTGGATCGAACAACATGTGACATTCCCATCAACAATGGTTGACCGCATTGTCCCGGCGGTTACGCAGGAGACGCTGGACAAAATTGAACATATCACCGGTGTACGCGACCCGGCAGGCGTGGCATGCGAACCGTTCCGCCAGTGGGTAATTGAAGATAACTTTGTTGCCGGCCGTCCTGAATGGGAAAAGGCCGGGGCGGAACTGGTAGCTGATGTCATTCCGTTTGAAGAGATGAAACTGCGTATGCTCAACGGCAGCCACTCTTTCCTTGCGTATCTTGGGTATCTGGCGGGATATCAACATATTAACGATTGCATGGGCGATGAAAACTATCGTCTTGCTGCACGTGCGCTGATGTTGCAGGAACAAGCACCTACGCTGAAAGTAAAAGGTGTTGACCTACAGCGCTACGCCGATCTGTTAATTGAACGCTACAGCAATCCGGCGCTGCGTCATCGTACCTGGCAGATCGCCATGGACGGTAGCCAAAAACTGCCGCAGCGTATGCTTGATTCCATTCGTTGGCACATTGTGCACGGTAGTGACTTTGCGCTGCTGGCACTGGGTGTCGCTGGTTGGATGCGTTACGTCGGTGGTGTGGATGAACAGGGCCAGGCGATTGAAATTAGCGATCCACTGTTGCCGGTGATCCAGAATGCGGTGCGTAGCAGCAACGAAGGCGAAGAGCGCGTTCAGGCGCTGCTGGCAATCGATGCTATTTTTGGCCGTGAACTGCCACAGGTTGAACTGTTCAACCGTCAGGTCACACAAGCGTATCTTACTTTACTGGCTGAAGGGGCGAAGGCGACGGTTGCGAAGTATGCAGCAAAACTGAAGTAACGAAGATTATGCTTTATGTCGCCATCTGGCTTGCAACGGCCAGATGGCGCTGTGTTTTCTGGCATTCACACCAATTAGTTCATGCCTAAACGAATCAGCTCGAGGGGGGCGTATTTGCCTTCACATCCTTCGATTTCCACTGTTTTCCCGCGGCGAATCTGCTCAGCGGTCAGGCCATCAGTATCTATTGCTGTAATGCGGCCTGTGAGTCCGGTGTCGCTGATCATGACGCGGCTGCCAGTGGTGATTGCGTTACGGTTACGATCGTATGTTTTCATGGTGTTTTCTCCTTTCCAACTTACCGTCAAAGCCCGTGGGCTTTTAGTCCCACGTAACGGGCGCAATATAAATACGCTTCTCATTAATGATTTTTTTTGTTTTCGATCAAAATCACAGCTTTTTTTATGCAGTTATGCGGGCGCTGGGAAAACGCAGGAGAAACTCACCCCGGAGTGAGGTGAGCGTAGTATTAATCTTCGCTGAACCAGTCGCTATTTTCCTGGCGAATAAGCTGAACGGACTCACCAATTTCCTGAAGATGGAGCATCATTGCGCGCTCGACCGCATCGCCATCATGCTTCTCAAGGGCGGCAAAGATATCGTGATGCTGGCGTAGCAGCATCTCAGGCGGGGAAATATGATCCAGGCTCATATAACGAACGCGGTCAATTGTAGCCTTTATATTCTCAACGGTATCCCAGGCGAGTTGGCACTCGGCGATTAAAGCCAGTTTCTGATGAAACTCATCATCAAGCTGGAAGAAATCATTAATCTGTTTTCGGTCAATTGCGATGCGCTGCTGATGCAAATTCTGTTCAAGCTGATAGCACTGTTGATCGTTGATCAGTGATGCGGCGCGGCGTACCACGGCACATTCAATTGCCTGGCGAACAAAACAGCCGTTTTGCACCTGCGACAGCGAAATTTTATTCACGTAGCTGCCACGCTGCGGGCGGATCTGAATCAGACCGTTCTCGGCCAGTTTGATGAATGCTTCTCGTACCGGCTGGCGTGACACATTAAAGCGTACAGAAACCTCTTTCTCCGACAGCGGTGTACCGGGTGCAATCAGACAATGCACGATATCACGGCGAAGAATACGGTAAATCTGTTGATTTACTGGCTGTGTAGGGTTGAGCTGCGTTTCTACGGTCATTCATTCTTACTTTTTAGAGAGTTAACCCGGATATTTTATCACTTCTTTCAGGCTATCTATACCCGGCACAAGGCCGGGCAGAGAAATTAGCTCCGGTGGATACTCAGCCCGGCAAAAGACTGTGTGACAGGCATCATTTCAAGGGTGTTGATATTGACATGAGCCGGTAAAGAAGCCACCCACCATACCGCTTCTGTAACATCTTGCGGAGTCAGCGCCGTGGTATTTTCGTAGGCTTTTTCAGCTTTGGCGTCATCACCTTTAAAACGGACATTAGAGAACTCCGTACCGCCAACCAGACCCGGTTCGATGTCGGTAACGCGAATTGCAGTGCCGTGTAAATCAGTACGTAAATTCAGGCTAAACTGGCGAACAAACGCTTTGGTCGCACCGTAGACGTTACCGCCAGCGTATGGCCAACTGCCCGCGGTAGAACCGATATTGATAATATGACCGCGGTTGCGTTCAACCATGCCAGGCAGAACGGCACGGGTCATATAAACCAGCCCCTTGTTGTTGGTGTCGATCATATTCTCCCAGTCTTCAATGCTGGCCTTGTGAGCAGGCTCAAGGCCCAGCGCCAGACCCGCGTTGTTGACCAGAACATCAATATTGCGCCATTCAGCAGGAAGGGCGTCCATCATCTCTTCAATCGATGCACGATTACGTACGTCCAGTTGCGCGGTATAGAGGCGGTCACCCAATTCCTCTTTCAGTTCCTGCAGGCGCTCCTGGCGGCGTCCGGTGGCAATAACTTTATGCCCATTCTCAATAAAACGACGCGTAATGCACTCACCAAAACCTGCGGTTGCTCCGGTTACTAAAACGATCATCTCACTGTTCCTCAACGCTTTTTATGTCGTACTACCATAGCACGTCATTTCCGTTCAGAGCTATTCCTGCGTAACGCGATTGCGGTTGATTCCTGGGAAGTCTACTCTGGTAAACAAATCGTTTTCAGGAGTGAAAGATGTCGTTAACGAATCCTTTTTTACGTCACAGCACGTTGCCGTACCAGGCACCGCAGTTTGATCAGATAGAGGTGCAGCACTATCGCCCAGCGTTCGATGAAGGCGTGCGGCAAAAACGTGCAGAGATCGAGGCGATTGTGCAAAACCCGCAGGCCCCTGATTTTGCCAATACGTTGCTGGCGCTTGAACAAAGCGGCGCTTTGCTGACACGCGTAACCAGCGTTTTCTTCGCGATGACGGCGGCGCACACCAACGATGAACTACAGCGCCTTGACGAAGAATTTTCCGCAGAACTGGCGAACCTTGCCAATGATATTTATCTCAATGGCGCGCTTTTTTCGCGCGTTGAAGCGGTCTGGCAACGGCGAGGTTCGCTGGGGTTGGATAGCGAATCATTACGCTTGCTGGAGGTCATCCACCAGCGTTTTGTATTAGCCGGCGCGCGTTTAAATGAGGTCGATAAAGCGAACCTTAAAGCGCTCAATACAGAGTCCGCCACGTTGACCAGCCAGTTTAATCAACGTCTGCTGGCGGCGAACAAGTCCGGTGCTCTGGTGGTGGATGATGCACGTTACCTGGACGGACTCAGCGCAGAGGAAATTGCTGTTGCCGCCGAAGCTGCAAAGGAGAAAGGGCTTGAAGCGCGTTGGGTTATCCCGCTATTGAACACGACTCAGCAACCGGCGCTTGCGGCGTTACGCGATCGCCAGACCCGTGAGAATCTGTTCAACCGCGCATGGACGAGAGCAGAAAACAATGACGCTAACGATACTCGGGCGATTATTCAGCGACTGGTCGAGATCCGGATGCAGCAGGCGAAACTACTCGGTTTTGCCAATTACGCCGCCTGGAAAATTGCCGATCAGATGGCAAAAACACCGGAAGCTGCACTCAATTTCATGCGGGCGATTGTTCCCGCTGCGCGAGCCAGGGCATTGGATGAACAGGCCGAAATCCAGAATGTTATCAATCACGAACAGGGGAAATTTAACGTCGAGGCCTGGGACTGGGCATTTTATGCCGAGCAGGTTCGTCGTGAGAAATATGCACTTGATGAGGCGCAGTTCAAACCTTACTTTGCCCTTGATACGGTGCTGAACGAGGGCGTTTTCTGGACAGCTAATCAACTCTTTGGCATAAAATTTATAGAACGGTTCGACATTCCTGTTTATCACCCGGATGTTAGGGTATGGGAAATATTCGATCACGATGGCGTAGGGCTGGCGTTATTTTACGGCGATTTCTTTGCCCGGGAATCGAAAAGCGGTGGTGCCTGGATGGGCAATTTTGTTGAGCAATCGCAACTCAATGAAACCCGGCCGGTTATTTACAACGTGTGTAATTATCAAAAACCAGCAAAGGGTCAGCCTGCATTGTTATTGTGGGATGATGTTATTACGTTATTTCATGAGTTTGGGCACACGTTGCACGGCCTGTTCGCCACTCAGCGTTATGCCACGCTTTCAGGGACCAACACTCCGCGTGATTTTGTTGAGTTTCCTTCGCAGATCAACGAACACTGGGCGAGTCATCCGCAGGTCTTTGCTCGTTTTGCTCGTCATGTTGATACCGGGGAGCAAATGCCGCAGGCGTTGCGGAATAAGATGCAGCGGGCCAGCCTGTTTAACAAAGGTTACGACATGACCGAACTGCTCAGTGCCGCATTGTTGGATATGCGTTGGCACAGTCTGGAAAAGAGCGCGTTATCTCTTTCGGTCGAACAATTTGAACAGCAGGCGCTGGCGGCTGAAGGTTTGGATCTCAAGGCTGTGCCGCCTCGTTATCGCAGCAGCTATTTTGCCCATATCTTCGGCGGCGGTTATGCCGCAGGTTATTACGCCTATTTGTGGACGCAAATGCTGGCCGATGACGGCTATCAGTGGTTTGTAGAGCAGGGCGGATTAACTCGTGAAAACGGGCAAAAGTTCCGTGAAGCGATTTTGTCCCGCGGTAACGGTACTGATTTAACTGAACTTTATCGCCAATGGAGCGGGCGAGATCCAAAAATGGAGCCAATGCTGGAACATCGTGGTTTGAGCGTCTAAGAGATTATTAGCCAGAATATTGAGCCGGGCGTGATGCCCGGTTTTTTATTATTTTTAAAGATGGCAATTTTTAGGGTTTTATATGAAAGTTGACAATAATGGTTATCAACAAATGATGATGAAATATATTCAGGAATGCTAGTTTAATAATGATGATGCCTTTGGATGTTTGATAAGATTAGCGTTCATGTACGGGCAGGTTTCTCAGGTAATTGTTAATGAAAATAGGGGTTCTAATAGCTGTGCTTGTTATGTCCGGATGTGCAGATAGTACAATTGTACAATCCAGCGTCACTCCGTTTACGCCACATGTTTCACGTTCAAATGCTGAAATCATCGCACGGTATAAAGAAGCGCGTGAATCCGGGTTTTCCCATGGTTCTGCGTATCAATATGCCAGAGGCGACAAAACCTACACATCCGATCAATTAGAGGTGATTGGGCTTAATGAAATGCTGAATGAACCGTTATTGGTTTGACCACTTTAGTGACAACGCTATGCCACAACAGATGGTATAGCGTAATATCCTGTTAATTATGATTTATTAATTACTATTAAAAAATTTACATAAATTTTCTTTTTTATCGTTAAGATAATTCCATCAGAAACGCTCGAACAGGGAGGGAGAACGTGATGATGAGAAATACGAAGGAAATAGATGCAATTTTGATTGAGTTGAACAAATCCATTGATGCCCACTACAAATGGTTAGTGACCATGTTCCGCTGCGTGGTGTCTTCAGATGTTACGCAGCCAGATATTATGGGTGAAAACTCGCATTTTGTTTGTCGATTTGGACAGTGGCTTGATAATCAATCACGGTACAATGAGGATGATTGTAGTTACGTAAGCAAGATAAGCGCCACCCACGAAAAAATGCATTTATCAGGCAAGAAATTGCTAATGGCTATCGTGGAGAATCGTAGCCATTCATGGCATTTCGACAGCTTCCAGGACGCGCTGCTGGCATTTACCTCATCTGTAATGGACTACAAAATATATTTATTGAGTATCCGCAGTAATATCGACGCATTAACAGGTTTACCTGGCAGAAGAATGCTCGATGAGTCTTTTGATCGGCAGTTGCTCGATGCCGAACCGCTTAATCTTTATATATTGTTGTTAGATATCGATCGTTTTAAATACGTTAACGATACCTACGGCCATTTGGTTGGTGACGTGGTATTGCGGGCTCTGGCATCAAATTTATTGTCATGGACGCGATATGATGAGGCGGCGTACCGCTACGGTGGAGAAGAGTTCATTATCATCATCAGGACAAAAACGGACGAGCAGGCATGCCAGGCGGGTTTGCGACTTTGTCGTCTGATTGGTCAGAAAAAAATTCCCTACGCTGAGGGAGAGATCGGTATCACGGTGACGGCAGGCATAACCCGGGTTCAACAGGGTGAAACGCTGGATACCGCGCTTGGTCGGGCCGACAGGGCGATGTATCAGGGGAAACAGACCGGCAGGAATCGTTGCATGTTTATAGATGAAAATGAGCAAATTGCGTTGGTGGACACCAATGACGGAACCTCGTATCCCCTCAGTGCGTGAGTTTTCGAAAAACGCTTTGAGGTAGTTGCGTTTCGTTTAACTTTCATTGGGGTTGTCGGTGATAGGTTAGCTGACTATCCGTTATCTTCGCAGGGAATTGCCAGATAGCGTATAAAAGCAAAACACAAATCTATCCATGCAAGCATTTACCGCTGGTTTATCCGGCGGTTTTTTTTATCTGTAAATCAGGAAAAAGGCACAGCGAGTGCGATTCAGGTAAAAAAATGGCCCCTTGTGCAGTTACGCTACAAGGGGCCGGGTCGGTGCAGGACTATCTCCGTTCATCAATCATCCCATCTGTGGCTAAAATACGCGGCCAGGAAACCGGAAAATAAAATAATTCCCAGAACAGCCATAAAAATATTCATATTACCCAGCATAGTAAATGCTCCTTTATCTGTGAGTTTCCTCTCTTACCTTAAGTTCACCTCGCTTATGACTATAGTAGCAATTCAATCTTAAACAAAGGCTGAACTGTGTGATTATTTCGACTGAAAAGTAAATTTTTGACATGATCACGTCGAATAAAATAAATAATAGTGACGAGACACATTTATCTGCGCACAAATAACTCTGTTTTTAAACCCTGAGACGCGGTTATGACGGTGTGCTGCTGATACAGATTGTTGCACGTTTATAATGCAGAGTTGTCTCATTGTGGTTCAATTTTTCGTGTGATTAATCCTTTTGGCGGGAAAATGTAATACTGATCTATGTGCGCGAGATGCTAATTTGTTGATTTTATATGATGTTTTAATATCTGGCATCGTTTTTGCCTTATCACTTCTGAACACCCTTAATTTGCACCGTTTTGTCTGCCCGGCTGCACCGGAGCTTTCAGCAAGTCTAATTTCAGGAGTGAAACTATGCAGCGTCGTACATTTTTAAAAGCTTTTGCACTTTCTGCCTCTGTTGTCGCAATGGGCGTGAGTTTTAGCGTTCAGGCAGCCGACACCATTAAGGTTGGCATCATGCATTCGTTATCCGGCACGATGGCCATATCCGAAACGCCGCTAAAAGATGTGGCGTTGATGACCATCGATGAAATAAATGCTCAGGGCGGTGTGTTGGGTAAAAAGCTGGAACCGGTGGTGGTTGACCCGGCCTCGAACTGGCCGTTATTTGCTGAAAAAGCGAGACAACTGCTGAGTCAGGACAAGGTGGCGGCAGTTTTCGGCTGCTGGACATCGGTTTCGCGTAAATCGGTTCTACCGGTATTTGAAGAGTTGAACGGTCTGCTGTTTTACCCGGTGCAATATGAAGGTGAGGAGATGTCGCCTAACGTCTTCTATACCGGCGCAGCCCCCAATCAGCAGGCGATCCCTGCGGTTGAGTATCTGATGAGTGAGGACGGCGGTAGCGCGAAACGCTTCTTCCTGCTGGGCACAGATTATGTTTATCCGCGCACGACCAACAAAATTTTACGCGCTTTTTTGCACTCAAAAGGGGTCGCCGATAAAGACATCGAAGAGGTGTACACCCCATTCGGACACAGCGATTACCAGACCATTGTCGCCAGTATTAAAAAATTCGCCGCAGGGGGAAAAACGGCGGTGGTATCAACCATCAATGGGGATTCTAACGTACCGTTCTATAAAGAGTTAGCGAATCAGGGGCTGAAAGCCACCGATGTGCCGGTGGTGGCTTTTTCCGTGGGTGAGGAGGAGCTACGCGGTATTGATACCAAACCGCTGGTGGGTAACCTTGCCGCCTGGAACTACTTTGAGTCCGTCGATAATGCGGCCAACAAAAAGTTTGTCGCTGATTACCGGGCGTATGCCAAAGCGCACAAATTACCGAATGCTGATTCGGTGGTGACGAACGACCCAATGGAAGCCACATATGTTGGCCTGCATATGTGGGCGCAGGCGGTAGAAAAAGCCGGAACTACCGATGTGGATAAAGTTCGTGCAGCTATGGCGGGGCAATCCTTCGCTGCGCCATCAGGTTTTACCCTGACCATGGATGCGACCAACCATCACCTGCATAAACCCGTCATGATTGGCGAGATTGAAGGCAACGGCCAGTTTAACGTGGTGTGGCAAACCGATGAGCCGGTCCGCGCCCAGCCGTGGAGTCCGTACATCGCCGGTAATGATAAAAAATCTGAACAGCCTGTGAAAACCGCCAGCAACTGATCTAACGCCCTCCTGCGGGAGGGTAATGCTTTGGAGAACGCTCATGAAAGCTATGCGCTTTATTCGTGGTGTGTTGTTGCTGATGTGGTTTTTGCCGTGGATAGCCCAGGCCGCAGATGCTGATACCTTTACCGCCGCCAACCGTGCTCAGCAGGCCGCCTTGCTTGAACAATGGGCGGTGAATCCTGACGTTCAGCGCATCCCGCTGCTCAGCGCACTGCGAGATGAGAACCTGCTGACCGATAACACGAAAAATGCCTTCATCATGAACGGCTCGCACGTACAGCCGTTAGGAACAGCGACAGCCCCAAACGGCGAGCTAAAAAAAATTCGCCTGACTAACCGCCTGCGTAATCTGGTAGCCGGAGCGTTGGCTGTCCATCAGCTTTTAAGTGACAGTGTCACGATAAGGGAGGGGGCAGCTCGTACATTACAGCGTGAGGCGCAGCCGGGCATGCTGCCGTTTTTACAACAACGACTGGCTCAAGAGTCAGATGGCGATGTGAAATCCGCACTCGCTATTGCACTGGCAAATCTGCAACTGAGCAGCACCTCGCCGGAGGTCAGGCTTCAGGCAATCGAACTATTAGGGGCGTCAAATGATCCTGAAACTCAGGCGCGCCTGCAGCCATTCACCCGGGCTGAACATGAACCCGATGCCCGAGTGCGTGCTGCCGCTGATGAAAGTCTGAATTCCATCTCGCATCGCATGAAGGTTGGGGATCTTCTAGGGCAAGCTTTCATGGGACTGTCACTGGGTTCTATTTTGCTGCTTGCGGCATTGGGTCTGGCGATAACCTATGGATTACTCGGCGTCATCAATATGGCGCATGGCGAGATGTTGATGCTCGGGGCGTACTGTACCTGGATGGTGCAACAGCTGATGGGGCAGTTTTTCCCGCACGGGTTAGCCTGGTATCCAGTTATTGCGCTTCCGGTCGCCTTTTTACTTACCGCGGCGGTGGGAATGCTGCTCGAGCGCGGGGTGATTCGCCATTTATACGGACGTCCACTCGAAACACTGCTGGCGACCTGGGGGATCAGTCTGATGCTGATCCAGTTGGTGCGTATGACCTTCGGCGCGCAAAACCTTGAAGTCGCCAATCCGGCATGGCTTTCCGGCGGCATTCAGGTTTATGCCAATCTGATATTGCCGTGGAACCGAATTGTGGTGCTTGGCTTTGCCATGCTGGTGCTGTTCTTCACCTGGCTGCTGTTGAATAAAACGCGCCTCGGGCTGCGCGTGCGTGCCGTGACGCAAAATCGCAATATGGCGGCCTGCTGCGGCGTACCCACCGGACGAGTCGATATGCTGGCCTTTGGCCTTGGTTCAGGAATTGCCGGACTGGGAGGCGTGGCGCTCTCGCAACTAGGTAACGTAGGACCGGAGCTGGGGCAAAGCTACATTATCGATTCGTTTTTGGTGGTGGTACTGGGCGGCGTTGGACAGCTTGCCGGGAGCGTGGCTGCGGCATTTGGGCTGGGGATCTTCAATAAAATTCTGGAGCCTCAGGTGGGGGCGGTTCTCGGCAAAATCATGATCCTGGTGCTGATCATTCTGTTTATTCAGAAACGACCTCAGGGACTGTTCGCGCTGAAAGGGAGGGTTATTGACTGATGACGATGCCAATGACAATAACGCTGGCGCGTAAAGCGCCGCGTACAACACGCGTGCTGGGTCTGGGCTTACTGCTGGCGTTGATTATTCTGCCGTTTCTTGCGCTGTTACCTGCGGAGCATCCGCTGGCCATATCGGTTTGGACGTTGACGCTGGCCGGGAAAATTCTCTGCTATGCCATTGTGGCCGTTGCGCTGGATCTGGTGTGGGGCTATGCCGGAATGCTCTCGCTGGGACACGGTATTTTCTTCGCGCTGGGGGGCTATGCGATGGGAATGTACCTGATGCGCCAGGCTTCCGGCGAAGGATTACCGGCCTTTATGTCGTTCCTGTCGTGGAGCGAGCTGCCCTGGTTTTGGTGGGGGACGCAACATTTTCTCTGGGCAATGCTGCTGGTTGTTCTGGTGCCGGGCTTGCTGGCGCTGGTATTTGGTTGGTTTGCCTTCCGTTCAAAAATCAAAGGTGTCTATTTCTCCATCATGACCCAGGCCCTGACTTTCGCCGGAATGCTGCTGTTTTTCCGCAATGAAACCGGCTTTGGTGGAAATAACGGTTTTACCGGTTTTACCACCATTCTGGGGTTTCCGGTGACCGCGACGTCCACCAGGATCGCGCTGTTTCTGGCGACGGTTATGCTGCTGGTGCTGGCAATATGGCTGGGACTTGCGCTGGGCCGCAGTAAGTTTGGTCGTATTCTGACCGCCGTGCGCGATGCCGAGAACCGTTTGATGTTCTGTGGTTACGATCCGAAAGGTTTCAAGTTACTGGTGTGGACGCTTTCCGCTGTGCTGTGCGGCCTGGCCGGGGCGCTTTATGTCCCGCAGGTAGGGATTATCAACCCCAGCGAAATGTCGCCGACCAACTCGATTGAAGCGGCGATTTGGGTTGCTCTCGGCGGACGTGGAACCCTGATCGGCCCGGTATTTGGCGCTGTACTGGTGAACGGTGCTAAAAGCCTGTTTACCGTCATTATGCCGGAATACTGGCAGCTGTTTCTTGGCCTGATCTTTATTGGCGTTACGCTTTTTTTACCCCGTGGTGTGATTGGCCTGTTTCGCAAAGGAGACAAATAATGCAGCCGGATGAAGGACTTTTTACTCGCCAGATGCCGGGCGATCGGTTTCGCGAACAAACGGACCCGGTACTCCAACTGGAAAAAATTAACGTTAATTTCGACGGATTCCAGGCATTAACGGATCTCTCGCTCAATATTGGCGTCGGGGAGCTGCGCTGTATTATTGGCCCCAACGGCGCCGGGAAGACGACGTTAATGGATGTCATAACCGGTAAAACCAGACCGCAAAGTGGTCGTGCGATATACGATCAGTCGACCGATTTAACAACGCTGGATCCCATTGCCATCGCGCGTCAGGGGATTGGACGGAAATTTCAAAAGCCCACGGTATTTGAAGCATTAACGGTGGAAGAGAACCTGGAGCTGGCGCTGAAAAATGATAAATCTGTCTGGGGGGCTCTACGGGCACGACTCTCAGGCGAACAAAGGGATCGTATTGATGAAGTATTGGCGCTGTTGCGGCTTGGTAATGAGCGGGGCCGCCGCGCCGGTCTGCTTTCGCATGGGCAAAAACAGTTTCTCGAAATTGGCATGCTGCTGGTGCAGGAGCCGCATTTACTGCTACTGGATGAACCCGCGGCGGGGATGACGGATGCGGAAACGGAATACACGGCGGAGCTGTTTCGCCAGCTTGCCGGTAAGCACTCTCTGATGGTTGTTGAGCACGATATGGGATTTGTTGAAACCATTGCCGATCGCGTCACAGTATTACATCAGGGACGTGTCCTCGCTCAGGGGAGTCTTCGCGATGTGCAGGCCAACGAGCAGGTTATTGAAGTCTATCTCGGGCGTTAAGGAGTTCATATGCTGCAGGTGAAAGAACTGAATCAATATTATGGTGGCAGCCATATTCTGCGCGGGGTGAGCTTTGAAGCGCGTATCGGTGAGGTGACATGCCTGCTGGGGCGTAACGGCGTGGGGAAAACAACACTACTAAAGTGTCTGATGGGACTTATTCCGGCCCGTAGCGGAAGCGTGCTCTGGCAGGATAAAAATGTCACTCACTGGAAGCCGCATCAGCGGGTCAGGGCCGGTGTGGCGTATGTCCCACAGGGGCGTGATATTTTTCCGCGTTTGACGGTCGAAGAGAATCTGCTGCTCGGTCTTTCCCGTTTTTCAGCACCGGATGCCCGACATGTGCCTGATGATATTTACGCGCTCTTTCCGGTTTTACAGGAGATGAAGCATCGGCGTGGCGGAGATTTGTCCGGCGGGCAACAGCAGCAACTGGCCATTGGACGAGCGCTGGCAAGTCGCCCACAGTTGTTGATTCTTGATGAGCCAACGGAAGGGATCCAGCCGTCGGTGATTAAAGAGATTGGTCAGGTGATTTCTCAACTGGCGCACCGGGGGGATATGGCTATATTGCTGGTGGAGCAATTCTACGATTTTGCGCAGCAGCTTGCCGACAAATACCTGCTCATGTCGCGGGGCAGCATTATTCAAAGCGGCGATGGTAAAAATATGGAGGCCGAGGGCGTTCGGGGACTGGTTGCAATCTGAGGTATGCGACAGAGCGGCTTCGGCTCTGTCGCTATACTCATCAGCAGACCACCGTCTGCCCCCAGGGCTTGGCGCGCATGCCTTTTATCATGAGCGCCCAGGCAAGAACGATCGCCACTATCAGCGCGACAAACAGCGACCATGGCGGCAATGTGGTTAAAATGACGCCGCTGACTAATGGGTTAACCGCTGCGCCAAGCCAGCCCAACGACTGGGCGGAAAAATAGCTGGCTTTCATGCCTGCTGGCGCGATGTTGTCGATAAGCATGTATTCACCAGGCGCGTAAATGACTTCGCCGATAGTGAAAAAGGCAGCAGAAATCCCCCATAACAACAGACTGTTGCCGGAGAAAGCGAAACCGACCAGGCCAACGACAAAGAAGACTGTACCCACTGTCATCAGCGGGCGGATATTCGTGGCGGTGAGCCTGCGGCCAAGCGCGTATTGCAGTGATACTACGATGGCGGCGTTAACGGGCAAGACGACTGCTACCACTTTCTCGGCAAAATCGCCATCGGCGACCACCATAACGTATTGCGAAATACAGGACGCAAAAGCACCGCCAACAAACGATGCCAGAAAGGCCGACAACGTAAACCAGAATAATGCCCGGTCGCGCAGAAGTACCGATGGGGACCACACCGCGGCGTTTAAACCTTCTGATGGTGCTGTCGAACGTTTTACCCAGGTCTGGATAAACACCAGTGGCAATGCTGAACAGGCGGCAGCCAGCCAGAATGGCAGGTTAATGCTTTGCATCACCAGTAGAGTGCCCAGCGGTGGACCAACGGTCCAGCCAATATTCAGCACGGTATAGTTAAGCGAGAAAATTTTAGTCTTGTTGGTGGCAGACAGATTATCGGCAAACCAGGCCTTCAGCACCGTGGCGAAGACGGAGTAGGCACAGTTGATCAGGGCAAAGAGTAAAACCACTACCACCACGTTATGCACCAGCGGGATTGCAATAAAGCCGGAAGCAAAGCCACAAATTGCCAGCAGCATATAGCGTTTTTTATCGAACTTGTCGGCCAGAATACCAAAGCCAAGGCTGAACACCACGCCAATGGTCAGCGCGACCGTCATCGCATAGCCGATCAGGTCAACGCTCAGATGATACTGCCGACTGAGGTAAATCGTCATAAATGGCAGAGTGGCGCCACGGCCAATTGTTAATAATAATGATGACGCGAGTAACGCGAGAGTGGACCTTCTCAAGGAGATATTCATTTTCCTGCCCGACAATGCATGTTGTTATGTTTTTTTTAGATATAAGAAACAAATAGCATGTCAAAACTGTGATGTACACTCAATAAGTTGTCCGAAAATGCCTTGCGTGGCCTACCTGAAATAATGATCTGTTACGGCACAACGATTTCCGTTACTTTAACTTGTTTACAAAAATTTAATATTTGCAGGGGCGGTGGTATGTCGCGTAAAGACGGGTTGTTAGCGTTACTGGTTGTCGTGGTTTGGGGGCTGAACTTTGTCGTTATTAAAGTGGGTCTGCACAATATGCCACCGCTAATGTTGGCGGGATTACGTTTTTTACTGGTGGCGTTTCCGGCAATACTCTTTGTTGCCAGGCCGAAAATCCCACTTTCGCTGTTGCTCGGCTATGGCCTGACCATCAGTTTTGGGCAGTTCGCATTTCTCTTTAGCGCTATCAAATTCGGTATGCCTGCAGGGTTAGCTTCTCTGGTATTGCAGGCTCAGGCGTTTTTTACCATTGTTCTGGGCGCATTTGCTTTCGGTGAGCGCCTGCAGGGTAAACAATTGGTAGGGATTGCGCTGGCGGTATTTGGCGTGCTGGTACTGATTGAGGCCAGTCTGAACGGTCAGCATGTTGGCATGCTCGGTTTTATGCTGACGCTGGCGGCGGCGCTAAGCTGGGCCTGCGGTAATATCTTTAACAAAAAAATCATGCAGCATACCTCGCGCCCAGCCGTTATGTCGTTGGTGGTATGGAGCGCGTTAATTCCTATTGCTCCGTTCTTCCTTGCTTCATTAATTCTCGATGGCCCAACGCAAATGATCCACAGTCTGGTGGAGATAGATATGACCACCATTCTTTCACTGGTTTATCTGGCGTTTGTGGCGACCATTGTGGGTTACGGTATCTGGGGTTCGTTACTCGGACGCTATGAAACCTGGCGTGTCGCGCCGTTGTCGCTGTTGGTGCCGGTCGTTGGACTGGCAAGCGCCGCCGTGCTGCTGGATGAAACGCTGACCGGATTGCAACTGCTCGGTGCGCTACTGATCATGGCAGGGTTGTATATCAATGTGTTTGGCTTTCGGTTGCGTAAGGTTGCGTCGGTGAGGGGCTAAAAAAGCCCCGCAGTGGAGTAATGCTCGTCAGTTAAGCATGTATGGTGAACATGTGATTATTGCTCATGGTTCCGTTCACCTCAGCGGTGTCATTTCTCTGAAGCGTAGATACCCGTGAACGTGCAAGGGAGACTCACCGCCGTCTCCCTTGCATCCCAGGCTCCCGGCGGGAAAATCGTCGCTGCGCGAGTTATTCGTCTTATGTCGTCTGCCTGTCGGGTCGGGGCCGAGCCTGCGTCCCTGCGGGCCGTCCCCTCTGTCCGCATCCCTGCGGACAGACCCGGTCAGCCGTCAACGCCTCATCGATTTTCAGCCGGACCGGGGTCATCGCTTCAACGCACTGACTTCCAGTTAAATCTTTTTTGCTGTTTAAACAAAAAACGCAGATGGTCAGGTGTGGGCTGGTCCGGCTGAAAATTGCCGACGTGTTTCCGTAAGGCCGGGAGAGCCAGCATGGATGCTGGCTCAGGGCGCGCTTTGCAAGGACGCTTCCTCGCGCCCGGCCCGGTAGCCTGTAGGAATAAGCGGAGGGTATTGCGCAGCAACAATTTTCCTGCCGGGAGCCGGGATTGTAAAGGGCGTGGCGGAGAACGCCCTTTACACGTTCACAGGAGTCAGTGTTTTAGAGAAGCAATGCACATGAGGTGAACGGAACTCTTTCTCCGAGATAGCATGTTATTTACCTCCGCCAGCACAGGTTGATGCTTACTGAAACTGAGGCGCTAACTGACAGGCATTACCGCAGTTGCTGGGCAATATAATTACAGGTTGCGCATATTGTAATAAGGCACACCTAATTCGTCGGACTTGTCGCTGCCTGCACCCATATGATTAAAATCGAACGGGGACTGATCGTGCGCAGGGGGCATAATCATCGCGTCGCGACTGTTCTGGGTGGCAGGTTGCGCGGTCTGTTCCGCCATGCTCTGGCCCGAAATAACAAACATCAGGGCCAGCATTGCATAAGACAGAAGTTTCATGATTTCCTCGGTTACGTCGTTAACTGGCGATTAGCAATTACATTGATTGAGTGGAAGCAAATAGCGTGATTCGCCGTGCATATTCGTCATACGGTACTTATGCGGCGGAACATCAAAATAGTTTTTGAATGTCCGGGTCAGCGTCTGCTGAGACTCAAAACCGTAACGCTCTGCCAGATAAAGAATGGGCTCGTTACTCTCTTTTAATTTTTGCGCTATTTCAGTCATTTTACGGCTGCGAATGTATTGACCCAGTGAATGACCGGTTTCTTTTTTAAACATCCGTTGCAGGTGCCATTTGGAGTAACCTGAACGCTCAGACACTTTTTCCAGCGAGAGCGGCGATTCAAGGTTATTTTCGATCCAGTCCAAAATGCTATGAATAGTGATTGTGTCAGTATTGCGTCTGGACATCGTCATACCTCTTTCTGTTTACGGCAGGATTCTCTTAAGCAAGTGCTCAAGTGTGGCTACTTCATCCGCCGTTAAGTTTTTTGTTAGTTCCTGGTGCAGGTCTTGCCCTACTAATTGATGACACTGCTCGCAAATTGCTGCGCCATGCTCAGTGAGTTTCACCAGCACGCCACGCTTGTCATGTGGATTCGGAAGCCTTTCGATCCAGCCTTTACAGGCCAGTCTGTCCAGCATCCGCGTCAGGGCGCCAAGGTCGACAGACAGCACTTTTTTCAATTCGACAGGGGTGATGCACACCGCGCAACGGATGGAGCAGAGCACCTTGAACTGCGATGCCGTGATATCCAGCGGTGACAGATAGTCGTTTAACAAACGATCTTTTTTCTGATTAACCATATAGATCAAACGACCCAGTGGGATGATTTCGTTAAACAGATCACTGGTGTTTTTCACAATGGTTGCCCTGGCAAGTAGTTAGTCACGGCTGATATTATTGCTTAGGCAAATATAAGTCAAACGAATGGATCGGCAAATGCCACGTTTTGCTAAATCATCAGACTTAATACCTGGCGAGTGGAATTTTAACGGTTTGATAATTATGGTTTATACGTGCTGATGAAAAATGAATCCTTACACCACGAAAATGGCTTATCTCGCGGATTTCACCGTATACTTGCCGTTGACGATTAACGCACAGGAAAGATGACATTATGATGGACTTGTTTAAAGCAATAGGACTGGGGCTGGTAGTCCTGTTACCGTTGGCAAACCCGTTAACCACCGTAGCGTTGTTCCTTGGCCTTGCCGGCAATATGAACAGCGCAGAGCGTAACCGTCAGTCACTCATGGCGTCCGTTTACGTGTTTGCCATCATGATGGTGGCGTACTATGCCGGGCAACTTGTGATGAATACCTTCGGGATTTCGATTCCCGGACTACGTATTGCGGGTGGGTTAATCGTTGCGTTTATCGGCTTCCGGATGCTGTTTCCGCAGCAGAAGGCGCATGATTCTCCGGAAGCGAGAAGTAAGTCAGAAGAGCTGGAAGACGAGCCGACTGCCAATATCGCCTTTGTACCGCTGGCTATGCCAAGCACTGCCGGTCCGGGGACGATTGCGATGATCATCAGTTCCGCGTCAACCGTGCGTCATGGTTCCGAATTTCCGGACTGGGTGATCATGGTTGCACCGCCGATTATTTTTGCGGTTGTTGGGATTATCCTGTGGGGCTGTTTGCGCAGTTCCGGGGGGATCATGCGCCTCGTCGGCAAAGGTGGTATCGAAGCGATTTCTCGTTTGATGGGCTTCTTACTGGTGTGTATGGGCGTGCAGTTTATTATTAACGGCGTGCTGGAAATTATTAAAACCTACGCTTAGAACGCTGTGCCCGGTAATCGTTAATGTCTACCGGGCACATTTTTCACGAATGCTGAGGCTGTTCTTCCAACGATACCGGCCATTTACGAAAGATAATCACCGACCATATCAACGCGGCAACGGCAGGCACTGCGCCGACGTAACCAATCGTAGACATCGACCAGTGTAAACTCACCTGATTGCCTACCAGCGCACCCGCGCCAATACCGATATTAAAGATACCTGAGAACAGTGCCATTGCGACGTCAGTCGCATCCGGAGCAAGCGCCAGCACTTTCACCTGCATTCCCAGACCTATCAGCATGATGGCGACGCCCCAGAAAATACTCAGGACAGCAAGGTGCATTTCGCTGTCAGCAGCCGGAAGTAACAACACCAGGCATACCGTCAACAGGGCAATGGCACTGCTAATCAGCACGGATGCATGCAGATTCCCCAGCTTACCGAAAATGACGCTACCGACAATTCCCGCGCCACCCAGAACCAGCAACAGCACGGTAGCAAAGTTTGCGCTCAGACCCGCGACGGTCTGCACAAACGGCTCGATATAGCTGTAGGCCGTGTAATGTGCGGTGACCACAATCACCGTCAGTAGATACAGACTCATCAATGCCGGACGATGAAATAACACCGGCAGGCTTTTTAAAGAGCCGGAGTGCTCACTGGGTAGTTTGGGCAGGAGCTTAATCAGGCAAAGCAGGGTAACTAACGCCCCCATACCGATGGCGAAGAAGGTCGTGCGCCAGCCAAAATACTGACCGACGATACGTCCGATTGGCAGGCCAAGCACCATCGCCAGCGCGGTGCCGGTGGCAATCAGGCTGAGAGCCTGTGCACGTTTACCGGCAGGGGCCAGGCGGATCGCCAGCGATGCGGTAATCGACCAGAAAATAGCGTGCGCAAAAGCAATACCAATACGGCTAATTACCAGCACGGTAAAATTCCATGCCAGGAAAGAGAGCACATGGCTGGCGATAAACACAACAAACAGACAGATCAGCAGTTTTCGGCGCTCCACCTGACTGGTAAGTAACATAAAAGGGAGCGACATCAGGGCGACAACCCAGGCGTAGATCGTCAGCATGATCCCGACCTGAGCGGTCTGCATATTGAAGCTTTGTGCGATGTCGGACAGCAAGCCGACAGGGACAAACTCGGTGGTATTGAAAATAAAACCGGCAATGGCAAGCGTAACTACCCGTAGCCACGCGACCTTGCGGGAAACAGTGTCTGTTGTCATATCAAAAAAGAGGATTAGCTGCGAAAAGGTAAGGCCACGATCTTAAAACGTTTGCTGGCGAAAATACAATCATTTTGTGATATGGATCTCATTTCATTGGTAGGGCGCTACAATTTGCTGCCGAACATTCCTCGTATTTTTAAGTATTTCAATAATAATGAAATTCCGGGCGTATGACTTCACCCGGATTTACAGGTACTCATGTTTTTTGAGGATCGCCAGTTACTCCGGGTCGTGTGATAACTGAGGGTTCAACACCTCAATAAACGCTTCCAGTTGACGTGTCATTGCACCTCTGCGCCAGACCAGCCATGTATTCAGCCAGCGCCAGTTCTCGCTTAGCGGCCAGGCGTTGACCTGATGATGCCCTGGCATGCTCTCCAGCATCGAACGCGGGATCAGTGCGATACCCGCGCCGGCAATGACGCAGGCCAGCATACCGTGATATGACTCCATTTCATGAATGGTGCCGGGCATGGCGCGATCGGCATGAAACCAGCTTTCAAAATGGCGGCGATAGGAACAGTTGGCGCGAAAGGCGTAAATACTGCAACCGTTGACGTCGCTGGCCCGCTGAATGGGGGGATGGCCGTGCGGCGTCACGATCATCATCTCTTCACGGTAGACCGGCATTCCTTCAAGTCCCGGATGGGTAATCGGGCCATCGACAAAGGCCGCGTTCAATGTACCGTCGAGTACGCCGTCCAGCATTGTGCCTGAAGGACCTGTCGCCAGCGCGAACTGAATTTTGGGGTAACGCTGGTTATATTCAGCCAGCGTGGCGGGGATGCGTACTGCTGCTGTACTTTCAAGCGAGCCGAGAGAGAAGAGTCCTTGTGGCTCATCCCCGGCGACGACCATCCTGGCTTCCTCAACCAGTGCCAGGATCCGCTGGCTGTAGCGCAAAAAGTTGTGCCCGGATGGGGAAAGCCGCAGGCGCTGGTTTTCACGAATAAACAGATCAACGCCCAGGTCGGCTTCAAGCTGACGTATACGGGTGGTGAGATTGGATGGCACGCGATGCACTTTCGCGGCGGCCTGTGTAATACTGCCAGTCTCCGCGACGGCATTGAACATTTCCAGCTGCGTCAGATCCATAATCTTCTCTATTCGTGAATGGTATGGTTAATATTATTCATTTTTCAGAAAGAGTAAATATGCTCATGATATAACCATACCCTGCGATAAAAAGAGGCACTTATGACTATCACAGCAGCAACACATGCGATTTCCATTGACCCTGCCAGCGGTGAAAGGCTGACGGCGATGCCGTGGGCCAGCGCGGAAGAGATTGATCATGCGCTGAACCTTGCCGCGAATGGCTATAGCGAATGGAAACATACTTCCGTTGAGCACCGTGCGCAAACGCTGCGCCAGATCGGGCAAGCTCTGCGCCATCGTGCGGAAGAGATGGCGCGGTGTATCTCACGTGAAATGGGTAAACCCATTAAGCAGGCGCGTGCTGAAGTCGCCAAGTCAGCTGCATTGTGTGACTGGTACGCCGAGCATGGACCGGCGATGCTCAATCCGGAACCTACGCTGGTGGAGAATAATCAGGCGGTGATTGAATATCGTCCGGTAGGAACCATTCTGGCGATCATGCCGTGGAACTTCCCGCTCTGGCAGGTAATGCGAGGTGCCGTCCCGATTCTGTTGGCCGGAAATGGTTACCTGTTAAAGCATGCGCCTAACGTAACCGGCTGTGCTGCAATTATTGCGCAGGTTTTCGCTGATGCGGGTGTACCTGCGGGGGTTTACGGTTGGGTGAATGCCGATAACGCCGGGGTCAGTCAGATGATCAATGACCCGCGTATTACGGCGGTAACGGTGACAGGCAGTGTACGTGCCGGTGCGGCGATTGGCGCCCAGGCGGGTGCCGCGCTGAAAAAATGTGTGCTTGAACTGGGCGGCTCCGATCCGTTTATTGTCCTCAATGATGCTGACCTCGATCTGGCCGTTAAGGCAGCGGTCGCTGGGCGTTATCAGAACACCGGGCAGGTTTGTGCGGCAGCCAAGCGCTTTATTATCGAAGAAGGGATTGCGGCAGAATTTACTTCACGCTTTGTGGCCGCTGCGAGCGAGCTCAAAATGGGTGATCCGCTGAACGAAGAAAACGATCTGGGGCCGATGGCGCGATTTGATCTGCGTGATGAGCTGCACCAGCAGGTAGAAGCCACCCTTTCCGAAGGGGCACGGTTACTTCTCGGCGGGGAAAAAATTGCGGGTCAGGGCAATTACTATGCCGTGACGGTACTGGGCGATGTCACTCCAGAGATGACGGCGTTCCGCCAGGAGCTGTTTGGTCCGGTTGCGGCAATTACCGTGGCGAAGAATGCTGAACATGCCTTAGCGCTGGCGAATGACAGTGATTTCGGCTTATCCGCCACGGTGTTTACTGCAGATGAAGCGCTGGCGCAGAAGATGGCGTCACGCCTGGAGTGTGGTGGCGTATTTATCAATGGTTACAGCGCCAGCGATGCTCGCGTTGCGTTTGGTGGTGTGAAGAAAAGTGGCTTTGGCCGCGAACTTTCTCACTTTGGCCTGCATGAGTTTTGTAACGTGCAGACCGTCTGGAAAAACCGCCTTTGATGGTGTGGGTGCCTCCGCTGGGGGCACCTGTCTTATTTCTGCAATTTTTCTGTCATTTACTCTCCGTACACTCGCAGCTAACGCTTTGATACAGAAGAGTAATATGAACATAACGCAAATTTTCCATCGTCTAATACCCCGTCAGTTCGGTCTGTTAACCGGCATTTTTTGCATTATTGCGCTGTTCTCTGTTTTGCAGGTCGTGTCCTCCTTGATGCTCTCGGCCTCAGTCAGCGACGCACAGCATAATGAAGGGCGTAATCAACTCGCGCTTTTGCAGCAGGCAAAGGTCGATGAAGCGCGGGTGGCGTTATTATCTGCCAGCGATTTACTTAACCGTGCGGGAATTTATTTTATGCAGGATGCCGCCACCGGTTCGGACGGGAGTTGGCGTCCGTTAATGGAAGAGGCGTATCGGGCGCTGGCGCAGTCAAAAAGTGCATGGGATGCCTGGCGGGATATGAAGCCGCAGTCGGATCCGGATCTAACTGAGAGCTATCAGCGTTTTTATAGCGGTATTCAGGAGCAGGCGGATGGGCTGATGCAGTCAGGTTCCATTGATGCGTTTTTTGCCGTACCCGTGCAGGCCTTTCAGACAGACTTTAACGGTAATTACGCGCGCTTTCAGCAGGACAGTGGGCGACATGCGGAAGCTGGGCGTCAGCAGCTGTTGACCAGTCTTGAGCGTTTACAGAATCTATTTTTGTTTATTCCTCTGGTGCTGGTGGTTATCGCCTTTCTGGTCTGGCGTAGTATGTTCCGTTGGGTGATTATGCCGCTGCGACGGCTGATCGATCATATCGATATTTTAGCGGCGGGTGATCTTTCTCGGCCAGCCCCGCAGGTGAGTCAGTTTAATCGGGAAGTGACGCAATTAAGTTCGCGTATTGCTGCAATGCAGCAGGGGCTCTGCGCGCTGGTGCGGCAGGTGAATGATGCCACCACCGCAATGGTAGGAAATATCAACGAACTTGCGCAGAACAATAAACAACTATACCAGCAGTCGGCAAAACAAAGTGAAGAGTTGAGCACTGTGACATCGCATATTTCGGTTCTGGAAACGCATGTTGAGGATAACAGTGGCTTTGCTGAACTGGCGAATCAACGCGCAGTGCAGGCGCGTGATATTGCGGCAGGTGGAGACCGAATGATGGCGACGGTAAATGCGTCAATGCAGGCGATTGTGACTCGCTCGTCTGAAATGCGAGGGATTACAACGCTTATCGACAACATTGCATTTCAGACAAATATCCTGGCTCTCAACGCCGCAATCGAGGCAGCACATGCCGGGGAGCAAGGGCGCGGGTTTGCCGTGGTTGCGAAAGAAGTTGGGCTGCTGGCGCGGAAAAGCGGTCAGTCTACGCAAAACATTCAGACACTGATTAAACACTCGTTACAGGGCATTGAAGAGGGCTTTCACGCGGTTAACGGACTGGATAAGAATTTGCAGCAGGTTATCGCACTGGTGGAAAACCTCGGCGCGTTACTGAACGACATTTCGACTGCAACGTTAAATCAGGGGAACAGTATTCACCAGTTAACCCGTCAGCTCCATGTCCTGAACGGCGAAGCCCGACAAACCAGTGATCTGGTGAATGCTGCATCTGATTCTTCCTTACAGCTTCACCATGAATCTAACCAGCTTATGCAGGCCGTGGCCAGATTCCGCCTTCCGGCCTGACGCTGCGTATTCAGCTCTGTTATACTCGCAGGCCTTTCATACCTGCGAGCAAGGAGCATGTTGTGGCCAGGGCCATGGACAATTCAATTTTAGAGACCATTGTGCAGCAGGTTCGTCCGCTGATTGGTCAGGGTAAAGTCGCTGATTACATTCCGGCATTAGCCTCCGTCGACGGTTCAAAACTGGGTATTGCTATCTGTACCGTTGATGGACAGCACTATCAGGCGGGAGATGCGCAAGAACGTTTTTCTATACAGTCGATTTCAAAGGTGCTCAGTCTGGTCGTGGCGATGCGTCACTATCAGGAAGAGGAGATCTGGCAGCGCGTCGGCAAAGATCCTTCCGGTCATCCTTTTAACTCCCTGGTGCAGTTGGAAATGGAGCAGGGTATCCCTCGCAATCCCTTTATTAATGCCGGGGCGCTGGTGGTTTGCGATATGCTGCAAGGGCGTCTAAGCGCTCCGCGTCAACGGATGCTGGAAGTGGTGCGGGCATTAAGCGGCGTTTCGGATATCGCCTATGATGCGACGGTCGCGCGATCGGAGTTTGAGCACTCGGCGCGTAACGCCGCTATTGCCTGGCTGATGAAATCCTTCGGCAATTTTCACCATGACGTGCCCACCGTTTTGCAGAACTATTTTCACTACTGCGCGCTGAAAATGAGCTGTGTGGAACTGGCGCGGACTTTTGTCTTTTTGGCAAATCAAGGGCATGCATTTCATCTTGCTGAGCCTGTGGTCACACCGATGCAGGCCCGGCAGATCAATGCGCTGATGGCGACCAGCGGCATGTATCAGAACGCAGGGGAATTTGCCTGGCGGGTCGGGCTTCCGGCGAAATCAGGTGTGGGTGGCGGCATCGTGGCGATCGTGCCACACGAGATGGCGATTGCTGTCTGGAGTCCGGAACTGGATCCGGCGGGAAACTCACTGGCCGGTATCGCCGTGCTGGAGCAATTAACACAACAGCTGGGGCGCTCGGTTTACTGATGAAAACGCTCGATCCTCTTTTTGCCCGGCTGGCGAAATCAACGTTTCGCTCGCGGTTTCGTCTTGGTCAGAAAGAAAGGCAGTATTGTCTGGATAAAGGGGCGCCAGTTATCGAACAACATGCTGCGGATTTTATAGCTAAACGACTGGCACCTGCGTTTCCCGCCAATGATGGAAAACAGACTCCTATGCGTGGTCACCCGGTATTTATTGCTCAACATGCTACGGCGACGTGCTGTCGAGGGTGTCTGGCGAAATGGCATGATATACCTCAGGGTGTAGCGCTAAACGATGAACAGCAACGTTACGTTGTCACGGTTATTTACCACTGGTTAGTGCTCCAAATGAACAAGCCATAGATAACATTATCCTATGATATGCCCCCTTGAGTTGTGTAATTGTTAAAAGCAGTATGAAGGGGTCAATCTAAGGAGAAACCATGGCTTCCGGCAAACCCTGCTTTGTGCTGAGCGCGGCACAGATTCTGTCGAGAATCGACGAGCTCAGCGATGTTCTTGAACAGTGCGTCAATGACGGCGCCTCCATCAGTTTTATGCTGCCCTTTAATCGCGAAAAATCAGAGCCTTTCTGGATGAAGGTCGCGCAAAGTGTTTCTCGCGGAGAACGGATCGTTCTTGGTATGCAGAATGCGCAGGGGGTGCTTGTCGGTACCGTCCAACTCATTATCGATCAACCCGAAAATCAACCTCATCGTGCTGATGTCGCCAAACTGCTGGTTCACCCCTCAGCGCGACGCGGTGGCCTGGCCCGTGAATTGATGAACGAACTGGAAAGTTGCGCGCGTCAACAAGGTAAAACGCTGCTGGTGCTTGATACGGCGACGGGCAGTGGTGCGGAGTTGTTCTACCACAATTGTGGGTGGAAAAAGGTAGGGGTGATACCTGACTATGCCCAAATGCCCGATGGGATGCTGACCGGAACCACACTTTTCTATAAAACGCTCTAATTTGTCGCCGGGGATTGATCAAAACAGGGTTTCAATGTATTAAAGTTTGCTAACCTATTGGACCAATTCAATCAGGTTGTATGACTAATCATAAAGGGAACCCATTGTGCAAACACTAAATCGTCGCGATTTCCCCGGTGCTCAGTATCCTGAACGCATTATTCAGTTTGGTGAAGGAAACTTCCTGCGCGCCTTTGTAGACTGGCAGGTAGATCTGCTGAACGAGCATACCGATCTGAACGCTGGTGTGGTCATTGTTCGTCCTATCGAAAGTTCCTTCCCGCCATCGCTGAGTACGCAGGATGGCCTCTATACCACTATCATTCGTGGTTTGAATGAGAAGGGCGAGGCCGTCAGTGATGCCCGTCTAATTCGTTCAGTTAACCGTGAAATCAGCGTCTATAGCGAATACGATGAGTTCCTGAAGCTGGCGCATAATCCTGATATGCGTTTTGTGTTCTCTAACACCACGGAAGCAGGTATCAGTTACCACGCGGGCGATAAGTTTGACGACGCGCCAGCGGTTAGTTATCCGGCTAAACTGACGCGTCTGCTGTTCGAACGCTTCAGCTATTTTAACGGCGCATTGGATAAAGGCTGGATTATCATCCCTTGCGAACTGATTGATTATAACGGTGATGCGCTGCGTGAACTGGTTCTGCGCTACGCTCAGGAATGGGCGCTGCCGGAAGCGTTTATTCAGTGGCTGGATCAGGCCAATGCATTTTGCTCCACGCTGGTGGACCGTATTGTTACCGGCTATCCGCGTGATGAGGTAGCTAAGCTCGAAGCTGAACTGGGCTATCATGATGCTTTCCTCGATACCGCAGAACATTTCTATCTGTTTGTCATTCAGGGGCCGAAGTCATTAGCCGCAGAACTACGTCTGGATAAGTATCCGCTGAATGTCCTGATCGTGGATGACATCAAACCGTACAAAGAGCGCAAAGTGGCGATTCTCAACGGTGCTCACACCGCGCTGGTCCCTGTTGCCTGGCAGGCAGGGTTGGACACCGTGGGTGAGGCGATGAATGACGCTGAGATTTGTGCTTTCGTGGAGAAAGCGATCTATGA
This sequence comes from Citrobacter portucalensis, assembly GCF_002042885.1. Taxonomy (GTDB): domain Bacteria; phylum Pseudomonadota; class Gammaproteobacteria; order Enterobacterales; family Enterobacteriaceae; genus Citrobacter; species Citrobacter portucalensis. The sequence continues at coordinate 310,898 of NZ_MVFY01000001.1, forward strand.
AGAGATCATTCCGGTACTGGATTTGCCACGTTATGAGTTAGCTTCTTTCGCCAGCGCGGTAACCGGTCGATTCTGCAACCCGTATATAAAACATCAGCTGCTGTCGATTGCCCTGAATGGCATGACCAAATTCCGCACCCGTATATTGCCGCAACTGCTGGCAGGGCAACAGGCCAGCGGTAAGCTGCCGGCGCGTTTGACGTTTGCGCTTGCCGCGTTAATTGCTTTTTATCGTGGAGAGCGCAACGGTGAGTCTTATCCGGTTCAGGATGATGCGCACTGGATAGAACGTTTTCAACAGCTGTGGTCCCAGCATCGCGATCGCCAGATAAGTACCGAAGCGTTGGTCAAATCTGTACTGGGTGTCAAAGAACACTGGGAACAAGATCTGACGCAGGTTTCTGGACTGGTGGAACAGGTCTCTGCCGATCTGGATACCATTCTGGCAAAAGGTATGCGTGAAGCCGTTAAGCCACTTTGCTAAGACGACTACCGACAACCCGGCTCAGGCCGGGTTTTTTCTGGATATACATTAGTTACAACATACTGTGTGGTTTATATCATAAACCCGGTCTGTGACTTAGGTGCGGCTTCATTTTAAGCAGGGCAAAAGTTGTTGGGTTAATGTTGCGATTAACTTGCAACATTGATCGCTATCGCGTCTAATGTGACGGATTTCACATTTTCCCGAAGATAACCATGATCGTTCGTCCCCAACAACACTGGCTGCGCCTGATATTCGTCTGGCATGGTTCAGTATTATCTAAAATATTCTCACGGTTGCTGCTGAACTTCCTGCTCTCCATCGCCGTTATCATCATGTTGCCCTGGTATACGATGTTGGGTATTAAATTTACCCTGGCACCGTTCAGTATTCTGGGCGTGGCGATTGCTATCTTTTTAGGTTTTCGCAATAACGCCTGCTATTCACGTTATGTCGAAGCCAGACACCTGTGGGGACAGTTGATGATTGCTTCCCGATCGCTACTTCGCGAGGTGAAAACCACCTTACCGGATGACGCTGAACTGGGGCAGTTTGTTCGTCTGCAAATCGCATTTGCCCACTGTTTACGCATGACATTACGTCGAAACCCACAGGCAGAGCCGTTGGCGAAATATCTCAGCGAGAAAGATCTGCAGACGGTATTTGCCGCACAATCGCCAGCAAACCGCATTTTGTTGCTGATGGGGGAGTGGTTGGCCATACGCAGACGTGATGGACAGCTGTCCGATATATTATTTCATAGTTTAAACAACAGATTAAATGATATGTCGGCAGTACTGGCAGGTTGTGAGCGAATCGCGAATACACCAGTTCCGTTTGCTTATACTTTGATCCTTCATCGCACTGTTTATCTGTTTTGTATCATGCTGCCATTCGCGTTGGTGGTGGATCTTCACTACATGACGCCGTTTATTTCAGTGCTTATTTCCTATACTTTTATCTCGCTCGATGCGCTTGCGGAAGAGCTTGAAGATCCGTTTGGTACTGAGAACAATGATCTGCCGCTGGATGCGATTTGCAATGCAATCGAAATCGATTTACTGCAAATGAACGATGAAACTAATGTGCCAGCAAAACATATGCCGGATAAACATTACCAACTAACTTAGTTTCGTTCTGTTTCCCACCATGCTGGCCGCATATCAGAAAACGAATGAAACTCCGGCGCCAGATCTTCATCATTAGGATCGTCAAAAGCGCCGGCTAAAAGCGCAATGACCGGAGCGTCATCGATGGCGCCCACGGAACTACCGCACTGAGGGCAAAAAGCCCGACTGGTGGTTTCAGATGAGCGCCAGGTTGTTGGTTTTCCGGCTTTTCCCGTCCATTCTACATTTTCTGCATCAAACTCAATCCAGACGACAGTCGGGGCCCCCGTATGTTTCCGGCATATATCGCATGAGCAGGTATGGGAATTATTAGGACTGCTGGCAGTGAAGCGGATCGAGCCACACAGACACCCACCAATGTAGACTTTAGACATAACAACCCCCGTCAGAAACATGTGGCAAGACACTAGCAGATGCCTGACATAGCCACTAGATCCTTATGATAAAAAGGCGAGGGCGCGCATACTCGGTAGCCCTGTCCTGTGATCTGTCTGATGATAAACGCTTAACTATTGCGTCTGGCAACAATAAACAACCGCGGAAATGCCAGCAAAATATTGCCGTTTTCCTGCAACGGATATTGATCCTGAAGCAGTTCATGGTAGCGAGCCAGGTAATGACGCTGCTCGCTTTCGCTCAAATCCTGCAACCAGGGGCGTAGTCCCGTTGAGCTTACCCAGTCGATAATCGCCTGATGCGAATCCATAATGTGATAATACGTTGTACGCCAGATATCCACATCACAACCCGCTTCGGTCAAAATATCATAGTAGGCGTGAACGCCAGGAAGCGGAGCACGCCCTCGGTCGGGGTAATCTTGTTCATAAGCCACTTCGCGCATCAGTACATGCGTGGGCTCCAGCCAGTTATCCGGCATTTGCACGGCCAGAACGCCGTTGTGACTCAGTTGTGAGACCAAATGTGGGAATAATTCATAGTGATCGGGCACCCACTGTAACGACGCATTTGCATAAAGCAGATCCACGGGATGCTCGGGCTTAAACTGGCTAATATCCGCTTCGATAAAATGGCAGTCAGGTAATGCGTTGCGCGCTTCATTCAACATAGCAGGTGAAGAATCGACACCTGTTGTCTTTGCCGTGGGCCAGCGCTGATGCAGCAATGCCGTACTGTTTCCCGGACCACAACCAAGATCAACAACTGAGCGGACATTTTCTAACGCCACACGGCTGAGTAATTCTGCTGCGGGTCTTGAACGTTCAGTTGCATATTGCAGATAAAGCGAAGGGTTCCAGTCGGCCATGTATAAATCTCCAGTATGAGAGGAAAAGTCGGAAAAGGACGGTATAAGACCTTGCCGATGAGCCACTTATTTTAGAAGATTATATGAAAATGAATGATAAGGGCAGGAATATGCTGGAAACATCAAGGTTGATATTACGACAGTGGGAGGCTAAAGACCGAGCCCCTTTTTCTGTACTCAATGCCGATTCTGACGTGATGCGTTATTTCCCCGCGCCGCTACAGAAAGCTGAAAGCGATAACCTGGCCGATAGATTTAGTGAAGGTATTGCAGAACGCGGCTGGGGATTTTGGGCCGTAGAGCTAAAAGAAACACACCAGTTTGTGGGCTGTGTGGGGTTGCATCCACAACCTGATAAATTTCATTTTTCACCCTGTACCGAAATTGGCTGGCGCCTTGCTAAAGCATACTGGCACCAGGGTCTGGCGTTAGAAGCCGCGCAAGCGAGTCTTGCATTTGCTTTTGACGTACTGGCGCTAAATGAAGTCGTTTCATTTACTTCTGTGCTGAATAAACCGTCAGAGAATCTGATGATACGACTTGGTATGAATAAAACAGAAGAGTTTACGCATCCCGCGTTGCCGCCAGATCATCGATTGGCACAACATGTTCTGTATCGTCTTTGCCGATAATTAATCAGTCTATTTTGCTCCTTTTCTCATATCAGAGAAAATAACTAAGCCAATTCCAGCCAAAATAATGACGCTTGCGAGAAGGATTCTGACGGTGAGCGTTTCGCCCAAAAATATGATCCCACCGAGAGTGGCCAGACAAGGTACGCTGAGTTGAATAGTACTGGCCGTTGTGGACCTGAGTAAGGGGAGCAATGAATACCACAGCAGATATGCACCTCCCGATGTAATTGCACCAGAAAGCACGCCCAGAACTAATCCATATATATCGATATGAAGATGAGAATGGAAGAACAGAGGAATAATCAATGCGACCGGGATTGACAGGATGAAATTCCCCCCGGTAGAAGCAGCAGCATCCGTGATTTTTTTCCCTGTGATACTGTAGAACGCCCAGGCTAACCCAGCAATAACCATCATTATTGCAGCATACAAGGAAGGGCGTTCTGCACCAGGAAGCAGCAATATGGCTATTCCAGCCAATGCTCCGAGTATTCCTGTTATTTTTAAAATTACGAGCTTTTCTCCCTGAGCTATCCCCCATACTGTCATGACGAGCTGAACGGTACCAAAGAGCAGCAGGGCACCAGCGCCGGTGCTGAGAGAAACATAGGCAATGGAGAATGAAAAAACATAGATGCAAAGGAGCAGGGCATTTAACCACTTGAACTCAAATTTTCTGCTGTCAGATGTTATCGCAATAAATAAAAAAAGGGCAATTGCGCCACTTATCAACCGGAGGCTGCTGAATGAAATAGCATCAGCATGCATCCCCTTCAACGCGAGTCGGCAAAGTACGGAGTTGCCGGCAAATGCGACCATTGCGATGATGATTCTGATGAGCAAGATAACGTCCTTTAGTCGATACGATAATTAGCACAAGATGCAGGTGTTGTCTTTAAAAACAGGTGTGTTGATTAACATAATTGCCAACATCAACGACTCTATTCGTGTTGGGATCGACATTAAGAACGACAAAACGCATTTGCGGGCAGAACAGCTCTGCACTTTTCTTGCTGCATTCAGTTTGTAGCCATCGATGCTCACCCTGTTCGGTTACAACCGTGTTCACGTTTCCGTATTCGCTGCACACAAAACCTTTTTCAGTTGCTCTTTGCCTTGCTCCCTCCAGGCTCAGACCAATAACATTCAGCTCATCGACCTCTTTGGCATGTGTGCTGTCGGAAACACGGGTTAATGTGCAGCTCGACAGCGTAGAGGTAGAAAGTAGTAATAATATGATACGTAAGAAGATGTTATCGTCTTTTAGGAACATGGACTGATGCCTTAAACTGATCGTTATGGTGATGATTTCACGACGCACTGCGCCGGGTCAAATACGGTCTTCCAGTCCTGTTTCATATCAACCACGGTCCAGCCATGCGATTTCGCCTGCGTTAATCCATCAACAAGTTTTCCGCTTGCGGGGGGGTGACTATCATAGGCGTATTCACGTGCGGCATCGGTATGATGGACCAGCAGTCCGAAGGTTTTCGCGTCCGGATTGGCGGCCGTGTACTGCAGCATGGCGAGATCGCCATCGCTATTGCCAAATGCGCCCACGGGGCGCTGCCCCATAAACAGGTGGATCGCCACGGGCTTGTTCGCCGCGTCATCATTGAAGGCTCCCGACATCGTCTTGGTGATTGTTGTCCCATCTCCGGATAACGCGAATTCGCCGAGCGCGAACGATCCGATCACCTGTTCTGGCGGAATACCATACATTTTTTGCGAGAGCACGCGCATGAAATCTATCCCGCCGCCGGAAACAATCCAGGTTTTAAAGCCATTCTCTCGTAGATAATCCAGCAACTGACGCATAGGTTGATATCCCATCTGGTCATACTGGCAGCCAAAACGTGGGTCTTTATGCGTTGAAACCCAGTTGGTAACGCGCTGAGTAAAGTCCTCCGTTGTCATGCCACTGTGCGTGAGCGATAGCAGGTGCATAAGCCCTTTTTCTCCTGAACCGACGACGCTTTTGAGGTCGTCTTTCAATACGGCCTGCACCAGCGGATCGTTCGACCAATTGGGATTTTCTGGGGCAAGACGTTTAATCTCGTCCAGCGCGAACTGGATCTGAAACGTCATCGGCGCTTCCGGCCACAGTGTGCCGTCATTATCAAATACGACGTAGCGTTTATCAGTGGGAATAAACGTTGGACGATCGGGGTTGGTGGCATTTTGTACCCATTCTTCAATAGCGTGTTTGGCTGCCGTGTCATTCCATGCGGAGAGGGGCTCAGCCGCGGCGGTGCTGCAAAGGCCGCATAAAGCCAGTGTAATTAACGTATGCTTCATTGTGAGTTCCTGTTATCTGGGGTTTGTCCCGGTAACGAAATCGGCTGCCAGAATCGGCACCAGCGGTGAGATAAATAACGCGCGCTACGCAGCAATGTGCGGCGGAAAATAAACATAAGAACGAGTAAAGCGAGGCTGCCCGTCAGCAGCAGCACGGTCGACCATGTGAAGGTGTCGCGGCTGCCTTTTAACACAGATTCTGCCCCAGCGGTGCGTGAAGCGGCAACGGTATATTTACTGCCGGGCAGTTCAGCGATTTGCCATTGCTGATGGGTTGTATCCCACCAACGTAATTTAATCGGCGGTAGTGTGATTTCTCCTGCATCAACCAGTAAATAGCGGAGTGTTTCCACGCGTTCAGCGCCTGTAATGTCACCGCGCCCCGACGTCAGCATACGGTTTTCTGGTGTCAATCGTTGGGTGTGCGTGCCGTTTATAGCATACAGCAGCTGTGGGATCTGAGCGGGCATCACATCGGTAGCATTGGCTGTGACGACGCGTTCGATTACGTCACCGGCGCGCAGCGTTTTATCTTCACCACTGCGGTAAATATTGACCTTCTGGCTGAGCGAAAAGCTGGAAGCGGGCAGAAAACGGTCCGGTTGTTGGACACCTGTCGGCCAGCTAACCGCCGTTTCCAGTGCAGGCAGTTTGACCGTAACGGGTGCTTGCCCGGATGCGGTTAATGTCATTTCGAAAGCCGGTAAATCCAGCTTACCCTGATCCCATGCAGTGATTTGGCGTTCCATGCGCACGCCGCTCCAGCTTGTACCGCCATCGTGACGGGTCAGCAATTGATTCGGTGACGTGCTGGTTAGAATATCGCCATTTTCTACTGGGAAATCGGGCCACTGCGGCGGCGGGTTAAACCAGGAATCTGTCCAGAACGTTACCGCTACCCGCACCGGCTGGCCAGGGACAACGTGTTCTGGGGCGATCAATTCGCGGGAGACCGTCATTGCCGCCTGGCAGGGAAGTACCGCCAGCAGTAATAACCAGATAAGCTTCATTGGTCTTCTCCTGGCTGGGTTCGGTAGAGGCTTTCTAACAGCCCAGAAGGTGAAACCGCCAGATTTTCATACCACTGATTCACCTGTGGATTCCCTCCGGCAATGGGCTGAATATCCTTTTGTTCTGCCCCCTGGTGGGGCTTCAGGTCGTGCTTAATTTCATCGGGTTTATAATCTTCTTCTTCTCCCTGAGCCGATTTATTTTCGCGCTCCTTTTGTCGCAGTTGCATAATGATTGCGGCGATTTTTGCGCGGTTACCCTGCGCCAGCTTCCAGTCCGGGCGCAGGCTTAACGCCCGATCGTAGCTGTTCAACGCCTGTTGCCACTGCTTTTGCTGGGCGTAGCTATTGCCTGTCCAGAGCAGTGCTTCCGGGGTTTGTTCCGCCTGTCGGAACGCGGCGGTAGCGGCGGGATAATTTCCCGCCCGATACCATGCGATACCTTGCCGGAGTGGATCGTTAAAATGCTGGGCCGCGCGGGCGTAATCCCCTTTGGAGAACGCACGCTGCCCCTGCACATCGGGGCTTATCCAGGCATCCAGCCAGGCGGCGTGGCCGGAAGGCTGCCAGAGCAGCAGCGGCGCGACCAACACCCAGCAAAAGAGCTGGCGTCGCCAGATTAACAGCAGGGCAAGTATTGGGAGCGTTAGCATCCAGCCATCGTTCCGCCAGTGTAAATCGCTGCGGGCATTGTTTTGCGCGGTGACGCTTTGCTGGATGTGGCTCTGTACCACGGGCAGGTCGTCATCATCGGCGGTCACCAGCGTGACCGGAATTCCGTCGTCGCGCACCTGCTCGAAGCGCGAAACGTTCAACCGTGTATCCGTACCACTGGCGGCATATTTCTCGGGCAGCGCGCCCCCTTGCGCGGTTCCGGGCACCCAGATTTGTAGCGGCGTCTTTTGTTCGCCAAGCCATCTGGCGTCTTCTGCGCTTAAGGTATCGGCCACCAGGATAATGCTGCGCGGCGCGGCGGGCATATTACGCATTGCCAGCGAGACCGCATGTTGTAATCCAGAACCTTCGCCAGACGGTAATAGTGCAGGCGTTTGCGCATGCAGGAACAGCGAGTAAAAGGCCGTATCGACGGTAAGTGGAGTGGTAAGCCAGGCCCCGGCGTTATAGACCACCAGGCCAAAGCGTGTTCCCGGCATGCGTTCCATCAGCGACATAATTTTGGTCTGCATCCGCTGATGTCTGCTGGGAGGCAGGTCGCTGGCAAGCATCGCGGTATCCTGCTGCAAAATCACCATCACGTTGCTTTCTGGCGTCAGGGCGGCAGGAAGCTGACGCTGCCAGCTTGGGCCTGCGAGCGCGATAACACCAAGCATCACCAGCCACGGCAGCGCCCGACTAAGTTTACGTTGTCGCCCGACGATCAGCGCGTTTGCCAGCGACTTATCCATAATGCGTGACCAGGCGCTACGCCCGGCAGAGGGTAACCACCACAGCGCGATGGCAGGAATCAACAGCAGCAAACGCCAGGGGTATAAAAAGTGAAAATCACTCATGCCATTCTCTCCCTGAGCGCGCGATAAATATTAAAAGCCAGCAATAAAACCAGTGCGGCAGCGAGAGGCCAGGCAAACAACGGTATTCGCCATGACCAGCCAATACTCTTCACCTGCACCGGCGTGATGGCGTCAATTTCTTGCCAGACCGCATCCAGCGACGCACCGCTGTTCTGCGCCGTCCATGCGCGCCCGCCGGTGGTATGGGCGATATCCTGCAAAAGACCTAAATCCACCTTGTCATCGCCGCTGCTGTTGACGTCGCCAAAAGCGATGGTGTGGACCTGTACGTGATGGCTGGCCGCCAGCTGTGCGGCAAGGCGAGGTGTCAACTGCGAAGCTGTGTCGTTACCGTCGGTCAGAAGAATGGCCAATTTGCTGGCTTCATTATCACCGCTGGAATCTAACAGTTTCACCGTCACGCCCAACGCGTCGCCAATCGCCGTCTGTTGCCCCGCCATGCCTGGCGCAAGCTGATTGATACGGGTTTCCAGCGCCTGTTTATCCTCACTGACGGGCGCAAATGGCCAGGCGCTGTTAGCAAAGATCACCAGACCGATACGATCTGATTTGCGGGCGGCCACGAATTTTTTAACCGATTCCTGCACCGCCTGTAGCCGGGTAATGCCCCCCGCAACATCGTTTTTTTCCATTGATCCAGAAACGTCCAGAATCAGCATGATGTTGCGCATTGGTTTTTCAATATGTTGTGGCGGAGTCAGCAATTCCGGGCGGGCAAGCGCGCAGACCAGCAGCGCCCAGACCAGCCAGAACAGCCCGGTCGATAACTTTCTGCTGTGGGCAGGCTGGCTATTGAGCTGGAGTTCATTGATCAGCCCGGGCAAAAAAGGGACCCGAACATACTCTTTAAGTGAGCGCTCTTTGGCCATCACAAAGTGGCCTACCAACGGTAGGATAAGTAGCAGCCAGGCCCATGGCCAGGCGAACGCCAGGCGTGAGAAGTATTCAGACATGGGGTAGTCCTTCAAGCCAGGTGCGAAGCTGCACACGCAGCCGCGCGGTATCGGCATCACTCAACTGGTTGTCTGGTTGACAGTATCGTTCGCAAAGACGTTGGCGCAGCGCATTATCCAGTGGGACGGACGGGAGCCATTGGGCAGGGTCCAGCGCACCGCTAACCTGTTCACGCGGCTGATGCACCAGCAAAATACGTTTCATCAGCAGCAGCCAGCTGTCCACCGTTTGCGGTTGAGTGAGGGCAGTCAGGGCCTGACGACGCCACAGATTGCGGCGCCATCTGGCGACGCGAAAGATGAGAAAAACCAGTATCACGAGAAGCACGACGCCGCCCAGAGCGAACCATCCCGGCGGCAGGGGAAACCATGACGGTGAATCGGGGAGAACCGGTTCCGCCAGTTCGGGTACCGTAAATCCTTTCTCCAGCATCTAAACCCCTTTTTGTAGCTGTCTGAGCAGATCCCCGGCGACAACAATCTGCTTCACCTGGACGCCAAGCCGCGTGAGGCGCGACGCCTGCGCCGAAAGCCGCGCTGTAATACTCTGTTTGATGCCGTCCTGTAGTGTAGGCGAGAGTGAAAATGCCGCCTCTTGCCCTTCATAACGGGCCGCCAGCCGCCCGTGAGCAGGCAGGCGCAAATGCAGGTCGTCGAGCATCACGAACGCGCTCACTTCTCCCCGACGGCGCAGGGCCGCCAGCAGTGCATCGCATTCACTATCCATATCGTGAAAGTCGCTGATTAACGCGACCCAGCAGCCGTTTGGAATCAACGGCAGGCTGTGGCGCAGGATGGCTGCCAGCGTGAGCGGATGGGGGGCTTCATGCGGATAGTTGTCCGCCACGGCGTGGTTGTACTGCACTAAATCGTCGAGAAATGCAGGGAGTGAAGCGTTTGGCGCACGGCATTTGCGCAGGGAAAAGTCCTGGTCACCAAAGACGATACCGCCTAAACGATCGCCGTCATGCCAGCTGCGCCAGGCCAGCAGCCCGGCGGTTTTAGCCGCAGCGACGGATTTTGTCTGCACGCGCGTCGAAAAAAACATATCCCGCCGCTGGTCGACCAACAAGAACACGGGACGTTCTTTCTCTTCGTTATACAGGCGAATCCACGGCGTACGCATGCGCGCGGTGGCCTGCCAGTCAATCAGCCGGACGTCGTCGCCGGGCTGATAGCGACGTAGGCTGTCAAAGTTCAGCCCGCGACCTTGCTGTCGTGATGTGCGCTCTCCGCCAAGTGCGCCTGGTGGGATCTGCCCTGGCGGATTGGCAATGGCTCGCGCATCGCCAGCGAGCTTCAGCAGCGTATCGCGGTCAACGCGAACGGCACTGTTCATCACGCTACCACGGCATCAAGGAGCATCCGTACGGCATCATCCGGCGTGCAGTTGTCGGCGCTGGCCTGGTAGCTGAGCATCAGGCGGTGGCGCAACACGGCCGGGGCTATCTTTTTAATGTCTTCTGGCAGCACCGCATCCCGACCTTCCAGCCAGGCCTGCGCGCGACCGCAGCGCTCCAGCGCCAGAGTGCCGCGGGGACTAATGCCAAAGGTCAGGTACCCGGCCAGCGTATCGCTCACCGACTGCGGATGGCGGCTTAAGTCCACCAGATTGACGATATAGTTTTCGACAGTAGAGGAAACATGAACGGCGGAAATAGCCTGCCAACATTCGGCAATTTCTTGTTGGCTAAGCATCAGCGCATCGGGTTGTTCAGGTGCGGCCGGTGTGACGTTCGTCAATTGTTGGTACTTTTGCTGCTGTTCTCTCCGCACCAGTTGCATCACTTTCTGTTCGTTTTCTTTAGACGGGTAATGCACCAGCACCTTCATCAAAAAACGGTCCAGTTGGGCTTCCGGCAGCGGCCAGGTTCCTTCCTGATCCACCGGGTTTTGCGTGGCAAGGACCATAAAAACACCGGGCAGAGGCCAACTGTTGCCCGCCACCGTTACGTGACGTTCTTCCATGGCTTCCAGCAGAGCGGACTGCACGCGCGCCGAGGCGCGGTTAATTTCATCGGCGAGAATGATATTGCCGAACACCGGGCCAGGGCGGAAGCGGAACTGATCCTCTTCGCGGGAAGCGTTTTGCTGATAGATTTCGCTGCCGGTGATGTCTGAAGGCAGAAGGTCCGGCGTGAACTGAATACGGCGGTAATCCCCCTCAACGTGGCGCGCAAGCTCACGCACAGCGCGAGTTTTCGCCAGACCCGGTAGGCCTTCCAGCAGAACGTGTCCATCACAAAGCAGGGCGATGATCAGCATGCGCACCAGCTCTTCCTGACCGAGAACCTGCTCGTTCATGCGTTGTTCAAGCTGTAATAATTTTTCTCGATTTATCATCGGCGTAGCCCTGCAAAATCACGTTTAAGTAAGGTTGTGATGCCCACCAGAATCGGCTCGGCATAGTTAAAAAAGGCTTTAATGCCCGGGCAAAGGTAGTTCAACCCCAGCTCGCCGTCCGGTGTGCGGACAATGCGGTTTTTCGGGCATTCGCCCCAGCACAGCTTCAGATAAGGGCAGGTTTTGCAGTAGTTGGGTAGCGTGTCGCGTTTGCCCATGCCGAAGGCTTTTTGCCGTTCGGAAAAAGCCAGGTGTGAAAGCTGGGCATGTTCAATATTGCCGATCTGGTACTCGGGATAGACGTAGTGATCGCAGGAAAAAATATCGCCGTTTTTCTCGATCGCCAGCCCTTTACCGCAGAACTCTGAATGGGTACAGATTTGAGCAGGCATTCCCATCGTCTGCGCGACCGCCGTTTCGAACAGATTGACCTGTACGCGGCCCAGATCGTTATTAACCCACTCTTCAAACACGGCGATCAGAAATGTGCCCCAGTCCTCCGGGTCAACTGACCAGTCGGTGACGATCGAATCGAGATCGCCAGGGCGCGCGCGGCGGCTACCGGTCAGCGGGATGCTTTCGTCCTGCCAGAACTGTGGTGCGGTTTGCTTGAAATCGACCGGTTCGACGCACGGGTTAAACTGTACGTAGGTTGCGCCCAGTTCACGGGTGACGAAGCGGTATACTTCCAACGGAAAGCGGGCATTGGTGCGGTTTACCGTGACCAGGGCGTTAAATGGGACGCCGTGACGCTTGAGGGCCTCAACGCCCGCCATCACTTTGTCGAATGTCGGTTTGCCGCTACGGGTAACGCGATAGCGGTCATGCAGTTCTCGTGGGCCATCAATGGATAGCCCCACCAGAAATTGATGTTCTTTAAGAAATTCAGCCCATTTGTCGTTCAACAACACGCCATTAGTTTGTAAATCGTTCTCGACGCGCTGGCCGGGCTTCTGGTACTGCTTCTGAAATTTGACTACTTTCTGGAAGAATTCCAGCCCCATCAATGTGGGTTCGCCACCTTGCCAGGAAAAGACCACCTGGTCGCCGTCCTGGCCATCAATGTATTGACGAATGAAATTCTCTAGCACTTCATCGCTCATGCCAGTATGTCTGTCCTGATGCAGCAGCTCTTCTTTGTGCAGGTAAAAACAGTAGGAACAGTCAAGGTTACAGGTCGAGCCGGTGGGCTTGGCCATCACATGAAAGCGGCGCTTGTATTCTGGCCCTTTGCCGTCATATTTTTCCGCCGACGGAAGCGCTTTAACCGGTAGTGTGGTGCTGTACTTCATATAGCAGACCCCTAACAAGAAAACGTCACTACTCTTCAAAAAACGGGCAGGCTGTCTGAACAGCCTGCCCGGAGGCTTAGGTTATTTATTGATATTAGAGCCTTGTTCCAGCATTGCCGAAGCGTCGGAAATGGTGAACGAACCCGGTTTCTGACGCGGTGGGAACTCTTTGAAGGTTTCCAGCATCTCTTTCGCGTATTTCTGCGCGCCGCCCATCAGGAACAGACGGTCGTAGAACCAGGAGTTGTAGCCCATACCGTCGCTGCCTTTCTCCAGCGGATCGACTTCAAGGTCAAAGATCAGTGGCGTACGCAACTTGGTGAATGGGTATTTCCACAGATCAAGACCGGTATGCTCCTGAATCATAAAGTGAACTTTCCAACGCTCGTAGCGCATAGCCAGCAGATCGCCGTCATCGCTCCAGTAGAAGAACTCTTTACGTTGATTCGGGCCCTTGCCCTGGAGGTAGTCGAGCTGGTTGTAGCCATCCAGGTGCACCTTGTAGGTAATGGACGGCGTTTTGTAGCCTTTTAACAGCTCGTTTTTAATGTTCGGATCGCCCGCAGCCGCAACCAGGGTAGGGAACCAGTCGTTACTGCCGAAAATGCCGTCAACGATGGTGCCTGGCTTAACGTGGCCCGGCCAACGAATCATCGCAGGTACGCGGAAACCACCTTCCCAACCGGTGTTCTTCTCGCCGCGGAAAGGCGTTTCGCCTGCATCCGGCCAGGTTGCTGTCATCGGGCCGTTATCGGTGGTATAGACGAGGATCGTATTGTCTTCGATGCCGAGATCTTTAATCTTCTGCAGCACTTCACCAATCATCTTGTCATGTTCCACCATGCCGTCGGCGTAGGTTCCAAGGCCCGTAGCACCAATGCTCCCGTCTTTCAGGTGCGTTTTGTTATGCATACGGGTGGTATTGAACCAGGTGAAGAATGGCTTACCGGCTTTAACCTGACGTTCCATGAAGTCGTTGTTGGCCGCGAGCGTTTCTTCGTCCACGGTTTTCATACGCTGGACGGTAAGCGGACCGGTATCTTCAATCTTGCCATCGGCGGTGCTCTTAATGACGCCACGTGGGCCAAACTCTTTGCGGAAGGCCGGATCTTTCGGGTAGTCCGGGTTCTCCGGTTCTTCTTCGGCGTTCAGGTGGTAAAGGTTACCCATGAACTCATCGAATCCGTGCGCGGTTGGCAGGAATTCATCGCGATCACCGAGGTGGTTTTTACCAAACTGGCCAGTAGCGTAGCCCAGTTGCTTCAGGATGTTCGCAATGGTCGGATCTTCTTTTTGCAGACCCTGCGGCGCACCCGGCATCCCCACCTTACTCATCCCGGTACGGAACGGCATTTGTCCGGTAATGAATGAAGAACGGCCAGCGGTCGAGCTTTGCTCAGCGTAGTAGGAGGTGAACTTGGCACCTTCGGCAGCGATGCTGTCGATATTTGGGGTTTTATATCCCATGGTGCCCTGATTGTAGGTACTCAGGTTCCAGTAGCCGATGTCATCGCCAAATATAACGACAATATTTGGTTTAGATGAGTCTTGCTTTGGCGCATTTTCCGGTGCGGTAGATGTCGCCGGTGCAGCATGAACAGTGGACACAGCGCCAGCTGCTAACGTTAGCACACTGGCAATCATCGTCCTTCTAAAAGGGACACTTTTATGCATGGTGGGGAACTCCGTTCATTAGGAAAGCCTTTTGAGTATAGACACGAAAAAAATCCTCCAAATTTTTTCTAATGGAGGTTAATTACTTTCACAAGATAACTATTCGAGAATTCCTGCAAAAATATGAATAATGCAGGGCATATCTTTCGCATCGTGATTAATTTAATGCAGCTTAATTAAGGCGGAGGGGTTATTCCATCTGGAAGTTATTTAATAATAAATTATGGAAGAAGTTATGATTATTGGATTTCAACATAATGCTGAATCGATGCAACACATACTGACAGTTAATTTCATGCACCAGGGCGCGATGCAAACCACGCGGATACATAGCTGCCAAATGCTCTATTCAGGTCAAAGAGGAGCTATTTCTTTACGAATGGATACGCTGACTGACCCCGTAGGGAAACGTTATTTACCTTTTTATCAGAGGGGATAATCGAACGCTTATATTTAGTGATGAGGAAAAGAACCTTTGAAAAGCAATATCATCTTTCACATGAAATGAAGATCTCTTTATCACTAACATTGCGTAAGTGAAAGGCTGGTCTATGCTAAAAAAAGCAATCAAATTTGCGTTGGCTTTTTGAATAATAACGATAATTCTCGTGTTTTCGGTGGCGAATATGAACAGGATTGTGATCGCTTTTTTAATGTGCTTTCTTTCCTCTTTGGTTGTTAACACATATGCGGCGGAACCTCGTCAGGAGCCCACCGAAAAGGAACGCGCGCGAACGGTTTATATTTTTCATCAACCGATTGTCATGCTCCAGGCGAAATTCGGCCTTACCACGCCAGAAGAACGGGTGCTGCGCATCCGCAATACGCTACGAAATTTCACTGAAGCCGATGTTCGCGAACCGCTACAGGTTGTGTCGGTCACGCGTTATAACCAGCCGGGAAGGCTTATCGTGATGAACGGTAAACCGGTGATGTTGCTGACACAAGGCGATCTCGACGAAGGAGACGATCTTACGCTCGACCAGGCGGCTCAGCGCGTACTGGCACGCATGGAGGCGCAGCGGTCTGCATTGAGCGATCAGTATAACAGCGGCTGGCTGGCGCTGTCGGCGGTGAAAACGGTGGCTGGTCTGGTGGGACTGGTGCTGTTTTGGTTCGGTGCATACCGTTCCTGGCGTTGGGTCAGACGCGTTTATCGTCGTCGCATTTTTGAGAACAAAAGCTGGATCCCCCAGAGTTGGCGGCGTTTTATCGGCGCTATCGAGACACGCCTGTACGCACTGTTGATGATCCTGCTGGGTATCGTTGCACTTTACGTTTGGCTGAGTTGGGTCTTTAGCCTGTTTCCCTGGACGCGCGTCTGGGGAGAGTCCCTTGGTTACTGGTCTGTACGCGTAGTGCGTGATATTGCATTGTCGATTGTCTCAGCGTTACCTGGCTTGATGATCGTCCTGATCATTTTTCTCATCACTGCGTTCATACTGAAGCTGCTTAAGGTGGTTCTCAACCAGGTGGAGGCAGGGCGTTTGCAGTTGCCTGGAATTCACCCTGAAACTGTGGGCGCAACCCGGAAGTTGATCTCTGTGGTGGTGTGGCTCTTTGCGCTATCTGCAGCCTATCCCTTTTTGCCCGGTGCCAATTCACTGGCGTTTAAAGGTATCAGCGTTTTCTTTGGCCTGATGCTCACGCTGGGGTCGGCCGGGGTGATGAACCACGCAATGAGCGGACTGGTTTTGATCTATTCGCGCGCGCTGCGCAAAGGCGACATGATTCGGGTAGCGGACAACGAGGGGTTGGTAAGCGAAATTGGTATGCTCGCGACCAAAATTATTACTCGTGAAAATTACGTGGTCACAGTGCCAAATGCGGTAGTGGTTAGTGGAAAAATTACTAACCTTAGCGCGCAAAGCACCAACGGCGGCGTCAACCTGACGGTCGGCGTTACCATTGGCTACGACACGCCCTGGCGCCAGGTCCACGCAATGCTGGAGTTGGCAGCCAAGCGGGCCAAAGGAATCGATCTTTCACAGCCGCCGTTGGTGCGTCAGCTGAGTCTGATGGACTGGTATATTTCCTATGAATTGCAGGTGCGCCTGCTGCCGGATGTATCTCTGGCAGATGCCCGTAATGAACTGCATAGCAATATTCAGGACGTCTTCAACGAATTTAACGTGCAGATTATGTCTCCGAATTTTGTGCTACAGCCAGAAAACAGCGTGATGGTGGCCAAAGAGAATTGGTATACCGCACCCGCAACACCGCCAGAAGGCGGGAAATAATGCGTTGGCTTTTTCTGCTAATTCCTCTGCTGTGCTGGCGCGCTATGGCGACAGGGCTTATTGATCCTGAAGACGGCATGGTGGACATGAGCCGTTATTTACAAGAAAACCCGTACGGTTTTCTACCTATTCCGCTGGTTATTACCGAACCGGCCGTTGGTTATGGCGGCGGCCTGTTCGGTCTGTTTCTGCATGGCAAGGGACGACAGGTTGATGGGCAGTTTATTCCCCCGGCCATGAGCGCGTTTGGCGGTGGCGGAACGCAAAACGGTACCTGGTTTGTAGGAGGGGGGCATCGCCACACCTGGCAGGATGACCACATTCGCTATCTGGTTGCAGGAGGCTATGCCGATGTCAATCTGGATATATATTCCGGTGACGTATTGGGCTTTGGCAATAACCGGGCCGTGGAAACCGAAACTCGCGGTTATGGCGGTATGCAAAAACTTCTCTTTCGCGCAGGGGATTCTCCCGTTTTTCTGGGAGCATCACAGTTCTGGGCAAAGATGGATATCTCCGCCCGCAATAATCCGCTCGTCAACCAGGTATGGCGGCAGCTATTGGGTGAAAGCAGCATCACCTCTGCATTGGGGCTGGTAGCGGAATACGACACAACTGATAACTTCTTTTGGCCCGGACGCGGGCTTTCTCTTAGCGGCGAGTATCAATTCTACGGTCACTATCTTGGGGGCGACTATCGCTACGACCTGCTGACGCTCGAAGGCAAGTTTTTCCTGCCACTGAACGCCGACTGGACGCTTTCACTTGCAGGGGACTATCAAACGCTGTCGCAGCAGGATAAACATCTGCCACCAATGGCGCGCCCTTATATCGAACTTCGTGGTATCTCTCGCTATCGCTATCAGGGGGATGACGTGAGTACCGTTCAGACGCAGTTAGCCTGGCAAATGTCGTCGCGTTGGATTGTTTTGGGTTTTGTCGGTGCTGGAAGTGCGGCAGACAGTACATCAGAGCTTTACCGTAGCGCAGAAGTGGCCTGGGGCAGCGGTATTCGATATTTGATTGCGCGCGAATACGGACTGCGTACCGGTGTAGATGTCGCTTTTAGCGATAACGAACAAGCAGTTTATTTTAATGTTGGCTCTGGCCTGTAGGGATGAGCGGAATGAATGAGGACAAATAATGAAATGGTTCCACGCGGTTGTTCCGTTGCTGTGGGTTTCCGGCGTGGCCAGCGCAGCTGAAACTGATGCCAGCACGTTTCCGATTTGGGGCGAGGAGGCCAGGGCGCGGGGATATGCCATTCCGCTACCGTTTGGCATCAACCTGAGCTATATGAACATGCGGCAAAATATTGATGTCGATAGCATCAGTTTTTCCGGACTGGCGCTTGGCAATCACCCGATTCCTGTCGATATGTTCAATATTGATGCCGGCCATACGCGTGAACAGAGCAAAACTGAAAACCTACGTCTGGACATGTGGGTCTTTCCGTTTTTGAACATTTACGGGCTGGTAGGGCACACACGCGGATCGTCGGTCTCGAATGTTTCAGTAGATGCAGACCCTTCGCGCTACACCGGTGTTGACCGCATTATCGCATCATCTGTGCATCAGCTTTATCAGAGCGGTGAGCTACAGGATATTGATTTTGTTCTCGATTTTAAAGGCACAACCTGGGGAACCGGTATTACTTTGGCAGGAGGATACGAAAACTGGTTTGCCCTGGTGGATACCAACTATACCCGTACTGATTTTGACATTCTGGATGGCAAAATTTCAGCCCTTACCGTGTCTCCCCGTGTTGGATATCGCTTTAAATTTCAGGGGCCGGTGGGCGAATCGCATCTGAGCGTCTGGGTGGGGAGTATGTACCAGAACGTGCAGCAGGAGTTCAGGGGTAGCCTCTCCGATCTGCATATGCCCGCTGAGCTTCAGCCACTGATCCAGGCCGTAAACCAGGATGGCAACGGGCGATTTGATGTTAAACAGAATCTGACCTCTCCGTGGAACATGCTGCTGGGGACTCAGTTTGAAATGACGCCACAATTTAACGTCCTGACGGAGTTTGGATTTAACGAACGCAATAGCTTCTTTATTGCCGGTGAATATCGCTTCTGATGAACGGTTATCGCGTCATGTTGACATCGCTATTGGCTCTGACGACCTGGTCTGCGGAGGCGTTAACATTGGATCAACCCTCAATTGACGCTTTCCTCGGGAAGCTGGGTGCGGATAACCAGTACGATCCGGCAAAAGGGGTGAACTGGAGCGTGTTGCCGGGGCCATTTTACACTCCAGAGCTGAAGCTGGGTCTTGGCATGGCGGTGGCGGGGATCTACCGGGTGGATGCGGCAGATAAAACAACTCAGAACTCTTCTGTTTCCTTGACGGGTTATGTCAGCGCCAGCGGGGCGTTGGGAATGGGGATCAGCAGTTATACCTTTTTTACCGACGACCGTTGGCGATTGTTTGTGGACGGCTCAGTGAACAAAGTGCCAACGGGTTTTTGGGGCATTGGCTACGACGCAGCCCAGGGTAATGAACAGGATTACACCAACAACTCCGTGAGTTTGCATCCTGTATTGATGCGAGAAATCGCTGAACGCGTTTATCTCGGCGCGGGTTGGGATTTTTCTTCTATGCAGGCGGACGTTGACGATCCGCATCAGGGGGACGTGTTCAGCCTAAATAATGCGCAGACATCGCCGTTATCGTCTGGACCCAGTGTAAGTCTGAGTTACGACACGCGTGACGTTGTCACGCGGCCACAGCATGGACACTATTTTAAGCTGGAGTACACCTGGTTTGATCCGTCTTTTGGTTCAGATACTCATTTTACGGCAGCACAGGTTCAGTACGATCGTTACCTTTTACTTGATGACAGGACTGTGCTGGCGTTCGATTTATGGGGACGTTTCACTCGCGGAGACGTGCCGTGGGATCGTTTATCAATGGCCGGAGACGACCGCCGTCTGCGGGGGTATTACCAGGGGCGTTATCGGGATAAGGATGTGGTAAGTGGGCAGGTGGAATATCGAAAAAAACTCAACTGGCGACATGGTTACGTGTTGTGGTTGGGCGCAGGAGCTTTAGGCAGAAACATTGACGATATGGGACATCATCCGATCTTACCTAATGCGGGTGTCGGTTATCGCTTTGAAGTGAAGCCCGCCATGAATATCCGCCTGGATTTAGGTTTTGGGAGAGAGAGTGCAGGATTCTATTTTCAAATTGCGGAGGCATTCTGAATGGCTAAAGGATTTCTGTTTTTACTGCTGGTAGCCGGATTTGCCTGCGCGGAAGTTCCTGGCCTCACTCTTAAACAAGCGCATAAGGCATATCCCGTTGTCGGCCATTTAGCACCGCCGGAGTCACTACGCCCATGCTGCGCGTTTGGCTATGATCTTCATGTCAGGGCGATAGGTGTGCCGATCCCTGTCTACCAGATTGGCAATGTATTAACGTTAGATTCACTGGGGCGTCATCACTATAACGATAGTGCGTTGGGGGCCGTGAAAAATATCGTTGGACTGAGTGAGGAAAAAAACGGACTGCTTTATACCCACCGTGGGGGTTTTATCGACATAGCGCACGTTCGCGATACGGCGGATAACACCTTTTACCTCTTTTCTCGTATTTATCCAAAACTTGGTCAACAGTGGCGTTTTTTTTACAGCGAAGAATTGGGCGTCAGACGGATACAGCTACACGGTTTCACACCTCCTGCAGCAATGGCGCAGCGTTACACATTGGCCGCCTGGTTGGCGGGGAATCTGGCCTTTGAACTGGCTCAATGGCACGAAATTGCACAGTGGTATGGATTCGAGTCTGTTCCCGGTTTTTCTGAGCAGATTTCTGCATTTTCCCCGGAAGATCTCTATTCAAATCTACTGGGTGCTCGTATCGCCATCAATGTGATTTTACAGGGCAGGGTGGAATCCATTGCGGCCTACAACGCGGCGGTGGATCGCGAACTGCAGCGGGTTTTACTGCAACTTGGCGTCGCAACCCGGACTGAAACTGAGCGTAAGTTTCGCGAATTGGACGGTGACTGGTGGAACAGTAAACGTAGGGTTCCAGATAAATTTCTGGTGTTAAAGCGTAACTATAATCTTGAGCATAACCGGTTACCAACCCCAGTTTCGTACGAGAACGCCACGCCACTGCAACTGACTTTTCCCGCCGTGATCGAAGGATATCGGCTTGCGCGCCTGGGCGAGTTACAAATTTACCCGGGCACTTCCATGCAATCGCTTCCGCGACCGAAAACTTATTACGCACCAGATAGTTTTCAGTCCCTGGCTGACACAGCGAGTGAAGCAGACAAAATCCAGCTCGAACGTATGCACAAGTCGCGCTTTTAATCCGGTGCTTTTGCCTGACAATTTAAATGCTGCGAGCTACGCTTTTACAGACGCTAACTACTTCAATAATGAAGAAATTCTGCAGGTGGCCTATGAAAAAATTGACCTTGATTTATCTTAGTCTTTTTTGCTCGCCGTTAGCACAAGCTAGCGCACTCTATTTTTATGAAATAGGCACCGAAGATACGGCTTTGGCAGGGGCGGGGCAGGCAGCGCGTGCGCAGGATGCCTCCACCATCGTGACTAACCCCGCAGGAATGACGCGACTTCCGGATCATATGTTCACCGGTGGATTACAGGCAATGGATGGTGATGTGTCCTACACCCTTGAAGACGAGACGGGGCGTAAAAGCCCCGGTGACATCATGCGCTTCTTTCCAAATGCCAGCGCATTCTATGCCCAGAAGGTGAATGACGATCTTTATGCTGGTATTGGGCTATACGGAAATTACGGTCTGGGGATCGATTTTGGCAATTGGTCCGGCGACCGGCTGATTAAGAAAAGCACCATGGTTGCGATGACGCTCAGTCCATCGCTGGCTTATAAGCTTAGTGACAGGGTTTCCGTTGGGGGCTCTGTTAACGTCAATTACGGTTTTCTGTCACTCACTCGAAATGTTGATGGCAACGATGAAAAAGAAAAGGATCATGACTGGGCGATGAGCTATCGTCTGGGATTATTGATGGAACTGACCGATCAAACCCGGGCCGGTATCTCCTGGACCAGCAAAACTGAGTACGATTTTGATATTGACGGCAAAGCGCGTTTCCCGAACTTACCGAACGTGGAATACGATTTGCCTATTTCTGCGCAGGTACGTGCTCCACAGCAGATTATGTTAAGTCTGGTTCATGACATTAATAAACAGTGGTCAGTGATGGGCGATCTTGGCTGGCAGGACTGGAGTCAGTTCGGCGCGCCGCAAATAACGGTGGTCGGGCAAGAAGTTGATAAGTCCAGTCGTCTTAAGGATTCGTGGCATACAGCTTTAGGTGTGCAATTTCGACCTACGGAACAATGGCGTTTGAATGCGGGCGTAGCTTTTGATAGTACAGTCTATAATTCGCAAAGCGATGTGGCGCTGACGTTGCCGACCGGTGATGAATGGCGATTTGCTACCGGAGCGCAATATCAAATTACACCACAAAGCAATATCGGTGCTGCTGTGTCGTATCTGCATATGCAGTCGTCCCACGTACAGTCACCATCAATTTATCAGGGGAGTTACGATAATCCGTATCTGTGGTTTGCCAGTGTGAACTACAGTTATCAGTTTTAATGTTCAGTGAAGTGAGAGTCGCGGTGGAATTGTAGAAGACATAAAACAGCTATTTGCAGAACCAGCTGTAGTCGAGAGCCATCATCCAGAACTGTTAGCGCTGTTGAGGCAACTGCGCTTGAAAGGGTTTTGAGGCGTCATTATTGAGCAGCACAAGGATGACTATAAAACATCAGATTCAGCCTCTATCTACGTTGGTGCGCATAATGTATATTATGTTAAATGCAATTTGATACGTACTCAGTTAAGTCCCCATGTGGCCCACGTTTGGCCATTGACCTCCTCTGCTCATTACAATCATGAAAGCCTGAGAAACAGAGTTCGTTCCTGCAGTTGAGATGCTTTGAATCCGTGGTGAAGATAAAAACGTTTAGCTTCGTCTGTGAGCGCATGCACCATAACGGCACGCACGCCAATATTTTCTGCCACTTTGTAACACCGCAGTACCGCATCGTGAAGCAGATCGGCCCCTAACCCTTTTCCACGAACAGAAAGATCTACGGCCAATCTGGCAAGGATAATTACGGGGATTGGATCTGGCATGTTACGCCGAAGATTGCCTGTTACTTCTGTGCGGTTGACGCTACCAGTGGCCAGTGAATAAAAGCCAGCGACTTTTCGCGTGTCTGTTTTGCAGACAACAAACGTTCTGGCTGCGCCGAGAGCCTGATTTTTTAGCCCTTTTTGCTTTAACCAATCATCGAGAACAATTTCTCCGCTGACAAATTCCGCCAATTGATGAATGTGAGTTAGTGGCTCAGGTGCGGTTACAAATCCCACTGTGGTTTCCTTGCCAGTAGCTTCCTGATAGCGGGATCTTCGGCAACCGGAGCATCAAGCATCTCGATAAACTCAGCGTATTGTTCATCATTAAAATTAAACACTCGGCGATCGAGAATAACGTTCTCTGCCGCCTGACAGGCCATTTCCAGAATAAAGTCTGTACGCGATTTATGTAGAATCTCTGCGGCCGCATCAATAAGCGCGCGTTGGGATTCTTTAGCTCTAAGGTTGAGCTGGACATCTGATTTCATTATTAAGCCTCTTGTATAGCAATTGCTTTACAAGCATACCATAAGGCTTATGTATAGCAACTGCTATACAGTCTCGTACAACTCAATACTCTGATAAGCAACAATAAAAAACCCGCCAGTGCTGGCGGGTTATGGCATGGTTTGTCTCTACAATTAAGGCGTTACCATGTTAAACCAGAAATCAAAGCTATCTAAATACCCGAGGAACTCATCAAGCTTGGCATGATTGCCGGAAATTTGTACATCACCCTTCTCTTCTGCCTGTTTCAGCGATTCTTCCTTGAGAATGATTTTGTTCAACGTTGCACGGTTAAGTGTAATGGAGGCATCAGCGTTGCTGGCCTGTGCATCAGCGCTATGGTTAAGAACACCGTTTTCCAGTTCCAGTTTGTATTTACCGCCGTCAGCACCTAAATCGACGTTGAAGACTGCCTGCGCATTTGCCGCTTTTTCTCCGTTAATATGTACCGCGAGATAATCAAAGAACATCTCCGGCGACATGGCCTTAACGGTATCCGGGCTGGCGGTATTTGGCGTCGCGCCTTTTACCACACCGTTGCGTAATTCTTGTGCACCTGTCAGATAAAAATTACGCCATGGACCGGACTCAGCCTGGTAACCCATTTGTTCAAGGGCATCGGCTTCCAGATTACGGGCTTCTTTATTGCTCGGATCAGCAAAGACGATATTGTTAGTGACTTGCGCCACCCAACGGTAATTGCCCTGGGCGTAATCCGTTTTCGCTTTTTGCATGATTGCATCGGCGCCGCCCATATAATCGACATATTTCTTCGCGGCATCAACGGGCGGTAATTCATTCAGTGTTGCCGGATTACCGTTGAACCAGCCGAGGTAAAAGACATACGTTGCTTTCACATCATGGCTGACAGAACCATAGTATCCACGGCTGGCCCATGATTTTTCCAGACCAGACGGCAGTTTGAAGTTAGCGGCGATTTCGTCACGGGTCAGCCCCTGGTTAGCCATACGCAGCGTCTGATCGTTGATGTAACGGTACATATCACGCTGACTTTTCATTAACTTCACCACATTTTCATTACCCCAGGTCGGCCAGTGATGCTGAGCAATAATAATGTTTGCCTTTCCACCCCAGCGGCCAATAACGTCATTGATATATTTTGACCATGCCAGCGGATCGCGGATCTTCGCGCCACGTAATGAATAGGTGTTATGCAGCGTATGGGTGACATCCTCTGCAGCTTCGATCATTCCCTTCTCTTCTACATACCACAGCATTTCAGAAGGAGCTTCCGATCCCGGCGCCATCATGAAATCATAGGTAAGGCCGTCGATAACTTCTTTCTGTCCGGTGTGGGTAATATAGTTAGTGGGTTCAATCAGCGTCACCGTACCCGCGGAGGTTGTCGTTCCCAGACCCGCACCGACCTGACCTTTTGCATCCGGTTTCAACAGATTGCCATACATGTAACTGGCTCGGCGACTCATGGCGTTACCTGCCATAATATTTTCAGATACAGCTTCCTTCATAAAACCAGCCGGTGCATATACCTTCACTTTACCGGATTTTACATCAGCTTCATCAATCACGCCGCGGACGCCACCGTAGTGGTCAACATGGCTGTGCGTATAAATGACGGCAACAACGGGTCTTTTACCGCGATTCTTATAATAAAGGTCCATTCCCACTTTCGCGGTTTCTGCCGATACCAGCGGATCAATGACCGTAATACCCTCTTTCCCTTCCATAATTGTCATATTCGAGAGATCAAGATTACGGATTTGATACACGCCATCGGTGACCTGGAACAAACCGCCAATATTGATCAACTGCGACTGACGCCACAGGCTTGGATTAACCGTGTCGGGGGCTTTTTCGCCCTCTTTGATAAAGGCATATTGCTGAGGGTCCCAGACAACATTTCCCTGCTTCCCTTTAATCAATTCATTGGGAAGCGGAGCAATAAAACCTTTATGAGCGTTCATAAAATCGGTTTTATCAGTGAATGGCAATTGACCATATAAGGCGTCATTCGCACTTTTGGTCTGAGCAGTCGCATCTTTTGCCCCTTCCTGTGCCAATACAGGTAGTGATATTAATGATGTTGAACACACACCAGCTAAAGCCAGATAACTCACTAGTTTATTAAGTTTCATAAATCCTCGCTAATAATATATTATCAAGAAGAAAGAAACCCTGCTGCTCTGTTTGTTGAGAAGCTTCCGTAATACTGTATTTATCAGGTTTCTATGATCTAATGCTCGTAGGCTAACATGGTCTTATGAAACAATGTAATGCAATGACATTTATTTTTAAATTTCCTTTTGTTTTTATTTAAACAAAATAGCTGTAGACACCTGACTGTATAAGAAGATAATGGCTGGTATCCATTGTCTTTAGAATACTATATATGCGCACTCTCTATCTACTTCTCATCACTGGGATACTTTCTGGCTGTAATACTTCTCCCCCAGAGAAAGTTGTTAAGATCAATAAAATGGTGATCCCTGTTGTTCAGGCACAACCCGAGTCAAAATCAAGTAGTGACTCGGCATCCCTGTCCTTATATCAGGATAATAAACAGCAAATTGAAAACGTCGTGAGTTCGTTAAAAAATGAATATCTTCATGAGGTTAAGCCAAGAGAGATGTTTGACGTTCATAGCCAGGCATACCAGGTTTATGCTTCTTTAACCAAGCTCGAACAAATGCAGCAAATGAACAATTTTTATTATAAGGAGCATAATCAAACAGGACTGTTAAGCATTAATCAGTCCGTGAACTCTCTTATTGAATAACAAGAAGTCCTCCTCAGAGAATGATGAGGAGGTTTTTTTACGATTGATATATGGCATGCTACTACAATAGAATATTAAAGTTAGATAATCGATTTGTAACTTGTTTGTGGGTTTATTTAAAATCGCTCAGGCAATTTATTGATGGAAGTAAGATACCCTCCGCGTTCAAAATCAATATACCCTCCTTTTTTTAACGCAGATACAACATTTAAAACACTGCTGCGCGATAAGTGGGTCCGATCCTGAATATAATCCAAAATAGAAACACGCTTGCGCGTCTCTTCCGGCAACAAAATCATCTCTTCGAGGTGGTTACGTATCACTGAATAAGTACGCTGCTGTACGACTAAATCATCACGATAAAAGAGATAACCCGTATGATATGAAAGCACTGCCGCCGCATCTTCCCACAAGCCTTGTTGATGAAAGAGTTCTCGTGCTTTATCGGCATCGACGCGTAATAAGATTGATTCAGCTTCAGCGCGCAATAAATGGCCGTGTACCGGTTGGATCATTTCGGCAATACCGAACAGATGGGGTTCATAGACGGTCACGATTAACAGACCATCAGAAGAACGTAAAATGGACAGCTCCCCTTGCAAAAAAAGGTAGAGTTGAGGCTTATTCTTGTATTTCCACATGATACGCCGCCGCGGCACAACCTTCATCTTTTCTGCAATCGGTTCAAGTGCTTGCATTAAACGTTGTATGCTTTGTTCTGGGCGTACCGGAGGTGAAATTTGCATAATCAAACCTGTATTATTTAGATTGAAAACAATATGCTTTTACCTATATTCCATGAAGGTAGTACAGATTCATATTAAAACCATAAATAGCTCAATAATAAAAGTACAAATTTGTTTTTATTTAAACGAGCGTGTGTGATACGACCACCAGCAGACGGTTACCAGACACTGTCGGATAGATAATCCGCTATGGTGACTATTAACAATGCGTGAGATATTTAATCGGGAATAACGGCGCTAGAATTGATAGCTGTAGTTGACACTGGCAAACCATAACCACGGGTTCTTATACTGGCCTGCAAAGATATCAGATTTGACGTTGGACGACTGCATGTGCAAGTACTCAACGGCAACGCCAATATTGCTGGCTGGCGTAATCTGGTACTGTGCACCGGTGGCAAGTCGCCATTCATCGCCGGTTGGCATCGAAAGCGCTACATCACTTTGCGATTTGTACGGTGAACTGTCATACGCAATACCGGCATTAATGCGCCACTGCTCATCGGGATGATATTGCACGCCCAACGCTGTATGCCATGTATCTTTCAGACGATTATCACGATCGCTTTGCTGACCATTTATTGTAATCTGCGGGCTGCCAAACTGACTCCAGTCCTGCCAGCCAAGATCGCCCATCACTGACCATTGACAGTTGATATCGTGAACCAGACTAAACATCACCTGCTGCGGAGCACGGACCTGTGTGGAGATCGGCAGATCATATCCAATATTAGGTATATTGGGAAAACGCGCTGTCCCGTCTATATTAAAATGATAATCAGTCTTGCTGGTCCAGGTTATACCCGCCCGAGTATTGTCAGTTATGTCCATTAATAACCCAAGGTGGTAATTCATCGCCCAGTCATGATCGCTTTGTTTCTCATCGTGGCCATCGACATCTCTGCTTAGCGACAGAAAACCATAGTTTAGCCCTGCAGCTGCGCCAACCGACACCTTATCACTTAGTTTCCATGCAACGGCGGGACTCAGCGTCATCGCAACCATGGTACTTTGTTTAATTAACCGAGCCCCTGCCCAGTTGCCGAAGTCGATACCTAACCCATAGTTGCCGTACAAACCCAAACCGGCAGAAACGGTATCACTCAGCCGTTGCGTATAAAACATGCTGGCATTGGGGAAAAGCGTCATTACATTACCGGGGCTTTGTCTGCCATCTGTCGTATTATTCAGCGTATAGGGTATATCTCCGCCCATCGCCTGTAATCCTCCGGTGACCATATGGTCAGGTAAACGAGTCATCCCCGCAGGGTTAGTTAACAGCGTAGAGGCATCCTGAGCACGAGCGGCCTGCCCTGCACCAGCCAGTGCGGTATCCTCCGTTCCGATTTCATAGAAATAGAGCGCACTGGCGTGACCGACCGATGAAAAGATCATCCCGGAGAGAAAAATTATATTTTTTTTCATTGTATTACCTGTTTGCAGAGGTCGTTCTTTACTAAACGTAGGGTCAGCTATCACACGGTATTGATTTATGCTAATAGCATAATCAGGCATCAGGAATGATGTCGTGTTAAATTTTATCCAATATTAAATTTTATAATTCAACACAACGACATCTTAAAATTCGACTTAATGAGAACTCTTCTTAATAAGTGATTTGACATAAATTCTAATGTAAAGAAATGAAAATTTAATCTTTTCATAAAAAAGTATGAGTGAAGTCGCCAACGGAAAAACCATAGTTATGATCATCACATAACTGTAATATGCGGTTTAAAAAGTAAAACCTTTACAGCCTTGAGGAGACCTTGTCTTCTCAAAACTTCGCGTCTCAAATATGTCTTTGATTTCAATGGGATACGATGATCGTTAACCTCTAAAACCTAATATATAAGTGAGGTGAATATCTTATTGTGCTAACTAATCCTCAGGAGAATAACGCTAATCTGGTCATGGATACATCATTTTTAAAATATGGACTTTTAATCATGCAATAACAATCAGGTATCTGATACGACTCATTCTTCTGTCATTTTTTGTAAGCGGAAGAAAAGAGTGATGATAGCTAATACAGGTAAAGATAGGGGTAATGACTTATGGCCTCACAATATGACTTTACTGTCACTCTGCACGATCTTGCTTTTATTCTTAAGCAGATCAAAATATCCGAAGCGGCAACTAACCCGGATGGCAGCGTTAATGCTGAATTGCTTAGAGAATTAGTTTCCAGTCCGCTATTGCCTTATGGACTTCGCACGGTAGATGGTTCATGGAATAATCTTCTACCGGGTCAGGAGTTATATGGCTCTGCCGACCAGACAATGCCGAGATTAACCGCGTTAAACTGGCAAGATGCGGACCAAATGACCAGTTATATCCAAATTGGTGGCACCGTTATTGATGCCGACCCACGTATTATTAGTAACTTAATTTCCGATCAAACGGCATCTAACCCAGCCGCGCTGGAGGTATTTAACGCGTTAAAAGATGCTCCCGGCGGGGGGACTATTACAGGAGACGGAGAAACGTTATCCATTCCTAACCAGTCTCCCGATATCGGTCTCTCCCCTGCTTTTAACGGCTGGATGACCTTCTTTGGCCAGTTTTTTGACCACGGTCTGGATTTGATTCCCAAAGGAGGCAACGGTATCGTTTTCATTCCGCTACAGCCGGATGACCCTTTATATGTGGAAGGGTCGTCAACAAACTTTATGCTATTAACCCGGGCAACGGTGGATGAAAATCGAGAGACAGTAAACCTGACGACCCCCTTCATCGACCAAAACCAAACCTACACCTCCCATCCTTCACATCAGATTTTCATCCGCGAATACGTCATTATTGATGGGAAACCTGAGCCTACCGGGAATTTATTAGGCGGTGCGAACGGTGGACTGGCGACCTGGGCCGACGTTAAAAACCAAGCTGAAACTCTGCTTGGCATTAAACTCACCGATCAGGATGTGTTTAATGTTCCCCTGCTGGCTACGGATCGCTATGGTAATTTGATTTTAAGTGAAAATGGAAAGGTACAGATTGTTACCACCGGGGGACTGGTTGAAGCCAACGGCGGTCTGTTGCCTGAGGGAACATTCCGCACCGGACATGCGTTTCTTGATGATATTGCGCATACTGCCGCGCCAAAAGCGGGTCTGCTGGCAGATGATGACACTGCGATTGGGGGCGAAGGAGCGCAACCGGCAGGAACCTATGATAACGAACTGCTCGATCGTCACTTTATTACCGGTGACGGGCGTGGGAACGAAAATATAGGTTTAACCGCGGTGCACGCCGTTTTTCACAGCGAGCATAACCGTCTGGTTGAGCAATATAAAACAACACTGCTGGAAACCGGTGATATCGACCTCATTAATCAGTGGTTGATGCCCAATCATCAAATCACGGAATTACCTGCCGATACCAGTACGCTGGTATGGAACGGTGAGTACCTATTCCAGGCAGGTCGTTTCTTCACGGAAATGCAATATCAGCACCTCGTATTCGAGGAGTTTGCCCGTACCGTACAACCCGCCGTCGATCCGTTTGTTTTCTCCAACACGGCGGATATAAACCCGATGATCTTTGCCGAGTTTGCGCATGTGGTTTACCGTTTCGGGCATTCAATGCTGACAGAAACCGTGGCGCGCACCGACATTGATATGCAAAGCGGCGATATTGACCTGATTTCAGCATTCCTGAATCCGGTAGCATTTAATCAAATCAACGGGGCCACCGTCACGGACGATCAGGCTATTGGCGCAATTGTGCGTGGTATGACGCGTCAGGTGGGTAACGAAATTGATGAATTTATTACCGATGCTCTGCGTAATAATCTCATCGGCCTGCCCCTCGATTTAGGCGCGCTTAATATAGCCCGTGGCCGTGACACCGCAATGCCGACGCTGAACCAGGCCCGCGAGCAGTTTTTTGCATTAAGCGGTGATAGTCAACTGAAGCCTTATACCAGTTGGGCTGACTTCACTACCTACCTGAAAAATCCCGCTTCAATCATTAACTTTATGGCCGCCTATGGTCAGCATGAGCTGATCCTCAATGCCACCAGCCTTGAAGGTAAGCGTGCAGCGGTAAACTTCCTGTTGTTTGGTGATGCTAACAATGCCCCGCCTGCGGATGCGATGGATTTCTTTAACAGTACCGGAGCGTGGGCAACCAAAGAGACCGGCCTGAATATGGTCGATTTCTGGATTGGCGGGCTGGCAGAGCGCAAAAATGAATTTGGCGGTATGCTCGGCTCAACCTTCAACTTCGTCTTTGAAACACAAATGGAAATGCTTCAGGACGGCGATCGTTTCTACTATCTGAGCCGCGTTCAGGGATTGAACTTGCTCAATGAACTGGAGGCCAACTCGTTTTCCGCACTAGTAATGCGTAACAGCGATCTTGGTGATGAGGGGTCCTCCCACCTGCCCGCAAATCTGTTCCAGACACCGGACCATATTTTTGAAGTGAACCGCGTGCTGCAAACGGAAATCGACCCGAAATGGGGAAATCCACTGAAGGATCTGCTCTCGCCGTTGTTGGTGCGTCGCGACCCAGGTGTGGATGTTGACGGCGATAGTTTTGCCGATGGCGGGTATCTGAAATATACCGGCGATGGGCATGTGGTGCTTGGAGGGACGGCAGGCAATGATACGTTAATCGGCGGTAAAGGGATCGACAGTCTGTGGGGTGATGGCGGAGATGACCGACTGGACGGCGGCGACGAAGCAGACGTGGTCCATGGTGGTGACGGTGATGACATTATTACCGATACCGGTACGCCCGTTGGTGATGCGGACTTCCTGCACGGTGATGCCGGACATGACGTTATCTTCTCCGGTAACGGAAACGATCTGGTCTTTGGTGGCAGTGGTAGCGACTTCGTGGTGGTCGGCGAAGATGCACAGGAGGTCTTCTCGGGTCAGGATAACGACTTTGCGCTTGGCGGCTCGGGTGGTGATTTCCTGATGGGCAACGAAGGCGATGACTGGCTGGAAGGCGGTGACGGGTTTGACACGCTGGCGGGTGACAACTCCGAGTTGTTCTTCAACAGTACCATTATCGGTCACGATGTCCTCAACGGTCAGGGTAACGACACCGACTACGATGGCGAAGCCGGTGACGACATCATGGTTCAGGGCGCGGGGATCCAGCGCAATAATGGCATGGCCGGTTTCGACTGGGCAATCCATAAAGGCGACCCAAATGGCGCTAACTCTGACCTTGGGATCCCTATTTTCGTCAACCAGCAGGAGTTTATTCTACGCGACCGTTTTGATCTTGTTGAAGGGCTGTCGGGCTGGAAATACGACGATATCCTGACCGGGACAGAACAGCCGATAGGTACTGCGCCTGTTCAGGGCGTTCCCCTCTCTAACAACCTGACCCAGGAAGGTGCGGATCGGATCACCGGTTTACAGGCTATTCTCGGCGTAGAGCGTTCTACAAATCCGGACGCGGTGCTCCTGAATCCTGATGATGGTAGCGATATTTTACTCGGCGGTGGCGGTAGCGACCGCATTATGGGTAAAGCCGGTAACGATATCATTGATGGTGATGCATGGCTCAACGTGCGTATTGCCGTTACGGGTATGGCAGGACTCACCAGCGCCGAAGGAATGGCCGAACTGAAATCGTACATGCTGGCCGGCACGCTGAAACCGAATCAGCTGTCGACTGTGCGAGAAATCCTGCATGAAGGTAACGGCACGGAAACTGACGTCGCGGTGTACCGTGATGTCAGCAGCAACTATGTCTTTACCCGTATGGCGGACGGTAGCCTGCGCGTCGATCACGCCACGCCGGATGCCGCGCTGAACCTGAATGATGGCATCGATCGCCTGTTGAACATCGAAAAGCTCGAGTTTGGCGATGGGAAGCAGCTGTGGGTGACGGGGCAACAAGCGACGGGCGATCTTACCATCAGTAACCCTAACCCTTCGGTGGGCGACCTGCTGCGCGTCAACGTGGCGAACTTGCTGGATGGTAACGGGCTTGCGGCGGATGTGGCCATCACCATGACCTGGCAGGCATTCGTCAACGGCCAATGGCGAGATCAGGCAACCGGCGTTGAGTTCAGAGTGCCTGGTGCTATTCAGGGCGCACCGCTGCGTGTGGTAGCCAGCTTTAACGACCGCATGGGTGACGCTGAAACACTGGTGTCGGCACAAACTCAGGCGATCCTACCGCGAAATCAGGCCACGACCGGTGTGCCGGTAATTAACGACCTCACCCCAACTGAAAGCCTGACGCTGACCGCAGTGGTTTCAGGCATTGCTGACGCCGATGGTCTGAGCGGCGGTAATTTCACTTATCAATGGAGAATGAGTTCGCCAACCGGATTCGTCAACATTAACGGTGCGACTTCCGCCACCTATACGCCGGGTCAGGCTATGGTTGGCAGAACGTTGCAGGTGGTCGTTACCGTCGTCGACGATGAAGGCAACCCCCCTGTTGTCCTGACGTCGACCACCACCCAGCCCGTGGGCGATCTGATTGTGGGTACCAACGGGGCTAACACCCTCGTCGGTACTGCCTGGAGCGATATCCTACGCGGTGAAGGCGGTAATGACACCTTACTCGGCGGTGCAGGTGACGATCTGCTCATTGGCGGTGCGGGAAACGACAACCTCTCTGGTCAGGCGGGGCAAGATATTCTGCAAGGTGATGCCGGTAATGACACGCTTGATGGCGGGCTTGGTGCCGACAGTATGACCGGCGGCACGGGCGATGATACCTACATTGTTGATGATTTCGGTGATGTAGTTATCGAAGGTGTGAATGGTGGCACGGACGTTGTCCGAACCAACCTCAGCAGCTACGACCTCACCGATAACGTGGAAGAACTGGTATTTACCGGCAGCGGTAGTTTTATCGGTACCGGTAATGCCATTGCGAACACCATTACGGGAGGGACCGGTAACGATTATCTGTTCGGCATGGGCGGTAACGACCAGTTGTTTGGTGGTATCGGGAATGACTTCCTCGATGGCGGAGATGGCGCTGATAACCTGCAAGGTGGAGTTGGCAACGACGTCATGATTGGCGGCGCGGGCACGGATACCCTCTCCGGCGGTAGCGGGGACGATATTCTCAATGGTCAGGAAGGTAATGACATTCTGGACGGTGGTGCCGGTAGCGATATCTTTGCCTTTGGCGCCAACTTTGGGCAGGACCGAATTACCGGTTTTGACAGTAACCCCAACGGCGGGCAGGACTTCCTTGATCTCGTCTTGTTAGGTATCAACGCGGGTAATTTTGCCAGCAGCGTGTCTATCACCGGAAACAATGGCAACACCATTGTGACTATCGGTACAGATACCATCACATTGGTGGGCGTCAACTCAACCACCGTGAATATTGGTGACTTTTATCTGGAAATGCCCACTACCCTTGCCAGCAACAATGGCAATAGTTCATTGATCGTATAAGGAGAAGACTATGTCGCGCCAGCATACGCCAACAGAACTGAATGATGCATTAAAGGGAACGAAACCCACTTTTCTGATGCTGTTGTTTTTTAGTTGTGTGATTAATATGCTTATGCTGGCGCCGGCAATTTATATGCTACAGGTTTACGACCGTGTGCTGGTCAGTAAAAATACCACCACGCTGTTAATGTTAACCTTATTGATTGTCGGCTTGTACATCGTTATTGCCATGATTGAATCTGCCCGCGCGCAGGTTATGATCAGACTTGGCAACCGGCTTGATATAAAGCTAAGCCAGTTGGTCTTTAACGCAGCCTTTAAAAGAAAGATGGTTACCGGCGATAACAACCCGGCGCAATCTTTAGCCGAGCTGGATCAGGTTCGTCAGTTTCTTTCCGGGAATAGTTTATTCGCCTTACTGGATATTCCCTGGACGCCGATATATCTGTTCATCGCCTTTTTGGTCCATCCCCTGCTGGGATACCTTTCTCTCGGCGGAATAACGTTATTATTCATTCTGACGCTGGTATCTGAAATCTCTACCAAGCGCCCGATTCAGCAAGCGCACGCCTTAACCATTAACAATGCCAGCAAACTGAATAAACAGCTGCAAAACGCCGATGCCATTGAGGCGATGGGTATGCTCTCGACCCTGAAGTCCAACTGGCAGGAGCAACATAACAAAGTGCTGGCACTACAAACGCAGATTGCCGACAAAACGGCCGGGTTAAGTAGCCTCAGCCGCTTTGTGCGGGTGTTGCTGCAATCTATTGCGCTGGGTGCCGGGGCTTTACTGGTGATCGGCGGCCATATTACTCCGGGCTTGATGATCGCCGCCTCGATCATTCTTGGCCGCGTCCTCAACCCGGTAGAACAAGTTATTGGCAGCTGGAAGCAGTTCGTGCAGTTTCGTAGCGCGTGGCATCAGCTCTCAACCTTGCTGAAGGAGTATCCGGCACCGAAAGAGGTACTGACCCTGCCGCGTCCGAACGGCAACATCAGCGTCGAAAGCGTCTTCGCCGCAGCCCCCGGCCAGCCTTCCCCGCTACTGCGTAATATCTCATTCCAGCTGGAGCAAGGTGAAGTTCTGGGGATTATCGGCCCCTCAGCCTCAGGGAAAACCTCGCTGGCAAAGGTTCTGGTTGGCGTCTGGAAACCGTTATCAGGGAAAGTCAGATTAGACGGCGCAGATATTTGTCAGTGGGATAAAGCGCTGCTGGGCCCGTCTATTGGCTATCTGCCGCAGGATGTGGAACTGTTTGACGGTACCATCGCGCAAAACATTGCCCGCTTCGCGCAGAATGACAGTGAGCTTATTGTCGCCGCCGCATTACTGGCAGGCGTTCATGAGATGATCCTGCGCTTGCCACAAGGTTATGACACGCTGTTGGGCGCAGGCGGATACCAGCTCTCCGGCGGGCAGCGGCAGCGTATCGGGCTGGCACGCGCCGTGTATAACAATCCTGCGTTCATCGTGCTTGATGAACCGAATGCCAATCTTGACGACGCGGGCGAAATTGCACTCGTTAAAGCCATCAATACCCTGCGTACACAGGGACAAACTACCGTCATTATCTCACACCGCCCGACACTGCTCGGCGTGGTCAATAAGGTTTTGCTGCTTAACGATGGCGCCATACAGGAGTTTGGTACCCGCGATCAGGTTTTTGCCCATTTGCGTCAGGCCAACGTACTGAAACCGGTGGCTACGCCTTCTCCATCCACGACTGAACAGCAACGTGAGGCCTGATGATGAAAAAGAATCCCCACAACACGGCATCTGCTGGTGTAGATACCAATATCTGGTCGCCGATTATCCGGGGCGTGATCGTCATTGTGCTTGGTGTCGGTAGTTTTATCCTCTGGGCCGTGCAAGCTCCATTAGATGCGGGCGTGGTCGCTGATGGTACGGTAACCGTATCGAGTAACCGCAAAACTATTCAGCATCTGAGCGGCGGTCGGGTAACGGATATCTTTATCAAAGAAGGCGACTTCGTGAAGAAAAATCAGGTTCTCGTCCGGTTGGATAAAATGCAGCTCGAAATGCGTTTTAGCGCGTTAAATGCCCAGTATATTTCTGCAAAAAGTATCGAAGATCGCCTGTTGGCAGAACGCGATGGTCTGGATGCGATCGTCTTTAATACGACGCTGACGCAGCAATTCTCTGGCAATAAACGGCTGACAGAAGTCAGAAATCTGCAGGCCAAGCTTTTCGATACGCGTCGCAAAACGATTCAGGACGAACTGTCGATGATTGAGGAGACGCTCGATGGTCTGGTTGGGCAAACGGATAATCTCAATAAAATAAAAGGCTATCGCGACCACCAGTTTTCTCTGATTAACCGGGAGTTGGGGGCTATTCGCGCGCTGAGCGAAAAGAACTATTACCCCAAAGCGCAATTACTGGTGCTGGAGCGCGAGGCGGCTGAAATATCTGGCAGCGTTTCAGAAGATATTCTTAATATTGCCAAACTGAAATCGCAGCAAAACGAATTAAAAATTAAAGCCTACCAGGTGCGTCATCAATATTTACGTGAAGTTGAGTCTGAACTGACGGAAAACCAAAAAGAAGTGGCAATGCTGGAGGATGAACTGGTGTCCACCCGTCACGAGCTGGATAACACCGAGATCCGCTCACCGATTAACGGTATCGTGCTGGATGTTAAAGTCAGTACCGTGGGCGGCGTCATTCAACCCGGCGAACATCTTATGGATATTGTCGCCGCCGGACAACCCATGCAAATTGATGCCAAAATACCCGTGCATGCCATTGATAAACTGGTCCCCGGCTTAACCGTTGATGTGCTTTTCCCTGCCCTTAACCATGCCCTGTTGCCGTCGGTTCCGGCCCGGGTTCTGACTATCTCGGCGGACCGCTTAATTGATGAAACCACTCAGCAGCCATACTACCTTGCGGAAGTACAGGTTTCAGCAGAGGGCGCGCGTTTGCTGGGCGATTACAAAATTAAAGCGGGAATGCCCGCCAGCGTGACGATCAAGACCGGTGAACGAACCCTGATGAGTTACCTGTTTAAACCGTTGATTGCCCGTCTGGAACTGGCTTTTAAAGAGTATTGAGCCATCCATTGCCGGTATGGCGTACGGCTTGTCGCGCCATACCGCTTTCTGCCGTTGCTGGCAGCTTTGCTTTCTTGTAACCTTCTTCCCGTCACACTACTGACAAAATCTGGAACCACTGAACTGGACTTCATATGAATGCTCATATTTCTAAAGACCCTTTACATGGCGTAACGCTTGAAATGCAGGTCAATTCCCTGGTTGAACGTTATGGTTGGGCTGAACTGGCGCAACACATTAATATCAACTGCTTTAAAAATGAACCGAGCGTTAAATCCAGTCTGAAGTTTCTGCGCCGTACGCCGTGGGCGCGGGCAGAAGTTGAAGCGCTGTACCTTGATTCGCTGCATGACCTGGCCTCAAACAACACCCCCGAACCGGCCTTCGATCCCTGGGCTAACAGCCGCAATAAAAAGAAATAAGAGCAAAATCAGATGGCAGCATCCGGTTTCTTTTCAGGAAATTATCAGAAAAAACTGGCGAATATTCTCGCCCGTTCTCGTGCCAGACTACCGCTGACCAACATGAAATGGTTTGCTGTACTTGTGGGCAGTATGTTGTTACTTGGCAGCTGTTCTTCACAACCGCCCGGCCCCAAAACCACTCCGCTACCTCCGGTGAGCAAACCACAGCAGAGCAAGGAGCCAGTGCGCGGGATCTGGCTGGCCACGGTTTCTCGTCTTGACTGGCCGCCTATCTCATCCGTGAACATCAGTTCGCCTGCCGTACGCATCAGCCTGCAGCAAAAAGCGCTGACGGATAAGCTGGACAACCTGAAACGGCTTGGTATTAACACCGTTTTTTTCCAGGTTAAGCCCGATGGGACCGCATTGTGGAAGTCAAAGATCCTACCGTGGTCAGATACCCTGACCGGTACGATTGGCCAGGATCCGGGTTACGATCCGCTGCAGTTTATGCTCGATGAAGCGCATAAACGCGGAATGAAAGTTCATGCCTGGCTTAACCCCTACCGCGTGTCCGTAAACACCAAACCTTCGACGGTCACTGAGTTAAACAGCACGCTGTCACAGACACCGTCCAGCGTATACGTCCTGCATCGGGACTGGATCCGCACTGCGGGCGAGCGTTTTGTGTTAGACCCCGGTATTCCCGACGTGCGCGACTGGATCACCAGCATCGTGGCGGAAGTGGTTGAGAATTACCCGGTTGACGGCGTGCAGTTTGATGATTACTTCTATACCGAATCTCCCGGCTCTGCGCTCAACGACAGCCAGACCTTCAGAAGATACGGCCAGGGATTCGCCTCCAAGGCTGACTGGCGTCGCGATAACACGCAACGGCTGATTGCCCAGGTTTCGCGGACCATCAAGAAACTCAAGCCTGAGGTTGAATTCGGTGTCAGTCCTGCGGGCGTGTGGCGCAACCGTTCGCACGATCCAGCGGGCTCCGACACGCGCGGCGCGGCAGCGTATGATGAGTCGTATGCAGACACCCGCCGTTGGGTGCAACTAGGTTTGCTGGATTACATTGCACCGCAACTCTACTGGCCTTTTGCCCGCGACGCAGCGCGTTACGATGTACTGGCAAAATGGTGGGCAGATGTCGTGAAATCAACCAACACCCGCCTCTACATTGGTGTAGCGCTGTATAAAGTTGGTGAACCATCGAGAAAAGAGCCGGACTGGACGGTAAAAGGCGGTGTGCCGGAACTGAAAAAGCAGCTCGATTTAAACGAATCCGAACCGTACATCAACGGCACGA
The DNA here is from genome assembly GCF_002042885.1 of Citrobacter portucalensis. Classification (GTDB taxonomy): domain Bacteria; phylum Pseudomonadota; class Gammaproteobacteria; order Enterobacterales; family Enterobacteriaceae; genus Citrobacter; species Citrobacter portucalensis. The sequence continues at coordinate 350,109 of NZ_MVFY01000001.1, forward strand.
TCCTGTTTCGCGAAGATTATCTTAATCAACCTCAAACGCAGGAAGCCGTGACCTATATTCGTAATCGTTGGGGACGTTAATAGTTGTCCTGAGTGGGAAGTCTGAGCCAGACGCTCACGTAGCGGGTAAATTTCCCCACAAAAACGCCGGCGAACATGCCGCCTGTAATGATAGCCAGAGCGCTCATTGCGGGTTGACGTAAAACGTCGGGAGCAATGGCGTTAAGTACGCCAAGAACGTACTTAACGCCGAATGCCAGCAGCATAAATGGCAATGCGGAATAATCTGCCGGACGATGAATACTCCGCGGTGCGCTACTGCGGCTCAAACGGTCTGGGTTAATTAATATGTAGCCAATTATCGCGCCGCTGATAATACCTATCGTCCACTGGATATAGGTAATGAGGGTCGGGTCGCGATAAGTGATTAAATCGTAGATATCCCAGAACAGAAAAATAGCCGGGATCAGCGCCAGCTTTTCCAGCGTGACGGTGGCGGGTGTTCTGGCTTTAATCCCTCTGTAAAGTAGAAAGGCAAACAGCAGATACACCCAAACTGGCGTGTGTTCCAGCATACCCAAGACAAATTCAGCCATAACATTGCCCCGCTCAGATTTAATTCTTCGCTAAGTGTAGCGGCTGTATCTGCGTTACCGGGACATTAACCGACGGACATTATCATCAATTTGTTTCTGAATCGTCTTCAGCGTGGATTGCGTTATCTGATCGTGGTATTTGTCCCTGGCGATAGCGCTCAATGCCGTGGCAAAGTGACAGACTTTTTCGATTATGCCGTTCACATGGTCAGCAGATAACTCAGCTTCCTGAACGCCAAGCGACTGAAGGTGCTTTCTTTCGATATCCAGCGCCTCTCCCAGTACGTCCATTTGGTGATACCCGCCAGGCCCTTCGCACCAGGTGACATCGTAAGCCGGAGCCAGAGTCCAGTTTCCATCGGCTGACATTAAATAGGCAAAATTCTTCGGATGATCGTCGCGGTTGTTAAAAGCCACGTTGAAAACCACGCGTTCGAACGCTTTTGCCTTTTCTCTGACATCATTGGTACAAATCTGCGTGGCGCGCAGAAAATCCCGGTAGTCTAAAGCGCCGGGTATCTGGTAATTTGCCCCGGTAAGTGCCGCCAGGCTCTGCATAGGAATACGTATCGACTGGTCACGGTCGAAACGGCGAGTGGCAAATGCCGCCTGTCCGCCGGGCAGATTGAAATACGCAGTATCGGGCGTGGTGATCCCACATTGGCGCAAGCATTCAGCATAAACCGCTTCGATGGCACATACCTCAGCATGCTCATGCCTGGCGGGAAATTTTATCAGCCAGCTTTCGCTCCCGGGTAGCGGCGCCGTGGTGAATTTAGGCGTGACAGTGTCACGATAAAGTAACGCCTTAGGCCTTGCTCCCTGTGGCGAACCGCCCATCTGGAGTAGTTTTTGCAAGAATTCCCCGCCTTCGCCGCTCAGGACTTCCTGAACCTCAGCGGCCAGTTGTGCGAGAGGAACATCCTCTTTTGACAGCGTCTCGGCATCTGACTGAACGGGCTGGAATGTCATGGCGCCCATCGCGTTGTTGCCGACCCAGGTTAAGCGCTCCAATGGACCAATGCGTGCTGCGTTGAGCCCGCGGCGTTTAAATAGTCGGTCCATCAACAGCATACCCCAGCCATCTGGAAGCGAATCATAGACTGGCCCAGGTAATCCCAGCTGATGAGCCGGGAAATCCCTGCGTAAACGGGGACCGTTCAGCGGTAACATCAGTCGGGACAGTTCCAGCCCCTTACGTAAGGCCTCTTCACTGTATTCAAAGGCGATCAACGGACGTCCGGTCAGGGCTGTGGAAGACACCAGTTTGCCCCACAGCCATTTCTCACCCCAGCCTTCATAGAAGACATCAACTTGCTCAGGCATCAGAATTTTTCCTTTTGATCCGCTGACGTGCCGCGCTCTTTTCGTAACGCAAAATATCATCCAGACTATCAATCCTGGGTTTGAATAACCCCTCCAGCGCATCGCCATAGCCTAACACCATCGCGACTTTGACCAGATTCTCAAATCCTACATTTTTCCCCGCTTCCAGATTCGACACGGTATTCACACCGACCCCTGAACGCGCGGCAACATCAGCCTGCGTCATTTGCCGGGCGAGTCGTTCTTTACGCAATCTGTCGCAAAGTAGTTTGACGATATCGGCTGCAGTATTTAGCGTTAAATCCATAATATTGGCTCTTATTGGGATAAAAACGACTTTACACCCAATATTATAGAGTTAAGTGGGGAATGATTCAAAGTCTTATAAGACACAATAAAAAGGAGTTAAACCGGAAAATCTTGCTTAAGGGACATTATACTGGAGTTATCCGGGCGCAAGGTCTGCACCCGGAAATGATGCCGTTATCAGGCAACGGAAGACTCAGGTAGTCTGAATGACGAAACCAGCATTGCCAGTTGTTCCGCCTCCTCTTTCAGCGCCTGCGTCCGTGCTGCGGCATCATCAATTAATGAGGCGTTTTGCTGAACGGTGCTGTCCATCTCGGTAACGGCCAGCGTAACTTCGGAAACGCCCTTACGTTGTTCTTCACCCGCAACGCGTATTTCCCCCATCAACTGGCGCACCTGACGCACATTGTTGACCAGTTCTCCCAGACGCTCACCGGCATTGTGAATTTGCTGACTTCCGCTACCAACATGAGAAACGGATTCATCAATCAACGTTTTAATTTCCTGGGCGGCGGTGGCACTGCGCTGAGCCAGCGTGCGCACTTCGGAGGCCACGACGGCAAACCCTCTGCCTGCATCGCCCGCTCTGGCGGCTTCAACCGCGGCATTCAGGGCGAGAATATTGGTCTGGAACGCAATGCTGTCGATGACCGCGACAATTTCCACCATTCTGCCGGATGAGGCGCTGACGTTATCCATTGTTGAGATCACGCCCTGCATCACATCGCCGCAGCGGTTGGCCGTTTGCGCGGTGCTATCGGATAGCTCATCCGCCAGTTGTGTATTACTGGTGTTTTGATGAACGGTCGCATTTAACTGCTCCATAGCCGCCGAACTCTCTTCCAGCGCAGCGGCCTGCTGCGTTACGCGAGATGAAAGCTCCATATTACTGTCAGCCAGGCTAACGGCGTTATTCGCTACCACTGTGCTACTGCTTCTGACGGTGATCAGGATGGCTGAGATTTTATCGACGAACAGGTTAAACGCCTCGGCGATAGCCGAAATCTCGTCTTTGCCACGAACATCCAGACGACGGGTAAGATCGCCTTCTCCCTGCGCGATGTCATCAAGTGCCTGACGGGTATCATCGAGACGCGAAATAAGTCGACGAACCACCAGCCATGATCCCACCAGCAACAGCGTCATGATAGGGATCAATACTTCCAGAACGTCCTGCATCATCACTTTGGCAAGACCGACAATACGAGATTCCGGGGTTGCAAGTCCTACGACCCAGCCGGTATCTGGCATCGGGAACAGCATTACCTGTGACGCGGTATTCAGGACGTTGTCGTTTGCCAGCGTGATAGTTTTCACCCCATCTGTCGGGCGCAAAGATTTCAGACCGTTTTGCACCGGGATAAGCCACTGCGCGCTTTGCGCCAAATCGTTAATGGTTTTATATTTTGCCAGGTCGGCCTGCGGGAAATAGAGAATTTGTCCCTGCTTGTCTACCACAAATGCGTAACCACCGGTGCTGTTTCCCTGCTGCTGCATGAAAGTGGCGACGTTATCCAGACGGATATCAGTGGTAGCGACACCGGCAAACTTGCCCGCCTGTTGATAAGGCACGCTGCATGTCACCATGTTGACGCCTGAACTGGCATCCTGGTAAACGTCAGACCATAAACAGCTGTTTTGTGAATGGCCTTTGGCCAGGTGATACCAGCTTTCATTGTGGTATCCACTCGATCCTTCGACGTTATAATCATTGGAATACACCAGCTTTCCTTCAGCATTACGCGCCCAGAAAAAGCTTCTTTTCTCCACACCTGGGGTGAAGGCGTCTGGTTCTGGCCAGATGCCGCCGCCGGTTATAATCGAGTCTTTACCTTCACCAATAAGATGCGGAACAACGCTTTGGTACAGAGATTCATCGTTAGGCAACACTTCAGCCAGTCGCGACAGGCTGACGGTCTCACCTTCAATTCGGGACAATACGGTACTCAACTGACGGGTTAAACCTTGCCCTGTTTCTTCGATCAGGGCGGTGTTGATTTCAACGACGCGCGGCTGACCGCGCCAGAGCATAATCACCACGATAACAAGGGTCGTTACTGCAAGCAGCAGAATGCCGCCGATGGTTAAACGCGTTGAAATACGAGTAGGATACCAGGCCATACAAACTCCTTCTGCAAAAGGCTAACTTTTATCCAGTATCGGCACAGGCGTTTATATCTTTATAAAGTTTTCTTAAGTATTGCAAAACAAATAAGTGACAGCGTCACAAATAACAAAACCCAGCACTTTGGCTGGGTTTTAATAACGGTTTAATCTTATTTAGATAATTCTTTTTTGATTTCGTCTTTTATTTTACTTAATTCACTCTGCGGATGTTTCTTACAAAGTTCAACGGTCAGAGGAACTGCAGTCGTAACGGTTTCGTTATAGTCGACGTAGTCACCACCTTTGAAGTCTTCGTCTTCATTGAGCACCCAGAAGGCCACCGGAGCCATAGTTTGTGGGTTTAAATCAATAAACTCCTGGCAGTTCATGCCTTTCGGAGTCACTTCAGTTTTAGCGTTATCTGTTGCTGCATTGACGCTGACACTGGTTAACAGCGCTGCGACCAGAATACCTGCTGTAGAAAGGGAGAATTTATTCATTGTAGTACTCCATTTATAATATAAATAATATCTACACTTGCGCTTAACACCGTTAATGTAGCTCGCGAAAAATAATACCCCTACCGTCATAAGAATAAAGATTGCTGTTATTGATATGGCTGAAATTTATATTTCCCATTACTGATTCTTATGTCTGAGGGATAAATGTTGCCCACAATGTGATCGTTCCGACGAAATCAGCAGATTCATACCCCTCTTCCTCTACCGTTGCACCAAAACTGAACTACGCTGCACAAATGTTGATCATTGGTTAATGAATATCGGTTGGTTTTTAACAAAAACAGCCGGCGTGCCGCTGTTACGCACATGGCACGCGTCCTGCATTGTTAATTCGCTAACAGAAATACAGTATCTGACAGGCAACTAACAGCGAGAAGGTAATGACAGCCAAACCAGAGTTATTTACCCGCATAGAGCAAACCTTTAGCCAGCTGACGCCCAGCGAAAAGCGCGTGGCCGGGTGGCTGTTAGCCCATGCTGTGCAGATCCCATTTGAAACCGCAGATGGCATCGCCAAAGCAACCGGAACCAGCGGCATTACCGTCGGACGTTATCTGCGTAAACTGGGTTTTCGTAACCTGGAGGATGCAAAAGCCAGTCTGCGTGAACTGCCCGTTGTTCCGTATCAGCCCTGGGGAATGAATGAACGACTGGATTCCTGGCACCAGCAACAAAGCCTGCCGGATCGGGCACAGCAGTCGCTGTTACTGGAGATCGACGCCATTACCCACGTCTATCAACTTGCCCAGGGTGAGACGTTTCAACGCATTGCGCAGCAGCTGGCGCATGCGGAAGCCGTATACATCCTCGGGATCCAGTCCACCCGCGGGATCGCCAACGCCTTTTTTAGTCACCTGGAATACCTGCGACCTAAAGTCAGCTACTCCGAAGGCCTGTCCGGCAGTTGGGTTGAGTCGCTGAACTCGGGATTCAGCCAGCCTTACGTGGTTATTACCGATATGCGCGCCTACTCCGCTATTTCGCGACAATATTGCCGTGTCGCCACAGAGCGCTGTATTCCGCTGGCGCTCATTACCGATGTGTGGTGCCCATGGGCCAGGGATTATTCCATTGATTTACTTCAGGTAAAAACTGACACCGGGCATTTCTGGGACTCACTGGCACCGGTGAGCTGTCTGTTCAACTTATTACTTTCTGCGGTGGTGGCGCAACTGGGTGACGCCCTCGCAGGACGCCTGCAAACCAATCGCCAGTTACAACAACAATTTGGTCAATTCGAACAATAAACAGGAAACGTGCTATGTCAGAACTCCCAGAACTGGTCGATCTGTCGGTGATATTTCCGTCGCTGCATATCGATCTTAAATACGCTACTGCCGATAACATTACCGGCGCACCTATCTACCGGGAAGCGCGTTGTCTGTTGCACACTGAGGCGGTAACCGCGCTGGCTAAAAGCATCAGCATTGCGCAACTGGCCGGCCTGCAGCTTGTGGTGTACGACGCGTATCGCCCCCAGCAGGCGCAGGCGATACTGTGGAATGCCTGTCCCGACCCGCAGTATGTTGTCGATGTCGCAATTGGTTCCAATCACAGTCGCGGAACGGCCATTGACGTTACGTTGATGGACGATCGCGGCCATCTCCTTGATATGGGGGCCGGTTTTGATGAAATGCACGACCGTTCCCATGCCTGGCACCCGTCTGTACCTCCGGCAGCGCAGCGTAACCGCCTGCTGCTCAATGCCATTATGTTTGGCGGTGGTTTTGTCGGTATTAACAGTGAATGGTGGCATTTTGAATTACCTGATGCCGCTCGCTATCCGCTGCTTGACGATCAAATAGATTGTTACACTGTCACGCCTATAACAACACAACATCCCCTTTAATTCTGGAGCCTGGTTATGAAGACTACACCTGCGTTAAACGCGTTTTTCCGCCCCGCTCTGATAGCCGTTGCGTTAGCATTTGCCCTGCCCGCCGCACAGGCTGCCGTTCCCAAAGATATGTTGGTGATTGGTAAAGCCGCCGATCCGCAGACGCTCGACCCCGCCGTGACCATCGATAACAATGACTGGACGGTTACCTATCCCTCTTACCAGCGGTTGGTTCAATACAAAACCGACGGAGGTAAAGGATCCACGGAAGTTGAAGGTGATTTAGCCAGCGGCTGGAAAGCCTCTGACGATCAGAAAGAGTGGACGTTTACCCTGAAAAACGATGCCAAATTCGCCGACGGAACGCCGGTAACGGCAGATGCGGTAAAGCAATCCTTTGAACGTTTGCTCAAAATTGGTCAGGGACCTGCGGAAGCTTTCCCGAAGGATCTGAAGGTCGACGTCATTGATAACACCACGGTGAAATTTACCCTCAGCCAGCCGTTTGCCCCGTTTCTGTATACGCTGGCAAATGATGGTGCCTCAATCATTAACCCGGCCATCTTAAAAGAGCATGCCGCAGATGATGCCCGCGGATTCCTGGCGCAGAACACGGCAGGCTCTGGTCCCTTCATGCTGAAGAGCTGGCAAAAGGGACAACAACTGGTGCTGGTGCCGAACCCGCATTATGCCGGGGCGAAACCGGCATTTAAGCGCGTCTCAGTCAAAATCATTGGTGAAAGCGCCTCTCGTCGCCTGCAACTGTCACGTGGTGATATCGACATTGCCGATGCGCTTCCTGTTGACCAGCTTGCTGCTTTAAAACAGGAGGGCAAAGTGAACGTGGCGGATTATCCCTCATTGCGCGTGACCTATTTGTATCTCAACAACAGTAAGGCCCCGCTTAATCAGGTGGATTTACGCCGCGCCATCTCGTGGGCCACTGATTATAAAGGCATGGTCAACGGGATCCTGAGCGGCAACGGAAAGCAAATGCGTGGCCCGATCCCTGAAGGCATGTGGGGTTTTGACGACAAGGCCATGCAGTACAGCTTTGATGAAGCCAAAGCCAAAGCAGCGTGGGACAAAGTTGCCACCAAACCTGAAAGCCTGAGCTTCCTGTACTCCGATAATGACCCTAACTGGGAGCCTATCGCGCTCGCCACCCAGGCAAGCCTTGGCAAACTGGGCATTAAGGTGAAACTGGAAAAACTGGCAAACGCCACCATGCGCGACCGCGTGGGCAAAGGCGATTACGACATTGCCATTGGCAACTGGAGTCCGGATTTTGCCGACCCGTACATGTTTATGAACTACTGGTTTGAGTCAGATAAGAAAGGCTTGCCGGGTAACCGTTCGTTCTATGAAAACGGTGAGGTCGATAAACTGCTGCGCAGCGCGTTGGCCACAACCGATCAGGTGGCCAGAACCAATGACTACCAGCAGGCGCAAACCATCGTGATTGATGAAGCGGCCTACGTCTATTTATTCCAGAAAAACTATCAGCTGGCGATGAACAAAGACGTCAAAGGATTTGTATTCAATCCCATGCTGGAACAGGTCTTCAATATCTCCACCATGAGTAAATAAGCCACGTTTATGCGGAGCCGCTCTGGCTCCGCAAGGGGAAGCTAATGACGTTCTGGAGTATTTTACGCCAGCGATGCTGGGGACTTATTCTGGTGGTTATCGGTGTTTGCGTAATCACCTTTATTATTTCACACCTGATACCTGGCGACCCCGCGCGGCTGCTGGCGGGCGATCGCGCCAGTGATGAAATTGTCGAAAATATTCGCCAACAGTTGGGGCTGAATCAGCCGCTGTATGTCCAGTTTTTTCGCTATGTCAGCGATATTTTTCACGGCGATTTAGGCATATCCATTCGCACCGGGCGTCCGGTACTGGATGAGCTGCGCATTTTCTTCCCCGCGACCCTTGAATTGGCTTTCTGCTCTTTGTTGCTGGCGCTGGTGATAGGTATCCCGCTGGGTATTTTATCTGCGGTCTGGCGTAACCGCTGGCTTGATCACCTTGTTCGGCTAATGGCAATTACCGGTATCTCCACGCCTGCATTCTGGCTGGGGCTGGGGGTTATCGTGCTGTTTTACGGTCATCTGCAAATTTTACCCGGCGGTGGGCGTTTAGACGACTGGCTGGATCCACCTGCTCACGTCACCGGTTTCTACCTGATTGATGCTCTGCTGGAAGGCAACGGCGAAGTCTTTTTCAATGCGCTTCAGCACCTGATTTTGCCATCGCTGACATTGGCTTTTGTACATCTTGGGATCGTTGCCCGTCAGATTCGTTCCGCCATGCTGGAGCAACTGAGTGAAGATTACATTCGCACCGCCCGCGCCAGCGGGCTGCCGGGCTGGTACATCGTGTTGTGCTATGCATTGCCTAACGCACTTATCCCATCAATCACCGTCCTCGGCCTGGCGCTGGGCGATCTGCTATACGGTGCGGTATTGACCGAAACGGTCTTTGCCTGGCCTGGCATGGGCGCCTGGGTGGTGACCTCAATTCAGGCACTCGACTTCCCGGCGGTAATGGGATTTGCGGTGGTGGTCTCGTTCGCCTATGTGCTGGTCAACCTGGTGGTGGATTTACTCTATCTGTGGGTAGACCCTCGAATTGGACGTGGAGGTGCTGAATGATGCTCACACAAGAAACACCGACCGCCCCTCAGACTGCACGCCGCCGCACGGACTGGGCCAAACTGTTCTGGATGATGAAAAGTAGCCCGCTGACGCTGGTTGGCGGGGTCATCATCGTATTGATACTGCTGCTGATGGTGCTGTCGCCGTGGATAACACCCCACGATCCGAATGCCATCAATTTGAGTGCGCGCCTGCTGCCCCCGTCAGCCGCTCACTGGTTTGGAACCGATGAAGTCGGTCGCGATCTGTTCAGCCGCGTTCTGGTAGGAAGTCAGCAATCTGTCGTTGCGGGTCTGGTGGTAGTGGGTATCGCCGGGGGATTGGGCTCACTGCTGGGTTGCTTGTCGGGTGTCATGGGCGGGCGTGCCGACGCGATAATTATGCGGATGATGGACATTATGCTGTCCATTCCTTCGCTGGTGCTGACGATGGCGTTGGCCGCCGCGCTGGGCCCCAGCCTGTTTAACGCCATGCTGGCGATTGCAATCGTCCGTATCCCATTCTATGTACGCCTCGCCCGTGGTCAGACGTTAGTGGTACGCCAGTTTACTTTTGTACAGGCTGCCCGGACCTACGGCGCTTCACGCTGGCATCTGATTAGCTGGCACATTTTACGCAATTCTCTGCCGCCGCTCATTGTGCAGGCATCACTGGATATCGGCAGCGCGATCCTGATGGCCGCCACGCTCGGGTTTATCGGTCTGGGCGCCCAGCAGCCCAGCGCTGAATGGGGGGCGATGGTCGCAATTGGCCGCAATTACGTGCTTGATCAGTGGTGGTATTGTGCTTTTCCCGGCGCCGCCATTCTGATTACCGCCGTGGGCTTTAATCTCTTTGGCGATGGTATTCGCGATCTGCTGGATCCGAAAGCCGGAGGAAAACAGTCATGACACAACCCGTACTGGAAATCGAAGATTTGCATCTGAGTTTCCCCGGCTATAAAGCTGACGTGCATGCGCTGAACCATGTATCACTGCACATCAACCGCGGAGAAATCGTTGGTGTGGTGGGTGAATCCGGTTCCGGTAAGTCCGTGACCGCCATGCTCACCATGCGTCTGCTACCGGAGGGGAGCTATCGTATTCACCAGGGACGCGTTTCGTTGCTGGGTGAAGATGTGCTCAACGCCAGTGAGAAACAAATGCGCCAATGGCGCGGCGCACGTGTCGCAATGATCTTTCAGGAGCCCATGACGGCACTGAATCCGACCCGCCGTATCGGCCAGCAAATGGTGGAGGTGATCCGCCATCATCAGGCGTTAAGCCGCACGGATGCCCGCCAGAAAGCCGTCGCTCTACTCGAAGAGATGCAAATCCCGGACGCGCCGGAGGTCATGAAACGATTTCCGTTTGAGCTTTCCGGCGGTATGCGCCAACGCGTGATGATTGCGCTAGCCTTTTCGTGCGAGCCGGAGCTTATCATTGCCGATGAACCGACCACTGCACTGGACGTCACGGTGCAACTGCAGGTGCTGCGTTTGCTGAAGTTAAAAGCGCGCGCCAGTGGAACAGCCGTGTTATTTATCAGCCATGATATGGCGGTGGTTTCACAGTTATGCGACCGGTTGTATGTCATGTATGCCGGGAGTGTGATTGAGAGTGGCCCGACGCAAACCGTTATTCAACGCCCGACACACCCCTATTCCATCGGCTTGCTGAAATGTGCACCGGAACACGGCGAACCGCGCACATTGCTGCCCGCCATTCCCGGCACCGTGCCGAACCTAACCTGCTTACCTGCCGGATGCGCGTTTCGCGACCGCTGCTTTGCCGCTGGTCCTCGTTGTGAAGAAACGCCGGCGTTAAGTAGTCAGGGAGGTGCAGATCAACAATCTGCCTGCTGGTATCCGCAACTGGAGACAACACATGTCTGATTTTTTACTGGCGCTGCAGGATGTTCATGTCAACTTTCCTGCGCGTAAAAACTGGCTTGGCAAGGTTACGGAACGGGTGCATGCGCTCAACGGTCTGGATTTACAGATTCGCCAGGGTGAAACGCTGGGGATTGTTGGCGAATCCGGCTGTGGAAAAAGTACGCTGGCGCAACTGTTGATGGGCATGTTGAAACCCAGCCAGGGAAGCTATTCTCGCCGTGGTGATAAGCAGCATAACGGTATGCAAATGGTCTTTCAGGACCCTCTTTCATCGCTCGATCCGCGCTTACCGGTGTGGCGGATAATTACCGAACCGGTGTGGATCCAAAAACGGAGCCCGGAGCGTGAACGACGCATGCTTGCCGAGGATTTGGCACGGCAGGTGGGCATTCGTCCTGAATATCTCGACCGCTTGCCGCACGCGTTTTCTGGTGGACAGCGCCAACGTATTGCTATTGCCCGGGCGCTATCGTCAGAGCCGGATGTTATCGTCCTTGATGAACCCACTTCAGCGCTGGATATCTCCGTGCAGGCGCAAATTCTCAACCTGCTGGTGTCGCTACAGGCGCGCAGAAACCTGACCTACGTATTGATATCGCATAACGTGTCGGTGGTCCGCCATATGAGCGACCGTGTGGCGGTGATGTACCTCGGGCAAATTGTTGAGCTGGGCGATGCCCAACAGGTTCTCACTCATCCCGCCCATCCGTACACACGATTATTGCTGGACTCGGTACCTAAAACGGGCGCACCGCTGGCGGAAGATTTGGTGTTACGTAAGACTGAGCTTCCGGGAAACCGAACGTTGCCCCAGGGCTGCTTTTTCCGTGACAGATGTCCATTGGCAACCCACGGTTGTGAGAAGAAACAGGCATTGCTGAAGAGTGATACCGGATGTGACGTTCGCTGCTGGCGGGCGGTTACATGACCTGAGCCGTTGAGAAAAGTCAGGTGCGATACGCCTTTTTCAGTGAATCCACCAGCACCTCGGAAGCGGTAGATAATTTATGATGCGCCGAACGCAAAACCCCGATCCGACGCTGGATCACCGGCGTATCCAGATCGATACAGGTTGCGCCTAACTCTGTCATTTGCGTGCGGCATAGTGCAGGTACGGCGCTACCGCCCAGACCGTTAGCCACCAGACGGCCAACGGTTACCAGCTGATGGCTCTCCAGCGCTACTTCCAGCGTATGTCCGCTTTGCACCAGTTGTTCTTCCAGCATCAGCCGCACGGCGGACGGGCGTTGCAGGGTGATAAAATCCAGCGTCAGCAGTTCGCGCCACGCAATACGATCCCTGTCTGCCAGTCGACAGGTTGGCGGCACAATCGCGATAAAACGATCCACGCCGAGCGGCGTGAAATGCAGATGTCCCGAATAGTCCGGCTCGAAGGCTATGCCCATCTCGACCCGCCCTTCACTGACCATTTCAATCACGTGTTCATTAATTACATCGTGAACCGTTACGTTGATACCGGAATAAGAATCACGAAATGTTTTCAGTACCGATGGCAGGACGTTAGCGGCAAATGAGGGCATGGCGGCGATCGATATTTTACCGCGCTGCAGCGTAAAGCGCTGGCGCATGGCTTCTTCCGTATTCTCCCAGTCCGCCAGCAGCTGTCGCCCCATATTCAGCAGCGTTTCTCCCTCCTGCGTCAGGGTCACTTTGCGAGTTGTTCTTAACAGTAACGCCCCGCCCAGCGAATCTTCCAGTCCTTTAATCGCCAGGCTTAACGCGGGTTGCGACATATTCAGTCTTTCGCTGGCATGAGCAAAATTCAGAGTGTGAGCTACCGCTAAAAACGCGCGTAACTGTTTGATGCTCATTCCCATTTCGCATTCCTTTAACTTGTTGAATACCTTTAATTAACATTAAATTGATAAAAAAACCCAATGAGTGAGTCACAAATTTAAAATTAACAAATCATTTTTCACCCCCAATGATGTCGGCAAGGACAACTGGGGAGGCAAGTGTATGGCTGGACTGGATAAACGTGTTGCCACTTATCAAGAGGCGCTGGAAGGACTGACCGACAACATGACGCTGCTGGCAGGTGGTTTTGGTCTATGTGGGATCCCTGAAAACCTGATTACCGAAGTACGCCGTCGGGAGGTTCAGGGACTTACCGTTGTATCAAACAACTGTGGCGTGGATGGCTTTGGCCTTGGCGTGCTGCTGGAAACGCGTCAGGTGCGCAAAGTGGTCGCGTCCTATGTGGGGGAAAACGCCCTGTTTGAGAAACAGGTGCTTAACGGCGAACTGGAAGCCATCCTGACGCCACAGGGTACGCTGGCAGAGCAGTTGCGCGCGGGCGGCGCGGGGATCCCGGCATTTTTTACCGCGACCGGATATGGAACCCCCGTGGCGGAAGGTAAAGAGGTTCGCGAGTTTGCCGGACGCCCTTACATCCTTGAGCAGGCGATAACCGGTGATTTTGCGTTGGTTAAAGGCTGGAAAGCCGACTGGTACGGCAACATCATCTATCGCCACACCGCACAGAATTTTAATCCGCTGATGGCCGCCGCCGGGCGCATTACCGTCGTGGAAGTCGAAGAGATTGTCCCTCCCGGAGAACTGGACCCTGCTGCGATTCACACTCCCGGAATTTTCGTTAACCGCATCATTCAGGGGCAGTTTGAAAAACGTATTGAACAACGCACCCTGCGCCAGAAAGGAGCCTGACCATGTTAACGCGTGAACAAATGGCGATGCGCGTCGCCCGCGAGCTGCGCGACGGATACTACGTCAACCTTGGGATCGGCATTCCCACGCTGGTGGCAAATTACATCCCTGATGGCATGGATGTGATGCTGCAATCAGAAAACGGTTTGCTGGGTATGGGCCCGTTTCCCACAGAAGACGAAATTGATGCCGACATGATCAACGCCGGGAAACAGACTGTGACGGCGCGCAAAGGCGCGGCGATTTTCGACTCGGCACAATCCTTCGCCATGATCCGCGGCGGCCACGTTGATCTGACGGTGCTCGGTGCGTTTGAAGTCGATGTTAACGGCAATATCGCCTCATGGATGATCCCCGGGAAAATGGTGAAAGGCATGGGCGGCGCGATGGACCTGGTTGCCGGAGCCGACAATATCATTGTGGTAATGACCCATGCTTCCAAAAGCGGTGAGTCCAAACTGCTTCCCGCCTGCACCCTGCCGCTAACCGGCGTGGCCTGCATCAAACGTGTGCTTACCGACCTGGCTCTGCTGGAAATTGCCGACGGTGCGTTCATTCTGCGTGAACGCGCACCGGGCATTAGCGTGGATGAGATTGTCGCCAGAACAGCAGGCAAGCTGATCGTTCCCGAAACTGTCCCCGAAATGCACTTTAGCTGAGGAGCTGACCATGCAGGATGTTGTCATTGTCGCGGCAACGCGCACCCCGATTGGCAGTTTTCATGGCGCGCTGGCACCACTTTCCGCGGTTGAGCTTGGTTCAGTGGTGATCCGTTCGCTGCTGGAAAAAACGGCTGTGGTGCCTGAGCAAATTGATGAGGTGATTTTAGGTCAGGTTTTGACTGCGGGCTGCGGCCAGAATCCAGCCAGACAAACGGCGTTACGGGCAGGACTGCCGGTCACCACGCCCGCGTTAACCATCAACCTGCTGTGTGGCTCAGGTTTGAAGGCGGTGCATCAGGCGGTACAGGCGATTCGCTGTGGCGATGCGCAAATCGTGATCGCCGGAGGCCAGGAGAGCATGAGCAATGCGCCCTATTTTCTCGACGGCGCGCGGGCCGGTTTGCGGTTGGGTCATGCCAGTATGAAAGACAGCGTGGTGCATGACGGCCTGTGGGATGCGTTCAACGACTATCACATGGGTATTACTGCCGAAAATCTGGCGGATAAGTTCGTAATCAGTCGTGAGCAGCAGGATGCTTTTGCCCTGCACTCCCAGCAAAAAGCCGCCGCCGCCATTGAAGCGGGTCGTTTTAACGCGGAAATCACGCCGGTTAGCGTCCCGCAGGGCAAAAAGCCGCCACGTGTGGTGGATCGTGACGAACAACCTCGTCCGGATACTCAGGCCGAAAAGCTGGCGCAGCTCAAGCCCGCGTTTCGTCCGGGTAACGGCACGGTGACCGCCGGAAATGCCTCATCCATCAATGATGGCGCCGCCGCGGTGATGTTGATGAGCGCCGCCAAAGCCGCAGAACTCAATTTGCCGGTGCTTGCCCGGGTGGCAGGCTACGCGGTTTCTGGCGTCGATCCCGCCATTATGGGGATTGGGCCGGTAGAAGCGTCACTCCAGTGCCTGAAGCGTGCTGGCTGGACGCTAAATGACGTGGATCTTATCGAAGCCAACGAAGCCTTTGCCGCGCAAGCGCTGGCGGTTGGTGAATCCCTGAACTGGGACAGCAACCGGGTAAACGTGAACGGCGGTGCGATTGCGCTGGGACACCCGATTGGCACATCAGGTTGCCGAATTCTGGTGACGCTGCTGCATGAAATGGCGCGTAGCAACGCAGCCAAAGGATTGGCCACGCTGTGCGTAGGTGGTGGTCATGGGGTGGCGCTGGCGGTAGAACGTCCGCAGGGAGTAGCTCATGCAAAGTAAGCCTATCTGCGTTCTGGGCGCGGGGTTAATGGGTGTCGGCATTGCTACCCACTTCGCCCGTTTTGGTTACGATGTCTGGTTATATGATACCGATAGCAGCCGAATTGCAGAAATAAGCGCCGTAGCCGGCGGTATTCTGGATGAGCTGATTGTCACCGATCAATTTGCAATTGGTGAAAAAACGTCGGTCGTAGCCCGCCTGCACGGCACAACCTCACTACAGGATATTGCCGCATGCCGGTTACTGATTGAAGCGATCCCGGAGCGGCTCGAACTCAAACACGCACTGTATGCGCAACTGGAAGCGCTGATCGCGCCGGAGGCCGTTATTGCCAGTAATACCAGCGGCCTGCCGCCGGATGCGCTGGCAGAAAAACTCGCCCATCCTGAACGGTTGCTGATCGCCCATTTCTGGCACCCGCCACATTTTATTCCGCTGGTCGAAATTGTACCTGGCACCGCAACGAAGCCGGAGTATCTCCATGAATTGCAACAAAAACTGATCGCGATGCAACTTGAGGCGGTGGTGCTCGACCGCGCAGCACCAGGATTTGTTGGCAATCGACTGCAGTTTGCCCTGCTGCGTGAAGCGCTACATATCGTTAAAAGCGGCATCGCCAGCGCAGAAGTGGTTGATCAGGTGATGCGCGCCTCGCTCGGACGTCGCTATGCAATGGTCGGTCCGCTGGAGGCTGCTGATATGACCGGACTTTCTACGGTGCAGGACATTTGTCGGCATCTGCTCCCGGAACTGGCAACCGGTAGCGACATGATGACGCTGGTCGCTGACAAGGTTGCCAACGGTAATACCGGTGTGCGCAGTGGTCAGGGTTTTTATCACTGGGATGATTCGCGCAAGGAATACATCCAGCAACGCAGAGAGCATCAGCTGCGATTTGCCCTGAAGCCATAACGTCACTTTCTGTACCCCAATATAATAATAAGGAGTCATGATGAGTGTATTAATCGCCCTGGCAGCGCTGGGCCTGCTGATGCTGGCAGCCTATCGCGGATACAGCGTCATTCTGTTTGCCCCCATCGCAGCATTAGGTGCTGTATTGCTTACCGAACCCAGCGCCGTCGGCCCTGCCTTCACCGGCCTGTTTATGGAAAAAATGGTCGGTTTTGTGAAGCTGTACTTCCCGGTGTTCTTGCTGGGGGCAGTGTTTGGCAAGTTAATCGAGTTATCTGGATTTTCACGTTCCATTGTTGCCGCCGCTATCAACATCCTCGGTCGTCGTCATGCCATCCCGGTGATTGTGCTGGTATGTGCGTTGTTGACCTACGGCGGCGTATCGCTGTTTGTGGTGGCCTTTGCGGTGTATCCGTTCGCGGCTGAACTGTTCCGTCAGAGCAATATTCCTAAACGCCTGATCCCGGCAACCGTTGCGCTGGGTGCCTTCTCCTTCACCATGGATGCCCTGCCAGGTACGCCGCAAATCCAGAACATTATTCCGACCAGCTTCTTCGGTACCAACGCCTGGGCCGCGCCGTGGCTGGGTTTGATAGGTTCCGTATTTATCATCATTGTTGGTCTGGTTTATCTCGAACGTCAGCGTCGTAAAGCACAGGCTAAGAATGAGGGGTATGGGACTGAACTGTTAAACGAGCCGGAAACGCCGGATAACATTAATCTGCCGAACCCGATCATCGCGATCTCTCCGCTGATCCTGGTTGGGGTATTTAACCTGCTGTTTACCCGCTGGATCCCACAATGGTATGGCGCCACGCATCAGCTTGAACTTCCGGGCCTTGCCAAGCCGATTACCACCGAAGTCGGTAAAATCACCGCTATCTGGGCAGTGGAAGCGGCGCTGATTTCTGGGATCCTGCTGGTGGTGCTCTTCGGCTACCGCAACATAAAAGGTCGCCTGGCGGAAGGCAGCAGAACGGCGGTTGGCGGCGCGATCCTCGCGGCGATGAACACCGCGTCAGAGTACGGTTTTGGCGCAGTGATCGCCGCCCTGCCAGGTTTCCTTGTACTGTCAAAAGCACTGGCGGCTATTCCTGACCCGCTGCTCAATGAAGCTATCAGTATTACTACGCTCGCCGGGATCACCGGTTCGGCGTCTGGTGGGATGAGTATTGCCCTTGCCGCCATGTCTGACACCTTTATCGCGGCCGCTCACGCTGCCAATATCCCACTTGAAGTCTTCCACCGCGTGGCGTCTATGGCCAGCGGCGGTATGGACACCCTGCCGCATAACGGCGCAGTCATTACCTTATTAGCTATCACCGGTCTCAGCCATCGTCAGGCGTATGGCGGAATTTTTGCTATTACCGTCATTAAAAGTCTGGCCGTACTGTTTGTCATCGGCGTCTTCTATACCACCGGAATTGTTTAAGGAGAATCATCATGAACTTAACGGGAAAAACCGCCCTGGTTACCGGCTCGACCAGCGGTATCGGATTAGGTATCGCACAGGTGCTGGCGCAAGCGGGCGCCACCCTGATCCTCAACGGGTTTGGTGATGTGGATGCCGCCAAAGACGCTGTTGCCCAATATGGCAAAACGCCAGGCTATCATGGCGCGGATCTGAGCGATGAAGCGCAAATTGCCGACATGATGCGCTATGCCGAGAGCGAATTCGGCGGTGTTGATATACTGGTCAATAACGCGGGGATCCAGCATGTATCCCCGGTGGAAACCTTCCCGGTTGATAAATGGAACGCGATTATCGCTATTAATCTCTCTTCCGTTTTTCACACCACGCGTCTGGCGCTTCCTGGTATGCGCGCGCGAAACTGGGGGCGCATCATTAATATCGCTTCTGTTCACGGCCTGGTGGCTTCAAAAGAGAAATCCGCCTACGTAGCGGCGAAGCACGGCGTGGTGGGATTCACCAAGACCATCGCACTGGAAACCGCGCAGACAGGTGTCACCTGCAATGCGCTGTGTCCCGGTTGGGTGCTCACACCGTTGGTCCAGCAGCAGATCGATAAGCGTATTGCCGAAGGCGCAGAGCCTGAGGCTGCGCGTGACGCCCTGCTATCGGAAAAGCAACCGTCGCGCGAATTCGTCACGCCGGAACAGTTAGGTGAGCTGGCACTATTTCTGTGTTCAGACGGTGCGGCGCAGGTGCGCGGCGTGGCGTGGAATATGGATGGCGGTTGGGTAGCGCAATAACATCATCAGGTGCCGGATAAGACTGACTTACATCCGGCACAGTCGTAGGCCGGATAAGACGCAGTCGCATCCGGCGCGCCATGATTAAGACTTCAGCTGATAATCCAGCGTAATATCCGCGTTCAGTACCTGCGATACCGGGCATCCGGCTTTTGCTTTCTGGATGATGCCGTCAAACGTGGCGGCGTCTATCCCCGACACGCTCACCTGGCTATGCAACGCGACTTTAGTTATCGCAAACCCGGCATCTACTTTATCCAGAGAAACATCGGCAGTGGTATCAATGGCATCTGGTGTAAACCCTGCTTCGCCCAGCATCAGCGAAAGTGCCATCGAGAAGCAGGCAGCATGGGCCGCGCCAATCAATTCTTCAGGATTGGTGCCTTTCACACCTTCAAATCGTGTATTAAACCCATACGGTTGCTGATTCAACACGCCACTTTCGGTCGACACAGTGCCTTTGCCGCGCTTAATGTCACCTTCCCAGTGTGCCTGACCTTTCTTATGGATAGTCATTACCGCTCTCCTGTGTTGTCGTCGGAGTTACTAGTATAGGACGGCTGAGAAAAAGCATGTTACATACGGGATAGTTCTCATTTGCCGCTTAAGCATTGACCTTTCAGATAAAATGACCGACCATCCAGAAAGCCGTTATGTTGAACATCGGCTTTTTATCAGGTTGTATTTCGTCCGTTCTCATACGGGCTCGCCCTTGAAACCAGTAACAGGATTAAGGAGTTAGAATGAAATCGAACCGTCAGGCCCGTCATATTCTCGGACTGGACCACAAAATCTCAAATCAACGTAAAATCGTGACCGAAGGTGACAAAACCAACGTGGTCAATAATCCTACTGGAAGAAAGCGCCGCACTGACGGCAAGTAGCCTTTCGCACGTCTGACTGAGTAACGAGATAAACACCATTGCAACCGCAGTGGTGTTTTTGCTTATAAAACCCCTTAACCCATTCACAATGCTTTATACTTCGCCCGTTTCCCTGGCGGACAGGCCACATACGATCATAAAGAGCGCCAGGGACGGTTATTCAAAAAAGAGTGAGTGACATGGAAAACGAAACCAAAAAACTGCGTTCCCTTTACATCCCCTACGCTGGCCCGGTACTGCTGGAATTCCCTTTACTGAATAAAGGGAGCGCCTTCAGTGTGGAAGAACGCCGTAACTTCAACCTGCTGGGGTTACTGCCGGAAGTGGTCGAGACGATTGAGGAACAGGCTGAACGCGCCTGGATCCAATATCAGGGATTCAAAACCGAAATCGACAAACATATTTACCTGCGCAACATCCAGGACACCAACGAAACCCTGTTTTACCGACTGGTGCATAATCACCTGGATGAAATGATGCCAGTTATCTATACCCCAACGGTCGGCGCGGCCTGTGAGCGTTTCTCTGAGATTTATCGTCGTGCGCGCGGCGTGTTTATCTCTTATCAGAACCGCCACAATATGGACGATATCCTGCAAAACGTCCCTAACCACAATATCAAGGTCATCGTTGTCACCGATGGCGAACGTATTTTAGGTCTTGGCGATCAGGGGATCGGCGGGATGGGTATTCCAATCGGTAAACTGTCGCTATATACCGCATGTGGCGGAATTAGCCCGGCCTATACTCTTCCGGTGGTACTGGACGTGGGGACCAACAACCAGCAACTGCTGAACGATCCGTTGTATATGGGCTGGCGCAATCCGCGTATCACTGATGATGAATACTACGAATTCGTTGATGAATTCATCCAGGCCGTGAAGCATCGCTGGCCGGACGTGCTGTTGCAGTTTGAAGATTTCGCCCAGAAAAACGCTATGCCACTGCTGACCCGTTATCGTGATGAAATTTGCTCGTTTAACGACGATATTCAGGGCACCGCGGCGGTTACTGTCGGTACGCTGATTGCGGCTAGCCGCGCGGCCGGTAGCCAGTTGAGCGAACAGAACATCGTCTTCCTCGGCGCAGGTTCCGCCGGTTGCGGGATCGCCGAGCAGATCATTGCGCAGATCCAGCGTGAAGGTCTAAGCGAAGAAGCGGCGCGTCAACGCGTATTCATGGTCGACCGCTTCGGCCTGTTAACAGACAAAATGCCGAACCTGCTCTCCTTCCAGACCAAACTGGTGCAAAAACGCGAAAATCTCCAGCATTGGGATACCCAAGAAGATGTGCTGTCGTTGCTCGATGTGGTCCGCAACGTTAAGCCGGATATCCTGATTGGCGTTTCCGGACAAACCGGCCTGTTTACCGAAGAGATCATCCGCGAAATGCACAAGCATTGTCCGCGTCCGATCGTCATGCCGTTGTCCAACCCCACTTCCCGTGTTGAAGCTACACCACAGGATATTATCGCCTGGACCGAAGGTAACGCGCTGGTTGCGACCGGTAGTCCGTTCGCACCGGTACTGTGGAAAGATAAAATTTACCCAATCGCCCAGTGTAACAACGCCTATATCTTCCCGGGTATCGGCCTGGGTGTGATTGCGTCTGGCGCGTCGCGCATCACTGATGAAATGCTGATGTCGGCAAGTGAAACGCTGGCGCAGTATTCACCGCTGGTGCTCAACGGTGAAGGTCTGGTGCTACCGGAACTGAAAGATATTCAGACCGTTTCTCGCGCCATTGCCTTTGCCGTCGGTAAAATGGCTCAGCAGCAAGGTGTGGCAGTGAAAACCTCCGCCGAAGCGCTGCAACAGGCGATTGACGATAATTTCTGGCAGGCAGAATATCGCGACTACCGTCGTACTTCTATTTGACGGTTTGCCCGGCGGCACACTGCTGCCGGGCGTTCAACACTTGCGCTTTTGCGTAACTTACGATTACACTTTCACCACCGATTAACATTCTGAAAAACAAAAGGAGGATACTTATGCTGTACTGTGAACGTTTTATCGTTTCACATGCTTTTGGCGATCGCCAGTGCTCAAGCGTTATCGGTATCGTGCTGCGATAACTTCTGCTTGAGCGAAGCTAACTTCTAAATCCCCTTCTCTCGGGCTTACCGGGTTATCGTCAGCGATGTTTGACGAGGCGTTTTCACGCCTGTAACTCTTGAGTAAGCAACAATGAGCACATTACTAACCGCACAATCCTTACACGTTGATACGGCATTCGGCACGCTATTCGACGATCTTTCCTTTACCCTGAAAAAAGGCGACCGCATCGGGCTTATCGGTTACAACGGCTGCGGCAAAAGCACGCTGTTAAAACTGCTCGATGGCACGATCTCGCCCACCAGTGGGGCAATCTCGCAGGCGAATCACTGCCATCTCGCGCGTGTAGAACAACATCTACCTGACGATATACTGCCGCTTACGCTGCAGGAAGCCGTTCTCGCTCAACTTCCCGAGCATGAACGCGCAGCTCAGCAGTGGCGGGTTGAAGCACTGCTTGCCGAAATGGGTTTTACGCCAGAGAATTTATCTCTTACAGCGCAAACGTTGAGCGGTGGCCAGCACACGCGCTTGCTATTAGCGCGGGCACTGATGCGTAATCCTGACCTGCTGCTGCTGGATGAACCGGGTAACCACCTGGATTTGCCTACATTACTGTGGCTTGAGCAGTTCTTACAGAACTGGTCTGGCAGTTTTGTGGTGGTCTCCCACGACCCGCAGCTGCTGGACGCGGTGACTCACGGAACCTGGATCTTGCGCGATCGCACCCTGCATGCCTTCGATCTACCCTGTAGCGCGGCGCGTCAGGCTCTGGCAGAAAGAGATGTCAGCGATGCTCTGCGCCACAAGGCTGAGCAAAAAGAGATAGACCGGGTGACTGCCAGCGCCAAACGGCTGGCTACCTGGGGGCGGGTCTACGACAACGAAGATCTCTCCCGCAAGGCCAAGCAGATGGAAAAACAGGTACAGCGCCTGAAAGAGGTGCAAACAGAAGTAACGTCAGGAAGTCAGTGGACACTAACATTGCAGGGTGATGCCCTGCGTGCAGATCGTTTGCTGGAGATGACCAATCTGTCTGTAGCCCCTGCTCCCGGTGCAGATACACTGTTTTCCATTGCCGGTATCCGGTTAAAAAGCGGCGATCGCGTGGCGATTGTCGGGCGTAACGGTTGCGGGAAATCATCGCTGTTAAGGCTTATCTGGCAACAGTTTCAGTCACAGCTGGCATCGCCTTCATTGGTGTTACACCCGCGCGTTACCCTGGGTTATTACGACCAGACGCTGCATCAGCTTGCCGATAACGATTCATTGTTTGACGCGCTGGAAGCGTTTGCCCCGCAGCCAGAGATTCGCAAGATGGCGCTGATTAGCGCGGGATTTCCGTGGGTTCGTCATGCGCAGCGAGTCAGCACGTTAAGCGGCGGTGAGCGCTCCCGGTTACTATTTGTTGGGCTGACGCTTGCGCGCTACAGTCTGCTGATGCTCGATGAACCGACCAACCATCTGGATATGGAAGGCAAAGAGGCGCTGGCAGAAACGCTACAAAGCTATAACGGCGGCGTGTTGCTGGTCAGTCACGACCGGCAGCTTATCAGCCAAAGCTGCAACCGGTTCTGGCTAATCGACAATGGCGAACTCAGTGAATGGCACGATCTGGAGGCGGTCAATGCGCGTATTCGGGAAACGTCCGCGGAGATAACCGTTCCCAAAACGGCGGTCGAAGCGAAAACTGAAATAAGCGGTGACAGCGATAGATTGCTGGAACAACTTCTCGATCTGGAGCAGCGTCTGGCCGACGATCTCGCCCGCAAGCCGAAACATCAAAAACCGTTGTTACAGGCGCAATGGCGTAAAGAGATTGAACGTCTGAACGCACAACTGGAGTAACCTTTATTGCCGGATGGCGCAAGCTTATCCGGCCTACATCAGCAAAATGTGCGTGTAGGCCAGCCATCCGGCAATTCTTGCGTGACGCTTTCCAGTTATTCCCCTTCTCCCTTTTTCTTTTTGCACATTCGCCGCACAATTTTAAATATCGCAATCTTGGTGTTGCGTTTAACGGAACATTGATGGTAGTGTTCCTCTTGAAGGAACAAGGATGATACGGATGATCATGAACTTCAGGCACAAGGGATTGCGCGATTTGTTTCTTCATGGACGAACATCAGGCGTTATGGCGAAACATGTCCGACGATTACGCCGTTATTGATGCGGCAAGCAAGGTTACAGATATCAATATGCCCGGTTATAAGCTACATCCTCTGGTGGGTGAACGCGACGGCATATGGGCAATTTCTGTTTCAGGTAACTGGCGTATTACGTTTGAATTCGTCAATGGCGACGCGTACATACTGGATTACGAGGACTATCATTGATGAAGATGGCAAATCATCCCCGTCCTGGGGATATCATTCAGGAAGCGCTGGAAGAACTCAATGTCAGCCTGCGCGAGTTTGCCAGAGCTATGGAGATTGCACCGTCAACGGCAAGTCGACTATTAACCGGGAAAGCGGCTCTGACGCCTGAGATGGCGATTAAACTCTCCGTAGTGATTGGCAGTTCACCCGAAATGTGGTTAAACCTGCAAAATACCTGGAGTCTGGCAGAGGCCCAAAAAAGCGTGGATATTTCACGTCTGCGTAAGCTGGCGGTACAGTGATATAAATGCCGGATAAACTTTTGTCATCCGGCATACCATTTATTGCTGCGGTTTTTTCTCTTTCCAGGCATCCCAGGCCTGTTTGATCTCTTGCTTTGCCGTAGCGGCGTCATTGAAACCGTTTAATTCGACCTTCTTGCGCCCTTCCGGCAGATCTTTGTACACGCGGAAGAAAGATTCCAGACGTTGAACTTCAATCTTGGGCAGATCGCTTAACTCTTTGATGTCGTCATAAGTGGGGTCAATTTTACTGGCCGGAACGGCGACAATTTTGTCGTCCTTTTCACCGCCGTCGATCATCTTCAGGACGCCAATAGCGCGCAGCTTAATCAACGTTCCCGGAGCAAGCGGCGCACGGGTATAAAAAATGACGTCCAGCGGGTCACCGTCACCGGCTAAAGACTGGGTGAGTGAACCGTAGTTGGCGGGATAGGCAACCGGCATTGACTGGAAGCGATCGGCAACGATAAAACCGGTTTTGGCGTCGGTTTCATATTTAATCATTCCACCTGCAGGAATTTCGGTTACGGCATAAAACTCTTCCGGGTTGTTCTCCGGCTGAGGAAATTCGAGGATGTTCTGTGCCTGAGCTGAAGCACAAAGAAACACGCTGACTGCGAGTAATTTTTTCACCAGATGCATTGTCTTTTAACTCTTCTATTATCGGAAAGACAACACCTTACGTTCAGCAGATGACAGAAACATGACGTTTTTTTGGCAAAAAAATGGCGCTACCGATGTAGCGCCATTGCGTAGAGGGAACATCAGGGATTAGTTAACCCCCTCCTCGCTCTCTTTTTTCGCTTCTTGTCTTTCAACTTCGCGATACCAACGTGGGTGATGTTTCTTCGCCCAACGACGGCTCACTTTCCCTTCGACCATGCCTTTAATCGATCCTTTCACCCAGAACGCCATATACATATGGATGAGGATGGCGTGCATCAGGATAATCCCCGCAGCCGCATGGATCAGCAGGCTATAGCGCACGACCTGCATCGGGAAGAACTGCGCAAAGTACGGACGCCAGATAATGATACCGGTAATCAGCAGCACGAAAATCATGCTCATAATCGACCAGAACATCATTTTCTGCCCGGCGTTGTATTTGCCCACATCCGCCACTTTGTGTTCATTGCCTTTCAGTACTTCCACAATGTTTTTCAGCCACGGAATATCTTTCTTATCCGGGATGTTGTGGTGCACAAAGCGTACAAACATGAACATCAGTGCCACGAAGATCAGTATGCCGAAGAACGGGTGCAAAATGCGTCCCATCTGCGGCGTACCGAAGGTTTGCGTCAGCCATTGCAGAGTCGGGAAGAAAAATGAAATCCCCGACAGCGCTACCAGGAAGAAGCAGATCACCACCGTCCAGTGACAGGCGCGGTCGATAAATTTCGTGCGCACAATCATTTTCGACTTACTCATGATGATCCTCCTCGTCGTCGTCCACTTCCTTATTCGGACCAATACCAATGTAGTGGTAAATCAGTCCGGCGAAGGTGGCGATAAATCCGGCAGCGGCCAGCGGCTTCAGCGCCCCTTTCCACAGATTGATAGAGGTATCTATCTGCGGGTCTTTTGGCAGGCCGTGATACAGTTCAGGCTGGTTGGCATGATGCAGAACGTACATGACGTGCGTGCCGCCCACACCTTCCGGGTTGTAAAGACCGGCATGTTCAAAACCGCGTGCCTTCAGTTTGGCCACACGCTGTTCACCCATTTCCAGCATTTCCTGCTTGGTGCCGAAATGTATTGCCCCGGTCGGACACGTTTTCACGCAGGCAGGTTCCTGCCCGACGCTGACACGGTCCACACACAGCGTACATTTATACACGCGGTTATCCTCTTTATTGAGGCGCGGAATATTAAATGGACACCCGGCAATACAGTAGCCGCAGCCAATGCAGTGCTCTGACTGGAAATCGACAATCCCGTTGGCGTACTGGATGATGGCCCCGGCAGACGGGCACGCCTTCAGGCAGCCCGGATCTTCACAGTGCATACAGCCGTCTTTACGAATCAACCACTCCAGCTTGCCGTTCTGTTCGGTTTCGGTAAATCGCATCACCGTCCAGGACTTGGCGCTGAGATCGGCGGGGTTGTCATAAACCCCGACGCAGTGGCCGACTTCATCGCGGATATCGTTCCACTCTGAACATGCCACCTGACAGGCCTTACAGCCTATGCAGGTGGAAACGTCGATCAGCTTCGCGACCTCTGCTTTGTAATCACGAGCCTGAGGTGGCGGCGTGATGGAGTTTGTTGCGGACCGTTTGATGATGTCCTGCGTTTCCATAGACATATGTTCGCCTCCCTTACGCCTTCTCGATGTTAACTAAAAACGCTTTGT
Source organism: Citrobacter portucalensis (assembly GCF_002042885.1). Lineage (GTDB taxonomy): Bacteria > Pseudomonadota > Gammaproteobacteria > Enterobacterales > Enterobacteriaceae > Citrobacter > Citrobacter portucalensis. The sequence continues at coordinate 376,937 of NZ_MVFY01000001.1, forward strand.
ATTCCGGCGTTTGCGAGTTTGCATCACCGACGTTCGGCGTCAGGGTGTTGGCGATAAAGCCTTTACGCGCGACTCCTTCAAAGCCCCAGTGGATTGGGATCCCAACCGTTTCTACCTGCTGACCGTTGACGTTCAGGGTACGCAGACGACGAGTGACCACGGCAACTGCGCGAATAAATCCACGTTTGCTGCTGACTTTCACGTGATCGCCGTTGTTGATCCCCTTCGCTGCCGCCAGCGTTTCGCTGATTTCCACAAACTGCTCCGGCTGGGCAATCGCATTCAACAATGCGTGCTTGGTCCAGGTATGGAAATGTTCGGTCAGACGATAGGTCGTCCCGACGTACGGGAAGTCCTGTTTCGTGCCCATACGAAGTTTATCCGCCTCGTACAGACGCGCTGCCGGGTTGGAGATCACATTCGGGTGCAGCGGGTTAGTGCCCAGCGGCGTTTCCATCGGCTCGTAGTGTTCCGGGAACGGACCTTCCGCCATCTTATCGATAGCAAACAGACGCCCCAGCCCTTCCGGCTGCATGATAAACGGATTGGTGCCACTGCCCGGTGCCGCGGTATTGAAGTCCGGGATATCGTTCCCCGTCCACTTCGTACCGTTCCACTGGATAAGCATGCGTTTTGGATCCCACGGTTTACCCTGCGGATCCGCCGAAGCGCGGTTATACAGCACGCGACGGTTTAGCGGCCATGCCCAGGCCCAGCCCAGCGTATTCCCGAGACCTGACGGGTCGGCGTTATCGCGATTGGCCATCTGGTTGCCCTGCTCGGTCCAGCTACCGGTATAAATCCAGCAGGATGATGACGTAGAACCATCATCGCGCAGCAGCGCAAAGCTGTTGAGCAACTGACCTTTTTTCGCAACCAGCACGCCGTTGGCATCATAGAGATCTTCCAGCGCATAGCCGTTGTTCTCTTTCGCCACTTCTTCGGAATGCGGTTCGTCCGGCTGCTTATAGTTCCAGCTCATTTTCAGAACGGGTTCTACAGCTTTACCGCCTTCAGTGCGATACATGTCGCGCAGGCGGTGGTAAATACCGGCAAGGATCTCGCCGTCGTTGCGTGCTTCTCCAGGGGCATCCTGACCTTTCCAGTGCCACTGCAGCCAGCGGCCGGAGTTGGCGATGGAGCCGTCTTCTTCCGCAAAGCAGGTAGAAGGCAAACGGAAGACTTCGGTCTGAATCGACGCAGGATCAACGTCGTTTGATTCACCGTGGTTCTGCCAGAACGTTGAGGTTTCGGTCACCAACGGATCGATAACCACCAGATACTTCAGTTTGCTGAGGCTCTGCACCACTTTGTTTTTGTCCGGGAAGGACGCAACAGGGTTAAAGCCCTGACAGATGTAGCCGGTGACTTTCCCGCTATCCATCATGTTGAAGTATTTAATGACGTCGTAGGACTGATCCCACTTCGGCAGCCACTCAAAGCCCCAGTCATTTTCTTTCTGCGCTGCATTGCCGTAGAAAGATTTCATCAGGCTGACGAAGAACTTCGGATAGTTGCCCCAGTAGTTAACCTGATCGGCCAATGTCGCTTTTGGCGTGTTTGCGGCCAGATAGGTTTGCAGGTCTGTCTGTTTCTCTGACGGCAGCGTCAGGTAGCCCGGCAGGCTGGTAGAGAGCAGACCTAAGTCGGTTAGCCCTTGAATGTTGGAGTGACCGCGCAAGGCGTTGACACCGCCACCTGCCATCCCCATGTTGCCGAGCAGCAACTGGATCATCGCCATGGTGCGGATGTTCTGTGCCCCGACGGTATGCTGAGTCCAACCCAGCGCGTACAGGAACGTGGTGGTGCGATCGGCTGCACTGGTGGAAGCCAGCACTTCGCAGACTTTCAGGAAGTCTTCTTTCGGCGTACCACAAATGTTTTCCACCACATCCGGCGTGTAGCGGGAAACGTGCTGTTTTAGCAGGTTCCAGACACAGCGAGGATGGCTTAACGTTTCATCGCGTTTCGCGTAGCCGTTTTCATCGAACTGGTAGTTCCAGGACGATTTATCGTATTGGCGTTTTTTCGCGTCATACCCGCTGAACAGACCGTCTTCAAAAGCATAGTCATCCCGCACCAGCAGGCTGGCGTTGGTGTAATGCTTAACGTATTCAGCGTTAATTTTGTTGTTTTCAATCAGGTACAGCAAGACGCCGGACAGGAACGTAATGTCCGTGCCGGAACGAATTGGCGCATAGATATCCGCCACCGAAGCTGTACGTGTAAAACGAGGGTCAACAACAATCAGCGTGGCATCATTGTTGTTTTTGGCTTCCATCGCCCAGCGGAATCCCACTGGATGTGCTTCAGCGGCGTTACCACCCATCACCATCACGACGTTAGCGTTTTTAATATCAACCCAGTGGTTGGTCATCGCACCGCGACCAAATGTTGGAGCAAGACTTGCTACCGTTGGTCCGTGTCAGACGCGCGCCTGGTTGTCTACTGCCAGCATGCCGAGTGAGCGCACAAATTTTTGCGTCAGCATACCGGTTTCATTACTTGCCGCAGATGCACACAGCATCCCGGTTGAAAGCCAGCGGTTTACCGTTACGCCCTGCTCATTCTTCTCAATAAAGTTGGCGTCACGGTCAGTTTTCATCAGCTTCGCGATACGGGTGAATGCTTCATCCCAGCTGATACGCTGCCATTTGTCGGAACCTGGTGCACGGTATTCCGGGTAACGCAGACGGTTTTCACTGTGCACGTAATCCAGTAATCCTGCGCCCTTAGGACATAATGCCCCACGGCTCACCGGATGATCCGGATCCCCTTCAATATGGTAAATCGACTCTTTGGCGTTTTTTGCTCCATCTCCCAGGCTATACATTAATAGCCCGCAACCTACGGAACAGTATGTGCAGGTGTTTCGGATCTCTTTGGCGCGTAAAAGCTTATAGTTTCGCGCCTGAGCCAGTGCCATTTTGGGTGCAAAACCCAGAGCAGCTACTGTTGTTCCCGCCATACCGCCCGCGCAGATTTTAAAAAATTGTCTGCGGCTGACGTCCATTGCTTTCCTCTTTTTTGCAGGGATTCGTACAGGACATCTCTCAAATCGCGCCAGCGCGGCATAATTGAAAGATGACATGTACAACTTCGCGACGAAACTATCAGCTATATCCATATTTTTTTTGCGTCAAATCAATAACGAAACGGTTCCGCTACTAAATAGTGCACTTTGTTTAACCTTTGTACCTATAAGGGGGTAGATAAAAGGTAATTAGTTAGCGCGCTACGGTGTAAAAGTGCTATAAATTTCAGCTTAAATTTTTACCAGCACCATGGACAGACAATCAGAATGACAAAACATAAAGCGACGTTAATTGGGCTCATTGCCATCGTGCTCTGGAGCACGATGGTCGGGCTAATGCGTGGGGTAAGTGAAGGACTGGGTCCTGCAGGTGGCGCAGCAATGATTTTTTCGTTAAGTGGCCTGTTGCTGATTTTTACCGTTGGCTTTCCGAATATCAGAAAAATTCCTGTGCGTTATTTAATCGCGGGTAGCGTGCTTTTTGTTACCTATGAAATATGTTTAGCGCTGGCTCTCGGTTATGCGGCTACTCGTCACCAGGCTATTGAAGTCGGTATGGTCAATTATCTCTGGCCGAGTCTGACGATATTGTTTGCTATTTTATTTAATGGTCAAAAAACAACCTGGCTGGTGATCCCTGGATTAATTATCGCACTGACCGGGGTTTGTTGGGTATTGGGTGGCGAAAATGGCCTTAATCCTGGTGAAATTATAAACAACGTTGCCAGCAGCCCGCTGAGCTATTTCCTCGCCTTTCTTGGCGCATTTATCTGGGCAACGTATTGCACGGTGACCAATAAATACGCAAAAGGCTTTAACGGTATTACCGTATTCGTTTTACTAACGGCTGCAAGTTTGTGGGTTTACTATTTTATGACTCCGCAACCAGAAATGATTTTCAGCACTTCGGTGAGTATTAAAATGTTCTCGGCGGCATTAACGTTAGGATTTGCCTATGCGGCGTGGAATATTGGCATTTTGCATGGCAACGTGACCATCATGGCCGTAGGTTCCTATTTTACCCCAGTGCTATCCTCCGCTCTGGCTGCTGTGTTACTCAGCGCCCCGTTGTCGCTATCTTTCTGGCAGGGTGCATTGATGGTTTGTGCGGGTTCGCTACTTTGCTGGTTGGCAACACGCCGCGCCTGAAAAAAATCCGGGTTTTATCGCGCAAATCTAAAACCCGGCTACACTGTAATCAAATTAATGAATAATAAATGTTCATTCCACTTGTGGTTTATGTTTATTTTTGTTTAATTTAATGTTAAATAATTGGTGATTAATCAACTCCCGAAAATATTGCATGCTTATCTATATTCCTCAGTATGTATATATTATACCTGCGTGACTAACGCCATTTAAACCATAGACGGCACAATAGTCCCCTACGTAAATATACCCATTCAGATTTGTCACATATAAAGATTAATACAATCAGCTATATTATGTAGATCTGGATCACACAAATTCAAATATTTCGCAATATTATGAAACTTATTATTGAACTTATACCACTGCGTCATTTAAAAATAGTTTGCCATTGACGAACCCCTTCGTTTAGCAATGGTTTAGGAAACACACCAAGAAAAAATTATAAGGATTATTTAGAATGAAACTTAAATTAGTTGCAGTGGCAGTGACTAGCCTGTTGGCGGCAGGTGCGGTAAACGCAGCTGAGGTATATAACAAAGACGCAAACAAACTGGATATCTACGGTAAAGTTCACGCTCAGCATTACTTCTCTGACGACAACGGCAGCGATGGCGACAAAACCTACGCGCGTCTGGGCTTCAAAGGCGAAACTCAGATCAATGACCAGCTGGTTGGTTTTGGTCAGTGGGAATATGAATTCAAAGGTAACCGTACTGAATCCACCGGTGGTTCCAACAGCGACAAAACTCGTCTGGCATTCGCTGGTCTGAAATTCGCTGAATACGGTTCTTTCGACTACGGTCGTAACTACGGCGTAGCATACGACATCGGCGCATGGACCGACGTCCTGCCTGAGTTCGGTGGTGATACCTGGACCCAGACTGACGTATTCATGACTGGCCGTACTACTGGCGTTGCAACCTACCGTAACACCGACTTCTTCGGTCTGGTTGAAGGTCTGAACTTTGCTGCTCAGTACCAAGGCAAAAATGACCGTGACAACCTGAAAGAAGCTAACGGTGACGGCTTCGGTCTGTCTACTACTTATGAGTACGAAGGCTTCGGCGTAGGTGCTACCTATGCGAAATCTGACCGTACCGACAAACAGTCTGTAGGTAACGGCGGTTTCATGGCTTCCGGTAAAAACGCTGAAGTATGGGCTGCTGGTCTGAAATATGATGCGAACAACATCTACCTGGCAACCACCTACTCCGAAACCCGCAACATGACCACCTATGGTGGCTCCGGTGTTACTGGTATTGCAGATAAAGCACAGAACTTTGAAGCTGTTGCTCAGTACCAGTTCGACTTCGGTCTGCGTCCGTCCATCGCTTACCTGAAATCCAAAGGTAAAGACATCAACGGTTACGGCGACCAGGATCTGGTTGAATACGTAGACCTGGGTGCTACTTACTACTTCAACAAAAATATGTCCACCTTCGTTGATTACAAAATCAACCTGCTGGATGACAACAACTTCACCAATGCAGCGAAAGTGTCAACTGACAACATCGTGGCTGTTGGTCTGAACTACCAGTTCTAATTTTGTTGTAGTCTGAATACAAAGCCAGTCCTCCAAGGGCTGGCTTTTTCTCTTAATGTAGACTCGGTCATAAGGAGTATGCCGTGCAGACATTCACTGGTCGTTGTCTTTGCGGACAGAGTCATTTTACCGTTGACGTCGAAATGCTGGATGTCTATGCCTGCCACTGTACGCTGTGTCAGAAATGGTCAGGCGGCATCGCCATGTATCTGGAAGCCAGCGCTCACCCGCTGATGTCGCCAGAATCGGCAGAACCTTCGCACTTTCCTTCTTCAAATCGTGGTGAACGGTTCTTCTGTTCCGGCTGCGGATGCCCACTGTGGTTTACGTTGACGGACAGCGATCGCTACTTTATTCCATGGACACTTCTGGAACTTAATGAGGTAGATCGCCGCCGCCTGATATTAGCGGCAGAGATCTATACGGAAACGCAACCTGCGTTCTGGAGACTGACGGGGCAATACGCTCGACTGAGTGGGAAAGAAGTCGAAGAGATGGATTACCCCTGTCATTTAGCTCACTAGTTATTAACGTTGTACCTTTGCCAGACTGAACCACATTCCTATCGCTAATATGATAAGCATGCTGCCGGCGCTGCTTAAGGCCACGCTATGTGACCAGGTGAACGCTTCTCTGGCAGCCGTCAGCAATGCCTCACTCAGTGACGACGGGAGCGAGTGCGCCAGTTGTACCGCCTCCCCCATTGACGATGTGGCTCGTTCTACTTCCTGCGGATTAAGTCCGGCTGGCGGCAGAATCGATGCAGAAAAGCTACGACTCAGCAGTAAGCCAAAGATAGCGATCCCAAGTCCTGCCCCTAGTTCATAAGCCATTGTCTCGATGGCGCCAGCGGCCGCGGCTTTTTCCGCCGGCGCTGCTGCCATGATGGCCGCCGTTGAAGCCAGGAGCGCACTGGCGGCGCTGAAGCCGAGCAAAGCCATCAACATCCAGGCTTGTATCTGTTGGCTACTGAAATCCGTCATCGCCAGGCCGTAAAAACTGACGGCGCTCAGTGCCATGCCCGCCGTTGCCACACAACGTAATCCCAGGCGTGAAACCAACATACCGGCAATCGGTCCGCTGAAACCACTTGCCAGCATCACAGGCAGCATGAACAATCCAGCCTGATACGGTGTTAAACCGTGAACAAACTGTAGTTCCTGAGCCATCAGCAACTCAAAACCCACCAGCGTTATCATCGCGGTCATCGCCATCACTACACCGCTCAAGATAATGCGATGCGTGAACAGACGCATATCAATCATCGGGCGAGCTGCCGCAAGCTGGATACGGACAAACTGCCACAACAGTAAAGCGCCGGTTAACAGCGTCAGGGCGATGGCAACGGTCGCCGTATGCCCTTTCAGCGCGGTTTTAGCGCTGTAAACCAACAGCAGAATGGCAACAATCAGCATTATCGCATGACCAAAATTTAACGATTGATCGCGACGTCCAGCCTGACGCGGCACTAAGCGTGCGGTTAAAGCCATTACCACCAGGACAATCGGCACATTAATTAAGAATACGGACCCCCAGTAGAAGTGCTCCAGCAGCATCCCGCCAACCAGTGGGCCAAACGCCGCACCGCCGGAACCGACCGCCGCCCAGACGCCGAGCGCCATATTTCGATGCCGTTGCTCAGAGAACGTGGCGCGAATACCCGCCAGCGTTGCCGGAACAATCATCGCCGCGCCAATCGCCAATACCGCCCGGGTGGCAATCAGCCAGCTTGCGCTATGAGCAAAAGCGGCCGCCAGCGATGCGAGACCAAATAATCCACCGCCTAACAGCAGCAGACGTTTAAAGCCGATGCGATCGCCCAGCGCACCCATTGGCAATACCATTCCGGCCATTACCAGGGAATAAATATCAATGATCCACAGCAGCTCGTTACCACTGGCACCCAGCGTCATACTCAGCGTGGGCGCGGCAACGTGCAGCACCGTTGCATCAATCGCAACAGGGATGTAGACCAGCACAATAATGACTAACGTTAACCACTGACGAAACATAAAACTCCCTAACGAAACCAAAACTGGACACATGTCCAGCTTTAGCGATCCTACGGAAAATTGAACATATGTCCAACTTTTTGTTAGACTGCGATCTATACGGGTACAGGAGGAATGATGAGCTATCTAAATCGGGATGAACGTCGGGAAGTAATTCTGCAGGCGGCAATGCATGTCGCACTTGAAGAAGGATTTTCCGCCATGACGGTTCGACGCATTGCTGCAGAGGCTCACGTCGCGACGGGCCAGGTACATCACCATTTCGCCTCTGCCGGCGAACTCAAATCCCAGGCATTTGTGCGCCTTATCCGCACTCTACTTGATGCCGAACTGGTCAGCGAAGACGCCAGTTTCCGTGAGCGACTGCATGCGATGCTAGGCAGTGAAGATGGTGGTCTGGAACCCTATATTAAGCTATGGCGTGAAGCACAGGTTGTTGCGGGTAAAGATCCGGAAATTAAAAGCGCCTACCTGTTGACCATGCGAATGTGGCACGAAGAAACCGCCAACATCATTACACAAGGACAGAAAGCCGGTGAGTTCTCATCCGCGCCTGATGCCGCCGACGTCGCATGGCGCTTAATCGCATTAGTCTGCGGCCTGGATGGTATGTACATATTAGGTATTGAGGAAATGGCCGATCCTGCATTCGATCGTCATCTTGATCGTATGATAACGCAGGAGTTATTTATTTAATGTAATAGATGGATTAACAATACATCTTTTATGTTTACAATTGGTAACACTTAAGCAACGTGTAATTCTCCCATCACGCCGCGTTATTGCGCTTTTTTATCTATTCTTTCAGTCAATATTCCTAAAACTTTTCAATAGTTTCTAAAAAGAAGCCGCGCGGCGCTGCATGCGTTTATTTCTTTTTCATGAACGGCATGTGCATGGAGAATAATATGTCATCATCAAATGAGAAAAATAATCGTTATCTTTTAACTGACTGGAAACCAGAGAACCCCGGCTTTTGGGAAAATAAAGGCAAGCACATTGCGCGCAGAAACCTCTGGATATCAGTGAGTTGCCTGCTTCTTGCGTTTTGCGTTTGGATGCTGTTCAGTGCCGTAGCCGTCAATCTGAATAAAATTGGTTTTAATTTCACCACCGACCAACTGTTTTTATTAACGGCATTGCCATCTCTTTCTGGTGCAATATTACGCGTACCCTACTCCTTTATGGTACCTATATTTGGTGGTCGTCGCTGGACCATTTTTAGCACGATTATTCTGGTTATTCCCTGCGTCTGGCTCGGATTTGCCGTGCAAAATACCGCTACTCCGTTTGGAGTATTTATAGTCATTGCGCTGATGTGCGGATTTGCAGGCGCTAACTTTGCCTCCAGCATGGGCAATATCAGCTTTTTCTTCCCCAAAGCGAAGCAAGGCAGCGCGTTAGGCGTTAACGGTGGTCTCGGCAACCTCGGCGTCAGCGTGATGCAGTTGATCGCGCCACTGGTGATCTTTCTGCCCATATTTACCTTTTTGGGCGTACAGGGCGTACCGCAAGCTGACGGCTCGTTATTGTCGCTGGCCAATGCAGCATGGATATGGGTGCCGTTACTGCTGATAGCCACCGTGGCAGCGGGCATGGGAATGAACGACATTGCCAGCTCGAAGGCCTCAATTGCCTCTCAGTTGCCGGTCCTCAAGCGTTTTCATCTGTGGTTATTAAGTCTGCTGTATCTCGCCACCTTCGGTTCATTTATCGGTTTTTCGGCAGGCTTTGCCATGCTGGCGAAAACCCAGTTCCCCGACGTGAATATCCTGCAACTGGCGTTCTTCGGCCCCTTCATCGGCGCGCTTGCACGATCGGCGGGTGGTGTTATCTCTGACAAGTTTGGTGGTGTGCGTGTCACCTTAATTAACTTCATCTTTATGGCACTGTTCAGCGCCCTGCTGTTTCTCACTTTGCCCGGCTCGGGCGAAGGTAGCTTTATCGCGTTTTACCTGGTGTTTATGGGCTTGTTCCTGACCGCGGGTCTGGGCAGCGGTTCAACCTTCCAGATGATTGCGGTGATCTTTCGCAAAATCACAATTTATCGGGTGAAGCTGCATGGTGGTACCGAAGAACAGGCTCAGCGGGAAGCGGTAACCGATACCGCCGCCGCCCTGGGATTTATTTCCGCTATTGGCGCAGTGGGGGGCTTCTTCATTCCTAAAGCGTTTGGCTCATCGCTGGCGTTGACCGGCTCTCCGGTGGGTGCCATGAAAATATTCCTCGTGTTTTACATCGTCTGCGTGCTGGTGACCTGGTTGGTCTATGGCCGTAAATCACAAAAAAAATAACAAAATGGATACCGCAGGATCGGACATTTAGGTAGGTCGGATCAGGCCTGGAGTTCGATTCACCGTCGGCAATATTATCGAAGCAGGAGTTATGTCATGAGTAAACTGTTAGACCGCTTTCGCTACTTTAAACAAAAGGGCGATACGTTTGCCGAGGGGCACGGGCAAGTGATGCACACCAACCGGGACTGGGAAGACAGCTATCGTCAGCGCTGGCAGTTCGACAAAATTGTGCGTTCTACCCACGGCGTTAACTGTACCGGCTCATGCAGCTGGAAGATCTACGTTAAAAACGGGCTGGTGACCTGGGAAACGCAGCAAACCGACTACCCGCGTACTCGTCCTGACCTGCCAAATCATGAGCCCCGTGGCTGTCCACGCGGCGCCAGCTACTCGTGGTATCTCTATAGCGCTAACCGCCTGAAATATCCCCTGGTGCGTAAACGCTTAATCGAATTGTGGCGCGACGCCCTCTCCCGCCAGCCCGATCCGGTGCTGGCCTGGGAATCCATTATGAACGACCCGCAAAAATGCCAGAGCTACAAGCAGGTACGCGGGCGCGGTGGATTTATCCGTTCGAACTGGAAAGAGCTTAATCAGCTGATTGCTGCCGCCAACGTCTGGACGGTGAAAACCTACGGCCCGGATCGCGTGGTCGGCTTCTCCCCGATCCCGGCGATGTCGATGGTTTCCTATGCCGCCGGCACTCGCTATCTCTCGCTAATCGGCGGAACATGTCTGAGTTTCTATGACTGGTACTGCGACTTACCGCCCGCGTCACCGATGACCTGGGGCGAGCAGACCGACGTTCCTGAATCCGCCGACTGGTATAACTCCAGCTATATCATCGCCTGGGGTTCTAACGTGCCGCAGACTCGTACCCCGGATGCGCACTTTTTCACAGAAGTACGCTACAAAGGCACCAAGACGATTGCCATTACGCCGGATTACTCGGAAGTCGCCAAACTGTGCGATCAGTGGCTGGCACCCAAACAAGGAACAGACAGCGCGCTGGCAATGGCGATGGGCCACGTCATCCTGAAAGAGTTCCACCTCGACAATCCCAGCGATTATTTCCTCAATTACTGTCGTCGCTATACCGACATGCCGATGCTGGTTTTACTGGATGCCCGCGAAGATGGCAGCTACGTGCCTGGACGCATGATGCGTGCTTCAGACCTTGTCGATGGTCTGGGCGAAAGCAACAATCCAGAGTGGAAAACGGTAGCCTTTAACAGCGCTGGCGAACTGGTTGTCCCGAACGGATCTATCGGTTTTCGCTGGGGGGAAAAAGGCAAATGGAACCTGGAACCACTGGCGGCTGGCGCTGAAACTGAACTTTCTCTTTCGCTGCTTGGTCAGCATGATGAAGTGACCGGCGTGGCATTCCCCTATTTTGGCGGCAACGAAAACCCACATTTTCGCAGTGTAAAACAAGAACCGGTGCTGATCCGTCAACTGCCGGTAAAACATCTTACCCTCGCTGACGGTAGCCGTTGCCCGGTGGTGAGCGTCTATGATCTGGTGCTGGCGAATTATGGCCTCGATCGTGGTCTGGATGACGTTCATAGCGCGCAAGATTACAGCGAAGTGAAAGCCTACACCCCGGCCTGGGGCGAGCAAATTACCGGTGTGCCACGCCGTCATATCGAACAGATCGCCCGTGAGTTTGCCGATACGGCGCACAAAACGCATGGCCGTTCGATGATCATTCTCGGGGCTGGCGTCAACCACTGGTATCACATGGATATGAACTACCGTGGGATGATTAATATCCTGGTGTTCTGTGGTTGTGTGGGACAAAGCGGCGGCGGCTGGGCGCACTATGTGGGTCAGGAGAAATTACGACCGCAAACCGGTTGGTTGCCGCTGGCCTTTGCGCTGGACTGGAACCGACCACCGCGTCAGATGAACAGCACTTCGTTTTTCTATAACCACTCCAGCCAGTGGCGTTATGAAAAACTCACCGCGCAGGAACTCCTCTCTCCGCTGGCCGACGCGTCGAAGTTTAGCGGACATTTGATTGACTTTAACGTGCGGGCTGAAAGGATGGGCTGGCTGCCGTCTGCGCCGCAGCTTAACCTCAACCCTTTGACTGTTAAAGCAAAAGCCGAACAAGCAGGGCTATCTCCTGCGCAATACACCGCACAGGCGCTGAAGTCAGGTGATATTCGTTTTGCCTGCGAACAGCCAGATAACGGCAAAAACCATCCGCGCAACCTCTTCGTCTGGCGCTCTAACCTGCTCGGCTCCTCCGGTAAAGGGCATGAATACATGCTCAAATATTTGCTGGGTACCGAAAGCGGGATCCAGGGGGAAGCGCTCGGTTCAAGCGAGGGTATTAAACCTGAAGAGGTTGAATGGCAGTCGGCGGCGATAGAGGGCAAGCTCGATCTGCTGGTCACGCTCGATTTCCGTATGTCCAGTACCTGTTTGTTCTCCGATATCGTTCTGCCAACCGCTACCTGGTATGAAAAAGACGATATGAATACCTCGGATATGCATCCGTTTATTCACCCGTTGTCTGCGGCGGTTGACCCGGCATGGGAATCGAAGAGCGACTGGGAAATTTATAAAGGCATCGCCAAAGTATTTTCTGAGGTTTGCGTCGGACACCTTGGACAAGAAACGGATGTGGTATTGCAACCGCTGCAACACGACTCTCCGGCAGAGCTGGCGCAGCCGTTTGACATTCAGGACTGGCGCAAAGGCGAATGCGATCTCCTCCCGGGCAAAACGGCACCGAATATCGCCGTGGTGGAGCGTGACTACCCCGCCACCTACGAACGCTTTACTTCACTTGGCCCGCTCATGGACAAACTCGGTAACGGCGGGAAAGGTATTGCGTGGAATACCCAGGCGGAAGTCGATTTCCTCGGCAAGCTGAACTACACCAAGCGCGAAGGCCCGGCAAAAGGCCGCCCGCTGATTGACACCGCGCTGGATGCCTCTGAGGTGATCCTTGCCCTGGCACCGGAAACAAATGGTCAGGTGGCGGTGAAAGCCTGGGAAGCGCTGGGGGCGATGACCGGACGCGACCATACGCACCTGGCGTTGAACAAAGAAGACGAAAAGATCCGTTTTCGCGATATCCAGGCGCAGCCGCGCAAAATCATCTCCAGCCCCACCTGGTCCGGGTTGGAAAGTGAACATGTTTCCTATAACGCAGGCTATACCAACGTCCACGAGCTGATCCCATGGCGTACTCTGTCCGGTCGCCAGCAGCTGTATCAGGATCACGCGTGGATGCGAGCGTTCGGTGAAAGTCTGGTGGCGTATCGTCCACCTATCGATACCCGCAGCGTCAGTGAAATGCGCGAGGTTCCGCCTAACGGCTTCCCGGAAAAAGCGCTCAACTTCCTGACGCCGCACCAGAAATGGGGGATCCACTCCACCTATAGCGAAAACCTGCTGATGCTGACGCTGTCGCGCGGCGGACCGATTGTCTGGATCAGTGAAACCGATGCCAAAGAGCTGGGCATTGAGGATAACGACTGGATCGAAGCCTTCAACGCCAACGGTGCGCTCACCGCGCGTGCAGTGGTGAGTCAACGCGTGCCACCGGGAATGACCATGATGTATCACGCTCAGGAGCGAATCATGAATATCCCTGGCTCAGAGGTGACCGGGATGCGCGGCGGGATCCATAACTCGGTGACCCGCGTCTGCCCGAAACCCACGCACATGATAGGTGGCTATGCGCAGCTGGCATACAGCTTCAACTATTACGGTACGGTCGGCTCTAACCGCGATGAGTTCATCATGATTAGAAAAATGAAAAATATTAACTGGCTGGATGATGAAGGTCGCGATCAGGTACAGGAGGCAAAAAAATGAAAATACGCTCACAGGTAGGCATGGTTCTTAATCTGGATAAGTGCATCGGCTGCCACACCTGCTCCGTCACCTGTAAAAACGTCTGGACCGGGCGTGAAGGGATGGAATATGCGTGGTTTAACAACGTCGAGACTAAACCGGGGATTGGTTATCCAAAAAACTGGGAAGATCAGGAAGAGTGGCAAGGCGGCTGGGTTCGCGATGTTAACGGCAAGATAAGACCGCGTCTGGGCGGTAAGATGGGCGTCATCACCAAAATTTTCGCCAACCCGGTAATCCCGCAAATCGATGATTACTATGAGCCGTTTACCTACGATTATCAGCATCTGCATAGCGCGCCGGAAAGCAAGAATCAGCCCACCGCGCGTCCGCGTTCGCTGATCGATGGTAAGCGGATGGACAAGATTATCTGGGGTCCAAACTGGGAAGAACTGCTCGGCGGCGAATTTTCAAAACGCGCCCGCGACCGTAACTTCGAGAAGATGCAAAAGGAGATGTACGGCCAGTTCGAAAACACCTTCATGATGTATTTACCGCGCCTGTGCGAGCACTGCCTGAATCCAAGCTGTGTCGCCACCTGCCCAAGCGGTGCTATCTACAAGCGTGAAGAAGACGGCATTGTGCTGATCGACCAGGATAAATGTCGCGGCTGGCGCTTGTGCATCAGCGGCTGTCCGTACAAAAAAATCTACTTTAACTGGAAGAGCGGTAAGTCAGAGAAGTGCATTTTCTGCTATCCGCGTATTGAGTCTGGCCAGCCGACGGTATGTTCGGAAACCTGCGTTGGACGTATCCGTTATCTCGGCGTATTGCTGTACGACGCCGACCGCATCGAAGAAGCGGCCAGCACCGAGCATGAGACCGATCTCTATGAGCGTCAGTGCGATGTATTCCTCAATCCGCACGATCCGGCGGTTATTGAAGAGGCGTTAAAACAAGGTATTCCGCATAACGTCATCGAAGCGGCCCAACGTTCGCCAGTCTACAAAATGGCGATGGACTGGAAGCTGGCGCTGCCGCTGCACCCGGAATATCGCACCCTGCCGATGGTCTGGTATGTACCGCCATTGTCACCGATTCAGTCGGTCGCCGACGCGGGCGGACTGCCGCACAATGGCAACATTTTGCCGGCGGTTGAGTCGCTGCGAATTCCGGTTCAGTACCTCGCCAACATGCTCAGTGCGGGTGATACCGGTCCGGTGCTGCGCGCGCTGAAACGTATGATGGCCATGCGCCACTATATGCGTGCGCAAACAGTGGAAGGCGTGACGGACACCCGCGCGATTGAGGAAGTAGGTTTGACCGTTGAGCAGGTTGAAGAGATGTATCGCTATCTGGCCATCGCCAACTATGAGGACCGCTTTGTGATCCCGACCAGCCACCGTGAAATGGCGCGCGATGCCTTCCCGGAGAAAAACGGCTGCGGATTTACCTTCGGTGACGGCTGCCATGGCTCAGATACCAAATTCAACCTGTTTAACAGTAGCCGTATCGATGCAATCGACATCACCGAAGTGCGCGATAAAGCGGAGGGTGAATAATGCAAATCCTGAAGGTTATCGGCCTGCTGATGGAATATCCCGACGAGCTGCTGTGGGAGTATAAAGACGACGCGCTGGCGCTTGTGGCCAGCGATGCCCCCATGCTTACCGAATTTAGCCAGGGATTGCTCAATGCGCCACTGCTGGATAAACAAGCGGAATGGTGCGAAATCTTTGACCGGGGCCGGGCCACCTCTCTGCTGTTGTTTGAGCACGTGCACGCCGAGTCCCGTGACCGGGGTCAGGCGATGGTTGATCTGCTGGCGCAGTATGAAAAGGTCGGGCTACAGCTCGACTGCCGCGAACTACCGGATCATCTGCCGTTGTATCTGGAGTATTTGAGCGTGTTGCCGGAGGACCAGGCCAAAGAAGGACTGCAGAACGTTGCTCCGATTCTGGCTCTGTTGGGCGGGCGCTTAAAACAGCGCGGTACGCCATGGTATCAACTGTTTGACGCCCTGCTGCTGCTTGCCGGAAGCCCTCTTTCAAGTGACAGTGTCACTAAGCAGGTTGGTGCTGAAACCCGCGATGATACCCGTCAGGCGTTGGATGCGGTGTGGGAAGAGGAACAGGTGAAGTTTATCGAGGATAACGCCACCGCCTGCGACAGTTCACCGTTACAAAACTATCAACGACGCTTTAGCCAGGACGTGGCGCCGCAGTATGTCGACGTCAGCGCGGGAGGCCCGAAATGATACAGTACCTGAACGTCTTTTTTTACGATATCTACCCGTACCTGTGCGGTACGGTGTTTATCCTCGGCAGTTGGCTACGCTATGACTACGGGCAATACACCTGGCGCGCCTCTTCCAGCCAGATGCTGGACAAACGCGGCATGGTGCTGTGGTCAAACCTGTTCCACATCGGCATTCTGGGGATCTTTTTCGGTCACCTGTTCGGCATGCTAACGCCGCACTGGATGTATGCCTGGTTCCTGCCGATTGCGGTGAAACAACAGATGGCGATGATTGCCGGTGGGCTTTGTGGCGTACTGACGCTGGTTGGTGGCGCAGGTTTGCTGGTGCGGCGTCTGACCAACCCGCGCATTCGTGCAACGTCTTCCACCGCTGATATTCTGATCCTTTGCGTTCTGCTGATTCAGTGTATCCTCGGCTTAACCACCATCCCGTTCTCCGCACAGCATCCTGACGGCAGTGAAATGCTGAAACTGGTTGGTTGGGCGCAGTCAGTGGTGACCTTCCAGGGCGGCGCATCTGCACATCTGGATGGCGTGGCGTTGATTTTCCGTGTGCACCTGGTTCTGGGGATGACTATCTTCCTGCTATTCCCGTTCACCCGTCTGGTCCACGTATGGAGTGCGCCGTTTGAGTACTTCACTCGCCGCTATCAAATAGTGCGTTCCCGCCGATAATTGAACTCTGATGCCCGGTAGCGCTTGCGCTTACCGGGCCTGCATCGCTATCCCGCTTTTTGTACGTTATGATGCTTCTCCATTTCAGGGAGAACGCTAATGAAACCACAGGTTTACCACGTCGATGCCTTTACCTCGGTCCCTTTTCGCGGCAATTCAGCAGGTGTGGTTTTACATGCTGATGGACTGAGTGACGCGCAGATGCAGCTCATCGCTCGCGAGCTGCGTCATTCAGAAACCGCATTTCTGCTGACCAGTGACGACAGCGATGTTCGCATCCGCTATTTCACCCCGACGGTCGAAGTTCCTATCTGTGGGCATGCTACCGTCGCCGCGCATTATGTGCGGGCCAAGGTGCTGGGTCTGGGCAACTGCACGGCCTGGCAAACCTCGCTGGCCGGACGTCATCGGGTGGATATTGACGCTACCGGGAACGACTATCGCATTAGCCTTGAGCAAGGTGAACCGGGTTTTGAACCTCCGCTGGAGGGCGCTGTTCGTACTGCGATTCTCGATGCGCTGCACCTGAGCGAAGACGATATGCTGGCAGGCTTACCCATTCAGGTTGCCACGACCGGACATTCGAAAGTGATGATTCCACTGAAACCCGAGGTGGACCTTGACGCCCTTTCCCCTGATTTACCGGCTTTGACCGCCATCAGCCAGCAAATTGGCTGTAACGGCTTTTTCCCTTTTCAAATCCGCGAGGGCGAAAATGCCACTGATGGCCGCATGTTTTCACCTGCTATTGGTATTGTGGAAGACCCGGTTACCGGCAATGCCAACGGTCCAATGGGCGCGTGGCTGGTCCACCATGGGCTGATGGCGCATGATGGGAAAACGTTACGTGTTCAGGGGCATCAGGGCCGTGCGCTCGGGCGCGACGGGATTGTTGATGTGACGGTGACTATCCGTGAAAACCAGCCGGAAAAAGTCACCATTACCGGTTCGGCGGTGATCCTGTTTCACGCAGAATGGGCGATAGATTTTTAATTGTTCCCGAAGGCCGGATAAGGCGATGACGCTGCATCCGGCATGACTTCCGATGCCCCTATTTCCCCGCCTCAGGATGCGTATCAAACGCCGCCATGACCGTCGCCAGCTCATCTTCGGTAAATCCATGCTTCACGTCATCCACACCCAGTCCAAATCGTTCTTGCAACAACGCATACAAACTGGCGACGTCAGGCAAATTAATCTGCTCTACCGCATGTCCATCCTGATAATGGGTAAAGTGAAAATTGGTTAACGTTAATTTCCCGCCGTCGGGCAGATGACGGCACATCAGCAGATGATGGCGAAAATGTGATTGCGGCCAGTGTGCGGACCAGAAGTTGCCCATCAGATAATCGCTCTGATGCTGCACGACCAGATCGAAACGATACATTGACTGCCAGTGTTCGTGATGACGGAACTGGAGGATCCAATCTTCACCTTCCTGAATCAGCCGATATTCGCCGTGTGGCGTCTTCTGCTCAGTGTTGGCCTGCAGACGAATTGGTGCTGTCAGCGTTTGCCCGCCAAAGCCAACGTCGGCGATCCACTGTTCACCCTGTAATTCAATCAGCAACAAACGATGCGTGCGCGGCGGCAGACTTGACGGATTTGCCAGTACCACGCGACCGAGAAGGCTACGTACGTTAAAACCGATTTCGCGTAACGCGCGCTCAAACACGCCATTCTGTTCAAAGCAATAACCGCCACGACGCGCCGTTACCAGCTTCTCTTCCAGCGACAAATCGTCAAGCTGCATCTCTCTTGGCAATAATACGTCCAGGTTTTCAAAGGGAATTGCGCTGTTGTGCAGTAGATGTAGCGCTTGCAAGGTTTCAAGGTTGACGTTGGCCGAACCTGACCAGCCAATACGGGCAAAATAAGCGGTTAAAAAAGGCGTCATACGGAGTTCCTGTTCGATTAATGCAGTACTTATAACGTATTTTTCGTTTTACGCTGTCGATTTTGTGCGTTGTTAATTCCTGTGAGGCGACAAAATCGCTAATACCGTTAATATCTATGTTTATTGTGGTGTGTTATCTCTCAGCCAAGGAGCATCCATGAGCCATTTTCGTCCGATCGAATTAAAACATGCCAGCCGGCTACTCAATCATGGCCCAACGATATTGATAACCAGCCGGGATGAGCATACCGAGCGGCGAAATGTGATGGCTGCGGCATGGTCAATGCCCGTGGAATTTGAGCCGCCGCGGGTAGCAATTGTTGTTGATAAGACCGCCTGGTCGCGGGATCTCATTGAACGTAGCGGTAAATTCGGCATCGTTATTCCGGGTATCGCCGCCGTCAACTGGACCTGGGCCGTAGGCAGCGTTTCCGGTCGCGTGGAAGATAAATTCAACTGTTACGGCATTCCCGTGGTGCAAGGACCCGTGCTAGGTTTACCGCTGATAGAAGCGAAATGTCTGGCCTGGATGGAGTGTCGCCTGTTGCCAGCCACGGCGGCACAGGAAAAATATGACACTCTGTTTGGGGAAGTGGTCTCCGCTGCCGCTGATGAGCGAGCCTTCGTGGAAGGACGCTGGCAGTTTGATGATGGCAAGCTCAATACTCTGCATCACCTTGGGGCCGGAACGTTTATCTCCAGCGGGAAACGTATTATCGCAGGTGAATGATAGTATGCTAACGGATGGCAGTTCTGCTCTGTCATCCGCAACTGTTTTCTTAAAACCTCTGAAAAACCAGTTAGATAAATTACTCTGCCTTCCTTGCCTAATCATTCATGTGAATTATAGTTAATCTTGCACTAACTCAAATACCTAATCAAAACGCTATCCGTCAAAGCAGCATCCCCAACTGTACTTTTGAAGTGTCAGAGAGGTTTTACGATGCAACTTAATAGAATCGCACAAAGTTTTATACTTGCTGGGTTACTCACATCGTTTTCTGTTCCCCTTATGGCCGCTGAAGCCCCCAAAGACGCTACAGCCGCCACGCAACAAGCCAACAACGCGCTTTACAATCAACTGCCCTTCTCCGATAACACCGACTTTACCGACGCCCACAAAGGCTTTATCGCCCCACTCCCGCAGGACGTGATCAAGGGCGAGCAGGGAAATGTTATCTGGAATCCGCAGCAGTACGCGTTCATCAAAGAAGGCGATAAAGCCCCGGATACGGTAAACCCGAGCCTGTGGCGTCAATCTCAGTTGATCAACATCAGCGGGCTGTTTGAAGTAACGGATGGCGTTTACCAGATTCGTAACCTCGATCTGTCAAACATGACCATTATTGAAGGTAAAGAAGGCATCACCGTTGTTGACCCGCTGGTCTCGGCAGAAACGGCCAAAGTCGGGATGGATCTTTACTTTAAAAACCGCGGTAAAAAACCGGTTGTTGCAGTGATTTATACCCACAGCCACGTTGACCATTACGGCGGCGTACGCGGCGTTGTCGATGAAGCCGACGTTAAAGCGGGCAAAGTGAAAGTTTATGCGCCAGCCGGCTTTATGGAAGCCGCGGTCGCTGAGAATATCATGGCCGGTAACGTCATGAGCCGCCGCGCGAGCTACATGTACGGCAACCTACTCAAACCTGATGCCAAAGGCCAGGTCGGCGCGGGACTGGGAACCACGACCTCCGCGGGAACCGTTACCCTGATTGCGCCAACAAATATCATTGAGAAAGATGGACAAAAAGAGGTCATCGATGGCCTGACCTATGACTTCATGCTGGCCCCGGGTTCCGAAGCACCGTCGGAAATGCTGTGGTACATCGAAGAGAAGAAACTGATTGAATCCGCAGAAGATGTTACCCACACCCTGCACAACACCTACTCCCTGCGCGGAGCCAAAATTCGTGAGCCGCTGCCGTGGTCCAAATACATCAACGAAGCGATTGTGCGCTGGGGTGATAAAGCCGAAGTGCTGATGGCGCAGCACCACTGGCCAACCTGGGGTAATGACAAGGTGGTCAGCCTGCTGAAAAGTCAGCGCGATCTGTATCGTTACATCAACGACCAGACGCTACGCATGGCTAACGAAGGTCTGACCCGCGATGAAATCGCTGCCAACTTTAAGCTGCCGGACTCACTGGCACATACCTGGGCTAACCGCGGTTACTATGGCTCCGTGAGCCATGACGTAAAAGCGACCTATGTGCTCTATCTCGGCTGGTTTGACGGCAACCCGGCAACGCTGGATGAGCTGCCGCCGGAAGAGTCTGCGAAGAAATTTGTCGACTACATGGGTGGTGCGGACGCCATTTTGCAGAAAGCAAAAGCCGACTATGACCAGGGCAACTACCGCTGGGTGGCACAGGTGGTAAGCAAAGTGGTGTTTGCCGATCCGAATAACCAGGCAGCACGTAATCTGGAAGCAGATGCGCTTGAGCAACTGGGTTATCAGGCTGAATCCGGCCCGTGGCGTAACTTCTACCTGACAGGCGCGCAAGAGCTGCGTAACGGCGTGGTCAAAGGCCCAACCCCGAATACCGCCAGCCCGGATACTGTTCGTGCTATGACGCCGGAAATGTTCTTCGATTATCTGGCAGTGCATATTAATGGACAAAAAGCGGGTGATGCGAAGTCAGTGTTTAACATCGATCTTGGTAGTGATGGCGGTAAATATAAGCTTGAGCTGGAGAATGGCGTCCTGAACCATACCGCCAATGCCGAAGCGAAAGATGCCGATGCTACGATCACGCTTAATCGCGATACGCTGAACAAAATCATCCTCAAGGAAGTGACGCTGAAACAGGCACAAGACAGCGGTGACGTGAAGATAACCGGTGACGGCGCCAAGCTTGATGCCATGCTCGGCTATATGGATAAATTCGAATTCTGGTTCAACATCGTTACGCCATAAGCACAACGAAAACGGGCGGAAATCCGCCCGTTTTTTCTTACATACTGTAGCCAGGTTTTTTAATTAATCTCGCCATCTGCGGCGCAATTTCCGTATCCCACACGGCCTGCCACGCCTCTGGCTCAATTTCATTGAGCGCCACGCTGACTGAACTGTCTTTGCTTTGCAAATGACGAATAATAACCTCGGTAATATCCGCCGCCAGGGCGGTTTTCTGTTCGTCGGTAAGAGAGCGAGGAAAACATTTAATATCAACGTGCGGCATAGCAGATTCCTTATTGTTTTGGATTGCAGGTAACTTATGCGGACTCTCGTTCAACCAGATGAAAACCGACATCAATAATATCGTCTTCACGCGGAATTTGTTCGATACGATCGGCAAGCAGTGAGGCAGCACGTTGCCCGATGGCTCGTCTGTCGACGCTGACGGTGGTGATGGCTGGCCGATTGCTGGCAGCAAAATCGAGATCGCCAAAACCGATTACCGCTAACTCTTGCGGCACGCGTATACCGCGACTCTCGGCCTCCATGATCGCCCCCTGAGCTAACGTATCTGAGCTACAGACAATGACATCAAACTTGCGATCCGCCAATAGCTGCGCCAATCCAGTGCGTCCCAATGCCAGAGAGGCCGGAAGTGGGACGTCCACCTGTGCGTCAGCCGCAATACCATGACGACTCAACGCATCGCACAGTCCTTGTTTACGCTGGCCTGCCCGGCGATCGGCAGTCCATAACAACCCCGGACGTCGATAGCCTTTATTCAGCAGATAGTCTGCCACCGCTTGCCCGACCTTTTCATGCGAAAAACCGACCAGCATATCGATGGGTGTTGGGGTTAAATCCCAGATTTCCACGACCGGGATGGCCGCATTAAGAATCACTTTTTTCAGCTCAGCGGTATGATGAATACCGGTGAGTACTACACCATCCGGACGACGAGAAAGCAGCGTCGCCACCAGCTCCGCCTCTGTTTGCGGCGTATAACCCGACACGCAGAGCAAAATGTGGTATCCGCGTTCTGCCAGTTCATCACTTAATGACTGGATGGTATCGACAAACATATTGTTGTTAATTTGCGGAATAACCACGGCGATAAGCTTGCTGCGACGCGACGCCAGTCCCCCAGCCAGTGCGTTGGGAATATAGCCGGTGGCGCGCACCGCCTGCATCACTTTTTCAACCGTTTTCGGGCGCACCAGCTGCGGGGTATTCAACGCCCTGCTCACCGTCATGGGTGACAATCCCGCGGTACGGGCAACATCTTCCAGCGTGGGAGCGCGCGGTGGTTTGGGATTTTTCACTGTCGATGCCCTTGTCAAAAATCGCTGATTTATCCTGGCATTATTCATCATGATTTTGGCTATTGCCAGCGTTGCTCAGTGATAACGCAGGGAAAACAGCAGCTTAGTTAATTATCGCCACTCAAAATGATAGCGCAATCACAATGATTTGTGCATTTCTCCATAAAGTACTGGAATGTGACGTCGTTTATAATTTACCACCCTTCTCTCTCTGAATTTGTGAGCAATTGTTCAAATCGCAGTCAATTCGCTGGCGCAGTGATTGCGCTAACATTAAAAATGATAGCGCAATCATTTGTTATCACCAGGAGAGAACAATATGTCTTTAAGTGCCAATTCCGATGCCGTGACCTATGCCAAATCGGCTAACGCTAAAACCGCAGCAGAAACCGGTGACCGTATTGAATGGGTAAAACTGTCTCTGGCTTTCCTTCCTCTGGCAACACCCGTGAGCGATGCCAAAGTGCTCACCGGTCGCCAGAAACCGCTAACTGAAGTCGCCATAATCATCGCCGAGATCCGCAGCCGCGACGGGTTTGAAGGCGTGGGATTTAGTTACTCCAAGCGGGCTGGCGGCCAGGGAATATATGCGCATGCCAAAGAAATTGCCGATAACCTGTTAGGCGAAGATCCAAACGACATTGACAAGATCTACACCAAACTGCTGTGGGCTGGCGCTTCCGTGGGGCGCAGCGGCATGGCGGTACAAGCCATCTCCCCTATCGATATCGCATTATGGGATATGAAAGCCAAGCGTGCAGGATTGCCGCTGGCAAAACTGCTTGGCGCGCATCGGGACTCCGTGCAGTGCTACAACACCTCCGGCGGATTCCTGCATACGCCGCTGGATCAGGTGCTAAAAAACGTGGTTATTTCCCGTGAAAACGGCATTGGTGGTATCAAACTCAAGGTTGGTCAGCCAAACTGCGCTGAGGATATTCGCCGCTTGACCGCGGTGCGTGAAGCGCTGGGGGATGACTTCCCGCTAATGGTCGATGCCAATCAGCAGTGGGATCGGGAAACCGCCATCCGTATGGGACGTAAAATGGAGCAGTTCAATCTAATCTGGATTGAAGAGCCGCTGGACGCCTACGATGTTGAAGGCCACGCCCAACTGGCCGCCGCGCTTGATACCCCGATTGCCACCGGTGAAATGCTGACCAGCTTCCGCGAACATGAACAGCTGATCCTCGGCAATGCCAGCGATTTTGTGCAGCCCGATGCACCGCGTGTGGGAGGGATTTCACCGTTCCTGAAAATTATGGACCTGGCGGCTAAACATGGTCGCAAGTTGGCTCCACACTTCGCTATGGAAGTTCACCTGCATCTGTCCGCCGCTTATCCGCTTGAGCCATGGCTGGAGCATTTTGAATGGCTGAACCCGTTATTTAACGAACAACTTGAGCTGCGCGATGGCCGGATGTGGGTTTCCGATCGTCACGGTCTGGGCTTCAGCATCAGCGAGCAGGCGCGCCGCTGGACGCAATTAACCTGCGAGTTTGGCAAACGTCCTTAATTAATTTGGCGGGTAAGCAATACCCGCCATCCTCCCCTACAAAAACGCTCTCAACCTTATGAAAGGAGTGGGTGATGAACACAATAATAAAGCGTACAAAAGTGCGTTACGGCATTCTGATATTTCTGTTTCTTGCGACCGTATTTAATTACGCTGATCGCGCGACGTTATCCGTCGTGGCGCCGATTATGAGCAAAGAATTAGGTTTTGATCCTGAAGCAATGGGGCTGGCCTTTTCTGCCTTCGGTATTTCTTATGTCATTATGCAACTACCCGGCGGCTGGCTGCTGGATCGCTATGGCTCGCGTCTGGTATACGGCTGCGCACTGATTGGCTGGTCGCTGGTGACTATGTTTCAGGGCACCATTTATCTGTACGCCAGCCCGCTTGTCGTATTGATTATCTTACGATTACTGATGGGTGCGATTGAAGCTCCGGCCTTTCCGGCCAATAGCCGATTAAGCGTGCAGTGGTTTCCTAATAACGAACGGGGCTTTGTTACCTCTGTCTATCAGGCCGCGCAATATATCTCGTTAGGGATTATTACACCGCTAATGACGATTATTTTGCATAATCTCAGTTGGCACTTTGTGTTTTATTACATTGGGGCAATAGGCGTTATTCTTGGCATCTTCTGGTTGGTCAAAGTAAGAGACCCTATGCATCATCCAAAGGTGAACCAGCAGGAAATTGACTATATTCGGGAAGGCGGTGGTGAACCGTCGCTGGGTAATAAAAAAGAACCACAGAAGATTACCTTTGCGCAAATTAAAAGCGTCTGCGTCAACCGCATGATGATTGGCGTATATATCGGACAGTTCTGCGTGACATCCATTACCTGGTTCTTCCTGACCTGGTTCCCTACTTATCTGTATCAGGCGAAAGGCATGTCGATCCTCAAAGTGGGGTTTGTCGCCAGTATCCCTGCCATTGCCGGTTTTATCGGTGGATTATTAGGCGGTGTTTTCTCCGACTGGCTTTTAAAGCGCGGCTACAGCCTGACGATTGCCCGTAAGCTGCCGGTTATCTGCGGAATGCTGCTTTCCTGCGTCATCGTTATCGCCAACTACACCTCGTCAGAATTTGTGGTGATCGCGGCGATGAGTCTGGCGTTTTTCGCCAAAGGTTTTGGCAATCTGGGATGGTGCGTACTTAGCGATACCTCGCCAAAAGAAGTGCTCGGTATTGCAGGTGGCGTTTTCAATATGTGCGGCAATATGGCCAGTATCATCACGCCACTGGTGATCGGCATCATTCTGGCGAATACCCAGTCTTTTGATTACGCCATTCTGTACGTCGGTTCGATGGGGCTGATTGGCCTGATTTCTTATCTGTTTATCGTGGGTCCATTGGATCGTATTACGCTGACCCCTTCTGTCGCGTAATTTAAAACTTATGGCGATAGTTCGCCCGCTGTTCCGGGATTTGCACTCCTGCGGAACAGCGTTTTTTACTCAAATAATCTTATTGCTTTTCAGTACGGTACGCAGCCTCGGATGCTGACAAACCGCATCGGCGATGGCGCTAATATTCGGCGTGTTGTCCTGAAACCAGTCATGCCCTGGTCCCCAGGTGCGCATAACGGCAATGTAAATGTCCAGCAGTGTTAGCTGATCCCCAAATGCGTACGGCTCGGCGCTTAGCTGGTTGTTCAGCCACATATAGAGGGATTTACGGTACTCAATGCAGCTCTTTTTCAACTGCGCCGGGGCGTCCGGTACCCATCGGTCAGGATAATCGGCATAGGTAAACGTGGGATAGACATTTGCCACCAACCATATCAGCAGACGCTGAAACTGCTGGCGTTCGGCGTGTCCAACGGGTGGTGAAAGTTCGGGGCGACGATCGAGGATCATCAGCGCGATCGCCGCCGTTTCCGTCATTACGCTGCCATTTTCCAGTACCAGCGTGGGCACCTGGCATAGCGGATTCATTGTTTTAAGCAACTCCCGCGAAGGACCATCGCTGTCAAAACCTTCCACATCAATAAAGCTGTAAGGGATCTCCGCCAGTGTGAGCATCACTTCACTGATGGCCGATCCCCAGCCCGGTACCCCATAGACCTTAATCATGCTGCAACCCCCAACGTTAAAACCCTGAGTGTAGAGCAGCATTCGGCAACCTATGCAGACATGATTATTACTTTCATAATAACAATGGTCGAATACCGGGAGAGAATAAGCAATGCGTTCCAGTATGTTTGAATACATGAACATTTTTGTACAGGTTGTTGAGCAAGGTGGATTTGCCAGAGCCGCAGATGTGTTACACCTGCACCGCCCTGCGGTGACCAAAGCTATCCAACATCTTGAAGACGATCTGGGGGCAAAGTTGCTTAACCGCACGACTCGTAAAGTGAGTCTGACAGAAGAAGGTGATGCCTTTTACCAACGCACAAAAATACTGCTCAGTGACGTTGATGACATCATGGCTTCTTTTTCACCTGCCCGCCCGCCGCGCGGAAAACTCAGGGTTAATGCCCCTCTGTCGCTGGCGCACTCCGTATTAGTTCCTGCGCTGAAAGATTTCCAGTCGCGATATCCTGACATCGAGATGGTACTCACCTCCACCGACCGTAGAATCGATATGCTTGCCGAAGGCATCGACTGCATGATCCGTATTGGCGAGCTACAAGATTCGACCTTGATCTCCAGGCGGCTTGGTGAGGTCAAAATGGTGACCTGTGCTTCACCGGATTATCTGCAAAAACAGGGGGTGCCGCAGGTACCAGAGGATTTATCCCGACACCAGGCGCTTAACTTTTTTAGCGAGCGTCATCGCGAGGCGCTGGAATGGACCTTCGTCAACAGAGGTAAAACCGAATCGTTCACCCCCGCAGGGCGGATAAGCGTTGATAACTCCGATATTCTGTTGACCGGCTGCTTATCTGGACTCGGCATTATACGTGGCGTTCATGCTGTCCTTGCGCCCTATCTTCAGTCAGGCCAGCTTGTTGAGGTGCTGGCCGATTATACCGGAGAATCAAAACCAGTTTCGGTGCTTTACCCGGACAGACGTCATCTCGCCCCTCGGGTTCGGGTATTCATTGACTGGTTATGCGAACTTTTTAGCCAACAAAAACCGCGACTTCAGGGATTATTACAAAATAAGTAATAGTGAAGTTCCGCAACAACGGTTTTTCACTCTCATCTGAGTCGTTAAATTGTGCAGACCCAATACAGAACAATTTACTGAGGTCTGCTATGTCTAAGGTCGTAGTTTTTAATCAAATTGGTGGCGCTGAAGTCCTGAAGATTCAGGAGATGCAGGTTCCCGCGCCTGATGCAAATGAGGTTCAGATCCGCGTGCGGGCTATTGGTATCAACCGTGCGGAAGTTATGTACCGCACCGGACAGTATATTTACCAACCTAATTTCCCGGCGCAACTGGGTTATGAAGCTGCCGGAGTCATTGAATCAGTGGGAGACAACGTACGTGAGTTTGCACCTGGCGATTACGTTAGCGTCATCCCGGCATTCAGCTTTCATCAATATGGAATGTATGGTGAAGTCGTTAATGCCCCCGCTCACGCGGTCGTAAAGCATCCACAAAACCTGAGCTTTACCGAGGCTGCTGCCAGCTGGATGATGTATGTGACCGCTTTCGGTGCGCTGGTTGAATATGCGGATATTAAGCCCGGTGATAACGTGCTGATCAATGCTGCTTCCAGCAGCGTCGGACTGGCGGCAATTCAGATTGCTAACATGCGGGGAGCAAAACCGATTGCGATGACACGGACCAGTGAGAAACGTGATCAGCTGCTGCAACTGGGCGCGGCAGAGGTTATTGCAAGCCAGGAGCAGGATCTGGTGGCCGAGATTCAGCGGATTACTGAGGGTAAAGGAACCCGCGTGGTGTTCGATCCGGTCGGTGGCCCAGCGGTGGCAAAAATTGCCCAAGTGATGCCAGCCGGTGGGCTCTTTTTCCAGTATGGTTCGCTTGATTCACGTGACCTTTCTATCCCGGTCATTGAGATACTCGGTCGCCATCTGACCTTCCGCGGCTATGAAATTTTCGAAATCACCACGGACGCAGAAAAACTTGCGCGGGCGAAACGGTTTATCTTTGAAGGATTGCAGTCTGGCCAGCTCAAACCGCTGATTGATAAAACCTTTGCCTTTGATGATATCGTCGAAGCACATCAATACATGGAAGCCAACGGCCAGGTAGGCAAAATCGTCGTCACTCTGTAACCTCTGTGCGGCACAGCCTTGTGCCGCAATGTGTCTCAAAGCACTTTCGACAAAAACTGCTGAGTGCGCGTGTGGCGTGGATGATTCAGCACCTGCTCGCTGCTGCCCTGCTCGATGATTTTGCCATCGACCATAAACACCACCTGATCCGCCACTTCCCGGGCGAAGCCAATCTCATGCGTTACCACAACCAGCGTGGTTCCCGACTTCGCCAGCGCTTTAATGACATCCAGTACTTCACCGACCAGTTCAGGATCCAGTGCAGATGTAGGCTCATCAAACAGCATGACGCGCGGATTTAACGCCAGCGCACGGGCAATAGCGATACGCTGCTGCTGACCTCCGGATAAGTGACGCGACCAGGCATCGGCTTTATTCCGTAACCCTACCGCATCAAGCAGAGTTAATGCCCGCTCGGTGGCGGTTTTACGCGTTGCCAGTCCGTGCGCAATGGGCGCTTCAATCAGATTCTCCAGAACCGTTAAGTGCGGGAACAGATTAAAGTTTTGGAACACATAGCCGACGTTAACACGCTGGCGCAAAATTTCCGCCTCTTTCAGCTCATATAGCTTATCTCCCTGCCGACGATAGCCAATGTAATCGCCATCGATTTGAATAAACCCCTCATCGACGCGTTCCAGATGGTTGATGGTCCGCAAGAGTGTGGATTTCCCAGAACCGGACGGGCCAAGAATAACCGTTACCGTACCGGGAGGGATCTCCAGCGACACATTATCCAGCGCTTTGTGGCGACCAAAGTATTTGCTAACGCCGGTAATAGAAATATGGCCTTCAGGCGAGCGGGACATGGACGGCCTCCTGCTGTGGACGTTGACGACTGCGTTTTTCTGCACGACTCACCCGGGCTGTGTTGATCGCTGAACGTCGTTCGCTGCGTGCCAACGCACGTTCAACCAGGTGCTGAATTAACGACAGGACGCTGGTGATCACCAGATACCATACCGCACCCACCATCAGCAGCGGGATCACTTCCTGCGTGCGGTTATATATCATCTGGATGGTGTAGAACAGCTCCGGCATTGCCAGCACATATACCATCGCCGTCCCTTTCGCCAGGCTGATGATTTCATTGAATCCAGCAGGCAAAATGGTGCGCAGCGCCTGCGGCAGAATAATCCGCAGCGTACGTCGCCCTGCTGGTAAGCCCAGTGCTGCCGCTGCCTCGTACTGACCGTGATCGACCCCTAAAAATCCACCCCGAATAATTTCAGCGGTATAGGCGCTTTGCACCAGCGTCAGGCCAACCACCGCAGTGGAAAACTGACCGAGTACATTGATGGTCTCAAAACTTCCCCACTGAATGGGAGTGAACGGAATACCAATCGTCAACGTGTCGTACAGATAGGAGAAGTTGTACAAAACGATCAGCACCACAATCAGCGGTAACGAACGAAACAGCCAGATGTACCCCCATGCCAGACCGTTCAACAGCCAGGAAGATGAAAGCCGCGCCAACGCCAGCAGACCGCCGATGACAATACTCAACAGCGTCCCGATCAGCGTCAGTAACAGCGTTTGCCCGAGGCCGGACAAGATAACCGGATCAAAGAACCAGCGGGCAAACACGCTCCATTCCCAGCGCGGATTAAACGCCACGGACTGGAGAATTACCGCAAGGGCAAATAAGGCAATGACCGCGCCTACGGTACGCATGGGATAACGTGCCGGTACGACTCTAATGCTATCTGTCGTTTTCATTTTCTCTCCTCAGGCGATTCTGGCCTGACCGGCAATAGTCAGCAGTTTGGTAAAGCGCAGTCGTCCATCAAACGGCGGCAGGCTGTACTCTTCGGGATCGCGCGTCGTATCAAATTGCGGATCGTAGCCCTGGCTTAAATAAAGTCTGACGGCCTCCGGCTGGCGAAATCCCGTGGTCAGATAAATCCGGCTGTAGCCTGCGAGCAGCGCTCTACGTTCCAGTTCCTGCACCACCCGCGCCGCCAGCCCCTGCTGACGCAGGCTGCTTTTTGTCCAGATACGCTTAATCTCGGCGGTGTCCTTGTCGTAAGGTTTGTAAGCCCCGGTGGCGATAATTTCGCCGCGGCGCTCCAGTACCACAAAAAGTCCCTGCGGCGCCAGATACCATTCGGTCAGTTCCACTTCAGCGTCGCGAGAAAAGTAATCGCCATAGCGGGCGGCATATTCACCGAACAGACCGTTCAAAATGGGCTGCAGCTCGCTGGCTTCCGGTGAGAGCACGCGAAATTGATCGCTCACGATGACCTCCTTAGTCGCCTAAACCGGCCGGGTTGATTTCAGATTGTGGAATGCGTTCCACCCCTTCTCCCCAGCGATTCAGCACCTTGTCATAGTCGCCGTTGCCAATCACGCCGTTGAGGGCGGTTTGTACCGGCAGAACCAGACCGCTGTCTTTTTTCAGCGTCACAGCGATATGTGCCGCTTTTGGCCAACCGCCATCAACGCTACCCACTAATTGCGTTTTACCGTTGAGTGCAGCTTTCCACGCGCCGATTACATTAGGACCGAAGTAGGCATCGGCGCGGCCTGACTGTAGGGCCAGGGTTTGCGCGGCATCATCTTTGGTATATACCGGCGTAAACGGCTGTAACCCTTTCTTCACGTTCTCATCGTTCCAGGCCAACAGAATGGCTTCCTGGTTAGTCCCCGAACCGACGATAATGCGTAGTCCTGCGATATCTTCCGCCTGCTCGATTTTCTTCAGCTTGCTACCGGTTTTGACATAAAAGCCAAGAGAGTCCTTCCGATACGTCGCGAAATCGAATTTTTCTTTGCGTGCTTTGGTGACGGTAATATTGCTGATCGCGGCATCGTATTTGCCGGAAGTGACGCCCAGCGGCCAGTCTTCCCATGACGTAGGTACAACGTTGAGTTCCAGCCCCAAACTGTCAGCCACCAGACGCGCGATATCCGCCTCGCTGCCGATCAGCGTTTTATTGTCATCGGCAAAGACGGTCAGCGGCGGCTGGCTGAGCCCGGCAATCGCCACGGTGAATTTACCTGGTACGGCCAGGTGCAGGTTTGCGGGCAACTGCGCAATCGCCTGCGGATTCTTAGCTGTATTGATCGGCGCTTTATTGGCTTCCAGGCTTACGCCGGTGCCGTTAATCGTCACCTCATTTGCCCAAACGGTCGCGCTTAAAGCCAGTGACAGCGCGAGAAATACTGATTTTTTCTGCATAGCGTTTTTCTCTTATTGTGTGAATTGATTTGCAGGTGTCGCTAATCCCAGGCTTGCGCGCAGGGTCGTACCGGGATATTCATGGCGGAACAGGCCGCGCGCCTGAAGCACGGGGACAACCTGTTCGACAAAACGCGGGAAGGTATCCGGCGTTCCGCCCTGGATGATAAAACCGTCTGCGGCTTTTTCGTCGAACCACTGCTGCAAGCCGTCGGCAACCTGTTGTGGCGTGCCGCTGAAACGCGGACGTGGACTGGCCGCTTCCAGAGCAACCTGACGAAGTGTTAAACCACGCTCGCGTGCGTTGCGTTTGATCTCATCAGTCGTACTGCGAAAGCTGTTTTGTCCGAGAGAGCCCAGATCCGGGAACGGTGCGTCCAGCGGATATTGGGCAAAATCATGATGTTCAAAGTAGCGGCCAAGATAGTTCAGCGCGTCAGTAACGGAGACCAGCGCAGCGGTAGTCTGATACTGCTGCTCAACGTCTTCTGCGCTGTCGCCAACAATAACGCTGACGCCCTGGAATATATGCAGTTGTTCGGGATGTCGTCCGGCGACTTCCAGCTGGCTTTTTACATCCTGATAGAACGCTTTAGCCTCTGCCAGCGACTCCTGATGGGTAAAAATGGCATCAGCATGCTGCGCCGCTAATTTTTTACCATCTGCTGAAGCGCCCGCCTGAAATATAATCGGACGACCTTGTGGTGTACGCCCAATATTTAAGGGCCCGGCAACCTGGAAATAATCTCCATGATGATTAAGCGTATGCAGTTTTTGCGGATTAAAAAATTCCCCACTTGTTTTATTACGGGTAAAAGCATCGTCTTCCCAGGAATCCCACAGTCCTTTCACTACCTGTAAATATTCATCAGCAATACGATAACGCTGGGCATGCTCTGGATGCTGAGCGCGAGAGTAGTTTTTTGCCGATCCTTCCAGAGGCGACGTCACCACGTTCCAACCTGCGCGCCCCTTGCTGAGATGGTCCAGGCTAGCGAACTGCCGTGCGGTCGTAAACGGCTCGCTATATGATGTGGACACCGTGCCAACCAGCCCCAGATTCTTGGTGATACTGGCCAAAGCGGATAATACTGTCAGCGGCTCAAAACGATTTAAAAAGTGCGGGATTGATTTTTCATTAATATACAGACCATCGGCGACAAAAATAAAATCCAGCTTCCCCTTTTCCGCAATAAGCGCCGTCTCTTTGACAAAATCAAAATTAATACTGGCATCAGCCTGAGCCACCGGATGGCGCCATGCGGACATATTTCCCGATGCGCCATGTAGAATAGTGCCGAGCCGTAGTTGCCGATTTTCAGCCATAATAACCCCTACCCAACAGGTAAACTTAAAGGTGTGCGAATGCCGTTTTTGCTAACTGCGCAAAGTAGTGCGCGGCAGGTTCAATTAAACGCTCGTCCGGATTGAATCCCGGGTGATGTAATCCGTATTCACTGGCGCTGCCAATACTGACAAATGCGCCAGGCGTATTTTGCAGGTAGACGGCAAAATCCTCCCCGCCCATATGCAGGTCGGCATGGTGGGTGGTATAGCCTGACTGTTTCGCCACCGCGGTGGCAATATCGGCCCAACGATCATCATTTACCAACGCGGTTGGTCCCGCATGCCAGATTACGTCGATTTGTGCGCCAAAGGCGTGGGCAAATCCGGCGGCAATGTCATTAACCCGAGCCTTAACCTGCTGCTGTACCTGGGTTCGGTGCGTTCTGAGTGTCCCTTCCAGCTCAACGGACTCCGGCAGAACGTTCCATGTGTTTCCTCCCTGAATACGGGTCACGCTGAGCACCACCGAATCCAGCGTGTTAACGTCGCGACTGGCAACGCTTTGCAGCACCGTTACCAACTGGCTGGCGAGCAGGATGGCATCTTTACCTTCATGCGGACGCGCCGCATGTGCGCCCTTGCCATTAATGCGCAGTACGAAGCGGTCGACATTGGCATAAAATGCGCCGCCGCGTGTGGCAAATTCGCCCACCGGCAAACCGGGCTCATTGTGCATACCGAAAATAGCCGCTACGTTTTGCAGCGCACCGGCGCGGATCAACGTTTTTGCGCCGCCGAAACTCTCTTCAGCTGGCTGGAACAAAATACGTACTCGCCCCGGTAAGGTTATTTCCTGCTGTTTTAGCAGCAGTGCTGCACCAAGCATGACGCTGGTATGGACGTCATGCCCGCAGGCATGCATCACGCCCGGCGTGAGGGAGCGAAACGGAACGTCGGCGCTTTCTTCTATCGGTAGCGCGTCAATATCCGCCCGCAGCGCGATGACATCTTCTCCCTGACCAATTTCCGCGACCAGACCGGTTTTCAGCTCGAACGGCAGAATGTCGACGTCCGCAGCGTGCAACCAGGCGTGAATGCGCGCCGTGGTTGCTTCCTCCTGCAGGGAAAGCTCCGGATGCTGATGTAGTTCACGACGCCAGTCGATAAGCGTTGAGCCGAGAGTCATCAGAGCACCTCCACGGCGTTATGGGCTTGCGCTAACAAACGCAGCGATGTCAGACGCGCATGCCCTTGCGCCACTGGCGTGTCGATAATGAACTCGTCAATGCCAAATTGCGTATGCAGAGCATTCAGCTTTGCCATCACCTCCTGAGCGGTGCCGTGTAGCAACGCCTGCTCACGACGCGCGATTTTGCGTGGTGGGCAGCCAGACTGAGCGGCAAACGCCAGCGCCTGTTCTTCGCTGGCTACCGTGACACGTTGACCATCTTCCAGCTCCACGCCCCAGATTTGTACGTTTTCCGCCAGTTGCGCAGCGGTGTCGTAACTGTCAGCCACAATCACCTGGACGGCGACTATCGTCGGGCGTGCACTGTGGGTCTGCCAGAAGGACAAAACGTCATGCAATAACGCTTTGTCACCATTGAGGTGCGCTGCGAAGATGAAATTCCAGTCGGATTGCGCTGCTAACTGCGCGCTTTGCACACTGGCTCCCAGTACAAACTTTTCCGGTGGTATCGGTGGAATTGGCGTCGGGAATACCGTTTCCCCGCTTTCCGTTCCGCTCAGCGCCAGCCAATCGTTAAGCAAAGAAAGCTGGTCGGCAAAACTGCCTTTTTCTTCCTGATGCAGCCCATGCTGTAACGCCTGGGTCGACAGCGGTAAGCCGCCAGGGGCTTTCCCTACGCCGAGATCAACACGTCCAGGAGCCAGCGATGCCAGAAGATTGAAGTTTTCCGCCACTTTGTACGGGCTGTAATGTTGCAGCATTACGCCGCCGGAACCTACGCGGATATGCTGGGTTTGCCCGAGGATCCAGGCGATCACCAGCTCCGGCGATGGGCTGGCCAGCTGTGCCGTATTATGGTGTTCCGCGATCCAGAAACGATGGTACCCCCACTCTTCTGCCAGTTGCGCCAGGCGCAACGTACGGGAAAGCGCGGTCGCGGCAGTTTCACCTTCACCGATGGGGCTTTTATCCAGAATACTCAGGCGATATGACATGTTACGAGCCTATGTTTGTTAACATGTCTTTATTATTAATTTATCAAATAGCCATACTGAAACATTTAATTCACATTTACTCAGCTAAAAAGTAGATAACAGCCCCTGTCGCTGCCAGGGTTAAAATTTGGATCGCCCAGTGCTGGTTGTAACGCTAAACAGAAAAACACCCGCAATTAATAGCCTACAAAATATAATAGGGTCGTTGGAATCACGGTAATAACATCAAAATCATTTCATGCCAGTTTTCTTTTTACGAAAAGGTTTTTTAACGCGATTTACGTTAAGTCAGTTTAAACGACTTGTCACGTTATGCGCTTGTATTAATTGTTTCACTTTTATGACACAGGATGAATGATTTACATAGGAATTTTTATTTTAACTACTTCCACAGAATTGATGATTAGTAGAGAATGCAACGTTCTTATTAAAACGGTTTAAAACAGATTTTAATATCCCCCGATTTTATTGCGGGGATTTTTGTATGGATTATACATAGCACCATGGGACCTCTATGAAAAGTAACATGCCCGTTACACAAATTGAGCACGCACTTAACGATAAAGCGACGCTGCTTTCTACGACGGATAAAGAAAGTCATATTACCTACGCCAACTCCGCGTTTATTGATGCCAGCGGATTTAACGAACAGCAGTTAATGGGCGAACCACATAATATTATTCGCCATCCCGATATGCCTCCCGCGGCTTTCGCCGATATGTGGTACACGCTACAGCAGGGAGACAGCTGGACGGGGATGGTGAAAAACCGTCGACAGAATGGCGACCATTACTGGGTTCGCGCCAACGTTACGCCAGTCTGGCACAATGAAAAACTCACCGGCTACATCTCGGTGCGTACCGTTCCTTCGCGCGATGAAATAACTCAAAGCGAAAGCTTATATCAAAAAATTAATAATCAGCAGCTTAAAGGGTTTCGTCTTTTTAAAGGCATTATCATTCGTCGCGGAATATTGTCATGGGCATCAATGTTTAAATGGCTGAGTATTAGCCAGCGCGTCAATTATTCTTTAGGGGTAATCGCCCTGCTCGCTGTGCTATTTCTCTTCGCTCCTGTTAATCCATTTATTCAGGCGGGAGGGTTATTGTTCTTATTTCTGATGCTTGCTATTTACCTTAAGTATCAAATTTGTCAGCCAGTTAATACGCTACTGACGCAAATGAAGAAAGTGGTATCCGGGAGAAAACCTGATAACTGTCATTTAAATCGGGTGGATGAGATCGGAATGCTGATGCGTCTGGTTAATCAGTCCGGGCTTAATCTGAATTCCCTGGTCGATGATGTCAGTACGCAAATATCCGGTATTCGCGCCATCAGTCAGCGGGTATCAAAAGAAGGTACGGCGCTGCACAAGCGTTCAGAAGAAACCTCCGCCGACCTGCAACAAACCGCTGCCGCCATTGAAGAAATTGGTAGTGCGGTACAGCAAACTGCTGAGACTGCGGCTCATACTATGACCATGGCCGATAAAACCAGCGCCAATGCGACAGAAGGCGGCGATATTATGAAACAAACTATCGCCATGATGCAGGCGATATCGCGTGACAACGGGCAGATAGTCGACATCATCGGCGTTATCGACAGTATTGCTTTCCAGACTAATATTCTGGCGCTCAATGCCGCGGTTGAAGCCGCGCGGGCCGGGGAGTCCGGGCGTGGTTTTGCCGTTGTGGCGGCAGAGGTCCGTAATCTGGCGCAGCATTCGGCGTCTGCAGCAAAAGAGATCAAACAGCTGATTGAGAAGAATGTCGCTAACGTTAACAGCGGTGTCAAAATGGTGGAGCAAACGGAAACGCATCTCACTGGGATGATTGGCGATGTCCTGCAGATGTCGATGATGATCAAAGATATTAGTCTGGCGACGCGTGAGCAAACCCAGGCGCTGGATCTGATTAACGATTCGATTTCACGCGTTGGCACCATGACACACAATAACGCCGAGATGGTGGAGCGTGTCACCGATGCTACCGCCGATCTGACTCAACGTTCATCGCGCTTACAGCAGGCCGTTCAGGTCTTTGGCGTATCAGCATAACCTTACGGCGCTTATCGGGTGAATGTCTCGATAAGCGCACACCTCTCCACGTATTTACGCCCTTCTCTTTTATTGGCTGAATCGAGGCCACACCGCGCCAGTGCTGGCTGTACAAAAATGCTGAATTCTTGTTATCGGGGCTTTGCGGAACCGAACAATTGAATGTAGGATGCTCGGCCGGCAGTTTTCCCCCATAACACAATGAAGGTTAAGGCTGTTTTTCGCCGCAGCAGGTGCGGCAAAAAGGATTTTGTATTTTTGTCAGGTCAACAGGAAAAGTAATGAACACAAACAACACGCAAGCCGCGGAACAACATGCGGCGAAACGACGCTGGTTGAATGCCCACGAAGAGGGGTATCACAAAGCGATGGGTAATCGACAGGTACAAATGATCGCCATTGGCGGCGCAATTGGTACCGGGTTGTTTTTAGGGGCTGGCGCACGCTTGCAAATGGCGGGTCCTGCTTTGGCGCTGGTCTATCTGGTGTGCGGTATTTTTTCGTTCTTTATACTGCGTGCGCTTGGTGAACTGGTTTTACATCGCCCTTCCAGCGGCAGCTTTGTCTCCTATGCTCGCGAATTTTTAGGTGAGAAAGCCGCCTATGTGGCTGGCTGGATGTACTTCATCAACTGGGCGATGACCGGCATTGTCGATATCACCGCGGTGGCGTTGTATATGCATTACTGGGGCGCCTTTGGTGATGTACCGCAGTGGGTGTTCGCCCTCGGCGCGCTGGCCATTGTTGGCACCATGAACATGATCGGCGTGAAGTGGTTCGCGGAGATGGAGTTTTGGTTTGCGCTGGTCAAAGTGCTGGCGATTGTGATTTTCCTGGTGGTGGGTACCGTCTTTTTAGGTACTGGAAAGCCGCTGGATGGCAACGCCACCGGTTTTCACCTGATCACCGACAACGGTGGATTCTTCCCACATGGTCTGCTTCCAGCGCTGGTACTGGTTCAGGGGGTAGTTTTTGCGTTTGCCTCCATTGAACTGGTGGGCACCGCTGCTGGAGAATGCAAAGATCCGCAAACCATGGTGCCGAAAGCGATCAATAGCGTTATCTGGCGTATTGGTCTGTTCTATGTGGGTTCTGTCGTGCTGCTGGTTCTGTTACTGCCGTGGAATGCCTATCAGGCGGGGCAAAGCCCGTTTGTTACCTTCTTCTCCAAACTGGGCGTGCCGTATATCGGCAGTATCATGAATATTGTGGTGCTCACCGCGGCGCTTTCCAGCCTTAACTCTGGGCTGTACTGCACCGGGCGTATTTTACGTTCCATGTCGATGGGCGGATCGGCGCCTAAATTCATGGCTAAAATGAGCCGTCAACAGGTACCCTGGGCTGGGATCCTCGCCACGTTGGTCGTCTATGTCGTCGGGGTATTTCTGAACTATCTGGTACCGTCGCAGGTGTTTGAGATCGTGTTGAACTTCGCGTCGTTGGGCATTATTGCGTCGTGGGGCTTTATCATGGTCTGTCAGATGCGTCTGCGCCGGGCCATAAAAGAAGGTAAAACGGCAGACGTCAGCTTTAAACTGCCGGGCGCTCCGTTTACCTCGTGGCTAACCCTACTGTTCCTGCTGAGCGTGCTGGTGCTGATGGCGTTTGACTATCCAAACGGCACCTACACCATCGCGTCATTACCGTTGATTGCCATCCTGCTGGTTGCAGGCTGGTTCGGCGTACGTAAACGCGTCGCGGAAATCCACCGCACCGCGCCGTAATGGCTGAAGGCCTGACTGGTTAACCCTTCAGGCCTTCATTTTTAGTTCGCTTCAATCAACTGCGCTACATCGTTGCTGTTAATTTCCCGCGCATTTCCATCCTGATCGGTATAGCTGGTCATTCCCGTATCTTTATCCAGTTTTGGCTTACCCTGGGTGGTGATGGTTTGTCCGCTTTTGGTCGTCATGACGTAATCGGTGGTACATCCTGCAAGGGTAAACAGCATTACGCCTGCACAAAGACAGATAAATGGCTTTTTCATGGTATTCCCGTGTTATTCAGTTAGCCGTTGAGGGCGTAGTGTAAGTCCCTGAAGTGGCTCGGGCTACTGGCGGGGTGTAACGAGGCGTATCGTGGGGTTTAGAGAAATGACAGGAGGGGTTTCCCCCTCCGGATGTTTTATAGCGCAATACGAATAACATCGTCCGGCTGAGTGGCTTCCTGCTCGCGGGTAGATTTCTGTTTCACGCTGACGTACAGGGTTTTACCATCGGCGGAGAGCGCCAGGCTATTCGGGAACGTTGGGGTCTCGAATGTTTTGACGACTTTATAGCTTTTCGCGTCGATCACACTCACTTTACCGGCCTGGCGATGAGTCACGTAGGCTTCATTACGCGTTGGGTTGAACAACACGGCCAGGGATTCCGGCGCGGCTACTTTTGCCAGTACATTGCCATTACGGGTGTCGATGACCAGCACTTCCGCCGCTTTAGAGTCGGTGACAAATGCGCGGTTGCCCGCTGTGTCCAGGCTCAGGTTGATAAAGAAATGCTCTTTCCCGTCATCCAGCAGTTTTTTGCGGCTGAGAATTTTGTTAGTGGCGGTGTCAATGGTAATGAATTCACCGTCCGCATTGGCGGTGTACAGGCGTTTAGCCTTGCTGTCGACAGCCAGAGCAGTGCTCATTTTGCCGGTATTCTGGATGGTGTCCTTCAGCTTGATCGTCTCACCGTCCACCACCCAAACCACGCTCTCTTTACCAATACCGCTAATGTATACCGTGTTGGTAGCATCATCGGCGACCAGCTCACGCGGCTGCAGCGGGCGAACGTCTTCAGAACGTTTACGCGCATCCAGCACCAGACGTCCTTTCACCGCACCCGTTTTGGCATCCATCGCCGTTACCGCGCTGTTTACCGTATTGCCGAACCACAGCGTTTGCGTGGCGTTGTTGATGGTGGCACCAAACGGTTTGAGATCGTTATGAATCACCTGGGTCACTTCGAGGGTGACCGGGTCAAGACGATAAACCACCCCGCCGGTATCCAGTTTGCGGCTCTGTGAGGTCGCCAGCCACAGCGCGTTCTCTTGCTGGCTGTACGCCATTTCATAGGCACCTTTGCCGACGGCTTTGCGCAGCAGTTCTTCTGCAGCCTGCGTAGTAAAAGATGATGCAACGAGCAGTGAACCTAACAGTAAAGAACCACGCAGACGCGGCGAAAACAGATGACGTAAAGACATGACGACTCCCTTTGATAAATTCGTTTGTTACTGCTTCACATAGCTTCAATGAGCAAAATCATGGTTTTGCCTTTTTAAGAATGAGAATAGTAATCATTATTTATCTCAATGTGGAGTGTTTATTCGCTTTCGGGTAGTAACCTTCTTATTTTCTCCATGAATACCAGATAACGACATTGGCATTTTACCAGGCCTACATTTTGTACGAAGCAGGCCTGGTTACAGGCATTCACCGTCTTCCACCTTTACGCATCAATCCTCAGCAAGACGAATCACTACCTTGCCGAAGTTTTTGCCAGTCAGCAGACCGATAAAGGTTTGTGGCGCATTTTCCAGACCGTCGGTCACCTGCTCGCGGTAGTGGATTTTGCCCTCTTTAACCCAGCGCCCCATCTCCCGCTGAAACTCATGAATACGGTGTCCATAATCCTGACCAATGATAAAACCCTGCATGCGGATACGCTTTTTCAGCAGCGTTGCCATTAACAGCGGTAATCTGTCAGGTCCGGCCGGAAGCGACGTTGCGTTATAACCGCTGACCAGGCCACAAAGCGGGATGCGCGCTGAGGTGTTGAGTAACGGCAGGACAGCATCAAATACTTTTCCACCGACGTTTTCGTAATAAA
The DNA here is from genome assembly GCF_002042885.1 of Citrobacter portucalensis. GTDB lineage: Bacteria > Pseudomonadota > Gammaproteobacteria > Enterobacterales > Enterobacteriaceae > Citrobacter > Citrobacter portucalensis. The sequence continues at coordinate 418,072 of NZ_MVFY01000001.1, forward strand.
TATCAATACCCTGCGGACAGGCTTTTGCCAGTTGTTGCGCAAAATCTTGTGCGTGGTGATCGAGACAAACATCAAAACCCAATACCTCGGTGGCATGTCGGCATTTCTCTGCCCCACCCGCCACACCGATCACCCGACAACCCTTAAGCTTACCGATCTGCCCGACCGTTGCGCCAACTGGCCCGGTTGCGGCAGCTACCACCAGCGTTTCCCCCGCTTTTGGCTGACCGATATCCAGCAGACCCATATAAGCGGTAAACCCCGGCATACCCATAACTCCCAGCGCCCAGGAGGGATGCTCGGGATGATCGCCAAGCTTCACCAGCCCGTTACCGTCGGAGATGTCATAGTCCTGCCAACCGCTGTAGCTCAATACCCATTCGCCTGGCTGGTAGTCCGGATGGTGGGATGACACCACGCGACTTACGGTACCCCCCACCATGACACCACCAATCTCTACTGGTGGTGAGTAAGATGGCTCATCGCTCATGCGGCCACGCATGTAGGGATCAAGGGAAAGATAAACGGTGCGCAACAACATCTGGCCTTCGCCCGGTGTTGCGACTTCATCTTCTTCAAGACGGAAGTTCTCTGGGACTGGCGCGCCATGTGGACGGGAAGCCAGTACCCAACGACGGTTACGATTAGTCTGTTGACCCATGATGTGCTCCTCTGCTTTTGGCATGAATCCATCAATAGTAGCAGCCCGTTCCTGCTATTTAGCTGACGACGTGATTTAACCGCACAACCAGGTAAACGCAAGGTTGCGCGGTTTCATTGATAAACCGACAGTCATTCGGCGGGCCAAGTTCCAGGCAATCACCTGCCTGCATTTCATGGCGTACGTCCCCTTCGACAAAGACTAATTCCCCCTGCTGTAACCAGATAAGTTGTCTGGCCTGCACATAGGAAGAGGCTGGCATCGGGATATCACTTCCGGCGGGTAATTCGATCTGCACCAGATCGATAGGCAGATCGCTGCGTGGTGAAACATGGCGGCGCAGATAGTGACTTTGTGGATCGTGCCAAACAGGCTGATCGACGAAGCGCAATAGCTTGCCCTCCTGCATTTCAGCCCGCGCAATCAGGGTAGACATGCTGATGCCAAACGCGCCGGAAAGCCTGCCCAGCAGCGTAGCCGTTGGACTACTCTCGCCGCGCTCTATTTTATGGATCATGGCCCGCGACACACCCGCGCGCTCGGCAAGTTCCGTGAGTGACCAACCGCGAGATTCCCGCTCAATGCGAATTCTTGCACTGATCCGTTGATTTATGCTGTCTTCAATAGTATTCATATTGTAATACTATAGTGAACAACCCCTGAGGTTCAACATGTCAATTCGATTTGCCAGCAAAGAAGACTGCGCCGCCATTGCAGAAATCTACAACCATGCGGTACTGCATACGGCGGCTATCTGGAACGATCAAACGGTCGATGCCGAAAACCGTATTTCCTGGTATGAAGCCCGCCAATTGATGGGGTATCCGGTGCTGGTGAGTGAAGAGAATGGCGTGGTTACGGGATACGCCTCCTTTGGCGACTGGCGTAACTTTGATGGCTTCCGTCATACCGTTGAACATTCGGTGTATGTTCATCCTGAACATCAGGGAAAAGGGCTAGGACGGGCACTGCTCAGCAGACTGATAGACGAAGCCCGCGCATGCGGCAAGCATGTGATGGTGGCAGGTATTGAGTCTCAGAATCAGGCATCACTGCATCTGCACAGCTTGCTGGGTTTTAAAACCACCGCGCAAATGCCGCAGGTTGGCACCAAGTTTGGCCGTTGGCTGGATCTGACCTTCATGCAGTTACAGCTAGACGATCGCCGCGATCCGGATGCCCGTAGATGAACCAGACGCTGACCCTCTCCTTTCTGATTGCCGCAGGTATTGGTCTGGTGGTGCAAAATACCTTGATGGTACGCATCACCCAGACATCCTCGACGATCCTCATCGCCATGTTGCTTAACTCGCTGGTCGGGATCGTGCTGTTTGTCAGCATACTGTGGTTTAAACAAGGAGCTGCGGGATTTGGAGAACTGGTATCCAGCGTGCGCTGGTGGACACTCATCCCCGGATTGCTGGGATCGTTCTTTGTTTTTGCCAGTATCAGTGGGTACCAAAATGTGGGGGCCGCTACCACTATCGCGGTGCTGGTGGCTAGCCAGTTAATCGGCGGGCTGGTGCTGGATATTCTACGTAGTCACGGCGTGCCGCTGCGGGCGCTGGTAGGTCCGGTCTGTGGCGCGGTGCTGTTGGTCATCGGGGCGTGGCTGGTGGCGAGACGTTCATTTTAATTGCCTGACGGCGCTTCGCTTATCAGACCTACAGAACGTGCCTGTAGGTCGGATAAGTGAAATATCAGAGGATTGTGCCGCCTTTGGTCAACTGTTCGCGACGGGCTTCCATATCTTCTTTATGCTGACGGCCATGATGTGCGATAGCCGTACGCAAACGCTGTTGCTGGGTATAGCGGTCTTCCCGGCTCAACGCGATATCATCGCTGAGCTCAATCAGCAATTCATTCATATGCGTAATGACGCTCTCTTCAATGGCGGCATCAACACGTGCGCTGACCTCATCCAGATGCGACATAACCTCTCCTTAACTCATTAATTTAATTTTGCTTTTGAAAAATCACTGCCCATCAGGCTGACGCTGTATCCGCTGACGTTGCTGCGCGTAGCATAGAACGTTTTACCGTTTGCCAGGGCTATCCACGGAGCCTGCTGGTAGAAAATCTCTTGCGATTGCTGGTAAAGCGCGGCGCGCTCTTCCGGTTTACTCACCAGCTTCGCCTTTTGAACCAGCGAATTATACTCTTTATCGCACCAGCGCGCGGCGTTAGATCCGGTTTTTATGCTGTCGCAGCCCAGCAGCACATCGGCGAAATTATCCGGATCGCCGTTGTCTGACATCCAGCCAAACAACGCGGTGTCATGCTCACCTTTACGCATTCCGGAGAGATATTCCCCCCACTCGTACGACACAATTTTCGCCTTCACGCCCACCTTTGCCCAGTCGCTCTGGATCATCTCAGCAATCCGTCGGGAGTTCGGGTTGTAAGGGCGCTGAACCGGCATTGACCACAGCGTCGCTTCAAAGCCGTTTTCCAGCCCCGCCTGCTTCAGCAGATCTTTCGCCTTTTGCGGGTCGTAAGTGTAATCCTGCAGATCTTTATTGAAGCCCATCATATTCGGCGGAATCGGCGATTTTGCCACCGTACCGGAACCTAAAAAGACGGCGTTAATAATGGCCTTTTTATCGGTCGCGTAGTTTAGCGCCTGACGCACCAGTACGTTATCAAACGGTTTTTTCTCGGTATTAAACGCCAGATATCCGACGTTCAGCGCTTCAACCGAATGCAGCGTCAAATCTTTATTCTTTTTAATCTCGTCAAACTGTACGGGGGCTGGTGCCGGGATTATCTGGCACTCATTGGTTTGCAGTTTTGCCAGCCGCGTCTGGACGTTTGGCGTGATTGAGAAGATCAGGTGCTTCGTTGGAACGGCGCCATCCCAGTAGTTCGGGTTGGCAAGATAGCGGATTTGCGAGTCCTGCTTGTACTGTTGCAACACGTAAGGCCCGGTGCCAATCGGCCAGTTATCGACGTTTTCCGGGGTGCCTTTTTTCAGCATCGCGTCGGCATATTCCGCAGAAAGGATAGAGGCAAAATCCATACCCCAGTCGGCAAGAAACGCGGCATTAGGTTCATTGAGGACAAACTGAACGTGATAATCATCGACCTTCTTCACTTCTTTAATCAGTTTATCCAGACCAACATCGTTAAAGTATTCGTAGCTTCCCTGAGAAACCTTGTGATACGGATGATCGGCATCTTTCTGCCGTAATACCGAGAAAATCACGTCATCTGCGTTGAAGTCGCGGGTCGGTTTAAAGAATTTATTACTGTTGAATTTCACGCCCTGACGCAGGGTAAACGTGTAAGTCTTACCATCCGGGGAAATCGTCCAGTCCGTTGCCAGAGACGGTATCGGGGTATTCTTTACCGGATCAAAGTTGATGAGTCGGTTGTAGAGCACCTGTGAACTGGCTACAAATGAAGGACCAGAACTGGCGATTTGCGGGTTAAATGACTCCGGAGATGCTTCAGAGCAATAGATGATGGTGTCAGTATTGGCCGCGAACGCAGCGCCTGACGGTAAGACGGCGCTGAGAGCCAGCGCGAGTAACGTTTTCCTTGCAATCATGGTTATAAGCCTTCTTATTTTATTATTAACAGGGATATCAGAGCATAGCTGACAAAAACTGACCAATAACAAATCACTATCAGGTTATTCTAATCCGGTGTATTTCGCTGAATAATTCATCACTCCAAGCGAATTAATTTCCCTTAAGTCTTTTTCAAAACGTCAAGATTTTTCCCGGCACTCTATGCCATGAAAATTAGCCCCTTTTTGCCTCTCTTTCGCCGTTTGCTCGTTTTTATAAAACGTAAAGTAGATACGTGAAGAAGTCTAAGGGGTAACAACGTGGCAAAAACTCTCTTGCGCAGCGGCAATTTGGATGACTATCAGGCCGTGGGCGGCGGTGGTCAGGCCGTGTTTGATTCAGCATTGCAAATTCGTGAAACGCTTCGTCTGCGTAAACAGCAGGCGATGGTGGATTGTCTGGCGATCCCACAAATTAACGACAACGGCGATCGGGTTGACTGGTATTCCCCGATAGAAGGGAAAGCCGTGGCGTGGAAAGCCGCTGATGAAGAAGCACGTTTTCGTGCGCTGCGCTATCTGGGGAGCACGCTGGAAAATGCGGCGTCCCTGAGCCGTAAAAGTCTGCAATCGGGGAAAACCTCCCTACAGCTGTTTGGCTCGCTGCTTGAAAAAGCCATCCAATTTCCCGGTGAAAATCACGTGTTTCTGGTTGATGGCAAACCCGTTATTACGTTCTGGGGCTTCGTCAATCTGAATGAAAATCCCCGCGCCGATGTACTCGACTGCCTGCGCATTGCCGATGTTCCTCCTGTGGTTACCGTAGCAGAGCCAGAACAGGAAGAAGAAATCGCACCGGAAATTACCTTTGCCGAGGCCGATGTCCCCTTACTGACGCCGGTCGTTGATCAGCCAAAACCGGCTGAACCTGAACCTCAACCCCCGGTTATTGTTAACGAACCTGAAGTCACTGCGTCGCCGGTAAAGGAGAAGCCCATACGCCGCCTGCCGCTGTGGAGCCTCCCCGTTGCCGCAGTGATTATTGCAGCCATCGTTGGGCCGCTGCTGTGGAAGCAACAGGCCACCCAGCCCGTACCCGCAGTAGCCGCTATTGAAGTCGCTAAGGTTGATATGGCACCGCTGCCAGCACTGACATCTGCACTGCCCCTGCATCGTGCTGAAGTGACCCCAACTGCGAAGAAAGAGAAACCTGTCGAAGGACCGGTGGTGATCGCCGCAATTCCAAAAGATGCGCTGGTGATGGATGCCAACCAGATGAAGGCAGGAACGACGCGTTTTCTCAACGGTAACTGGCGCGTCATAGTCGATGTTAAAGATCCGGTGAGCGGCAAAGCGCCGTCGCTGCGCTATCAGATTCAGGCCAATAAAGGCACTGCGCGCGTGGTGCATGGTGACAATATTGTTTGTCGTGCCGAGATTTTCTCTGGTTTGCACCAGTCGGGTGAATTAATGATTAAGAGTCGCGGCAATGCCCGTTGTACCGACGGTTCACGTTATCCGATGCCTGAAATTACCTGTAAAGCGGGAACCAATGACGTCGCCGCCTGTACCGCGCGTTATGACGATCACGCGGAAATCCCTCTGACGATCAAAAAGATAGGTGCCTGATTTTATGTTGGTGAATCTGTGTGATTACAAACAGAGCGTGACGCTCATCGCCAATAGCGGTGTGCAATTTCTGGATTTCGGCCTCACGCCGCAGGAATCTGCGCACCATGGACGCTTTGTGCGCAAAACGGCAAACGGTCCGCTACTGAGACTAGACTTCGATCTGACGTCAGGACGCTATACCCTACCGGGCAGCACCGGCGCGCAACCCGAAGTGGTGAAGCCGGAAAGTACTCAGACGCTGCACTATTCGCTGGACGTGCTCGACGGCGTCTGGCTGCCGCTGCCGTTTTTGCGCTTTAACCCGCCGCGTACGTTTGTTGAAGGTCCGGATAACTGGGCACGCGTGCAGGTGCGAAAGCTGCCGCAGCCGGACAGCGCGGGCAACACCCACCGTGTTACCGTAGCGCTGGACAGCCAGCTTACTGAAAATGCCCCTGCGGCGTTAACCCCCAACGAAAATGATCTGCTTAACGGTACACGGTTTGCGCTGGCCTGGCATGACAACGAAATTGCTGATTTCCTTGACCAGACCTGGATTGACGGCTGGTTGCGCGAATCTTTTATGCACCATGTCACCCAACATGAGAACCGCTCAGAACAAGAGATCCAGCAGGCGCTGCGTAACTTTGAATACCAGGCGCACTGGCTGAATGTGCTGACCCTGTTAGGTGAGCAGCTTTCCGTCCCGGAAGTGAAACTGGTTACGCACACCCTTAGCACACCCGCCATTCCCGTCGATCTTATTTTGGATATCGGTAATACCCATACCTGTGGTGTCCTGATTGAAGATCACGGGGATGCCAATGACGGGCTGCGTCAGACCGCTGAATTGCAGGTCCGTTCGTTAAGCGAGCCGCAGTTCCTCAACGATCCGCTATTCACCAGTCGGCTGGAGTTTTCCGAAGCGCGCTTTGGTAAGCAGCACTTTTCCGTTGAGAGCGGACGTGATGACGCCTTTATCTGGCCGTCGATTGTGCGTGTGGGTGATGAAGCCCGTAAGCTGGCGATGCAGCGTATGGGCACCGAGGGCAACAGTGGGATCTCAAGCCCGCGCCGCTATCTGTGGGATGAAACGCCGGTGTTACATGACTGGCGCTTTAGCCAGATGAATGGCAAAACCCAGCGCGAACCGCTGGCTACCGCCTTCCCGCTGATGAACCTGATGAACGATGACGGGCAACCGCTGTTCAGCCTGCCGCAGGACGATCGTCTGCCAGTGTTCTCACCACAATACAGCCGCAGCACGCTGATGACACATATGCTGTGCGAAATACTGGCCCAGGCGCTGGGGCAAATTAACAGCGTAGCGACGCGTTTGCGCCTCGGATTCCCGGCGTCTCCTCGTCAGTTGCGGACGCTGATCCTGACCCTACCGTCGGCGATGCCCAAACAGGAGCGCGAGATTTTCCGCCTGCGCATGTTTGAAGCTATTGCCCTGGTCTGGAAAGCGATGGGCTGGCACCCGCAGGATGAAGACTTCACCACCCGTAAGCAGCAGGAAAAGAGTGTGGTTCCCGTACCTGAAATTCAGATGGAATGGGATGAAGCCAGCTGCGGGCAACTGGTGTGGCTGTATAACGAGGCTATCTCACACTACGATGGCCACACCGAATCGTTCTTTAACGCCCTTGCCCGCCCGGACCGTTTGCCGGAGCCTGGTGAGACTAAAGGTCGAGCACTGCGCGTGGCATCGATCGATATTGGCGGCGGGACAACGGATATGGCTGTCGTTCATTACCAGCTTGATGACGGCGTTGGCGCGAATGTCAAAATTACCCCGCATCTGCTGTTCCGTGAAGGTTTTAAAGTTGCGGGCGATGACATGCTGCTGGACGTGATTCAGCGCTGCGTGTTGCCTGCGCTGCAAACCCGCTTACAACAGGCTGGCGTGACCGACGCCGCCGCATTGCTGGCCACGCTGTTTGGCGATTCCGGGCGCATTGACACCCAGGCGATTTTGCGTCAACAAACGGCGTTGCAGCTCTTTATGCCGCTTGGTCATGCGGTCCTCTCAGCCTGGGAACAAAGCGATATTAACGACCCGGTCGCCGGGCTACATGCCACCTTTGGGGAACTCCTGAGTCAACAACCCACGCGCAACGTGATGAACTACATCCAACAGGCTATCGATCATGCGTTGCCAGCAGGGTCGCCAGCGTTTGATGTTCTGAGCGTGCCGTTACAGGTACAGTTCAGGCAGTTACAAGAAGCACTATTGGCGGGGCAATTTACCCTGACTTCCCCACTGCACGCGGTTTGTGAGGCCATTTCACACTATCGCTGCGATATCTTATTAGTGACCGGCAGGCCCGCCTGTTTACCGGGTGTACAGGCGTTGATCCGCCATCTGCAACCTGTTCCGGTTAACCGTATGATCTGGATGGATAACTACCGCGTGCATGAGTGGTATCCGTTCAGCCAACAGGGGCGGATTGGTAACCCTAAATCCACCGCTGCTGTAGGCGCTATGCTGTGCAGCCTGGCGCTGGATTTGCGTTTGCCACGTTTTAACTTTAAAGCTGCCGATATCGGCGCTTACTCGACCGTACGCTTTCTCGGTGTGCTGGATAATACGGTCAATACCCTGCGCGATGAGAACATCTGGTATCACGATATTGATCTGGATAAACCTGGGGCGAAGCTGGATGCCCGGTTGCATTTCCCGTTACGTGGCAACGTGACGTTAGGATTTCGGCAACTGGCAAACAGCCGCTGGCCTGCCACGCCGCTGTATACGCTCAGCATAAACTCTGCCGAACTGGCAAAAACTATCGCCGGAGATGGCGTGTTGAATGTTCGGCTGCAGCTACGCGGCGGCAGCAAAGAAAGTGGCCCGGAATTCTTCATCCTGAGTGATGCCTGGTTACAGGATGGCACCCCCGTTGCCGCCAATGCCTTAACGTTAAAACTGAATACGCTGGCAGACCGTCGCCATAGCGGAAGCCATTACTGGATTGATAGCGGGAGCGTGTACCTGAAATGAGTAAGATGTTAAATACCGCGCAGGCCGCCATCGAGTGGGTGGTAGATACCCGTCAACGTGCGGCGCGTCTTGATGATGAAGCGGATGCCCTGCTGGCACAGCTTACGCTAGCCGCAGTGAGTGAATCTGCGTTGAAGGAGACCTTTTCATCGCAAGGATGTATAGGGTTATACGGACACTCACAATCGGCAAAAGCACATCTGCTGGCGGCATTGTGCTGCAATGCCACTGGCAAAGTGAATATTGTTACCCCGGATCGCAGCTTTGATTATTTCTCGCATATTAATCCGGGCCATGCACCAACCAATATGGCGATCCGTTTTACGCGCGATGAAAATCCGCATGATAACGAATGGCCGTTGCGTCTGCGGTTACTCAGTGAAGCCGAACTGGTACAGCTATTTATCGCCCAGTTCAGCGCGCTCCCGGGCAACCGACAGGTCGAGAAATCGATTATTGAGGCGCGCCTGGAAAAATGGCAAACGCTGCGTCAGCGTCATCCGGTGCCGGGCATTACCGCACATGATGTTGCGGCAATCGGTCGTTTCTGGCGCTCCTGCGTACCGGCAAACCAGCAGCAAATTGACGATGCACTATGGTATCAGTTTGCCACGTTGCTGCCCGCACTGGATCTGACTACCCGGGCAAACGCCTGGGCGTTACTGTGGGGAGAACAACCAGAGCTGACGCAGCAGTGGCTGGCGCTGGCGCACACGTTGCAACAAACCGGACACGCGCAAGAATTAGCGGCCCCGCTGAGCCTGCTGGTTGATCATTTTGGTTTACCTGCCGAAAGTTTCCTGACCCAGGTGGCATTGACCGGCAATAATGAGACGCAAAGCGATGTGGTGGTTCATCCGATTGAGAATCATCAGTTGCTCAATGCGGTCAGCCTTTCTTTGTCGTCACTGGCGCTGCTCACGCGCGAGTTGGTCCTGACGGTTGAAGACTCGGTGCTGGAGAATGTCGATCTGCTCGATATTCCCCTCGCCCCGGATGCTCATCCTCATCCACTGTGGCAGGCAAAATTAGGCTGGATGCTGGAACATTATCGCCAGCACCTGCAACCGGATGTGCTCTTAATCTGCAACGCGGTCTCTGCCCGCGCCCAGACGCCCGTCATCACCCGCAAGCTGTTGGGCTGGGTCAACGATACCCAACCTGTTCATGATGCCGCATTACCGGGCGTGGTTTGGGCCATTACCCCGCAGGATGCGCGTTTTAGTACCCAGCAAAACCTTGATGAATCCGTGCAGCAATTAATGGGCAAGCCCGGGCTGCATTGGGGTACGTTGCAGGCGCTGGATAAACATAGCTTACAACGTCTTGTCGAATGGCTGACTCAGGCAACCTCACCACAGCAGCGCCAGGCCAGGTTGACTTCTCTACGCGAGCAGCATCAACAGCGCATCCGCGAAACGCTGATAAGCTGGATTAATCCCGCTCAAGCTGAATCGGATAGCCACGAGTCGGTGATCCGCCAGTTACAGGCGCAAGCGGCAAAACATGGCGAACTGCTGGATGGTTTGCTCCCGCCGATGCGCATTTTTGAGTCGCTGCTGCGTATTCAGCAACCGCGCGAGGAGCAGGTAAGCGGTTTATTTAATGAAGAGATTGACCTGTTTGCCGAAGTGCGTGACACACTATACTCGCCGGAAAGTCAGGAGACTGGATATCAGGCACACAAAATGTGGATTAACCACGTGCGCCAGTGGTGTCGCGATGAAAATAATGCCCGCCGTTTACGACTCGATCCCCGTACGTTAAGGCAGGTTGCCGACATTCTCGTCACCACCAGCTATCGCCTGGAGATGCCACAACGCTTACAGCGCATTATGCAGCGAGAAAACGTCTGTGCCGCGCAGTTACACGCCGATATTGGTGATTTTATTACCTGGCTTGGATTTGCCGACGTTGCTGAGGAACAGCGCCCTGCCAGCAGGATCCAAAAAGGATCGGCTATTTTTAGCGCGCCGAAGCAATCGCCGATGTTACGCCTGACGAAGCTGGATGAACAACCCTCGCATGGTGCAAGCCGTTACGTTTACGACTGGCTGGTTGCCTTGTACACCCGTGCGAATGAGAATGCGGGATATCAGCACCCACAGGATGTCTCTGAAACCGACAAAAAACGATTAGATGCCCTGCTTTTCTCCTGAAACGGCGAATACGCCGTCATCAGAAAAGAGAAAACATCAGCGCAACGGGAAAACTCATCGGCCAGGTCGCCCCGACTAATACCGCGCTAAGAAAGCGGATCCGCTTTTTATCGCGGGAAAGAAACCAGGTGATGATTGCCGTGATGACGGCCATCACCGCATAAAAAACCAACATTTTTTGGTATAGGGACATTTAAGGCATCCTGGCCAGAAGGGAAAATCGCGCGCAATATGCTCTTTTTCATGACTCACATCAAGTTTTATTAATTAATTTAAGAAAAACGGCTGTAAAACAACCCATTTTCATTATGTTCAGAATTCGTACTATTGCGGATAGTTATAAGCCGTACTATACCCATAAGGGTTAAAACGAAAGGTGGCAAAAATGAATGTTTCCAGTAAAACTGTGGTGCTGATAAATATATTTGCTGCTGTAGGACTTTTCAGTCTGATATCCGCAAGGTTCGGCTGGTTTGCTTGATGTAACTCTTCTTGATTAATTGCAGCGTCCGCTGGCAGAGAGGATCTTCTCTCTGCCATCAGTAAACGATCTTCCCACTCTGCTATTACTGGGTAAATTATCCTTAATATGTAATACCCCTAATCCTTCTGCGGCATTATATTGCCCGAATATCGGCCAGGTGTTGTGCCGGTATGTTGATGGAAGAACGCAATAAAAGCACTGTCGCTGACAAACTCCAGATATTGCGCGACCTGGCTGATATGGCCTCCGTCAGCCAACATTTCCATGGCTTTTAACAACCTAAATTGCTGCCGCCAGTCCTGATAATTCATCCCGGTATCCCTGATAAATATTCGGCTGATCGTCCTCTCGCATGCCCCAACCTGTCGGGACAATTGATTCAGTCGTGGTGGCAATTCACCCATGCGTAATCCCTTGAGCCACACGTCAAGCCGCGGATCTGAGGGATACTGCAATGTCCAGTTTTCACTGCGGGCGGCACGCATTTCCTCACAAAAAACGGCAATGAGGCTGGACTGCTGTGCGGCAGGCATTTCCCATGGCCAGAAGGCCATACGTTCTATCACTTCAAAAAACAGCGGATTAACTTCGACTATCTGCAGCGGTAACTCAGATAACGGCAATGCGGTAGAAAAATACAAAGAGCGATAAGCCATCACACCACGCATTATGGCGCGATGTACCGTGCCTGCCGGGATCCAAACCGCACGGCGTGGCGGTAGCAGACACAGGGCCTGCTCCAGTTCAATCGTAATACTTCCCGCTGCCGAAAAAAGTAGCTGATGACGAAGATGACTGTGCCGCCCGGAATCATGTACCCCCATATCGGCAGCAATACCGATTACCGGTTTATCAAAGCTATCCGCATCAAAAGCATCATCAGGGGCAATTTTCATTATCTGTCTGATATTTGATATTTAAAGTCCTGATAATGGTAATACGACATATCCCTTTCAGCAATAATGCCCGCCTGTTTTCTGTCTCTCTGGATATTGCTATGAACACACTTCGTCGCCCATCGCTGTGGCTTCTTACGCTACTGATTATGTTTCCACAACTGGTGGAAACCATTTACAGCCCGGCATTGCCGGGTATCGCTACCTCTTTTCACGTAAGCAGTGAGCGCGCGGCTCAAACACTCTCCGTTTATTTTGTTGCCTTTGCCGTCGGCGTAGCGATGTGGGGTTGGCTAAGTGACTGCATCGGACGACGTTGGGCGATGCTGGCAGGGCTTATCTGCTATGGAACAGGTTGCGCATTGGCCGTTGTTGCCACCGACTTCAGCGTTTTGCTGCTGGCACGGATGATCTCCGCCGTCGGTGCGGCTGCGGGGTCGGTCGTGGTACAGACCATGCTAAGGGACAGTTATGAATCAACTGCGCTATCCCGCGTCTTTTCCGTGATGGGGGCCGCGCTGGCATTGAGTCCGGTTTTTGGCCTGCTAAGCGGAGGTTGGTTAGTGAGTCTATACGGCCATACCGGTGTCTTTGTTGCCCTTGTGCTGTTGGCGTTGCTACTGCTAATACTGACAGCGACCATGCTGCCAGAAACCCGGCCCAAACATACGCTCAGCCCGAAGCTTGCCGCGCTATTTTCCCGCATGATGCGGGACAGTGAGTTGCGGAAAAACGCCTTGCTGGTTGCCCTGCTGAACACCATGCTGTTTAGCTATTACAGCCTGGCACCGTTTCTTTTTGGGCAATTAGGATGGAGCTCCAGAGCCTTTGGCTGGACGGGGTTGCTACTTGCGTTTGCTTCTCTGTCAGGTAGCCTGCTGAACCGAGGACTGTTAACGACAGGTCTGACGCCGGAGCGACTTGTACGTTATGCCTGTGTGCTGGCAGCGTTGTTAGGTCTCGTCGCGTGGTGTTTACAGCACTCCGCGTGGATCCTGATTCCGGTGTTCGGCGTGGTGATTGCCTATGGTATCGCCATTCCCAATGTGCTGAGTCAGGCGCTGCGTCACTACCGTGAACAGGCCGGTGCCGCGGGTGCTTTGTTCGGATTAAGCTATTACCTGTTACTTGGGATGATGCTGGGTTTAGCAGGCATGGTGCAGCAACTGGGGCTGGTTCTGAGCGTCTGTGCCCTACTCGCCTGGCTTTGCAGCCTGGGCCGCAGATAAACCCGATGGCGATCCTGAAAGCACAAAGCCCCGGCTATATGCTGGGGCTTTGTTGTATCAATTAGCCTGACCTCGCGGATATTTCCAACTTACCGCCGTCCGATGGCGACGAGGCCAGTGGCGCGAATAGTATAGACACACGTATGCCAATATTTAGCTATCCGTGCCCCATTCGCCGATCGCGCTTAAGATATTACTCATGCTTGATCATAACATGGCGAATAACCGTGTAATCCTCCAGCCCATAAACCGACATATCCTTTCCATAGCCAGACTGTTTTTGCCCACCGTGCGGCATCTCGCTAACCAGCGTGAAATGGGTATTGACCCAGGTACAACCATATTGCAGGCGAGCGCTAAAGCGATGCGCTCGCCCAACATCCCGGGTCCAGACGGAGGATGCCAGGCCGTATTTCGAATCGTTGGCCCATGCCAGCACCTGATCTTCATCATCAAATACGGTCACGCTGACCACCGGACCGAAAACTTCCCGCTGTACGATGGCATCGTCCTGCTTCGCCCCAGCAAGCAGCGTCGGGGCAAAATAGTAGCCTGAACCATCCACTTTTTTACCGCCGGTGATGACCTTAATATGGCCCAACGCTTTAGCCTCATCGACCGCTTTAGTCACGCGATCGAGATGTGCCTGCGAGCTCACTGGTCCCAGCTCGGTCGATTCATCATTCGGCGGACCGATTTTCAGGCTGGCAACGGCGGCGCCAAGTTTCTCGACCAGTGCATCATAAATGCCTTTCTGGGCATAAATTCGGCAAGCGGCGGTACAGTCTTGCCCGGCGTTGTAATAACCAAAGGTCCGCACGCCACTCACCACTGCATCCAGATCGGCATCATCAAAAATGATCACCGGAGCTTTTCCGCCCAGTTCCATATGCGTACGCTTAATTGACGGCGCGGTGTGCTGAATAATGTGTTCGCCGGTTGCAATGGAGCCGGTCAGCGAAACCATACGCACTTTTTCATGACCGGTCAGCGGATCGCCCACCGTTTTACCGCGACCAAACAGCACGTTAATCACGCCAGCTGGATAAATGTCTTTGGCGAATTCGGCTAATTTAAGCGCTGTCAGCGGAGTAATTTCTGACGGTTTAATCACCACGCAGTTCCCCGCCGCCAACGCTGGAGCCAGCTTCCACGCCGCCATCATCAGCGGATAGTTCCACGGCGCAATAGAAGCCACCACACCCAGCGGATCACGGCGAATCATCGAGGTATGCCCTTCCAGATATTCACCGGCCGCCTGTCCTTGCAGGGTACGCGCCGCACCGGCAAAGAAGCGGAAAACATCGGCAATAGCGGGAATTTCATCGTTGAGAACACAGTGCAGCGGTTTACCGCAGTTAAGTGATTCCAGCTCAGCGAAGGTTTGCGCGTTATCAGCAATAGCATCCGCTAGTTTCAGCAGCAGTTCAGAGCGGACTTTCGGCGTGGTTTGCCCCCAGGTGGCAAACGCGGCGTCTGCCGCACGTACAGCGGCATCAACCTGCATGGCTGACGCCTCAGCAATCTCCAGAATGAGTTCACCAGTGGCAGGGTTATAGACTGGCTGCTTTTCACCTTCACCGTTGACCAGCTCGCCATTAATCAGTAATTGATGTTGCATAGCAATTTCCCATATCGTCGTTTATTTACCGTTTCCGGCGAGAGTGTCGCCTTCACGCGTTAGCCACCAGGCCCCTAAAATTGGCAGTGTTGTCACCAGCATTACCAGCAATGCCACAACGTTGGTGACCGGCACATCCCGTGGACGGCCCAATTGATTGAGCAGCCACAGAGGAAGTGTTCTTTCATGTCCGGCGGTGAACGTTGTCACGATGATTTCATCAAACGACAAGGCAAACGCCAGCATCCCCCCCGCCAGAAGTGCCGATGCCAGGTTTGGCAGCACGACATAACGAAAGGTTTGCCAGCCATTGGCGCCAAGATCCATAGACGCTTCGACCAGACTCCATGAGGTACGGCGAAAACGCGCCACAACGTTGTTAAACACCACCACCACGCAAAATGTCGCATGGCCCACCACGATCGTGAGAAAACCCGGTTCCAGGTTGATGGTTTTAAACGCCGTCAACAGCGCAAGGCCGGTAATAATGCCCGGCAGCGCGATCGGCAACAGTAGCAACAGCGATATTGCACTTTTGCCAAAAAAGTCCCTACGCCACAGCGCGGCCGCGGCCAGCGTCCCCAGAACAAGGGCAATAGCTGTCGACAACGCAGCGATCTTAAGTGACAACGTCACAGACTCCAGAATATCGCTACGCTGCGCAGCAACGCTAAACCACTTCAGCGTTAATCCCTGGGGTGGAAAACTAAAAGCAGCCTCCTCAGTATTAAAAGCATAGGTGGCGATGATGAGGATGGGAAAGTGCAGGAAAATAACCCCGCCCCATGCCGCCAGTTTGAGTAGCCAGGGTGCGCGTTCAGAGTGCATCGAAAGCTCCCAGACGCTTCACGAACGCCAGATACAGTGCGATTAACACAATCGGCACCAGAGTAAATGCCGCCGCCATCGGCATATTGCCGATCGCCCCTTGTTGCGAATACACCATGTTGCCGATGAAATAGCCCGGCGGTCCCACCAGTTGCGGCACAATAAAGTCACCCAACGTCAGAGAGAAGGTAAAGATTGAACCCGCTGCAATGCCCGGTATCGCCAATGGAAGCACCACATAGCGGAAGGTTTGACGCGGACGCGCGCCCAAATCAGCAGAAGCCTGTAACAGCGACGGCGGAAGTCTCTCCAGCGCGGCCTGTACTGGCAGGATCATAAACGGCAGCCAGATATAGACGAACACCAGGAAACGCCCTAACCCTGAAGTCGACAGCGTATTGCCGCCTACCGCAGGTAATGTCAGGAACGAAAGCAGCAACGGCTCCAGCCCAAGGTGGGTTAAAAACCACTGCGCCACGCCGTCTTTAGCCAACAGCAGCGTCCACGCATAGGCTTTAACGATGTAGCTGGCCCACATTGGCAACATTACGGCAATGTAAAAAAAAGCCTTCATTTTGCCGCTGGTATAGCGAGCCATATACCACGCCATCGGAAACGCCAGAATCGCGCTGGCGATGGTGACTGCTACCGCCATCGTCAGAGTGCGCAAAATGATGTCGTAGTTAGCGGGATTAAACAGCGCCTGCAAATTCGCCAGCGTCAGGTCTGGTGTGACCGACATGGTGAAATCGTCGAAGGTATAAAAACCTTGCCACAACAGCGTCAGTAATGAGCCAAAGTAGACGATGCCAAACCACATCAGCGGTCCGAGGAGCAGCAAAAACAACCCCAGCCCCGGATTACGCCAGAAGTAACCTGAGATCCGGTTCAGGTTGGTCGACTGTGGAGGCGAATGTAAGACGTTCATAGCCATTCACCTCTCCTCAACCAGCGGTACCATCACGTCGCGTGACCAGGATGCCATCACCTGCTGACCTGGCGACAACGTTGACGGTAGCATTTCTCCCGTCAGGTTCGCCTGGCTAACCAGCAATTTTTCCCCTCCGGCGAGTTTTAGCTCAAACCGCGTCGCCGCCCCCTGATACTGCACCGCCTGAATAACCCCCCGGGCCTGGACTTCTCCCCCGGCATCATTCAAACGAATATGTTCCGGACGCAGGGAGAACATCCCCTGTAGCCCACAAACGTTCGCCGACATCGTCGCATCGAAGACATTGGACGTCCCGACGAAACTTGCCACAAACGGCGTACGTGGACGCATATACAGTTCACGCGGAGAATCTACCTGTTCAATGCGACCGTTATTAAACACCGCCACACGATCGGACATCGACAGGGCTTCCCCCTGATCGTGGGTAACAAAAATGAACGTGATGCCAAGAGATTGCTGTAATTTTTTCAGTTCCAGCTGCATCTGTTCACGCAATTTAAGATCCAATGCCCCGAGCGGCTCATCCAACAGCAGGACGCGCGGCTCATTGACCAGCGCCCGGGCAATCGCCACGCGCTGACGTTGCCCACCGGAAAGCTGCGACGGTTTACGCTCATGCACAAAACCGAGTGCGACCTTATCCAGCGCTTCACGTGCTTTCGCGTGGCGCTGTTTTTTATCGATGCCTTTGACCATCAGCCCGTAGGCGACGTTGTCGAGAATCGACATGTGCGGGAACAACGCGTAATCCTGAAATACCGTATTGACGTCCCGTTCCCAGGGCGGCAATTCGCTGGCCTGCTTACCAAAAATGGTAATTGCGCCGCCTGACAGCTGCTCAAACCCGGCAATCAGGCGCAGACAAGTGGTCTTGCCGGAGCCGGATGGCCCCAGCATAGAGAAAAACTCACCGTCGTTAATCGCAATACTTACCCCATCAACTGCACGAACATCCCCATACAAACGCGAGACGTTATGAAACTCCACTGCGTACGTCATAAAACCCCCAGTGGAATTAACGACCGCCCATAATGGCGATGTAATCCTGCGTCCAGCGACTGTAAGGAACGAATTTTCCACCTTCGGCAATCGGCGTTTTCCAGAAGGCAATTTTGTCAAAGTAGCTATAGCCGTTGGTTTCACAACCCTTTTCACCCAACAGAGGGCTGGCTTTACAACCTTCAGGCACCACTGGCAGAGAACCAAACCAGGCCGCTACGTCGCCCTGTACTTTCGGGGTTAATGACCAGTTCATCCATTTGTAAGCACAAACCGGGTGTTTCGCTTCACTGTGCAGCATGGTGGTATCAGCCCATCCGGTAACCCCTTCTTTTGGGAAAACCGTGGCAATTGGCTGACCTTCGCCTTTCAAGGCGTTAGCCTGATAAGGCCAGGCGCTTGACGCCACCACGCCTTCGTTTTTGAAATCGCTCATTTGCACGGTGGTATCGTGCCAATAGCGATGGATCAGCGCGTGCTGATCGCTCAGGACTTTGATCACCGCCTGATACTGTTTTTCAGTGAGCTGATAGGGATCGGTAATACCCAACTGCGGCTGAGTGGCTTTAACGAATAACGCGGCATCGGCAATATAGATCGGGCCATCGTAGGCCTGAACGCGCCCTTTATTGCTTTTCCCATCCTCAAGTTTTTGCTCAACAAACACCACGCTCCAGCTATCCGGCGGCGTTGGGAAAATTTTGGTGTTATACATCAGCAGGTTTGGTCCCCACTGGTACGGTGTGCCGTAAACTTTTCCGCCAACGTTAAACCATTCGCCTTTTACCACGCGTGGATCGATGGTTTTCCAGTTAGGGATCAGCGCGGTATTAATTGGCTGAACGCGTTTTCCCATAATCAGGCGCAGTGAGGCATCACCAGAAGCGGTAACCAGGTCGTAGCCGCCTTTTGCCATCAGGCTGACCATTTCATCAGATGTGGCTGCCGTTTTTACATTAACCGCGCAGCCGGTATCTTTCTCAAACTGTGAGACCCAGTCATATTGCTTATCGGTTTGCCCACGTTCGATATAACCCGGCCAGGCAATAATATCCAGGCGGCCTTCCGGTTTATCTAATGATGTGGGGGGTTCGGCTGCCTGCGCAGTCATCAGCGTCATACTGAGTGCGCACAGGCTACTGAGGGCAAACTGCTTGCTCATAACGTCTTACTCCTGTCTAAAAAATATTGAGCGGCAGCCTTGCCGTAAATATATGTCCTTTTCTAAAAATAGTCGGGGTGTTGTAAGCGTTCCTGCTGGCGCAAGGAAATTTAATCAGGTTGTGAGCTAACGCTCATTACGCTACAGACTCTGACCTGGGGGTAATCTTCTGGAGTATAGACAAGGAGTTAGACGCAGAGGTGGCAATAGTAATAACTATTGATATTTTGTATGGACGCACCCGATATAAATAATACCGTGGTTCAGCATTCACTATTTCGAAAATAAGAACACGCTATTCATTTATATTGAATAGCGCGTTATGGTTTATTTCATCATTTCACGAATTAATTTACCAAGCTGTTTTACGGCCTGCTCTTCGCGATCTCCCCAGTGCCATGCAGTATTAAAACGAAAAAAACGTGTCCAGCTTCCCGAGGTCGAGAACATTTTCCCCGGCGCAATACTGATGTGGTGTGCCAGCGCATGGGTACTGAGCACACCGGCATCAAGCGGTTCCGGCAGCTCCAGCCACAGAAAATAACCACTGTCGTTGTGGTGAATTTTGACTTCCGCCGGAAGATGACGCAGCAGCGTTTGCCAGGCCTGTTGTTTACGTTCCGCCAGTTGCCGACGCAAGCGCCGTAAATGCGCGTCATAGCGCCGGGTTGAAAGATAATCAACAAGGGCAAGCTGCATGGGCGAACTGGTAGATAAGGTGCTCATTAGCTGGAGTCGCTGAATACGCCGGGCATGTTTCCCTGCTGCCACCCAGCCAATACGAAATCCTGGTACCAGACACTTCGAGAAGGACGAACAATGCAGAACGCTGTCGGCGCGATCCCAGGCTTTGGCGGGCAACGGTTTTTCGCGGCCAAAGTACAGCTCGCTGTAAACATCATCTTCAATCAGTATTACGTGGTATTTTTCCAGCAAGGCAACCAGACGCGCCTTTTTCTCTGCGCTGAGCGTAAAACCCAGTGGATTTTGGCTGTTTGTCATTAGCCAGCAAGCTTTTACCGGGTACTCCTGCAACGCCTGCTCCAGCGCGGTGAGATCGATTCCCTCTTTTACGTCGGTGGCAATCGAAAGCGCCTTCAGACGTAATCGCTCCAGGGCCTGCAACGCCCCGTAAAAACAGGGGTTTTCGACAATTACCCAATCACCCGGTTCGGTGACTGCTTGCAGGCTCAGGTTGAGGGCTTCCATCGCGCCGGTGGTGATGACGATTTCGTCCGGTGAAATGGTCATCCCCTGTTGAGCATAGCGACGGGCAATGGCATGACGCAGCTCAGCATTCCCCGGCGGCAGGTTTTCAATCACGCTCATGGCGGTGGCAGTTTTACTCACCTGCGCCAACGAGCGGTTCAACTGCTGAAGTGGAAACAGACGCGGGTCGGGGAATGCGGAGGCAAAGGGCATCACTGACGCATCCCGGCTGGCCTGCAACATATCAAAAATGTAGGTATTGATATCCACCGCTTCATCGCGCATGACCTGCACCTGCGGCGCAGCAAATTCACGTTCGGGGCGCGCGGCGACATAATAACCAGACTGCGGTCGGGCAATAATTCGCCCCTGGCTTTCCAGCAACTGGTATGCGTGTCCGACGGTCATAAAACTCATTCCGCTGCTGACCACCTGCTCACGCAAGGATGGCAAGCGATCGCCTGGCTGCCATACGCCAGACGCAATTTGATCGCGAATTTGCTCTGCCAGTCGCTGGTACTTTTTCATTTTTCGTCCTGATTACCGGTGTCGGTGACAACCACTGTGTATATCAGTTTACATAATCAGGGTATTTTATTTAACTGTTATAGTTAACAGTTTTACAACATCGTTAATGACAGTTCTTTGCCTACGGCGCGCACAGCTATCTGCACTGCATCAATTTTTGTCGCGAGATTTAAATCGAATAAGCGAGTAATTTCCTGCTTAGACCTGCCGATCCTGTTTGCCAACTCCTGCTGGGTGATATTGGATTCAAGAAAGACATTTAACAACAGAACCTTAGACGCAACGCTCAGTGGTATTTCCACATAGTCAGTTTCAGTACCTACTGCAGAAGGTAAAGGAATCGGTTCGTTATCGTCGAAGTGACCAATGCGGCTTGCGCAGCCTGCGTCATTTGACACCATAGGGATTCCTACCGGAGTTTTTGCTTTCTATAACGTAACCTGCTTTCGCTTTTGTGGTTTTCGCAGTAACCGGAACAAAGCAACTGCAATTTCTTCAAATCCCACAGGGAGTATTTAACGACACACCGAAAGTGAGAGGTTGCCGATGGAGTTTGCGGAAAAATATCCACAGATAACCAGAGAGTTACCAGCATGAAAATTCAATTAATTAGGCTAAATGAATTTGTTACATCTAATTATTTACTCATTAGTTTCGATTCAGTACACTGCCAGATGAAAATGTCTGGCAACCGATAAGAGATTAGTAAATGAAACAAGTATTATCTTTCTTAATCTGGGTTGGGATCGCTTTAGCAGCATTCTTAGCAATAACATCAACATTATCAAATGTAATACTAATGTTTAGTGCTTATCCTGATTCTATCGGGGATAAATATGCTTACATGTTTATATTTGGACGTTGGACATTTACTGTGGCAATGATTCTTACTTGCTGGTTGCTTTATCGCCTGTCAAAAAATTGATGAGCTACACCCCCTTGAAAAAATACTCTACCGCCTGTTTGAACAAAGCCGGATTTTCTTTTGATAATCTGGTTGCTTTCTCAAATGGCTCAACCCGCTCCTGAATAGCAAAATAGAGAAGATCTAAATCTCCCAAGTCCTTAAGCTTCCGGTAAACTTCATAGTTTGATATTTTTAGGTATCTCGAAGCATGTATAGCACTTGATACTCCACCACCAATCATTAACAATGTGCTGACCGACATACTAAAAGCAATAGACACGGTGATCCGTGAAGAGATTAAGGCTCCAATTTTTAAACCAGAAAGTTCACCGAAAGTATAACTACCCAATGTAGAAGCTACAGTGTCTTTTGCTACATTTGTTACGATATCAGATAAATTAACGTGCTGCATGAAACCATCAATGAATACATTGACCGCTTTTTCCACAATGTTAATATTTTTCGTTGATGTTGCCCGCTTCACTAGTCCCGCAATCCTCATATTATCATCCATATTTTGCCGCCTGTCATCGGTATGGATAAAATCGGATGCGAGAGAATACAAGTCTACAGGAAAGTGAATCAAGCCTTTAATGTATGCAACCAGCATCCCTTCATTTTCTAAATTCAGAGCTGAGAGCATTTCCTTTGCCAAATCTTTTGCGTATCCCATCCCTTAAGGTCCATGTGGTATTATTTTAAACACAATCATAGAGATCATCTTATGTACATTCCATAATTAGACAGCTCGTGACTGTCCATTTTAAGAATAATGCTCACCAGAGATAAAAATTCCAGGCAGGTACCGGCGGTTCCGCTGTTGGTCGCGGATCACCATGTTCATTTCAGTCTGATTGACACGATAACCGGATGTCACCCGAAGCTCAGTGATGCCATTCGCCCTCTTTCCCTCACTACACCGTCACGAGAACTCAACCGTATGAATGCCGTCGTCGCTATGCCAGCTAGCTGGCGGTAATGCAAGGACAACGCGGCACGCAGGACTGCTGGGTCATAAATCGGCCAAAATGACCGAGAAATATCACAATGAAAGGAATGATAGTTGGGTGATTCTGGCGATTTAATTTTAGCCATTATTGGGGAGGAGTTTTGGGGAAGGCCCATAACAGTCGGGTAACTGTTATGGTTAAAAAGAACTGTTCTGTTTCTGCCTTCCATTGCTCCTCAGACTTAGAATTGCGCTAAATCAATTTTGCCTGCGGAGTTAAGCATGTTCGGTCTTGACGCGTTTCACCTGGCAAGGATCCAGTTCGCGTTTACGGTATCCTTTCACATCATCTTTCCGGCTATTACTATCGGGCTCGCCAGTTATCTGGCTGTGCTGGAAGGGCTATGGCTAAAAACGAAAAATCCCACCTGGCGATCGCTTTACCATTTCTGGTCGAAAATATTCGCCGTAAATTTTGGTATGGGTGTAGTTTCCGGGCTGGTGATGGCTTATCAGTTCGGCACCAACTGGAGTGGTTTTTCCGAGTTCGCCGGGAGTATCACTGGGCCGTTACTGACCTATGAAGTATTAACCGCCTTCTTCCTCGAAGCTGGTTTCCTTGGGGTGATGTTGTTTGGCTGGAATCGGGTTGGTCCAGGACTTCACTTCTTTGCCACCTGCATGGTCGCACTGGGTACCATTATTTCAACCTTCTGGATCCTCGCCTCCAACAGCTGGATGCAGACACCGCAAGGCTATGAAATAGTTAACGGCCAGGTCGTTCCCGTCGACTGGTTCGCCGTTATTTTCAATCCTTCATTCCCCTATCGTCTGCTGCATATGTCGGTTGCCGCCTTCCTGAGCAGCGCGTTGTTTGTTGCTGCCTCGGGGGCATGGCATTTGCTGCGCGGGAATAACACACCAGCAATTCGAGCGATGTTTTCGATGGCGCTGTGGATGACATTAATCGTCGCTCCACTGCAGGCCTTGATTGGCGATATGCACGGTTTGAATACGCTGAAGCATCAGCCGGCAAAAATTGCTGCGATTGAAGGACACTGGGAAAATCGCCCCGGTGAACCGACTCCGCTGCTGCTGTTCGGCTGGCCGGATATGGAGCAGGAACGCACCCGCTATGGGCTGGAAATCCCGGCGCTGGGCAGTCTGATCCTGACCCATAGTCTGGACAAACAGGTCCCGGCCCTAAAAGAGTTTCCTAAAGAAGACAGGCCCAACTCCACCATGGTGTTCTGGTCGTTTCGCATAATGGCCGGGCTAGGCATGCTGATGATCCTGTTGGGCGCGTTTGCCCTGTGGCTGCGCTTTAAGCAGCGTTTATACACCTCGCGCCCTTTTCTGCGCTTTGCCTTATGGATGGGTCCTTCCGGTCTGATTGCCATCCTTGCCGGTTGGGTGACCACTGAAGTTGGCCGTCAGCCGTGGGTGGTTTACGGTCTGCAACGTACGGCGGATGCGGTTTCTGCACATGGCGATTTACATATGAGCATCAGCCTGCTGTCCTTCTTTGTGGTGTACAGCTCAGTGTTTGGCGTGGGTTACAGCTACATGATCCGCCTGATCCGTAAAGGGCCACAGGAAGATGACCCGACTATTCCGCCAACAGGCACGCCTGCCCGGCCGCTTTCAGCCGCCGTCCTCGATTCTCAACCGGAGGCACATCGCTAATGGGTATCGATTTATCAGTTATCTGGTTTGTAATTATCGTCTTCGCCACGCTGATGTATATCGTGATGGACGGTTTTGATCTCGGGATTGGCATTTTATTCCCAGCGATTCAGGACGCTGACGACCGCGATGTTATGGTCAACAGCGTAGCCCCGGTATGGGACGGCAATGAAACCTGGCTGGTATTGGGCGGAGCCGGATTATTCGGCGCTTTCCCCCTGGCCTATGCGGTGATCGTCGATGCGCTGACCATCCCGTTGACCCTGATGCTAATCGGCCTAATTTTTCGCGGCGTCGCGTTCGAGTTTCGCTTCAAAGCCACACCGGCTCACCGACCATTCTGGGATAAAGCCTTTATCGGCGGTTCAATCCTCGCGACATTCACGCAAGGTGTCGTGGTGGGTGCCGTACTCAACGGGTTTTCCGTTACCGGACGCAGCTACAGCGGCGGTCCTTTCGACTGGTTGACCCCGTTCACGTTGTTCTGCGGCGTTGGTCTGGTCGTGGCTTACGCCCTGCTGGGGGCGACATGGCTGGTGATGAAAAGCGAAAATCCGTTGCAGGATAAAATGCGCAGTGTGGCCAAAAAACTGCTGCTGGCAATGTTGGTTGTGATTGCCATTATCAGCCTGTGGACACCACTGGCACATAGCGCGATTGCCGAGCGTTGGTTTAGCCTGCCCAACCTTTGGTTCCTGATGCCGGTTCCGCTGCTGGTTGCGCTTATCAGTCTCTGGCTGTGGCGTTCGCTGGGGCAACATAACTGCCATACACTGCCTTTTGTATTAACGCTGGGGCTGATTTTTCTCGGGTTTAGCGGGCTGGGGATCAGTATCTGGCCACATATCATTCCACCGTCTATTACGCTCTGGCAGGCGGCGGCTCCGGCACAAAGTCAGGGCTTTATGTTGGTTGGCGCACTGCTGATTATCCCGATAATCCTGGGGTACACCTTCTGGAGCTACTACGTTTTCCGCGGGAAAGTTCAACATGGTGAGGGGTATCATTGATGCAACAAACAATCTGGAAACGCCTGATGTGGCTGGTGATCCTCTGGGGCGGCAGCGTGCTGGCCCTGGCCGCCGTTGGTATGTTCTTTCGTCTCCTGATGACGGCCGCCGGATTTAAGTCCTGAATCTCGCCCTGATCACACCCGGTCAGCGCGCTGCACTGCCCGGGTGTTACAAATCCCAACATCGACTAAACAAAAATGTAAAAAACATCGAAATGGCAAAACAGAGATTGTCATTAACCCGATTAAAATATTGAATAGTCACCGGGCGAAATTATCGCCAATTCCGCAGCTAACGTACCAGAGGGTGCATGATGTTTAAGAAAGGGTTAACGGTGTTATTGCTGGCCAGCGCGCTTTTTTCCGGTCAACTTTTCGCTACTAATCAGGGACATGAATATCTTCAGGTGCAGGATGCCGATCATTTACTACGACACACGGCCGACAGCGATGAACTTCGAGTGACGGCGGAAGAATCCGCCGCCGATCTTCGTGAGCACCATCACTGGCAAAAATCACGCAAACCAGATACACATCTGAGCTAACGATTAACCTTTGCGCTTTGGCAGTGTCTTCATCAGTTCTTCTGGACTGACCGAAGCCACGACGCTGCCCGGCAACGGCATCTTCAGAATGTGATGCTTCATCTTGCCGATTACGTGCATTTCGCACGGTCGGCAATCAAATTTCAGCGTCAGGACTTCATCGCCGTTAACCAGTTGCATCGGTGTTGCTTTCCAGCTTTTGATGTTACCTTTCGCCTGTTTCGGACACAGGTTAAAGGCGAAACGCAGGCAATGTTTGGTGATCATCACCGGCACTTCGCCCTTTTCTTCATGTGCTTCATAGGCTGCATCAATCAACTGAACGCCATAACGGTGATAAAACTCACGCGCTTTTTGATTGTAGACGTTAGCCAGAAAACTCAAGTGCGTTTGTGGGTAAACCGGCGCTGGCTGAGATACCGGTTTGCGGCTACCGCGCTGATAGCTTTGCAGGCGCGCTGCATCCAGCATATCAACGGCTTCACGCCGGAACTGATTTAGTTGACCGTTTGGCACGAACAGCGCGCCCGGCAGATTCACCTGAATATTGCGGGCGTAGTACATCGTCTGACCAAGTTTTGCCAGTCCGTCCTGTAGGTTACTCAACGCTTTTTCCGCATTGTTCGCTTCCTCAAACTGGCCGTCCAACGTATGGGTGATACTCACGCCCTCTTCACTGGTGAGCGTCAGAATCAACTGCTCCTGCCAGCCGCCGAGCTCAATATCGATCGCAACACGGCGTTCGCTGGAAGTTTTTGTTAACGCTTGCTGCCAGTTATGATCGAGGTTGCGATTCAGCGGATGATGCGGACGCACTTTGTACAGGTCGGCGGGCATTTCATTCGGCCATACCCGATAACGATTGTTCCCCGTTTTTTCCACGGTGTTGGCGCGGAATCCAACAACCTCACGTTTGATTAACACGTTCAGGCCATCCCCGTTTGCCAGCGGTTCGGTCACTTCAACATCGAGATGATCTTTTGCCACCTTCAGGACTTCGCCGACCGGCAAACCGATAAACTTTGGTGAGTCGAATGCACCGATATCCCCTTTACGGGCATTCACAAAATAATCGGTGCTGCCGCGATGGAAGGTTTTCTCTGTGGATGGGGTAAAGAAATGTTCGGTACGTCCTGCTGATGAACGGGCCAGATCGCCGCGCTCTTCAATAATGGCGTCGAGCATCTGGCGATAATGCGCGGTAATATTCTTCACATAACTCATGTCCTTATAGCGCCCTTCAATTTTGAAGGAACGCACACCTGCGTCAATCAACGCACCCAGGTTGGCGGTCTGATCGTTATCTTTCATCGACAGCAGATGTTTTTCATAGGATACCACGCGCCCCTGATCGTCTTTCAGGGTATACGGCAGACGGCAAGCCTGGGAACAGTCGCCGCGGTTAGCGCTGCGTCCGGTTTGTGCATGTGAAATATAACACTGCCCTGAATAGGCAACGCACAGCGCACCGTGAATGAAAAACTCAATAGTCGCATCGGTAGCCTGATGGATAGCGTTAATCTGCTCAAGGCTCAGTTCGCGCGCCAGCACAATCTGGGTGAATCCCACATCAGATAGAAATTTCGCCTTCTCAACGCTGCGAATATCGCACTGGGTGCTGGCGTGCAGTTCAATCGGGGGAATATCCAGTTCAAGAATCCCCATATCCTGCACGATCAGGGCATCAACGCCGGTCTGATACAGATCGGTAATTAACCGTTGTGCGGGCTCCAGCTCATCATCATGCAAGATCGTGTTTAGCGTCACAAAGATTTTTGCCCCGTAACGATGGGCAAAAGGCACTAATTCGGCAATATCTTTCAGGCTATTACTGGCGTTATGACGCGCGCCAAAACCTGGTCCACCAATGTAAACGGCGTCTGCGCCGTGCAAAATGGCTTCGCGCGCAATGGCGGTATCCCGAGCCGGGCTTAACAATTCAAGGTGATGAGGCTGCTGGCGCATACAGTTGTTACCATCCACAAGCGGTAAAAATGGCGGTTATTGTAGTCACAAGCGCGGCGTTTCGGAATAGTTTTCCCGATTAACCGCGTGGGTAATGGATCAGCGAATGAAAATGAACCGTTTGCTCGCTACTGTTACGGTAGCTATGTGCCGTATCTCCGGCGAAACGGACACCCTCACCGGATTTAAAGGTGCGCCACTGCCCCTCAATACACATATCCAGCAGGCCACTAATCACCACCACGTGCTCAATTACGCCGGTTTCATGCGGAGTAGATTCACTGAGCGCGCCGGGTGCCAGCAGTATCGAAAAATGATCGAAGCACAGTTGCGGATCCCACGGGAACAACGGTGTGACGACCATCGCCTGCTGCTGGGGATCGAATGTTAGCGTGCCGTCTGACTCTGGTGGTGAAATAAAGGTTGAAAATGGGACGTTCAGTCCGGTGGCAATTTTCCACAATGTCGCCACCGTTGGACTGGATTCGTTGCGCTCAATCTGCCCCAGCATCGCTTTTGAGACGCCAGTTTCCTCCGCCAGACGCGAAAGGCTCCATTCACGCTGGTGACGTAGCGTCTTGAGCGTTGTGGCCAGATAGTGGGTTATGTTGTCCATTTTTCTCCTTCGTCGCTCTCCTTTCTCAGGGCTACAGCTTAGCACTTGTACGCTATAACGCACAGTGTTACAGTGACTGACCGTTATAACGCACGCGGAGTTGCTATGCGCACATTTTCCATCCCCCTGCCTACAGTTTTGTCGGGTTTTGTGGCGGTCCTGGTCGGCTACGCCAGTTCAGCGGCCATTATCTGGCAAGCGGCGCTCGCCGCAGGTGCGACGACCGGACAAATCGCAGGCTGGATGACCGCACTAGGGCTAGCAATGGGGGTCAGTACGCTGGCGCTGACATTGTGGTATCGCGCCCCTGTACTTACCGCATGGTCAACGCCTGGTGCCGCGCTGCTGGTGACGGGCCTGCAAGGGGTATCGATTCAGGATGCTATCGGTGTTTTTATCGTAGCTAATGCATTGATTGTGCTGTGCGGTATAACCGGGCTGTTTGCCCGCCTGATGAAAATTATTCCCCACTCGCTGGCATCGGCCATGCTGGCCGGGATCTTGCTGCGTTTTGGTTTGCAGGCGTTCAATAGCCTGAACAGTGAGCTTATCTTGTGCGGCAGCATGCTGCTGGCGTGGTTGGTACTAAAAGTAATCGCCCCACGGAATGCCGTTATCGCCGCAATGTTGGTAGGTATAGCCATCGCCCTGGTTAAAGGTGACATTGTCACCGATGGTGTTAATCTGTCACCGGTGTTGCCAGCGTTTATTGCACCACACTTTTCATTAGCCCACAGTATCAGTATTGCGCTACCGCTGTTTCTGGTCACTATGGCTTCGCAAAATGCCCCCGGTATTGCGACCATGAAAGCATCGGGATATTCGTTACCCGTTTCACCCCTGATTGTTTTTACGGGTCTGTTGGCACTGCTATTTTCGCCGTTTGGCGTCTATTCCATCTGCATCGCCGCCATAACCGCAGCAATTTGCCAAAGCCCCGAAGCCCATCCAGATGTAAATCGACGCTGGCTCGCCGCAGCCGCAGCGGGTGTCTTTTACATTCTGGCTGGGGTGTTTGGCGGTTCGGTCACAGGACTGATGGCAGCCCTGCCCGTAAGCTGGATCCAGATGCTTGCTGGTCTGGCATTACTCGGCACGATTAGCGGTAGTTTATTTCAAGCCTTACATAATGAAGCAGAACGCGATGCGGCCATCGTGACTTTTCTGGTTACGGCCAGTGGTCTGACGGTATTTGGTGTTGGGTCTGCATTCTGGGGGCTGATCGTAGGCGGTATCTGCTACTCAGTGTTGACGTTATTTCGCCGCGCGTAACTGCGTTGGCGTTTTACCCGTCACTTGTTTAAACCGGTTACTGAAATGGCTCGCCGAACTGAACCCGCAGGCCATTGCAATATCCGACAGGCTGCGTGATGAATAACAGACCAGTTGCTGCGCCAGCGCCATACGGCGTTGCATGACGTACTGATGAGGCGCCATATTCATCGACTGGCGAAACATTCTGGCAAAATGGAATTCACTTAGCGCTGCTTCACCTGCCAGATCGCTCAACGTTATGGGATACGCCAGATGTGCTTCAATATAGGCCAGCACGTTGCGCAATGTGGCAGGCGCAAGCCCTCCGGTGACGACGGGAAGTCGCCATTGCACATTGCTGTAATGCTGGATCAGATGCGTTAACAGTAGTGAAGATGCTGCGCTAAGCGTGAGGTGATTGGCCGGTTGCTGCCAGTCGTTACCAAGCAAAAACTGACGGTAAACCGCCGTGATCCCCGGGTCACTGCCAAACGTATGCTCGTCCAGCGTGAAACTATAGGGGCTTTTGTCCCAAACTTTTTCACCCACTTCGCGCAAATGGGCGTCTGTACAATAGAGATGAACAAAGGAAAGATCGTCACGAATATCCCAACTGGACTCACTCTCCTTCGGCATCAGGCAAAAACGGTCTGGTCCCCCGCCATTCTTCCAGCCTCCCGCCGTCTTGTGGTAACTCTCGTAACCATCTGCGATGTATAAACTGAGCGTATGGTGATCGCAATATTGGGTGATGGTATCGCGTTTGTTCGACCAGGCCGCCAGTTGGATCCCTGAATGTAACGCAACCGATTCATGCAGCACGGCATTATGTTTGCGCAAGTTTTCAAAGGCACCGTAGGGCTGAGACATACCATCACATTCAAAAATAAGTTAGCAGGCTTTCAGTCTATATCAGCTACATATCGTTAACAGCTGCCTTTTCACTATTACGCAAAAAAAAGCGCAAGATTTTGCAAGTCCACCGCAAGCCGATGAAAGTCTCCTGCATTCCGTCGTGACACAGTGTAAGTCTGACGACAAAAAGAGAGAGTTGTATGAACGCACTGTTGTACTGCCTGGTGGTGGTTATTTGGGGAACGACATGGATTGCGATTTATTTGCAGCAAGGTCCGGTTTCTGCACCGGTTTCTATCTTTTGGCGCTTCGCCGTTGCCAGCTCGGTGATGATAGTGGTCCTGTTGCTAAGCGGTAAATTACGCAAACTGTCTGGTCGCGATCATCTGTTTTGTCTGTTACAGGGCGGATGCGTTTTTTGCTTCAACTTCTGGTGTTTTTATACGGCTGCGGCGTGGATTAATACCGGCCTGGAGTCGGTGATTTTCTCGATGGCCGTCCTGTTCAATGCAGTCAATAGCTTCATCTTTTTTGGGCAAAAACCACCGCTGCGCTTCTATATTGCAGCCGGTCTGGGAGTGACTGGCATCGTCACCTTATTCTGGCAAGATTTGCTCAACAGCGGGTTTAATCATTCACTGTTACTGGGCATCGGTTTGAGCGCTCTGGGAACCTTCGGCTTCTCACTGGGCAATATGATCAGTCTGCGTCACCAGAAAAAAGGGTTAGAAGTGTTAACGACCAACAGCTGGGCCATGCTGTACGGCACATTGCTGATCGCGGCCATTGCGCTGGTACGCGGCGACAACTTCACGCCACAGTGGACATTCAGCTATCTTAGCGCGCTGTTATATCTGGCTATTTTCGGCTCAGTGATTGCCTTTGGCGCTTATTTCACGCTGGTAGGTCGCATTGGTCCCAGTAAGGCGGCATACAGCACGCTGCTGTTCCCTCTGGTGGCGCTGACGCTGTCAACATTGTATGAAGGATACATCTGGCAAGTTAATGCGATTGCCGGATTGGTGTTGATTTTACTGGGTAACCTGGTGATGTTTGCCAGGCCGGAAGCGCTGATGGGTAAACTATTCTATCGTCGTCGCGTGGCATAAAATAACGCACCATCCTGAGATGGTGCGTTCATCATTTTTATTGTGGTTTTTTGTTCACATCAAACATGGAAGCATCGGTTGCCATGTCATCAACAACTTTCTTCAACGTTTCGAACGCCATCGGCGTACTTTCGTTGTTCAGGTCTTTACCTTCACCCTTACGTACAACTTTAATCACCGGTTTATTGGTCGCTGCATCAATCAACTCACCCTCGAAATAGAGGTTGGTATCCATGGTACGGTGACCCGTCGCCATTTGCGTTCCCGCAACCAGCAGTGCAACCGGGACCACTTCATAGAACTGCAGTCCTTCTTTGCTGGTCGCAACACCGGTAATCGCTCCGCGGAAAATCAGGCTACGTGGCCCTGGGGTTGTAACCAGAGGTTTACGCTGACCGATCGCCGTTTTCAACTTCGTATTGGTATAGGTCAGTAATTGATCAAGAACCTGCTGCCCTACCTGTGTAGTAGGTTTAGGAACCGGATAATACGTTACCGGGTTATACACGATGTTGTCATATTTGGATTCGTTGTAGCTCGGATCAACCCAACGGAGTACCGTTTGTCCCGATGCTGATTTTGTTTCCTTCAGATCAGAGTAATTTTTTAAAAACCCAGAATATTTATCCGGCTCGGTCACTTTTGACGCACAGCCGGATAATGCCAACAAGCCAGTAAGCACTGCAACTTTAAATAAAGTTTGAGTACGCATGAAACGATCCCTTTAGTTTTCGCAATGATGCCTAAAAAGGATAGCAAAACAGTTTCATTTTGGATGTACTAAAAATGGTAAGCACCGCACAATTTTATCTCTGCGCTCAGCACAAAAAATGCTGAACGCAGAAAGAGTTAACCCAAACGGGAGGTTCAGGAAGTTTTGCGTGCCAGCATGGTGGCAAAGCGCAGTTTAATTCGATTACCGTTTTCATCTGTACGATGAAGTTCACCTACGTCTTCGTTATATTTCAGCAGATCCCACCCACTGTAATAGTTGCGTAATTCTCCGGTTTTAAACGCGAACGGAAAACCAACGGTGCACGGAAAATCATCAGTATCCATCGCTGCGACGATTAAGTTATATCCACCCGGTTTAGTACAACGTTGCATATTCTCAATAAGGCCAGGGATTGTTTTGGCTTCAAGAAACATCAGCACAACGGTAGATAGAATAAAATCGTATTCACCCTCAAAACGTAACGCATTAAGGTCAGCGACCTTCGCGTTCAGGTTGGTCAGCCCCTCAGCCGCTTTGATGCGCTCAAGGTTAGCGATGCTCATGGGGTTTTTATCCCATGCAGTAACGTCATAGCCGTTTGCCGCCAGGTACAGGCTGTTTCGGCCGTTACCGCAGCCCAGATCTAACGTTTTACCTGGTGCAACCACTTTTGCCGCTTCAACGACATCGGAATGCGTACGGGTTAAATCATATTTTTCAGTAAAGTAGTTTTCGTCGCAAAGGGTCATTATTTATCCTCAGATTTCAGTAATGCAGCACGCTCCGTGCGGATGAGCAGTTTCCCCTGCATCAGCAATGCAAACGTACGTATCAGTAATAATGCAATGATAAAATTGGTAAAAATAAACAGTGGGATAGACAGCGTATGAAAAAATCCTGATTCACTGCCGTGTCCAAGATGCAATCCCGTTGTCGCCAACGCAGACACGCCAAACGAGAAGCTCCAGAATGACGCATTAAATGGCTGTGACAAATACCACGGCATAAGGCGTAGCATGAACAGAAGTTGCAGCAGACCATAACCAAATAGCATTTTAGCTAACGTATCCCCCTCGCCACCGTTGACGCTAAGCCAGGCGCTACAGGCGACCAGCGCGGGTGCCAACTGTATACCAAGTGAAGTACGTAAAACCGTCGGTAGTTCACCGCAGCTACGTAAACGCTGCAGAATCACCGGCTCCAGGCTGAGCCATGAAAATACCCCGGCGCCCAAAAACACCAATCCGGCATCGTTGAACCCAAGTGCACCACAGGCCATGGCGCTGATAAAGTTATTGGCAACGGTTGGCAGATACAGACCCGGCGTGGTGGCCTCTTCCGGATGCTCCCCACGCCACAGCCCTGCCGTTTGCCAGGCGGCGTATGAGAGCTGTATCACCACACCAATGCTGAACAATCCTAACGCCAGCGGTCGATACCACGGTACAAAACCAATCGCGACCAGCATCGTTGTTGCTGGAAACAGACTGACAAAACTGCTCATCACCGGATGACGAATCTCCGCCAGTACGCTGTGCGGAAAACGTAGTAAGCGATTCACAAATGCCAGCGTCAGCAATCCCCAGATGACCATCGCAAGGATGACTAAGCCATCACCAATCCAGTGGCTCACCGGCCACACCTGGCTGGCGTAACGCCACGCAAATCCCATCCCAATTGTACCCAGTACCATGCCAAAATAACCGGCCGGAAGATTGAGGACCCGTTCACTCTGTTTGTTCTTACTCATTTTGTTTATTTTTTAAAGTATATTTGAAATGCATTTTATGGAATATCTGCCGGTTTAGCCAGTGCAGAAAACTTTGCTACGTTTAACTAAGGTGCGCAACATGGAAATGAGCTATGACCAAATACCGTCTAAGCGATGAATCTCGCTCCTTTAGTTACCAGGATAATGGCAATAAAAAAAGTGTATTACTACGCCAAATCATCGCACTCATTGATTTTAATGATGTTAGATCCGGTACGCTCGGTGGCTGGATTGATGATGAAAGTGTTCTGTCGCAAAGCGGTAATTGCTGGATATACGATGAGAATGCGCTCGCGTTTTCCGGCGCAATGATAACCGGAGACGCCCGTATTACACAGGCAAGCGTGGTCAGAGACGGCGCACAGATTGGTGATGCCGTCTGGATTGACCGAGCAGAAATCAGCCATAACGCGCAAATACGTGACAACGTCACCATTCAGGATTCTGTTGTTCGCGGTGAGTGCCTCATCTGCGGTGATGCACGCATTGTGTGTGACTCTGAAATCATTGCAGCCAGAGGGTTAACCCGTGAAAGCGACCAGCTCCTGCAAATTTACGAGCGGGCGGCAGTCAGCAATTCACGCGTGGTGCATCAGGCGCAAATCTATGGCGATGCGATGATCAATTATGCCTTTATAGAACATCGGGCTGAAGTTTTTGATTTTGCACGGATAGAAGGCAACGAAGAGAATAATGTCTGGATCTGCGATTGCGCCAAAGTCTATGGGCATGCACGCGTCATCGCCGGAACGGATGAAGACGCCATTCCTACCCTGCGCTACAGCTCGCAGGTGGCGGAACACGCGGTGGTTGAAGGTAACTGCGTGCTGAAACACCACGTGCTGGTTGGGGGGCATGCGCAATTACGTGGCGGACCGCTCCAGCTTGACGGTCACATCCTGATTGAAGGCTATGCCTGTATTCTGGGTGAAGTGCTGATCGAGCATCATATTGAGATAACCGATCAGGCCCAAGTTGAAGCCTTTGATGGCGATGCAATCCATCTGCGCGGGCCAAAAGTGATCAACGGCGAACAACGTATCACGCGCACCCCTATCGCCGGTTTATTCTGAAGAGCCATCAATGATGCGGGCGTAGTGATTCACGTCATGGTAATCGCCATTAAGGAACTCCGCCTGTTGCATACATCCTTCCAGTCGGAAGCCATTGCGCAGTGCAACCTGGTTGCTTCTGACGTTATCTACACGACATTTAATCACGAAGCGGCGAATCTCCTGGCGCTGCGCATAATGATGAATCATCGCCTGTAGCGCCTGAGACAGAATGCCTTTGCCCTGGTGCTCTTCATCCAGCCAATAACCAATATAAGCGGCTTTGTTCAGCGGCTCTATCTGGTTAAACGAGATAACGCCAGCCACCTCCCCTTGTTCGAAAATAAGGAACATTTTGGCGTAGCCGCGCTGGTGCAACATCATATTCCCCTGCACGTTCTTACGCGTGTCGTCCTCAGATTCGACAAACTGCGGCCAGTTCAGTGACTGTTGGAGCCAGGTTTTATTTTTAAGCACCAACTGATGCAGAGGGGTGACGTGGTGTTCTTCTACCGCCCGCAGTTCCAGCGCGTCACTAACGATAATTATTTCTGACATGTTTATCTCCTTTGCGATCGTAAACGGGGCATTTCTGACTGGCAGTAGCCGATATTACTCTGTTTAGCACCGAGGATGTCTTATTTTTATGCTGTAACAGCAATCACTTAGAAAGAATCTCTGGCGTGGAACCCGTTACTCTGGTGATCCGGGTATCCCCTCATGGATAGACCGTAATGATGACAATAACACTTTCATTCTATTGCTAAGGAGCAAGCATGGCAGCACCTTTGGGTCGTTTAGCACTTATTCCGCTTTTACTGATTACCGCCTGTCACCAACCTGTTTCCACCACGCAAGCGGGCCCCGTTCCCTTTGCCGTCAATAAGCAACAGGTCGTGGATAATACCACGCTGGAAATTTCCCGTAGCGCGCTGGAATATAACATTCATAAAGTTCAGCAACTGCTGGGAGATAAAACCCGGATGTGCGCCATTCTTAAAGGCGACGCGTATGGCCACGATCTCTCACTGGTAACACCGGTGATGATGCAAAACGGCGTGCAATGTATTGGCATCGCCAGCAACGAGGAGATTAGTACCGTTCGCCAGTCAGGCTATACATCGCAGCTCATGCGCGTGCGTAACGCGACGGAAAAAGAGATGCGCCAGGCGGCGGATTTCGATACCGAAGAGCTTATCGGTAATCTGGATATGGCTAAGCGTCTAAGTGCAATCGCTCAAGAGAAAGGTAAAACTATTCGTATCCATCTTGCGCTGAACTCTGGCGGTATGTCGCGTAACGGTCTGGAAGTCAGTACCGCTGCAGGTCTGGAAGAAGCACGCGCTATTTCCGCATTACCCGGCCTGAAAATTGTCGGCATCATGTCGCATTTCCCGGAAGAAGATGCGGCAGTGGTAAAACGCGATCTGGCCCGTTTCAATACGCAATCAGCCCAGGTACTGAAAATTACCGGGCTTAAGCGCGAAGATGTCACCCTGCATGTCGCGAATACGTTCGCTACCCTGACCGTTCCAGAATCCTGGCTCGACATGGTGCGTGTTGGCGGTATTTTCTATGGCGATACCATCGCCAGCACCGAATACAAACGCGTCATGACGTTTAAATCTGCCATCGCGTCGGTAAACCATTACCCCAAAGGAAACACCGTCGGATATGACAGAACCTATACCCTTAAACGTGATTCCGTTCTGGCCAATATCCCGACAGGTTATGCCGATGGTTATCGCCGTGTGTTCAGTAATGCGGGACACGTGCTGATCCGCGGCCAGCGGGTTCCGGTACTGGGTAAAACATCCATGAATACCGTGATCGTCGATGTAACCGATTTGCCGCAGGTTGCATCCGGTGATGAAGTGGTGCTGTTCGGTAAACAGGGAAATGCGCAGGTTAGTGCAGAAGAAGTCGAAGAAATTAGCGGCGCGTTGTTCACTGAAATGTCGATCCTCTGGGGGGCGACGAACAAACGCGTGATGGTCGATTAACACCTAAAACAGGAAGGGCTTCCGTTTCTCGCAGGAAGCCCTTTTACACAGCAAGCGCCGTTCTACTCAGCTCTCACTGACACTCTCTTTTTGCAATATTTTGAGCAGATCTTCCTTCAGGTGGAGTTTCTGTTTCTTAAGACGAACAATGTCCAAACTATACCCCCGACCATCCGAACCTTCCAGTCTGGAGATCTCATGATCAAGGCTGTTGTGTTTTTCGAATAAGGACAGAAAGCGAGGGTTCTCGGATTTCAGTCGGGAAATAAGGTCTCTGTATTCTGGAAACATACTTTCTCCCTGTTAGTGGACAAGAACGTGTATAAGAAATACACACCCACAGAGTACCCATTTGCCATACAGAAAAATGCGAACAGGATCGAGTAAATAGTGTACAGAGTCGTTATGAGGATGAATGCAGATACGGCTCCCCATCAGGAGAGCCGTAAAGGGCGTGATTAACGCATCTCGCGGTCGTCAACGTACTGACGTTTATCCGGCGCTGGCGGGAAGTACTGATACAGCCAGGTTTCGCTGATGGCGTCACCCTGACAACGCAGGAACATACGCATATCTACCGGATCGGTCGAGTCAGAGGTCGGATACCAGTCAAACTGAATGCGATAACCGTCGATAGGCTCCACGTAGAGGATCT
The DNA here is from genome assembly GCF_002042885.1 of Citrobacter portucalensis. Classification (GTDB taxonomy): domain Bacteria; phylum Pseudomonadota; class Gammaproteobacteria; order Enterobacterales; family Enterobacteriaceae; genus Citrobacter; species Citrobacter portucalensis. The sequence continues at coordinate 456,020 of NZ_MVFY01000001.1, forward strand.
CAATCTGTTTCGCTTCACCGCTGGAGAGCGTAATCACCGGTTCAATGCCTTTCGGCGCAGCCGCTTTTAGATCGCCACCAACGAAGTCAACGGCAAAACGACGCGCCCATTTTTCCGGGTAATGCTCGCCCGGTGCCCATCCTTCCGGGAAACCGCCCATGCCTGTCCGGGTCGCCATCACGCGAGCCAGCGGTGAACGCACCGGCGGTTGAGCGCTCCAGTACAGGCGATATTTGAATTCCAGCTCATCGCCGGCTTTGATCTTCTTGTCCGGCTGCCAGAAGCAGACAACGTTATCCAGCGTTTCGCCGGTCGTCGGGATCTCCATCAGACCGATGGTCCCCTTGCCCCACTGGTTGCGCGGTTCGACCCACAAGCTTGGGCGCTTGTTATACCAGCCCATGATGTCCTGATAATGGGAGAAGTCGCGATCGAGTTGCAGCAAGCCAAACCCTTTCGGGTTGTTATCGGTATAGGCGTTGAACTGCAGCTTTTGCGGGTTATTCAGCGGACGGCAGATCCACTCGCCATTTCCCCGCCACATCGCCAGACGATCGGAGTCATGGATTTGCGGGTGAATAGTGTCGCACATCCGACGCTCGTTGTTGCCACAGCTGAACATGCTGGTCATCGGCGCAATGCCGAGCTGCTTGATGTCTTTGCGCGCATAGATGTGGTTTTGTACATCCATAATCACCTGCGTTTTCTCGCAGTGGATCACGAACTTGAATGCGCCGGTTACGCTTGGGCTGTCGAGAAGCGCATACACGGTAAAGGAGGTTGCGCCCGGTTTAACCGTTTCGAACCAGAAAGAGGTGAAATCAGGAAATTCTTCTTTACTGTCGGTGTAGGTATCTATCGCCAGACCACGCGCCGATAAACCGTACTGATAGGTGTCATCCACGGCGCGGAAATAGCTGGCGCCCAGGAAAGAAACGACATCGCGGCGGGCCAGTTCTGGCGCCTTAAACACGCGGAATCCAGCGAATCCGAGGTCAGTCTGCCCTTCCAATTGTTTGGTATCCACACCCGCGTCGTTGTATTTAAACAGCTCCGGACGGAAGTGAATTTCACGCGCCATATGCGTACTACCATCAACCGAGAACATGCGTACACGACGACGGAAGCCCATTCCCACGTGGAAGAACTGCGCATCAAGCTGACGATTTTCAACATTGTTCCACAGAGACTGCTCTGCGTCATATTGAATGCTGTTGTAGGCCTGCGGCGTCAGTTTCGCCAGCGTGTCCGGTAACGCGCGTGGTGCGCCGCCCCAGGGTTTCTGTGCTAAGTCATGGGCCATCGATTGCAGAACGGAAAAATCAAAACGTACGGTTTTTCCGTCTGCAATGTCAGACTCTGCCGCAAAGGCGGCGCGGGAAAAGAGTGATGCAATACCACTGGTTCCGCACACGGCGGCCATTGCCATTGAACCTTTAATAAATCGTCTGCGATTCATGCCTGAAAGTGAGTCCTTCTGGTCGTGTAAATGGTCCCGCGCCGGTCAAAATCTGCGGCATGAGAGTGCACATTTCTGACCGCTCACTCTAGACAAAATTCATTAATAATCCAATTGTTGGTCGCCGATTATCTGTACAAAATCGAAAATATTTTATGTCGATGGGAACAGACCGAATCCCATGTAAATTCCATTAAAGTAAACCACACCGACGTTTACTTCGTTCTTGAGCCTCCTGATACAGCGCAAACTCATCATAAACCGCGCAACCCAGCGCCTGTTCAAACGCGTCGCGGCTGGAATTTCCGTGGCTGCGAGCTTGTGTTTCATTGCCCAAATTGGACTGGAAAATTCCTGCGGCGCTCACCGGTAAAAAATCTTCGTAGGTGATGGGTTGCGCAACCAGCCAGCCCCGTTCAATAAGCGGCTGCGGATCGTCATCCGGGCGAATCGCCTGCCGATGCGCTTCACCCGATGGCGTCAGACGATAGCGGAACCAGGCTAGCCCCTGCTGGCGCAGCAGGAATTCGCTGTCCGGGAAGGCCTTGAATACTTCCTGAAGGTGTAGCTGATGCGTCAGATTGTCTTTCCCCATTCCCGCTTTATTCAGCAATTCGTCGTACAACGCCCTACCTTTCGGCGTCAGGGCCACGCCGCGCTGTTCGATCTCACCAAAACGTGCCGTGTGAGTGCCGCGCATTTCACCGGCAAACAACACCGGTTCTTCCAGCGCTTTGAAACTGGTCTGACGCAATAAAATGGGCACCTCGCGGCGCGGCGGCCCTTCAATCAGTATTTTCGGTTCAATGCCGCATTCCGGCATCATCGACTGCACCCGGTCAATATCCAGCGTTCGCGGTGTCAGATGGTTGATATGACAACCGGGGAAGCACACCACATCGGCAATCAGCCGGTGTTCGTTGTGTAATGCGTGATAGGTCGCTTCATCGACCGTGGCATGCTGATGCCAGCGGAATGTTTCCAGCGCTTCATGCACAAATTCTTGCGCCTGTTCAGATGTAAAACTGCCCTGTGCATCAAATTCATCCAGTAGTTCGTGGCAACGGCGAGTGAAAATATCGCGTTTCGCGAGGATCTCAGCGGCTTTTTGCCGCAGCGCGGCGTTTTCGATTAGTTCGAGCCGTAATAACGAGGTGAATACCCGAAACGGGTTGCGCGATAGCGAGGCATCGTCGATGGGACGAAAAGCGGTGGAATGTACGGGGACGCCCGCCTGGGAGAGATCGTAATAACTCACCGGATACATGCCCATAACGGTAAACATCCGGCGCAGCGTAGAAAGCTCCTGCGCGGTACCCACTCGAATGGCACCATGACGCTCAACGTTTAGCCGGGCCAGTTCATCCGCATTCGCCAGTTTTTCATGCAGCGTCGGATTATTTTCCAGTACCGCCAGATTCACATCAGCGACAAGTTCCAGCAACGTGCCATACTGCGGGACTTCCTGCTGGTACATTGCTGACATTGCCTGCGAAAATTGTTCCCGAATCTCATCTGCCGTGATGGTGTTCGCCATAATGTCATGCCTCCAGTGAATATTACCTGGAGTGTAGAAAACGCCGCTGACTCCGGTGGGAAGAATTTACAAAGTGTGACCCCGCGTAAACTTCCCACCCATACAAACGATGAACAGTACCTACTGGCGTTGTTTCAAATGACTTTCCAGCCAGGGCAGCATCTGTTTTTTACGGCTAAGCATACCTTCTACCTTGCAAGGCTGCGGGATGTCTGAAAGTTCTGCTCCAGCAAACCATAAGCTGGTATCCCCCAGATTGATGTCAGTGAGCATCAGCACGACTAACGCAGCGTTCTTTTCTTCTGCATAGCGCGCCATTTCCTGACGGAGATCGTCCAGCACCGCATCCACCTGTTGCAGCGCATACAGTTCAAGCTGCGCTACACAAACTGAATGCCCATGGATGGTGAAGGTTTTAATGTCTTTCTGCAGAAGCTCGCGGGCGCTCATCCCTTCCACGCTTGTTTTGGCTGACAGCAGGTCGCGACTGAAAGCGTCAAGATCCACTCCGGTTTTTTGGGCCAGCGCATCAACCGCCTGGCGATCGTCAGTGGTCGTCGTTGGTGAACGAAGCGTGACGGTGTCACTCAATACGGCGCCGAGCAGTAAAACAGCCTCAGCGGAAGATAACTGGTTGCGTTCATCCTCCGTCATCAGTTGCCACAGCAGGGTTGCGCTACTGCCGACAGGCTTCACCCACACTTCCGGTGGCAGACGGGTGACTAACCCACCAAGTCGGTGATGATCGATAATTCCAACCACGTTACTTTCTGTTAACGATTCCGGTCCCTGGGCCGGCTCGGTGAAATCGACCAGCCAGACATCACGATCGGTCAGTTCAAACGTCAACCGTTCAGGCATCGTCAGCCCCGCATGCTCAAAGATAAACTGCGTTTCGCGATTAGGCTCGCCCAAACGCCATGCCGTCGCCTGCTGGCCACGTAAACTAAGCCAACGCGCCGTCATTGCGGCGGTGCAGATGGCATCGCTATCGGGATTAAGGTGCCCTATTACATGTATCATTCATCAGTGCCTTGTGAAAGAGAAATCGTTCAAAAGTAAACAATCACCAAAGTATAACGACTGGGCACACTCCCTTCCATGATCCCACCACCCAGCAATGCTGTACAAAACATAAGCAAAATAAATCAGTTGTAAGTAAAACATGATAAATGTTAATAATATTTTGCTATCAGGTTATCAAAAACAAACAACTTTACTTGTCACCGATACGGCTCTGTTTTTAACATCGCTTATGGAAAAAAATGTTCTGTTCAATCAGCGCATTCGCTTGCGCCACCTTCATACTTTTGTCGCCGTTGCACAGCAGGGAACGTTGGGGCGCGCGGCTGAGACCCTTAACCTGAGCCAACCGGCTCTCTCCAAAACGCTAAATGAACTGGAGCAACTGACCGGTACCCGTCTCTTTGAGCGTGGCCGCCTTGGCGCGCAGTTAACGCTGCCCGGAGAACAGTTTCTTACCCACGCGGTAAGAGTGCTGGATGCGCTCAACACCGCCGGACAAGCGTTAAATCAGCGCGAAGAATCGCAGACTGATGTCGTACGGATCGGGGCCTTACCCACCGCGGCACTGGGCATTCTGCCTGCGGTAATTGGTCCTTTCCACAAGCAGCAAATGGAGACCACGCTACAGGTCGCCACCATGAGCAATCCGATGATTCTGGCAGGTTTAAAATCCGGGGAAATCGATCTTGGCATTGGTCGCATGGCCGATCCGGAATTAATGGTCGGTCTGAACTATGAATTGTTGTTTCTGGAATCACTTAAACTGGTCGTGCGCCCTAACCATCCGCTGTTGCAGGAAACCATCACGTTAAGTCGGGTAATGGAGTGGCCGGTGGTGGTTTCGCCAAAAGGAACCGCGCCTCGCCAGCACGCAGAAGCATTGTTGCAAAGTCAGGGTTGTAAAATGCCGCCAGGCTGCATTGAAACGCTGTCAGCATCGCTTTCCCGCCAGCTGACGGTTGATTACGACTATGTGTGGTTTGTCCCTTCAGGCGCGGTTAGAGAGGATTTACGCCAGGCGACGCTGGTGTCGTTGCCGATACCTACCCACGGTGCGGGTGAACCCATCGGTATTCTTACCCGTGTCGATGTGCAACTCTCCCAGGCCGCGCAGATCCTTATCGCCGCAATACGCAAAACCGTACCGTTTTGATGCCAAATATTAAGGGACCATCAGGTCCCTTAATTTATTGTTAAAACGTTTCCCAGTTATCGCCACTGGCCGTTGCCGTCTGCGGACGCGAATGGTCAGGCGTAGTGGTTACGGGAGGGCGTTTAATTGCACTCGTTCCCGTTAAGCGAAATGTACCTACGGCTTCCGTTAAGCGCGCAGCCTGCTCTTCGAGAGAGGCCGCCGCTGCCGATGCTTCTTCAACCAGCGAGGCATTTTGCTGCGTAACTTTATCCATTTCTGATATCGCCTGGCTCACCTGTACGATACCCCGGCTCTGCTCATCAGAAGCCGCCGCGATTTCCAGCATGATATCGGTCACGCGTTTTACCGCATCGACAATATCCGTCATCGTATTGCCCGCCGCGACGACTTCTCCGGAGCCCTGGTCAATCAGTCGGACTGATTCGCTGATCAATCCTTCAATCTCTTTTGCCGCCTGAGCGCTGCGGCTTGCCAGCGTACGGACCTCACTAGCGACCACGGCAAATCCACGCCCCTGCTCTCCTGCCCGCGCCGCCTCAACCGCCGCGTTCAGCGCCAGGATATTGGTCTGGAAAGCAATGCTATTAATCACGGCTGTGATTTCGGAGATTTTCTTCGAACTCGTTGAGATATTGCCCATGGTTTTCACCACGCCAGAAACCATCTGACCGCCCCGACTGGCCTTACCGGACGCATCTTCTGCCAGCTTACTTGCGTGATGCGCGTTGTCGGCGTTTTGCTTCACCGTGGCGGTCAGCTCTTCCATGCTGGCTGCCGTTTGTTCAATCGCTGCGGCCTGTTGTTCAGTACGTGAAGACAAATCGGTATTACCCGCCGAAATCTCACTAGTACCGCGGTATATTTCTTCCGCACCCTGACGTACCGTACCCACCGTTTTCCCCAACGATCGTTGCATTGTCTGCAGATGGCGGCTCAGGCGACCAATTTCGCTGCGCCCGGTCGGTTCATCTTGCATGGTCAGATCGCCCGCGGAAATTTGCTCAATACGCTTGGCCGCGCGTAACAGAGGATGAATGACCGTGCGGCGCAGAACAATGAACGTCATTACGGTCAGCGCCAGCGCAAGAACGAATGCACCCAGCATAAAAGCCATGCCGAGCTGTGTACGCTGGTGCGCCTGTTCGCTTAACTGGTTCGCCCTTGCGGTACGAATGTCGATCGCTTTTAACAACACCTTGTTGTAAGCAGAGTCCAGCGGTCTGGCCTGTTCATTTTCATGGTTGATGATTGCTTCAAACATGCCGTTTTTAGCGTACTTCAACATAGGCTGTAAGCCGTCGATATAGGCTTTGAAGCTGGCGCTCAGTTCAGCATCTAACGCTTCATCGGCAGACGTTTTTACCGCGCGTGACATATAAGCATTGAAACTGTCCTGCGACTGCTTGATCCGTTTTTCGGCCTCGGCAATATTGGCCTTCATGTCATCCATTTCGGCAATACGGCTCGCCGCGCCGGCGTGGATCATGTTGATACGTGCGGTACGTAAATGGTTAGAGCTGTTAGATAACCCCATCCTGACCTGAATCTCATCGGTCACGTCGCGCTGATCGCGATCGGCCTGCATAAGAAAATAGCTTGCCAGTCCGGAACTTAAGGCGAACAGCAGAAGGATGCCACCGAGAATGGAGGAAAACAGCGGAACCAGCCGGGTTTGATGCAGAAAGCCCAGTTTATGCTGGGCTTGCATCGATGTAGTGTTGTCCATGACCGTCGACTCTCTTGTAGGGTTTATGCGTGAAAACACGCCCGTTAGATAGTCATCGGCAATCCGGGAAGTTTACTTACCGTGAAAAGCGCCGGATTCGTCACACTTTCACAACATAATTCTAAAAAATTCAGGAAAGTGCCAGCGGTTAAATCCGCTGGCCAATGAATCAGTTATCGCCAAAGTGGATAACGGTACGGATGGACTTACCCTGATGCATTAAATCGAACGCTTCGTTAATCTGCTCCAGTGGTAAACGGTGGGTAATAAAGGGATCCAACTGAATTTTCCCGCTCATTGCTTCTTCAACCATGCCAGGAAGCTGAGTACGCCCTTTCACACCGCCAAACGCGGAACCGCGCCAGACGCGCCCGGTAACCAGCTGGAACGGACGCGTTTTGATCTCTTGCCCTGCTCCCGCCACGCCAATGATGATGCTTTCGCCCCATCCTTTATGGCAACATTCCAGTGCCGCGCGCATCACGTTAACGTTGCCGATACATTCAAAGCTAAAATCCACGCCGCCGTCGGTCAGCTCAACGATCACATCCTGAATCGGTTTGTCGTAATCCTTCGGGTTGATGAAATCGGTCGCGCCCATTTCACCTGCCAGCTTAAATTTTTCCGGATTGGTATCAACGGCCAGAATACGCCCGGCTTTCGCCTGCACCGCTCCCTGAATTACCGCCAGACCAATACCGCCCAGACCAAATACGGCGACGGTGTCGCCTTCTTTCACTTTTGCGGTGTTATGGACTGCTCCGATACCGGTGGTCACGCCACAACCCAGCAGACACACTTTGTCCAGCGGGGCCTGCGGGTTAACCTTCGCCAGAGAGATCTCCGCGCAAACGGTGTATTCGCTGAAGGTGCTGGTGCCCATATAGTGATAAATCGGCTCACCGTTATACGAGAAGCGCGTTGTGCCATCCGGCATCAGACCTTTGCCCTGGGTCGCACGTACGGCCTGGCACAAGTTGGTTTTACCCGATTTACAGAACTTACACTCGCCGCACTCTGCGGTGTACAGCGGGATCACATGATCGCCCGGCTTCAGACTGGTGACGCCTTCGCCTACTTCAACCACAATGCCGCCACCTTCATGGCCAAGTACCGCCGGGAATACGCCTTCCGGATCGTCGCCAGAGAGCGTAAAGGCGTCGGTGTGGCACACGCCGGTATGGGTAATTTTAACCAGCACTTCACCTTTCTTTGGCGGTGCGACGTCGATTTCGACAATTTTTAACGGTTGGCCGGGGCCGAATGCAACTGCTGCACGTGATTTCATTTGTCTCTTCCCATTATTGCGAGGTGATGATGTTATTTTAGATAAGCACGCAGAAGATGGCCGATTTCAGCCATGCGCACGGCACGCTGGTCTGGCGTAGTTTCCCCACTGACCAGCTCGTCTTTCAGATGGATCTCAACCATTTCGCCCATCAGGCCATTTGATGCACCGCGCACAGCGGCAATTTGCTGCAGGATAGCCAGACACGGTTCGCCAGATTCCAGTGCACGCTCAAGCGCATCAACTTGACCGCGAATACGGCGTACACGGGTGAGAATGCGTTTCTTGTCTTCAGGTGAATGCGGCATACGCCCTCCAGATACTATAGGGGGGTATACTATCAGATTTGTTATTTGGCTGTAAAATATATGATTTATTTAATATCAGTAGCTTAGATTAAGCTGTTATCGGATATATGCGGACACCCGTTTACTATCGCCTGTGCAGGCAAACGGACCCCCGGTTTATATCCATAGCGCTATGTGGGTATGAATGACTGTCGCCAGTTCCCGCTGGCGGCGGTCAACCACCTTCTAATAGTCACTACGCTGCGATGGAGCTGGGTGCTGATTACTGGCAATAAAAAAATGCCCGAGGGCGGCTGATTTTGATGTATAACTGTTTAGCTAATTGGTTGATGATTAGTGTCTAATATCATTTCCCAAATATTGAAATTCGGCACAATTGATATGAAATTATTAATATTTACCAGCCTATTAATCTGCACTTCCGCGTTCGCGACTGTTTCCCCTACTGGCCCAGAGGCAGCAGCATTGAAATTTAATCACTGGTATATTGCACAATTGTTAAAAGAGAAAAATCCTTTAACGGATTACGCTGGACTTAAACCTTACGTCACTACCAGCACGATTGCCGCATTGAAAAAATCTAATGCGGCTGACCCCAATACCGAAGACGTACCGGACTCTGATATGTTTATCAAAGCCCAGGATTATAGTGAAGACTGGCGGCAGATCGAGATTGTGTCGTCAGATTATGATCCCGTGTGTATGCAAGTTTATGTGTCGTTTGGAACGAATAAAGCACATACCGTTATCGACTGTATGGTGCAGGAAGGCGGGGCCTGGAAAGTTCAATCTGTAGCCAGACAGGATATCTTGCCGAACATCAGTCTAAAGTAATCTATGTAAAGCCCGTTAATTCGTATGGGCTTCATTCCCCTTAATTATTTTTTCGTTGCGCTATAAGCTTGCGCAAATCGATACCAAACCGTTTTTTAATACCCCGAAGATAACTTCCTTCAGCCCCTTATAACCGAGCATACGCAACACAAACACGATCTCATTGTGTGTAAATGTGACCTCGCCAACTTGCGGGATAGTGAACGTTACGTTTGGGAGGTGAGCTGTTGCAAACACCATGATCACTGCCCCGATCAGGACGTCACCGCAACATTCACGGAACTTTCCACCCCAATGAAAAAACCGAACGATAACGCCCAGGGCAACCAGGATTACTAATTTATGGTTCACCGCAGCAGATTTATCAATACCTCATCACAGGCCATCGCGAGGGAACGGATATTATTCAGCATTTCAAGCACAACATTTTTGCCTCTTAGGCTCACAAGCTGATATTTTTCTTGTTTTACATCCGAAAAATAAACGCCATAGTAATTATATACTTGATCATCCACATGATTTTTCAGAGTAAACCGTGGCAGAAAATAACGCCATAATCTACCTTTAGCTCTCGAAACTAAGGATTCTATGAACATAATTACGCTCTAACATCTTTAATTTGTCACAGTTAATGATAGTTCACTGTGCGAATAAAAAAGCCCTCCCCATTCGATAATGTGGAGGGCTTTTGTACACCGATTTAGTACTTATCAGTGATCTCAACAACGACATGGCGATCTGGAGCAAGGCAATTAATCAGCTGCTGTCCGGTCTGCCCATCACAACTGGATCCCGTGACAGAATCACTCGAACCATGTCCTTGTGCAGTAATATTTGCAGCTGGCATGCCTAACGCGACTAATTCATCGACAACAGCCTGCGCGCGCTGGGCTGACAGTTGCTGGTTATAATCTGCGGCTCCGGTGCGATCGCTATAGCCAATAACAACGGTCGCTTTGTCTTTGGCCGGTTGCAGACCGGGATTTCGGTATAACTGCGCAATCGCCGCTTTCCCTTCTGGGGTTAATGCTGCTGAATCATAACCAAACATCACATCAGATTTTAAGTTAAAACGCTGAGGTTCAGGCGCAGGAGTTGCGGCAACTGCCGGTGCAGGCGTAACCTCCGCGTCGTCATGCTGGCCAAAACGATATGACAACCCAGCGGTAACGGAACTAATATCACTTGATACGCCAATCTGGTTTTCATTACCCACATTGCTCACCCATTGATATTCCACGCGACCAGCCCAGTTCTTGTTAAAGGCATATTCCGTACCAACAGCCACAACCGGACGCACACCAGTATCAAAGCGGTTATTGCCTTTAATATCTGACTCCGCGCGATATCCCATTGCCCCTGCACGACCGTAGAGATCCCAATCATCAGTCAAACCATAACTTGCTTTCAGCGATAATTGCAGACCCTGGCTTTTCATTTGAGAACCAGAAGAACCATTTTTACCGTTGAATTGCATATTACCTAAATAATCATAGCCGCCTTCAACTGCCAGCCATGGAGTAATCTGGTAGCCTGTAAATACCCCGCCACCGACGTTATCGCTATCAAAACCAACATCACCATATTTATTACCATTGGCCCCCGTTTGCTGGCTTGCGCTGGTATCAAAGTAATGTGACCAACCAAATTTCCCACCAGCATACCAGGTTCCCGCATCCGCTGCGGCAAATGCCGTAGTCGCGGTCAGCGCATTTGCAATAATGAGTGTAATAAGCGTCTTTTTCATAAATTTCCTATTATAGACTTGCCGTTTGTCAGTTAGTTATCTGTTAGTCGGCGCTACAATAAGATTTTTAATGAAGGCTGATAATCGTTTTTTTATTTATTTCTGGACAGTTTTAGAATCGCTCTGGACGCTTATTTACGATAACAATGGCTATCCCACCCGCAGTAAATCGCTATATCTCGTTGTATAACGCGGTGAAAGCATATCTCGCTTCATTGCCCACGGTTGTTGTATACCTTGTCCGGCAAAATAGAGTGTTCCTTTACCCTTTTCAGCATTGAGTGTATCCAGAACGGCCATCAGCTTATCGCTGTTATGCCGTGGGGCGTTGTCATCAAACAGATTCAACTGCGCAACGCCAGAACTAAAAAAATCGCCCAGCATGACCCCTGCTTTTTGATAACGCAGCCCCTCCCGCCATATTGCGTCCAGGCTACGTGTGGCCGCCCTTATAATTTCCCGACTATCCTGGGTTGGTGTCAGCAGTTTTATCGATGCGCTGTTACCGTAATACGGTTCATTCAGGGAAAATGGGCTGGTTTTGATAAACGTAGAGATAAACCGGCAGAACTGGTGCTCTCTGCGTAATTTTTCCGCAGCACGTGCAGCATAGGTACAAATAGCCTCTCTCATCGCATTGTAATCCGTGAGTTTTTCACCAAACGATCTTGAACAAATGATCTCCTGCTTAACTGGCGCAAACTCTTCCAACGCCAGGCACGGTTCACCGCGCAATTCCCGCACAGTGCGCTCAAGCACAACGTTGAAATGTTTGCGGATAAAGCGAATATCGGTATCCGCTAGATCGCAGACCGTTTTAATGCCCATAGCGTCCAGTTTTTTACTGATACGGCGTCCGACCCCCCAGACTTCATCAACCGGGAGCGCAGCCATCAGCTTACGCTGACGCTCAATATTCGAGAGATCCACCACCCCGTCAGTCTGTTCCTGCCACTTTTTGGCAGCATGGTTCGCCAGCTTGGCCAGGGTTTTGGTCTGGGCGATACCGACCCCAACCGTGAGGCGCGTTTTCTGTAAAATGGTTTCTCTGATTTCACGACCAAAATCTGTAAGATCCCTGCAGTTTCGCACGCCGGTTAAATCACAAAAGGCTTCATCGATACTGTACATTTCCACGCGCGGAGACAGCTCCTCCAGAATCGACATTACCCTGCTGCTCATATCCGCATACAGCTCGTAGTTCGAACTAAAGCAGAACACGCCGCAGCGCCTGAACAGATCTTTCTGTTTGAAGTATGGTGCTCCCATATTGACGCCAAGCGCCTTCGCTTCCGCGCTGCTGGCAATGACGCAGCCATCATTATTTGAAAGAACAACAACGGGTTTACCTTTCAGGTCCGGTCGGAATGCCGATTCACAACTGGCATAAAACGAATTAACATCCACCAGCGCAAACATAATCAGCCCGCGGATTTAATGATAAATGTCACCACACCAAATATATCCAGTGTGTCCTCGCTGCCGATCATGATCGGCGCGTAGGCGCTGTTCTCTGGCTTCAACATCACCACCGGATGCAATTGCAGGCGCTTAACGGTGAATTCGCCTTCAATAGCAGCAATCACAATGTCTCCGTGGGCCGCTTTTCTGGCACTGTCGACTACCAGCAAGTCGCCAGCACCGATCCCTGCCCCCATCATGGAGTCGCCAGACGATTTAACAAAATAGGTTGCGCTGGGATGCTGCACCAACAGGTCGTTAAGATCGATACGTTTCTCAACGTAATCCTGCGCCGGAGAAGGAAAACCGCAGGGCACGAGATCGCTAAATAGCGGGAATTGTTTGATTTCGCGATGTTCTACTGGCTGGAAAAACAACATAATAATCTGCCTCTCATGTAACTGTATTTATATACAGTAGTTTTAATGAGGACAGTGATCAAGTGACAGACGTGGCGAACTGAGCGTTGTTTAATCATCTTGCCGGTAAGCGTTTATGCTATCTGGAAAAATAATTTTCGGTTTTATTCCACAGAAGAAAGTACAAATTTTCGCGACATGTACTCAGCCGGAATGATAACGACTACGGCGCCCTGAAAGCGCGTATAGTGGCGTACTAAAATCATTAAAACGGACACATTATGACCACCGCAGGGAAAAGTCATCCGCTGGCCATTGGCGGCCTCATCACCTTAACGCTCATCTGGAGCTACAGCTGGATCGCGATGAAACAGGTCACGCACTACATCGGCGCGTTCGACTTCACTGCACTACGCTGTTCTTTTGGAGCATTATTGTTATTCATCGTTCTGTTACTGCGTGGCCGAGGAATGCGCCCGACACCTTTCGGCTATACGTTAGCGATCGCCTTACTACAAACATGCGGCATGGTTGGATTATCACAATGGGCGCTAGTCAGCGGCGGTGCAGGTAAAGTAGCCATACTGAGTTATACCATGCCATTCTGGGTGGTGATTATGGCCGCCATTTTCCTCGGTGAACGCATGCGGCGTTTACAGTATTTCGCCATTGCCGTGGCAGCTGCGGGATTATTGCTGGTTTTACAGCCATGGCAACTGAACTTTGCCTCAATGCAGAGCGCGCTACTGGCGATCCTTTCTGGGATCAGTTGGGGGGCCAGCGCGATTGTCGCCAAGCGAATGTATACCCGCCATCCGAATATCGATCTGTTAGCGCTGACCGCATGGCAGATGCTGTATGCCGCGCTGGTGATGAGCCTGGTGGCCTGGCTGGTTCCACAGCGAGATCCAGACTGGCAACCTGTCGTTTTCTGGGCATTAGCTTATAGCGCCGTGCTGGCGACGGCGCTGGCATGGAGTTTATGGCTGTTTGTGTTGCGTAACTTACCAGCCAGTATTGCCAGCTTAAGTACGCTGGCGGTACCTGTCTGTGGCGTTCTGTTTTCCTGGTGGTTGCTGGGTGAAGAGCCTGGCGTTGTTGAAGGTTGCGGTATTGTGCTGATTGTTGTTGCGCTGGCTATCGTCAGCCTGAAAAAACGCGTCTCCCAGGTTCAAAGCGTACGAAAAGCACCATCCTGCGAAAATTAATCGGCTAAAAAAATGCCCCGCATTTGCGGGGCGTTACCTCAGGAGCGTTTACGCGGCATCATGCGCAATAGCGTATTATCCTTCCAGAAATAGTGATGCATCAGGGCGGCAACGGCATGCAGACCAATAACAAAATAACCCAGGTTTGCCAGCGTCACGTGCCAGGACTTCAGCATATCCACTAAATCAAAGTTAGCCTCTGCCGCATGCGGCATAACGATGCCGAATGCAATCCACGGATTACCCCGGTTGTACATCATCACCAGCCCAATAATAGGCAGCACAATAAACAACAGATAGATAACCAGATGCCCCAGATGCGCCATGCCGGTCATCATTGGCTTTGGTTTTGGCACAATCGGCGGTGCCGGATATTTCAGCCTGACCAGCAGACGCGCCACCATCAGCGTTAATATCGTGATACCACAGGATACGTGCACCATGTTGAATAAGGGACGATAGCTGCGCGGGAAAAATCCGCGAAACTCCATGGCGCTATAGGCCACAATAACTAACAAAAAGACCAGCCAGTGAATACCGATTTGCAGGCCAGAATACTTATTCCCCATAACACTTCCTGAATAAAAACAATAATGCGTCAACATAACGGGCTTTTGTTAAAAATTCATTAACTTTTGTTCACCCATTTTCAGTCGCTTACGCTTAACAGCAAGAACCGCTATTGCCGAGGATGCCTGTCTGGACTAAGCCTGGTAAGGAAAATATGTCGTACCGCCTCATCCTGACAGGAGAAAACCATGAGTAAAATTGGCATTAACGGTTTTGGTCGTATCGGTCGTCTGGTATTGCGTCGGCTACTGGAAGTCAAAAGCAACGTGGAGGTTGTGGCCATTAATGACCTCACCTCGCCCAAAATTCTCGCCTATCTGTTAAAGCACGATTCAAACTACGGCCCGTTTCCCTGGAGCATCGACTTTACCGAAGACGCGCTGATTGTCGACGGTAAAAAAATCGCAGTCTACGCAGAAAAAGAGGCCAAAAATATCCCGTGGAAAACCACTGGCGCTGAGATAATCATCGAATGCACCGGTTTTTATACCTCGACAGAAAAAGCCAACGCACACCTGGATGCAGGGGCCAAAAAAGTGCTGATATCCGCCCCGGCTGGCGACATGAAGACCATTGTCTTTAACGTCAACGACGACACAATGGATGCGAACGATCGGATTATCTCGGTCGCATCGTGCACCACCAACTGCCTGGCACCGATGGCGAAAGCGCTGCACGATAGCTTCGGTATTCAGCTTGGCACTATGACCACCATCCACGCCTACACGGGAACGCAGTCGCTGGTTGATGGTCCACGCGGGAAAGATCTGCGCGCCTCACGGGCAGCAGCAGAGAACATCATTCCCCATACCACTGGTGCCGCCAAGGCCATTGGTCTGGTTATTCCGGCGTTGAGCGGAAAATTAAAAGGCCATGCCCAGCGTGTTCCGGTGAAAACAGGATCTGTCACGGAACTGGTATCGATATTGGGGAAAAAAGTCACTGCTGAAGAGGTCAACAACGCGCTGAAAAAAGCCACGCAAAATAATGAGTCGTTTGGTTATACCGACGAGGAAATCGTCTCGTCAGATGTCATTGGCTCGCATTTCGGTTCGGTATTTGATGCAACACAAACCGAGATTACCGAAGTGGGCGATCTGCAACTGGTAAAAACCGTCGCCTGGTACGATAACGAATACGGTTTTGTCACCCAGCTTATTCGTACGCTGGATAAATTTATCAAGCTCTAATGTTCTGGCGGAGGCCTGCCTCCGCCCTCTTTCATTTCCCGCGAATTCAATACGTTGTGAGTCTCTACCCGTTTTCGATTCACTGACTGTGCTATAGCTAACCTTTGCCACTGAGGGAGCATAGTAATGGAAGCACTGAGTCGTGAAACGTTAGAAAACATGATGGAGCAAGCCGTTGCCCACGCAACCACCGTCTCATTCTGGCCGCAGAGTGAAGCCCCCGGAGCAAAAAACAGCGATGCGGTGTTTACGCCTGAACCCCGACATACAGGAACATCTCAGTATGATCGTGCGGTCACCGGTATTCGTGCCCCGGAAATTACCGTTTATGCCCCCAAAAAACCTAACGGCGTAGGGATCCTTGTTACACCGGGAGGTTCTTACCGTCGCGTGGTGATGGATAAAGAAGGCAGCGTACTGGCACCATTCTTTAACGCCCGCGGTTATACCCTGTTTGTGATGACCTACCGCATGCCGGGTGATGGCCATGAGGAAGGTGCAAACGCGCCGCTGGCCGATGCCCAGCGCGCCATGCGCTACATTCGCGCCAACGCCCATGAATGGAAAATTAACCCTGATCGTATCGGTGTGTTGGGCTTTTCTTCCGGTGGTCACGTGGCCGCCAGCCTGGGAACCCGGTTTGCCGAACCGGTTTATACACCGATTGATAGCATAGACGAGCAACCTGCGCGTCCTGCGTTCATGGCGTTGGTCTACCCGGTGATTACTCTGCGCGAAGACATCGGTCACCCGGGCTCTCGTCTTGAGCTGGTTGGCGCTACGCCAGAAAAGGAAGATCTGCGCCACTATTCTCTGGAAGAGCGAGTGGATAACACGACACCGTCGACATTCCTGCTACACGCCATCGACGATCCGGCGGTGAAAGTAGAAAACAGCCTGGTTTTCTTTAATGCGCTACGTGGGCTGGGCGTTCCGGTCGAAATGCATCTGTTTGAACGCGGTAAGCACGGATTTGGTATTCGCGATGCGCAAGGGTTACCGCTGGCCATCTGGCCGGAAATGATGATGAACTGGATCGCCACCAAAGTGTGAGAATTGCGCCGGGTGGCGTACAGGCTCACCCGGCGAAAAACTTAAGACTGCAAATACACTACCTGTGTTTGCAGGTATTCATTCAGACCGTATTTACCATCTGCCCCGCCAATCCCGGACTTGCGCCAGCCAGCGTGGAAGCCCTGCATCGCCTCGAAGTTTTCGCGATTAATATAGGTTTCGCCAAACTTCAGCCCCTTAATCGCCTTCATTGCCGTATTCAGATTCTGCGTATAGATCGATGAGGTCAGTCCGTAGTCGCTGTCATTGGCCATCGTCAGCGCCTGTTCCAGCGTATCAAATGCCACCACCGGCAGCACCGGACCAAACGTCTCCTCGTGCATAATCGCCATATCCTGGCGCACGTCTAACAGTAACGTCGGCGGATAGTAATAACCTTTACCGGCAACGGCTTTACCACCCAGCACCACACGGGCGCCTTCCTGAACCGCTCGCTCGACTTTTTGCTCTACACGCGCCAGCGCAGCGGCATTAATCAGCGGCCCCATCGCAATGTCATTGCGTTCGGCCGGATTGCCAAACTGCACGGCTTTCATCGCCTCACCCAGACGATTAACGAACTGGTCATAGATACCTTTCTGAACGTATACGCGCTCGGCACAGTTGCATACCTGTCCGGTATTGATCACCCGCGAGTCAACAATAGCCTTCACCGCCAGCTCAAGGTCAGCATCGTCCATCACGATAGCCGGGGCCTTGCCACCCAACTCCAGACAAACTTTGGTGATGTTTTTGGCCGCTGCGGCCATAATTTTCTCACCTGCACCGACGCTACCGGTCATGCTCACCATGGCGACCTTCGGGTTTCCGGCCAGCTCCTGACCGACCGTTTCACCGCGTCCCAGCACCAGGTTAAAGACCCCGCGCGGTAAACCAATGTCATCAACAATTTTGGCAAAGGCGATGGCGTTATTCGGTGTGAATTCACTCGGCTTAACGACAATGGTATTTCCCGTCAGCAAGGCGGGAGCCAGTTTGCGGGCAATCAGGAAAAACGGGAAGTTCCACGGCAGAATGCCCGTCGTCACGCCCAGTGCACGCTTAAACAGCAGGATATTCTCACCCGGACGATCGCTTTGCAGGATCTCGCCTTCATAGCGACGCGCCCACTCCGCCATGTAATCGATATAGTCGGCGGTAAACGCGACTTCAACGTCAGCCAGTTGTTGAATTTTTCCACCTTCCGCCACAATCAACGCGCTGATTTCATCGGCTCGCTGGCGGATACCTGCAGAAATTTTGCGTAACCAGTTTGCCCGTTCAATGGCAGGAAACGCTTCCCATTGCGGCTGAGCGCGATCCGCGGCATCGATCGCTTTACGCGCGTCTTCGGCACGCCCATCGGGAATACGCGAGATAATCTCTTCCGTGGCCGGATTGACGACATCAATCCAGGCGTCATCGTGCCAGGTCACAAACTGCCCATCGATATACATAGGATGTTGTACGGGTACTGACATGCGGCTCTCCTGTGATTGATTTGTTTTTAACAAGTAAAACTATTGTTAATTAATATCAATCATGCATGACGCATTATCGCTGGAGTGGCGGTTCTGTGAACTGCTTCATAAAAGCGTCTGGAAAAGTAAGAATGAAGAGAAAAACCAGGTGGGATTTCTGCCCGTTTGCCGTAAAACGCCGACAAACGGGCAGCAAGAATTACAGAGAACGGCTCTCCAGTAAGTCGGTCAGCGCGGTATCATTTTTTAGCTGCTGCCAGGCTTGCTCGACGTCCTGGGGGATATCGACATGTACGATAAAATCGTGTCCACAGGGCCCGTAGCCGGTTGCATCATCACGCAGGCGCGGAAGTTCACCAGTAATGAGAGAAAGATAGCGTTCTACCAACCACAGACCTTCTGCGGCGGGCACAAAATCCACGCCGTTGTGCTGTTGGGCCAGTTCAGGAATGAAACCAGGGAAACTCAACCAGCGCGGCGCATGCGGTTCATCGCGGGTGACACGCTGAAACGTAGCCATTGTGCGGCGTTGCATCGTGGGATCCTGCACCACTATGACGGTATGAATACTTTCTGCCGCCTGATTCAGTAATGCACAGCTAAACCGGGCATTCTCACCGCAGTTTGTCGACTGATCTTCCACCCAAATTTTCTCACCCGGAATTTGCCAGAACTGGTGAGCAATATCGGCAAGGATCGCCGCTTCCGCGCGTCCGGTAGTACGAATGATGTTATAACGCGGATGCTGGGCAATCGCATCATACAGAAAGCGCGTGGAATGACCGATGCCACCGCTAATCAGCAAGGGAACCTGTTGATCTTTCGCGATCCGACAGGCGGCGTCGATGGTCGGAATAACCGCGTTCCCTGCCAGAATCACGCAATCTGACTGAACGGTGATATTCCCCGTAAAATCATTCTGCGCTAGCCATCGCCCTACGGTATTGATAGCCGCAAGGGTGGTTGCGGAAAGTGTCAGAAACTGACTCATATTGATGACTCCTGGTGTTTATCTTTACCGGGTACAGATGCCGGATGGCGGCTACACCTCATCCGGCCTACGGTCCTGCACCGATTTATCCCGAAATCTGCTCCATCGCCTGCAGAATACGTTTATCGGAGATCGGATACGGCGTACCAAGCTGCTGGGCAAAATAGCTGACGCGCAGCTCTTCTATCATCCAGCGGATCTCTTTGACATCGGCATCTTGACGGCGCGCGGGAGGCAGTTTATTGAACCACTGCTGCCAGGCCTGCTGCACACTGTCCACTTTCAGCATCTGTGCACGGTCACGGTGCGGATCGATAGCCAGTTTTTCCAGACGTTTTTCAATAGCCTGTAAATAACGCAACGTATCGCCCAAGCGTTTGAAACCATTGCCGGTAACAAACCCGCGATACACCAGTCCGCCCATTTGCGATTTGATATCCGCGAGACCCAGCGCCATGGTCATATCCACGCGCCCTTTCAGACGTTTATTGATATTAAACACTGCGGTCAGGATCTGTTCGACCTGCTTCGCAATCTCCACCACCGTATCGTTCAGTTCAGCCCGCACTTTCTCATGCAGCGCGGTAAAGCCTTCTTCAGTCCACACCGGGCCACCGTTGGCGTCAATTAACTGATCCACACCGCAGGAGATACAGTCGTCAATCAAATCCAGAACTTTACCGTATGGGTTAAAGTACAGCCCCAGCTTGGCTTTATTGGGCAGCTTCTCATGCAAATATTTGATTGGCGAAGGAATATTCAGCAGCAACAGGCGGCGTAAACCGCACCACATCGCCTGCTGTTGCTCCAGTGGATTATCAAACAGTTTGATGGCAACGCTGTCACGCTCATCGACCAGCGCCGGCCACGCTTTCACCTTATAGTTACCGCGTTTTTGTTCGTAACTTTCCGGAAGCTGACCGAAGCTCCAGATGTGCAACCCACTCTGTTCGATGCCGTCATCGGCCACCGCAGACAATGTTTCCTGAACTTTACCCTTCAGCGCATCCTTCAAATCTTGCAGCGAACGTCCTTCCTGTAGCTTCTTATTTTTATCATCCACCACCCGGAAGGTGATTTTTAGGTGATCGGGCACCTGATCCCAGTGCCAGTCTTCACGGTCAACGGTAACGCCGGTCATGCGGCGCAGTTCACGCTCCAGCGAGTCCAGCAGCGGCAGTTCCAGCGGTGTGACGCGGCCTAAAAACGCTTCCGCATAGTTCGGCGCGGGCACAAAGTTGCGTCGTACCGGTTTTGGTAACGACTTAATCAGGGCAATCACCAGTTCGCGGCGCAGCCCCGGGATTTGCCATTCAAAACCGCTCTCTTCGATCTGATTAAGCAGCGGGAGTGGAATATGTACGGTCACACCGTCCGCATCGGCTCCAGGTTCGAACTGGTAGCTCAGGCGCAGCTTAAGGTTACCCTGATGCCAGAAGTTCGGATAATCCAGCTTACTGATTTTCTCCGCACCCTCTTTGATAAGCATGCTCTTTTCAAAGTTGAGCAGATCCGGCGTTTCACGGCTGACCTTTTTCCACCAGCTATCAAAGTGACGAGCAGAAACCACGTCATGGCTGATGCGTTGGTCGTAAAACTCAAACAGCGTCTCATCATCGACCAGAATGTCGCGACGGCGTGATTTGTGCTCTAACTCTTCCACTTCAGCCCGTAACTTCAGATTGTCACGGAAAAACGCATGGCGCGTTTGCCAGTCGCCTTCCACCAGCGCATGACGAATGAACAGTTCACGCGACAACGCGGGATCGATCTGGCTGTAATTTACCTTACGGGCCGCAACAATCGGTAAGCCGTAGACAGTGACTTTTTCTGTCGCCATCACAGCACCCTGCGCGCGTTCCCAGTGCGGTTCACTGTATGAACGTTTGATCAGATGCTGGGCTACCGGCTCCACCCATTCGGGATCGATACGCGCGGCAATGCGTCCCCACAGGCGGCTGGTTTCCACCAGCTCCGCGACCATCGTCCACTTCGGCGGTTTTTTGAATAAACCTGAACCCGGGAAGATCGAGAAGCGAGCGTTACGCGCCCCGGTAAACTCCTGCTTATCGGTATCTTTCATCCCGATGTGCGACAGTAAACCTGTCAGCAACGCGACGTGGATCTCCCGATATTCAGCAGGTTCGCTGTTGACCGGAATACCCAGCTCTTTCACCACCTGGCGCAGTTGCGTGTAGATATCCTGCCACTCGCGCACGCGCAGGTAGTTCAGAAAATCAAGTTTGCACTGGCGACGGAACTGGTTTGACGACAGTGCTTTTTGCTGCTCGCCGAGATAGTTCCACAGGTTAACAAATGCAAGAAAATCAGACTCTTTGTCGTGGAAACGGCGATGCTTCTCATCGGATGCCTGCTGCTTGTCCATTGGACGCTCGCGCGGATCCTGAATGGACAGTGCCGAGGTGATGATCATCGCTTCGCGCACACAACCATGTTTTTGTGCTTCCAGCACCATTCGCGCCAGCCGTGGGTCCACCGGAAGTTGCGACAGCTGACGGCCCAACGGCGTTAACTTGTATGCGGTTGCCTGTTCGTCGGTGGTTATCGCCCCCAACTCTTCGAGCAGGCGCACACCGTCCTGAATATTGCGCTTATCCGGCGCTTCAACAAACGGGAACGCCGCTATATCGCCCAGCCCCAACGCGGTCATCTGCAAAATAACGGATGCCAGGTTGGTACGCAGGATCTCCGGGTCGGTAAACTCCGGGCGCGACAGGAAATCGTCTTCGGAATACAGACGAATACAGATCCCTTCCGAAACACGACCGCAGCGACCTTTACGCTGGTTAGCAGAGGCCTGCGACACCGGTTCAATCGGCAAGCGCTGAACTTTGGTGCGGTAACTGTAACGGCTGATACGCGCGGTGCCCGGGTCAATTACGTATTTGATTCCCGGAACGGTCAGCGACGTTTCCGCCACGTTGGTCGCCAGCACGATACGGCGACCGCTGTGCGACTGAAACACGCGGTTCTGTTCGCTGTTTGAAAGACGCGCATACAGCGGTAGCACTTCGGTATGGCGCAAATCCAGCTTATTCAGCGCATCGGCGGTATCGCGAATTTCACGTTCGCCGCTCATGAAGATCAGAATGTCGCCAGGCCCTTCACGCCCCAGTTCATCTACGGCATCAAAAATTGCCTGCAGCTGGTCACGCTCAGTGTCATCTGCATCTTCAACAATTGGACGATAGCGCACTTCCACCGGATACGTTCGGCCGGAGACTTCGATAATCGGCGCGTTATTGAAATGCTTTGAAAAACGTTCAGGATCGATGGTCGCCGAAGTGATGATAATTTTTAGATCCGGGCGACGCGGTAGAAGTTCTTTCAGATAGCCGAGCAGAAAATCGATATTCAGACTGCGTTCATGCGCTTCATCGATGATGATGGTGTCGTACTGCATTAGCAGCCGATCCTGTTGGATTTCTGCCAGCAGGATACCGTCCGTCATCAGCTTGACCATGGTGTTATCACTGACATGATCGCTGAAACGAACCTTATAACCGATACAGCCGCCCGGCTCGGTCTGCAGCTCTTCCGCAATACGGTTCGCCACGGTGCGCGCCGCCAGACGACGCGGCTGGGTATGGCCGATCAGCCCTTTTACCCCGCGCCCCAGTTCCATACATATTTTGGGTAACTGGGTGGTTTTCCCCGAACCGGTCTCACCGGCGACAATCACCACCTGATGGTCGCGGATTGCCTCCAGAATATCCTGTTTTTTCTGGCTGACGGGCAGGTTTTCCGGGTAGCGGATTTCCGGACGCGCAGCTTCACGCAGCACAACTTTACCGGCTGCCAGCTCAATCTCTTTCGCCATCTCCTGGTAAATGGCCTGTTGTGCATCAGGATTTTTAACCTTCTTCACACCGTGCAGGCGGCGGGCAAAACGCTGTCTGTCACGCAGCATCAGTGAGTCCAGCTGTTGCTGCAACATGTTGAAGGTTAATTTTTGTTGTTCTGTCATAGCGTTAAAAGGCAGTGCTCTGCCGGGTTAAATCTCTTTTAGATGATGGGTATAGAGTACCACATCGGCGCTTTTCATGTGTTGTTCAATAATTTCGAACATAGGATTCGATATATTGCGCTATCACTGCGACAGGATTGTGAATAAAGTGTCAACAAGCAACGGGGCACCACCCCTTCAAACACATAAAAGGAAACACCCATGAGCAAGGTATTAGTTCTTAAATCCAGTATTCTGGCAGGGTACTCTCAGTCAGGTCAGTTGTCTGATTATTTTGTTGAACAGTGGCGTGAAAAGCACTCTGCTGATGAAATCACTGTCCGTGACCTGGCTGCAAATCCTGTACCGGTACTGGATGGCGAACTGGTGGGTGCGATGCGCCCGAGCGATACACCGCTGACGCCGCGTCAGCAAGAAGCGCTGGCGCTGTCCGATGAGCTGATTGCTGAGCTGAAAGCGCATGATGTGATTGTTATCGCCGCGCCGATGTACAACTTCAACATCCCAACGCAGCTGAAAAACTACTTTGACCTGATTGCCCGTGCAGGTGTGACTTTCCGTTATACCGAGAAAGGCCCGGAAGGTCTGGTGACAGGTAAACGCGCGGTGGTGCTGACCAGCCGTGGTGGTATTCATAAAGACACACCAACCGACCTGATCACGCCGTACCTGAACGTATTCCTGGGCTTTATCGGCATCACCGACGTGAATGTTGTCTTTGCTGAAGGTATTGCTTACGGTCCGGAAGTGGCGTCTAAAGCACAGTCCGACGCGAAAGCCGCTATCGACAGCGTGGTAGCTGCCTGATAATTCCCCCCTCTCACCATCCGGTGGGAGGGTTTCTCCGACACTTACTTCTTTCCCTGCATCTGTATCTGTTTGCCGTGAATGCGATTAATATCACGCCAGATGGTTGCATAATCCCTGCATTTCGCCAGATTCTCTTCCCAACAATGAAGCAAAAACTGTTCCGGTTCCGCGACATCCCGGCTTAACAGCTTGAATACCCAACGATTCCAGACATACCACTTGAGAAGCCACATGATTTCACCCTACGACGCGACCGGTGTTGGACTATACCAGCATCCATTTTATGCCGTGTGGCAACTATTGCGATGTCGATGAATAATCCAGATGAATGCTACACAAGCAGTACCAGCCAGACAGCCCACAGAATAGCTGCCAGGCAGAGCGTATGCCGACACTGTTGCAATGCGCCGGACTGGCGCTCGGCCAACGTTAGCGTTTTCAGTCGCTCACGACGCCAGATAAAGCACAGCGCATCGCCTGCCTGCACATTGTTATGTGCAGTGATTAGCGAAAAATAGCGCTCATCGAGCCATAATCGCCAGCAGCCAAACCAGACAATGGCGCACAGCAGCGCGATAATGGCACGCAGGACGCCTGGCGGTGCGACAAAGAGCACCCACACCATCGGCGGGAGGGAAAAAAGCAGGATGAAGCGCCAGCTTGCCAGCGTGTTTCGCAACAAGTCATGCCGAAGCGCCTCACCATCTGTTACGTTGTCACTTTCCGTTGCCATTGTTGCAGCATCTCCAGATGTTTATCAGTCAGCACCACCTGTGGGCGGCACGCACGGATCTGTGCCACGGCCTGCTCTACCGTGGTTGCATGGCCATGGCGCAACAGCCACGCCGCAATCACCATCGCACTACGCGATAGTCCTAAAGCACAGTGCACCAACACCGTGCCCTGTGTCTCACGCAGGGTCTCCAGACTGCTCACCGCCTGCTGAAGTTCAGTTTCATTCGGGATCACTAAATCCAGCATTGGTACGCAGTGATACGTTCGCAAGGCCGTCGCCCGTCCACGAGGAAACTCAAAGGTCACGTCAAGTACCGCATGTTGTGCTGGCTCCTGGCGCGGAAAACTACCGAGATACACGCCAGGTGCCACCGAACTTACCGCAGGCAAACGGCGGGTAAACCAACGCATCGACAGCCACATTCCTGCTCGCCACGGCAATGACAGCCAGTAAACAGCGGGAGGGAGTCGGCCATGCGAATCTTTCGCCGTCGTTGCTGCACCGAATCCAGCATAGCCGCACCCGGCGATCAACAACGCCAGCGCAGGCCATAACAACCATGGCGTCAGCAACACTGCAGAAATGAAGCATACTGCCGCCCCTGTCAGGTATCGCTGCATCAACCTCATGCGCGCTGCATCCGGTTTACACCAGCGCCAGCGGCGTTGTTCCGGAACCATCCAGTCAATCAGCATTCCTGCTGCCAGTCCGGTAATAATATCGATAAAATGGTGTTGCCAGGTGGTAAGAACAGAGATAGCAATCAGCAAAAACCAGCTATCAAAGAGCCTGCGCCAACCGCCTGACAGATAGCGACTGAAATGCCGCCACAGCAGCCAGCAGAGAATAATATGCAGTGATGGCGACTGGTTATAAGGCAGATCGAACTGCTCCAGTTGCGCAAACAGCCAACCCGCCGCCCCCGTCACCTCGGGACGCGTAAAACTAAACTGCAACGGAAACAGTAAAAAACCACCGCAGGCAATCACCGATGCCAGTACCAGCCGGAGCACCAGTCGACGCTGTTCGAAACGCGTGGTGCAAACAAACAGAGATAATCCGTAAAACAGATCCAGGCTCCAATAAGGAAGAATGGTCCACGGAATAAAAGGAATGGCCGACTCCCAGTCAAAAACGATACTTCCTACGTTCTGATATTGCGCATCTTGCCAGGCGGTAAACTGATTTACCTTGCCATACGTAAGGAAAAAAAACGGTGCCAGCAGCAGTAACCAACCTGCTGCCTGCGCCATGACTTTACGCTGCTCAGGAGGCACGACGCACCGCCATAGAAACGGTGAAGATACCCCATTCATCAATCAGCTGTGTACACTTCTCAAAGCCCGCGTCACGAACCAGCGCATCCATTTCTCCCTGCGTACGCACGCGCATCACCCACGCTTTACCATCTTTATGGCTGGTCAGCGACCAGGCGATCGTTTTTAGCTGTGGATGCCAGGGTTGCCCGGTATAGATCAACACGCCCCCCGGCGCTATCGCCTCTGCCAACCCGGACAAAGAGTTTTTGACCAGCGTGTTGTCAGGAAAGAGTTCGTACAAACCGGAGACAATCCCTAATGTGGGACAAGGTTCCAGCGCTGCCAATTGTTCGCGGTTGAAGGCATCCCCTTGTTCAAAGTGCGCAATGTCAGTCATGCCTCTGCTGGCGATCATTTCGCGACCTTTATTCACGTTCAGCTCACTGTAATCGCGCAATAAAATTGAACTTACCGCCGGTTCGCCTTCCAGCGCATCGAGTACATAGCGTCCATGTCCGGCAGCAATATCCACCACATGCACCGGCGTGCCCTGCTCCGCCAACTGAGCGACTGCCTGGCTAATCAGCATCTGCAAATGAACCTTACGCTGGCGGATCCCCTGCCAGCCGACATTGTTCAGGTAGTTCTTGTCAATCAAACGCCCCAGCGCACTGCTACCCTGAGGCTTGTTGCGATAGACATAATCCAGCGTACTGCCGGAATCAAAACCGGTGTCAAACCCCAGACGTACGCCCGTAGATTGCGTCCCCAGAAGCTTCATGCCATAGCGCAAACCGCGGTACGCAAGATCTTCAAGAGAATACGGCGCAGGTCCGCCATTGAGCATCCGCCAGGTATCCGCTCCAGGGCTCCAGCGGTCTTCGTTACCGTAATCAAAGCGCTGCACCGGCGAAGCATAGAGCGTCGTAATAAAATCGCGCATTTTATCGAATGCCATGTGCCGATCCTTTTCGCCCAGCGTGTCGTGGTAAAAACCCGGCAGCACATGCAATTCTTTCAGGGGATTCCTCAGGCGCTGATAAAAATCAATCTGCGGCTGGCGATGCACAACAAAATCCTCCCCGGACACCAGCAACTGCACAGGTAACGTAATAGCAGCGGCATCGCTGACAATTCGCTCTGCCGTTTTGTAGAGATCCAACAGGATGTTCACCGCAATGGCCCGGGTGATCTGAGTATCAAGGTTAAAGCTGGCCACGCGATCAACATCGTGCGTCAGGTATTTGCCTTTAACATAAGAATTAACGAAAAACAGGCCACGCAGCCGGTGCAGTAACGTTAGCCCCTGGCGGGCAAACGGCACATACAATTTCACTTTGAAAGCCGGTGACGCCAGCACCAGTCCACGAATATCAGGCGCATAGTCATGTGCCCAGGTTGCAGCCAGTACCGCACCTACACTTTGGGCTACGACGACCACATCTTCCATTGCGGCCTGGCTGTCTGCTGCGGCGAAACGTACGAATTCTTCAACATCCTGCACCGAGCGCGCCAGCGAGGGGCTATAACCACGCTGACCCGGCGAGTACCCGTGGCCACGTGCATCCCAGGCATAAAATACGGTGTCCGGCATCGCCAGTTCGTCCACAATATGCTGCAGCCGCCCGGAATGTTCGTGTCCACGATGGAACAGAACAATCACTTTGGGTGTCATGCCTGGCGCAGGCGCAGGCCAGTGACGATAAAACAGCACGGTGTTATCGCTGGTCAAAAAATGTCGCTCGTCTGGCACGCGTATATTATTCATGTGGCTGCATTCCTGTGGTTTGTTGCTGTAGCAGCAACAGCTGCTGCCTGAGTTCGTCCATGAAGCGGTGTTTATCATCATGAAAACGCAATGCTCTGCCAATATTGACGTCAATAAACAACGGCAGCGGTATACGATTCCCTTTAGCCATTACGTGTTCCGTCCCACGTAGCCAGACGGGAATAATCGGCACATCCGGCACTCGCTGGCTCAGATGCCATAACCCGGATTTCAGCGGTGACAGTTTTCCCGGCTCACCGCGCGTCCCTTCCGGGAAGAGGATCAGGATCTTGCCGTCGCGTAATGCCTGTTCACACTGCCCCAGCGGATTGGTTTCTCCGCCCTTACGCGAAATGGGAATAATGTTGAGAATATTCAGCGCAAACCAGGCCATCGCCTTATTACGCAGGAAATAATCAGCAGCAGCCACCGGATGAATGGACGCCTGGCGGCGCAGCGGAAAGAGCGAAAGGAGTGCAAACACGTCCATATGGCTGTTGTGATTGGCGACAATAATCGCCGGGCCGCGAATGGGCAGACGATCCCGATGCCTGATACGCAGCCCAAGCCACAGCCATATCACTGGCCAGACAATGCAAAGCGTAAACAGCGTTCGCAAAATTGAGCTCATCATAAGTTAGTAGCAAAAGTAGCGGATGAAGTGGAAAAAAACGGGGGCGGTGAAGATCAGAGAATCCAGTCGATCAAGAATACCGCCGTGGCCTGGCAACAGTGTTCCGCTGTCCTTCACGCCGATATCACGTTTTATTGCCGACATCACCACATCGCCACAAAAACCGCTGAGACCGATAATAAAACCCGCCAGCAGCGACAACGGTAAGTTTAATGGCGTCATCACAGGCCCAAGCAGTGCCGCCATCAGCGTAGTCGTTGCCACGCCGCCGATCAATCCCGCCAGCGTCTTGTTAGGGCTGACCTTAGGCATAACCTTCATACGCCCAATCGATTTTCCCCACAGGTACTGCGCAATATCGTTGAACTCCGTTAAACCTACCAGGAAGAGCACCAGCAATGCGCCGGTTTGTTTGCCATCATCAGGCAGTACCAGCAAAAACGCGACATGGCTGAACGCAAATACGGTGGTCATCAGGCTCCAGTGATGCTGCGAGGCAAAACGTAAGAAGCCCTGCGTATCACCCGCAATCACCATACGAACAGGTAAGAATAAGAATGCATAGACCGGGATAAAAACGACAAACATGCCGTACCAGTTGATGCCAATCAACCAGTAGTTAATCGGAATAGCAACGAACATCCACAGCAGCGGCATGCGGTCGGTTTGACGCGACGGAGCCAGCGTCAAAAACTCCTTTAGCGCCATGAAACTCACCAGCGCAAAAAAGGTTAACGCCAGCCAGCGCGGACTTAAAATAGCCAGAGAAAACAATAAGATGATTACCCACCAGGTGCGAATGCGTAATGTCAGTTCCCGCCAGTCTTTGCCCGGTCGTCGCCACACCAGTAATCCATTCACCACCGTTGCAACCAACAGCAGCGCAAAAATGACCGCGAGTGACCTCTCTAACAGCATCATTTCACGGCCTCTTCACGCAATGCACTTTTACAGCGATTAATCACCGTCCATAACAGTAAGAGCGTAGCAATACCCCAGAGCACATTGTTCCACTGCGCAACCTGCGGCCACAGCGCCAGCGCCAGACCCCACGCGCCAAATACCAACGCTCTGTCGCTTTTACCCAGCGGTCCGGCATAGCTGCGGACGCCATTAATCGTTTGTGCCAGGACGCCGCAAAACTCCGTCATCACCGCACAGAACAGCATCACCAAAACCAGTAATACGTTACTGTCGGGGAGCAGCATAAACGGCAAGTAAAGCGCAATGTCGGAAAGAATGTCTCCGCTTTCATTAAGAATGGCCCCAAGTCGCGATTGTTGGTTGCATTCCCGCGCCAACATGCCGTCCAGTGCATTGAGCGCCATCCGTATAAACAACACGATGGGCAGGAGAAGAAAAAATTCAGGTTGGGGGAAAATAACCAGCACTGCACCGGTCACAAAAGAAAGCGCCATCGCGGCAAGAGTAACGTGATTCGCTGTGACGCCTTTTTTATGTAGCCAGAACATGAGAGGCCGCAAAAGCGCCTGAAAGGCGGGCTTTATCTGATAAAGCGTCATCATCACTCCTTGATAATTTGTTGATTTAAATATAGTGGATTAATTAATCGTTGCCGCCTATTACTTTTTATGGGAGTAACTAAATAAATCGAGCATATAAAAATACTCTATTGTTTTCTCAACCACTTACCATTTATACCCTGCACATACTCTCCCGGTTTAGCGCGAGCAACCAGCTTTTGCCCGGCCATTTTTGCCACTTCATCTGGCGGAATATTATTGCTCTCTGCCAGTTGCTGATAGCTGGCGTTGCGCGCTTTATTAATCTCACTCACCAGCGCCTGCGTTTCGGCATCGGTTTGCAATGCGACCAGATAGCCATTGAGCGTTTCCCCTACTCGCCCCTGAGTTCTGGCTTCATTCAGGGTCAATGCCCACGTATTGCTGCTGAGTAAACTTAGGACGACCAGCGCCACTGCAAACTGTTTTCTCATCATGACCTCAGAACAAATCGCTGCGCGATTTCAATAAACTTTCGACGTCTTTATCAACTTTGATATGGATCTCATGCTCGATTTTGACGTTCATATTAATGGTGATGGGCTCTTTTGGCGCAGCCACTTCGATTCTGGGAGTACACCCTACCAGCAGAGATGAAGTCAGCAGACCCAGCATGGCAGCTATCGTTTTCATTGTTGTTCCTCACATTCCTTGCCTTTCGGGCAATGGGTTTCCGGCAGCGCTGCATTTTGTTCAAGCCATGCCTGTAAATTGTCGCCAAAACGCAAACTGCGCCATAGCGTAAAGACGTTTTCCTCGTGGGTATAATTCAAATTAACCGTACCTACTTTGCCATCTACCCGACTATTGCCAGTCACGGTTGACTGCATGGTTAAGACACCGAGGTTATCCAGATTTATTTTCGTCCACGAATGGCTTATTTCCATATAACGCAGCCAGTTAATGGCCGCCCCCGCCGCCATGTTATCTTTGACGACCGCATCCGCTGTGTCCTTATCAATACGCAACGTCATCGGCCCTGGATTAGTCAACCAGCCGTCTTTAATGATCCATTTTTCGTTATCCAGCCATAATGGCAACGCACCACTGACCGGGCCAGACATGGCGAACTGTTTGGGGTTAACCGCACTGATAAGCTCGCTGGAAGAGATATTCTGCACCCGCAATAAGGCCGGGTCGTGCTGCGGCATCCGCAGTTGCTGCATGATGATTTTGCCACCCAGCAGGTCGGCACTGACATCGCTCAACAGTAACGGGTTGTTTTCACTCCAGGGGTACGCCCCCTGCAGATCGGCGGTGATATTCTTCACCGTCACCTGATTCACCACTTCCGCAATACGCAGTGAAATAGGTCCACGCGTACCCAGTTGCCATGCGCCTTCACTAAACCGGAAAGGCAATACAAAATCGACACCGTTGATTTGGTTATCGGCCATCCAGGCGCTACCGCCTTTTAACACCCCATGACCGCCTGCTTCAAAGCCCTGCTCCGGGGCTGCCGAAAATGCGACCTGCGCATACAGATCACCTTCACGTAGCTTCATTTTCCAGTCAGGTGGAACCAGAGGTTGGAATACGGTGAGCGATTGTTTTGGCCACCATGCCTGTCCGCGCAGACGGATACCGTCCCAACGACCATTCAGCTGTACGGGCCCAATCGCCCCCGCGTGAAGCTGGCCTTTGAACTGGAAAATTGTCGGATCGCTACCTTCCACGCTGAACTTCAGCGTCGATGGTGGTAACACGCTTCCCCCGGTGAAGGTGGTGTTCCCTGCGTCCAGCGACAGCGCGCCGCTAAATGTCGGTTTGGTTGCATCCCGCACCCAAACTATCGGTTCGTCAATCACCAGACGCGGATTTTCCACCTTCATCGTGCCGTATTGCAGATGATCAAATCCGGTAGAAAGATCAAATAGCTTCAGGGTGTTGTCATGCCATTCTCCCTTACCCGCTACGTCCCAACGGGCATGCATCGGCGTAAAGCTGCCTTCCCCCCAATATCGCCACTGCCAACGACCGGCATCAGGAAGAAAATCATTTGCCAGGCCATCCAGATGCAGTTCAAAGCCCCCCATCTGGTTTTCATGCGCACGTAAAATAGCCTGCAGACGCCCATCCACACCACGTTGCGTGACTTTTACGCCTGCCAGCGGCCAGCGAATCTCGTCAATATCCAGCGAATCAATCAACCGTCCACGTGAGCGCAGCAGCGCCCCTGGCTCGAAAGCCAATTGCGGATCGTTCAGACTTCCAGTGAGTCTGGCGGGTAATTTCGCGTAGAAGATCAGATCGCCCTGTTTCGCTTCACCGGTCAACTGTAGCGGCATATCGCTACTATCCATGCCAAGCTTACCTGGCCCCAGCGTTAATACGGCGTTTCCTTTACCGGCATCGCCATGCGTCAGAACGTTCAGACGCCCGCTCACCACCGCGTTTTCCAGTCCGGCCTGCCAGTTTTCAACTTTCATGCCCAGCCGGCCACTTAACGGGAATCCCTGATAAGGCCAGTTCCAGCGTCCGTCGCTGATGGTCAGTTGCTGGCGTGTTATTTCCCACGGAAGGTCAAGCAGCGGATCGGCATTATCACGCGCCATGACAATCAGTTGTCCGCTGTTTTCTTGCCACTCCAGTTCGGCGTCCACAAGCGTAGGCTCTTGCGGCAGACTTAACGTCGCAACCGCATGACCGCTTACCGGTAGCCCATCGGGAACCAGTGGCATAGTAAATTCACCGACCAGTTTTACCGGCGGCTGGCCTTCAAATGCCGCAACATCCAGCTCAGTTACCGTGAGGTTTTGCCCGTGCAAACGCCCCTGGAATTTAACTTTTTCACCCTGGTAACGCAGCTGTTGAGTGGTGGGAGTGAGCGAGAGTGACAGTTTTCCCTGCCATTCCTGCCATGGAGAAAGAATAAGTTTGTCGATGTTAATCCAGGTATTGGGCAGCATTGACTGCCATTCAGCCAGCGTTTTAGGCGCTGCCGGCGATGGCTCTGCCTGCGGCAATTTGGCCAGGCAAGCTGAATCCAACTCAATGGTCCCGACATTCAGCGACCAGCGGCTGGGGTGAGACAGATCCGCCTGAGTGATGCGTGCTAGCGGGCAATCTTCAACCAGATAGCGGAGTTCAGGTATATGCAACCCATGCCGTGTCAGCCGCGGGCTCTCATCCAGCGCGATGCGTGTTCCAACGGGTAACCAGATACCCACCAACGTAGGCACCCACAGGCCAAGCGTCATCACTAGCGTCAGCGGCACGAGAATCAATAATAAGAGGAGTGCCAGAACGGCTTTATATTTACCCTTCATGGGTAGTTAATATCCTGATTTAGCAAAAATTTAAGCCGGTTTAGGCCTGTATTGTGGCATGTTTAACTGGATATGCCCACATTAAGGATAGATAACCGATTTCTAGGCACGCTGTTACACGTGCCGTCTGGGATATTAAGATTCAGACTCAATGAGGCCTAAGTTGTCCATCGCTATGTTTAGGTCCGATACGACCTGCTTCTATCAGAATTTCCTCAATGAGTTCTTCGAGGCACTCCCTACCATGATGATCGCAGACCAGATGTACCTGCCGGGAAATCTCATCAGGTTTCATACCATCGCATAATGCCGCCTTGAGCATTAGGGTGGCCCATCGTTTTGCTTCAGAGTGAGTCAGCATAACCCCTCCCGATAATTGCTACCTGTATAAGCGTAGCTGTCCGGATGTGATTCGGCTGGCTTTTTACCTGCCGCGATATTCAGGTGTTGAGTTGGATAGAAAAATATCCAGTTGTTGAAATTGTGTAACCTGCCCACACTAACAACAGATGCGCTGACATTATTCATTACGCCTATGACTATCAATAACTTTTTAGATTTTGTAAAATAATTTGAATTGGATTAATGTGACGTCAAAATCACTGGAGAAAGTCTTATGAAACTCGCCATCTATAGTACAAAACAGTACGACAAGAAGTATCTGCAGCAGGTTAACGAGGCTTTTGGTTTTGAACTTGAATTCTTTGACTTTCTGTTGACGGAAAAAACAGCGAAAACCGCCCATGGCTGTGAAGCTGTGTGCATTTTCGTCAACGACGATGGCAGCCGCCCCGTTCTGGAAGAACTGAAAAAGCATGGCGTGAAATACATTGCGCTGCGTTGTGCCGGGTTCAATAACGTCGATCTCGACGCAGCAAAAGAGCTGGGTCTGCAGGTGGTGCGTGTTCCAGCTTATTCACCAGAGGCCGTCGCTGAGCATGCGATTGGCATGATGATGACGCTGAATCGCCGAATTCACCGCGCCTACCAGCGTACCCGTGATGCCAATTTCTCTCTTGAGGGGCTGACCGGTTTTACTATGTATGGCAAAACCGCTGGGGTGATCGGTACCGGTAAAATCGGTATTGCTGCGCTGCGGATCCTGAAAGGTTTTGGTATGCGTCTGCTGGCGTTCGATCCTTACCCGAGCGCTGCTGCGCTGGAGCTAGGCGTTGAATATGTCGATCTTAAAACGCTGTTTGCCGAGTCAGATGTCATCTCTCTGCACTGCCCGTTAACACCGGAGAATTATCATCTGCTCAATCACGAAGCCTTTGAACAGATGAAAAACGGCGTGATGGTCATTAACACCAGTCGTGGTGCATTGATCGACTCACAAGCCGCTATCGATGCTCTGAAAAACCAGAAAATTGGTTCTCTGGGTATGGACGTGTACGAGAACGAACGCGATCTGTTCTTTGAAGATAAATCCAATGACGTCATTCAGGATGATGTATTCCGTCGTCTCTCAGCCTGCCATAACGTGCTGTTTACCGGTCATCAGGCATTCCTGACCGCCGAAGCGTTAATCAGCATTTCTGAGACCACGCTGCAGAATCTGGCCCAAATCTCCAAAGGCGAGACCTGTCCAAACGCCCTCTTCTAATTCCTGTGCTCCCCTGGCGTCAGGGGAGCATTTTCAGACAATCACCGATGATAAATCATTCAGTATCATTATTATATTGAATGTATTCCCGTCACAAACGTAGAGAAATTTAATGAAGAAAGTTGTCACGTTGATTGCGCTCAGCATGCTGATTGCTGGCTGTGTGAGCAATGGAAAAGTTTCCGTCAATCGCGAACAGTTGCAGCATCATCGCTTCGTTTTGCAAAGCGTGAATGGTAAAGCCGTCACCGCCACCAACAACCCACCTGAGTTAAGTTTTGGCGAAAACATGACGGTATCAGGAAAGATGTGTAATCAATTCCACGGCCAGGGCAAGCTGTCCGACGGTGAGTTGAAGGTAAAAGATATGGCGATGACGCGTATGATGTGCGCCGATCCACAGCTTAACGCGCTCGACGGGATCGTCAGCGAAATGTTTAAGCAAGGCGCACAGGTCGATCTGACTGCTGACCAGTTAACGCTGGCGACAGCAGAACAAACGCTGACGTATAAACTCGCGGATTTAATGTAGGAAACGTGGTGGCTTAATAGCTCCCACAACTTCCGGCGGCAAGCGATTGCTCACTACAGCGTTTGCCGTTGGGTAGCGCACACATCCCGATAGCAGAACCATCCAGTTGACGAGCAACAGAGAGCGAACCGCCAATCATGGCGCAATTAGCTTCTCCTGAACTGGACATTGCTGCCTTCATGCCCGGTGCGACATGCGCGGCGGTTGCCTGCTGAACAGGTTCGCTGCTACAAGCCGATAATAATAACGCGGCACATCCTACCCAAAACGCTGCGCGCATCTTACTCCCCTCTGAATATTAACCAAACGACACAGCCATAAATAATAGGCAGCGGAAACACCGCCGTCGAGAGGCAAAATACGCATTTATGCGTACTGTTTACATTTTCTGGCAATTTTTTGCCTGCTCCTTTGATCAAACCATTCATTCTGTTTATTCCAGGGACACAAAAGCGAAAATCTGTCTTTAGCGCTTTTGCTAAAATAGAAAGATAACTACAGGACTCGCCGCTGTTACGCGTGTCCCTCTTTTTGCGCAATGTAAGGGTGTCAGTATGATCACAATTGACGGTAATGGTGCGGTTGCTTCAGTCGCATTTCGTACCAGCGAGGTTATCGCCATCTACCCGATTACGCCCAGTTCGACGATGGCTGAACAGGCAGATGCCTGGGCCGGGAACGGGCTTAAGAACGTGTGGGGGGATACCCCTCGCGTCGTAGAAATGCAGTCAGAAGGTGGCGCGATCGCAACCGTTCATGGCGCGTTGCAGACCGGTGCGCTCTCTACGTCGTTTACCTCATCGCAGGGCCTGTTGCTGATGATCCCAACGCTGTACAAACTGGCCGGTCAGTTGACCCCGTTTGTACTGCACGTTGCGGCTCGTACAATTGCAACTCACGCATTATCGATCTTTGGCGATCATTCCGACGTGATGGCGGTGCGCCAGACAGGATGTGCGATGCTGTGTGCCAGCAGCGTTCAGGAGGCACAGGACTTTGCGCTGATTTCGCAAATTGCCACCCTGAAAAGCCGGGTTCCGTTTATTCATTTCTTTGATGGTTTCCGTACATCCCATGAAATCAATAAAATTGTGCCACTGGCCGACGACACGATCCTCGGACTGATGCCGCAGACGGAAATCGATGCTCATCGCGCTCGGGCGCTTAATCCTGAGCATCCGGTTATTCGCGGTACGTCTGCGAACCCGGACACCTATTTCCAGTCACGCGAGGCAACAAACCCGTGGTACAACGCGGTTTACGATCATGTAGAACAGGCGATGAACGATTTCGCCGCAGCGACAGGTCGCCAGTACCAGCCATTTGAATATTACGGCCATCCTCAGGCTGAGCGCGTCATTATCTTAATGGGCTCGGCGATTGGAACCTGCGAAGAAGTTGTTGAAGATCTGCTGGCACGTGGCGAGAAAGTTGGCGTTCTGAAAGTACGTCTGTTCCGTCCATTCTCTGCCAGACATTTACTGCGTGCGCTGCCGGAAACCGTACGCAGCATCGCCGTTCTTGATCGCACCAAAGAACCCGGCGCACAGGCAGAACCGTTGTATCTGGACGTAATGACCGCGTTAGCAGAAGCCTTTAACTGTGGCGAGCGAGAAACGCTACCGCGCGTGATTGGCGGACGTTATGGCCTTTCTTCCAAAGAGTTCGGTCCAGACTGCGTGATGGCGGTCTTTAATGAGCTGAGCAGCGCGAAGCCGAAACCTCGCTTTACGGTCGGTATCTATGATGATGTCACCAACTTGTCGCTACCGTTACCGGAAAACACCCTGCCCGGTACGGCTAAGCTCGAAGCGCTGTTTTACGGGCTGGGCAGCGACGGTAGCGTGTCAGCCACCAAAAACAATATCAAAATTATTGGTAACTCGACGCCATGGTATGCGCAAGGTTATTTCGTCTACGACTCGAAAAAAGCAGGCGGTCTGACAGTTTCCCACCTGCGCGTTAGCGAGCAGCCTATTCGATCAGCGTATCTGGTTTCACAAGCCGATTTTGTTGGCTGTCACCAGCTGCAATTTATCGATAAGTATCAGATGGCCGAGCGCCTGAAACCAGGCGGTATCTTCCTGCTTAATACGCCATACAGTGTGGATGAAGTCTGGGGTCGTCTGCCACAGGAAGTTCAGGCGGTACTGAATCAGAAGAAAGCCCGTTTCTACGTGATTAATGCGGCCAAAATCGCCCGCGAATGCGGTCTGGCAGCGCGTATTAACACCGTTATGCAAATGGCCTTCTTCCATTTGACGCAAATCTTACCCGGCGACAGCGCGTTGGCTGAATTGCAGGGGGCGATTGCGAAAAGTTACAGCAGTAAAGGACAGGACCTGGTTGAACGTAACTGGCAGGCTCTGGCCCTGGCGCGCGAATCCGTCGCCGAAGTAGCACTCCAGCCGGTTGATCCGCACAGCGCAAACCGCCCACCGGTGGTTTCTGATGCCGCACCTGATTTCGTGAAAACCGTCACCGCGGCAATGCTCGCCGGTCTGGGTGATGCCCTCCCCGTATCCGCGCTGCCGCCAGACGGTACCTGGCCAATGGGCACCACGCGTTGGGAAAAACGCAATATCGCCGAAGAGATCCCCATCTGGAAGGAAGAACTGTGTACCCAGTGTAACCACTGCGTTGCCGCTTGCCCGCACTCGGCAATCCGCGCCAAAGTGGTTTCACCTGAAGCGATGGAAAACGCCCCTGCTAGTCTGCATTCTTTGGATGTGAAATCACGCGATATGCGCGGTCAGAAGTATGTCCTGCAGGTTGCACCAGAGGATTGCACTGGCTGTAATCTGTGTGTCGAAGTTTGCCCGGCAAAAGATCGCCAAAACCCGGAAATCAAGGCCATCAATATGATGTCGCGCCTTGAGCATGTTGAAGAAGAAAAAGTTAACTATGACTTCTTCCTCAATCTGCCGGAGATCGACCGCAGCAAGCTTGAACGCATTGATATCCGTACCTCGCAGTTAATCACTCCGCTGTTTGAATATTCCGGCGCCTGTTCTGGTTGTGGTGAAACGCCGTATATCAAACTGCTTACGCAGCTGTATGGCGACCGCATGCTGATCGCTAACGCGACCGGCTGTTCATCGATTTATGGCGGTAACCTCCCCTCAACGCCGTATACGACCGATGCCAATGGTCGTGGACCTGCGTGGGCAAACTCTCTGTTCGAAGATAACGCTGAGTTTGGTCTGGGCTTCCGCCTGACGGTGGATCAACACCGTGTGCGCGTCATGCGTTTGCTGGAGCAGTTTGCGGATAATATTCCGGCTGAACTGAATGACGCCCTGCATGCTGAAGCGACGCCAGAAGTACGCCGTGAGCAAGTTGCTGCGCTGCGCCAGCATCTGAAAGATGTCGAAGGTGCACAGCAACTGTTAACCGATGCCGACGCGCTGGTCGAGAAGTCCATCTGGCTGATTGGCGGCGACGGCTGGGCTTACGATATTGGTTTTGGCGGGTTGGATCACGTCCTGAGTCTCACCGAGAACGTCAATATTCTGGTACTGGATACCCAGTGTTACTCCAACACGGGTGGACAAGCGTCGAAAGCCACGCCGCTTGGGGCGGTTACCAAGTTTGGTGAGCATGGCAAGCGCAAGGCTCGCAAAGATCTTGGCGTCAGCATGATGATGTACGGACATGTTTATGTCGCACAGATTTCTCTGGGCGCCCAGTTGAATCAGACGGTCAAAGCTATCCAGGAAGCTGAATCCTACCCCGGCCCGTCGCTGATTATCGCGTATAGCCCATGTGAGGAGCATGGCTATGACCTCGCGCTAAGCCACGATCAGATGCGTCAACTCACTGCTAACGGATTCTGGCCGCTGTACCGCTTTGACCCACGCCGAGCAGACGAAGGTAAGCTGCCGCTGGCGCTCGACTCGCGCCCACCGTCAGATGCGCTGGCCGAAACATTGCTTAACGAGCAGCGTTTCCGCCGCCTGAACGCCCAGCAGCCAGAAGTTGCAGAACAGCTGTGGAAGGATGCGACGGCTGATTTGCAAAAACGCTACGACTTCCTGGCCCAACTGGCAGGCAAAGCGGAAAAGAGCGGTACCGAATAATACGTTTTTCTCAGTATTAGCCCGGAACCAAAAAAAAAGCCCGAACAGTTGTTCGGGCTTGTCAATTTATTCGCTGGCTAATTAATAAGTGACATCAATATACCAACAAAAAATAAAACGTGACAATAAAGGCATATAACACGCGCAGAATAGCCCAACAAAATTCAATTGTATAATTTTTATTTTATATATATTTTCATTAACTCATTCATGTCAACTATCACTATTTCCGTAGAATTATTTGTTTAAGGTTTTACTTAAGACGTAACAATTCATATTTATCTCTTTACGGAACTTCTCCTTTAGCATGCTTTTACTCCCTACATGGGTAGTCACAGGTTAATAAAAAAACTAAAGGATTATTTCAATGAACAGAAAAGTACTGGCTCTCGTAATTCCTGCCCTGCTGGCTGCAGGCGCTGCTCACGCTGCTGAAGTTTATAATAAAGACGGCAACAAATTAGATCTCTATGGCAAAGTAGACGGCCTGCATTATTTCTCTGACGACGCTAACAGCGATGGCGATCAGACTTATATGCGTATGGGTTTCAAAGGCGAAACACAGGTTAATGATATGATCACCGGTTATGGCCAGTGGGAATATCAGGTTCAGGCCAACGGCACCGAAGGTGATAAAGGCGACTCCTGGACTCGTCTGGCATTCGCAGGTATTAAAGTCGGCGACTACGGTTCATTCGACTACGGCCGTAACTACGGCGTCATGTACGACGTTGAAGGCTGGACCGATATGCTGCCAGAATTCGGTGGCGACTCTTACACCAAAGCAGACAACTTCATGACCGGTCGTGCAAACGGTGTTGCAACCTACCGTAACACCGACTTCTTTGGTCTGGTTGACGGTCTGAACGTTGCACTGCAGTACCAGGGTGCGAACGAAAATCAGGTTACCAACGAGCAGGAAGGCACCAATAACGGTGGCGACCGTAATGTGAAAAACTCCAACGGTGACGGTTTCGGTATCTCCTCTACCTACGATCTGGGTATGGGCGTAAGCTTCGGTGCAGCATATACCTCTTCTGACCGTACCAATCAACAAGTGAACCATTCTACCGCAGGTGGTGATAAAGCTGACGCATGGACTGCTGGTCTGAAATACGACGCCAACAATATCTACCTGGCAACCATGTACTCCGAAACCCGCAATATGACCCCGTATGGCGGCTCAGATGGTCACGACAATACTATTGCCAACAAAACCCAGAACTTTGAAGTAACTGCACAATACCAGTTCGACTTCGGTCTGCGTCCAGAAGTTTCTTTCCTGATGTCTAAAGGTAAAGATCTGGGTGTAAACGGTTCAGACGGCGACAAGGATCTGGTTAAATATGCCTCCGTAGGTGCCACTTATTACTTCAACAAAAACTTCTCCACCTACGTTGATTACAAAATCAACCTGCTGGATGAAGATGATAGTTTCTACAATAAAGATCACAATGACATCTCTACCGATGACACTGTAGCACTGGGTATGGTTTACCAGTTCTAAGTTCGTCAGCCCGCTGGCAACGGCGGGCTCTCTTTACGCTCTAATAACTCTGTTTTATCCAGATCAAAACATTATATCTGT
Source organism: Citrobacter portucalensis (assembly GCF_002042885.1). GTDB lineage: Bacteria > Pseudomonadota > Gammaproteobacteria > Enterobacterales > Enterobacteriaceae > Citrobacter > Citrobacter portucalensis. Next base: position 497,206 of record NZ_MVFY01000001.1, read on the forward strand.
TGCGTTAAAACACATCTCTGATAGATGATATCTTGCATTAAGGTCTGTAGTAGAGGATACCTGCAATGAATCATCATCCTGTAAAATCATCCCGTATTGCATCCGTCGGCTATGACGAATCCTCTTGCACGCTAGAAATTCGCTTTCACCAGTTGGCTACCCTGCAATATCAGCAGGTCCCTGCCCGTATTTTTCGTGATTTCCTGATCGTGGTCTCTAAAGGCCGATTTTACGATGGGGTAATAAAAGGCAAATTCCCTGAAATCAAAATAAAGTGATGCCAAAATGTGATCGTTGTCATTGTACATAAAGTGCCATTACGCGGTAAGCTTTAGGTGGATACTTAAACAGGAGGTTTTATGAACAGAACGATTCTTGTACCCATCGATATTTCAGACTCAGAATTAACTCAACGCGTTATTGCCCATGTTGAAGCAGAAGCAAAGATCGACGATGCACAGGTTCATTTTTTGACCGTCATTCCGTCATTGCCCTATTACGCTTCCCTGGGACTGGCCTACTCGGCAGAGTTACCGGCCATGGACGATCTGAAAGCCGAAGCGAAATCTCAACTGGAAGAGATTATCAAGAAGTTCAATATCCCAACGGACAGAGTGCACGTTCATGTCGCAGAAGGTGCGCCGAAAGACAAGATTCTGGAGATCGCTAAAAAATTACCGGCTGATATGGTCATTATTGCCTCACACAGACCTGACATCACCACCTACCTGCTGGGCTCTAACGCCGCGGCTGTAGTGCGTCACGCGGAGTGTTCGGTACTGGTAGTCCGCTAAGCTGTCTGGCCCGCACATCGTTGCGGGCTTTTTGTTTCTACGCCTTATCCCCCACGATTCCTGTCTTAAATGTGCGGACATTTTTCCCGCCAGAACATTCAGCACGTTGCCGCAAAAGGCAAACTTACTTGTTCCTTTATTAAGCGCCTGTAGTTTCAGTTTTATGAAATTTGATAATGATCCACTTGTGCAAGCAACCTACGCCCCTAATGCGACAAAATCTACAGTTTTTGCCGCAGGTGGAAAACCAGATAGTGAGAAAAATATTCTGGAAATCAATGGGACTTGCATCAACTACACCTTAAGAAAAGATGCAGAGACAATGCCTTTTTATGTGGCATTCGATAAGAATGGGAATAAAAAACATTTTGGCTATATCTCCTGCCAACAGGCGAGAGATAGGGGAATATTTAGCCAATAAGGAAGAATCCTGGCAAGGAGCCATTTAAACAACCCGTTAAGCAATGAGAGTATCATTACTATTTTTTAAATGAGGATATTCAAAAAGAATAAATCGGCCCGCAAAAAGATATATTACATAATGGACCCTATGTTTCTACGCATCTTTCCTACATGACTATCCTAAATGACAGATCGATGCACAGATAATATCGATGGTAAGGTTCCCGCTTTCCTGCGTTGATGTATCGCTACATCGCGACAACATTACGTCCCCTCTTGAAACCCAGGTAAAAACAGAGTATAAATACTGTATATAAATCCAGTAAAAGAGCAATAAGCAATGTTCGTGGAACTCGTTTATGACAAAAGGAATTTTGATGGTCTGCCCGGCGCAAAAGATATTATTCTCGGCGAATTGACCAAGAGGGTTCATCGGATCTTCCCCGATGCTGAAGTTCGGGTTAAACCGATGATGACACTTCCGGCGCTCAACACTGACGCCAGCAAGCATGAAAAAGAACAGATAAGCCGAACGGTTCAAGAAATGTTTGAAGAGGCTGATATGTGGCTGGTTTCAGATTAAGCACCTTGAATCGTCATATTGCTTAAGTACCATCCGCTGTGACTGGCAATCATTCAATACTCGCACTATCGGACGTTTGCCGGTCGGCCGCAGCCATGCTCTTGCATACGGCATGGTTGCGGCAGTTCGCCACACCCTGCGTTTTTCGCTCCCTGACATTGCTCGTTGATAGTTCAGAACTGAATTATCTGGCGGTGAACTGCTCCACAATTTTCTTCAGCGCTTCAATATCTGCTTTCAGCTGATTAATTGCTTCCTGTCCGGGACCATGTACCTTTATTCAATCGTTCGGTTCACAGTTTATTCTGGTCTGGTCACGGAGAGCAAAAATCTTACTACTCTATGAGTAGCATCGGTGCCAGATAGAACGCAGCTGTAAAACGTGCTGGTATTCGTCGCCGTAATCCGTACCATACGCGGCATACTTTTGCCTGCTGGCTGTAATCGGCTGGAGCGAACCCATCATTTATAGCTAATCAGATGGGGCATGAAAACGCGCAAATAGTGTACGACGTCTACAGTACATGGATTGAAGAAATGAATGACGATCGGGTTGCAATGTTGAATAACCAACTAGCCCTGTGATTGAAGTTTGCCCATTACATGCCCCTTTTGGTTTTTGAGAACGGTAAGAATGCAAGATAATCAACAAGTTACAAAGAAAGAACAATACAACCTGAACAAACTGCAAAAACGTCTGCGTCGTAACGTGGGCGAAGCCATTGCCGATTTCAATATGATCGAAGACGGCGATCGCATTATGGTGTGCCTTTCCGGCGGGAAAGACAGCTATACCATGCTGGAGATCCTGCGTAATTTGCAACAAAGCGCCCCGATCAGTTTTTCCTTAGTTGCGGTTAACCTCGATCAAAAACAACCCGGTTTCCCGGAGCACATTCTGCCAGAGTATCTGGAACAGCTGGGCGTTGAGTACAAGATTGTCGAAGAAAACACTTACGGGATCGTCAAAGACAAAATCCCTGAAGGCAAAACGACCTGCTCGCTCTGCTCTCGCCTGCGTCGCGGCATTCTGTACCGTACGGCAACCGAATTAGGAGCCACCAAGATTGCGCTCGGCCACCATCGCGACGACATCCTGCAAACGCTGTTTTTAAACATGTTCTACGGTGGGAAAATGAAAGGCATGCCGCCGAAGCTGATGAGTGATGACGGTAAGCACATCGTGATCCGCCCGCTGGCTTACTGCCGTGAGAAAGATATCGAGCGTTTCTCCGAAGCGAAAGGTTTCCCGATTATTCCGTGCAATCTGTGCGGCTCACAGCCTAACCTACAGCGTCAGGTCATTGCTGATATGTTGCGTGACTGGGACAAACGCTATCCAGGCCGCATTGAAACCATGTTCAGTGCGATGCAAAACGTTGTACCTTCACATCTGAGCGATATCAATCTGTTCGATTTTAAAGGCATTAAGCACGGTTCAGAGGTTGTGGACGGCGGGGATTTAGCGTTCGATCGTGAAGAGATCCCGCTGCAGCCTGCGGGCTGGCAGCCAGAAGAAGATGATGCTCAACTGGATGAGTTACGCCTGAACGTGGTGGAAGTGAAGTAAGCGTCTGTCAGGCCTACAACGTGCATAAGCGCCTGTAGGCCTGATAAGCGGAGCGCCATCAGGCGCCCCAACGGGTAGTTATTTCAATAACCGGACCCGGCAAGTCTTGCCTTTAATCTTACCGTTTTGTAATTGCTTCCACGCCTTATGCGCTATGTTCTGGCGAACGGCGACATAGACGTGTGCCGGATGAACGGCAATTTTGCCGATATCAGCACCATCCAGACCAATATCACCGGTCAGAGCCCCCAGAACATCACCAGGGCGCATTTTCGCTTTTTTACCACCATCAATGCATAATGTCGCCATCTCTGCTTCCAGCGGCAGGATTGAGCCGTTAGCTGGCGCAGTTAGCCAGGTCAGCTTCAGTTGCAGCATTTCAGAAAGAATGTTGGCACGCTGCGCTTCTTCCGGCGCACAGAAGCTAATCGCCAGACCGCTGTTGCCGGCACGCGCGGTACGTCCGATACGATGGACGTGTACTTCCGGATCCCACGCCAGTTCGAAGTTAACTACCAGCTCAAGTGATTTGATATCCAGGCCACGTGCGGCCACATCGGTTGCGACCAGGACGCGCGCGCTACCGTTGGCAAAACGAACCAGCGTCTGATCGCGATCGCGCTGTTCCAGGTCGCCATGTAATGACAGTGCGCTTTGCCCTGCCGCATTCAGTGCATCACAAACTGCCTGACAATCTTTTTTGGTGTTACAAAAAACCACGCACGATGCGGGTTGATGCTGGCTGAGTAGCTTTTGCAGCAGCGGAATTTTTCCGTGGCTGGAGGTTTCGAAAAACTGCTGTTCAATCGCCGGTAACGCATCGACCGTATCAATTTCAATCGTTAATGGATTTTGCTGTACCCGGCCACTGATAGCAGCAATGGCTTCCGGCCAGGTTGCGGAAAACAGCAAAGTCTGACGTGACGCAGGCGCAAAGCGAATGACATCATCAATCGCATCGCTAAAGCCCATATCCAGCATGCGGTCGGCTTCATCCATAACCAGCGTATTCAGGGCATCCAGAGAAACGGTGCCTTTTTGCAGGTGGTCAAGTAAACGACCCGGTGTGGCAACAATAATATGTGGTGCATGTTGCAGGGAGTCACGCTGTGCGCCAAAAGGTTGCCCACCGCACAGCGTTAAGATCTTGGTGTTTGGCAGGAAGCGCGCTAAACGACGCAGTTCACCCGCCACCTGGTCGGCAAGCTCGCGCGTTGGGCACAGTACCAGAGACTGCGTCTGAAACAGCGCGGCATCAATATGCTGTAATAGCCCAAGACCAAAAGCAGCCGTTTTGCCACTGCCGGTTTTAGCCTGCACGCGAACATCTTTACCCGCCAGGATTGCCGGTAACGCAGCAGCCTGAACAGGCGTCATTTCAAGATAGCCCAGCTCGTTAAGATTCTCGAGTTGAGCAGCAGGTAAAACATTCAGGGTTGAAAAAGCGGTCACAATTTAATCTCGCGGTAAAAACTCACATTCAGCAGGCGCGTATCCTCGCAGATCTGTGCCCGTGATGCGACAATTTAATCGGTTCTTCATCCGGCGGCGGATCCGGCATGGGCTGCGGACGAGGTATGGGGTCGGGAATGGGAACCGGATCGGTCGGTAGCGAATCAGTGTTCGACGTTGCAATCAGACAGGTCATATACCCCTCCAGTCATTCAGGTTGACTCTTTTAGGGTAGACGCTGATTTCCTGCAGGCAAAAAAAAGCCGACTAATCTAAGTCGGCGTCGTACGAATCAATTGTGCTATGCAGTAATTCAAAAAAGGAAGTAAGACAATATGGAGCGCAACGCCCATCGCTTGACGTTGCATTCACCTGCGAGAGAGATATTGCCCCGAATAGGTAGATGGTTTATTGACTTCGCTCAAAAATCAGGACGTTTTCATGCGCAAAAGCCACTAAAAAACGTTGTTGTTACAACCATTTACTACGGTGCAACCATAAAGTAACACCACCAATCAGGACCACTAACAGAATACAAAAAAGTGAGAAACCAAACTGCCAACCACCGCCGGGGATACCGCCGAGGTTAACGCCGAAAAGCCCAGTTAAAAATGTGCTGGGAAGAAAAACCATTGCCATCAATGACATTGTATACGTTCGGCGAGCCAGAGACTCCTGCATCACCTGCGCAATTTCATCCGCCATAATACCGGTCCGGGCAATACAGGCGTCTATTTCATCCAGCCCTCTCCCCAGCCTGTCAGCGATATCCTGCATCCGTCTCCGATGGTCGTCGGTCATCCAGGGTAAACGTTCACTCGCCAGACGCGCATAAACATCTCTCTGAGGAGCCATATAACGGCGCATCACAATTAGCTGCTTACGCAGTAAAGCCAAAAAACCACGCGGTGGGATCTGCTGATCGAGCAGGTTATCTTCCAGATCAATAATCTTGTCGTGCAGCTGTTCGATAAATTCGCTGGCATGGTCGGTTAGCGCATCACAAACATCCACCAGCCAACTGCCACAATCAGCCGGTCCCGTCCCTTCCTGGAGATCGCTGACCACATCATCCAGCGCCAGCACTTTGCGCTGGCGGGTTGAGACAATCAGACGTTCATCCATATATAAACGCATCGCTACAAGTTGGTCAGGACGCTCGTCGGTGCTGCCGTTAATACAGCGCAGTGTAATCAGCGTACCTTCCCCGACTCTACTGACGCGCGGGCGTGTACTTTCGCCTGCCAGCGCATCACGCACATTGTTGGGAAGAAGAGGTGTTGTCGCCAACCATTGGGCGCTTTCAGGATGGGTATAATTAAGATGTAGCCAGCAGGGATGCTGACTATCGATAACATCGTTATCTTCCAAGGGTTTCACCCCACCCCGGCCATCCAACAGCCAGGCAAACACGGCATCCGGCACATTAACATCCGTTCCCTTAATGGCTTCCACAGCGCCTCCACAAACATTCAGCTTTTTTCGTTAGTCTAGCTGTCAGAATATGTTAAGCAATATCTCATTGTCCCATTGTGCTGAAATGATTCATAAAAATATCTGATAATACAAAAAGCGCCGACGATTGCGACGCTTGCATCGAGATGCCCAGTTAAGCCCGCTGCCATCTCGCTGACTCAAGAGCGTTACTTAAGCGAAATTTATGTGTTCGCGACTGGAGATCAATCACCTGGTTTTTCAGGATACCCGAGGAATCAGAAAGCTCATCAACCATAATGGCATTACTTTGGGTTACATTCTCCAGTTCGGCCAGTGCATGAGTAATTCTGATAATTCCTTTCTCCTGCTCCTGTGTAGTGGTTAATATCTCGCCCATCAGTTGGTTTAATTGACCGGCACCACCGACAATATCATGCATATTTTTTTCTGCTTCACGCACAATAGCTGCACCTTGCTGAACATTTTGATGGGTTTGCGCAATCAGCTGCTTAATATTCTTAGCAGCATCCGCACTTCGGTGTGCAAGCATTCTGACCTCACCGGCCACCACGGAAAAACCTTTGCCATGTTCACCGGCCCTCGCCGCTTCCACGGCAGCATTCAATGCCAGAATATTTGTCTGGAATGCGATACCATCAATTAGCGTAATTATTTCCGTCATCTGCTGTGCACATTCGGTGATTGAACGCATATTTGTCGCAACCTGCACCATTAATTCGCCACCCTGAATGGCGCATTGCGTGGCAACTGTTGCCTGGACGCTGGCGATTTGCGTGTTGTCAGCATTATTTCGCGTATTAACGGCTATCTCATCCATATTAGCAGCCGTCTGCATCAATGCTCCTGATTGTTGTTCCGTTTTCACTGAAAGCTCGGCGCTGCGTTCCGCAAGCTGTTCAGAGAGCGCCATCGCCGTTTGTGAGGATGTTCGGATCTCATTAACGAGTGTTGAAATATTACTCGATAAACTATTGATGCCCGGTATTAGTCTACCTGCACAATTATTACCAAACTCTGGAATACTGATCGCCAGATTCCCAGACGTCACTTCCTCAATGCTCCTTTTTACCGTATTGATCGGCATGACCAGGTATTTCGTCATATACCACCATAAGCATAATATAGAAATAACGCTTACCACATTTGTACCAATTATAATTTCCGACGTGGCCGAGAAAATCATCTCAACAATATTGAGAGCAACTGCCGAAATGAGCAGAAATAAAATAATAAAGGTTCTGACGCTAATATCATTTAACATTTTAGTCCTGTGCACTAAGAAATTATGTAGATATTATTTTTTATAGCACCTGCAATGCAGAATGCCATTGCTCTGCGACGAAAGCTGAACTTTCAATGAGAACCTGCAATCCTTTTACTTAAGGCAAGAAATTACACCCTTTATTCCTGTTAGCTCAGTGTTTTATTCCATCAAATGGCTGTGATGGCGCCAGTCATCAGGTTATTGTGATGACAAGCACATGGAGAGCATAAAACACACAGAACTATAAATTTGGTGAATGTTTATATAAGTAATGGCTCGTTATTTTCACTATCTTCCTGTTCCCTCTAATACCAGTGTAAAAACATAAGAACATTCCCGGTTTTATCATGTTAACTGGACAAAACCTGCTAGATTTATTACCACGGCTTTTTTTCGATAGGTAGTATGATGTTGAACGTGTCGTGGGACCCTGTATTGATTGGGATTTCCTTTGTTGTCGCGTTTATTGCCTCTTTTATTGCTCTCGATAGTGCGGGCAAGGTGGCAATCTCCAATCGACGTGAATCAACCTTCTGGCGCCTGTCTGGCGGGGCTACGCTAGGGATGGGTATTTGGTCAATGCATTTTATCGGTATGCTGGCCATGAAAATGAGTATGCCGATCAATTACCATTTTTCGCTCACGGCATTTTCTTTCTTTATTGCGCTCATTTCTGCAACTCTCGCTATTAATATCGCCATTTCCGGTAATACGCTTTCAACAAAACGATTAGTCGTAGCCACTGGAATATTAAGCGCCGGTGTCGTCACCATGCACTACGTTGGCATGTATGCCATCATTGAGCATGTTGCCATCCTATGGAGTCATTCGCTGATACTGCTCTCAGTGATGATTGCCATCGTTGCATCTGGTGTAGGTTTGTGGCTGGCGTTTCATTTGCGCCAAAATACCCGTCGAGCCCTGATCAATCGGCTTGTCGCCGCCCTTATTATGGCGCTGGCGATTGCCTCTATGCATTACACCGGGATGGGAGCGGCAACATTCACCCATTTTGGACACACAGTACACAATGGGCTCAGCACACTGGAACTCTCTGTCTGGGTCTGCGCCGTCACGCTGGTTATTTTGGGTATCATGCTGGTGGTGTCGATGGTGGATTCGCAACTGCGTACCTCCCGACTGGCTGACAACTTACATCAACTTAACTGCCAGCTTGAGCATCAGGTCCACTTCGACGCACTTACCGGACTTGCCAATCGCACACAGATAGATGCCTGCTTACAGGCCTGTTTGCAGCATTCCAAACTGCATCAGCATCAATTTGCTCTGGTATTCATCGACCTCGATCGCTTCAAAGTCGTTAACGATACCTGGGGACATCACATCGGCGATCAGTTGCTCATCGCCAGTACGCAGCGAATATACAGCTGCCTTGATGACACCATGACGCTGGCGAGGCTGGGGGGAGATGAGTTTATTCTTCTGGTTCCTGACTGCAATAAAAAGGATATCACCGCTCTGCTGACCCGGATTGCCGCTGCGATTGGCGATCCTTTCACGCTGTTTGGGTACACCATTCGGGTTTCGTTAAGTGCGGGAAGCAGTATTTATCCTGAGCATGGTTCCACGTTGCATGAGTTAAAAGTAAAGGCTGATATGGCGATGTATCATGTCAAACAGGCTGGCAGAAACGGTTGGGCTATTTATAGCCCGGAAATGGAAGCTATCGCCGATAAACCGCCGACATTTTTACAGGAACTGTCACAAGCACTGGAACACGATCAATTTGAGCTTTGGTATCAACCCAAATACACCGCCGGAGATCATTCCCTGACCGGTTTTGAAGCGTTATTACGCTGGCATCACCCGGAACGCGGCATGCTGTTACCCGCAGAGTTTCTGCCTGCGCTGGAAGAAACAGGCCTTATCATTCCGGTCGGGAAATGGGTTATCCAGCAGGCATGCCAGCAGTTACATCAATGGAAGTTACAGGGCCATGCGGAATGGACCCTCGCCGTTAATCTTTCCCCTTCCCAGTTTGAACAACATGACATCGTTGATGTGGTTTGCAGCGCCCTTGCACAATATCAACTATCACCTGCATATCTCACGCTGGAATTGACTGAAAGTACAGCACTTAAAAATTTAAAACGTAGCGCTGAAGTCTTAAATGCAATTTCAGCTTTAGGGATCACCGTTTCAATTGATGATTTCGGTACCGGTTATTCAAATATATTGATGTTGAAGTCTCTTCCGGCACAGGAATTAAAAATTGACAGAGTATTTGTTAAAGATATCAGCGAGAACAGCAAAAATACAAAGATTGTGTCTACTATTATTGACATAGCCCACTCCATGAATATGCAAGTAGTGGCTGAAGGAATAGAGACCCAGGAGCAGGAAATGCTCCTGACCCAGATGGGATGTGGCGTGCTGCAAGGTTTCTTGTTTGCAAAACCGTTGCCTGCGCATCAGATCCATGAATTGATTCCAACGGAAAGTAACATTAAGCAGCAGCGAATCGTACAGTCTTTGTCTCCTCAACAATCAATAACATTATGAGACTGTAATATAAAAAACAGATGCCATTAAACGGGCTACACAGCAGATAAAGATAACGGGATTATCGATGAGCACAACCGAGCTGCATTCACTGGATTTATTAACCCTGCCGGTGTGGATTGTTTCGCCGCATACCGAAGAACTGGTGTTCGCTAATACCGTTGCACGGGAACTGATGCAGGCCCCCTGCTTTTCTCTACTCCGCAAGGGCATATTTTCAACTCATGCCCAAAATGATTTAACCATGTATCTCAGCGATTTGAGAAATCATCACGACATTGTAGAAATCCTTACGGTTTGCCGCGAAGGTGAAGACGTCGCGATGGCCAGCCGCCTGTCCATCCGCTCTCTGCCGGAATCAGGTGACGTTATTCTTTTCGAAGGCATTGAAACACCGACTTCACAAGGTCTGAAAGCGAGCCGTTCAGCGAATTATCAGCGAAAAAAACAGGGATTTTACGCGCGTTTTTTCCAGACTAACTCGGCCCCAATGTTGCTTATCGATCCGTCCCGTGATGGGCTTATCGTTGATGCAAATCTCAGTGCACTAAATTTTTATGGCTATAGCCATGATACGATGTGTCAGAAACATACATGGGAAATCAATACGCTGGGCCGTCATATACTCCCGGTGATGCATGAAATCGCCCATCTTCCCGGTGGCCATAAACCTTTGCATTTTGTGCATAAACTGGCAGACGGCACATCCCGTCACGTACAAACCTACGCCGGGCCAATTGAAATCTACGGTAATAAGCTCATGCTGTGCATTATTCATGATATTACCGAGCAAAAACGGCTGGAACAGGAGCTTGAGCGTGCGGCCCTGCGTGACGCCTTAACGGGATTGCTTAACCGCCGACATTTTTATCAGGTAACCGAGCCGGAACAGACCCACGCGATGTCATTGACACAGGATTACAGCCTGCTGTTGATCGACACCGATCGCTTTAAAAGCATTAACGATCTTTTTGGTCATTTAAAAGGTGATGAGGTACTTTGCGCTCTGGCACGCACACTGGAATCCTGTGCAAGAAAGGATGATCTGATTTTTCGCTGGGGAGGTGAAGAATTTGTGCTGCTGCTGCCGCGAACCTCGTTAGATATTGCCCTCAATCTCGCAGAAGTGATACGGGCGACGGTGGCCAAAGTGACTCTCCCGGGCCTTCCCCGCTTTACCGTCAGCATTGGCGTAGCTCGGCACGAAACAAATGAAAGCATCGATGAGCTATTCAAACGCGTTGACGACGCGTTGTACAAAGCCAAGAACGAAGGCAGGAACAGAGTGCTGGCCGCCTGATGTTTACGTCGTTCAGCGACTGCGTTTAGCGTGACGCTCCCAGTTGTCCTGTTTTGCCTGTGCGGTTTTACGCAATGCCACATAACATGCCCCGCTGCCGCCATGATGCGGCAGTGCGGCGCAGTATGCTTGCACGTCGTCAAATTCCGTCAACCAGCGCGCCACGTAGCTGCGAACAATATTGGCATGGGAGTTATCGTCACGTCCCTTGCCGTGTATCACCAGCACGTTACGCAACCCTTCCTGCTGCGCCTGCAGAATAAAGCTAAAGAGCATCTGGCGACATGTTTCAACAGGTTGGCGAATAAGATTAAGGCTCGCCTGCTGCGGGTATTTTCCGTTTCGCAGCTTGTCGGTCACGCCGTTCTGTAAACCTTCGCGACGAAACTCGAGCGGCACATTCAACGGGACAATATCGAGAAATCCCGTCGAGAGAAAATTATCCAGTTGTAGCGTATCGATACGCGCCGGAGTGCGAAGATTACGCATGGGCTGCCAGTGCACATCGGCATGGTTTTTCAGCGGTTGAACATCCCCCATTGCGTCAAGAAACAGCGATGCATCATCAAGGTTCATGTTTCATCCTCCAGCGTATTGCGACGGGCATTATCATAACCGCGCACTATTATACCGACAACTGTACTGGTAACGGTTTACGATTATTTCCAATAATTAACCGGATCCTCCGCGCTGAACCGATCTACCCACGACAAGTTGATATCCGTTTTTAGGGGTATAGCTGCGACGGTCACTGGCGTGATAATGTGTAGCCTCGCCTGAATGCTGTAATGAGAGAAACGGATGCTTAACTTACTGGAAGACACCATCGACACGCCGCTGGGCCCGCTGTGGGTTATTTGTGATGAGCAATTTCGCCTGCGCGCAGTGGAATGGGATCAGCACAGCGATCGCATGGAACAATTGCTTGATATTCATTACCGTACAGAAGGTTATCAGCGCATTGCCGCCAAAAATCCTGGTGGATTAAGCGACAAACTCTCTGAGTATTTTGCCGGAAACCTCAGCATCATTGACACGCTGGAAACGGCAACCGCTGGGACGCCTTTCCAGCGTGAAGTCTGGCAAGCATTACGCACTATCCCCTGCGGGCAGGTCATGCATTATGGTCAGTTGGCCGAACAGTTGGGGCGCCCCGGCGCTGCAAGAGCCGTCGGCGCTGCTAATGGCTCCAATCCAGTAAGCATTGTGGTTCCCTGTCATCGCGTCATTGGACGTAACGGCACCATGACCGGATATGCCGGCGGTGTACAACGAAAAGAGTGGTTATTGCGCCACGAAGGTTATTTGCTACTCTAGATTCCAGGCAATTAATGCCTTATTCATCACACTTCCGCATAATCCGACCCCAAATTAAGTGTGGTTAATCAAGCAGATACAAACATTCGCTCCAGTTATGCCTGAATTATTCTCTATTGGGAGTAGCTCAGGCTTACGTGCTCACCAAAAAGATGTTAAAATTGACAAATATCAATTACGGCTTGAGCAGACCTATGATCCCGGAAAAGCGAATTATACGGCGCATTCAGTCTGGCGGTTGTGCTATCCATTGCCAGGATTGCAGCATCAGCCAGCTTTGCATCCCGTTCACACTTAACGAGCATGAGCTTGACCAGCTCGATAACATCATCGAGCGCAAAAAGCCTATCCAAAAAGGGCAGACGCTCTTTAAAGCAGGTGATGAGCTTAAATCACTCTACGCTATCCGCTCCGGAACGATAAAAAGCTATACCATTACCGAACAAGGCGATGAGCAAATTACCGGTTTCCATCTGGCGGGTGACCTGGTAGGTTTTGACGCCATTGGCAGCGGCCATCACCCGAGCTTTGCTCAGGCGTTGGAAACCTCAATGGTATGCGAAATTCCTTTCGAAACCCTTGATGACCTGTCCGGTAAGATGCCGAACCTGCGTCAGCAGATGATGCGTCTGATGAGTGGCGAAATCAAAGGCGACCAGGATATGATCCTGTTGCTGTCGAAGAAAAACGCTGAAGAGCGCCTGGCGGCCTTTATCTACAATCTGTCTCGTCGCTTCGCCCAGCGTGGGTTCTCGCCTCGTGAATTCCGCCTGACCATGACCCGTGGCGACATTGGTAACTACCTCGGTCTGACGGTTGAAACCATCAGCCGCCTGCTGGGTCGTTTCCAGAAAAGCGGCATGCTGGCGGTGAAAGGCAAATATATCACTATTGAGAACAGCGACGCGCTGGCAGTTCTTGCCGGCCACACGCGTAACGTTGCGTAATCTTTCCGCAAGCCTCTCTGTTATCCTTCTGTCAAATCGCTAAATTTTCCCGATTTATTGATCTGGCAGGAGGTTATTCCCTGTTTCAAACCACATTATTGGGTTACTCTTTTAGTTACAAACTGCGATGACAGTTGTAAGGAGACCCTGTATGGCTATGTATAAAAATATGCTGGTCGTCATCGACCCTAACCAGGACGATCAACCAGCATTACGGCGAGCTGTTTATTTGCATCAACGGATTGGTGGCAAAATTAAAGCCTTTTTGCCGATCTATGACTTTTCCTATGAGATGACTACCCTGCTGTCGCCTGATGAGCGTACGGCAATGCGTCAGGGGGTCATCAGCCAGCGAACTGCATGGATACGTGAACAAGCGAAATACTATATCGAAGCAGGGATCCCTCTGGATATTAAAGTGGTCTGGCATAACCGACCCTTTGAAGCCATCATCCAGGAAGTCATCAGTGCCAGGCATGATCTGGTCCTCAAGATGGCGCACCAACACGACCGCCTCGAAGCCGTAATATTTACGCCAACCGACTGGCATTTATTGCGTAAATGTCCAAGTCCGGTATGGATGGTGAAAGACCAGCCATGGCCTGAAGGGGGTAAAGCACTGGTTGCCGTAAACCTCGCCAGTGAAGAGGCTTATCACAACGCGCTCAATGAAAAACTGGTCAAAGAGACGCTACAGCTTGCAGAACAGGTTAACCATACCGAAGTGCATCTGGTAGGCGCCTACCCTGTCACACCAATCAACATCGCGATTGAACTGCCTGAATTTGATCCCAGCGTTTATAACGACGCAATCCGTGGACAGCATCTGCTGGCCATGAAGGCGCTACGCCAAAAATTCAGTATTGATGAGAAAGTGACGCACGTTGAAAAAGGCTTACCTGAAGAGGTCATTCCTGATTTAGCCGAGCACTTGCAGGCGGGTATTGTGGTATTGGGGACCGTCGGACGTACCGGTATTTCTGCTGCGTTTCTTGGTAATACCGCGGAACAGGTTATCGATCATCTACGCTGTGACCTGCTGGTCATCAAGCCGGATGAATATCAGACGCCAGTTGAACTGGACGACGAAGAAGACGATTAACCACACAATGAAATGCCGGATGGCGATATCATCCGGCATTTTAAACGCCTAGTGTTGCTCCTCACCGCCGAGGAAATAGATACCAAGCGGGATAGCCAACAGAATCGTAAACACCATGCTGTAGACACAAATCATTGCAGATTGAATGGCGTACATTGAAGCGGTCCAGTCGGATAGCGGAATGTCATACTGTTCAATAACGCCACCGATCGTCGCTCGCGTCACGACCGACGCTGCGATAATAAACACTCCAAGCAGGCACAACAGAAACTTCCGTCCCTTCGCTGTTTTCAGCTTAGCCATGATCATAGTACTGTCCTTTTGCAAATGAAAAACCTTGTTACTTTGCGCTAACAATACCATGACATCAACTGACTGTCTGCTACATAAACCGCATACAGGGTTGACGTCAGCGTTATTTCGCTGAAAATAGCGCTGATTGCATTATTTATCTCTCCTTTTGATTAATGATCTGACTGCCTTAACTGAGTAAAATATCTGGGGATTAGGATGTCAGATGATATTTAGCTAACACGGAGTTGCCAGGAAGAATCATGATCGCTGAACTGTTTATGAATAATGCGTTTAATTTGACGGTAATTCTTAGCTGCTGTGCCGCGCTGGTCCTGATGAGCGTCTGGTATCATCGTGGAGAGCGTCGCTGCAAAGGATTCATATTTCATGCCGCACAATTTTTTGTCTATGCCATTATCATTGGGACGTTTGGCAGCATTGCTAATAACGTTATCGAAAGTTACAGCCTGAAATTTATCTCCCCCAGCGTGGTCGACTTTATCTGCACCTCGTTGATTGCGTTGATCCTGACCATCAAACTTTTTCTGGTGATTAATCAGTTTGAAAAGACGCAGATTAATAAAGGCAGAGATATCACCAGCGCGAGGATCCTGTCGCGTATCATCAAGATTACCATCGTGGTTGCCATCATTTTACTGTATGGCGAACACTTCGGTATGAGCTTATCCGGCCTGTTAACCTTTGGCGGTATTGGCGGTATCGCAGTGGGTATGGCGGGGAAAGATATTCTGAGCAACTTTTTCTCAGGCATTATGCTCTATTTCGACAGACCGTTTAGCATAGGCGATTGGATCCGCTCCCCGGACCGCAATATTGAAGGCACGGTAGCAGAAATTGGCTGGCGAATGACTAAAATAAACACCTTCGACCATCGTCCGTTGTATGTGCCAAACTCGATTTTCTCCTCCATCAGCGTAGAAAACCCAGGGCGCATGACCAACCGGCGAATTAAAACGGTGATCGGGTTACGATATGAGGATGCCGATAAAGTCGGTGCCGTTGTCGAGTCGGTCAGAGAAATGCTGCAAAACCATCCTGGAATAGACCAGAAACAAACTCTGTTGGTCTATTTTAATGAATTTGCCGATTCATCGTTGAATATCATGGTGTATTGCTTCACGAAAACCACCGTCTGGAAGGAATGGCTCGCGGTACAGCAAGACGTTTATTTAAAGATTATCACGATAGTCCAGGCAAACGGCGCCGACTTTGCATTCCCCAGCCAGACGCTGTATATGGATAATCCTGAAGCATCGCCATTGACACACTAACAAAAGAAAAGACGCGGAAATCCGCGTCTTTTTTGTACTTATTTCAATGAGGAAATATCAATTACAAAGCGGTATTTCACATCGCTTTTCAACATCCGCTGCCAGGCACGATTAATATCCTGAATATCGATCACTTCGACATCGGCGGTAATACCATGCTGACCGCAAAAATCCATCATCTCCTGCGTTTCAGCAATGCCGCCGATAACTGAACCCGCCACAGACCTACGCCCAAGGATCAGGGGAACCGTATTCAGAAACGGATCCAACGCACCAAGATAACCGACCAGCACCAGCGTACCGCTTAGCGCCAGGGTTGGGATATAAGGGTTCAGGTCATGAACGTAGGGCACAGTATCGATAATCAGATCAAACTGATTCGCTGTCGCTTTCATCTGTTCACTGTCAGTGGAAAGCACAACGTGACTGGCACCCAAACGTCTGGCATCAGCTTCTTTGCCCGGTGAACGCGTAAACAGCGTAACTTCCGCGCCCAGCGCATTTGCAAGTTTGATTGCCATATGCCCGAGTCCACCCAGACCGACAACCGCGACTTTACTGCCCTCGCCTACCTGCCAGTGGCGCAGAGGCGACCATGTTGTGATCCCGGCGCAAAGCAGCGGCGCCGCACCGCGTAAATCGATCCCTTCAGGGACCTTCACCACAAACTTTTCGGTAACGACAATTTTGTCAGAATAGCCGCCGAAAGTAGGCAGACCGTCATGACGGTCGATATCGTTATACGTTAGCGTGTTACCTTCTTCGCAATACTGCTCTAGCCCCTGCTCGCAGGCGCTACAGTGTTGACACGAATCAACCATGCAGCCGACCCCTGCGAGATCGCCCACTTTGAATTTTGTTACCGACTTACCAACATGCACCACGCGGCCAATGATCTCATGCCCTGGTACCATCGGATATTTAGCACCGCCCCAATCGTTGTAGGCGTTGTGAATATCCGAGTGGCATACACCGCTGTATAAAATATCGATAACCACATCATCTTCACGCGGATCGCGACGAACAAAATTATGGGGGACTAAATCTTCTTTCACCGCCAGAGCAGCATAACCCTTCACATTCATGACCATTGAGATCTCCTCAGGGATTAGGTGTTACCAGAACCAGCATAGTTCAGGGCAGCAGGTTGTACTCAGCGTCGCTAACCGGTTCCAGCCATTCGTTCGACGCGCCAGGGGCCGGGATTTCCACGGCGATATGGGCAAACCAACTATCACGCGCGGCGCCGTGCCAGTGTTTCATTCCCGCCGGAATGTGCACGACATCGCCGGTTTTCAGCTCACGTGCAGGTTTATTCCACTCCTGATACCAGCCTCTGCCACCGGTCACCAGCAATATTTGTCCACCCTCATGATGAACATGCCAGAAGTTACGACAACCCGGTTCAAATGCGACATTGCCAATTACCACGCCTTCCATGGAGAGCATGGTCAGATAGCTGTCGCCAGTGAAATACTTCGCATACGCTTCATTTTTCTCTCCACGTGGAAAGACGCTGTTACCATCAAATTGTTCGTTCATAGTGACTCCAGTATGGATAATGTCCGCGGTGTTCATACCAGACATTCATCAAGAACCGTACGGGCATTTTCCCCAATCCCGGCTCCACAGTGCTGTTCGAGTATCGTAATAAACTCACTGAGTTGCTCAGGGAGGATCCCGATGTTAAGGCATATCGCAAAATGGCTTTTCAACTGGCTGTTAACGCCGCCCAGAACGGCCAGCGCCGAAACGGTCACCCATTCACGGTCCTGCCAGTCAAGTACATCTCGCTGAAAAATATCGCCAAACAGATGTGCTTTAAGCCAGACATCAATAGCGGGTGCAAAGTCAAACAGCGGACCGCTTACAGGCTGTCCAACCAGTTGCGTCTGAGTTAGGCTCCCAGCCTGAACACTGTTCCAGTCTGCAGGTGGCGGCGTGGCCGTTCTACCTTCGTCGTCTGAAAGCCCTTTCTCGCTTCGACTTTTCACCACCGACATAAAGCAGGACAGACCGTTCAGGCTGCGAGGGAAACCGCAGTATGCGTAGAGCTGTAGCAGGATCTCTTTTACTTCACTGAGCGTGAGTCCCGCATCCAGTCCGGCGTTGAGCGCGACGTCCAGCTTTTCCATCTGTCCTGTGGCAGTGAATGCCGCAATGGGGATGATTGCCTGTTGTCTGGCATCCAGTTGGTATTGCATATTCGACTCTCCAAAACGGTGGCAACATTGCACCACCGGGGGCTGAAAACAGTAAAATTATAGAGACTCGACGTGTCGGTGATTAGAGAGGAAAAGAAGGACAAACTTATGAACTGTGCTCATCAATAATCAGCAGCAGGTACTCTTTATTTGCAGGTAACTGATTGAAGACTTACGCCACAATCTCAATTAAATTGCCGTCAGGATCTTTTATCACCGCTTCGTAATAACCATCGCCAGTAGTGCGCGGACCTGAGACTAATATCCCCTGTTCCTGCGCTTGCAATGCAATGGCATCGACATTTTCATTGCCGCCAACAGAAATGGCGAGGTGTACCCATCCGCAACGATTATTGTCAGGTTGCTGCCCGATAAGACCCGGTTTGGTCATTAACTCAATCGCAATTTCCTCGCCAATTTTGACAAAATAAGATTCAAACCCAGGATTGGTTTTACTGCGGTATTTCTCGTTGATCTTACCGTCAAAAAACGAGACCCAGAAGCGAGCTTGCTGCTCGAGATCCTGTGTCCATAACGCCATATGCGCAATCTTCATAGCGAACCTCTTCCCGTTGTATCCAGAATAGTAAGGCCCCTGTAGGGGATGTTGACATCGTTAATCATAATGCACGATCATGCACTCTATTGCTCGATGTTTATTTCACCTGGAGTATCTATGCTCGATTACGCCGCATTCCCGGAACAGCGCCAGGCGCTTATCTTTCAGATCCTGCAAGAAAACGGCAGGGTCATTTGTTCTGAACTCGCTAACCGATTAGGTGTTTCTGAACACACAATTCGTCGTGATTTGCATGAATTGAGCAAAGATGGCGTGTGTAAAAAAGTCTATGGTGGCGCGGTCATTACACTCCCTGAATCCGAAGACATCGACGTACGCAAGAGTATTAATGTAGCCAAAAAGAGCAACATCGCGCAGAGATGTGCCCGACTGGTCAAATCTGGAAGCTGTATTTTTATCGACACGGGTAGCACCAATCTGGCAATGGCAGAAGCTCTGCCCGCCGAACTGGCGTTAACCGTGGTGACAAATTCACCGGAGATTGCCGCCGTTTTGCTAAAAAAACCGCTGTTTGAAGTCATTATGCTGGGTGGCGTGGTGCAGAGATCTTCAGGTGGGTGCGTGGGAGCTTCCGCCATCGCACAAGTGCAGGACATTTTATTCGATCAGGGATTTATTGGCGGCTGCGCGATGTCGCCTGAATCCGGCTTAACGGGATTTGATTATGCGGATTGTGAATTCAAAAAAGCGGTGATTAAACAATGTAATGAAACTATCGTCGCGCTAACGGCTGAAAAAATCCCAGCCGTCGCCCGATATGTCGTTACCGAAAGCAGCAATATCGATGTGATTGTTGTAGAGGACAACATCAGCAAAGAGTACGCCACAGCGTTCCAGGCGCACGACATTCGAATTTATACCGTCTAACCGCGGTAGGCTCGCTGAAAATTAACTGTGCTAAACGTCGCTCCTGGTGTCAGCGCGGTGATCGCTGACAGATAATCCAGACGAATTTTTTGCTGGTTTTCAGATTGATCCACTACCAGAAATTCTTCTTTTTCCACGGTGGTACACGTCGTCAGCGCTTTAGCATCAAAACATGTGCCATCCGTTAGTTCAATGCGCAACCAATAGTGGTACATGCAGGCGATTTCCAGATAATCATGAAGATCGCAATCTATCGGGTGATACTCTTCGGTCGTTTTCATCATGCTACCTTCCCCAACGTCTTGTATATTCGGGAAATCGCCAACGCAACTTCCCGAACTTTCCAGCTATTTCAACGCTTCAATGGGAGCGCCAAAATTAATATGCAGCACATTGCCGTCAATCACCAGCGCCGGAACAGATTTCACTCCAGCCACTTCAGCCTCAGCAACCCGATCAGGTTGCTCTCCCAGATGAACCACATCGATTTCAACATCCGCAGACAAATGCTGCAGAAGTGTCTGTTCTGCGGAAACACAAACCGGGCAACCTGCATGATAGAAACGAGCTTTAGTCATGATACATCTCCTTTAAATTATAGTATCGGCTCGATACTATAATTCATGCTACGCTGCTTTTACCCTTTGTCAATATAGTTTTTAATCGATACTATATGCCGAGGAGGATTTGTTATGCCCGACATGTCACTTTTCGACGTACTTGACCGGCTTTCCAGCCTGACAAGGATGTGGTTTCGCCAGCATCCTTTACTGGCGGATCTACAGCCAGTACAACTCAGCGCGTTAATGTATCTGGCCCGTTGCAACCGTTATTCCAATACGCCGCTTGGCGTAACGGACTACCTTGGCCTCACCAAAGGCACCGTATCGCAATCGCTGAAGCTGCTAGAAAGCAAAGGACTGATTGTTCGTAAGCAGGATGCCCGCGATAAACGCAGCGTCCATCTACACTTAAGTGAGTCGGCCAATACCTTACTGGAAGCCCTGCTGCCCCCCACGTTTTTAGTGGAGGGTGAATTGGCAATGGGTGAACGGGCGATCGTGCTCAGAGAGCTGCTGTTAGAACTGTTACGCGGGATCCAGAGGACCAACAATGTGCCTGGCTTTGGTCTTTGCCATAGCTGTCGGTTCCACCAAAAAATTGATGGTCAGGGATTTTGTAATCTGACGAAAGAGAGATTGAGTGAAGACGATTCATTGCTGATTTGCCGAGAGCATCAGCCGCCGGAAACATAAAATGGTTGGTGCAAAATCACACCAGCCATTATCTCTGTTAGTGTTTGATTATAAATGAACATGGTATTTCATTGTTCTAAATGGATAAAATTACGAATACAGACAACCAATATCGTCAATTAATGTTGTTGTTTGCCGCGACGACTGTCCTTGCTGGCTATGGCTCTCACTACGATGAAGAGAAAGCGCTGGCCCGCAGTGCTCAAACTCAAGCGGCTAAAGAACAACATAACATCATCGCATAAGGCTTCAATTCTGTACTGAATGCCTGGAATTGTACTAACGCCAACGGGAGTGGTGAATCAATACTGGCTGTGCGAGGTATGATGAACGTGGTCAGGATATGCCTCTGATGATCACCCGTGCTGGCGTTAAAAACGCTATACAAGTACGACGCAGGAATGGTGGATGGTGGATGGTGTCCTATATTTAACCGACCCTAATGGTGAGTCTAAACATTTAGCCCGTTTTAAATGGGGGGCTTACGCTGATAGCTACGACATACTGGTCCTGCGAGATACAGACTTCGAGTCTGAGTTACATTGCAATCAGATTAAGGATCAATCCCTTAAATCCAAGAACATAGTGGCGAAAGTGATCCCTACCGTAGCGGAGGTCACCCCACTGGCAATTATGATTGGCTCAGACATAGTTATTCTGTGTGTAGTGGATCAGGCTTCACCGGCTGGATTTATCAACAAAGCACGTAGTGGTTGATTCCCGTGAGTCTGAAGTAGAAAAGGCCGACATATGGCGACCGCTAAACTTTGAATAGGATTTTCTCAATGAACTGCTTCGTGATAAATAATCTGTCCGCCCATACCTGAAATCAGCTTATCTACGCGAATATAATCCGTATAGAAAAAAGATGGAGCATCATCCCAGTGACAGAGTGCGATTTCACGCTTCAGATATGTGTCATAGTAGATAACATGAGCCTTACATGACCTGGTTTTTCCTCCAGATTGTGTTGGGTATCTCATCTTGAATCGGTAATTGTCACTCACATGCTTATTAGCTGATGAGATCATTATTAACTCTGGAACATTCCAAAAGATAAAAGTCAGGTACATCATAACGGTGAGGCAAACGCCAAAAAGCCTCTTAACCATACCTGCAGCGAACTTATTCTTTAGGTACACACGCCAAGCAATGAACATTCCTATTAGGAAGGAAGTCCCAACAATTACTGACTTATAAAGCCCCTCATCAAAAAGGTACGTATCGTGAGTGATTTTGTCTGCCCATGCACACCAAATAACCCAAATGACTGCACAGCAGAATGAAATCAGCTCTATCTTTGTTGGCAACCTTATTATCATTAATATTTTTCTCATCTTCCTTGCGAATACGCCCATAGAGTAATCTTCACCTGATTATCCCAGTCCAGCTGCGGTGCTGCTAGTAGTGGCATCCAATGACCCTCTTCCCGTCGCTCTGTTTCAAAGAAGCCATCATCCACTACGATTATACGAGAGGTGCTGGCGCTGAAATCTGCGCCAGCTCTGGTTTTAGATGAGGTTAACGAAGGTTATCAGGAGAGTGTATTCAACTAGTGCTTAACGATATACATTGTGCGGCTATAGGCCACATCTTCAGGGTTAGTAATCGGATACCCTTTCAGCCACGGTTTAATTAAACGCCCGTTGGTATACTGATAAATCGGTGCAATAGGTGCCTGTTCCATCAGAATTTTCTCCGCGGCGTTATAATCGGCATTGCGCGCTTTCTCTGTATTCTCCAGAGTTGCCTGGGTCAACACTTTGTCGTACGCCGGATCATTAAAGCGGGAGATATTGCCCGTATGGGTCGATGTTAATAGCGACAAGAACGTAGAAGGCTCATTGTAGTCACCCACCCATGAGGCGCGGATCACATCAAAATTACCGGTATTACGGCTGTCGATATACGTTTTCCATTCCTGGTTCTGCAGTTTCACGTCAACACCGAGGTTCTTCTTCCACATAGAAGCCACTGCGATAGCAATTTTCTGATGATTTTCTGAGGTGTTGTACAGCAGCGTCAGTTTAAGCGGTTTCTGTGGGCCATAGCCCGCCGCACGCAGCAGCGTTTTTGCCTGCGCGTTCAGCTCTTCCTGACTCATTTGCTCAAACGGTGAAGGTTCCGGCACAAATCCTGCCGTTACATCCGGCGTAAAATGCCATGCCGGTTTCTCACCGGTACCCAAAACTTTCTCCGCCATCAGACGACGATCGATAGTCATACTGAGCGCCAGACGCACGCGTGAATCGGCGGTCGGTCCCTTCTGGGTATTGAAAGCATAATAATAAGTACCAAGCTGCGGCGGGGTGTAAACCTGACCCGGGATATCCTTCAACAGTTTCTGATACATATTTTTCGGGAAGGATTCCGTGATATCAATATCACCAGCAAGATAGCGCTTGGTGGCAGCTGATTCCTGGTTGATCGGCAGGAAGGTGACTTTTTGCAACACTGTTTTGGCGTTGTCCCAATAATGCGTGTTCGGCACCACTTCCAGTTTTTCGTTCACGACGCGATCTTTGAGCACATAGGCGCCGTTACCAATAAGATTGCCTGGTTTGGTCCACTCTTTGCCGCTCTCAACGTTAGCTTTTTGTACCGGATAGAATGCAAAACTCGCTGTCAGATTGGCAAACCAGGGCAGCGGTTTATCCAGTTGAACTTTCAATGTCCGTGCATCGACAGCACTAACGCCAAGTTTATCAGGCGTGGCTTTGCCATCGATAATAGCCTGAGCATTATTAATTCCCGCCAGCGCCGCAAACCAGGCAAACGGCGACAGCGTTTTTGGATCAACCAGACGCTGCCAGCTATAGACAAAATCCTGCGCCGTTACCGGCGTACCATCCGCCCATTGCGCATTGTCACGCAGCGTAAACGTCCAGATGCGGTTATCGTTACTCTTCCACTGGGTAGCGACGCCAGGCACGATCTCACCCTTCTCATTCTGGTTGACCAGCCCTTCAAATAGATCACGAATTACCTGTATTTCAGGCAACCCTACGGCTTTTGCCGGATCAAGCGACGCCGGTTCGTCTTTTATATGACGCACCAGTTCTTGTTTCTCTGCCAGTACCGTTCCGCTGGGAACATCAGCAGCCCAGGATAAAGAAATGCTGCTAACCAACAACGCACAACAGGTTACTGAAACAGAATGCTGCATAAGATACCCTCAATTCCGGCTACTAAGTGAATGTGTAATTATTTGTATCGCCAGCAGGAAATGCAATTAACTTCCGACAAGAAAGTGATATTACACCTGAAAAGATAAGTGTGTGAAAACGATTTGATTATCCATACATTTTGCACAACACTGCGAGTAACAATCCAAGCATTCAGAGATGACTATGACCGTTACCCGTCCCCGTGCCGAGCGCGGCGCATTCCCACCTGGAACCGAACATTACGGACGTTCATTGTTAGGCGCACCGCTAATCTGGTTTCCTGCACTGGCAGCCGATCGTGAAAGCGGCCTGATACTGGCGGGAACGCACGGCGACGAAAACTCCTCGATCGTTACCCTTTCTTGCGCATTGCGTACGCTTAACCCTTCCCTGCGTCGCCACCATGTGGTGCTGGCCGTAAACCCTGACGGTTGCCAGCTTGGGCTGCGCGCAAATGCGAACGGCGTCGATCTGAACCGTAATTTTCCCGCCGCAAACTGGAGAGCGGGCGAAACGGTGTATCGCTGGAACAGTAGCGCAGAAGAGCGTGATGTGGTGTTGTTGACCGGAGAAAGTCCGGGTTCGGAACCAGAAACCCAGGCGTTGTGTCAGCTTATTCACCGAATTCATCCCGCCTGGGTAGTCTCTTTTCACGATCCACTGGCCTGTATTGAAGATCCCAGAAGCAGCGAGCTGGGTGCGTGGCTGGCACAGTCGTTTGAATTGCCTCTGGTCACCAGCGTAGGTTATGAAACGCCCGGCTCTTTTGGTAGCTGGTGCGCAGACCTGAATTTACACTGCATAACCGCCGAATTTCCGCCCATTTCATCGGATGAAGCGAGCGAAAAATACCTGCTGGCCATGTCCAATCTGCTGCGCTGGCACCCTAGAGATGGAGCTGCCCGGTCGTAAAATGCAGGGCTGGCTCCGCATCGCTGGCAAGCCAGGTAGGGCCATCAAGATCGGCAAAGTTAACCTGCGGCGTAAGCGGTAACGCCGCACCGATAGCCCGGGAGGTACACAGCATGCAGCCCAGCATCAGCGCAAATCCCTGCTCGCGGGCTTCCGTTGCCAGCGCCAGTGCTTCCGTCAGACCGCCTGTTTTGTCCAGTTTGATATTGACCATTTCATAGCGTCCGTGCAGCGCTTTCAGGCTGCTGCGAGTGTGGCAACTTTCATCTGCGCAGATGGGCAGCGGATGCACAAAATTCTCCAGAGCGGCATCATCCTGAGCCGGCAGCGGCTGCTCCAGCATTGCCACCCCTAAATCAGCCAACAGCTGACAGCGTGCCGCAAGGCCTTCTGCCCGCCAGGATTCATTGGCGTCGACAATAATCGTAGCGTCAGGAACAGCCGCACGAATGGCAACCATCCGCTCACTAATCAAGCGAGCATCCAGTTTAACTTTCAGCAGTTTTGCGCCATTTCCCCACAGCGCAGCCGCGCTCGCAGCCATTTGTTCCGGCGAGCCAATCACTACGGTTTGCGCCGTCGTCACCACTTCCGCCAGTTCACTTCCCACCAATTCCGCCAGCGACTTCTGCTGTTGACGCGCACTTAGATCCCACAACGCGCAGTCTACGGCATTTCGCGCAGCCCCTGCTGGCAGCAGCTTTTGCAGCTCTTCACGCGTCAGTCCGTTTTCCAGTTGTGGTGCAATGCTCATAATTTGCGCCAGGACAGAGGCATCGCTTTCACCGTAGCGTGGGTACGGTGTGCACTCGCCAATACCTGTGACGCCATTTTCTGTCAATTCGACGACAACCACATGCGCTTCGGTCCTGCTCCCACGGGCGATGACAAAGGGAGTGTGCAGCGGCCAGGCTTCCTCATATACCTTAACTGTTCTCATTTGTTTTCCTTAATGCAGTCCCTGAAGCGGATATCCGCAAATAGCGTTTGCCGTGTTAACTGTTGATGGCATAAACTAGCCTCGACGTTAACTATATGTAAACAGGAAGATAACCATGTCACAAACCGTTCATTTCCAGGGCAACCCGGTTGCAGTTGCCGGCTCCATTCCTCAGGCTGGAAGCAAAGCTCAGGCTTTTACCCTTGTGGCTAAAGACCTGTCTGACGTTACGCTGGGCCAGTTTGCAGGCAAGCGCAAAGTGCTGAATATTTTCCCAAGCATCGATACTGGCGTTTGCGCGGCATCGGTACGTAAGTTTAACCAACTGGCGACAGAAATCGACAATACCGTCGTACTGTGTATTTCGGCCGACCTGCCATTCGCCCACTCTCGTTTTTGCGGCGCGGAAGGTCTGAGCAACGTTATCACGCTGTCCACCCTGCGCAACGCAGAATTCCTGAAAAACTACGGTGTTGAAATCGCTGAAGGCCCGTTGAAAGGTCTGGCCGCACGTGCCGTAGTTGTTATCGATGAAAATGACAACGTCGTCTTCAGCCAACTGGTCAATGAAATCACCAACGAACCAGACTACACAGCGGCGCTGGACGTACTGAAAGCGTAAGCTGCGTTTGCATACAAAAATGCCTCCGGATGGAGGCATTTTCATTTACGGCATTACTCTTCGCTTTTTTTCTGTTGGCTCAGGCCGTACTCGCGCAATTTATTGGCAATCGCGGTATGCGAAACGCCGAGGCGCTTGGCCAGCTTGCGCGTGCTGGGATAATTCATATACAGCTGCGTCAGCACGGAGCGTTCAAAGCGGCTGGTAATTTCATCCAGCGACCCTTCCATCACCTCTTCTCCGACCGCAACCGTTGCCGCATCATAATCCGGCAGTAAAATATCCTGCGGCCGCAGCTCATAGCCTTCAAGCTGGGTCAACGCCCGGTAGATAGCGTTTTTAAGCTGACGCACGTTGCCCGGCCAACCGTAACGGGTTAACACCGTGCTGAGATCGGCGGACAGCTTCGGACGCGGCACGCCCTGCTCATCGGCAAAACGCGCCACGAACAGTTCGGTGAGCGGCATAATATCTTGTGGGCAATCGCGCAGCGGCGGCAGGTTTAACGTCAGTACATTCAGACGATAATAGAGGTCTTCACGGAAAAGTCCTTTCTGCACCAGCTCCACAAGGTTCTTTTGCGTTGCGCAAATCACGCGAACATCGACATGAACTTCGTGATCTTCTCCCACACGACGGAACGTGCCGTCATTGAGAAAACGCAGCAATTTGGTCTGCATACGCGGCGACATTTCGCCAATTTCATCTAACAGAACCGAACCGCCATTCGCCTGCTCAAAGAACCCTTTTTTGCCTTCCGGCGCATGGCCAAACAGCTCGCTTTCAACCGCATCTTCAGGGATTGACGCACAGTTCAGCGCCAGATACGGTTTCGACGCACGCGGGCTTGCCAGATGACAGGCATGAGCAAAAAGATCTTTGCCGGTGCCGGTATTACCAGTAATCAGCAGCGGTGCGCTCAGCGTCGCCAGCTTGCGCGCTTGTTCTACGACGTGTTTCATTTTGGCGCTGACGGCAATAATCTGGCTAAACGCACTGAGATCCTGCGTTGTCATATTTTGCAGCTGACGTCCCATTCGGATGGTGGAGCGCAACATCACCACCGCGCCGGTCAGCATCTGCTCCTGATTTTCGCCCTGCAAATGGACAGGCGTAATTTCCATCAGGAAATTCTGCCCGTTAATCACGACATGTTCGCTATGGGAATCCTGCGGATTGCTTTCCAGCCAGCGCTGAAAGTTAAACCCATTGATTAACTGGGCTGCGGTATGGTTGCGCATCCGCTCCTGGGTGTGCGCAAAAAGTTGACAGCTCGCAGGGTTCGCCATCTCAACTTTGCTTTTCATATCAAGAGAAAGGACCGGTTCTGGCAACGCTTCAAGCAGAGCACTCAGCGCCAGATGTTCACGTTCGGAAGGCATCCAGGGTACGGTACGCACATCCGTAACCCCTGCAATACGGCGGATTTCAGCCATCAGACTGCTGAAGTTGGTGAACTCCAGCTCCGCAAAATTAAGGTAAATTCGCCCGATGGGGTCAATCTCGATACCGCGTAAATCAATGCCTCTCAGCACCAGTAAATCGAGCAGTTCGCGGGTCAGACCAAGACGGTCTTCACAAAAGACTTCCAAACGCATAGGAACCTTCACCTGGACAAGGGATTATGTGTTAAATGATAAGACAGTATTTGGTTTGCAGGAAGAACTCTGTCAACAAATATTGACAGCGCGCTGGAAAATTGGGCGCCTGGGCGTAAAGTTATACGATCGGCGCCTGTTTTATAGCTAACTTTCGCGTGGAGATTTGTTCTTTTGTAAGGTCTCTTTCACCTGACCAATCAGTTGGCGGCGGAAATCGCCCAGTCGTGGCTTATCATCATCGATCCACGGCAGCGGTCGGCAAAGTTCCATAGCTTTAATGCCCAGACGCGCCGTTAATAACCCCGCGCCAATGCCCTGTGCTGCACGCGTTGATAAGCGGGCGGCTAAATCCTGCGACATCCAGTCCATCCCTACTTCCCGCACCAGCTCACTGGCCCCGGCAAAAGCGATATTCAACAGCACCAGACGGAACAGGCGCAGGCGGCTGTAATAACCCAGCTCGATACCATACAGCGATGCAATGCGATTAATCAGCCGCAGATTTCGCCAGGCGATAAACGCCATATCCACCAGCGCCAACGGACTGACTGCAATCATCAGCGTGGACTCTGCCGCTGAACGACTGATCTCACGCCGGGCTTGCGCATCCAGTACCGGCTGCACCAGATGGGCATACAGGCTGACCACTTCGCGATCGTTCTGCGTTTCATGAATTGAGGCATACCAACGCTGTAGCGCCGGATGCGACTGATCGATACCCGCCTGCTGCGCCAGTTTTTCACAAAATGCACGACCTTTTCCGGTTCCATGGCTGTGGAGCAAGTCTCGCGCTTCATCACGTTCGTGCGCGCGCTGACGCAATCGCCACAATCTGCGCCACTCGGTCGCCACCGATCCGACACCTGCGCCGATAATCAATGCGCCTGCGGCACATCCTCCCAGCGCGACCCAGTCCTGAGTCTGCCAGGCATTCATGGTCCACTGCACACCCTGAGCAACAACGCTTACGCCAAACAGCGCCAGCCCGCCCATCACCATCTTGCGCCACAGACTGCGTTTGGGGCGTAAGGCCGCATCAATGACGGCCTCCGCCTGACCTTCGTCTTCCAGGGGTTCATCCACTTTCGCCGGAGAAAAAGTCTGCGCCTCCGTTTCGTTGAACATTTGCTGCGCTTTAAACGCCGTGTTTTGTTCCACGTCCAGCGGACCTGAGAAATCGATACGCGGTTTTAACGGCTCGCTCATCGCAATTTATCTCCTATTAAAAACTCCAGCGCGGCATCAAGGCGGATATGCGGTAAGGGTTTATCGACATCCATAACCTGCGGGCGAAACGCCTCAAACTGAAAGCCCTGGCGGTCCCAAAATGCCTGTCCGGGCAGTCGCGCGGGAACCTCGCCCGGATAAACTGTCAGCGGTTCGCCATCGCTCAGACGATTACCTCGCAGCGCCGGGATCTTTTCACCTTTCACATCGATCAAGCCGCTGGTGGTTGCCTGCACCGATGCCAGCCCCAGACAATCCATGCTGATACCTTCGAACGCCGCGTTTTGCCATGCGTCCTGGATCAGCTGCTGCAATAACGACACCATATTGGCGTGCTGATCGACTGTGACGTGGTCGGCTTTGGTGGCGGCAAACAGCAGCTTGTCGATCACCGGAGAAAATAGCCGACGAAACAGCGTACGCTGCCCGTAATGGAAGCTTTGCATCAACTGGGTAAGCGCCAGGCGCATGTCGTTGAACGCCTGTGGCCCGCTGTTGAGCGGCTGCAGGCAATCGACCAGCACAATCTGGCGGTCAAAGCGCAGGAAGTGATTCTTATAAAACCCTTTGACGACCTTTTCGCAGTAATAATTGAATCTTTCGCGCAACATGCCCGCGTTGGTGTGTTTGTCTGTCTGCGCCAGCTTTGATTCCCCCCAGGCATCGACATCCGGCCACGGGAAGAATTGCAGCGCAGGCGCGCCCGCCATATCTCCGGGCAGGACAAAACGGCCCGGTTGAATAAAATGCAGGCCCTGCTGTTTACACTGATGCAGATACTCCGTCCAGGCGGCAGCAATTTCCGCCAGACGGTTTTCATCAGCAGGCGCCAACGGATCCAGCCCCTGGCATAACTGCCGCCATTTTGCCGACCATTCGCCCCGCTGCCCCTGCAATAATCCGGTCATTTGCCGCGACCAGCTCAGATAATCCTGGGCAAGCATCGGTAAATCGAGCAGCCACTCCCCCGGATAATCGACGATCTCCAGGTACAGCGTGGAGGTGTCTTTAAAGTGGCGCAGTAAAGAGTCATTGGATTTATAGCGCAGCGCCAGACGTATTTCACTCACGCCGCGCGTAGGGGTCGGCCAGGTTG
Source organism: Citrobacter portucalensis (assembly GCF_002042885.1). Lineage (GTDB taxonomy): Bacteria > Pseudomonadota > Gammaproteobacteria > Enterobacterales > Enterobacteriaceae > Citrobacter > Citrobacter portucalensis. Next base: position 527,976 of record NZ_MVFY01000001.1, read on the forward strand.
GCGGAGAGCCGTACAGTTGCGCCAGTCCCTCATCATAGGTAAAGCGCGGAATGCCAAAATCGCGTTGAGGAACCCGTTTCACGCCGAGCAAACGCTCTTCGCGCACGCAGCTGAGCAACGGCAGACGCGCACCGGCATGAACATTGAGTAACTGATTTACCATCGCGGTGATAAACGCCGTCTTACCGCTGCGGCTAAGTCCGGTGACAGCCAGGCGTAAATGCCGGTCTACGCCGCGATTAACCAGCGAATTGAGTTCATTTTTAAGTCGCTTCATCGCCATCCCGTTTTGCTGAAGGAATCGAAGAAATTATAACAAACAGGAAGTAAAGATAGGGGTCAATTCTTACTTATCAACTACCTGGGCGGTACCTGGCGGCATTATTCTTACCGCCAGGAGCAGAAGAACTGCGTACGGCTTATTTATTCTCTACTTTAGGAAGCGAGATCTGGTTGATGCCACCTTCATTCGTCACCTGCGTATAGCCCATTTCAGTCAACATATCCTTCGCTTGTCCCGATTGACGCCCGGAGTTGCAGTACAGCTTCACAGTGTCGTTCTTATCAGGAACTTCAGCTGCAATACGTGCCTTCATTTCTTTTAACGGAATATTAACGGCCCCCTGAATATGCTGCTGTTGGTACTGTTCAGGAACGCGAACATCGATCCAATGTTCGGCTGCGTAAACCGGCATGCCGATGACCAGAGCCAACGCTAATACACCTTTTTTCAACATAATATCTTCCTGACTGATAGTTGGATTTACCTCTACACTATACGCCAGTTCTTAAGAAAATATTGCGACCGCATTATCACCGTCTGCAGGCGCGGACGATTGTTCCTCAGGTTACCCATGCTGCAGTTAGCCTGTTGATTTTTCTACCCACATTTGATGTTCCTACCCAACAATTAGGTGAGCAAAGCTGTAATTTATTATTTAATCTGATTGCAGGTGAGAAAGGATTACAGAATATCACGATAGGAACACAAATATTGCTGACCGACTTCCTGATATAAAACTTGGGTATTAATGCTCTGCGAAATAGATTTTTTAGTTCACCCTCAATACCCGTGGTAACGATCCAAAAGAATTCTGACAGCCCCAAAATTATATTTGTGAGCTGCCGCAAATTAACTGAGGGAATGTTGATTAATTGTTGCTTGCTTTTGCTGATTCAAATATCAGGGTTGATTACCTGAATAGCGTTTCGACAATTTTGCCGCAGCCCGACTCAACACCGGTTCCAGAACCAACGCCAGCAGCATTTTTAGCGGGCGTCGGGCGACGGACTTCACCGCCCACCCTGCTACACCCGCCGGGCCGTAGCGCAGCGCGGTCAGAAGCACCAGCTTACCTGCTATTTTAAAGCCCGGCTTAACCCTTTGCCCGGCACGTTGCCAGCGATTGTTCATTTCTGTCCTCACAATTGACGGAATCGACTACGTAAGGAAAAAGTATCGGACGTCACATAACGCTCCATTTCACGTAAACGCTTTTCACTTGCCGCCAGCTCGCGATCGACGGCATCCAACAGCTCACCGCTTGATGGCTGCTGCTCGCCGGAAACCACATTGTCCGGCATCGGGTCTAACACAAACGTTAGCACGATGTAGGCGACGAAGGTGAAAAAGGCCAGGCCAAAAAAGACTGACAACACCACCAGGATCCGTACCAGCTTCACAGGCACATCGAGATAATGCGCAATACCTGCGCAAACTCCCTTCACCATGCCCTGCTGCGGAATACGCCACAGTTTTTTGTTCAGGTTAACGCCTCCCATTAGCGGTCCCTCCAGTTTGGATGTTCAGCATCGAGGATGTCTTCCAGCGCCTGAATGCGCTCGCGCATCCGCTGTGCGTCATCGTTGAGTTCAACCAGGCGTTGCTGTTCACTTTGCGACAGTTCGCCACGGCTGGAACGGTTGCTGTAATGCAGCCAGAGCCAAATCGGTAAAACGAACAACACAAAGATGGTTAACGGGATGGCCAGAAATAGCGCGCTCATGAGTACTCCTTACAGGTGATGAGCGGCGGCGCGTTCGGACGCCGCCAGATGTTATTATTGCTTGTCTTGCTGCATTTTGGCTTTAAGTTGCGCCAGCTGCTCGCTGATTTCATCATCTGCTTTCAGGTCAGCAAATTGCTGATCCAGAGACTTCTGTTTACCGAAGTTATGGCTTTCAGCCTCGGCTTCCATCTGATCGATACGACGCTCGAAAGATTCAAAGCGCGCCATCGCTTCATCGAGTTTACCGCTGTCCAGTTGACGACGAACATCACGCGAAGAACTCGCTGCCTGATGACGCAGCATCAACGCCTGCTGACGAGCACGGGTTTCACTGAGTTTATTTTCCAGCTCACCGATCTCTTTTTTCATACGCGCCAGCGTATCGTCAACCAGCGTCACCTCATGCTCCAGAGAGGCAATTAAATCGGTCAGTTTCTGCTTTTCAATTAACGCAGAACGCGCCAAATCTTCTTTCTCTTTACGCAGCGCAAGTTCTGCTTTTTCCTGCCACTCTGCCTGTTGGGCACTGGCCTGTTCGATACGGCGAGATAATTGTTTCTTTTCAGCCAGCGCACGCGCTGAGTTAGAACGTACCTCAACCAGCGTGTCTTCCATTTCCTGGATCATCAACCGCACCAGTTTCTGCGGATCTTCAGCCTTTTCCAGCAACGCATTAATGTTGGCGTTCACGATGTCGGCAAAACGAGAAAAAATACCCATAATATAATCCTCACTTACTGTTCTGATATCAGGCTATGCCCTGCTGTCTTCGTTATGCACTTGGCGTGCCAACTTTTTATATAATTGATTTTATTGTAATTATATAATTTTACCTGCCAGGCTAATTAGCGTAAATTGGTGAATAACACTAACAAATGGTGAATTTCATCATGGCTGGATACAAAGATAATCTTCTGGGTGAAGCGAACAGCTTTATTGAAGTGCTGGAGCAGGTTTCTCATCTCGCGCCGCTGGATAAACCTGTACTGGTTATAGGTGAGCGCGGGACCGGGAAAGAACTTATTGCCAACCGCCTGCACTACCTCTCCACCCGCTGGCAAGGCCCGTTTATTTCGCTTAACTGCGCGGCGCTAAACGAAAATTTGCTTGATTCCGAACTGTTTGGTCACGAAGCGGGTGCCTTTACCGGCGCGCAAAAACGCCATCCGGGACGTTTCGAACGCGCCGACGGCGGTACGCTGTTTCTCGATGAACTGGCAACCGCCCCGATGTTGGTACAGGAAAAATTGCTGCGCGTTATTGAATATGGCGAGCTGGAGCGCGTTGGTGGCAGCCAGCCATTACAGGTTAACGTACGACTTGTTTGCGCGACCAATGCCGACTTACCTCGCATGGTTAGCGAAGGCACTTTCCGCGCGGACCTGCTGGATCGCCTGGCCTTTGACGTGGTGCAACTCCCACCGTTACGCGAGCGTCAAAGTGACATTATGTTAATGGCCGAACATTTTGCCATTCAGATGTGCCGCGAGATCGGATTACCTCTGTTTCCGGGTTTTAGTGCCGAGGCCAGAGAAACGCTCCTCCACTACCGTTGGCCGGGCAATATTCGTGAACTGAAAAACGTCGTGGAGCGATCCGTTTACCGGCATGGAACCAGTGATTACCCGCTGAATGAGATAATCATTGACCCCTTCCGCCGCCACACTACACAGCCGCAGGCGCCGGAAACTAAACCGATGTCTGTAGGGTTACCGCTGGATCTGCGTGAATTCCAGCAGCAGCAAGAGAAAGACTTTCTACAAACCAGCTTACAGCAGGCAAAATTTAACCAGAAAAAAGCCGCTGAATTACTGGGTCTGACTTACCATCAGCTTCGCGCTTTGCTGAAAAAACACCAGATTTAACGCACATTTGCAGATGTCATATTGGCGGATTTGACGCATAACCTCATCAGGGTTTACCATGACGCCATTACTGTATAAAAAAACAGGTACAAATATGGCTCTGGCACTCGTTGGCGAAAAAATTGACAGAAACCGTTTCACCGGTGAGAAAATTGATAATAGTACATTTTTTAACTGTGATTTTTCAGGTGCCGACCTGAGCGGCACTGAATTTATCGGCTGTCAGTTCTATGATCGTGAAAGCCAGAAAGGGTGCAATTTTAGTCGTGCGATGCTGAAAGATGCCATTTTTAAAAGCTGTGATTTATCCATGGCGGATTTTCGCAATGCCAGTGCGCTGGGCATTGAAATTCGCCACTGCCGCGCACAAGGCGCAGATTTCCGCGGCGCAAGTTTTATGAATATGATCACTACTCGCACCTGGTTTTGTAGTGCATATATCACTAACACAAATCTAAGCTACGCCAATTTTTCGAAAGTCGTGCTGGAAAAGTGTGAGCTGTGGGAAAACCGTTGGATGGGTGCCCAGGTACTGGGCGCGACGTTCAGTGGTTCAGATCTCTCCGGCGGCGAGTTTTCGACTTTCGACTGGCGAGCAGCAAACTTCACACATTGCGATCTGACCAATTCGGAGTTGGGGGACTTAGATATTCGGGGCGTTGATTTACAAGGCGTTAAGTTGGACAACTACCAGGCATCGTTGCTCATGGAACGTCTTGGCATCGCGATTATTGGCTAGTCTTCAGGGAGCGGTGAATATTCCGCCCCCTGCACAGCTTTTTACCCCTCAGGCATCGCTGAAGAGTGGTGTGTGGAAATTTTCCACTCTTTACCGTCCCATGCATAAGTGAATGTGTAGCGGGCTGAAACCGTTGATTTGTCCGCGAAGGTAAATGTGTAGGTACCGGTGTCTATCGCCTTATTACACCCCAGGCGAATGGTACGCATGTCAATTTTCCCGTTCGGCTTTTTCGCAAGAAAATGCTCGAAATAATCAACACGTTCAGCGTCCGTTAAACGCGCTTTATTGGATACAGTAGGCAGCAATACCGCATCGCTAAGATAATTTTCAGATACCGTCTGCGCGTTACCTGTTTTCAATGACTCGTTCCACTTATCAAATAGCGCTTCGATTTGCGCTTTATTCACCTTCACACAGTCTGGAGTCGACGCTGCAAAAACGGCTCCAGGCAATAGGGCAAGTGAAACAACAAGGCTCAGTAATTTATTCATACAATTCATTCCATTAGAAGTTAAATGGCAACAGAAAACCGTTCATAACCAGGATCAAAGCCAAAATGCATTTAATAACCAATGGAAATCATCACCATAAATGGGTGAGAAGATTAAGATGCCATGAAGAAAAAATGGAATTAACATATTGAAATAATTATAGATACTTTAGCTATTACAACTCACATAACGTGTACTGCTTCCTGAATGATTATAGTTCAGCATTGATAGTGACACTCTAAATGCTCGCTCCACACTTCGTTATCGATGCCATACTCCATCTTCCGAGCACACACTGATATCAATCAGTAAACAACGACAGGTACGCCCCCACGTTTATAGCAAGTCAGATGGGCCATGAAAATGCTAAGATAGTTAACAGAGTAGATTCAAAGTGGATAGCAGGTATGAATTTTGACCATGTCGCGGTGTTGAACTCGCGCTTATCGAGCCTGTTACTCCCAAAAACAAACGGTAATGGCAAATGTCATTAAGTATTAGTAAGATAGCCTCTTTATATAATCCATTAAAATTATGCGCCTGGTTTTATCATCTCTGATCGTGATGGCTGGATTTCTGAGTGGTCAGGCTGCTGCTGCGCCTGAGCAAGCTCCGCACGCTGATATTCGTGACAGTGGGTTTGTCTATTGCGTCAGCGGGCAGGTCAATACGTTCAACCCACAAAAAACGAGCAGCGGTCTCATCGTCGACACGTTAGCGGCCCAATTGTATGACCGACTGCTTGATGTAGATCCCTACACCTATCGGCTGGTGCCTGAGCTGGCTGAAAGCTGGGAGGTGCTTGATAACGGCGCAACCTACCGCTTCCATCTGCGTCGTGACGTTCAGTTTCAGAAGACTGCCTGGTTCACCCCCACCCGCAAACTAAATGCAGACGATGTGGTGTTTACCTTCCAGCGCATCTTTGATCGCCACCATCCGTGGCACAATGTGAACGGCAGCAGTTTCCCCTACTTCGACAGCCTGCAGTTTGCCGATAACGTCCAAAGTGTGCGCAAACTTGACAACAACACCGTTGAATTCCGCTTAACGCAACCGGATGCCTCCTTTATGTGGCACCTTGCCACACACTATGCCTCCGTAATGTCGGCCGAATATGCCGCTAACCTGGCAAAACAGGATCGCCAGGAGTTGCTCGACAGACAACCCGTTGGCACAGGCCCGTACCAGCTTTCGGAGAATCGTGCCGGCCAATATATTCGGTTGCAGCGACATGAAAAATTCTGGCGTGGTACCCCCCTGATGCCGCAGGTCGTAGTGGATCTCGGCTCTGGTGGAACCGGACGATTATCTAAATTACTCACTGGCGAGTGCGACGTCCTGGCCTGGCCTGCCGCCAGCCAGCTCAGCATATTGCGTGATGACCCTCGCCTGCGTCTGACGCTGCGCCCGGGGATGAACATTGCCTATCTGGCGTTCAACACCAATAAACCGCCGTTGAATAATCCTGCCGTGCGGCATGCGCTGGCGCTAGCGATCAACAACCAGCGCTTAATGCAGTCTATCTACTACGGGACGGCAGAAACCGCGGCATCTATTTTGCCTCGCGCCTCGTGGGCTTATGATAACGAAGCTAAAATTACAGAATACAACCCGGCAAAATCGCGCGAGCAGCTAAAAGCGCTGGGTTTGGAGAATCTGACGTTACAACTTTGGGTCCCTACCAGCTCTCAGGCCTGGAACCCCAGTCCGCTGAAAACTGCCGAGCTGATTCAGGCAGATATGGCTCAGGTGGGTGTGAAAGTGAAGATCATCCCGGTAGAAGGTCGTTTTCAGGAGGCGAGATTAATGGATATGAACCATGATCTGACGTTATCCGGCTGGGCGACGGACAGTAACGATCCTGACAGTTTTTTCCGGCCGTTGCTCAGCTGTGCCGCCATCAATTCGCAGACCAACTTTGCCCACTGGTGTAATCCGCAGTTTGACAGCATTCTTCGCAAGGCCCTCTCTTCACAGCAGCTTTCATCGCGAATTGATGCCTATGACGAAGCGCAAAATATTCTTGCACAAGAGTTACCGATTCTGCCGTTGGCCTCTTCACTACGTCTGCAGGCTTATCGTTACGACATCAAAGGGTTGGTGCTCAGTCCATTCGGTAATGCCTCTTTTGCCGGCGTTTCCAGGGAAAAGAAAGATGAGGTGAAAAAACCATGATTATCTTCACCTTGCGTCGATTTTTATTGCTATTGGTAACCCTGTTCTTCCTGACCTTTATTGGCTTCAGCCTGAGCTACTTCACGCCTCATGCGCCGTTACAGGGTGCATCGCTGTGGAACGCCTGGGTATTCTGGTTCAATGGTCTCATTCACTGGGATTTCGGCGTATCCAGTATCAACGGTCAGTTAATCTCAGAGCAGTTGAAAGAGGTGTTCCCGGCCACAATGGAACTGTGCATTCTTGCCTTTGGTTTTGCACTAATGGTTGGGATCCCCGTTGGTATGCTGGCCGGTATCACGCGGAACAAATGGCAGGACCGCTGCATCAGCGCATTGGCTCTGATGGGATTTTCTATCCCCGTTTTTTGGCTGGCGCTGCTGCTGACATTGCTCTTCTCGCTGACCCTCGGCTGGTTACCCGTTTCCGGGCGTTTTGATCTTCTCTACGAGGTGAAACCCGTTACCGGTTTTGCCATTATTGATGCGTGGATCTCCGACTCGCCCTGGCGCGATGAAATGCTGGTCAGCGCTATCCGTCATATGGTGCTCCCGGTGCTGACGCTCTCCGTTGCGCCCACCACCGAAGTCATCCGCCTGATGCGTATCAGCACCATTGAGGTCTTTGATCAGAACTACGTCAAAGCGGCGGCCACGCGCGGTTTGTCACGATTAACGATTCTGCGTCGTCACGTCCTGCACAATGCCCTTCCGCCGGTGATCCCGCGTCTGGGCTTACAGTTTTCCACCATGCTGACATTGGCGATGATCACCGAGATGGTCTTTAGCTGGCCAGGTCTTGGTCGTTGGCTGATTAACGCGATTCGCCAGCAGGATTACGCGGCGATTTCAGCGGGCGTGATGGTGATTGGTTCACTGGTTATCATCGTTAACGTCATCTCTGATATTCTGGGTGCTATGGCTAACCCTCTGAAACATAAGGAATGGTATGCCTTACGATAGCGTCTATAGCGAAAAACGCCCGCCAGGTACGTTGCGCACCGCATGGCGCAATTTCTATGGCGATGCGACTGCGATGATTGGCCTGTACGGCTGTGCGGGACTGGCTATTCTGTGTATTTTTGGTGGTTGGTTTGCCCCTTACGGCATCGATCAGCAATTTCTCGGCTATCAGCTTTTACCGCCGTCATGGTCGCGCTATGGCGAAGTCTCATTCTTCCTCGGGACTGACGATCTGGGACGTGACGTTTTAAGTCGTCTGCTCAGCGGCGCGGCCCCGACCGTTGGCGGCGCGTTTGTCGTTACTCTTGCCGCCACGCTGTGTGGCCTGGTATTGGGCGTAGTTGCCGGTGCGACGCACGGCTTGCGCTCTGCGGTGCTGAACCACATTCTGGACACCCTGCTGTCGATCCCTTCTCTGCTGCTGGCGATTATTGTGGTGGCCTTTGCCGGGCCGCATCTGACACACGCCATGTTTGCCGTCTGGCTGGCGCTGCTGCCGCGCATGGTGCGCTCCGTTTACAGCATGGTGCATGACGAGCTGGAGAAAGAGTACGTCATTGCCGCTCGCCTGGACGGTGCAACCACACTGAATATTCTGTGGTTCGCCGTTCTGCCCAATATTACCGCTGGCCTTATTACTGAAATCACCCGCGCACTGTCGATGGCGATTCTGGATATCGCCGCGCTGGGTTTTCTCGATCTTGGCGCACAGCTGCCGTCCCCGGAATGGGGAGCCATGCTCGGCGACGCGCTGGAGCTGATTTATGTCGCACCGTGGACGGTGATGCTGCCAGGCGCGGCAATTATGATAAGCGTGTTGCTGGTTAACCTATTGGGTGACGGCGTGCGCCGCGCAATTATTGCGGGGGTGGAGTAATGCCATTACTGGATATCCGCAACCTGACCATTGAATTCAGGACCGGTGACGACTGGGTAAAGGCTGTTGATCGTGTCAGCATGACCTTGAATGAGGGTGAAATCCGCGGGCTGGTCGGCGAATCTGGCTCCGGCAAAAGTCTGATCGCTAAGGCCATTTGTGGCGTCGCTAAAGATAACTGGCGCGTAACCGCAGACCGTATGCGTTTTGATGATATCGATCTGCTACGCCTTTCGGCGCGTGAACGACGCAAACTGGTCGGTCATAACGTCTCCATGATCTTTCAGGAGCCGCAGTCATGTCTCGATCCGTCCGAGCGTATCGGACGTCAACTGATGCAAAATATTCCGGCATGGACCTACAAAGGTCGCTGGTGGCAGCGCATCGGTTGGCGCAAGCGCCGTGCGATTGAACTCTTGCACCGCGTCGGGATAAAAGACCATAAAGATGCCATGCGCAGCTTCCCATATGAACTAACCGACGGTGAATGTCAGAAGGTCATGATCGCTATCGCATTAGCGAATCAGCCGCGTTTGCTGATTGCCGATGAACCGACGAACGCGATGGAGCCAACCACCCAGGCGCAAATTTTCCGTCTGCTAACCCGTCTGAATCAAAACAGCAATACTACCATTTTGTTGATAAGCCATGACCTGCAAATGCTCAGCCAGTGGGCTGACAAAATCAACGTGATGTACTGCGGACAAACGGTCGAAACCGCGCCAAGTAAAGATTTGGTGACAATTCCGCATCATCCTTATACTCAAGCGTTGATTCGCGCTATTCCGGATTTTGGTAGCGCGATGCCGCACAAAAGCCGCCTGAATACCATGCCAGGAGCTATTCCATTGCTGGAACAATTACCCATCGGCTGCCGTCTGGGGCCACGCTGTCCTTATGCACAACGCGAATGTATTGAAACCCCAAGACTGACCGGAGCAAAAAATCATCTCTACGCCTGTCATTTCCCGCTGAACATGGAGAGAGAGTGAGATGGTAGAAACCCTGCTCGAAGTTCGTAATCTGAGCAAAACCTTTCGCTACCGGACAGGTTTATTTCGCCGCCAGACCGTTGAGGCCGTTAAGCCCCTGAGTTTCACCCTGCGTGAACGTCAGACGCTCGCCGTCATTGGTGAAAACGGTTCGGGGAAATCTACGCTGGCAAAAATGTTGGCGGGTATGATTGAACCCACCAGCGGTGAGCTGCTGATTGACGATCATCCGTTAAAATATGGCGATTATTCATTTCGTAGTCAGCGGATCCGTATGATTTTTCAGGATCCGTCAACATCGCTTAATCCGCGGCAACGTATCTCGCAAATCCTCGATTTTCCGCTTCGTCTGAATACCGACCTCGAGCCTGAGCAGCGTCGTAAACAGATCGTGGAGACCATGCGCATGGTCGGGCTGCTGCCCGATCACGTAAGCTATTACCCACATATGTTGGCCCCAGGGCAAAAACAGCGTCTGGGCCTTGCCCGTGCGCTCATTTTACGCCCCAAAGTCATTATCGCCGACGAAGCCCTGGCTTCTCTGGACATGTCGATGCGTTCGCAGCTCATCAATCTGATGCTGGAATTGCAGGAAAAACAGGGGATTTCGTATATCTATGTGACCCAACATATTGGCATGATGAAGCACATCAGCGATCAGGTATTAGTCATGCATCAGGGCGAAGTGGTAGAACGCGGCAGTACAGCGGATGTTCTGGCGTCCCCGCTTCATGAGCTTACCCGCCGCCTGATTGCAGGTCATTTCGGCGAAGCGCTTACCGCTGATGCCTGGCGAAAAGATCGTTAGCAAACGGCTGCCCTCCTCAACCGGGGGGCAATCTGCCATCAGTGACACAACGTAGGTAAGAGCAGCGTATCAACTTCGGTAAACGCGACTGACGGGTAAAGGGCACCACCTTGCATTGCCCAGACACCTGCGGTACTGGCCTCGTCGATAAGTCGTACTGTTTCTACTCCCTTCACCACAACACGGTCGCAATATTCCCTGATATTTTTGATAAGCACCGGGAACATCGGTTTTTCTACCTGTTCCAGGAAGAAACCGCGATCCAGTTTCACAACGTCAAAATGACCGCAAACCAGCGGACTGGCCCCTACGCTGCCGGAGCCAAGATCGCCCAACCACAATGCGTTTGGGCCGTCGCGAAGTGAATTAATCAGCAAATTATTCAGGCACACGGTATTTGACAGAAAACGTTCTGAAAGTTCCAGTGCAATAAATGGTAGAGCATGTAAGGCCGACTTGATGGCTGGATCACCAATCGCCAGCAGTGCCATTTCGTCAATGAGGTTCAGGGTGCAAATAAGGCTGTTGCGCTCAAACCAGTCACGCTTTTCGGCAATTAGTCGAATTTGCTCGAGCAGGAAATTACGCTTTTGTTCGCTTTCCCACGCTGAAATGATGAAATCTGGATGCAACGGGTGAACCGTATCCGAAGTAAACCGGGCGTTAATCTCTACACCCAGTAATTTATCTGTTGTGTCTCTCATCGGTTCCGCGATGAAATGATAGTGCATAAGACCACTCCAATTGATCATAACATCCTGATAATGCACTTCTAATCACAATCAATCAATAATATCGATCAATGAATCGATATTGATCGATAAAAACAATATATCATAACAAGCTGAATATTGTCATGTTTTATGTTTTAAGAAAGTTCCTACCTTGCTATGTTTATTAACATCAGCTAGCAATGAAATAATACCATTTCAATGCCTTTGAAACCTCGTATTTTCTCTGATTCACCGACGTTAGATGCCTGAACGAAGCATAAGCGGAGGGGGATGATATACTCCTCACATGTAATAACGTGACAGGTCACGTGAGGCGGATAACCATTCTCCAGGGAAAAAGCGTGGGATATAATTTCAGGCCAATTTCGAGTGTGTTTGATGCGTCAATCATAACTAATTGATTGATAAAAGATAAGTGTTAACCAAAAGGATTAAAGCCATGGGTTTTTTATCAGGTAAGCGCATTCTGGTGACAGGCCTTGCCAGTAAATTGTCTATCGCATGGGGAATCGCTCAGGCGATGCATCGCGAAGGTGCCGAACTGGCGTTCACCTACCAGAACGACAATCTGAAAGGTCGTGTGGAAGAATTTGCAGCGCAATTAGGCTCCAACATTGTTTTGCAGTGTGATGTGGCTGAAGATGCCAGCATTGACGCCATGTTTGCTGAACTGAGCAAAGCCTGGCCGAAATTCGACGGTTTCGTACACTCCATCGGCTTCGCACCTGCTGACCAACTGGATGGTGATTATGTGAATGCAGTTACCCGCGAAGGATTTAAAATTGCGCATGACATTAGCGCTTATAGCTTTGTTGCGATGGCAAAAGCATGTCGTTCTATGCTAAACCCTGGCTCTGCGCTATTGACGTTGTCCTATCTGGGCGCAGAGCGTGCAATCCCTAACTATAACGTGATGGGCCTGGCGAAAGCCTCATTGGAAGCAAACGTCCGTTATATGGCTAACGCAATGGGGCCTGAAGGCGTACGCGTAAACGCAATTTCCGCAGGTCCAATCCGCACCCTCGCCGCTTCCGGTATCAAAGATTTCCGTAAAATGCTGGCCCATTGCGAAGCTGTTACGCCGATTCGCCGCACGGTTACCATTGAAGATGTGGGCAACTCTGCGGCATTCCTGTGTTCCGATCTTTCTGCCGGTATCTCAGGTGAAGTTGTACACGTTGACGGTGGTTTCAGCATCGCTGCAATGAATGAACTAGAACTGAAATAATCATCCACTCTTCTCTGGGCGGCCCACCGTCGCCCGTGATGCTCGTTTTTAATTCCCCTCTACCCTGTCCCATATATGCTTTTCTGATATTTATTATCACGTAACAATCTTTCATCCCCTCTTCTGCTTACGTCAGGATATTGCAGCGCAAACGATCCGGCGTAGTGGTATGACGACGTGTCCGGGTCGCCACTTTTTAGACCAAGGACCGCCCATGGAACAACGCCGAATTGAAGGCAAAAGCCACTGGTATCATGAGACGCAATCCAGCATGTATCCACAAGATGTTCTGCCGCTGGTGCCGGAAGCCGCTCATGTCGACGACTGCTTTTTACTGGATCTGGCGATATCTGATGACGCCCTTTTACCTTTTCAATCCTGGTTAATCCCTGCCCGTAAACTTGCACAGATCCTCTTCCCGACCCACGTAAACCTGAGTCAGATGCACACATTCAGCGCCTATGAACGGATGAGTACGGCGTTAACCGTCGCTCAGGTATATGGCGTCCAGCGATTATGTAATCACTATGCCGCGCGTCTAACACCGCTTCCTGGGCCGGACTCCTCGCGGGAAAGTAACCATCGACTGGCGCAAATCACCCAATATGCTCGTCAACTTGCCAGCTCTCCTGCCGTGATAGGCGCGCGCGATCGCCAGCATCTGGATGCAGTCGGGCTGACCACCAGCGATAGCATTCTGATGAATCAAATTATCGGATTCGTCGGTTTTCAGGCCCGTATCGTGGCCCTGTTTCAGGCCTGGTGTGGACATCCGGTGCGCCGAATTCCGGGTCTCGATATACAACAATTCGCTCACGCTTCACCATTTAGTGCAGCAAACGCTACCTGGCACGCTTCGCCATTTCCGATTGAAAAACATCTTAATCATGATGAGTCGATAGACAGACGTTATCCCGAGGAACTGCAAGCGTTACTGCCATTACTGATACATTCCCCCGTCATTTTGGATTTACTCGGGTCGCTCATTTCCAGCACGCAACGTAGCGGGATACCGGTACAGGCATTTTCATTGGCGGCGCTGATGACTTCGCGGATTAATGGCAGCGTGGCCTGTTTTAATGAACATGCGTATTCAGCTCATGAATTAACCGAGGCCATTACCGTTCTTCGTCAGGATGAACGTGAATTACAACGGTGGGAACAACGACATCCGGTTGAGCGCGTCACCCTACAGGCGGTACAATGGCTGACCCGGGCGCCCGACCGCTTTAGCACCGCACTGTTAACGCCTTTGTTCGATCAGGGAATCTCTTCAGAGCAGGCCATTAACCTGCTAGCCTGGAGTGGATTGTGCGGATGGTTGAATCGCTTGAAAATCGCGCTGGGCGACACTGATTAACCGATCCACTTACTGAAAGAGCGCTTGCTGCAACTGGCAGAATCGCGTAAAACTGTCAGCCGCTCTTTTAGCCACGAAAATAGACAATTATGCTTCAGGACAACCCGCTGCTAGCGCAGCTTAAACAGCAACTACATTCCCAGACGCCACGTGCTGAAGGGGTGGTAAAAGCCACGGAAAAAGGCTTTGGCTTCCTGGAAGTCGATGCACAAAAAAGCTATTTCATTCCACCGCCGCAGATGAAAAAAGTGATGCATGGCGACCGTATTGTTGCGGTTATCCATACAGAAAAAGATCGTGAGTCTGCTGAGCCGGAAGAACTGATCGAACCCTTCCTGACGCGCTTCGTGGGTAAAGTTCAGGGCAAAAATGACCGTCTGTCCATTGTGCCGGATCATCCGTTACTGAAAGATGCTATTCCTTGTCGTGCAGCCCGCGGCGTTGAACATGAATTTAAAGAAGGCGACTGGGCTGTTGCAGAAATGCGCCGCCATCCGCTGAAAGGCGATCGCACCTTCTACGCCGAGTTAACCCAATTTATCACTTTTGCTGATGACCACTTTGTCCCGTGGTGGGTCACACTGGCACGCCATAATCTGGAAAAAGAAGCACCAGACGGTGTAGCAACCGAAATGCTGGACGAAGGCCTGGTTCGTGAAGATTTAACCGCCCTCAATTTCGTCACCATCGACAGCGCCAGCACCGAAGATATGGACGATGCGCTGTATGCTGAAGAACAAGCTGACGGCACGCTACAATTAACCGTCGCCATTGCCGACCCAACAGCCTGGATTGCAGAAGACAGCAAGCTGGATAAAACGGCAAAAATTCGCGCGTTCACCAATTATTTACCGGGGTTCAATATCCCGATGTTACCACGCGAATTGTCTGACGATCTCTGCTCTCTGCGCGCGAACGAAGTGCGCCCGGTTTTAGCTTGTCGTATGAGCATTACCGCCGATGGCACGATTGAAGACAACATCACCTTCTTCGCCGCAACCATCGAGTCTAAAGCGAAGCTGGCCTATGACAATGTTTCCGACTGGCTGGAAGGTACTGGCGAGTGGCAACCAGAAAACGACGCGATTGCGGAACAAATCCGTCTGCTACACCGTATTTGCCTGAGCCGAGGAGAGTGGCGTCATAACCACGCGCTGGTCTTTAAAGATCGCCCGGATTACCGTTTCGTTCTCGGTGAAAAAGGTGAAGTACTGGACATCGTCGCTGAGCCACGCCGCATCGCAAACCGTATCGTGGAAGAATCCATGATTGCGGCAAATATTTGCGCCGCCCGTGTGCTTCGCGACAAGCTGGGCTTCGGTATTTATAACGTCCATATGGGATTCGACCCGGCCAACGCCGACGCTCTGGCCGCGCTGCTGAAAACCCACGGTATGCACGTCGATGCCGAAGAAGTACTGACACTGGAAGGTTTCTGCAAACTGCGCCGCGAACTGGATGCACAGCCATCCGGCTTCCTCGACAGCCGAATTCGCCGCTTCCAGTCTTACGCTGAAATTAGTATTGAGCCAGGTCCACACTTTGGGTTGGGTCTGGAGGCATATGCCACCTGGACTTCCCCAATCCGTAAGTACGGCGATATGATCAACCACCGTCTGCTTAAGGCCGTCATTAAAGGCGAAACCGTCGCCCGACCTCAGGATGATACCACCGCGCAGATGGCAGAACGTCGTCGCCTGAACCGGATGGCTGAGCGTGATGTGGGTGACTGGCTATACGCCCGTTTCCTGAGTGATAAAGCCGGAACTGACACCCGCTTTGCGGCCGAGATCATCGACGTCAGCCGCGGCGGCATGCGCGTACGTTTGGTTGATAATGGCGCTGTTGCCTTTATTCCTGCACCCTTCCTGCACGCCGTGCGTGATGAACTGGTCTGCAGCCAGGAAAGTGGTACCGTACAAATCAAAGGTGAAGTGGTTTACAAAGTCACTGATGTGATTGACGTAACTATCGCCGAAGTTCGCATGGAAACCCGTAGCGTTATCGCGCGTCCAGCAGCGTAAACTGACAAATCCAACGACCTTTCTCTTTTTTGAAAGGTCGTTTTCTTTTTTTAGCGGCCAAATTTCAACCACACACTACACTTCTCTTATCCAGTCAAAATTTTTTTTTACTATTTTTCAGTTCCGCTGGCTTTGCTTTTTATGGATTCTGGATTACATATAAATATATAAATAAAACAATACGTTCAGCCATAATCACCCTGAATGAATCATGGCTACCCTTACTTTTGAGGCTTTATGCGCTTTAAACGGGATAGTACACATCATGAAAGACGTCCGGGAGCTGGTTACGTTGTATAGCTATGTGGGCACTCATAACCCCTACTGGCGTTTGTCAGAGGATTGCAACATCCTGCATTTCTCTATTGACGAAACAGCAGACGCTGAGCAGACCATCGAATTATCACCCGAGCAGGCCGACCGCATTCGCGAGATGACGGTAATTACGTCAAGCCTGTTGATGACGTTACCCATTGAAGATGACGATATTCCGGTACATTTGGTCGGGCGGAAAATCAATAAGCGCGAATGGGCCGGCAGCGCATCAGCCTGGGATGACACCCCTTCCGTCGCACGCGACCTGGCTCAAGGTCTCTCTTTTGCCGAACAGGTGGTTTCAGAAGCCAATTCCGTTATTGTCATTCTTGACCGCATGGGCAACATTCAGCGTTTTAACCGTCTGTGCGAAGAGTACACCGGACTCAGAGAACGTGAAGTCATTGGCCAAAGCGTATTCACACTGTTTATGAGTCGACGTGAAGCCGCAGCCTCCAGACGCAACATCGAGGTCTTTTTTCGCGAAGGCAACTCATATGAAGTCGAACGTTGGGTGAAGACCTGCAAAGGTCAGCGCCTGTTTCTTTTTCGCAATAAGTTTGTACATAACGGTAGCGGCAAGAACGAAATATTTCTGATCTGTTCCGGCACCGATATCACTGAAGAACGCCGCGCGCAGGAACGCCTGCGTATGTTGGCTAATACCGACTCCATCACCGGATTACCGAACCGTAACGCCATTCATGAGCTGATAAGCGACGCGATTGAGAACGCAGGTGATACTCAGGTTGGGATTGTATATCTCGATCTGGATAACTTCAAAAAGGTGAACGATGCCTACGGGCATATGTTTGGCGATCAGCTATTACAGAGTGTGTCGCTTGCAATCCTCAGTTGTCTTGACGACAACCAGCTATTGGCTCGGTTTGGCGGTGATGAATTTATCGTCCTTGCCACCGAAACGTCCCAGAGCACTCTGGAAGCTACCGCATCGCGCATTCTGACACGCCTGCGTCAGCCCTTTCGCATTGGCCTGATTGAAGTCTATACAGGCTGCTCTATTGGTATTTCCCTTGCTCCACAGCATGGTCAGGACTGCGAGAGCGTCATTCGTAACGCCGATACGGCCATGTACACCGCGAAAGAAGGCGGCCGCGGACAGTTTTGTGTTTTCTCTCCGGAAATGAATCAGCGGGTATTTGAATACCTGTGGCTGGATACTAACCTGCGCAAGGCGCTGGAAAACGATCAACTGGTTATCCATTATCAGCCAAAGATAACCTGGCGAGGCGAAGTGCGCAGCCTGGAGGCACTGGTACGCTGGCAGTCTCCGGAACGCGGCCTCATTCCACCACTGGAATTTATCTCCTACGCCGAAGAGTCAGGGCTTATCGTTCCGCTGGGTCGCTGGGTTATTCTGGACGTTGTGCGTCAGGTCGCAAAATGGCGCACCAAGGGAATCAATCTGCGCGTGGCGGTAAACGTTTCTGCCCGCCAGCTCGCCGATCAGACGCTATTTACCGATCTCAAACAGGTGCTTCATGAACTCGACTTTGAATATTGCCCCATCGATGTCGAGTTAACGGAAAGCAGTTTGATTGAAAATGAGCAGTTGGCACTGTCCGTCATTCAGCAGTTTAGCCAGTTGGGGGCGCAAATCCATTTGGATGATTTTGGTACTGGATATTCGTCACTGTCTCAACTGGCCCGCTTCCCGCTTGATGCAATTAAACTGGATCAGACCTTTGTCAGGGATGTACACAAACAACCTATTTCGCAGTCGCTGGTACGTGCCATTGTTGCGGTCGCACAGGCACTCAATCTGCAGGTCATCGCCGAAGGTGTTGAAAGCGCGAAAGAGGATGCGTTTTTAACCAAAAATGGTGTCAACGAGCGTCAGGGTTTTTTGTTTGCCAAACCAATGCCAGCGGCTGCATTTGAACGTTGGTATCGACGACATCTGAATAAAAAAACGCGCTAATGCTGTGGGATCAAACGTCATTAATAGCCATAAATGGACATTACGTAACGATCCTATCTGCATGTAATCACAGAATATATAATATTCTTCTATCATTGATAGTTAATACTATTTTTCCCTTCTCTTTTGCCATGAAATTCTGCATCATGAAATTCAAACTCTATTGCTATTAGGATGATAACCATGTCTGATATCGACGCTCAGCGTCTGGCCGAACGCATTGATACTGTGCTGGATATCCTCGTTGCAGGTGATTACCACTCAGCCATCCACAATCTCGAAATTCTGAAGGCTGAGCTGCTAGACACGGCCAAAGAAGATGCCGAGTCTTTGCCCAAAAAGCACAAGGCTCCCTGGGAGATCTGATGACATTAACCCTTTAATGTCGCTGCTATAAGCAAACTGCGTATGAAGCAGTTTCCGTTTAATTTCCGATACGATATCGCAATAAAATTAATATTATGAATTCCCGACAACAATCTATTTTGCAGATGGTGACTGATAAAGGTCAGATGAGCGTTGCCGAACTGGCAAAAATCACCGGTGTCTCGGAAGTGACGATTCGACAGGATCTGAACACACTGGAAAAACAGAGTTATTTACGCCGTGCGCACGGTTTTGCCGTTTCATTGAACAGTGATGATGTGGAAACGCGCATGATGACTAATTTTACGCTGAAGCGTGAGCTGGCCGAATTTGCCGCATCTTTGGTAAGCCCTGGCGAGTCCGTATTCATTGAAAACGGCAGCAGCAATGCGCTCTTGGCCAGAACGCTGGCGGAGCAAAAAGATGTCACCATCATTACCGTCAGCAGTTATATAGCCCATCTGCTGAAAGAAACCCCCTGCGAAGTGATTCTCCTTGGCGGCATCTATCAGAAAAAAAGCGAAAGCATGGTGGGGCCCTTAACTCGCCAGTTTATCCAGCAGGTACACTTCAGCAAGGCCTTTATCGGCATTGATGGCTGGCAGGCTGACACCGGCTTCACCGGACGCGACATGATGCGTTCTGATGTGGTTAACGCGGTGCTGGAAAAAGGTGCAGAAGTTATTGTACTTACTGACAGCTCAAAATTCGAAGCCATTCACCCTTACACGCTGGGTCCATTAGAGCGATTCAGCCGCGTAGTCACGGATTCCAGACTCAGCGCCAGCGTACAAATGCAGCTCGAGCATTCAGGATTAACCGTCAATATCATTGATGCGCACGCATAAAATCTTCAGCAGATGATTTGTCAGTCGGCAAATCATCCCCTCTCTGAGAGTTATCTGACAGTCCAATTAAGACTTTTTACCTGTCGTTAACAGGATTAAGTCGTAAAATTAATGTTAGCGATATAACAGGAACGAACCTCCAATCTCAGGATAGTGTTTGTCATGCCTTCGCTAAACGGTTTCACGGAAATATCTTCGTTAGCCTAAATTTAGCGCTACTCTTAAAGAACACTGGATTCCGTGAATCAATAATTCAGGAGAAAGTATTATGTTAGTAACGAGCAAAAAAATGACCGCTGCCATTTTGGCGATTACTCTGGCAATGTCGCTGAGTGCCTGCTCTAACTGGTCCAAACGTGACCGTAACACCGCAATTGGTGCTGGTGCTGGTGCAATCGGTGGTGCAGTCCTGACTGACGGCAGCACGCTGGGCACGCTGGGTGGTGCTGCAGTAGGTGGTATTATTGGCCACCAGGTGGGTAAATAATTTACGGTTAAACGGCTCGATATAATAATACGTTTACTTTTTCAGGTCTGTATTATTAAAAAGCCACGGAAAAATTCCGTGGCTTTTTTTATTAACCGCCAGCCAATTTAACTTTCATTCCTTTGGCTTCCAGCAGCGATTTAATCAGATCGCGTTTATCACCCTGTATCTCAATCACGCCATCCTTCACTGCCCCGCCGCAACCACATTTTTTCTTCAGTTCCGCAGCTAATTTGGTCAGTTCAGCATCGTCCTGATCTATTCCAGTAATCAGGCACACGCCCTTACCTTTGCGGCCACTGGTCTGTCGCTGGATACGGACAATGCCGTCGCCTTTGGGACGCTCTGGGACGGCTTTCGGTTCATCAATACGCCCGGTGTCAGTTGAGTAGACCAGACGAGAATTTGAGTCGTTCATTTACGCACCTCGTTTCAGGGAGGCATTGATCATCTTCAGCGTCTGAGCCGGATCTGCCGACTGTGTGACCGGACGACCAATAACCATATAATCCACGCCAGCTGACTGTGCCTGTTCAGGCGTCATAATGCGACGCTGGTCGCCTGCCTCGCTACCTTCAGGGCGAATACCCGGCGTAACCAGTTTAAATGCCTGGCCAAATGCCTGCTTGAATCGCACTGCTTCCTGCGCGGAGCATACGACGCCATCCAAACCACAATGTTGGGTTAAGCGCGCCAGCCTTTCCGCATGCTCCGCAGGTGACAACGTCACGCCTAGGTCGGCAAGATCGCTGGCTTCCATACTGGTCAGAACTGTTACTGCAATCAGCAGCGGCGCATCCTTGCCAAAAGGCGCCAGGGCTTCACGTGCGGCGGTCATCATACGCGCCCCACCTGAAGCATGAACGTTAACCATCCACACGCCAAGCTCGGCAGCTGCCGCAACGGCATGTGCGGTAGTGTTGGGAATATCATGAAATTTCAAATCAAGAAAAACGTCAAAGCCACGCTGTTGTAAATCGCGAACCAACTGAGGTCCAAAAAGCGTGAACATCTCTTTGCCCACTTTTAAACGGCAATCACGAGGATCAATTCTGTCGACAAAAGCTAATGCTTTATCACGATTGGAATAATCGAGAGCGACAACGACAGGAGAATCAGTAACAGCACGAGAAGAAGATGAAGCAGTAAACGTCATGACCAGACCTTCCTGAGGATGGGCGCCATCGGCGGCGCAAAATGGGTAAACGGCGTGCATTCTACCTGCGGCAATAGAAAATTAACAGGCGCGATTACATTTCTACCAGGCGAATTTGGCAACGGAGGTTGAGGATGGATTGGTTACACATCATTAGTATGTTGTAACTAAAGTAAAGTTTTTTTTAAAAATTACAGCCCATCAAGTCCGCGAATAGGCTTAATGGTTGACCATGAGCGACAGGATGGGCAGTGCCAGTACAGTGTATATGCGGTAAATCCGCACTTCTGGCAACGATAGCGCGGCTTGCTGCGCACCTGCTCCCCAACCATATCGCGCAGAACCATCAGGCTCTCTTTCGCGCGCCCTTCTTCTGCTTCGTTAAGATGGTAATCCATCAACTTGTGGAACACGCGCATCGTAGGATGGCGTTGTAGCTGGCGGGTAATATAAACCTGAGCGGTATCAGTCCCCTCACGCGCTTCAAGAATATCGGCCAGCATCAGCTCTGCGGCGGCGCCAGTATTCTCCTCAACGGCCCGACGTAAAAACTCGGCCCACTCATCGTTTTTCCCCAGATGCTGGTAGCAGCTTTGCAGCATTTCCAGCGTTTCGCTGACCAGTTCTTTATCCTGAGAAATCACGCGTTGCAGACTTTCAACGGCCTTCGCGTAATCACCTTTTACCATGTACACACGGCCCATCATGATGGAAACACGTGCACTGTTTTTGTCTGCCGCAGCCCCTTTTTTCAACAGCGTCATGGCGCGATCCATATCGTCGCTGCCCATCTGCTGTAAGGCCAGTTCGCAGTAAAAGTGAGCTATCTCGATACGTTGTTTATCTTTACCGAGCTTCACCAGGCGTTCTGCAACATCAATCGCTTTCTGCCATTCGCTGGTCGCCTGATAAATTTGCAGCAGTTGCTGTAATGCACCGACGCGAAAATCTGTTTCATCGGTAAGCTGATTAAACATGTCTTCCGCGCGGTCGTACAGACCTGCGGCCATGTAGTCGCGCCCCAGCTGTTGTACGGCCAACAAACGCTGCTCGTAGGTTAGCGAAGCACTTTCCATTAACGTTTGATGGATGCGGATTGCACGGTCGACTTCACCGCGCGAGCGAAACAGGTTTCCGAGGGTGAGATGAGCCTCAACGGTGCCCGTATCCTCTTTTAGCATATCGAGGAACAGATCCACCGCTTTGTCTTGTTGGTTGCTCAGGAGGAAGTTAACCCCGGCGACATAGTCACGGGAAAGACGGTTAGCTTCATCCTGCTTGGTTTGTTGCGCACTTCTGCGACCCATATACCACCCATAGGCAGCGGCTACAGGCAAAAGCAGAAACAACAACTCCAACATAAATAATTATTCCTTCACAACCGACGAATCGGCAGAAACCGCAACGTCGGTCGCAGGCGTAAGCTGGTTTTCCAGTCGTTTGATTTTACGTTCGGCACGCGCAAGAGACACACGAACCTTCAGCCAGAAAAGGCCGCAAATTAACCAACCAATCGCGAAACCTGCGGCAAACAATACAGCAAGCAGCGTAGAGATACGATACTCGCCCTGAGCCAGCAGGTAATTAAACGTAACCTGTTGATCGTTTTGCGCACCTAATGTCACCGAAATAACAAAAATCGCCAACACCAGTAAGAAAATGAGTAAATATTTCACATTACTTCCCGTTATGTGGTTTGAGCGAATAAATCGTGTACAACTTACCGCGTTGAGCCCTTTAAATTACCATTTTCACAACGAGTGCGAAACGGAAAAGCGCTTTCCCCTTTCTGATTTAAGGGCAAAATTCGAAAAATCAATCATGGCTAACTTTCTTGTTCACGCTGAGCGATTTCTTTTTCCTCCTGCACAGGCGGCGTTAATGGTCCGCATACCCGCTGCGCAAGCCATGTCGCCAGTGTTACCAGCAACCATGAAATCAGTGTTGCAACGACCAAATCACGGGGCCAGTGCATGCCTAATAGCAAGCGGCTGCCCATAACGCCCGTAGCCCAGATAAGTAAAAACACAATCGTCAGCGTACGTCGGCGTGGCCATAACAGCCCTACAGCCAGTAAAGCCCAACTGGCGGCAAACATCGTATGCCCTGACGGAAAGGCAAACCCTGTTTCTTTTTGCCAGTGCTTACGTAGAAACGTCGGAATATCCTGTTGTTCGGCCAATTGCTCTTTAACTAAGTGACCACGATCTTTACGTTTTAAAGTGTAGAACTCATCAACAGGGATATGGTGCGTTTTTTCCAGCCACACGACAAAGGGCCGAGGTTCCTGCACCCTGTCTTTAACCCAGGACTTCACGCCCTGACCGACTAAAATTGCCGCAGCCAGGATCGCAAACAGCATTACCGCAGCTTTCAGACGAAAACGCAGACACCACAGAAACCATGCACAGAGAACAACGTGAGTGATAATACCCCACGGCTGCGTCACCGTTTCCGTTATCCAGTACAGAGATTTTAGCCACCAAACGTTATGTCCCGGCTGCCAGCTCCAGCCCGATACCCATACGGCAACCGGCATAATAAGTAGCAGCCCGGCCCCGACCGCAGTGCGCTTTGCAATTGACAGCATTGCCTCTCCTTTCGTCGATAAGTCTCACAATCATAACTGAAAAAAGCGCATGCCGGGGAAATTGACAATTTTGTGCCATTCCAAAAGCGAATCCGTTGTCGCGATTAGGTGAACATCGTTGCCTTATGGCAAAATAGTGCAATATAGAACAGAAGCCAACAGGCGACGGCACGACAGTGCCAGCATAATCTGGAGAATTACATGCAGCTTAAACGTGTGGCAGAAGCCAAACTGCCAACCCCCTGGGGTGATTTCCTGATGGTGGGATTTGAAGAACTGGCAACCGGACACGATCACGTCGCACTGGTTTTTGGCGATATCACAGGCCAAACGCCTGTCCTGGCGCGTGTCCACTCCGAATGTCTGACTGGCGATGCATTGTTTAGCCTGCGTTGCGATTGCGGTTTCCAGCTCGAAGCGGCTCTCACCCATATTGCTGAAGAAGGGCGCGGTATCCTGCTTTATCATCGTCAGGAAGGACGCAATATCGGCCTGCTCAATAAAATCCGCGCCTACGCGTTGCAGGACCAGGGTTATGATACCGTTGAAGCTAACCATCAGTTGGGCTTTGCGGCAGATGAGCGTGATTTCACGCTGTGTGCGGATATGTTCAAGCTGCTTGGTGTGGACGAAGTTCGTTTGCTGACCAATAACCCGAAAAAAGTGGAAATTCTGACCGAAGCTGGAATCAACATTGTTGAACGCGTGCCGCTGATTGTGGGTCGTAACCCGAACAATGAACATTACCTGGACACCAAAGCCGCCAAGATGGGACATTTGCTGGGCAAGTAATAATTGTTACCGCCGATAAAAAAGCCTGCTCTTGCAGGCTTTTTACATTCTAGCTCAACATATTACGAATCACGTAGTGCAGTATGCCATCGTTTTGGTAGTACGTTAGCTCCGTCGCGGTATCGATACGGCAGCGGCATAAAACCACCTCTTTACGTCCATCCGAGCGAACCATACTCACCGGCACTGTTGCACCCGGTTTGATGTTTTGCAGATCCGTAATATCGATCGCTTCCTCACCGGTTAGTCCCAGCGTTTTACGCGTGACGCCCTGTGGGAATTCCAGCGGTAAAATCCCCATACCAATCAGGTTAGAACGGTGAATACGCTCAAAGGACTCTGCGATAACCACGCGAACCCCCAGCAAGTGCGGGCCTTTCGCCGCCCAGTCGCGGCTGGAGCCGGAGCCATACTCTTTCCCGGCAATAACCGCCAGAGGGATATTCTCCTGTTGATATTGCATAGCCGCATCATAGATAGCCACTACCTCAGTTCCCGGCAAATGACGCGTCATCCCACCTTCCACGCCGGGTACCATCTCATTGCGAATACGAATATTGGCAAAGGTGCCACGCATCATCACTTCATGATTCCCGCGTCGTGAACCGTAGGAGTTAAAATCTTTACGCTCCACGCCGTGGCTTTGCAGATAACGACCTGCCGGGCTATCCGGCTTGATACTGCCGGCAGGAGAAATATGGTCGGTGGTGACGGAATCTCCAAGCATTGCAAGGATACGCGCACCATGAATGTCCTGGACCGGATCCGGCGTCGCCTGCATACCATCGAAGAACGGCGACAAGCGGATATAGGTTGAGTCAGACTGCCAGCCATAGGTATCAGCCCGATCAACCTGGATTGCTTTCCATTCCGGCGTGCCTTCAAACACTTCAGAATACTCTTTATGGAACATGGCGGTAGAGACCTGCTCCACGGCACGGGCAATTTCCTGAGCCGTCGGCCAGATATCTTTCAGATATACAGGATCGCCCTTTCTGTCATGCCCTAACGGATCTTTCGTCAGATTGATATTCATATTCCCCGCCAGCGCATAGGCCACCACCAGCGGCGGAGACGCTAACCAGTTGGTCTTCACGAGCGGATGGATACGCCCCTCAAAGTTTCGGTTGCCGGAAAGCACAGCACCAACGGTGAGGTCGCCTTTTTTGATAGCAGTCTCGATAGGATCGGGTAACGGACCCGAGTTACCGATACAGGTGGTACAGCCATAACCTACAAGGTTAAATCCCAGCTCATCAAGGTACGGCGTGAACCCTGCCTGCGCCAGATAATCAGACACCACCTTCGATCCTGGCGCCAGCGAGGCTTTCACCCATGGCTGACGTTTCAGACCCAGCGTCACTGCTTTTTTCGCCAGCAGCCCCGCCGCCATCAATACGCTTGGGTTAGAGGTGTTGGTACAGGAAGTAATCGCTGCAATAACCACAGCACCATCCGGCAGCTGGTACTGGTGACCGTTCATTGTATAGTCCACTGGCTGGCGATCTTTCAGCGAGCTATTCACTTCGAGTTCATTACTCGCCGAAAACGCTTTCGGGACATCAGCCAGTGCCACCCGATCCTGCGGACGCTTCGGTCCGGCAAGGCTAGCTTCTACACTGCCCATATCCAGCTCCAGTGAACTGGTAAATACGGGTTCATCCCCAGGATTACGCCACATGCCCTGCGCTTTGGCATAGGCGCTGACCAGCTCAACCTGCTCCTCACTGCGCCCACTCAGACGCATATATTCAAGAGTGATGCTATCGATCGGGAAGAAACCGCAGGTTGCGCCGTATTCCGGTGACATATTCGCAATGGTTGCCCGGTCGGCCAGCGGTAAGGTGTCCAGGCCATCACCGTAGAATTCAACAAATTTACCGACCACGCCGTGCTTACGCAGCATCTGGGTGACGGTCAGAACCAAGTCAGTCGCGGTGATACCTTCCCGCAGCTTGCCCACCAGTTTAAAGCCCACAACATCCGGGATAAGCATAGAGACGGGTTGACCCAGCATTGCTGCTTCGGCCTCAATGCCTCCAACGCCCCATCCCAGCACACCGAGACCATTAATCATTGTCGTATGGGAATCGGTTCCGACCAACGTGTCAGGGTAAGCCACCCACTCACCGTCCTGTAACTCGCTCCAGACGGCTTTGCCGAGGTATTCAAGGTTAACCTGGTGGCAAATCCCCGTTCCCGGCGGCACAACGCTGAAGCGACTAAATGCCTGCTGTCCCCATTTCAGGAACACATAACGCTCATGGTTACGTTCCATTTCCAGGCGTACGTTTTCTTCGAAAGCATCATCATCACCAAAACGGTCCACCGTTACCGAGTGGTCAATGACAAGGTCCACTGGCGAAAGCGGATTCACTTTTGCTGTATCTCCGCCCAAACGTTTCACCGCTTCGCGCATGGCGGCCAGATCGACCACCGCCGGCACGCCGGTAAAATCCTGCATCAGAACACGAGCGGGTCGATAGGCAATTTCACGATCGGCATGGGCAGTCTTCAGCCAATGCGCGAGCGCATGAATATCATCTTCGGTTACGGAATTACCATCCTGCCAACGAAGCAGGTTTTCCAGTAACACTTTCAGCGATTTTGGTAGTCGGGTGATATCACCCAGTGATTTAGCGGCCAGAGGTAAACTGTAGTAGCGGTAGGTTTTATCTTTAACCTGCAATGTGTCCTTACTGGCTTCTCGTAGGGTCGACGACATAGCTCCTCCTTAAATGACAGGGTTGGATCCCCTGATTTCCTCAGGGTTAGTATTAAAGATAACACAAACAAAATGTAACGCTTTGATAACAACTCAAATTGATAAAAGTAGCGCGCGATACAAAAGCGCGAAGTGAGGTCAATGGTAGGGAGTAAGGTCTAGCCGTGTAGATGAATAGGATGAATATTCAGCAGGCAATAGCGCAATCGATAATACGTTGATTAGGTGGCTGATGGTGAATACATGGGATAAACGATTCGATATTTAAGGCCACTAGGTAATCGTTATTATTATAAAATACGTACGAATTATTGTTTCTGTTTATCATCATCGGTTAACAGATCAATAAACGCCCGTTGTTCAGGAGAAAGATTCCAGGATTCGGGTATCTTTGGATCTTTCTCGGCTACGGTTTTGCTCTCTTGCTCATGGTCATGAGACGCTGGCGTCACGGTAGAGTGCTGCTCCGGTGCGGACATACTTACCCCCACACGTTCCAGGCCACGAGTGCGACAATAATCCAGAATATCGCAGAGCCAAGAAACACGGCGAACCAGGCTTTACGTTTCATCGCGGGATCCCGGCGTGCAGGCTGGTTTCCTGAAGGCATCGCTAACCTCATACTATCGAAATCACTTATCATTTAGGCACCAAACAATTGGTACAATTAATCATCAGATAGGAGAAATCCTAATAAAAAAGGCGAAAAAAAGCCAGTTAATTTTCGGATTCGATCTGATAAATAAATCAATTGTTTGATCAATTATGAATATTTGAGAGTGATTTTTGGCAAGCTGACTAATTTGAAACTACTTTAGAGAACTTTTTCCATAAATAATATA
>NZ_MVFY01000020.1 GCF_002042885.1 Citrobacter portucalensis
ATACCATGAGTGGTTTTTTATTATTCCCGAAAATAAGAAGCGGCCTTGAGTGGATCGCCGGGCACAGCGATGCTGTCATTCAATTCGGCTGGAATATCGTTGCCGCCGTGATCTTATTGTTTATCGGTAAATTTATCGCTCGTCTGCTCTCTCGTGGGCTGGAAAAGTTACTGCTTAAACGTAAAGTCGACAGAACGATCATTCAGTTCTTCACCGCGCTGGTACGTTACATTACCCTCGCCTTTTCCGTCGTCGCCGCATTAGGTCGCATCGGTATTGAAACATCCTCCATTATTGCCGTCATCGGTGCCGCCGGACTGGCCATTGGCCTCGCGTTACAAAGCTCGCTTTCCAACTTTGCCGCTGGCGTGCTGTTGGTTTCCCTGCGACCTTTTCGCGCCGGAGAAGTAGTGCAGATTGGTGCAGTCACCGGAACAGTAGAAAAGGTGCACATCTTCTCCACCACCCTGCTCACCGCGGACAGCAAAGAAGTTGTGATTCCAAACGGTAAGATCATCGCTGACAACATCATTAACTATTCCCGTCACCCTTTTCGTCGTATCGTTCTGGTGATTGGTGTGGGTTATCAGAGTCGGATTGCAGAGGTTAAACAAGTTATTAATCACATTATCGAGCAGGACAGCCGCATCGATAAGCAACGTGGGGTAACCGTTCGTCTGGGCGAACTGGGCGCTTCAGCGTTGAATTTTTACGTGCGCGTATGGGTGCCCAATATCGAATACTGGAATACCTATTACGATCTGCTGGAAAACATTAAAGAGGCGCTGGACGCCAACCACATCGACCTACCCTATCCACAGATGGATGTGCGTATTCAGAATGTCGCACCTCAGCAAAAGTCTCAGCTGCAACTGGTCGATTAGCGTACTTTCCTGCAGAACATGCGCCTGAAGTATTTGCTGAAATGCGTGCAATAAAAAACCCTCTGTAAACAGAGGGTTTTTGCATATTACCGGTTCAAAAACCGCTAACGGAAAGGGATATTATTCCCACTCAATGGTAGCTGGCGGCTTACCGCTGATGTCATACACCACGCGGGAAATACCGTTCACTTCGTTGATAATGCGGTTAGAGACGCGGCCTAAGAAGTCATACGGCAGGTGTGCCCAGTGCGCGGTCATAAAGTCGATGGTTTCTACCGCACGCAGGGAAACAACCCAGTCGTACTTGCGGCCATCGCCCATCACACCAACGGAACGAACCGGCAGGAACACGGTGAACGCCTGGCTTACCTTGTTGTACAGGTCAGCTTTGTGCAGCTCTTCAATGAAGATAGCATCCGCGCGACGCAGCAGGTCGCAGTACTCTTTCTTCACTTCGCCAAGCACACGTACGCCCAGACCCGGTCCCGGGAACGGGTGACGGTACAGCATGTCGTACGGCAGGCCCAGCTCCAGACCAATCTTACGCACTTCGTCTTTGAACAGCTCACGCAGCGGCTCAACCAGACCCATCTTCATCTCTTTCGGCAAACCGCCCACGTTGTGGTGAGATTTGATAACGTGCGCTTTACCGGTGGCAGATGCCGCGGATTCGATCACGTCCGGGTAGATGGTGCCCTGCGCCAGCCACTTAACGTCTTCCAGCTTCAGCGCTTCTTCATCAAATACTTCCACGAATACGCGGCCAATGATTTTACGTTTAGCTTCTGGGTCGTTCTCGCCTTTCAGCGCGTCCAGGAAACGCTGCTCGCCTTCCACGTGAACGATGTTCAGGCCAAAGTGGTCGCCGAACATATCCATCACCTGCTGAGCTTCGTTGAGACGCAGCAGACCGTTGTCGACGAACACGCAGGTCAGGTTTTTGCCGATAGCACGGTGCAGCAGCATCGCGGTCACGGAGGAGTCAACGCCGCCGGACAGACCGAGGATAACTTTATCATTGCCAACCTGCTCACGAATGCGGGCAACGGCGTCATCGATAATTTTTGCCGGCGTCCACAGCGCTTCACACTGGCAGATGTCGCGCACAAAACGCTCCAGCATGCGCATACCCTGACGGGTGTGGGTAACTTCCGGGTGGAACTGCACGCCGTAGAAGCGTTTTTCTTCGTGCGCCATGATAGCGAACGGGCAGTTGTCGGTGCTGGCAACGGTCACGAAACCTTCCGGAATGGCGGTCACTTTGTCGCCGTGGCTCATCCACACGTCCAGCAGCGGTTTGCCGTCTGCGGTCAGGGAGTCTTCAATACCGCGGACAAGCGCGCTGTCGGTCTGAACTTCAACCTGCGCATAGCCGAATTCACGTTCGTTAGAACCTTCAACATGACCACCGAGCTGCATTGCCATGGTCTGCATGCCGTAGCACACGCCGAACACCGGCACGCCCGCATTGAAAACGTATTCCGGCGCACGCGGGCTGTTTTCTTCGGTGGTACTTTCCGGACCACCGGAAAGAATGATACCGCTTGGGTTGAATTCGCGAATTTGTGCTTCCGTAACATCCCATGCCCACAGTTCACAGTAGACGCCCAGTTCACGTACGCGACGTGCAACCAGCTGAGTGTACTGCGAGCCGAAATCGAGGATGAGAATGCGATGTTTATGAATATTGTCTGTCATTGACGCTAATTCCGAGGCAAGTGAAACAAATTCGCCCGGCATATAGCCGGGCGCGGAAACTTATCAGGAGCCCATGCGGTAGTTAGGGGACTCTTTGGTGATGGTCACATCGTGAACGTGACTTTCCTGAATACCCGCACCGCTGATGCGTACAAACTCTGCTTTCGTTCGCAGCGCGTCGATAGTACCACAGCCGGTCAGACCCATACAGGAGCGCAGGCCGCCCATCTGCTGGTGAATGATCTCTTTCAGGCGACCTTTATAGGCAACGCGACCTTCGATACCTTCCGGGACCAGTTTGTCAGCAGCGTTATCGCTCTGGAAGTAACGGTCAGAAGACCCTTTGGACATCGCGCCCAGAGAACCCATACCGCGGTAAGATTTGTAAGAACGGCCCTGGTACAGTTCGATTTCGCCCGGGGATTCTTCAGTACCCGCCAGCATGGAGCCAACCATCACTGCGGCAGCACCAGCAGCAATCGCTTTAGCGATGTCGCCGGAGAAACGAATACCGCCGTCGGCGATAACCGGAATACCGGTGCCTTCCAGCGCTTCAACGGCATCAGAAACGGCAGTGATCTGCGGAACACCGACGCCGGTCACGATACGGGTAGTACAGATGGAGCCAGGGCCGATACCCACTTTAACTGCGCTGCAGCCAGCTTCAGCAAGCGCGCGAGCACCTGCGCCCGTAGCAACGTTACCGCCGATGATCTGCAGGTCAGGATATTTAGCGCGAGTTTCACGGATACGCTGCAGAACGCCTTCAGAGTGGCCGTGAGAGGAGTCAATCAGCAGAACGTCTACGCCAGCGGCAACCAGCGCGTCTACACGCTCTTCGTTACCTGCGCCAGCACCTACCGCTGCACCAACGCGCAGACGACCATGCTCGTCTTTACAGGCGTTAGGTTTACGTTCTGCTTTCTGGAAATCTTTTACGGTGATCATGCCGAGCAGGTGGAAGCTGTCATCAACAACCAGCGCTTTCTCAACGCGTTTTTCGTGCATTTTGGCAAAAACGACATCGCGCGCTTCGCCTTCACGAACGGTCACCAGACGCTCTTTTGGCGTCATATATACGCTAACCGGCTGGTTCAGGTCAGTCACAAAACGCACGTCACGGCCGGTGATGATGCCGACCAGTTCGTTATCTTCAGTCACTACCGGGTAGCCAGCAAAGCCGTTACGCTCGGTCAGTTCTTTCACTTCGCGCAGAGTAGTGGTTGGCAGTACGGTCTGTGGGTCAGTTACCACGCCAGATTCGTGTTTCTTCACGCGGCGAACTTCTTCAGCCTGGCGCTCGATGGACATGTTTTTGTGGATAAAACCGATGCCGCCTTCCTGGGCCAGGGCAATTGCCAGGCGCGCTTCCGTCACGGTGTCCATTGCTGCGGAGAGCATAGGAATGTTCAGGCGAATGGTTTTCGTCAACTGGGTGCTGAGGTCAGCAGTATTCGGCAGAACGGTAGAATGAGCGGGAACGAGGAGGACGTCGT
The DNA here is from genome assembly GCF_002042885.1 of Citrobacter portucalensis. Taxonomy (GTDB): domain Bacteria; phylum Pseudomonadota; class Gammaproteobacteria; order Enterobacterales; family Enterobacteriaceae; genus Citrobacter; species Citrobacter portucalensis. The sequence goes on from NZ_MVFY01000020.1 coordinate 4,079, forward strand.
CAAACGTCAGGGCTTCTTTTGCGATACGTAGCATGGGCAATATCTCACCTGGGAGGTTATTAAATATTGCCGCGGCATTATACAGAGCGTAACCGATTGCATCCACACTTTTTTGCAAAAAAACCTTGCGCTCCTCTGTGAGCATGTTACTTTCGACTGAATAACTTGCTGATTTAGAATTTGATCCCGCTCACATGTTATCCTCTCAGACCACCTCAATTTTTACCGTAAGCCGCCTAAATCAGACGGTTCGTTTGCTGCTTGAGCAGGAAATGGGACAAGTTTGGATCAGCGGTGAAATCTCGAATTTCACTCAACCGTCCTCCGGTCACTGGTATTTCACGCTCAAAGATGACACCGCCCAGGTACGCTGCGCGATGTTTCGCAACAGCAATCGACGGGTAACGTTCCGCCCACAGCACGGTCAGCAGGTCCTGGTACGCGCCAACATTACGTTGTACGAACCGCGTGGCGACTACCAGATAATTGTTGAGAGCATGCAGCCAGCTGGTGAAGGTTTGTTGCAGCAAAAATATGAGCAACTCAAAGCCAAACTGCAGGCTGAAGGGCTATTCGATCAGCAGTTCAAAAAATCACTACCCTCACCGGCTCACTGCGTTGGGGTCATTACCTCGAAAACCGGGGCTGCGCTGCACGACATTCTCCACGTGCTGAAGCGCCGTGACCCATCCCTGCCCGTTATTATCTACCCGACCGCGGTCCAGGGCGACGATGCGCCAGGACAGATCGTTCGCGCCATTGAGCTGGCGAACGCGCGGGGCGAGTGCGATGTGCTTATCGTCGGGCGCGGCGGCGGTTCTCTGGAAGATTTGTGGAGTTTTAACGATGAACGCGTAGCACGGGCAATCTTTGCCAGCCGCATTCCGGTAGTAAGCGCCGTCGGCCACGAAACAGATGTCACTATTGCCGATTTTATTGCAGATTTACGGGCGCCTACGCCATCAGCAGCGGCGGAAATTGTCAGCCGCAATCAACTGGAACTGCTGCGTCAAATTCAGCATGGCCAGCAGCGTCTGGAGATGGCGATGGACTACTACATCGCCAACCGTACTCGTCGCTTTACCCAGCTTCATCACCGTTTGCAACAGCAACATCCGCAACTGCGTCTGGCCCGTCAGCAGACCGTGCTGGAGCGGCTGCGTCAGCGGATGAATTTCGCTCTTGAGAATAAGATTAAGCAGGCCAATCAGCGCCAACAGCGCGTAAGCCAACGCCTGAGCCAGCAAAACCCACAGCCGCGAATTTATCGGGCGCAAACCCGTATTCAGCAACTGGAGTACCGTCTGGCAGAAAATATCCGCGCGCGTTTAAGCGCACAGCGAGAACGCTTCGGTAATGTGGTGACGCACCTTGAAGCGGTGAGTCCTCTCTCGACGCTCGCTCGCGGCTATAGCGTCACTACCGCGACCGACGGCAAAGTGCTGAAGCAGACCAAACAGGTAAAAACCGGTGATGTGGTCACTACCCGCCTGTCAGACGGCTGGGTAGAGAGCGAAGTGAAAGGCGTAACGACGGCAAAGAAAACGCGTAAGAAAAAGCCAGATTAAACCGGCACAAATTCCACACGTTTCTTCGAGATCAGACCATGGCCATTCTGACAGAAGTAGTCCACCGCCCCGCAGGCTTTTAACACCTGGAGTGGCTGATGGCACTCCGGGCAGCGCGCTTCTAACGGAATATCTTTTTTACAGTTTTCACAGTGTGCCACACCGTTTTGTGGTTCCAGTTCTGCATGACAATCCGGGCAGGTCATCGACATGGTGACTCCTTTAAATGGTGTTCAATTCTGCGCTAATTTTACCATGATACGCTTAGTGTGAACCACGCAACTGTTGCTGTAGGATCAGTAATCGTTCTACCTCATCCAGCCTGCGCTGCGTCGTGTGGCTCACTTCCTGCGGGCTGCGTTCAAACAGACTTTGCGTCCCCAGAATATGTTCCGCCAGACAATGGGCATAAATCGTACCAGGCAGACACCAGCGTTGCACAACATCACCGTCAATCAATTCGAGCACATCGTCGGCACCCTGTCGGTCGTAGCTGATGATACGCCCATCACGCAGATAAAGGCGCAGACCTTTTTGTCCGCCAGCAGGCCCCGCGTATTTATTCAGCCAGATATCCAACGGTACACCGCTAATCAGTCCTTGCAGATGCGCCTCTCCTTCAGCCGTGGTCAGGTCACCCTGGATGATGTTACGTCCCAGACGGTCTTTAGCGCTCTTCACCTGCAGGGTCATGCTGTCATCACCGCCCAGGTAACGCACTGTTTCACGCAGCATGGCCAGTACGTGTGTGCCAATGTCCAGAATCACACCGTCCGGGTGGCGAAGCTCACGCGTATCTGGCTCACCAGTGGCAAAGTTGAGCGCGATCGGCTCTCCTGTAGCGTTATATCCGCTCGGCTCCTGCAAAAAACCGTCGATTTTAACAACGTCTGAAAAGTGAGAGACAAGTGCCTGTTGTGGGTTATCGCCCTGCCACTGCGCACCGAGTTTTCCCAATGCCAGCTGCATTGCGCCATTACGCGCCATCCAGTGGTCGAGCGCCAGCACACGGTCGGCAGCGTCGGGTTGCTCCAGCAGCGTTTTCAGTTTTTCAATTTGGGAAAGCGTGGCAACAATCGGTTTTTCAACCACGATTCGTGCGATGGGAGCGGCCAGCGCCTGTTCAAGCACATCGAGATGATGCAGAGAAGCGGTGGTGATAAACAGGGTATCAAGCGGTGTTGCAAGAAGTTCAGCGAGCGATGCACAGCGTGTCACACCAGCGGGCTGTTTTGCGGGTTGCACGTCAAATCCCACACAGCACAGGGAATCACCGTAAAGTTTACGCAATGCGGGCAAGTATGCCGTTTCAACGACTGCGCCAAGCCCAACAAACCCTAACAGCATGTTCTCACCTCGTAAATGAATTGGCCGGGACATCACGTCTGCCCCGGCACAATCGAGGTGTTATCAGGCGCTAGTAGCCGGTTTAGTTTGCGTATTCTCCAGCATGCGACGGATCGGCACAATGAGGACGATCAGTACCGCGGCGCAGATAAGCAACGCAATCGAGCAGCGAGCGAAGAGATCCGGCAGCATATCCAGTTGGTCGGCCTTCACATGACCACCAATCAGACCTGCGGCCAGGTTACCCAGCGCACTGGCGCAGAACCACAGGCCCATCATCTGACCGCGCATTCTTTCCGGGGCCAGCAACGTCATGGTCGCCAGACCGATCGGGCTCAGGCACAGCTCACCAAGCGTCAGCATCAGGATGCTGCCCACCAGCCAGAATGGGGAGACGCCTGCGCCACCGTTACTGAGAACGTTTTGCGCTGCCAGCATCATCAGACCAAAGCCTGCAGCGGCACAGAGAATACCGATAACGAACTTGGTGATGCTGCTCGGGCGAATGTTCATGCTCGCCAGTTTCGGCCACGCCCAGCTGAATACCGGTGCCAGCAGAATGATAAAGAGTGCGTTTATCGACTGGAACCAGACCGCCGGGATTTCAAAATCGCCGATCATACGGTTAGTGTAGTCATTAGCGAACAGGTTAAATGAGGTTGGCTTCTGCTCAAATGCAGACCAGAAGAACGCGGCGGAAACCAGCAGGATAAAGCAGACCAGCAGTCTGGCGCGCTCTTTACGGTTCAAACCGGCAAAGATGAACAGGTAGATAAAGTACAAGGCAACGGAGGCTGCAATCACGTATACCAGTATGCTGGCAACCGCGACCGGATTTATCACAATCACGCCCTGCGCAATCAGCGTAACGATAACGGCTACGCCGACGGCCAGCGCCAGCAGCCACGCGCCCACACCGTTACGTTTCACTACCGGGCTGTTCCAGGTTGAGTCCAGACCCACTTCGCTGTCATAACGTTTCATCGATGGAACGGCAAACACGCGGAAGATGATCAACGCCACCAGCATCCCGATACCACCGATGCCAAAGCCCCAGTGCCAACCGTGGGATTTAATCAGCCAGCCGGAGATCAGCGGCGCGATAAACGACCCCATATTGATGCCCATATAGAACAGCGAGAAACCGCCGTCGCGACGCGCATCGCCTTTTTTATACAGCGTGCCAACCATCACTGAGATACAGGTTTTAAACAGACCGGAACCGAGTACGATAAACATCAGGCCGATAAAGAACAGGTTGTTCCCCATAATGGCCGAGAGCGCGATCGACAAGTGACCGAGCGCAATCAAAATGGAACCGTACCACACCGCTTTCTGTTGGCCGAGCCAGTTATCCGCCAGCCAGCCACCTGGCAGCGCGGCGAGATACATCGTACCGGCAAAGATACCCACAATCGCCGAAGCATTTTCACGCGCCAGCCCCATGCCGCCGTCATAAACGGTAGCAGCCATAAACAGGATCAGTAACGGGCGAATGCCGTAAAACGAGAAGCGCTCCCACATCTCTGTGAAAAACAGCGAGCCGAGCGGATAAGGATGACCGAAGAAAGTTCGGCTTTCTTTTTGATTAACAGAGGATTGCATAATTCTCCCGAAAGTTATGTCGTCGTGCGTGTAAACACCGCGATGTACGCCAGCCAGTTACGTATCTGACCGATTTTTTACATGCGGCGAAAAGTTATTTAACCATTTGATAACCTAAGGCTAGTTTTGTCTAGTACCAGCCCCCGGACTTTAAGATGAAAACTCGACAAATGTCTACTTTCTTAGATTTAAACTTGGTAAAAATCGAATAGTGATTGACATCGCACGGGCTGAGGCTGGCGATGGAATACCGAAAAAAAACCCGCGACAAGCGCGGGTTTTTATCAACATCAGCAACGATTATTTGCTTTTTTTAATGTGCTTAATCAAACGCTTACGTTTACGCATCTGGGTCGGCGTCAGTGTATTACGTTTATTCGCAAACGGGTTTTCCCCTTCTTTGAACTGAATACGGATTGGCGTCCCCATCACGTCCAAAGACTTGCGGAAATAGTTCATCAGATAGCGCTTGTAGGAATCCGGCAGGTCTTTGACCTGGTTGCCGTGAATCACCACGATTGGCGGGTTATAACCACCAGCGTGGGCATATTTCAGCTTCACACGACGACCACGCACCAGCGGCGGCTGATGATCTTCTACTGCCATGGTCATGATGCGCGTCAGCATCGCGGTGCTCACTCGACGTGTGGAGCTATCGTATGCTTCACGGACCGATTCAAACAGATTACCCACGCCGCTACCGTGTAGCGCAGAGATAAAGTGTACGCGCGCAAAATCAATAAAGCCCAGACGGAAGTCCAGCGTCTCTTTGACCTGCTCTTTTACTTCCTGCGTCAGGCCATCCCACTTGTTGACTACGATAACAAGTGAGCGCCCACTATTGAGGATAAAGCCCAGCAGCGACAGGTCCTGATCGGAAATCCCTTCACGCGCGTCAATCACCAGCATCACCACGTTGGCATCTTCAATTGCCTGCAGCGTTTTGATTACTGAGAATTTTTCTACCGCTTCGGTAATTTTGCCGCGCTTACGCACGCCCGCGGTATCAATGAGCACATATTCGCGTTCATCGCGCTGCATCGGAATATAAATACTGTCACGCGTGGTTCCCGGCATGTCGTAAACCACTACGCGGTCTTCGCCGAGAATACGGTTAGTAAGTGTGGACTTACCTACGTTCGGACGACCAACAATCGCCAGTTTGATCGGCAGGTCCTGCGGGTTGAAATCGTCCTCAGGCTCTTCTTCGCCGTTTTCTTTGGCTTCCAGCTGCGCCCAGTATTCTGCGTCTTCATCCACTTCTTCCTGAGGAGCAACGTCATCCATCCACGGCAGCAGAACATGCTCCAGCAGGCTGAGAACACCACGACCATGGGACGCCGCGATCGGATAAATTTCACCCAGACCCAATGAGTAGAAATCAACAACCGCCTGGTCAGGATCGAGTCCGTCAGTTTTGTTGGCGACCAGGAACGTCGGTTTCTGGCGCGAACGCAGATGTTTAGCAATAGCTTCATCCGCTGGCATCAGGCCAGCACGCGCATCCACCATGAACAGCACAACGTCTGCTTCTTCGATAGCCAACAGCGACTGTTCCGCCATACGGGTTTCAACACCGTCTTCGGTGCCATCAATACCGCCGGTATCAATACAGATAAACTCACGGCCTTCAATTTCCGCACGACCGTACTTACGGTCACGAGTCAGACCCGGGAAATCCGCAACCAGCGCATCTCGGGTGCGAGTTAGACGGTTAAATAACGTGGATTTGCCAACGTTAGGGCGCCCGACAAGCGCGACCACAGGTACCATGTTTAAAGCCTCATTTAAAAAATCATCAGACAACGGGCACATTTTTTGCCCCGTTGTTAAAAACAGTAAAACGGCCCCTGCACCAGGAGCCGTTTTTCAAAGCGAGCGGCCGGGACGATTAACGCGTAATGGAGTACAGCGTACCGTCTTTCGCCTGGATCAGCAGTTTACCATCAGCAGAGACCGGCTCGGTCAGGAAACCTGAGCTGTCGACTTTCTGCTGGGCAACAAAACGACCATCGTCAACGTTAATCCAGTGCAGGTAGCCTTCGCTATCACCGACGACCAGATTGCCATTATACAATACCGGGGACGTCAGCAGACGGTGCAGCAGATCGCTTTGCGTCCACAGCGTCACGCCGCCATCGGTGGTCAGCGCCAGTACGCGGTCATTCTGGTCAACCAGGTAGATACGGTTACCGTCGACGATGAAATCATTCACCGAGCCCAGTTCGCGTTTCCACATAATCTGACCGCTGCGCAGATCCAGCGCCGTCAGGTTACCATTATAAGCCAGCGCGTAAACAACGCCATTGACGATAACCGGCGTGGTATCAACGTCGCTCAGACGATCGATTTCCGTTGGGCCTGTCGCCTGTGAGATACGCTGCTGCCAAATCATCTGGCCTTGCTGCATCAGCACGGCGCTCACGCGACCGTTATCACCGCCGACAATAGCTGCGCCAAAGGCGGTTGCCGGAGCGGATTCACCACGCAGAGACAGGGAAGGCATGTCGAGGTTAACGGTCCATTTGATGGCGCCATCAGCTTCGTTTAATGCCTGCAACTGGCCGTTGCTGGTGTGGATCAAAACTACGCCATCGCTCACAACAGGACGAGACAGCGCTTCACCGGCGACTTTCGTCTGCCATGCGGTGGTACCGTCGCTGGTATTCAACGCATAAACCTGTGCTTTTTCGCTGCCAATGTAAACATGTCCGCCGGACACGGTTACGCCGCCAGAAAGCTGTGCAGATGCACGGGAGAACCAGCCGTCTTTCTCTCCCAGATTCACAGACCAGACTTCTTTACCGTCGCCTGCGTTCAATGCTTTCACTACACCAGCGCGATCGGCTGCATAGACAACGTTATCCGCCAGCGCAGGGTGAAGATTGGAATAGAAATCACCAATACCGTTACCTACGGAGGTGCTCCATTCCGTAGACGGAGTAAACTGGTTTTCAACCACCGGTAATGGGGACATCTTAACGACATCTTCTTCGCCACTAAACAGTGAACAGCCGCTCAATAGGGTAACGGAAAGCAGCCCTGGCAGAAGTAATTTACGCAATTGCATCGGGTCCCTCTCAGATGGACAAATTATTGATTTTCATCTGCATCATTTCGCTCAGAGCAGGAGAGGCATCGCTTTTCACACCCGCTTCCCATGCGCTACGCGCACCTTGTTTGTCGCCTTTGCTCAGCAACGCTTCACCGCGCAGATCGGCAACAATGGCCGTCCACCCTTCACCTTTAATGGTGTCGAGTGTTTTCAGCGCGGTATCAGCCTGTTTAAGCTGAACCTGAACACGAGCCAGACGCAGGTTAATCACCGCTTTGAGATTTTCATCGCTGGTCGCAGCCAAGCCCTGTTGCAGCTGACTTGCGGCTTTCTCAAGTTCATTTTGGTCAACAAACTGCTGCGCAAGTTCCAGTGAAGCTAGCGCGCCGTAGGTATTTTTATTCTCTGCAGCAAATTTCTCAGCGGCAGGAATGCTGTCCGGTTTACCCGCGCTAACCGCAGTCACCGTATTTTGATATGCCAAAGAAGCAGAGCGTGCGGACTCCGTCTGATGGCTGGTCCAGTAACGCCAACCAACCAGCGCGCCAACCCCTAAAATGATCCCAACAGCCAGCGCCTTGCCGTTTTCAGCAAAGAAGCGTTTTACCGCATCAACCTGGTCGTGTTCGTTCTCGTAAATTTCCACGCTGTCCTTCTCCTTAGCACAGTAAAGTGCGCAAATGCGCGGCAACGCTATCCTGCGCTACTGCCGTTTGCTCACCAGAGCGCAAATCCTTCACTACAACAGTACCGTCAGCCACTTCGGACTCGCCCAGTACCAGTGCAACGCGGGCGCCCCACTTATCGGCACGGACAAACTGTTTCTTAAAGTTGCCGCCACCGTGGTTTGTCATCAGTTTCACACCAGGAACTTCATCGCGCAGACGTTCTGCAAGCGTCATTGCCGCCGACTGCGTGTTCGCCCCTGAAGCAACCAGGTATATATCGACAACAGGATCTGCGTTAAATTCCGGATTAACTGCCTGAACTAACAAAACAAGTCGTTCCAGCCCCATAGCAAAGCCCACGGCTGGCGTTGCACGACCGCCAAGTTGCTCTACCAGACCGTCGTAACGACCACCGGCACACACGGTGCCCTGAGAACCAAGGCTGCTGGTGACCCACTCAAATACGGTGCGGTTGTAGTAATCAAGACCACGAACCAGACGCTGATTGACGGTGTAGGCAATGCCTGCGGATTCCAGCAGTTTGCACAAGCCCGCGAAGTGCTCGCGAGAGTCGTCATCAAGATAGTCGCCCAGTGCAGGCGCGTCGTTGAGCAGCGCCTGTACTTCCGGGTTTTTGGAGTCGAGAACGCGCAGCGGATTGGTGTACATACGACGCTTGCAGTCTTCGTCCAGTTTCTCTTTATGCAGTTCCAGGTAGGCGACCAACGCATCACGGTAGTTAGCGCGGGCTTCAAGCGAACCGATTGAGTTCAGCTCAAGGCTAACATGCTGAGAAATACCCAGCGCGCGCCACCAGCGAGCGGTCAGCATAATCAGCTCCGCATCGATGTCCGGGCCTTGCAGGCCAAATACTTCGACACCCAGCTGATGGAATTGACGATAGCGTCCTTTCTGCGGACGTTCGTGGCGGAACATCGGCCCGATATACCACAGACGCTGTTCCTGATTGTACAGGAGACCATGTTCGATGCCGGCGCGTACGCAGCCCGCAGTCCCTTCAGGACGCAACGTCAGGCTGTCGCCATTACGGTCCTCAAAGGTATACATCTCTTTTTCAACCACGTCGGTAACTTCACCGATCGCGCGTTTGAATAACGGGGTCTGCTCTACAATCGGCAAGCGGATTTCACTGTAACCGTAGCTACCGAGCACGTTTTTGAGAGTGCCTTCAATGCGCTGCCAGATGGCGGTTTCGCCAGGCAGATAATCGTTCATGCCGCGAATGGCTTGAATGTTTTTTGCCACGTTTATTCTCTTTATGAATATAAAAATGAACCCTCAGCGCTAACCCGAACAATGCGGGCGCCATGCGGGTTCAATCATACACGGGAAGCACGCCGCTTCCCATCACGTTGTTATTTTTCAAGCTGCTGCACGTCGATACGACGCGCTTCGTCCAGAATACTCGCTTTAGCGCGGATGCGGGCTTCAAGCTGCGTAATCATATCGTCGTTATCGAGTCTGTCCTTACGCACGCCGTCTTCATACAGGCCGCTTTTCTTGTTACCGCCCGTCACGCCCAGCGTAGAAACCAGCGCTTCACCAGGACCGTTTACCACGCAACCGATGATCGAAACGTCCATTGGCGTAATGATATCTTCCAGGCGTTGCTCCAGCGCGTTAACCGTACCAATAACGTCAAATTCCTGACGCGAACAGGTTGGGCAAGCGATGAAGTTGATCCCGCGCGCGCGAATGCGCAGCGATTTCAGGATATCGAAACCCACTTTGATCTCTTCCACCGGATCGGCTGCCAGAGAAACACGCAGCGTATCGCCGATCCCTTCAGATAACAGCAGGCCAAGGCCGATCGCGGACTTCACCGAACCACTACGCAGGCCACCGGCTTCGGTGATCCCCAGATGCAGCGGTTGATCGATCTGTTTCGCCAGCAGGCGATAGGATTCTACGGCGAGGAAAACGTCAGACGCTTTAACACTGACTTTGAATTGATCGAAGTTCAGACGATCGAGGTGATCCACATGGCGCATAGCGGATTCCAGCAGCGCCTGCGGCGTCGGTTCACCGTATTTTTCCTGCAGATCTTTTTCCAGCGATCCGGCGTTGACGCCGATACGGATTGGAATATTTTTATCACGAGCGCAATCCACCACCATGCGAATACGCTCTTCACTGCCGATATTACCTGGGTTAATACGCAGGCAATCAACGCCGTATTCCGCCACCTTCAGCGCGATACGATAGTCGAAGTGAATATCGGCAACCAGCGGGACGTTAACCTGCTGTTTGATAAGCTTGAACGCTTCTGCGGCATCCATTGTCGGTACAGAGACACGAACAATATCTGCGCCTACGCGTTCCAGCGCTTTAATCTGATTAACCGTCGCTTCCACATCCGTGGTACGCGTGTTAGTCATAGACTGTACGGCGATGGGCGCACCATCGCCGATCGGCACGTTCCCAACGTAAATGCGTGTCGATTTTCTACGTTGAATTGGAGCCTGGTTATGCATTAAAAAATCTCCCGCATTGCCGTCTGTTACTGAGCCGGTGATTGTTCGGCATTAACGGTCAGACGCGCAACCTGGTTAGTTCTGATAAAACGACTCAGATCGACAGGTTTACCCTGGAACTGAATCTGCACTGCCGCCGGGGCGCCAATTTTCAGTTTGTACGGCGCTTGACCGGTCAGGTTTAGATTGCCGTCTTTACGCTGCATCCCGCTGAACAGTTTTTTACCGGTCGCATCGGTTACTTCCAGCCAGCAATCGGCGGTAAAGTTCATCACCAGCGCGTTAGGATCGGCTACAGGTGTAGTCACACCTGCCTGATCGGTTGGCAGAGGAGCCGCTGTAGCTGGCGCTGTTGGCGCTGCGGTTGCGGTATCGACGTTAGCCTGAGATGGGGCAACAACGGCGTTCTGTTGCGCATCAGCGGCGGGGGCCGGGGTCGCAGCAACGTCTGGCGTTGGCGCTGCGTCCGCTACCGCACCATCGTCAGGAGCCGGAGGGGTATCCTGCCCTGCTGCTGCGCTGGTATCTAACGGTACGTTCTGCGCGCCCTCTTTACCGGCATTCAGCTCAGCAGAGGATTGATCGGCCATGGTGGTGATCTCTTCCTGCTGTGCTTTATGGTTCTGCCACCACCAGGCGCCTGTCAGTCCGACAACGACAAACAGTACCAGCCAGGTAAAGGTCATTAACCAGCCGTCGCGTTTCTTACGACGTTTGCCGAGCGAGAAGCTCTGCATCGGTGCGACTTTAGCTGGTCGAATCGGAGCCTGTTTTTCCAGCCCTGGCAACAGTTCTTCTTCAGGAATATGCACCAGACGCGCATAAGAACGGATATACCCGCGCAGGAATGTTGAAGCAAGATCGGCTGGCGCCTTATCTTCTTCAATATCGCGTACCGTGGAGACCTTCAGGCAAAGTCGCTCCGCGACTGCCTGCTGGCTGAATCCGAGTTGTTCACGGGCATTGCGCAGACGAATGCCGGTGGATAGTGTTTCATTTTTGTCGTGCGTGGCTTCAGTATTCATTCGCTACAGCTGCGTAAATTTGGGTTCTGATGCCGGCGAGCCACAATGCTCACCCACACCGCGAAACATCTGGTCAGTTAACCTTCGTCAGACAGTATAAAACGGTCAGACTATCAATGACAAAACGGCGTAAACCTGAGGGCTAAACACTTGTTACGCCGTTACATACTGCCTTAAAGTCGACAAAAACGCACCGTTATTATTGACCTGACGACGACAACAAAAAACCTCATATGGCTTACGTTGCACTACGGTACAGGAATTATACCGTAGTGCGCCAACATCAAACGGTCTTAATCTCGATAGCGTCGCCCTGCATACGCTTACGCAGAGTACGCTTGGTACGGTCGATAACGTCGCCCGCCAGCTGACCGCAGGCTGCATCGATGTCATCACCACGTGTTTTACGCACGATGGTAGTGAAACCATAGCTCATCAACACTTTGGAGAAACGATCGATACGGCTGTTAGAACTACGGCCATACGGCGCGCCCGGGAACGGGTTCCACGGGATCAGGTTGATCTTACACGGCGTATCTTTCAGCAGTTCTGCCAGCTGATGCGCGTGTTCAGTGCCATCATTGATGTGATCTAACATCACATACTCAATGGTTACACGACCCTGGTTAGCGTTGGACTTCTCCAGATAACGACGAACCGCGCCAAGGAATGTTTCGATATTGTACTTTTTGTTGATAGGTACAATTTCGTCACGAATTTCATCGTTCGGCGCATGCAGAGAAATCGCCAGCGCGACGTCAATCATATCACCCAGCTTATCCAGCGCAGGGACAACACCTGAGGTGGAGAGCGTGACGCGACGCTTGGACAGCCCAAAACCGAAGTCATCGAGCATGATTTCCATCGCCGGAACCACGTTGGTCAGGTTGAGCAGCGGCTCGCCCATCCCCATCATCACCACGTTGGTAATAGGACGCACGCCCGTAGCCTTCACCGCACCGACGATCTTCGCCGCGCGCCAGACCTGACCAATGATCTCCGATACCCGCAGGTTACGGTTAAAGCCCTGTTGCGCCGTAGAGCAGAATTTACACTCTAATGCGCACCCGACCTGTGAAGAAACACACAGGGTCGCACGATCGTCTTCCGGGATATACACCGTTTCAACGCGCTGAGCGCCAACCGCGATAGCCCATTTGATCGTACCGTCAGAAGAACGCTGCTCTTCCACCACTTCCGGGGCGCGAATTTCAGCCACTTCTTTCAGCTTGTTACGCAGCACCTTGTTGATGTCAGTCATGTCATCAAAGTTGTCGCTGCAATAGTGGTACATCCACTTCATGACCTGATCGGCACGAAACGGTTTTTCGCCCATCTCTTTGAAGAATTCGCGCATTTGCTGACGGTTCAGATCCAGCAGGTTAATTTTTCCATTTTTATTTGGAACCGCAGGAATGACGACTTCAGAGGTGTTAACTAATTCAGACATAATTTTTTCCGGCCTCGTTGTTACACGTTGTGGCCCGTGGAGGGTTAAAAAGAAACGCCCCGGCAAGCGATCTGCTCTTCCGGGGCGTTGCATTGTACAAAGTCTGGCGCAGGGATGCCACGTTTGCACGAAGCATTAGCGAAAATAATATGTAAAGGAAGATCGTAGGCCTGATAAGACGCATCAGCATCGCCATCAGGCAAAGCAGAGACGGATGCGCAAATGCTTATCCGGCCTACCCCACGAGCTTATTAGCGAGTGCGCGGGCAAACCTCACCTTCACCAAAGAAATAGGCGATTTCGCGCGCCGCTGACTCAACGGAGTCGGAACCGTGAGTACCGTTCTCGGTGAAGCTGTCAGCGTAGTCTGCACGCAGAGTACCGGCCAGCGCATTCGCCGGGTTGGTTGCGCCCAGCAGATCGCGATGACGCTGTACGGCATTTTCGCTTTCCAGAACAGAAACAACGATCGGACCGGAGGTCATGAATTCAACCAGACCGTCAAAGAACGGTTTGCCATCGTGCTCAGCATAGAAGCCACGTGCCTGCTCAACGGTCAGGTGCAGCATTTTAGTGCCGACAATTTTGAACCCTGCTGCTTCAAAGCGCGCAAAGATGCTCCCAATAACGTTTTTTGCCACCGCGTTTGGTTTGATGATGGAAAAAGTACGTTCAATAGCCATGATAACCTCTGTAATGTGTTCTGTTGTTGTCTATATAGATGTACGACCTGGCGCGGATTATAAAGAGCATCCCGGCAATTGACTATTGATGAAGGTAACATTTCTTTAAAATAAGATGAATTTTAGCAACAAACAGTCACCAACTGGTCTACTGCATCGAAAATCTCACCGTCGCTACCTGACCAGCGTCATCCATCACCAGCAGTTGATAATCCCCTTTAGTCGCCAGCCGTAGCGTAAGACGACGTCCTCGTTCTTCCAGCCTTTCACCGTTAAGAAACCACCAGCGTTCACCGCTCCCACCACTGGTTTGCACCGGCAATGAGGCTTGAGCAGAACCGGGTAAACGCTTCACAATCGCGCCATCACGAATGCCTGTCAACTGCAATGGCTGCGAAGCGTCTTGTCCCAGCGGCGGACACATGGCAGAAACTGGCGGTAATCTCGCCCCACGGCGTTCTGATTCAGGTAGCCATGGCTCCAGCGGCAACGGCCAGACGATTAATGTTTGCTCGTGCGCCTGCGGGCAATCCGCCGCCACACGTTTGCCTTCATCATCCAGCCAGACAGGAAAACGAATGCCATTAACCCCTTCCTGCTCGGGCAATAATAACGTTGGCGGCTGACTGCCATCCAGTAACCAGGTTGCCAGACGGCGACGGCAGTTGCTGTCTCCTGGGGCAAGGGATTGCCCGCCCGGCCAGCACACCACGCCGCGACTCACGGAATCAGGACGTGGATCTTCCGGCTGATTGGTCCCGCGAGAGAGCAAAAGATTGTTGACCTGATTGAGCAGCGGCACGGCGCTGGCAAATCCAAACTGGCCCACCACCGGCGTTCCGTCTGGTCTGCCAGTCCAGATACCGATCACATAACGGGCATTAACGCCAATCGCCCAGGCATCGCGATAGCCATAGCTGGTGCCCGTTTTCCACGCCAGCGGAACCACTCTGCTCAGTGCGTTATCCGGCAGCGGTTGCGCTTCGTCGGCCATAATACGGCGAATAATCCACGCCGCGCCCGCCGACATCAACGGACGTTCAAGCAGTGGGTCACCCGGCTGCAGACGCAGTTTTCCCGCTTTTCCCTTACGGGCAAAGGCGCTGTACGCTGCGGCCATATCTTCCAGCCTTGCCCCCGCGCCACCTAAAATCAGCGACAGATTCGGCGCAGCCCCTGCGGGCAGATACAGCGGTAAGCCGACGTTACGTAACGATGCGGCAAAGCGCTTCGGACCATAGGCTTCGAGCACCTGCACGGCGGGTAAATTCAACGACCTTACCAGCGCTTCGCTCATACTCACCGGGCCATGAAAACCGCTGTCAAAATTCCCCGGTCGATAATCTCCGGTTCGCCGCGGGACATCCTGCAACAACGAAGCGGGATGAATGAGTCCGTCATCCAGCGCCAGACCGTAAACAAACGGCTTCAATACCGAGCCAGGCGAACGGATAGCATTCACCATATCCACATGACCAAAGCGGGAGTCGTCATTCATATCTACCGACCCCACCCAACCACGCACGCTCATATCGGTGTGATCGACCACAATCATTGCCAGCGAACTGCGTGCAGGTAAGCGCCCCTTCCAGTTCTGCGCCAGCTCTTCCAGTTGACGCTGCAATCCGGCATCAAGGGTAGTCACGATTTTATCGCTCCGGCTTTTTCCCAGCATCATGCGCGAGAATAACGGCGCTAACTGCGGCATTTGCCGGGGCGACAGCCAGACTGGCTCTTCACGCGACTCCTGTACCTGTCTGGCAGGCCAAATACCCTGGCTCGCCATACGTTCGAGTACTTTATTACGCGCCGCTTCAGCACGGTCCGGCCAGCGATCCGGACGCAGGCGACTCGGTGCCTGTGGCAAAACAGCCAGTAGCGCGGCATCGGAGTAACTCAAATGCGCGGGTGATTTACCAAGATAGGCCCAACTTGCCGCCCCGACACCCTGCAGCGTACCGCCAAACGGCGCACGGTTGAGATACAGTGTCAGGATGTCGCGTTTGGAGAGATGCCATTCCAGCTGCAATGCGCGCCAAAGCTGGCGAAACTTGCCGCCGAAGGTTCGCGGATGGGGATCGAGTAATCGTGCGACCTGCATGGTGAGCGTACTGCCGCCCGAAACCACACGCCCAGAGGAGAGGTCCTGCCATGCTGCGCGCAGTACTGAAAACGGATTGACGCCGGGATGCTTCCAGAACCAGCGGTCTTCGTAGTTAATTAGCGCCTCAAGGTAGCGGGGCGACACCTCATCAATCGTTACCGGATACCGCCAGATACCTTCGGCATCGGCAAAGCGCCAGAGTGGCGTACCATCATGTGCCACCACGACCCGTGCCGGATCGACTTCGCGCAAGGGCAGCGGCCAGATTTTATCTGCCGCCCAAACTGCCGCCACAATCAATAGCGCAACGGCTGCCAGCCAGAACCAGCAGCCGCGTTTACCCAACCGGCGCATCATTTACGGTCTGACAATCAAAAGTCCCTCTGTCGCACCGGTCGCGCGCCACTGCGGAACATACATTGATTCCACCTGTGGGACGGGAACCTGGTAGGTCCCCGGCGTTACCGCACGCGCCAGATACACCAGCGTAACCGGTTGTCCTTCATTGACCGCCACCGCAGCGACAAAGCGATCGTCACGGAACTCAACGTGCTGGATATCTGCCTGCTGCATCTGATTAAGCAAATTCGCCACTTCGCTACCGCTATCCTGCAGGCTGGCGCTGCCGTTGGCCAGATTCTGGTTTTCCAGTTCCAGTCCTGCTGGCAGTAAATCGACCACCAGCGCATCCGGCACGTTCTGGCTGGCTTTCACCTCCAGCCAGACCAGCACCAGCTCGCCGCTGCGCAGCGAATCCAGCGATTTGCTGTTTCCGTCGAGCCCCAGAATTTGACGCTCAATATGCAGAACGTTGCTGGCAGGCGTCGGTGAGGTTTGCGGATAACCGCTCACATCCAGACGCAGCCACAGCGGTTGATTACCGGTATTGGTGACGCTCAGCGTAGACAGCGCATCGGCATCCAGATTACGCGTCTGTGATTTCTCCCCGGCTAACGGTTGCTCCGAGAGTGACGTTTGCGCCTGCCATGTGCCTGGCAAGTCCTGTAACGTACGCGCGGCAAGGAACAACGCATTATTTTCCTGAGTCGAGAGCCAGCGCTGCCCAAAGGCCTGTTCTGACAACGTGTTCAGCAGCGTATTCTGCACGTCAGGTTTGAGCTTGTTCTCTTCGAGCAAGGCCAGCATCAACGCGTTATCCCGTAACGCACTGCCGTAATCCGCCATCCACTGTTGCGTATCGCGGCGCGGCGTATTCAGCGCCAGCGTCAACGCCTGTTCACTGCGGTTAGCATCGCCCATATTTTTCAGCGCGATCCCCAGTTGCAACAGCGGTAAACCAGAAGCCGCCTGAGCGCGTCGCTCCCAGATTTCACGCAGTGCGCCAAGCGGGGCTTTTTGCTGACGCGCCAGAACCAACGCGGCGTAGGCTTGTACGGCAAATCGGCTTGCTGAAGAGTCGTCGGTATAGCGAATCGACAACATTCCTGGATCCTGCAAATAGCGCAGCAGCCGCTCGTTGCCACGGTTAATCACCTCAACCGGGACGCTGTAGCCTTGTTCGTTCGCACGGACGAGGAAATCCATGACATACGCAGTCAGCCAGTACTCTTCTGATCCGTTTTTATCCCACAGCGCGAAACCACCGTTATCACGCTGCATCTGCACTAAACGAGAAATCCCAATATCGACTGCCGCGCGGCGTTTTTCATCGCTGTCGCCCACAATACCTAACGCCTTCAATTGCGCAGCATTGGTGTATAAGGATGGGAACAACCCGCTCGCCGTTTGCTCCAGGCAGCCGTAAGGGTAAGCCTTCAGTTCGCGGATATAACGCGCCAGATTCAGCGGCGGCTTACCGCTGAACAGCAGTTGTCCCTGCATCGTTGCAGGGGAGAAATTGGTCAGTTCTTCGCCCGGAAGCTGCCAGGTTGCGCCCGGTTGAAGTGCGACACCGTTATTAACGGTTTGCGCCGGGAACGCCGGACGCACGCCAATCTTCCACTGTTTATGCTGAACTGGCAGCGTTTCACCCGGTAAAGTCAGACCGCTAATTTCTGCCTGAATTTCGCCATCGCCAAACCCCTCCCGCGCACGCACCGGAACAAACAACGTAGTCCGTACGCCTGGTGCCAGATTCAATGGAGCAGGATCTTGTCCCATCAGCTCCAGTAAACCGCTGGCCGCGAGCTTAATATTCAGTGTTTGCGGTTTGTCAGTCAGGTTAGTCACGTCCAGCGTCAGTCGCGAGGTATCGCCTCCCGCCAGAAAACGCGGCATATTCAGTTCAGCAATTACCGGCGCGGCAACAATCACCTTGCTTTCACTGCTGCCAAAGTCATCCGCCGTCCAGGCCTGTGCCATTACCCGTAGCTCGCCGTTGAAATCACCAATCGGTAGCGTCACCGTACCTTCGCCCTGCTCGTTGAGCGTGACCGGCAGCGCCTGTTGCGCCACGATATTGACGTGATTGACCGGTGGCTTACCGCCGCGTTTTAATTCATCGCCATCACCACCAAAACGCAGCGCCGCCAGCCGCCCTTGCCCTTCGATCACCTGGCCGTAAATATCATAAATATCCGCGCCATAGCGTTTTTGTCCGAAAAATGCCTGCCACGGATCTGGCGTGGCGTAATCGGTAATGTTCAACACCCCGCTATCAACGGCAGAGACCAGCACGTTGACCTGTTTTGGTATGTCGCCATTTTTGACGCTGGCTTTAATCTTGACGGTCAACGACTGGTTTGGACGTATTTTCGCCGGGTTTTCCAGCGCCAGCGCCAGACGACGGTTTTCATCACCTAACGGCAAATGCAGTAAACCAACCGCCCGTTTTGGCGTGGCCGAACGGGACTTGTCGCCAGGACGAACCACCAGCGCACTGAGATACAAATCGTGGCGATTCCAGGTTTTATCAATCGGGATGGAGATATCGAGACCATCCGCCGGTACGTCTATTTCTTGCCACCACAGCGGGCCTTCGCTGGATTCCACCATCGCATAACCTTTGCCAGCAGCAGGAGCGGCAACGTGCAGCTTCATGGTATCGCCAGGACGGTAGCTGGGTTTGTCCAGTTTCAGAGTCACGCGATCGGGACGCACAGCCCCACTGCCGTCGCTGTTATCCTGCCAGCTATAACCTGCCCAGAAGCGTACGCTGCTCACCGCATCATTCGGGGCTTTCACTTCCAGACGATAGGCACCCCACTCAACCGGGAAGCTGACTTTACCGGTTTCATCGGCCTTAAGATCCAGAGTCTGCTCACCTTCAACCAGATCCTTTTGATCGAACTGTGATTGCCAACCCTCGCCTTCAGACCAGTTCCAGTAATAATCCCGGCGCTCGCGGATCAAACGCACCTGCAAACCGGACACCGCTTTTTTCTCGCCCTGCGCATCGGCATAAACAATGTCGAAAGCGGCGTTGCTGTTTTCATCAACGATAGGCTGATTCACAGTGGTATCAGTGCGGTAGTCATAGACGGCTTTTGCCGCAAACTGCGGACGAATACCCGGCAGCATGTCCGCAGGCCAGATGGCTTGTTCAGCCCGACGCGTCACCGGGCGGCCACCTGATTCCAGCAGGCTGGCTTGCAGGATCACCTGTAACGGGGAATGCGTCTCCTGCCATTGGCTGTTGGTGCTCACTTCGCCGCGACCGTGTTCATCCAGCGTAAGCTGAACTTCATCGAGGCTGCGGGACAGGTTTTCTTCGGCAATATTACCAAACTGGAACCCCGGCAATGCCTGCACCGCTTCGCGCAGCGGGCGCAGGAAAAGCTGCCCTTGCAGAGCATTGCCGTTAGCGGGCGCGCCGTACAGGTAGTAGCCCACTACCGAGAACTTCACTTCATCAGCCGGAGCCACCGGAATCTTATTAGCGGAGAGATTGAGCGCCATCCGCTCAGGCATAAAATCTTCGACGTGGAAATCCCACATACGTGACTGGTTGTCGCCCGTATTAGCACGAATATGCCACATACCGGTTGGCGCGTTGGTGTCCAGCGGCCAGCTAAAACGGTACAGACCGTTCTCCGGCTGGCTAACCACCGAACGTAACACTTGCCCGTCGGGCTTCACGACCTCCAGCTTCACCGGCTGGTCGGGCAACGTTTTGCCGTCGCTGTCACGCAGTAATCCGTTGAGGATCACCGTTTCGCCAGGACGATAGAGGTCACGGGGACCAAACATAAAGAACTGTTTGCTGTATCCCGGTGCACCGGCAATATCAAATTCAGCCAGATCCAACGCCGGGAGTTTCAAATCCAGCAGCGTGGTTTGCCCGTCTTTGCGGGCCAGCAATAAAGCCGCGTCTTTATAAGTCTCCAGTTTGACATGACCCTGCGCGTCGCTGGTAGCCTGCGCCAACGTCTGTCCTTTTTCGTTGAGTAAGGTGACCTCTATACCCTGCTGCGCAGCGCCGTTTTCCAGACTCTGCGTAAAGACATCCAGTTGATTATGGTAACGGTGCGCAGACACACCAATATCGCTGAGCGTGAACAGCGTAGCGGCATTACTGTAGTTGTATTGTCCAGCCTGATTCATCACCGCGATGTAAACTCCTGCTTGCTGCAACGGCTTGATATCGCTCAGCGGCAGCAGCAACTTCTCACGGGTGTTACGCGCAGGATTGAGGTCAAAGCGTCCGGTATACACCAGTTCCGCCATTTTCAGCAGATTGTCAGATTCCCAGTTCGTCAACGAATTGCGGTATTCCCACTGGCTGACAAATGCGCCGAGCGATTCAGGCTTCACACGAAAGAAGTTCACATCCACGCTGTTAACGTTGAGGGCCATTACCGGCAGGCCTTCAATTACTTTTCCCGGCAACAGCGAGCCGCGACTGGCAAACCCAACGCTTGGCTGTACATCGCGCGTGGTAATGTTTTTTTCATAATCAATAGCGAACGTCGCTTTATTCAGCGCCAGCAAATCACGCTCAATGGTCACCACCAGTTCCCGGTTAGGTTCCAGATGGCGTAAGCGCAGCTCTTTCAGATTTGGCGCTAGCTCCCAGGCACCATCCACTTTGCCGCTTTTTTTATCAACAACGTGCACGACGCGGGAAAAATCTTGTTCTGGATCGAGGGGAATGGAGAAGGTCAAAACGAGCGTTGCCGCACCGTCGAGCTGGACCTCTGAGGCATCCAGCAGCGTCAGCGACTTGCCCTGGCTTTGCTGCATCAGCTTTTGTAATTGAGCTTTATCTTTTGCTGGCGCAGTCTGTGCCGCAGGCGCATCAGGTTTCGCAGCCGTCGGTGATTTTTCGTTATTATTATCGCACCCGACCAGTGCCAGCATCAGCATGCAGGCCGCTACGCGTAAATGTTTCATTTTTCATCCCTGGCCGTAGTGGCCCGTTAGCTACGTAGAACAACTATTATGCGTCAGATTTCCGGCTGTGGAAGTCAGTAACTGAACAACGTTGTCTTAATTTAAGTGATTAATGTGGATTCACCTGACAAATCAGCCTGTTTTACTTGTCGCTTTACGGTAAACATCCGACAATTTGCCAAAACCTGGTAAAAATGGAGATGCCTATGACCACCGCCTTCTTTGTCGCTGCCGACTGGCTTGCCGAACACATTGACGACCCGGAAATACAAATTCTTGATGCCCGGATGGCACCTCCAGGACAGGAAGATCGCGATGTTGGCGAGGAGTATCGTGCGGGCCATATTCCTGGCGCAGTATTTTTTGATATTGAAGCGCTTTCCGATCATACCTCACCGCTACCGCATATGATGCCACGCCCCGAAGCCTTTGCCGTTGCGATGCGCGAGCTGGGCGTTGATCAGGATAAGCATCTGGTTATCTACGATGACGGTAATCTGTTTTCCGCGCCACGCGCATGGTGGATGCTGCGGACATTTGGCGTCGAAAATGTCTCCATTCTGGCGGGCGGTCTGGCAGGCTGGAAGCGCGATGAGCTAATGCTCAAGGAAGGCGATGAGGATTTACCTGAAGGTGAATTTAACGTGGCCTTTACGCCTGACGCAGTTGTGCGCGTTACCGATGTACTGCTGGCCAGTCATGAAAAAACGGCGCAGATCGTCGATGCCCGTCCGGCTGCGCGTTTTAATGGCGAAGTTGACGAGCCGCGTCCTGGTCTGAAACGTGGTCATGTGCCGGGTGCGCTTAACGTACCGTGGACAGAACTGGTTCGTGACGGCGAACTGAAAACCACCGATGAGCTGGATGCTATTTTCTTCAGCCACGGCGTGAGCTTTGACCGCCCTATTATCGCCAGCTGCGGCTCCGGCGTAACGGCTGCCGTCGTCGTGCTGGCACTTGCCACGCTGGGCGTTTCTGACGTCGCATTGTATGACGGCGCATGGAGCGAATGGGGAGCGCGCAACGATTTACCGGTAGAACCGCAATTATAAAGCTGGAAAAGCCGGATAGCGCTTCGCTTATCCGGCCTACAATTTAGATAATCCGGTTCTGTTTAAAGTCGCGCAGGAAACCGCCCCAGCGGCGTTCGTAGAACGGTGCGATATGCTCAGTGATAAAGTGGCTCACGCCCTTCTCACCCTTCTTCACCTGGCAGATATCAATAGGTTCATCGCCCGGCAGCGTATCGGTCGCGACGCTGCCAGCAGCGTGGATGATCTCTTCAATATCCCCTTCCGCTTCAATACCAATCAGCAGATTCGGCTGGGCTTCCGCGCTTTCTTTGATTGAGCAGAGAAACGCGCGTTTTACCGGCTTAATGGTTTTAAACAGCGTAGTCAGCGAGTCAATCATCTGCGCCGGAGGTTCAGCGACTTCAGAGAGGATCAGCGATTCACCGCCTTCCAGTACTTCCTGGGTGCTGAGCGGATTCCCCTCTTCCCCCATCAGCAGGCTGATTTCACGCGGCATAAATTCTTTGCCGGTCGGCAGTTTCGCGTTGAGAAAGAGCGTTTCGCCGAGCGTCATTTCAAACAACGTACGCACCGGCATAACGACAAATGCCTGCTCATCTTCCACCGCCTGCTGCAGTGCTTCCAGAGAAGTGAAGAACGGGATCACGGTCGTTCCGTCTTCTTTTTCCCAGTGCTGCAGGTCGAGAGCGCTGTCTTCAACCACCGCCTCGCCTTCTGCGGCAGTACCCGGCACCCAGACTGTGGATTCCAGTAAAGTACGGAAAAATGCCGGACGATGCGCAGGCTCTGTTGCCGCTTGTTCCAGCAATGTTTCTAATTCGTTTTTTGTTTCGGACATAAGTATCACAAATTGGATGAATACATGTAGGCCGGATAAGCGTAGCGCCATCCGGCAATACAGTAATAAATTATGCGGTCAGCAGATTCGCAATCGTGCGCACACCCAGACCGGTTGCGCCCGCAGACCACTGCTCAACCGGCGCTTTGCGATAGGTTGCAGAGCAGTCGATATGCAGCCAGCCCTGCTGGTAGTTTTCCACGAAATGGGACAGGAAGCCCGCCGCGGTGCTTGCGCCAGCCGGGTAAGCCGCGCTACCGGTGTTATTCAGTTCGGCAAAGTTCGACGGCAACTGGCTACGGTGAAACTCTGCCAGCGGCAGACGCCAGAACGGTTCGTTTTCTTGCGCCGCACTTGCCAGCAGGCGAGCAGCCAGCTGATCATCAAAGCTAAACAGCGCGTGGTAATCGTTGCCCAGCGCGGTTTTCGCCGCGCCGGTCAGCGTGGCAGCATCAATGATCAGTTCCGGTTTCTGCGCGCTGGCATCGATCAGGCCATCGGCCAGCACCAGACGTCCTTCGGCATCGGTATTCATCACTTCAACTTTTTTACCGTTGCGATAGTGAATAATGTCGCCGAGCTTAAAGGCGTTGCCGCTAATCAGGTTATCCGCGCAGCACAGATACAGCTTCACGCGCTTGTTCAGACCACGGGTGATGGCAAATGCCAACGCGCCGGTGACCGTTGCCGCACCGCCCATGTCGGACTTCATTGAGTCCATAAATGCGCTTTGCTTGATGCTGTAACCACCGGAATCAAAAGTAATTCCCTTACCAACCAGGCAGGCATAAACCGGGGCTTCTTTGTCGCCTGTTGGGTTGTAGTCCAGCGCCAGCAGCACTGGAGGACGTTCAGATCCGCGACCCACGGTATGCAGGCCCATGTAGTTCTGCTCGCGCAGATCTTCACCTTTGGTGATGCGGTAAGAGACGTTATCGCACGCGACGGAGCACAGCAGATCAACAGCGCGCTGCGCCAGCTGTTCCGGGCCCAGCTCTTCTGCCGGGGCATTAATGGTATCACGCACCCAGTCAATAATCTTCAGACGGCTATCCAGCTCTTTGCGCTGCGCTTCGTCCAGAGCGGCCCACTCAACTTTGCGGGTGCCTTTTGGTCCCTTGTAGCCCTGCCAGAACGCCCAGCTACGTTCGGTATCCCAGCCTTCACCGTCCAGTTGAACGTGTTTAATACCCAGGCCGTCGATTTTACGCGCGGCACGCTGGATAAGGCCGAGGTCATCTTTTCCGTTCAGGTGCAGGGTAATGCCTTCATTATTAATGCTGTATGTTGCCTTTTCACCCCAGCGGGCATCGGCAGGTTGCGTGGAAAGCGTAATTTTCATGGCTTCTGTCATTTTATTTATCCTTATTTTCGCGCATACAGGAAAACGGGCCACCCGTGGGCAGCCCGTTGACTTATTCGGCTTCGTCCAGCCAGACCAGCAAAATGGCCTCAAGGATTTTTTCGTTCGATGCCTGAGGATCATCATCGAACTCTTCCAGGTCACAGATCCACTGGTGCAGATCGGTGAAACGAACGGTCTTGGGATCGAGATCGGGGAAAGCGTCATACAGCGCCTCGCCGATTTCGCGGCTATCGGTCCACTTCAGTCCCATACTACCCTCTGTTAATGCTCACGCGCATGATTGATTGTGTAACGTGGGATTTCGACCACTAAATCGTCCTCGGTTACCCGCGCCTGACAGCTTAAACGGCTCTCCGGCTCCAGTCCCCAGGCTTTATCCAGCATGTCGTCTTCTTCTTCTGTGCTTTCCGGCAAAGAATCAAAACCTTCACGCACGATGCAGTGGCAGGTAGTGCAGGCACAGGATTTTTCACAGGCGTGTTCAATCTCGATCCCGTTACGCAGGGCAACGTCGAGAATGGTTTCGCCGGTCTCAGCTTCCAGAACTGCGCCATCGGGACAGAGATCCTGATGAGGCAAAATAACAATCTTTGGCATATTAAACCTCGTCCACGGAATGGCCTTTCAGCGCGCTACGGACGGATTTGTCCATGCGGCGAGCGGCGAATTCCTGGGTTTGTTTGTCTACGTTTTTAATGGCTTGTTCTATCGCGTCAACATCGTCACCCTGTGCAACCTCGCTCAAGTGCGCGGCGGCGGTGTCGATAGCCTGACGTTCTGCGGCGCTTAACAGCGCGGCATCAGCATTCAGCGCACCGGATAAACTCTCCAGTACGCGTGCCGCTTCGACTTTCTGTTCTGCCAGCATACGGGCTTTAACGTCCTGCTCGGCAAAACTCATCGAATCCTGAATCATGGAGGCGATTTCACTGTCGGTCAGACCGTAGGACGGTTTAACCTGGATTGAGGACTCAACGCCTGTGGATTTCTCCATGGCGGTGACGCTCAGCAGCCCATCGGCATCCACCTGGAAGGTCACGCGGATGTGCGCACCGCCAGCCGGCAATGCCGGGATGCCGCGCAGCGCAAAACGCGCCAGTGAACGGCAGTCCTGCACCAGCTCACGCTCGCCCTGCATCACGTGAATGGACATCGCGGTTTGGCCATCTTTAAAGGTGGTAAAGTCCTGCGCGCGCGCCACTGGGATAGTGGTGTTACGCGGGATCACCTTCTCCACCAGACCGCCCATGGTTTCCAGTCCCAGAGACAGCGGGATAACGTCCAGCAGCAGCATTTCGCTGTCCGGTTTATTTCCGACGAGAATATCCGCCTGGATTGCCGCACCGATAGCGACCACTTTGTCCGGGTCAATAGAGGTCAACGGTGTACGGCCAAAAAATTCACCGACGCGTTCACGTACCAGAGGCACGCGCGTTGAACCGCCAACCATCACCACTTCCAGCACATCTTGCGGCTCCACGCCCGCATCTTTCAGCGCGCGACGGCAGGCCAGCAGCGTACGCTTGACCAGTGCGGAAATGAGTTCATTAAAGGTTTCACGGGTGATTTCACCCTGCCATCCTGCCACGTTAACCGTTACAGAATCAGCGTCGCTAAGTGCGATTTTCGCTGCAATCGCGGCATCCAGCAGTTCACGCTGTACGCGGTTATCGCTGCGATCGGCCACGCCCGCCTGCTCGCGAATGTAATCGGCCAGCAGATGGTCAAAATCGTCGCCGCCGAGCGCGGAATCACCGCCGGTCGCCAGCACTTCAAACACGCCACGGCTCAGGCGCAGAATAGAAATATCAAAAGTACCGCCGCCAAGATCGTAGACTGCGATCACGCCTTCCTGACCGGAGTCCAGACCATACGCGATCGCCGCTGCGGTCGGTTCGTTCAGCAGACGCAATACGTGCAGGCCCGCCAGACGCGCGGCGTCTTTGGTCCCCTGACGCTGTGCATCGTCAAAGTAAGCCGGAACAGTGATTACCACGCCGTCCAGTTCGCCGGACAGCGATTCGGTAGCCCGCGCGGCCAGCGCTTTCAGAATATCAGCGGAGACGCGCACCGGATTAAGCAAACCGGCAGCGGTTTCAATCATCGGCAGACCGTTTTCGCTCGCCCGGAACGTATATGGCAGATGCGGGTAACGCGCCTGGATATCCGCCAGAGAGCGGCCCATCATGCGTTTTACCGAGCTAACGGTGTTTGCCGTATCCAACGCTGCATTGGCGCGGGCATCGTAACCGACAGAGTAGCCCTGCTGCTGATAGTGAACCACTGACGGCAACAGGTGGCGACCTTCATGGTCTGCCAGCGTTTCGGCCTGGCCGCTGCGTACGGTAGCAACCAGGGAGTTGGTGGTGCCTAAATCGATACCTACCGCCAGACGACGCTGGTGCGGCGCGGCGCTCAGACCAGGCTCACTAATTTGTAATAAGGCCATTTTCGCTTCCGGAAATTAAAAATCGAGCAGTTTTTCTTCGAGTTGTTCTGCACTGCTTCGCAGTTTATCGAGAAAACGCAGCTTACGCACGGTATCTGCCGCTGCGTCCCACGTCTCGCTATCCAGCTGTTCCACCATCAGTTGATGGCGAACGTTATACATTTCGCTGACGCGTTTCATAAACGCATCTAAACGTTGACTGTCTTTTGCCTGTTCAATCTCGTCCAGCTCTTCACGCAGCTCAAGTTGCTCCATCAGGAACGCGGTATCGCGCACCGTGTGCTGCTCGCTGCGGATATCAAAACCGTGTAAAGACAATAAGTATTCGGCGCGCATCAAAGGATGACGCAGCGTTTGCCAGGCCTGGTTGATAGTGGCGGACTGCGAAACCGCAGCAAGTTGTTCCGCCTGGGAACCGCTGGCGAATTTATCAGGATGATACTGACGTTGTAGATCCTGAAAACGTAGGCTCAGCGCCTGAGTATCGAGCTGATAACGGGCCGGTAAGCCAAAGAGGGTGAAGTAGTCCATAACATTCTCAGGGCATCGATTCTCTGTTGTTCGATGAGGCAAAACCAGAGAGTCAGGTAAAACAAACCCCACGCGCAGGCGACCACGGTGGGGTTATCAGTAAGCGCGTTACACGTGGAAGCTTTCGCCGCATCCACATTCGTCTTTCACGTTCGGGTTAGTGAACTTAAACCCTTCGTTCAGACCTTCTTTGACGAAATCTAACTGCGTACCGTCGAGGAATTGCAGGCTCTTACCGTCGATCACGACTTTTACGCCTTTGTCTTCAAACACGGTATCTTCAGCCGCCGGCTCGTCAACAAATTCCAGTACATAGGCCATACCTGAGCAGCCGGAGGTTCTCACGCCCAGACGCAGACCAAACCCTTTACCGCGGTTTGCCAGGAAGGTATTTACACGCGCTGCTGCACTGTCGCTTAAGGTAATCGACATAATAAAACCTCAACTCTTAATTATTTTGCTTCACGTTTGCTTTTGTAATCCGCAATCGCGGCTTTAATCGCGTCTTCAGCCAGAATAGAGCAGTGAATTTTCACCGGTGGCAGTTCAAGCTCGTCGGCGATATCGGTGTTTTTAATCGCCTGTGCTTCGTCCAGAGATTTCCCTTTTACCCATTCGGTAACCAGAGAGCTGGAAGCAATAGCGGAACCGCAGCCGTAAGTCTTGAAACGCGCGTCTTCAATGATACCCTCATTGTTGACTTTGATCTGCAACTTCATCACGTCGCCACAGGCCGGTGCACCCACCATGCCGCTGCCCACGTTCTCGTCGCTGTTGTCAAAAGAGCCCACGTTACGTGGATTCTCGTAATGATCGATTACTTTTTCGCTGTAAGCCATGCTGAATTCTCCTTATCGGTACCGATTAGTGATGTGACCATTCAATGCTGTTCAGATCCACGCCCTGTTTGAACATTTCCCACAGCGGAGAAAGGTCGCGCAGGCGGCCGATGGAGTTGCGAACCAGATTGATGGCGTAGTCAATCTCTTCTTCGGTAGTGAAACGACCTAAAGAGAAACGAATTGAGCTGTGCGCCAGCTCGTCGGTCATCCCCAGCGCGCGCAGCACGTAGGATGGCTCCAGGCTTGCAGAAGTACATGCAGAACCGGAGGATACAGCCAGGTCTTTCAGCGCCATAATCAGCGACTCGCCTTCAACAAAGTTGAAGCTGACGTTGAGAATGTTCGGTGCGCCCTGCTCGAGGTCACCGTTGAGGTACACCTCTTCCATATCTTTCACGCCGTTCCACAGACGGTTACGCAGACTGCGCAGGCGCGCCATCTCGGTTTCCATCTCTTCTTTAGCGATACGGTATGCTTCACCCATGCCGACGATCTGGTGCACAGGCAGCGTACCGGAACGCATACCGCGCTCGTGACCGCCGCCGTGCATCTGCGCTTCAATACGAATACGCGGTTTACGACGAACGTACAGCGCGCCGATACCTTTCGGACCATAGATTTTGTGGCCGGAGAAGGACATCAGGTCAACTTTCAGT
Organism: Citrobacter portucalensis; assembly: GCF_002042885.1. Classification (GTDB taxonomy): domain Bacteria; phylum Pseudomonadota; class Gammaproteobacteria; order Enterobacterales; family Enterobacteriaceae; genus Citrobacter; species Citrobacter portucalensis. The sequence goes on from NZ_MVFY01000020.1 coordinate 33,087, forward strand.
TGGCTCAGATCGATAGGCAGTTTGCCCACGCTCTGGGTCGCATCAACGTGATAGATGATGCCGCGAGCACGGCACATTTCGCCGATAGTCGCGATATCCTGCACCACGCCGATTTCGTTGTTCACGTGCATGATGGACACGAGGATGGTGTCGTCACGCATTGCTGCTTCAAGTTCTTTCAGGTCGATAATGCCGTTACGCTGCGGGGCGAGGTAGGTGACTTCGAACCCTTCGCGCTCCAGCTGACGACAGGTATCCAGCACGGCTTTGTGTTCGGTTTTGCTGGTGATGATGTGCTTGCCTTTTTTCTGATAAAAGTTGGCTGCACCTTTAATCGCCAGGTTATCGGATTCAGTCGCACCGGAAGTAAATACGATTTCACGCGGGTCAGCGCCCACGAGGTCGGCAATCTGGTTACGGGCGATATCTACCGCCTCTTCAGCCTGCCAGCCGAAACGGTGTGAACGAGACGCTGGGTTACCAAAGTTTCCGTCCAGGGTCAGACACTGCATCATTTTCTCGGCAACACGCGGGTCCACCGGCGTGGTTGCGGAGTAGTCGAGATAGATCGGTAATTTCATTGCTCTATAAACTCCGTACATCGCTTCAATGCAAGGAATCAGGCAACCGGCTGGATGTACGACCGAGTTAACGGGGTGTGTAGCACCCCGGCCTGATTCTAAAATACTTTTATTATGCGCGTAACTTAACGTCGATCGCGTCTTGAGCACGATTAGTGCGTGGAGCGTCATGGGTATGCTGGCGACCAGACACATCCAGGACTTCCTGATTATTTACCAGTTCGCCCAACGTAATGTTGTTGAGGAAACCGGTCAGACGATCGCTCAGATCGCGCCACAGCGCGTGGGTCAGGCATTTATCGCCGCCCTGACAACCGCCTTTGCCCTGGCAACGGGTCGCATCTACAGACTCGTCAACAGCGCTAATCACTTCACCTACTGCGATGCTGCCGGCATCTTTACCCAGCAGATACCCGCCGCCTGGTCCACGTACGCTGGAAACCAGACCGTTTTTACGCAAACGGGAAAACAGCTGCTCCAGATATGACAGGGAAATTCCCTGACGTTCAGAAATATCAGCCAACGGTACCGGGCCCGTTTCGGAGTTGAGCGCAACGTCCAACATTGCGGTCACGGCATAACGCCCTTTTGATGTCAGTCTCATGTCTTACTTAGCCTCAAACTCGCCCCTGCCCGGGGTTTTTTATTGTAAAATGGGGGTATTGCATAGCAGGGGCAAGTCTGACATTCCCGACTAAATCAGTCAACTATTTACTTGACTAATTTAGTCAGGTATTTAACCTTCAGTGCCATTTTCACTTGCCGGATGCGCTTCGCTTATCCGGCCTACAGGCTGCACGATTCGTAGGCCGGATAAGCGAAGCGCATCCGGCATTCGTACAGTTACTTGCTTTTATTCTGCTGCTCAATTGAAGCTAAAATCCCGCGCAGGATGTTCAACTCCTGGCTCTCTGGACGCGCACGGGTAAACAGACGGCGCAGCTTATTCATCACCTGCCCCGGGTGCCCTTCGCGGATAAACCCGGTCGACAGCAGCGTTTGCTCCAGATGACCGTAAAAACGCTCTAAATCATCGACCAGCGGATACTCTGCTTCTTCGTAATCTACGGTCTTGTCGCTTTCCTGCGTCGCCAGCCAGGCCATGCGCACCTCATAAGAGATGACCTGCACTGCCATCGCCAGGTTGAGCGAACTGTATTCCGGGTTCGCGGCAATGGCGACGTGATAATGGCACTTCTGCAGCTCTTCGTTGGTCAGACCAACACGTTCACGACCAAAGACCAGCGCCACCGGCGAGTTCGTCGCTTCAGAGACACTTTTTAAACCGCATTCACGCGGATCCAGCATCGGCCACGGCAGCGTGCGGGAACGCGCACTGGTGCCTACCACCAGGCTACAGCCCGCCAGCGCTTCATCGAGCGTATCGACGATCTGCGCGCTGCCGATCACATCACTGGCACCCGCTGCCAGGGCGATGGCCTGGGAGTCCGGTTTAACCAGTGGATTTACCAGCCACAGATTGGTTAAACCCATGGTTTTCATTGCGCGGGCTACAGAGCCCATGTTGCCAGTGTGAGAGGTTTCCACCAGCACGATTCGAATATTTTGCAGCATTGTATTTCTTCGGCTAAAGATTATTCGGGCATATTATCATAAAACGAAGACATATTCCGAACTCGCTGCTATACTCTGCGCCGTTTTCCCGTTCTTTAACATCCAGTGAGAGAGACCGATGCATCCGATGCTGACCATCGCCGTGCGCGCAGCGCGCAAGGCGGGTAATGTAATTGCCAAACACTACGAAACCCCAGACTCTGTAGAAACCAGCCAGAAAGGCAGCAATGATTTCGTGACTAACGTCGATAAAGCCGCCGAAGCGATTATTATCGAAACGATTCGCAAATCTTACCCACAGCACACCATCATCACCGAAGAAAGCGGTGAACATGTTGGTGAAGATTTGGATGTTCAATGGGTTATCGATCCACTGGATGGCACCACTAACTTCGTAAAACGTCTGCCGCACTTCGCGGTATCCATCGCAGTACGCATCAAAGGCCGTACTGAAGTCGCCGTTGTTTACGATCCAATGCGTAACGAACTGTTCACCGCAACCCGTGGCCAGGGCGCACAGCTGAACGGCTACCGTCTGCGTGGCAGCACCGCCCGCGATCTGGATGGCACCATCATCGCCACCGGTTTCCCGTTCAAAGCCAAACAGCACGCCGCTTCTTACATGAAAATTCTTGGCAACATGTTTACCGAATGTGCGGACTTCCGCCGCACCGGTTCTGCTGCGCTGGATTTGGCCTACGTTGCCGCAGCCCGCGTTGACGGTTATTTCGAAATTGGCCTGCGCCCGTGGGATTTCGCCGCAGGTGAACTGATTGCCCGTGAAGCTGGCGCACTGGTTTGCGACTTTACTGGTGGTCATAACTACATGGCGACCGGCAACATCGTTGCAGGTAACCCGCGCGTAGTGAAAGCCATGCTGGCTAACATGCGTGATGAACTGAGCGATGCGCTGAAGCGTTAACCGTTTGATGCCGGATGGCGGCTAGCGCCTTATCCGGCCTACCAGGGAATTCCCCGTAGGCCTGATAAGCGAAGCGCCATCAGGCATTCATCCTACAACAGTGCTAAAACGGTCTTATCCCTCGCCCCACCGGCACCGCACTCATCCACATCACTACCGCAGCAGCGATCAGCACCGCACCACCGGCTAATGCCAGCGTCGTCCAGCCAATCTGTCGCCACAATACCGGCGCTTTATGCCCGCTAAGTTTCACCGCCAGCGAGCGGAAACTGTGTACCAGCAGAGCCAGTGACGTAATCGTCAAAGAGGTTCCTGCCGCCATCGCCAGCGCCGACGCCATACCCCAGCTAAACACGCCAACCACTTTGCTGAACAGTAAAACCATGATGGCCCCCGAGCACGGGCGCATCCCCATAGACAGCACGATCATCAACCGGGCACGCCAATCATCACCACTTTGCAGCTGTTCAGGATCGGGCAAATGCTGATGCCCGCAGCCGCAACCCTCGTGATGCACATGATGCGGCGTGAAGGCAGTGAATTTTGGGCGGCGCAGCAGCTGGCGCAATTTCTTCAGCGCACGGACGCACAATAAAACGCCCAACACGCCAACCAGCGCATAACTCCCTTTCTCCAGCCAGAAACTACTCATATGTAGCTGTCGTGCAGGCAACTGCAAGATGGTAAGCACCACAACCACCAGTCCGATAGCGACCAGCCCCTGTAGTAAAGATGAGGCCAGCGTCAGGCCAATACTCGACTTCAGCTTCGAAGGGTGCGTTGCCAGCCAGGTGGTAATAACGACTTTTCCATGTCCCGGTCCCAGCGCATGCAGAACGCCGTAGAGAAAACTAAATAGCAGCAGCGATCCCCCGGCCTGGGCCGGCCTGGCGGCAACCGCTTTCAGCAACCCGCTCATCTGTTGGTTAACGTCGCGCTGCCAGACGACACTTTTCATCATCACCTGCGGCCAGGCCTGCCATAGCCACAGTATGCCGCCTGCCGCCAGCAGCAAAAAGACAGCCAGCGGCCATAGCATGAGCCAGCGACGTCTGGCTGCGCGTTGTTGATACACTACTGACATTGCAGCGTTACCGTCTGTGCAAACTGTTTACCCAACTCCATATCCTCCGGCGGTGCGTCTTCTTTATCCAGCGACTGCGCAAAGCTCAGCGTTTGTTCATTCGGCGTCGGCGTATGTACTGAAATCCGGCATTTTTGGCTTATGGACTGCCCCAGCCTGGCATCGCTATCTTTGTCATAGCTCATATCAACGTAGTAGGTCGGGTCGAAGGTTGAAATGGTATATTTTTGACCACTCAGCGGCTGAGCTTCGGCCAGCGGTAAAACGAACGTCAGCACTGCCTGGTGTTCCTCCCGCGCCATGCCATAATCCGTCGGCCTGTTTTTAAACTTTACCTTTTTCCCGTCGTGCCACACTTCGGTGAAATAGTGCTGCCCGAGAACGTTGGCCATCACTTCCGCCGCCAGTTTCTTCCAGATCTCATCACCAGGTTTGGCATTCCCCGCATCGTAAAGCAGATCCGCCGAGGTAATTTCATCCATCGTCCAGCGCATTTTCAGCGCGACGAACTGGTCATTCTCGCTCACTATCTCAGTTTTCAGATGGATAAAGCTGTGGGGATGCGCGCCTGCGCCAAAGGACAGGACAGCGAGAAACAACGTGATAATGATACGTTTAACGCCTTGCATGAGTTCTCCACGATGAAAATCTACACCGCCACAAATAATGATGCCGGGTTTGGCGAAAGTGTGCTGAGGATACCATTGAACGAAAAAATATTGAGCACCCTTTTCCGGTATCGATTCAGTTCTCAATTTCGATAATTTCTTCTTCGGGAAATTCCCCCCAAACACCTTTTAGGCGTCAAAACTCAAGTCAAATGATAACAAAATGTTAATTAATAGTTTCATTTTAATATTTAATTAACACTTAATTTGAAAACCTGAATGTAAAACCATGCAAATTTAACTAATTATTAACCATTTTATTTCTATAAATTCACAATAATGGGCATAGATCACATTCACAAAACTTATGATTCATTCCCTCTTCCATTCATTGTTAACTTCACGCCGTGACATGTCCTGCCCCCTACGAAAGGTACAACTATGAAATTCAAACTCGCATTACTCAGTGCAACCCTGGTTTCTGCATGCATGTTGTCCGGCACGTCCTTTGCGGCGGAAAAATATGAAATTGCTGTGGTTGCCAAAGTCACCGGGATCCCATGGTTTAACCGGATGGAAACCGGCGTAAATGAAGCAGCAAAAAAACTGGATGTGAATGCTTACCAGACCGGACCTTCAACGCCGGACCCGGCGCAGCAGGTGAAAGTGATTGAGGATCTGATCGCCAAAAACGTTAATGCGATCATCGTGGTGCCGAATGATGCCAAGGTCCTTGAGCCGGTACTGAAAAAAGCGCGCGATAAAGGCATCGTGGTGCTGACGCACGAATCCCCGGATGAGCAAATTGGCCAGTGGGATATCGAAACCATCGATAGTGAAAAATACGCACAGGCTAACGTCGATGAGTTAGCGAAAAATATGGGCGGCAAAGGCGGATATGCCATCTATGTTGGTTCGCTGACGGTCCCACTGCATAACGCGTGGGCGGATTATGCGATTAAGTACCAGAAAGAAAAATATCCGGAAATGTTCGAAGTCACTTCACGTCTGCCGGTCGCGGAAAGTATCGATAAATCCTACGCCACAACGCTGGATCTGATGAAAACCTACCCGCAGATGAAGGGCATTATCGGCTTCGGCTCACTGGGTCCAATCGGTGCGGGTCAGGCTGTGCAGAAAAAACGCGCCAAAGATAAGATCGCCGTCGTCGGGATCGCTATGCCAGCGCAGGCAGCACCTTACCTGATGCGCGGTGATATCAAAAAAGCGCTGCTGTGGGATCCAAAAGACGCGGGCTACGCGCTGGTCACCGTTGCCGATCAGCTGTTGCAGGGCAAAGAAGTGAACGCCGATCTGAGTATCGATGGTTTAGGGAAAGCCGATATCGACACGGAGAAGAAAGTGATCCGCTTTAACAAGATCCTCGAAGTCACCAAAGACAACGCACAATCACTTGGTTTCTAAGGCTTTAGCCAACACCAGGGAACCTTAACGCCGACCGTCTGGTCGGCGCTATCAACCAAACTAACACTCAGCGTCCCCCCGGACGCGCGCAGGGGTATTGTCCATGGCAGACACCACCGCATTTATCACTCTTGAGAATATCAGCAAACAATTCCCGGGCGTGCTGGCGCTGGATAACGTGAATCTGACGCTGAGAAAAGGCGAAGTTCACTGTCTGGCGGGTCAAAACGGCTGTGGTAAAAGTACCATTATTAAAGTGATCTCCGGGGTTTATCATCCGGAAAAAGGCGCGCAGATTTTACTCGACGGAAAATTGTTCCATCATCTGACGCCGCAGCTCTCTTCCCATTATGGCATTCAGGTTATTTATCAGGACCTGTCGTTGTTCCCCAACTTTAGCGTCGCAGAAAATATCGCGGTCAACCGCTATCTGCCGGGTGGCGATATCTGGGTGCGTCGCGGCGCCATGAAGCAGCAGGCGCTGGCAGCCATGAAACGTATTGGGGTGAATATCGATCCCGATAAAAAAGTTGAAAAACTCTCAATTGCTGATCGACAGCTGGTCGCCATTTGCCGGGCGATTGCCGCCGATGCGCGTCTGGTGATTATGGACGAGCCCACCGCCTCGCTAACCCGCCAGGAGGTTAATGGCCTGCTGCGAGTAGTTAATGAACTGAAAGCGGCCGGAATTTGCGTCGTGTTTGTCAGCCATCGTCTGGATGAGGTGATGGAAGTGGCTGACCGCATCAGCGTAATGCGCGACGGCAAACTGGTGGGCACATACCCTGCCAGCGAACTCGACAGCCACGAGCTGGCCTTCCTGATGACCGGACAACGCTTCCACTACAGCCCGTTGCCGGGAAGGCCCGCGATTGAGCAAGAGCCGCTGCTTGAGCTGCGCAATCTGAGCCGCAGAGGCAAATACCAAAACATTAATCTGTCGCTGCACGGCGGCGAGATCGTCTCCATTGTTGGTCTGCTGGGTGCCGGGCGCACTGAGCTTTGTCTGAGCCTGTTTGGTATGACGCACCCGGAAAGTGGCGAGATTCGCATTAACGGTCAGCCGGTTACTCTGCGCAATAACCATGACGCCATCCAACACGGGATCGGCTATGTCTCAGAAGATCGCCTGACGCAGGGGCTGATCATGGAGCAGTCGATCTACGACAACACCATCGTCACGGTGTTTGATCAACTGCACACCGGTAGCGGTCTGCTCGATCATCGTAAAGCGCAAAAGTTGGTCGCCGATTTAATCCGCGAACTGAATATCAAAGTGTCCGATCCGCTCCTGCCGGTCAAAACCCTTTCCGGCGGTAATGCCCAGCGTATCGCCATTGCCAAATGGGTGGCGACCAATCCCCGCATCCTGATCCTCGACTCGCCTACCGTCGGCGTGGATATCGCCAACAAAGAGGGCATTTACCAGATAGCCCGCGATTTGGCGGAACAGGGTATGGCGGTGCTGATGATTTGCGATGAAATCCCGGAAGCGTATTACAACAGCCACCGTGTGCTGGTAATGCGTCGCGGCAAGCTGGTGGCGGAATTTAATCCTCATCAATGCAGTGAAGAGGAGATTGCTGAAGTGGTCGAGGTAATCAATGAATAAGATGCATCTCTCCCGTTTAATCGGGCAACATGAGTTCTGGCTGGGCCTGCTGGTTGTAGCCCTTGCCGTTGGGCTAAGCATCAGCACCGACGAGTTCTTGTCTTTGGGGAACCTGACGGATGTGGCCACCAGCTACGCGATTCTCGGCATCCTGGCCTGTGGGCTGTTTGTGGTGCTGATTTCCGGCGGGATCGACATCTCATTTCCGGCGATGACCGCGATAGCCCAGTATGCAATGGCCAGTTGGGTTATCGGTCACGGCGGTAACTTCGCGCTGGCGTTAATCATCGCCATTGCGGTGGGCCTGCTGCTTGGGCTGATCAACGGTTTTCTGGTCTATTGGCTACGCGTTCCGGCAATCATCATTACCATCGCCACGCTGAACGTCTACTACGGTCTGCTGGTTTACGCCACCAAAGGCACCTGGCTGTACGGCTTCCCGGACTGGTTTATGAACGGCATTAACTGGTTCTCGTTCACCGCGGCGGATGGCTACGACTACGGTTTGACCCTCCCCCTGCTGTGCCTGGCGGCGGTGATCATTTTTACCGCCGTGCTGATGAACTATACCCGTCTTGGCCGTCAGGTTTACGCCATGGGCGGCAACCGAGACGCGGCCTCGCGCCTGGGGCTGAATCTGCTGAAGCTGCATTTTTACGTCTATGGCTACATGGGCATTCTGGCAGGCGTTGCCGCCGTGGTTCAGGCGCAAATCACCCAGTCAGTTGCGCCCAATTCGCTGCTCGGCTTTGAGCTGACGGTGCTGGCGGCGGTAGTACTCGGCGGAACCAGCATGAGCGGCGGGCGCGGTACGTTGACCGGAACCCTGCTCGGCGTGGTTCTGCTGGCCTTCTTACAAAATGGCCTGACGCTGCTCAGCGTCTCCTCTTACTGGCACACCGTGTTCAGCGGCGCCATTATCCTGGTCAGCATTAGCGCCACGGCCTGGAACGAAAAACGCAAACTGGCAAGGGAGCTTTGAGATGAAAACAATCGCCAGATTTTTACCCGGTGATGCCATCATTCGCCTGCAATGCGTGATTATTGTGGTCGTCGCCCTGGTCTTCTCGGCCCTACTCGGCAGCCGTTTCTTCAGCGTCGCTAACTTCCAGTCGATTGGCTCACAGCTACCAATCCTCGGCATGCTGGCCCTCGGGATGGGCATGACCATGCTGACCGGCGGCATTAACTTGTCGATTATTGCCGGGGCGAACGCATGCTCGCTGGTGATGGCGGCGATTATCGTCACCCATCCGGATAACCCGCTGTTTCTGGTGCTGGCGCTGCTGGCAGGCGCTGCCGTGGCGGTGGCTATCGGCACGCTCAACGGTGCGCTGATTGCCTGGGTCGGGGTTTCGCCTATTCTCGCCACGCTCGGCACGATGACGCTTATCTCCGGGCTGAATATTCTGCTTTCCAACGGGACGGTGATTTCCGGTTTCCCGACCGCCATTCAGTACCTTGGTAACGCCACGATTGCCGGTATTCCGGTGGCGCTACTGCTCTTTTTCCTGGTGGCAATCCTGCTGTGGGTACTGCTGGAACACACCACGCTTGGGCGCAGCCTGTATCTCGTTGGTTCCAATGAACAGGCTACCCGCTACAGCGGCGTAAATACCGTACGTGTACAAATTTCGGTGTACGTGATTTCTGCCCTGCTCGGCTGGGTCGCCGCCATTTTGATGATGGCGAAATTCAACTCAGCTAAAGCCGGATACGGTGAATCCTACCTGCTGGTCACCATCCTTGCCTCCGTCCTCGGCGGTATCAACCCGGATGGCGGCTTCGGGCGCATTATCGGCCTGGTGCTGGCACTGATTGTGCTGCAAATGCTGGAAAGCGGCCTTAACTTGCTGGGGGTCAGCAGCTATCTGACGATGGCGCTGTGGGGCGCGGTGCTGATCCTCTTTATCGCATTACAGAATCGTAAAGCCTGATTTCAGGAGAAAAAATTATGGCAAGTTACTTTATTGGTGTGGATGTCGGAACCGGAAGCGCCCGTGCTGGCGTGTTTGATCTCAACGGCAGAATGGTCGGTCAGGCCAGTCGGGCCATCGAGATTTACCGCCCGCAGGCCGATTTTGTTGAGCAGTCTTCCGATAACATCTGGCAGGCGGTGTGTAACGCGGTTCGCGATGCGATTAACCAGTCGGATATCAACCCTATCCAGGTGAAAGGTCTGGGCTTTGACGCGACCTGTTCACTGGTGGTACTGGACAAAGAAGGTAAACCGCTGACCATCAGCCCGTCCGGGCGCAGCGAACAGAACATCATTGTGTGGATGGATCACCGCGCCATTACTCAGGCCGAGCGCATCAACGCCCTGCATCATCGGGTGCTGGACTACGTTGGCGGCATTATCTCCCCGGAAATGCAGACGCCAAAACTGCTATGGCTGAAGCAACATATGCCCAACACCTGGGCCAATGCGGGATACTACTTTGACCTGCCCGATTTCCTGACCTGGCGCGCAACGGGCGATGACACGCGCTCATTGTGTTCGACGGTGTGTAAATGGACCTATATGGGCCATGAAGACAAATGGGATGCCAGCTATTTCCGCCAGATTGGGCTGGAAGATTTGCTGGAGCATGATGCTGCCAAAATTGGTCGCTACGTGAAAACCATGGGCGAACCGCTCGGTCACGGGCTATCCGCGCGCGCCGCCAGCGAAATGGGGCTGATTCCGGGGACCGCTGTCAGCGTCTCGATCATCGATGCCCACGCCGGTACCCTCGGCACGCTCGGGGCAAGCGGTGTTTCCGGCGAGGTGGCGGATTTTGACCGTCGTATCGCGCTGATTGGCGGCACTTCCACTGGACACATGGCGATTTCCAAAGAGCCGCGTTTTATCGGCGGCGTCTGGGGTCCTTACTACTCAGCCGTGCTGCCAGAATACTGGCTCAACGAAGGTGGACAGTCGGCAACAGGGGCGTTAATCGACCACGTTATTCAGTCGCATCCTTGCTACGAAACCCTGCTGGCGCAAGCTAAATCTCAGGGGCAGACCATTTACGAAGTGCTGAATGCGCTGTTGCGTAAAATGGCCGGTGAGCCGGAAGATATCGCATTTTTAACCCGCGATATGCACATCCTGCCCTATTTCCACGGCAACCGCTCGCCGCGCGCTAACCCAACGCTTACGGGCGCAATCACCGGACTGAAACTGTCACGTACGCCGGAAGATATGGCGCTACAGTACCTTGCGACCATCCAGGCCATTGCGCTGGGAACCCGCCATATCATTGAAACGATGAATCAAAGCGGCTACACCATCGATACGATAATGGCCAGCGGCGGCGGGACGAAAAACCCAATCTTCGTTCAGGAACATGCCAACGCCACCGGCTGCGCGATGCTGCTGCCTGAAGAGAGCGAAGCCATGCTGCTGGGTGGTGCCATGATGGGAACTATCGCCGCGGGCGTTTTCGAAACCTTCCCGGAAGCGATGTCGGCGATGAGCCGGATTGGTAAAACGGTTACCCCGCAAACAAATCGCATTAAGCAGTACTACGATCGCAAATATCGGGTATTCCACGAGATGTATCAGGATCATATGAAATACCGCCAGTTGATGCAGGAGGACGCATGAGCGACTCCTGGTCTCAGGCCACCGGCGTATTTCAGCTCTATAGCAATGCCCTGGCGGGTCTGGGGCAGCATCTGACTGAACCGCTCTGGCAGTCGCTGATGGCGGAGCTGCGCGGCTGTCAGGGGAAAATCGTCGTCACCGGCGTAGGTACCTCCGGCATCGCAGCGCGTAAAGTGGCGCATATGCTTGCGTGCGTGGAACGCCCAGCGATCTACCTCAACGCGACGGACGCGGCGCATGGCGATCTCGGTTTTTTACGCGCCAACGACCTGGTGATTATGCTGTCGCGTGGGGGGAATTCGGACGAACTCACCCGGCTGCTGCCCGGACTGAATGCGCGAAATGTGTCGATTCTGAGCGTGACTGAAAACGCCGATTCTGCCATTGCTAAAGCGTCGAGACTGGTGATTTCCACCGGCGTCCAGCGTGAGGCCGACCCGCTCAACATGTTGGCCACCACATCAATTTTACTGGTGCTGGCTATCTTTGACGCCGCCTGCGCCTGCCTGATGAGCGAAAGCGGTTACTCAAAAGAGACGCTGTTGTCTGTGCATCCCGGCGGTGATGTGGGATTAACGCTGAGCCGTGGTAAGTAACGCCAGACAGCTGTTTCGGAGGTAATGAATCTGTTGCCTCCGGTATATTGCTACGTTCACCTTATGTTTTTCACTTCTCTGAAACGATACTGCCTGTGAACGTGTTAAGGGTACTATCGCCGTACCCTTAACAATCCCGGCTCCCGGCGGGAAAATTGTTGCTACGCAATACCCTCCGCTTTTTCCTTCAGGCTACCGGGCCGGGCGCGAGGTAGCGTCCTTGCAAAGCGCGCCCTGAGCCAGCATCCATGCTGGCTCTCCCGGCCTGACGGAAACACGTCGGCAATTTTCAGCCGGACCAGCCCACACCTGACCATCTGCGTTTTTTGTTTAAACAGCAAAACGGGTTTCACTGGAAGTCAGAGCGTTGAAGCGATGACCCCGGTCCGGCTGAAAATCGATGAGGCGTTGACGGCTGACCGGGTCTGCCCGCATGGATGCGGGCAGAGTGGACGGCCTGCAGGGACGCAGGCTCGTCCCCGACCCGACAGGCAGACGGCATAAGACGAATGAATCGCATCGCGACGATTTTCCCGCCGGGAGCCTGGGATGCAAGGGAGGCGGCGGTGAGCCTCCCTTGCACGTTCACGGGTATCTATGATTCAGAGAAGTGATAACGCAGGGGTGAACGGAACCCCATAGCGGAATAAAATATTCTCCATCATGTTTAACATGACATGCAGTGCATCTCTGGCATATCTAAACAAAAGATAAAACAGTGAAAAAGCGGATTAACTCGCTGCGTTCCACTACCGCTATCTGTTCCGCACGTTAAAAATTCTGTGACGCTCTCCAGCATTCCTGGTGGAAAGCATTCCATTCTCAAAATCTATGAGCAAACTTTAGCTATTCTTATCAAACATACTCACGGGAGATCCTACAGATGATGTCAACGCTTGCCCCACCATCTGTACTTTCCGCTCCCCAGCGCCGTTGCCAGGTGCTGCTGACGCTTTTCCTGCCGGGGCAAATCGCTACTACACAAACCTTCAGCAGCCTCAACGGTGTCGATGATGCCACGGTTCAGGAAGATATTATTGGCGCAGGACTCGAAATCCAGCGCTATCACCGGCTCGCGATAGCCACCGCGCAGAATGGTGGCTATACGATCGAAGGGACCCCGCTAAATCAACGTCTGTGTCTGTTGCAGTGGCTGCGCCGTGGCCTGCGGATTTGCCCTGCCTTTATCGCCCAGCAGTTTACCCCGGCGTTAAAAGCAGAACTTAAACAAAGGGGGATCGCACGTACGCTGTATGACGACACCAATCTGCACGCGCTCATTAATCTGTGCTCCCGGCGCTTGCAGAAGCCGTTTGAGTGTCGTGACATCCAGTTCCTGCGCCTGTATTTACAGTACTGCCTGCTACAGCATCACGCGGGGATCACCCCGGAGTTTAACCCACTCCAGCAACGCTGGGCGCAATCCTGCGCGGAATATCCTCTCGCAGAGGAAATTGGCCGTCACTGGCAGCGCCACGTCATGCAGAGTGCACCGCTGGGCGAATCGCTGTTTATGGCGTTGCTGTTCTCAATGCTTCGCATCCCCGATCCCATCCGCGATAATCACCAGCAGGATCGCCGCTTGCGTCTTGCTATTGCGCGGCTGGTGCTGCGTTTTCGCGAGTATGGCAATGTGCGCTTCAGCGATGAGCAAGGGCTGAATGACCAGTTGTATATCCACCTGGCTCAGGCACTGAACCGCAGCGTGTTTGCCATCGGCATTGATAACACGCTGCCGGAGGAGTTCAGCCGCCTTTATCCCCGGCTGGTTCGTACTACCCGTGAGGCAATTCACGGCTTCGAGGCCGAATACGATGTGCAATTTTCAGAAGAAGAGATCGGGCTGGTGGCCGTTATTTTCGGCGCCTGGCTGATGCAGGAGAAGGATTTACACGAAAAGCAGATTATCCTGCTGACCGGTAGTAACGAACAACTTGAAGTGCATATAGAGCAACAGCTGCGCGAACTGACGCTGCTGCCGCTCAACGTAAAACATATGCCGATGCAGGACTTTCAAAAAGAGGGTGCCCCGCGCGGCGTAACGCTGATTATTACGCCTTACACCACGCCGTTACCGCTATTTTCCCCCCCGTTGATTCATGCTGATCTGGCGCTTACGCCGCATCAGCAGCAGCAGATCCGCAAAATCCTCGAATCATAACGTTGCAGGCTGCGCGACCACCTTCGGGCGCAGAACGATTGCCGGGAGCGCCACCAGCGCCATCACCCAGAACACGCCGCTGCCCAGATTCTGGTACAGATAGCCCGCGAATACGGTCATGATGGCGATACTGCCGCCCATCGCTATCGCGGAATACACCGCCTGCAAACGAATAACTTCGCTCCCCTGGCGTGCCGCGATATAACGCATTGCCGCCAGGTGGCAGACGGTAAAGGTTCCGCAATGGAGGATTTGCACCACGATCAGCCACGGCAGCTCGGTGCTCCAGCCCATCAATCCCCAACGCACCACCCCGCAAACGGCGGAAAGCAGCAGCAGATCGCGGGCGCTGAAACGACGGAACAGCTTGTGGCTAAGTGCGAAAATAATCACCTCCGCCACCACACCTAGTGACCATAAATAGCCCACCGCCGAAGCGGAATATCCGGCAGACTGCCAATAGATGGCGCTGAAACCATAATACGCAGCATGCGCCCCCTGTAGCAGACTCACGCAAGCAAGAAAACGCCAGCTCTGGGTTATCAGCGCGCGCCAGGCGGGCCATCCCGCACTCTCCTGCTGACGGTTTTCACCCGCTGGCTGCACGCTCGGGCGAATCATCATGCCCAGCAGCATCGAGGCGACGCCAAGCGATAGCAGGACCAGGATCACCCGATAGTCAAACAGGCTCACCAGTTTGCCGGTTAGCGCGGAGCCGATCACAAAAGCCACGGATCCCCACAGTCGCACCCGACCGTAATCCATGGTGATTTGTTTCTGCCAGGTGTTGGCCAGCGCGTCGGTCAGCGGTACCAGCGGTGAGAAAAACAGGTTGAAGCCGACCATCACCACCATCAACCACGCCACGTTGGTTCCCGCCCAGAAGGCCAGCGCAAACACCAGCGTCAACAGGGCCAGAATACGTAACGCTGAGATCAGCCGAGAGGGATCGCTCACACGCGGCGCAATCAGCAAACTACCGAGAAAACGGGCAATCAGCCCCGCGCCCAGCAGTAAACCGATGGTTTCAGGCGTCAGCCCTAGCCCTTCGAGCCAGACGCTCCAGAAAGGCAGAAAGATACCGTAGCTAAAGAAGTAGGTGAAATAACCGAGCGCCAGCCAGCGCGTGGAATGCAAATCCATGAATCCCTCCCGTTTGGAGGCGATAGTCTGGCGACAAACGCAGGCTGGCGCAAGAGAGCATTAACAGGCAGATAACATGATTTTTGCCCTATTCGACGCTAATTTGCATCGCAAAATGGCAGCGTTCTCCCTGCGCTAAAACCTGCAATCCCGGCTGCCCCTGCATGTTGTGGGCATTCACCGGATGCGTTTGCGGCTCCAGACACAGGAACTCCTCACCCGACATTCTGAACAGCATCAACCACGGAGTTTGCGCTAAAATCGTGACTTTCATCACATCACGATGAATAACGGCCCGCCCGCTCCAGCCAGAATATCCGACATTCAGCCAGCTATCCTCACCGTATTGCGCATGCATGAAATCAGCCGCTGAAGGGATATCACGTTGCCATTCCAGCGGCAGATGCTGCTCCCCCTCAGGCCAGTAGCCGCTGGCGGTGAACTGCGCCGTACTGCGCTTATCAAAGGCGAAAAACGGATGGAACCCGCAGCCGTAAATCATTGGCTGCTCACCGCAATGAGTGAGCGTCAACGAGGCGTGCAGGCTCGAGGTTTCCAGTTGATAGCAAAGCTGCGCCGTATAGTCGTAGCCACAGGGATGCCAACTGCGCAACTGCAGCAAACAACCGCTTTGGGTGACAGTGATAACCTGCCAGCGTTGCAGCCAGCCGTCACCGTGCAGGAAAAAGGTGTCATCTGCGCCATGTTGAGGTAAAACCACCTCTTCACCGCGCAGCATAAAACGATTTCCCGCCATCCGATTCGCGACCGGCAGCATCGGGAACAGGCCGCAATCACCGGGTTGCTGACCATGACCTTCGCGTAAAATGGCCTGTTGATGTTGTAACGAAACCAGACTTAATAGCGAACCGCCCTGCGAGTCTACGCACATCCGCAGATGTGCGTTTTGTAGCGTCAGCAGACCATCCATTATCGGGCGCTTCGTTGCTGGGCTGATGTGCCAGCTTTTGTATGTTGCGCCGCCAGCTGTTCTTCCAGCGCTTCCAGCGTCACGCCTTTGGTTTCCGGTACATTACGCAGAACATATATGAAGCCCATCGCGCAAATCACACCGTACAGCAGGAAGCTTCCCGACGCGCCCAGACTCGCATTGAGCAGCGGGAAGGTATAGGTCAGCAGGAAGCAGGCAATCCACAGCGCCAGCGTCCCCAGCGACATCGCCAACCCACGAACGCGATTAGGGAAAATTTCAGACAGCAGCACCCAGGTCACCGGAGCCAGCGTCAGGGCATAAATAGCGATCGCCGCCAGCACCAGAACCAAAACCGGCCAGCCCATAATGCCCAACCCGTACGCCCCGGCAATCAGTACATAAATAACCGTTAATCCTGACGCACCGAACAACATCAGTTTACGACGCCCAATTTTGTCCACCAGCGGCAGAGCGGCAAGGGTAAAGACCAGATTGATGATCCCGGTCGCTACGATCGATTTTAACGTACCGTTGATGTCGAATCCGGCAGAAGCGAAGATCTCCTGCGCATAGTTGAAAATAACGTTGATCCCACACCACTGCTGAAACACTGCCAGCACCATACCAATAATCACGATCGGTTTGATCTGCGGTTGTAACAGCGTTGACCACGCGACCTTGTGATTATCTTTTTGCAGCGTATGTTCAATCTCTTTCAGCGTTTGCCCGGCATATTCCGCCGAACCAATGCGCTGCAGCATGGCACGCGCACGATCGGCTTTTCCCGCTTTCACCAGCCAGCGCGGCGATTCAGGAACAAAGAACATCAGCACCAGGAAAATTACCGCGGGCACTAATTCTGCGCCAAACATCCAGCGCCAGCCCGTCTGACCGTTCCAGCTTTCAACAATTGCTTGCTGCGTAGCGCCTGTGGCAACAGGTTCGGCAATCATCAGGTTGATAAGCTGCGCCGCCAGCACGCCAATGACGATGGTGAGCTGGTTAACGGCCACAAAGCGACCACGCTTTTCAGCGGGGCTAACCTCGGCGATATACAGTGGGCTTAGCGCAGACGCCAGACCAATCCCCACGCCGCCAACGATGCGATAAACAATAAACATATCGAAGTTACTGGCGACGGCGGTTCCCCAGGCGGAAGCGCTAAAGAGGATCGCTGAGAGAATCAGCGGCATTTTTCGACCAAATTTATCGGCGCACCAGCCGGAAATCAGCGCGCCAAAGATACAACCAACCAGCGCGGAACTCATCGCCCAGCCGGATTGTGCCGGATCGGTAATCGAGAAATATGCTTCATAGAAGGGTTTTGCCCCGCCGATCACCACCCAGTCATAGCCAAACAGTAAACCTCCGCAGGCCGCAACCAGGCAGATAGTCCAGACGTAACCAATCTTTAAATGTGTCTGCGCGTTATTCATTATGATTCCTCTTTCAGGGAAACGCAGGGTACAGTAGGTTTCGGGTGAGGTTACCCCCACCCGTTTCGGGTGTTACTGGAAAAGCCTTACGTTAATGGCGTGACGCAGCAGTAATGCCTTGTCATGTGCCGGATTGAGTTGCAGGAGTTCATCAAGTTCACGCTGACAGGCGGCGCTATTTCCCAGCCCCAGATGCCCGAGCGCATTGATAAACAGGCAGTGTTGCTGGTGTTTTGCTTGTGCTGAGGTATCCAGCACCACCAGGTCGGGTAGCGATACGGCAAAGAAATCGACATCCGGCACGTTGTCGTGATGCGACTCAACCCATTGCAGGAAGCTATTGAACAAAGCGTCCGCCTCTGCGTCATCGCCAAGTTTTCTCTGCGCCATACCCTGCCAGAAGAGATAGTCCACTGGCTGGTCGTTGTAATAACGTCCGGCATCCAGTGAGCTGCCGCCGCGCGTCGCACGGGAGAAGTAGCGCTGAGATTCTTCGAAATGGCCTTGCAGCTGAGCGCAATGCCCCAGCAAATACCAGATGTCGTTATCCGTTTGCCCTGGCAAGCGTCCTTCCCCGAGGTTTTGTGGGTAGTGCAACGCCTGTTGCAGCTGCGCGATGGCGGTTTGCAGGTCGCCGGAATGAACGGCAGCCAGGGCACGATGCATCTGATTCAGCAGATATTGCCCGGTGGCTTTACCTTCACCACCTTCCCACGGATGGAACACGCGTTCACGTAACACTGCGGCGGCATCGTCGTAGCGCCCCACCCCATTCCACAAGCTGAGCAGTTCCACCGTCAGATCGTCTCGATGGAAGACAATCTCTTTACTGGCTTCCAGTCGCTGCAGACGCTGCTCAGCGGGTTGTGCCATTAACTTCTTGAGATAGTCGAGTTCAAACAGGAAGCGAGCATTCTGTGGTTCCAGCGCCACGGCCTGCGACAAATACTGCATCGCCTGCTGTGCATCGTGCAGTTTGTTCCAGGCATAGATTCCCAGTAAACGGTGTACCGGTGCGAAATCCGCTTCCTGCGCAAGCGTGAACTGCCAGCAGGAAACCGCCTCGGCATAACGCCGTTTGCTGTACCAGAAGCAGCCGAGGAAATAGCGGGCAAAAGCACTTTGCTCAAGAGTTTGCAGCATCTGCACTTCATCCAGCGTATTGGGGAAGCGCACGCGGTTTTGCAGACACTCACGAGCACGTTCAATGAACGGTTGTGGATTATCGCTCAGCGAAGCGCGCCACAGCATCGGCAGCGTTTCCTGGCTGTCGAGCAGTTCCAGCACGCTACGGGCAGCATCCTTTTGCCCCAAAGAAGTCAGCCAGCCTGCCAGTTCACACGCGTTGGTACCGCGCCGCCCGGTAATCGAGATTAGCGCCTGTGCAGTGGCCTCATCCTGGCAAATAGCCCAGCGCGCATAGTGCAGGGTGTAACTCAGCGGATAATCAACCAGTTGTTGGCGAATGTAGTCCAGCGCTTGCACATTGCGATCAAGCTTTGCCAGCGCCAGCGCTTTCAGTCCCATCGCCAGGTTATTACTGCCGTTAAAGCGCAGGCTCTGCTCGACCTTTTCCAAGGCGCCGGCGTAGTCCTGACGCTTCATCGCCAAACGCGCTAACGACCAGAAAGCCGCATCCCGGCAGTTGCCGCTCCAGCTGGCCTTATAATAATTATCCCACGCGCTGTCATCATCGCCCTGACGTTCCTGTGCGGCGGCCAGCAGCATACTTGCCTCACCATCACGCGGATTTTTATTGAGCTTATGCGCCCGCTCCAGCGCCTTGCCAGCACATTGTGCCGCCAGCGCCCAGTCGGCGCGGTTTAGCGCCAGCGTCCCCAGGGCCACATTATTGCGGTAGTCCAGCGGATCAACGTCCAGCGCGCGGCGATAATAATCTTCGGCATAGCGGCTGGCGTGGTTGTACTGCTCCAGATGCTGACCAATAAAATAGAGTTCATCGGTATTAGAAAGCGCTTCTGGCAGCGCTGGCGCAATGGCCGCCGAAGGCAGCGGTAATTCTTTCGCGATGTGCTCTTCGTACTGCAAAAGCGTAGTGCCATCGACGCTTGTGACGGTCATCGTCACCCGGGCATGGCCATTGTCAGACACATCGGCCAGCCAGCTCTGTCCTGGCTCAAGGGTGAGGGTATTTTCATAGAACGGCTGCCCGTGCGCAGCAAGCGTAACCTGAACATCGCGTAGCGGCGCAATCGCATAAACGCCCACAGAAAGCTGGCTACGCTCACGCACCAGACGAAGCGCCAACTGCGTGCTGGCGTTTTGCACCATTCCCAGTTCGCTGTAGGGCAAGAAGTTTTGCACGAAGACTTTCTCTTCGTACGGCGCAAGCCAGGTGAAATCCGGCTGATTATCGGTAAAGACCCCGGTCATCAGTTCAATATACGGACCGTTGTCATCGGTGAGATTACGATCCCAGGCAACACCAAAGTCGCCGTATCCCCATGTCCACTGTTTTTTCCCCGGCGAAACATGGTGATCGGCCACATGCAGCAACCCACCACGCTCGCCGTGATGCCACGCGCCAACAAAATCATAATCTGATTTTTCAGCCATATAGGAGGTCGGTACGGGTACGTTCTTGTAGCGTGAGATATCCACACCGGCCGAATAGTCCACTTTGTAGTATGTGCCGGTGGCGATGGGAAACGCTGAGACATCGCGCTTACCGTGGTCAAATACCGCCGTCACATCCGGAGGGAACACGCTCTGATGATCGTCGCCGCCCTTCACCGCCGGATTCGCCCACCATAAGAAGTGGCGCGGGGTAGCGTTACCGTTAAACACCTTCCCGGTTATCTCGATCAACGCGCGATCCGGATACAGCGTGAATCCGGTCATTACCTGTAAACCGCGCATAGGCTCAACCTCACCCATCCACACGGTGTATTCACCCTGCTCACCCTGCTGCTGAGTAAAATCCACCGGCATAAAGGTGGTCGGGCGATGATGTTGCGGCCAGTTAAACTCGATACCGCCGGAGATCCACGGCCCAAGCAGACCGACCAGCGCGGGTTTCACCACTTCGTTGTAGTAGACGAAGTCGCGCTGCTGCACTTTGTCATACGCTCGATGAATACGCCCGCCTAACTCCGGCAGCAGCATGATGCGAATGAAGTCATTCTCCATCCACACCGCCTGATAGTCGCGCATTTCACGTTTGCCGGTCAGCGTATCAATCACGCCGTAAGGGTAAACCGCTCCAGAAGATCCCTGATACACCCGTTTTTCCAGAAACATTGGGTTGGCATCTTCTTCACCCGCCGCCCACGTTGGGAGGGTGATCGTTTCCTGCCAGACTTTAACTGAACCGTACATGCCGCTCTCCACTCAATAAACAAAAGTAAAAATTCAACTTGATGCTATTCTGCGGCAGTTAGGTGGCGTTAAAATGCGCAATGCTCACGCAATATAGTTAAGGGAGTTAAGTGAATGCAGCGTTCGGGGTTCAACAACGTCAGGGTCCGTCAGGCGAATAAACAGATCTTTTTGTCTCACCTGTGGCGGGAAAAACAGCTCAGCAAGTCACAGCTGGCGCAGCTCACCAGCCTGTCGATCCCGGCGGTCAGCAATATCCTCGAAGAACTGATGGATGAAGGGAGAATCAGCCATTCGCGAGAAACCTTAAGCCAGCGCGGTTTGAGCAGCGGCAGCTATCATTTGCCAGAAAAAGGCGCCTGGACGCTGTGCATCAACGTCACCCCCACCAGCATCACCAGTCAACTGGCGGACGCGCGACTGGTGGCCGTAGGCGACTGGCAGCATGAAGTCATCAACCCCGAATCGCCAAAAGCGCTGCTGTCAGCCCTGGCGGCACACTGGCGGGAGTATCGTCGGGAATTTCCCGATGTGACGATTAATCTGGCGCTTGGCGTTCATGGTCAAGTTGATCCGATAACCGGTGCATCAAAAACCATGCCCCAGGCCCCGTGGAAAACTCCGGTGGAAATAAAATATCTGCTGGAGGAGAAGCTCGGCGTGCAGGTCCGGCTGGACAATGACTGCGTGATGCTGGCGCTGGCGGAAAAATGGCAAAACCCGGCGGCAAACGGTGATTTCTGCGTGATTAACGTTGATTACGGTATTGGCTCATCGTTTGTGATTAACGATAACATCTGGCGCGGTAGCCTGTATGGCAGCGGTCAGATTGGGCATACCATCATTCATCCCGATGGTGTCGCCTGTGACTGTGGTCGCTATGGCTGTCTGGAAACCGTAGCGTCATTAAGCGCATTGAAAAAGCAGGCCCGGGTGTGGATGAAATCGCAGCCGACATCCCTTTACGATCCGGAAACGCTCACCACTGACCAGCTAATTGCGGCCTGGCAGCACGGAGATGTCCGCATTCAGGCCTGGGCCGAAAATGCCGCCAGCGCCATCGGGCTGAGTCTTTATAACTTTCTGAATATACTGAATATTAACCAAATATGGTTGTATGGGCGTAGCTGCGCATTTGGCGACAGCTGGCTCAATACGCTGGTGCAGCAAACTGGGTTTAACCCATTCGATCACGGCGATAACCCGCGAGCCAGAGCCACGCAGATAAGCTTCGGTAAGCTTAATCGCACCCAGCAACTTATGGGCATTGGCTATCTGTATGTCGAGTCACAGCTTAGCGAGTTATAGCCATTACTCCGTCAGGCTCACCGCTAAACGTTCATGTACCGTGGCGATAAAATCGGTCAACGCCGGTTTGATTGGCCCTTTTTTCCACGCCATCAACAGCGCAATGGTCGGAACATCGCCAACAATAGGGCGGAAAACCACCTGTCCGGTATTAAAATTATTCATATAACCGGGTATCAAAGTCACCCCCAGCCCCATGCCGACCAGGTTCATGGTCACCAGAATGTTGGTTGCCACCTGCACAATGTTGGGCTGGCTTTTTTGCTGCTGAAACCAGTTTTTGACAATCATCGCTAACGCACCGGAGTAGGCCGGATCGGTGCTGACAAAATTCACGCCGTGTAGTTGTTCCGCGGAGATTGCTTGCTCATTAGCTAACGGATGATTCACCGGTAAAACCACTACTAACGGCTCATGAATCAGCTCCAGATAATCGAGATCCGGGCTGTACACCGGGTGGCGCATTAAGCCCACATCCAGCTCTCCACTCAGGATCTTCTCTTCCTGTTCGGTGGTGATCAGACTCACCAGCTCAATGTGCGTATCTGGCTGTTTTAAACGAAACAAAGGCAGCACCTTCGGCAGCAGATTTACCTCTGCGGAAGGGACAAAACCGATGGCGAAATGATTATTTTCCTGCACCGTTTTACGGGCACGAACTTTGGCGTTTTCCGCCTGTTCGAGGATCGCCTGCGCATCTTGTAAAAAGCACTCTCCCGCCGCCGTCAGCGCAACTTTTCGTTTATCCCGCACCAGCAACGAAACGCCCACGCACGTTTCCAGATCGCGGATCTGGCTGCTTAACGACGGCTGAGAGGTATGCAGCTTTTCTGCCGCTCGGGTGAAATTCAGCGCCTTCGCCACCGCTACGAAATAGCGTAAGTGCCTCAGTTCCATGCCCTTCTCCTTGTTATCGAAAAAATGTCTCAACTGGTAGAAATTTACTATTTCACAGATTGATAACTAACCAGCAACATCCTTAAGGTACAAAAAAAGAAGGTCAATACATCTTAGCTTTCAGGATTAAAAAATATGACCACACCCTCAAATTTAGACATCTACCAACTGATCGACACACAAAACGGTCGCGTAACCCCACGAATTTATACCGACCCTGAAATTTACCAACTGGAGCTGGAACGCATCTTCGGACGCTGCTGGTTATTTCTCGCCCACGAAAGCCAAATCCCCAAACCCGGTGATTTTTTTAACACCTACATGGGCGAGGATGCAGTTGTGGTGGTTCGCCAGAAAGACGGCAGCATCAAAGCGTTTCTCAACCAGTGTCGCCACCGCGCTATGCGCGTCAGCTACGCCGACTGCGGCAATACCCGCGCCTTTACCTGCCCGTATCACGGCTGGTCGTACGGCATTAACGGCGAGCTGATCGACGTCCCGCTGGAACCGCGCGCCTACCCGCAAGGGCTGTGCAAATCGCACTGGGGGCTGAACGAAGTTCCTGGCGTAGAGAGCTACAAGGGACTGATTTTCGGCAACTGGGATACCTCCGCGCCTGCGCTGCGCGATTATCTCGGCGACATCGCCTGGTATC
Organism: Citrobacter portucalensis; assembly: GCF_002042885.1. Taxonomy (GTDB): domain Bacteria; phylum Pseudomonadota; class Gammaproteobacteria; order Enterobacterales; family Enterobacteriaceae; genus Citrobacter; species Citrobacter portucalensis. The sequence continues at coordinate 56,955 of NZ_MVFY01000020.1, forward strand.
TCGACGGTGTGCTGGATCGTCGTGAAGGCGGCACCGAAATCGTCGGTGGCGTACAAAAGTGGACCATCGATTGTAACTGGAAATTCCCCGCCGAACAGTTTGCCAGCGACCAGTATCACGCGCTGTTCAGCCATGCCTCGGCCGTGCAGGTGCTGGGGGCAAAAGACGACGGCAGCGACAAACGCCTGGGCGACGGACAAACCGCCCGCCCGGTGTGGGAAACCGCCAAAGACGCGCTACAGTTCGGTCAGGATGGGCACGGTAGCGGATTTTTCTTTACCGAAAATCCCGATGCCAACGTCTGGGTCGACGGCGAAGTCTCCAGCTATTACCGCGACACCTACGCGGAAGCCGAGCAGCGTCTGGGTAAAGTTCGCGCCCTGCGTCTGGCCGGTCACAACAACATTTTCCCAACGCTTTCCTGGCTCAACGGTACTGCCACCTTAAGGGTCTGGCATCCGCGCGGGCCGGATCAAGTTGAAGTATGGGCATTCTGTATTACCGATAAAGCCGCCTCTGATGAAGTGAAAGCCGCGTTTGAAAACAGCGCAACGCGGGCTTTTGGCCCCGCCGGATTCCTGGAGCAGGACGACTCGGAAAACTGGTGTGAAATTCAAAAACTGCTGAAGGGTCATCGCGCACGCAACACCAAATTGTGTCTGGAAATGGGGCTGGGCCAGGAGAAACGTCGTGAAGACGGCATTCCGGGGATCACCAACTACATCTTTTCGGAAACCGCCGCGCGCGGCATGTATCAGCGCTGGGCCGATTTACTCAGCAGCGAAAGCTGGCAGGAAGTGCAGGAAAAAACCGCCGCTTACCAGCAGGAGGTGATGAAATGAGCACCTTAGTTTCTCAGGAACTACACCACCGCATTACACAGTTTCTCTACCATGAAGCCAGCCTGCTGGATGACTGGAAGTTTCGTGACTGGCTGGCACAACTGGATGAAGACATTCGCTACACCATGCGTACGACGGTCAATGCCCAGACGCGCGATCGTCGCAAAGGCGTGCAGCCGCCGACCACCTGGATTTTCAACGACAACAAAGACCAGCTCGAACGTCGTATCGCGCGGCTGGAAACCGGCATGGCCTGGGCGGAAGAGCCACCGTCGCGTACCCGGCACCTGATCAGCAACTGCCAGGTCAGTGAAACTGGGGTTCCCGACGTCTTTGCCGTGCGCCTTAATTATCTGCTGTATCGCGCGCAAAAAGAGCGCGATGAAACCTTTTACGTCGGCATGCGCATAGACAAAGTGCGCCGTTTGCCGGGCGATGAGTGGCGCTTACTGGAGCGTGAGATCGTGCTGGATCAAGCGGTGATCACCTCCCATAACCTGAGTGTACTGTTCTGATGAGTCGTGTTTATGCTTGCCCCGTAGGGGATTTGCCGGAGGGTGAAGCGCTCCGGCTTGATACCTCGCCCGTCATCGCGCTGTTCAACGTTGGCGGCGAGTTCTATGCCATTAACGATCGCTGTAGCCACGGTAACGCTTCGATGTCGGAAGGCTATCTGGAAGACGACGCTACGGTGGAATGCCCGCTGCATGCCGCCAGTTTTTGCCTGAAAACCGGCAAGGCGTTGTGCTTACCCGCGACCGACGCGCTCACCACCTACGCGGTATATGTAGACGGTAGCGATGTGTTTGTTGATATTCCAGAGGACGCAAGATGAGCGATTTACGCGATAACGTGATCTTTATCACCGGCGGCGGCTCCGGTCTTGGTCTGGCACTGGTCGAGCGTTTCATCGAAGAAGGTGCGCAGGTCGCCACGCTGGAGCTGTCGCCAGCTAAAGTTGCCAGCCTGCGTCAGCGCTTTGGCGAACATGTGCTGGCAATCGAAGGCAACGTCACCTGCTACGCCGACTATCAGCGCGCGGTAGCTCAAATCCTGACGCATTACGGTACGCTGGACTGTTTTATCGGAAATGCGGGGATATGGGATCACAACGCCTCGTTGGTCAATACGCCTGCGGATGCGCTGGAGAGCGGCTTTCATGAGCTGTTTAACGTCAACGTGCTGGGCTATCTGCTGGGCGCGAAAGCCTGTGCCCCTGCACTTATCGCCAGCGAAGGCAGCATCATCTTTACCCTGTCCAATGCGTCGTGGTATCCCGGCGGCGGCGGCCCGCTGTATACCGCCAGCAAACATGCGGCTACCGGGCTGATTCGCCAGCTGGCATACGAGCTGGCACCAAAGGTTCGTGTTAACGGTGTCGGTCCATGCGGTATGGCGACAGATCTACGCGGCCCGCAGGCGCTGGGACAAAACGATACATCGATTATGCAGTCGCTGACGCCGGAAAAAATCGCCGCTATTTTGCCGCTACAGTTTTTCCCGGAGCCGGCGGATTTTACCGGCCCGTATGTAATGCTGGCGTCAAAACGCAACAACCGCACATTAAGTGGCGTGATGATCAATGCCGACGCCGGTCTGGGTATTCGCGGTATTCGTCACGTCGCCGCCGGACTGGATCTCTGAGGAGACGTTATGAACCCAAAAACTATTGCTATCGTCGGCGGCGGTCAGGCGGCGGCTATGGCTGCCGCTGCACTGCGCCAACAAGGTTTTGACGGCGAATTACACCTGTTTTCCGATGAGCATCATCTGCCCTATGAACGCCCACCGCTCTCCAAAGCGATGCTACTGGACGACAATCCGCAACTTCAGCTGATACTCCCCGCTGACTGGTGGCGGGAACACAACGTACAGCTGCATCTGGGGGTTACTGTGCAGACGCTCGGCCGCCAAACCCATCAGTTGGTGCTGGCTAATGGGCAGAGTTATCCATGGGATCGGCTACTGATTGCAACGGGCGCTGCGGCACGCCCCCTTCCGCAACTGGATAAGCTGGGCGATCGTTGCTTCACCCTGCGCCACGCGGGCGATGCCGAGCGCCTGCGCGACAATTTATTGCCGGGCAAGTCGATTGTCATTGTCGGTGCGGGCACCATTGGTCTGGAACTGGCGGCCAGCGCGACTCAACGCGGCTGTCAGGTGACGGTGGTGGAGCTGGCGCCAACGGTCATGGGCCGCAACGCGCCTGCTCCGGTGCGCGACTACCTGCTAGCCCGCCACCAACTTGCGGGCGTGCGGGTACTGCTTAACAGCGCTATTGAGCATGCCGAAGCGGGAGAGTGTCTCTCGCTCATGCTGCAAAACGGCGAAACTCTCACCGCTGATGCGGTGATCTATGGTATCGGTATCGTGGCGAACGATATGCTGGCCCGCGAAGCGGGACTGGAGACAGTGAACGGCATTATCGTTGATGCCGCCTGCACCACCTCCGATCCCGCGATTTTCGCCGCCGGTGACGTAGCGATAACGCGCCAGGCTGACGGTTCGTTAGTACGCGTGGAAAGCTGGGAAAACGCCAATTTTCAGGCACAGGTTGCCGCCGCCGCGATGCTCAATCAACCGCAGCCAGCAGCAACGCCGGGCTGGTTCTGGACCGATCAGTACCGTGATAATCTACAGTTTGTCGGCGAAATGCAGGGTGAGAACTGGCTCCTACGCGGCAATTCAGATGCGCAGAAAGCAATATGGTTTAACCTACAGGATGGCGTGATTGTCGGCGCAGTAACGTTGAATCAGGGTCGAGAAATACGTTTATTGAGAAAATGGATTCAGGCAAAGAAAAAGCCGCCAGTGGCGACTTTAATCGATGAAACAATCTTGCTTAAGTCAATATAACTGCCGGATGGCACTTCGTTTATCCGGCCTACATGTGAGTTACCTGTAGGCCGGAAAAGGTGTTTACACCACCATCTGGCAATCCGTATTACTTACGCGTAAACCGGGAAACGTGCACAGATATCCAGCACTTTACCTTTGACGCGCTCGATAACAGCTTCGTCATTGATGTTGTCCAGAACGTCACACATCCAGCCAGCCAGCTCTTTCACTTCCGATTCTTTAAAGCCACGGCGAGTCACAGCCGGAGAACCGATACGGATACCGGAAGTCACAAACGGGCTCTTCGGATCGTTCGGTACGCTGTTTTTGTTAACGGTGATGTTAGCACGGCCCAGCGCGGCGTCAGCTTCTTTACCGGTCAGGTTTTTATCAACCAGATCCAGCAGGAACAGGTGGTTTTCAGTACCGCCAGAAACCACTTTGTAGCCACGGTTCAGGAACACTTCCACCATCGCTTTGGCGTTTTTGGCAACCTGCTGTTGGTAAACCTTGAACTCAGGCTCCATCGCTTCTTTCAGCGCCACAGCTTTCGCCGCGATCACGTGCATCAGCGGGCCGCCCTGCGCGCTTGGGAACACAGCGGAGTTCAGTTTTTTGTACAGCTCTTCGTCACCGCCTTTCGCCAGGATCAGGCCACCGCGTGGACCTGCCAGGGTTTTGTGGGTGGTGGTGGTCACAACGTGTGCGTGTGGAACCGGGTTCGGATAAACGCCTGCGGCAATCAGACCCGCAACGTGCGCCATATCGACGAACAGATATGCGCCGATGCTGTCAGCGATTTCACGCATTTTTGCCCAGTCAACAACACCGGAGTAAGCAGAGAAGCCGCCGATGATCATCTTCGGTTTGTGCTCTTTGGCCTGCTTAGCCATGTCTTCGTAGTCAATTTTACCGGACTCATCAATACCGTAAGGGATGATGTTGTACAGTTTGCCGGAGAAGTTAACCGGGGAGCCGTGAGTCAGGTGGCCGCCTTGTGCCAGGTTCATACCCAGAACGGTATCGCCCGGTTGCAGCAGAGCGGTGTAAACAGCAAAGTTAGCCTGAGAGCCGGAGTGCGGTTGTACGTTAGCGTAGTCAGCGCCAAACAGCTCTTTTGCGCGATCGATAGCCAGTTGCTCAACGATATCAACGTACTCGCAACCGCCGTAGTAGCGCTTGCCCGGATAACCTTCAGCATATTTGTTGGTCAGCTGAGAACCCTGCGCCTGCATAACACGCGGGCTGGTGTAGTTTTCGGAGGCGATCAGTTCGATGTGCTCTTCCTGACGTACTTTTTCCTGCTCCATAGCCTGCCACAGTTCGGCATCATAATCGGCAATGTTCATTTCACGCTTTAACATCCGCATCTCCTGACTCAGCTAACAATAAAATTTTCGGCCTTAAAAGGCGGTCCGTAGGACAACGGCGAACAGTATAACCGAATCATTCTTCGATAACAGGTCTTGACAAAGGATTTTACGCAAACGATTACCTTCACGGTACGCAAGGCTTTGGAGAACAAAGGTCTGCTGAATTTCAACGGATTTCTTTTCAGGTTTGTGATGCAGATTTTTCACGATGTAACCTTTACAACGCAAAGTTACAAAGAACCATTTACAATGCAGGGGTATTTTTTATAAGATGTATTTGACATACATCATTAAAGTCTCAGATAAAGGAAGACCGTATGCTTGACGCACAAACCATCGCTACAGTGAAAGCCACCATTCCCCTGCTGGTTGAAACAGGCCCGAAGCTGACCGCCCATTTCTACGACCGCATGTTTACGCATAACCCAGAGCTGAAAGAAATCTTCAACATGAGTAATCAGCGTAATGGCGATCAGCGTGAAGCGCTGTTTAATGCTATTGCCGCGTATGCCAGCAATATCGAAAATCTGGCGGCACTGTTGCCGGCTGTTGAGAAAATCGCACAGAAGCATACCAGCTTCCAGATTAAACCCGAGCAGTACAACATCGTGGGTGGCCATTTACTGGCAACGCTGGACGAAATGTTCAGCCCAGGCCAGGAAGTTCTGGATGCGTGGGGCAAAGCATACGGCGTGCTGGCGAACGTTTTCATCAACCGTGAAGCGCAAATCTACAGCGAAAATGCCAATAAAAATGGCGGCTGGGAAGGTACCCGTCCTTTCCGTATCGTGGCAAAAACCCCACGCAGTGCACTTATCACCAGCTTTGAATTTGAACCTGTCGACGGTGGCGCAGTAGCTGAATATCATCCGGGGCAATATCTGGGCGTCTGGTTAAAGCCGGAAGGTTTCCCGCATCAGGAAATTCGTCAGTACTCACTGACCCGTAAACCCGATGGCAAAGGCTACCGTATTGCGGTTAAGCGTGAGGACGGTGGTCAGGTTTCAACCTGGCTGCACAACCATGCGAATGTTGGCGACGTTGTTCACCTGGCCGCACCTGCGGGCGATTTCTTTATGGACGTTGCGACCGACACCCCGGTATCTCTGATCTCCGCGGGCGTGGGACAAACCCCAATGCTGGCGATGCTGGATACGCTGGCAAAAGCGCAGCATACGGCGCAGGTTAACTGGTTCCATGCGGCAGAAAATGGTGACGTGCATGCCTTCGCTGATGAAGTCAACGAACTCGGCAAAACGCTGCCACGCTTTAGCGCACACACCTGGTATCGTGAGCCAACCGAAGCCGATCGTGCGAAAGATGCCTTTGATAGCGTAGGTCTGATGGATTTGAACAAACTGGAAAGCGCAATCAGCGATCCGGCGATGCAGTTTTATCTGTGCGGTCCGGTTGGTTTCATGCAGTTCGCCGCGAAGCAGCTGGTCGGTCTGGGCGTGAAAAACGAGAACATTCATTACGAATGCTTCGGTCCGCACAAAGTCTTGTAATGTGTTACGCGAGTAGGCCGGATAAGGCGTTTACGCCGCCATCCGGCAATCACTCTGCCTGATGCGCTACGCTTATCAGGCCTACAAATTAACGGCGCGGCTTAGATTGCCGCGTCGTCTTCTTCACCGGTACGAATACGAATAACGCGTGCCACGTCGAAGACAAAAATCTTACCGTCACCGATCTTGCCGGTCTGGGCAGTACGGATAATGGTGTCGACGCAGGTATCGACGATGTCGTCGGTAACCACAATTTCAATTTTTACCTTCGGCAGAAAATCCACCATATATTCCGCGCCACGGTACAACTCGGTATGGCCTTTCTGACGGCCAAAACCTTTCACTTCTGTCACAGTCATACCGGTAATGCCGACTTCTGCCAGCGCTTCGCGGACGTCGTCCAGCTTGAAGGGTTTAATAATCGCATCAATCTTTTTCATGCTATTCCTTGAAAAGGTCGCCTGTCTTTTGATCGAATAAAGCTAACATAATCCGCAGATTTATTCTTTGAAATCGTTTGCATCCAGCTCGTGCCGAGAAAGCAATTTATAGAATTCGGTGCGGTTGCGCCCCGCCATTCTTGCCGCGTGGGTCACATTGCCCTTGGTGATTTGCAGCAGCTTACGCAGATAGTTGAGCTCAAACTGGTTACGCGCCTCAACAAAGGTCGGCAGCGCGGTGTTTTCCCCTTCCAGCGCCTGCTCCACCAGCGCGTCGCTGATCACCGGCGAAGAGGTCAACGCCACGCACTGCTCAATTACGTTGACCAGCTGACGCACGTTGCCCGGCCAGCTGGCGGTCATTAACCGCTTCATGGCATCGGTTGAAAAGGCGCGTACGAACGGTTTGTGCCGTTCAGCAGACTGGCGCAGCAGATGGTTCGCCAGCAGCGGAATATCTTCCGTACGCTCGGCCAGCGCAGGAATCTTCAGGCTCACCACATTGAGGCGATAGTACAAATCCTCGCGAAATTCGCCCCGTGCCATCGCTTTGGGTAAATCGCGGTGGGTCGCAGAAACGATCCGCACATCAATGTCGATATCGCGGTTACTGCCCAATGGTCTGACTTTTCGTTCCTGCAATACGCGCAGCAGTTTCACCTGTAACGGCGCAGGCATATCGCCAATCTCATCGAGAAACAGCGTACCGCCTTCTGCAGCCTGAAACAGCCCTTCACGATTGCTCACCGCACCGGTAAAAGCACCGCGCGCATGACCAAACAGTTCTGATTCCAGCAGTTGTTCCGGCAACGCGCCGCAGTTAATGGCAATGAAAGGTTTTTGGCTGCGTGGGCTGGCGTTGTGAATAGCCTGAGCGAAAACTTCTTTCCCGGTTCCGCTTTGACCGTTGATCAAGACGCTAACGTCCGATTGCGCCACCATCCGCGCCTGTTCCAGCAGGCGTAGCATCAGCGGGCTGCGGGTAACGATAGATTCGCGCCAGCTGTCATCGGTGGCGGGCGCAGACTGTTCCAGCGCCCCGTCAATCGCGTGATACAACGCGTCCTTGTCGACTGGTTTAGTGAGGAAACTGAACACCCCTTGCTGGGTCGCCGCAACGGCGTCCGGAATGGAGCCGTGAGCGGTCAGGATAATCACCGGCATCCCAGGCTGTACTTTCTGGATTTCAGTAAACAGCTGCATGCCGTCCATTTCATCCATACGCAGATCGCTAATAACCAGATCCACTTTTTCACGGTTCAGCACCCGTAACCCTTCCTGCCCACTTTCCGCGGTCACGACGCTGTAGCCTTCGCTGGTCAGTCGCATTCCAAGTAATTTCAACAGGCCCGGATCGTCATCCACCAGCAGCAGATGCGCGGGCTTACGGCTTATCATGGCGTAACCTCATCGGCAGACGGCGCTGCGCCTTCTTCGTTATCAGGCGTAGTGAGTTTATCGTTCCCGTGCAGCGCATCAGGATTGTAGTTACCGCCAGGTTTGCGCGTGGAAAGCTGGCGCTCAATATCGGTCAGATTCTCCAGCTTGCGGGTCGTGAGATCGAGCTGGGACTGCAAATGCTGCTGCTGTTGGCGCAGCGTATCGAGATCGCTGTCGGACGCCTGCTGGAGTTTACTGTAGCGCATACGCTCTTCGGCAAGCTGCAACTGCAACGTTTGGCTACTGCGCCATACCTGATACAGCGGGCGTACCTGCGGCGGAATTTGCGGGCTTAACGCATCGAGGCGCGTAACAGCCTCCCGCCTTTCAGGCGGCGTAATGTTGGCATTATCGAGCAGGATCCCACGCCTGAAAGCGCCCTGCCAGGTATCTGTCATCAGGGTGCTGGCTTCACTACGCGCCTGCACCGGCATCAGGCGATTGGCACAATCCATCGCCCGCAGCCAGTACAACGGATTGGTTTCTGTTGACTGGCCAGACAGCGACCAGATATCCGCACAGTCGGTTGCAAGGTAGTCCGCCAGTTGATTAGGCGGAATTTTCTCCTGCGAGGGATCGCCGATAATATGATTCACCGCGTTCGGGACACAACCAGCCAGCGCCAGGCACGGCAGGCTTGCGAGGATGACGCGACGAAGAAAATGTCGTTTAAGCATTCGGACAACAACGTATGGCATACTCACCAGACTTAAGTTTATTTTAGTGATTTTTCGCAGCAGCTAGCGGCAGTTCTATGCGAAAACAAACGTTTTGCGCATGGTCATCAACCAGATACAGCTTGCCCCGCATACGGCGGATGCAATCTCTGGCAATGCTTAGCCCCAACCCGCTTCCTTTTACCGCCCCTTTTCGCTGATGACTCCCCTGGAAAAAAGGCTCGAAGATCATGGTCTGTTCTGCTTCTGGAATCGGTGTGCCGGTATTCATTACATCGATGTATACCGTTGAGCCATGCAAACTGCTGCGGATCCAAATGTTACCGGATTCAGCACCATAGTGCACCGCATTGGAATAAAGATTGTCCAGCACGCTCATCAACAGCATCGGTTCTGCCAGGCAGGTGTTCACCGCAAGCGCAACATCAGTATGTATCATTTTGGCGCGAGCGGGCAGGCTATGCGCAGAAACAACGCTTTCCACCAACGGTGCGATTTCCACACTTTCAAGTTCTACCTCGTCATCAGCCAGCTTGCGGTTGTAATCGAGGAGTTGTTCAATCAGCTTTTGCAGGTTACGGCTGCTGTCATCAAGAATACCGACCACCTCTTTTTGCTCCGGTGTTAATGGGCCAACCACCTGATCGGCCAACAATTCGGTACCTTCGCGCATGCTCGCCAGCGGCGTTTTCAGCTCATGGGAAAGATGGCGTAAAAACTGATGCCGTTGCGACTCAAGCCAGGAGAGGCGTTCGCTTAACCAGATGATACGCTGCCCCACAGATCTCAGCTCCCGTGGCCCGGTAAATAATACGCTATCCCCCAGCGAGCGCCCTTCTCCCAGACAGTTGATCATCCGTTCAATGCCCTTCACCGGGCCGATAATCATGCGGGTAAACAGCAAGACCATCGCCAGGCTGACGAGAAACAGCACCAGTGCCTGCCAGCCAAAAAACTGCCCGCGTTCGGCTATTTCCTGCTGTAACTGCTGCCCACGAGAAAAGACCACGGTACGCGTCGCTTGCACCATCTCGGTATTGGCATTGGCGAACGCTTCCAGCCGTGCAGCCGACACACTGTCAGGACCACTGTTTTTACACTGTAACTGCGCGAGATCGTTAAGATCCTGACGCAACGCCTGGTAGAGCTTGGTATCCGGCAACACCCCCGCATGCGCATCCAGCATGTCGCTGTAGCGTTTACGCTGGCTTTGGTAGACCCTGGCTAATGTTGGGTCATCAAGCACGCAGTATTGCCGATAGCTGCGCTCCATCTCCAGCGCGACGTTGGTCATCGCCTCGCTGCGTCTGGCATCAATCAGCGTGGTGCGGTTTGTCAGCGCAGCCTGCGCGCTCAGGGCATTCAGACTTTGCCATGCCTGCCAGGCCAGAACTAACAACGGCAGCAGGATAAGCAAGAAGGCCAACGTCACCAATTGACGTAAAGATCGGGGAAAAACTGACCAGCGCTTCAAGGCGTTACTCTCAATGGACAGGAATAGATTGATGCTAACTGAGGGGAACGCCAGATACAACAAAGCCGGGATTAACCCGGCTTTGTTATGGAATAAGGCGGTGCCTAACTCGACGTTTCGCCCGGAGGTTGATATGAGCAATGCTAATATCAGATGTTGGACGGCAGGCACCTTGTTGTGCGTCATTCGAAGTTTATGTAGCACGTCCCGAAGGGGCTGACATAAGAAGGTGAATGAGCCACTGGTTAATATTATGCAGCATCTGTGCCAATATTCAAAACACTTTATTAACACAA
>NZ_MVFY01000021.1 GCF_002042885.1 Citrobacter portucalensis
TTATAAAGAATTTAACATTTGTATGATAAGTGAATTATTTAAAATCCTTTAAATTCAAAATATTACGTTAAAAAACAATATCCCACTTTGGGGGTATGTAAAAACCAACCTCCATTTTTCATCCCTGCATGCCTTGATCGTTATCAATTCTCACGCCCTTTCAGAGCGTTACCTTCGCTCTCAATCAAGCAATGTCGATTTATCAGAGAGCCGTCAGGCTCCTACAGGAGAAAACCGATGAGTAAATTCCTGGACCGGTTTCGCTACTTCAAGCAGAAGGGCGAAACCTTTGCCGATGGGCATGGCCAGCTTCTCAATACCAACAGGGACTGGGAGGACGGATACCGCCAGCGTTGGCAGCATGACAAAATCGTGCGTTCAACCCACGGGGTAAACTGCACGGGCTCATGCAGCTGGAAAATCTATGTGAAAAATGGTCTGGTGACCTGGGAGACCCAGCAAACTGACTACCCACGCACGCGTCCAGATATGCCTAACCACGAGCCTCGCGGCTGCCCACGTGGTGCAAGCTATTCCTGGTATCTCTACAGCGCTAACCGTCTGAAATACCCACTGATGCGCAAACGTCTGATGAAGATGTGGCGTGAAGCAAAAAGACTGCACAGCGATCCGGTAGACGCATGGGCATCCATCATCGAAGACGCCGACAAAGCAAAAAGCTTCAAACAAGCGCGCGGTCGTGGTGGATTTGTTCGTTCTTCCTGGCAGGAAGTGAATGAACTGATTGCTGCATCTAACGTTTACACCATCAAAACCTATGGCCCTGACCGCGTTGCAGGCTTCTCTCCGATCCCGGCGATGTCGATGGTTTCTTATGCTTCCGGCGCACGCTATATGTCGCTGATTGGCGGTACCTGCCTGAGCTTCTACGACTGGTACTGCGACCTGCCGCCGGCTTCCCCGCAAACCTGGGGCGAGCAAACCGACGTACCGGAATCTGCCGACTGGTATAACTCCAGCTACATTCTTGCATGGGGCTCTAACGTACCGCAGACCCGTACTCCGGATGCACACTTCTTTACTGAAGTTCGCTATAAAGGCACCAAAACGGTAGCGATTACTCCGGACTACGCAGAAATCGCCAAACTTTGCGACCTGTGGCTGGCACCGAAGCAGGGAACCGATGCTGCGATGGCAATGGCGATGGGCCATGTCATGCTGCGCGAGTTCCACCTCGATAACCCGAGCCAGTACTTCACCGACTACGTTCGTCGTTATACTGACATGCCAATGCTGGTGATGCTCGAAGAGCGTGACGGTTACTATGCTGCTGGTCGTATGCTGCGTGCGGCGGATCTGGTCGACTCTCTGGGCCAGCAAAATAACCCAGAATGGAAAACTGTCGCTATCAACAGCAACGGCGAAATGGTTGCGCCAAACGGTTCAATTGGTTTCCGTTGGGGCGAAAAGGGCAAATGGAACCTTGAGCAACGCGACGGTACGTCCGGTGATGAAACCGAACTGCAGCTCAGCCTGCTGGGTGGCCAGGACGATATCGCTGAAGTGGGCTTCCCGTACTTTGGCGGCGAAGGTACCGAGCACTTCAGTAAAGTAGAGCTGGAAAATATTCTGCTGCACAAACTGCCGGTTAAACGCCTGCAGTTGGCCGATGGCTCTACCGCGCTGGTGACCACCGTTTACGACCTGACCATGGCTAACTATGGCCTGGAACGTGGTCTGAACGACGAAAACTGCGCGACCAGCTACGATGACGTGAAAGCGTACACGCCGGCATGGGCAGAAAAAATCACTGGCGTATCACGTTCTCAGATCGTGCGCATTGCCCGTGAATTTGCGGATAACGCCGATAAAACACACGGTCGTTCGATGATCATCGTCGGTGCGGGCCTGAACCACTGGTACCACCTCGATATGAACTATCGTGGCCTGATCAATATGCTGGTGTTCTGCGGTTGTATCGGTCAGAGCGGCGGCGGTTGGGCCCACTACGTCGGCCAGGAAAAACTGCGTCCGCAAACCGGCTGGCAGCCGCTGGCGTTTGCTCTTGACTGGCAGCGTCCGCCTCGTCATATGAACAGCACTTCCTACTTCTATAACCACTCCAGCCAATGGCGCTATGAGACGGTTACTGCGCAGGAACTGCTTTCCCCGATGGCAGACAAATCCCGCTACAGCGGTCATTTGATTGATTTTAACGTTCGCGCTGAACGTATGGGCTGGTTGCCATCTGCGCCGCAGTTAGGGACTAACCCACTGCGTATCGCCGAAGAAGCGCAGAAAGCAGGTATGACGCCGGTGGATTACACCGTTAAATCCCTGAAAGAAGGTTCTATTCGCTTTGCGGCAGAGCAGCCGGAAAACGGTAAAAACCATCCGCGCAACCTGTTTATCTGGCGTTCTAACCTGCTCGGTTCTTCCGGTAAAGGCCACGAGTACATGCTCAAGTATCTGCTGGGTACTGAACATGGTATTCAGGGCAAAGATCTCGGCCAGCAGAGCGGCGTGAAGCCTGAAGAAGTGGAATGGCAGGATAACGGCCTGGACGGCAAACTGGATCTGGTTGTCACGCTGGACTTCCGTCTGTCGAGCACCTGTCTGTATTCCGACATCGTGTTGCCGACCGCAACCTGGTATGAAAAAGACGATATGAATACCTCGGACATGCATCCGTTTATTCATCCTCTGTCTGCGGCCGTTGACCCGGCCTGGGAATCGAAGAGCGACTGGGAAATCTACAAAGCCATCGCCAAGAAATTCTCTGAAGTTTGCGTGGGCCATCTCGGTAAAGAAACTGACGTCGTTACGCTGCCTATTCAGCACGACTCTGCCGCAGAACTGGCACAACCGCTGGACGTGAAGGACTGGAAAAAAGGTGAATGTGACCTGATTCCTGGTGTTACCGCGCCGCACATCATGACCGTTGAGCGTGATTATCCGGCAACATACGAGCGTTTCACCTCCATCGGCCCGCTGATGGAAAAAATCGGTAACGGCGGTAAAGGGATTGCCTGGAATACCCAGAGCGAAATGGATCTGCTGCGTAAGCTCAATTACACCAAGGCTGAAGGTCCGGCAAAAGGCCAGCCGATGCTGGATACCGCAATTGATGCAGCCGAGATGATCCTGACGCTGGCGCCGGAAACTAACGGTCAGGTAGCCGTTAAAGCCTGGGCTGCGCTGAGTGAATTTACCGGTCGTGACCATACGCATCTGGCGCTGAATAAAGAAGACGAAAAAATTCGCTTCCGCGATATTCAGGCGCAGCCGCGCAAAATTATCTCCAGCCCGACCTGGTCAGGACTGGAAGATGAACACGTGTCTTATAACGCCGGCTATACCAACGTTCACGAGCTGATCCCATGGCGTACGCTGTCTGGTCGCCAGCAGTTGTATCAGGATCATCAGTGGATGCGTGACTTTGGTGAAAGTCTGCTGGTTTACCGTCCGCCAATCGACACCCGTTCGGTGAAAGCGGTGATTGGGGAGAAATCTAACGGTAACCCGGAAAAAGCGCTCAACTTCCTGACGCCGCACCAGAAATGGGGTATCCACTCCACTTACAGCGACAACTTGCTGATGCTGACGCTGTCACGCGGTGGCCCGATTGTGTGGATGAGCGAAGTCGATGCGAAGGATCTGGGAATCGAAGATAACGACTGGATCGAAGTCTTCAACAGCAACGGTGCGCTGACGGCACGTGCAGTTGTCAGCCAGCGTGTACCGGCCGGGATGACCATGATGTACCACGCGCAGGAACGTATCGTTAACCTGCCGGGTTCAGAAATCACCCAGCAGCGCGGTGGGATCCACAACTCGGTGACCCGTATTACGCCGAAACCGACCCATATGATCGGCGGCTATGCGCAGCTGGCCTACGGCTTTAACTACTACGGCACCGTCGGTTCAAACCGTGATGAGTTCGTAGTTGTACGTAAGATGAAGAACATTAACTGGTTGGATGGCGAAGGCAATGACCAGGTACAGGAGAGCGTAAAATGAAAATTCGTTCACAAGTCGGCATGGTGCTGAATCTCGATAAGTGCATCGGCTGCCACACCTGTTCAGTGACCTGTAAAAACGTCTGGACCAGCCGTGAAGGTATGGAGTACGCCTGGTTCAACAACGTCGAAAGTAAGCCTGGCGTTGGCTTCCCGAACGACTGGGAAAACCAGGAAAAATGGAAGGGCGGTTGGATCCGTAAAATCAACGGCAAACTGCAGCCGCGCATGGGTAACAAAGCGCTGCTGTTGGGTAAAATCTTTGCTAACCCGCATCTGCCGGGCATGGATGATTACTACGAGCCGTTTGATTTTGACTACCAGACGTTGCATAACGCCCCGGCAGACAGCAAAGCGCAGCCGATTGCTCGTCCACGCTCGCTCATCACCGGTCAGCGAATGGACAAAATCACCAGCGGTCCGAACTGGGAAGAAATTCTCGGCGGCGAGTTTGAAAAACGCGCCAAAGACCAGAACTTCGAAAACATGCAGAAGGCGATGTACGGTCAGTTCGAAAACACCTTCATGATGTACCTGCCGCGTCTGTGTGAGCACTGCCTTAATCCGGCGTGTGTGGCGACCTGTCCGAGCGGAGCTATCTACAAGCGTGAAGAAGATGGCATCGTGCTGATCGACCAGGACAAGTGCCGCGGCTGGCGTATGTGTATCACCGGCTGCCCGTACAAGAAGATCTACTTCAACTGGAAGAGCGGGAAATCTGAGAAGTGCATTTTCTGCTACCCGCGTATCGAAGCTGGTCAGCCGACCGTTTGCTCCGAAACCTGTGTAGGTCGTATCCGTTACCTCGGCGTACTGCTGTATGACGCAGATGCGATCGAAAGTGCAGCAAGCACCGAGCACGAGAAAGATTTGTACCAGCGTCAGCTGGACGTGTTCCTCGATCCGAACGATCCGGCTGTTATCGAACAGGCGCTGAAAGATGGTATTCCGCTGAGCGTCATTGATGCCGCACAGCAGTCTCCGGTTTACAAAATGGCGATGGACTGGAAGCTGGCGCTGCCGCTGCATCCGGAATACCGCACACTGCCGATGGTCTGGTACGTGCCGCCATTGTCACCGATTCAGTCAGCTGCTGATGCGGGCGAGCTGGGCAGCAACGGTATTCTGCCGGATGTTGACAGCCTGCGTATTCCGGTTCAGTACCTGGCGAACCTGCTGACTGCAGGTGACACCCAGCCGGTACTGTTGGCGCTGAAACGTATGCTGGCGATGCGTCACTACAAACGTGCGGAAACTGTTGACGGCAAAGTTGATACCCGTGCGTTGGAAGAGGTGGGCTTAAGCGAAGCACAGGCACAGGAAATGTATCGTTACCTGGCAATCGCGAACTACGAAGATCGTTTCGTGGTACCGAGCAGCCATCGTGAACTGGCACGTGACGCGTTCCCGGAGAAAAGCGGTTGTGGCTTTACCTTCGGCGACGGTTGCCACGGTTCTGATACTAAATTCAATCTGTTCAACAGCCGCCGCATCGACGCTGTCGATGTGACCAGCAAAACGGAGCCGCACCAATGATTGAACTCGTCATTGTTTCGCGTCTGCTCGAGTACCCGGATGCTGCCTTGTGGCAGCATCAGCAGGAACTTTTCGATGCACTCGCGTCATCTGAGAACCTGGATAAAGAGGATGCCCAGACTCTGGGCGTTTTCCTGCGCGATCTAACCGCGCAGGACATGCTGGATGTGCAGGCCGCCTACAGCGAACTGTTTGACCGTGGCCGCGCGACATCGCTGCTGCTGTTTGAACATGTTCACGGTGAATCCCGCGATCGCGGTCAGGCTATGGTTGACCTGATGGCACAGTATGAGCAGCACGGTTTGCAGCTCGACAGCCGCGAACTTCCCGATCATCTGCCGCTGTATCTGGAATATCTTGCGCAACTGCCGAAAAGCGAAGCGCTAGGTGGCTTACAGGATATTGCGCCGATTCTGGCGCTGCTCAGCGCTCGTTTGCAACAGCGCGAAAGCCGTTATGCGGTGCTGTTCGATCTGCTGTTAAAACTGGCGAATACCGTTATCGACAGCGATAAAGTGGCTGAAAAAATTGCGGATGAAGCCCGTGATGATACTCCACAAGCGCTGGATGCGGTCTGGGAAGAAGAGCAGGTGAAATTTTTCGCCGATCAGGGGTGTGGCGAGTCGGAAATCTCCGCTCACCAGCGTCGTTTTGCCGGGGCCGTTGCGCCGCAGTATCTGAATATCACCACCGGAGGACAGCACTAATGCACTTCCTGAATACGTTCTTCTTTGACATCTATCCGTACATCGCGGGTTCTGTCTTTCTGATCGGCAGCTGGCTGCGTTATGACTATGGGCAATATACATGGCGTGCGGCTTCCAGTCAGATGCTGGATCGCAAAGGGATGAACCTGGCGTCAAACCTGTTTCACATCGGGATCCTGGGTATCTTTGCTGGGCACTTCCTTGGCATGTTGACGCCGCACTGGATGTATGAAGCCTGGCTACCGCTTGAAGTGAAACAAAAGATGGCAATGTTTGCGGGCGGTGCCAGTGGCCTGATGTGTCTGATTGGTGGCGTACTGCTGCTGAAACGTCGTCTGTTCAGCCCACGCGTGCGGGCCACCACCACCGGAGCGGATATTCTGATCCTCTCACTGCTGGTGATCCAGTGTGCGCTGGGCCTGCTGACCATTCCGTTTTCCGCCCAGCATATGGACGGTAGCGAGATGATGAAGCTGGTGAACTGGGCGCAGACAGTGGTGACCTTCCAGGGCGGAGCGTCTCAGTATCTCGATGGTGTTGCGTTCATTTTCCGTATGCACCTGGTGCTGGGTATGACGCTGTTCCTGTTGTTCCCATTCTCTCGTCTGGTACACATCTGGAGCGTCCCGGTCGAATATCTGACACGCAAATACCAGATTGTTCGCGCGCGTCACTAATCGTATATTTGAGAATGACAAAACCCTGCTTCGGCGGGGTTTTTTTATGCCTGTTTGCCGGATGGCGGCGCAAGCGCCTTATCCGTCCTACGAAGGTATCAGCGAGCGCTGTAGGCCTGATAAGTGCAGCGCATCAGGCAAATAAAAGGCATTGCTGAGGAATTGAGTGTGTTGCTTTATGAAGTGATGGTGGTGGGGGAAGGATTACTCAGCGCTACGCGCTTCGCCCTTCGGGTCGTTGCCTGTGGCAACGCTTTCTCGCTACGCTCGAATCGAACCTTAGTCGAAACTTCTCATCCTTCCCGCATGGGTGGAATATGGGGCATTAGAGATTGATTTGCTGTTGGTGCTTTATGAAGTGATGGTGGTGGGGGAAGGATTCGAACCTTCGAAGTCGATGACGGCAGATTTACAGTCTGCTCCCTTTGGCCGCTCGGGAACCCCACCAGGGGTAATTCAAATTGTAGGCAGTGCTAGAAGATGGTGGTGGGGGAAGGATTATTCGTCGCTTCGTTCCTCACCCTTCGGGTCGTTGCCGTTGGCAACGTTCTCTCGCTTTCGCTCGAGTCGAGCCTTAATCGAAGGCTCTCACCCTTCCCCGACAAGTGCAAACTTCTGCATTGCTCACCGGGATAACTACATCGCTGTAGTGAATAATGGTGGTGGGGGAAGGATTCGAACCTTCGAAGTCGATGACGGCAGATTTACAGTCTGCTCCCTTTGGCCGCTCGGGAACCCCACCACGGGGTAATGCTAATTACTGGCCTGCTTCCGTTGGAAGCGGGGCGCATCATATCAAATGATGCGCCCCTGTAAAGCATTCCGTTGATAAAAAAGAACTGGTTGCCTGATTTTTACACGTAAAGATGTAAAGGTAACCAATTAACTTATCAATCGATTACAGAATAATCGTTCGGTTACCGTAAACAAAGACGCGTTGAGCCAGAACCTGATACAGCGCACGGCTTAATACATTTTTTTCAACGTCGCGACCCGCGCGCATCATATCTTCGGCAGTGTAGGTGTGATCAACATGGATCACGTCCTGCATAATGATTGGGCCTTCATCGAGGTTATCATTCACGTAGTGGGCCGTCGCGCCGATGATCTTCACCCCGCGCTCATAAGCTTGATGGTACGGACGAGCACCAATGAATGCTGGCAGGAATGAATGGTGAATATTGATAATCTTATTCGGGAAGCGTGAAACAAATGTCGGGGTCAGAACGCGCATGTATTTAGCCAGCACGACATAGTCCGGCTGGTGGGCGTCGATAGCATCAGCCATTTTCTGATCATGTTCGTCACGTGTTAAACCTTCATGGCTCACCAGCTCAAACGGAATATCAAACCGTTCAACCAGAGGACGCAAGGTCTCGTGATTGCCGATCACCGCGGCGATTTCAACATCCAGCCCGCCATAATTGGCCTTCATTAATAAATCGCCCAGGCAATGCGCTTCCTTGGTGACCAAAATGACGATGCGGCGGCGGCCTGCTGGGGTTAATTCACGAATCGAGCCTTCAGGTAAGGCGCTGTCCAGATCGGCAAGCAGCGTGACGTCGTTAAAAATGCCCTCCAGTTCGGTGCGCATAAAAAAGCGTCCGGTACGGTGGTCCACAAACTCATTGTTCTGCACGATGTTCAGTTCATGCTTGTAACAGATATTTGTAATGCGCGCGATCAGACCTTTTTGGTCCGGGCAAATAGTACGCAGCACTTTTCGTTGTAATGAATGCATTTGCAGCGGTGATCCTGTTGAGAATGTTTGCAAAATTGATACTGTCGGGCGTTGATTAGCCGCAGCACTTTTTAAATTTTTTACCTGAGCCACAAGGGCAGGTATCGTTTCGTCCAATTTGAGGGCGTGTACCGTCTATATAGTACCACTGACCGTTTTCTTTTAAAAAACGAGAGCGCTCGATAATTGCACCTGTTTTACCTTGTTCAGAAAACCGTGCGACAAAACTGACATAGCCGATATTTTCTGTGTCTGCCGTCTCTTGTTCAAAAACGGTCAGTCCAAGCCATTCGGTATGAGTAAATCCTGCGATAATGTCGTCGCGAAACTCGGCCGCATGACAATCCGGATGCCAGGTCCTGATAAGGTAATCTGCGTCTTTCATCACAAAAGCACAGTAACGAGAACGCATGAGGTGTGACGGCGTAGGTGCTACTTGCGCGCCGGACACATAACGGTAGCAACATAGGCTATACTCGACAGCGCTACCACAGGGACAAAGCTGAGACACAAAGTACTCCCTGGAATATAAAAACGGCGTAAAAACGCCAGAGTGGCACTATGTTAACTGAGCGGTAGCGATGTTGCTACGTCTGCAAGCCAGGGGAAGTTTGTACGTATAATGAGAAAAATAAAAATTGGGCTGGCGCTAGGTTCCGGCGCAGCGCGAGGTTGGTCGCATATTGGCGTTATCAAAGCCCTTAAGCATATGGGTATTGATGTTGATATCGTGGCAGGGTGCTCCATCGGTTCGTTGGTTGGCGCTGCCTACGCCTGCAATAAGCTGCCTGCTCTCGAAAAGTGGGTCTGTTCTTTCAGCTATTGGGATGTTTTACGGTTGATGGATCTCTCGTGGCGCAGGGGAGGTTTACTGCGCGGTGAACGGGTATTCAATCAGTACCGTAATGTGATGCCGGTAGAAGCAATTGAGCAATGTACTCGCCGTTTCGCAACAGTGGCTACCAATCTGAGTACGGGTCGGGAACTTTGGTTCACCGAAGGTGATTTACATCTGGCTGTCCGGGCCTCCTGCAGTATTCCTGGCTTGATGTCACCTGTGGCGCACAATGGTTACTGGCTGGTCGATGGTGCGGTGGTGAATCCTGTCCCTGTCTCCCTGACTCGCGCGTTGGGGGCCGATATTGTTATAGCGGTCGACCTGCAACACGATGCGCATCTCATGCAACAAGATTTACTCTCCTTCAACGTCAATAGCGATGCCGAATCGGGTGATGATGCTGACGAACTCTCATGGCATGCCCGTCTGAAAGAACGCTTGAGCAACATTACGGCCAGGCGTGCAGTAACTGCACCCACGGCGATGGAGATTATGACGACGTCTATTCAGGTTCTGGAAAACCGACTGAAACGTAACCGCATGGCCGGTGACCCTCCAGACATTCTGATTCAGCCGTTTTGTCCACAAATATCCACGCTGGATTTTCACCGCGCCAGTGCGGCAATTGCTGCCGGGCAGTTAGCGGTCGAGAAGAAAATGGATGAGCTTCTACCCCTGGTGAAAACCAACGTCTAACGCATTTTTTATCAACACTTAAGCTAATTCTGACAGGCGTGAGTGGCAATAGCATGCCACTATTTATTAAAGCCAGTCAGGGGGGAGAATATGACGCAGCCATTGGTCGGAAAACAGATTCTTATCGTTGAGGATGAGCCGGTATTTCGCTCACTCATGGACTCATGGTTTTCCTCTTTGGGAGCGACAACGGCGGTAGCTGGTGACGGACTTGAAGCACTGGACTTGCTTGGGCATTTTAAACCCGACCTGATGATCTGCGACCTGGCTATGCCAAGAATGAACGGTCTCAAACTGGTTGAGTATTTACGCAATCGTGGCGATCAGACCCCGATACTGGTGATTTCTGCGACGGAAAACATGTCCGACATAGCCAAAGCGTTACGACTCGGTGTGGATGACGTCCTGTTGAAGCCGGTGAAAGACCTTAATCGCTTGCGAGAAACCGTCTTTGCCTGTCTTTATCCCAATATGTTTAATTCACGCGTGGAAGAAGAAGAACGGCTGTTTCGCGACTGGGATGCGATGGTGGACGATCCTGCTGCAGCTGCGAAGTTGCTAAAAGAATTACAGCCTCCAGTGTCGCAAGTGATCTCGCACTGTCGCATTAACTATCGACAATTGGTGGCAGCCGACCAACCGGGGCTGGTGTTGGATATTGCTCCGCTTTCTGATCATGACCTTGCATTCTATTGCCTTGATGTGACGCGGGCAGGGGATAATGGCGTCCTGGCTGCATTATTACTGAGGGCGCTATTTAATGGTTTACTGCAGGAGCAACTGACACAACAAAATCAGCGACTGCCAGAGCTAGGTACGTTATTGAAACAGGTAAATCATTTGTTGCGACAAGCCAATTTACCAGGGCAGTTTCCCTTGCTGGTGGGGTATTACCACAGCGGATTAAAAAATCTGATTCTGGTATCGGCAGGGCTGAATGCGACATTAAATACAGGTTCCCACCAAGTGCAAATCAGCAATGGCGTTCCGCTGGGTACCTTAGGTAATACGTATCTTAATCAGCTGAGCCAACATTGTGAGTCATGGCAATGCCAAATTTGGGGGGCGGGAGGTCGCCTGCGCTTGATGTTGTCTGCAGAATGAACAATTGAGAGGCGTGTAAATGAAATTGGTTCACCCTCCCCATGCTGTGAGTGCTACTATCGGCGCCAGTTTTATTCGTATTTATCTTAATTATACCGACGCGCGTCCTTTTCAGACCAGAAGCTTGTCGCTGTACTGATATACTCGGATGCGATACAGAATGATGAACACGTTCAATACATGAACAGTCCAGGAGAGTTTTAAATGGCTGCCCTTAATTCAAAAGTCAAAAAAGCCGTTATCCCGGTTGCGGGATTAGGAACCAGGATGTTACCGGCTACGAAAGCAATCCCGAAAGAGATGCTACCGTTGGTTGATAAGCCATTAATTCAGTACGTCGTAAACGAATGTATTGCTGCGGGCATCACTGAAATTGTACTTGTAACTCACTCGTCTAAAAATTCCATTGAAAACCACTTTGATACCAGCTTTGAACTTGAAGCGATGCTGGAAAAACGTGTAAAACGCCAGCTGCTGGAAGAAGTGCAATCTATTTGTCCGCCACATGTGACTATTATGCAGGTGCGTCAGGGGCTGGCTAAAGGTCTGGGCCACGCGGTATTGTGCGCGCACCCTGTGGTTGGCGATGAACCGGTAGCTGTAATCCTGCCGGACGTAATTCTTGATGAATACGAATCTGATTTATCCCGCGACAACCTTGCCGAAATGATTCATCGTTTTGATGAAACAGGTAGCAGCCAGATTATGGTTGAACCGGTAGAAGATGTTACGGCTTATGGCGTTGTGGATTGTAAAGGCGTTGAATTATCCCCGGGCGAAAGCGTCCCGATGGTTGGCGTGGTTGAAAAACCAAAAGCTGATGTTGCGCCTTCTAATCTGGCCGTTGTGGGTCGTTACGTTCTTAGTGCCGATATCTGGCCTCTGCTGGCTAAAACCCCTCCGGGAGCGGGTGATGAAATTCAGCTGACAGATGCTATCGATACGCTGATTGAAAAAGAGACGGTTGAAGCTTATCACATGAAGGGCAAAAGCCATGACTGTGGTAATAAACTGGGCTATATGCAGGCGTTCGTTGAATATGGTATTCGCCATAATATTCTCGGCGCCGAATTTAAAGCCTGGCTGGAAGACGAGATGGGTATTAAGAAGTAACCTTCTGGTATTATCTGGTCAGAACGGCGCTGTATTAACAGCGCCGTTTTTTTATACCTAATCCGGGTAGGGTTGAGCGAAGTACCGGTAAAAAAAATCCCGCCAGTGGCGGGATTTTAAGCAAACTATTTCTGAATTATTCCTTGATCAGGAAATCGTCCAGTTGTTTCCCTTGTTCTTCCATCGCTTTTTTGATCACTGCCGGTGTACGACCCTGGCCAGTCCAGGTTTTAGTTTCACCGTTTTCGTCAACATAGCTATATTTAGCCGGACGTGCAGCGCGTTTAGCTTTGGTGCCAGATTTAACAGCAGCCATGCTATTCAGCAATTCGTTCGGATCAATGCCGTCAGCGATCAGCATTTCACGATATTGTTGCAGTTTACGAGTACGTTCTTCAACTTCAGCAGCAGCAGCGCTTTCTTCTTCGCGACGCTCGCTAACTACAACTTCTAATTTTTCCAGCATTTCTTCAAGCGTTTCCAGAGTGCATTCTCTTGCCTGCGCACGAAGAGTACGGATGTTGTTCAGAATTTTAAGTGCTTCGCTCATTGTAGTAATCTCAAACTTATATTGGGGTGGTTTGTTGAGCTAATAATAGAGCGATAAATTCAGTTGTGCAATAGCCAGGAATGTAAGGAATTCAAAATTGCGCTTTATTTAGTATCAGAATTAATTCTCCTGTCTTAAATTCCCCATGATGTTGGGCATAAAAAAGGCTTATTGACGAGGGGGCTTCTCAGCGGCTGAGAGTAAAAATTCAAGATTCAGGTCACATTTTATGGTGTACAAATAGTATCTCTTTGCAGTGATTTCAACCTTTTGTATTAGTTTTGCTTACGTGAATTCGCTAATACACGGCGACAGTGGGTAGATTCAATAACAATATGGGAAGGGTTTCTTTATTGCCGTATGATGATAAGTGACATTGATAAATTTCATGAGCACTATTTGTGAAAGAGTGTGTATATACGCGTCCGAGTTCAGGCTGTTTGGTCGATGGTTGTATGCTCTCTCACTATCCGTTACTTAAATTCAGGCGGCACTGTGCGAGCTTGCCCGCTCATTTATACGCCTTTGTGGCCAACGCTACACCGACATGTTCGTGAAATATGATACAATCCAGCCCATATTTATTTCCCCTGGTGAGGGCCTTCGGTCAATGGCACAACTATATTTTTACTATTCTGCAATGAACGCAGGTAAGTCGACTGCATTGTTGCAATCTTCGTACAATTATCAGGAACGTGGGATGCGTGCCGTTGTATATACAGCGGAAATTGATGACCGTTTTGGTGCTGGAAAAGTAAGTTCACGTATAGGTCTGTCGTCACCTGCAAAATTGTTTAACCAAAATTCATCATTGTTCGAAGAGATTCGCGCCGAGAATGCGCAGCAAAGAATTCACTGTGTACTGGTCGATGAGTCTCAGTTTCTGACCCGACAACAGGTTTATGAATTATCTGAAGTTGTCGATCAACTGGATATTCCTGTTTTGTGTTACGGCTTACGCACTGATTTTCGTGGTGAGTTATTTGGTGGCAGCGAATACCTGCTTGCCTGGTCAGATAAACTGGTTGAATTAAAGACCATTTGTTTCTGTGGCCGTAAGGCCAGCATGGTATTACGCCTTGATCAGGCTGGAAGACCTTATAACGAGGGCGAGCAGGTGGTTATCGGCGGGAATGAACGCTATGTGTCGGTATGTCGTAAACACTACAAACAAGCGCAGTCTGAGG
Source organism: Citrobacter portucalensis (assembly GCF_002042885.1). Lineage (GTDB taxonomy): Bacteria > Pseudomonadota > Gammaproteobacteria > Enterobacterales > Enterobacteriaceae > Citrobacter > Citrobacter portucalensis. The sequence continues at coordinate 14,130 of NZ_MVFY01000021.1, forward strand.
GCTCTCTGACGGCGATACAAGAACGACACAGCCACGATTAACCCTGTACTCTTCTGAGCGCTTATAAACACAGGGTAGGCCGGAACCTTCGTCAATGTTCTCTACCCTGTCAGACTCTTTTCTGACGGCTGGTCTCACATCTTCCTGAATACATCTCTTACACTGCCATTCTATTCACATGGTTAAATTGTGTATTCCCCGATTTTCATAACACAAGACGAAAAAAACGGCCCCAATTGGGACCGTTTATGATGAAGCTAAAACTTATCTGAGCAAATTAAGCGGATTTCTTCGCTTTCTTTTCTGCTTTCGGTGCAGCTACTGCTTCAGTCTTAGCGGCGGTCTGACCTTCGCTATACTCACGACCGTAGTAGGTATCCAGCAGGATCTGTTTCAGTTCAGAAATCAGCGGGTAACGTGGGTTAGCACCAGTACACTGGTCGTCAAACGCATCTTCAGACAGTTTGTCCACGTGTGCCAGGAAGTCAGCTTCCTGAACGCCAGCTTCACGGATAGACTTAGGAATACCCAGTTCAGCTTTGATTTCTTCCAACCAGCCCAGCAGTTTCTGGATTTTCGCGGCAGTACGGTCACCCGGTGCGCTCAGACCCAGATGGTCTGCGATTTCAGCGTAGCGACGGCGTGCCTGCGGACGGTCGTACTGGCTGAATGCAGTCTGTTTAGTCGGGTTGTCGTTCGCGTTATAACGAATAACGTTGCTGATCAGCAGGGCGTTCGCCAGACCGTGAGGAATGTGGAACTGAGAACCCAGTTTGTGCGCCATTGAGTGACATACACCCAGGAAGGCGTTAGCAAACGCGATACCAGCGATAGTTGCTGCACTGTGTACACGCTCACGCGCTACCGGGTTCTTAGAACCTTCATGGTAAGACGCTGGCAGGTTTTCTTTCAGCAATTTCAGCGCTTGCAGAGCCTGACCGTCAGAGAACTCAGAAGCCAGTACTGAAACGTAAGCTTCCAGAGCGTGAGTGACGGCATCCAGACCACCGAACGCACACAGTGACTTCGGCATATCCATAACCAGGTTGGCGTCAACAATCGCCATATCCGGAGTCAGCGCGTAGTCTGCCAGCGGGTATTTCTGCCCAGTTGCATCGTCGGTAACGACCGCAAACGGAGTCACTTCAGAACCGGTACCGGAAGTGGTGGTAACTGCAACCATCTTCGCTTTTACGCCCATTTTCGGGAACTTGTAGATACGTTTACGGATGTCCATAAAGCGCAGTGCCAGTTCTTCGAAGTGAGTTTCCGGGTGCTCGTACATAACCCACATGATTTTCGCGGCGTCCATCGGGGAACCACCACCCAGTGCGATGATTACGTCTGGTTTGAAGGAGTTAGCCAGCTCAGCACCTTTGCGAACAACGGTCAGAGTCGGGTCAGCTTCAACTTCAAAGAACACTTCGGTTTCAACGCCAGCAGCTTTCAGAACGGAGGTGATCTGGTCTGCATAACCGTTGTTGAACAGGAAGCGGTCGGTCACGATCAGCGCACGTTTGTGACCATCGGTAATCACTTCATCCAGTGCGATTGGCAGAGAGCCACGACGGAAGTAGATAGATTTCGGAAGTTTGTGCCACAACATGTTTTCAGCTCGCTTAGCAACGGTTTTCTTGTTGATCAGGTGCTTAGGACCAACGTTTTCAGAGATGGAGTTACCACCCCAGGAACCACAACCCAGTGTCAGGGAAGGTGCGAGTTTGAAGTTGTACAGGTCACCGATACCACCCTGAGAAGCAGGGGTGTTGATCAGGATACGTGCGGTTTTCATCATCTGACCGAAGTAAGCAACACGCTCTGGCTGGTTGTCCTGGTCAGTGTACAGGCAAGAGGTATGACCGATACCGCCCATCGCAACCAGTTTTTCAGCTTTGATGACTGCGTCTTCGAAGTCCTTCGCACGGTACATTGCCAGCGTCGGAGACAGTTTCTCGTGAGCAAACGGTTCGCTTTCGTCAACAACCTTCACTTCACCGATCAGAATCTTAGTGGTTTCTGGTACGGAGAAGCCTGCCAGTTCAGCAATCTTGTATGCCGGCTGACCAACGATAGCTGCGTTCAGCGCGCCATTTTTCAGGATAACGTCCTGAACTGCTTTCAACTCTTTGCCCTGCAGCATGTAGCCGCCGTGAGTCGCAAAACGCTCACGTACTGCATCATATACAGAGTCAACCACGACGACAGACTGCTCAGAAGCACAGATTACGCCGTTATCGAAGGTTTTAGACATCAGAACAGATGCAACAGCACGTTTGATATCAGCGGTTTCGTCGATAACAACAGGGGTGTTACCTGCGCCTACGCCGATAGCCGGTTTACCGGAGCTGTATGCCGCTTTAACCATGCCTGGACCACCGGTCGCAAGGATCAGGTTGATGTCCGGGTGGTGCATCAACGCGTTAGACAGTTCAACGGAAGGTTGATCGATCCAGCCGATCAGATCTTTCGGTGCGCCAGCAGCGATTGCTGCTTGCAGAACGATGTCAGCTGCTTTGTTAGTTGCATCTTTTGCGCGCGGATGCGGAGAGAAGATGATGGCGTTACGGGTCTTCAGGCTGATCAGTGATTTGAAGATTGCAGTCGAAGTCGGGTTAGTGGTTGGAACGATACCGCAGATGATACCAATCGGTTCAGCAATGGTAATGGTACCAAAAGTGTCGTCTTCAGACAGCACACCACAGGTTTTTTCATCTTTGTAAGCGTTGTAAATGTATTCAGAAGCGAAGTGGTTTTTAATCACTTTATCTTCGACAATACCCATGCCGGATTCGGCAACGGCCATTTTCGCGAGAGGAATTCGAGCGTCTGCGGCAGCCAGAGCGGCGGCACGGAAGATTTTGTCAACCTGTTCTTGAGTGAAACTGGCATATTCACGCTGGGCTTTTTTTACGCGCTCTACAAGTGCGTTAAGTTCAGCGACATTAGTAACAGCCATGATGCTCTCCTGATAATGTTAAACTTTTTTAGTAAATCATCTGCTCGATACGAGAGTATAGACAGACCGACGAAAATTTGTGTAATGGTTTGAAAATCAAACGGTTAATTAACGTCCACTTTACTTTGATTTACTAAAAGAGCTTATACGCTAGCGCCTGTTAACTCTAACGCGTTACCTCCAGGTGGCGTAAGCAAGATTACTCACTTCTGAGTAGTAATTGCGTGATCTGGATCAAAAATTCGCAAAGCTGACACCTTTCAGCAGGCCCTTTTAGCGTTTCTCGTTAAGTGTTAATAAATTGACGTAATGAATGCTAATAACATTAGCATATTTAATACATATTAATAACACTGAGTATTGGTAGCGTATTTACATTGATATACGAAGATAGAAGGTGAAGTATGCTGACAAAAGGCGTATCTTCAGCGCGGATTTTATCAATTTTATGACTCATTTTATCCGGCTAACGCTTCGGAGCTAACCGTGATCCAAACGCTATTTGATTTTCCTGTCTATTTTAAATTTTTCATTGGGTTATTTGCGTTGGTCAACCCGGTAGGGATCATCCCCGTCTTTATCAGTATGACCAGCTATCAAACTGCCGCAGCACGAAACAAAACCAACCTCACGGCAAACCTATCAGTCGCAATCATCCTGTGGACTTCGCTGTTTCTTGGTGATGGTATTCTGCAACTCTTCGGCATCTCAATTGACTCGTTCAGGATCGCTGGCGGCATTCTGGTTGTGACTATCGCGATGTCAATGATTAGCGGAAAACTAGGGGAAGATAAACAAAACAAACAGGAAAAATCAGAAACCGCAATCCGTGAAAGTATCGGCGTTGTGCCGTTGGCATTGCCGTTGATGGCGGGGCCGGGGGCGATAAGCTCAACTATTGTTTGGGGTACGCGATATCATAGTGCGATTAACCTGTTTGGCTTTTTTGTAGCGATTGCGTTGTTTGCCCTGTGCTGCTGGGGGCTGTTCCGCATGGCACCATGGTTAGTGCGCCTGTTGGGCCAAACCGGTATCAACGTCATTACGCGTATTATGGGGCTGCTGTTAATGGCTTTGGGTATCGAATTTATCGTTACAGGCATCAAATCCATTTTCCCTGGTTTGCTGGCCTGAAACCTCTCTTCTGTGCAAACGGAGTCGTGTCCGGCTCCGTTTCCTTTCATTATCAGTAAAACTTCTCACTAAAGTTGAAAATCAGCAGAGCAATAATAAAAAATGCTGATGATTAACTCTCCTGTTAGCCATTGATTCTAAAGATATAACACGTCCCAGTACGCCCGGCGAAGACCGATACTGCTGTTATTTTATTAACATCATACTCTGGGGCTTGCTGAAGGATTATCGAAATGTTATTAGTTATTTCAGCCTTTATTTCAGATGAATGTGCTAATTAATAACCAATTGTTAAATTTATGTGCATTTTGACATGGCGTTGACTTAGGACAGGATGGTTAACACCATGGTCGACATAATGCATTGATTTTTGTGAACTTCCCATAATAAATCTTCATTCGTAAGACTTTTTAAGTGAGATTTATTTCCAATAAAAGAGAATTGGTTAACAAATTTGTAAAATGTATTGGCGGTTAAGAAACGCATTTGATACTTTCCGGCCAAGTATTATGCAGAAGAATTCACGTTGATGAGAATCATTTGCAGTTAGTTTCTCTCAACAGGGTAATAGCGTGTTTCCGGCAGGGGAGGCACGTAGAGAATCGACGCAAGGCGGTCATACGAATCGCCAGAATAAATAAAGTCGGTGATAGCAAGCAGTACAACAATAAACCACCTGACGGCAGAAAATCTCCGGTGCCGTACAGGGATCCTAACAGGATTAACAGTCTGGTTAAAAAACCAGCCATAATAATGAGGGAGTACAACACAATGACTAACATCACTAAAAAAAGTTTAGTAGCTGCGGGGATCTTAACTGCGCTAGTCGCAGGAAATGTTGCCACGGCGGCAGTAGTGCCAGCGGGTGTGCAGCTTGCTGAAAAGCAGACTCTGGTGCGTAATAACGGTTCGGAAGTGCAATCACTCGATCCCCATAAAATCGAAGGTGTACCTGAATCCAACATTAACCGTGACCTGTTTGAAGGTTTATTAATCAGTGATGTCGATGGCAAACCATCGCCTGGCGTGGCTGAAAAATGGGAAAATAAAGATTTTAAAGTCTGGACATTCCATCTGCGTAAAGATGCTAAGTGGTCTGACGGCACGCCTGTTACTGCTCAAGATTTCGTGTATAGCTGGCAACGTTTGGCTAATCCAAATACTGCATCACCGTATGCCAGTTATTTGCAGTACGGTCATATTGTCAACATTGATGATATTATCGCCGGTAAAAAACCGGTCACCGATCTGGGCGTAAAAGCTCTCGACGATCATACTTTTGAAGTTACCCTCAGCGAACCAGTTCCTTATTTCTACAAACTGCTTGTGCACTCTTCCGTTTCACCGGTTCCCAGAGCGGCTGTTGAAAAATTTGGCGAGAAGTGGACCCAGCCCGCTAACATCGTTACTAACGGTGCGTATAAACTGAAAGACTGGGTTGTGAACGAGCGCATTGTGCTTGAGCGTAATACCAACTATTGGGACAACGCCAAAACGGTTATTAACCAGGTAACCTACCTGCCTATTTCTTCTGAAGTGACTGACGTAAACCGCTATCGCAGCGGTGAAATCGACATGACCTATAACAACATGCCGATTGAGTTATTCCAGAAACTGAAAAAAGAGATCCCGAACGAAGTCCACGTTGACCCGTATCTGTGCACCTATTATTACGAAATCAACAACCAGAAAGCACCGTTCAACGATGTTCGTGTTCGTACCGCCCTGAAGCTGGCGTTGGATCGTGACATTATCGTCAATAAAGTGAAAAACCAGGGTGACCTGCCAGCATATAGCTTTACTCCTCCATACACCGATGGCGCGAAACTGGTTGAGCCAGAGTGGTTCAAGTGGTCTCAGGAAAAACGTAATGAAGAAGCGAAGAAACTGCTGGCTGAGGCCGGATATACCGCTGAGAAACCGCTGACCTTTGATCTGCTGTATAACACCTCAGACCTGCATAAGAAGCTGGCTATTGCCGCGGCATCTATCTGGAAGAAAAATCTGGGTGCTAATGTGAAGCTGGAAAACCAGGAATGGAAAACGTTCCTCGATACGCGCCATCAGGGCAACTATGATGTTTCACGTGCGGGCTGGTGTGCGGACTATAACGAACCGACGTCCTTCCTGAATATGGTGCTGTCCGACAGCTCCAATAATACCGTCCACTATAAGAGCCCGGCATTTGATAAGCTGATTGCGGATACGCTGAAAGTGACGGATGAAGCGCAACGCAGCGAACTGTATTCGAAAGCGGAACAGCAGCTGGATAAAGATTCTGCGATTGTACCGGTTTATTACTATGTTAACGCCCGCCTGGTTAAACCATGGGTTGGCGGATACTCCGGTAAAGACCCGATGGATAATATCCACGTTAAAGACTTGTATATTATCAAGCATTAATGGCAAGACGTGGGGCAATCATGTTGCCCCACAGTGTCTTTTTCTTCGAACTATATATACCTCTTTAGACAAAGAGAGGTATACCCTAAATAATTCACGTTGCAGGAAGGCGGCAACGCAGCGAATCGCCAGGAGCTTACTTAAGTAAGTGACTGGCGTGAGCGAGTAAAGCCAACGCACTTGCAGCTTGAAGTATGACGGGTATAAAGGCACACGCCAGAAGGTACGGGCAATGTTAAAATTTATATTACGTCGCTGTCTGGAAGCGATTCCGACGCTGTTTATTCTTATTACGATTTCATTCTTTATGATGCGCCTTGCGCCGGGTAGCCCATTCACCGGGGAACGCGCATTGCCGCCAGAAGTGCTGGCTAATATTGAAGCGAAATATCATCTCAACGATCCCATCTCCACACAGTATTTCAGCTATCTGAAACAGCTGGCGCACGGCGATTTTGGACCATCCTTTAAATATAAAGACTACACGGTTAACGACCTCGTTGCCTCGAGCTTCCCGGTTTCTGCGAAGCTGGGTGCGGCAGCCTTTATTCTGGCGGTGCTCGTCGGTGTTAGCGCCGGAGTGATAGCCGCGCTGAAGCAAAATACACGTTGGGACTATACGGTGATGGGGGTGGCAATGACCGGGGTGGTTATCCCCAGTTTCGTGGTCGCTCCCTTATTGGTCATGATATTTGCCATCACCTTGAAATGGCTACCCGGCGGGGGCTGGAACGGCGGGGCGCTGAAATTTATGATCCTGCCGATGGTGGCCTTGTCACTGGCCTACATCGCCAGTATCGCCCGTATTACTCGTGGTTCGATGATTGAAGTACTGCACTCTAACTTTATTCGTACCGCGCGCGCTAAAGGGCTGCCGATGCGGCGGATTATTTTCCGCCATGCGTTGAAACCTGCGCTGTTGCCAGTGTTGTCCTATATGGGACCGGCATTTGTCGGCATTATCACCGGTTCGATGGTTATTGAAACCATTTATGGTTTGCCGGGTATTGGCCAGTTGTTCGTCAATGGGGCGTTAAACCGCGACTATTCGCTGGTTCTTAGTCTGACCATATTGGTGGGTACGCTGACCATCGTGTTTAACGCGATTGTCGATGTGCTGTATGCCGTTATCGACCCGAAAATTCGTTACTGATACTGGAGCTCGCTATGATGTTAAGTAAGAAAAACAGCGAGGCGCTGGAGAATTTCAGTGAAAAGCTGGAGGTCGAAGGCCGCAGCCTGTGGCAGGACGCGCGTCGACGCTTTATGCATAACCGCGCGGCGGTAGCAAGCCTGGTGGTGCTGGTAATTATTGCGCTGTTCGTGACGCTGGCACCGATGCTGTCGCAGTTTACCTACTTCGATACCGACTGGGGCATGATGTCCAGCGCGCCGGATACGGAATCAGGCCACTATTTCGGTACTGACTCTTCGGGACGAGACCTGTTGGTGCGCGTGGCAATTGGCGGGCGCATTTCGCTGATGGTCGGCATTGCGGCGGCGTTAGTCGCGGTGGTTGTTGGTACGCTGTACGGTTCTCTGTCGGGCTACCTCGGCGGAAAAATTGACTCGGTGATGATGCGTCTGCTGGAAATCCTCAACTCCTTCCCGTTCATGTTCTTCGTGATCCTGCTGGTCACCTTCTTTGGGCAAAATATCCTGCTGATTTTTGTCGCTATCGGAATGGTCTCCTGGCTCGATATGGCGCGTATCGTGCGTGGACAAACGCTGAGTCTCAAGCGCAAAGAGTTCATTGAAGCAGCACAAGTGGGTGGGGTATCTACCGTACGTATCGTTATCCGTCATATCGTGCCGAACGTGCTGGGCGTAGTGGTGGTATACGCTTCATTGCTGGTGCCGAGCATGATTCTGTTTGAATCCTTCCTGAGCTTTTTGGGATTAGGTACGCAAGAACCGTTAAGTAGTTGGGGTGCGCTGCTCAGTGATGGTGCCAACTCGATGGAAGTCTCACCATGGCTGCTACTGTTCCCGGCAGGTTTCCTGGTGGTCACTTTGTTCTGTTTTAACTTTATTGGCGATGGCCTGCGTGATGCCCTCGACCCGAAAGACCGTTAAGGAGTGCAGCCATGAGCGTAATTGAAACCTCAACCGCGCCGCTCGCGCAACAACAGGCTAACGCACTGCTAAACGTAAAAGATTTGCGTGTGACGTTTGCGACCCCCGACGGCGATGTAACTGCGGTCAACGATTTAAACTTTTCTCTGCGAGCCGGAGAAACGCTGGGTATTGTCGGTGAATCCGGTTCGGGTAAATCGCAGACGGCCTTTGCCCTGATGGGGCTGCTGGCGGCGAATGGTCGTATCGGGGGCTCCGCAACGTTCAACGGGCGTGAAATTCTGAATTTACCGGAACGTGAACTGAACAAACTGCGCGCCGAGCAAATCTCGATGATTTTCCAGGACCCGATGACGTCTCTCAATCCGTACATGCGGGTCGGGGAGCAGTTGATGGAAGTTCTGATGCTGCATAAAGGCATGAGCAAAGCGGAAGCTTTTGAAGAGTCGGTCAGAATGCTGGATGCGGTGAAAATGCCGGAAGCGCGTAAGCGTATGAAAATGTATCCTCATGAATTCTCCGGTGGTATGCGTCAGCGCGTAATGATCGCCATGGCGCTGCTGTGCAGGCCCAAATTACTGATTGCCGATGAACCAACCACTGCGCTCGATGTGACGGTACAGGCGCAAATTATGACGCTGCTGAATGAACTGAAAAGTGAATTCAACACCGCGATTATCATGATCACCCACGATCTGGGGGTTGTTGCCGGTATTTGCGATAAAGTCCTGGTGATGTATGCCGGACGTACTATGGAATACGGCAGTGCGCGGGATGTCTTTTATAAACCCGTTCATCCGTATTCGATTGGTTTGCTAAATGCCGTACCTCGTCTGGATGCCGAAGGGGAAGAGATGCTCACTATCCCTGGCAACCCACCGAACTTACTGCGTCTACCAAAAGGTTGTCCATTCCAGCCGCGTTGCCCGCATGCGATGGAAATCTGTAGCAGTGCTCCGCCACTGGAGGAATTTAGCCCAGGCCGTCTGCGTGCCTGCTTTAAGCCGGTGGAGGAACTGGTATGAATACGGTGACCGAACAACGTAAAGTGCTCCTTGAGATTGCCGACCTTAAAGTCCATTTCGATATTAAAGATGGCAAACAGTGGTTCTGGCAACCGTCTAAAACCCTGAAGGCGGTTGATGGCGTAACCCTGCGACTGTATGAGGGCGAAACCCTGGGTGTGGTCGGTGAATCAGGCTGCGGGAAATCGACCTTTGCCCGTGCGATTATCGGCCTGGTGAAGGCCACCGATGGAAAGGTTGCCTGGCTGGGTAAAGATTTACTGGGCATGAAACCCGATGAGTGGCGGGAAGTGCGCAGCGATATCCAGATGATTTTCCAGGATCCGCTGGCATCGTTAAACCCGCGCATGACCATTGGTGAAATCATTGCCGAACCGCTGCGAACTTATCATCCGAATCTTCCTGGTCAGGAAGTCCGCGACCGTGTGAAGGCGATGATGATGAAGGTTGGATTACTGCCCAACCTGATTAACCGCTACCCACATGAGTTTTCCGGTGGCCAGTGTCAGCGTATCGGTATTGCCCGCGCGCTGATCCTTGAACCAAAGTTGATTATCTGCGATGAACCGGTTTCGGCGCTGGATGTATCAATCCAGGCCCAGGTGGTTAATCTGCTGCAACAGCTTCAGCGCGAAATGGGATTATCGTTAATCTTCATTGCTCACGACCTCGCGGTGGTTAAACACATCTCCGACCGTGTGCTGGTTATGTATCTCGGACATGCGGTGGAATTAGGGACTTATGACGAGGTGTACCATAACCCGCTGCATCCTTATACCAAAGCGCTGATGTCTGCGGTGCCGATCCCCGATCCGGATCAGGAAAGGAACAAGGTTATCCAGTTGTTGGAAGGCGAATTACCGTCCCCGATTAATCCTCCTTCCGGTTGCGTGTTCCGTACGCGCTGTCCGATTGCTGGACCGGAATGCGCAAAAACGCGCCCGGTTCTGGAAGGAAGTTTCCGACATGCAGTTTCCTGCCTGAAAGTAGACCCGCTATAATCCTGAGGGCTGACAAAGGTCAGCCCTTTTTTTGGTGAGGTATCTGTGCCAGGTTTAGTCTCTTCTGTCCGCCGTGCGCTCTATCGCAAATTATTTGATTTAAACACCCGTTCAGGGCGTCGCTTTGAAGGTATGTGTGCGCTATTTGCCTTGCTCAGCGTTATCGTTATCTTCATTGAGTCCGGAGTAGGGACGCAATACCATTTAACCTTTGAGGAATGGCGCGTTTTTGTCTGGCTGGAGATCTTTATTACTCTGGTCTTCACCCTCGAATATCTTCTGCGCTTATGTTGCTGGGCTAACCCCGCTAAATATGTGTTCAGCTTCTGGGGGATAATTGACCTTGCCACCATTCTGCCGCTGTATGTGATGTGGCTATGGCCGGAAATCAGTCTGAGCTATGTTTTCGCCTGGCGAGCGATGCGTGTCCTGCGTGTCCTGCGTATTCTCAAGCTGCTGCGCTTTATGCCTTCTCTGCGGGTGTTCTGGAATGCGTTAAAAAGCGCCCGACATCAGCTGATGCTGTTCTATTCCTTTATCGCCATCCTGATGGTGGTTTTTGGCGCGATGATGTATCTGATTGAAGGGCCAAAATATGGGTTTACTACGCTGAATGCGTCGGTGTATTGGGCGATTGTTACTGTAACCACCGTCGGCTATGGCGATATCACGCCGCACACACCGTTGGGGCGCATGGTGGCGTCTGTGCTTATCCTGATTGGTTACTCGGTGATTGCAATACCGACGGGATTGATTACCACGCACATGAGCAGTGCGTTCCAGCAGCGCGGGCACCAACGAAAATGTCCGCAGTGCCAGCAGGCGCAGCACGAACATAGTGCGCAATTTTGTAACCGCTGTGGAAGTAAACTGCCGGGTTAAAAATGAAAAAAGCTGCGAGAGCAGCTTTTTTGTTTGATTATTCGCGCCAGAGAATATGGCAGAGCTTATGATCTTTTTCGCGACATAATAAAACGCGCGCGAAAATATCGTTAATCTCGCCGTCTTCTGTATCTGCCAGACCAATCACCACCTCGGCAAAGAAGTCAGGGTTCAGGTCAAAATCAACATGCTCCTGCCAGTCTTCTGCCGGATCGAACAACTCGGCACCGCCACGCTCTTCAAACTGCAAATTGAACAGAATGATGTCGGCTGGATCCAGATTGTCCGCAGCCAGTTCGAGAAAAATGTCGTAAGCCTGCTCAAGCGTTTCGTCTTCGGTCAGGCGATTGTTCAAATCCATATCCATAATGACTACCTGTTTACTGTCTGATGGGCACGTTTTACAGCAACGGACTAAAGAAGTAAAACAGTCGCTCTGCTATCCGCTGCCAGAGTGGTCGTTTTACCCACAAACGGGCATCAAGCAGGCGGGAACGCGAAATATAATCATCCTGCACTGCCGCGAGATCGCCACCGAATCCGGCATCATCAATGACCAGCGTGATTTCAAAATTGAGCCATAGACTGCGCATATCCAGGTTAACCGTACCGACCAGGCTCAGCTCGCCATCGACCAGTACGCTCTTGGTGTGCAGCAAGCCACCTTCGAACTGATAAATTTTAACGCCAGCCGCCAGCAGTTCGGTGAAAAAGGCCCGGCTTGCCCAGCCAACCAGCAGGGAGTCATTTTTACGTGGAAGAATGATACTGACGTCAACCCCACGCTGCGCCGCCGTGCAGATCGCGTGCAACAGATCGTCGCTGGGGACGAAGTAGGGGGTGGTCATAATTAAATATTCACGCGCTGAATAAGCAGCGGTTAGCAGCGCCTGATGAATCAAATCTTCAGGGAAACCAGGACCCGAGGCGATAGTGTGAATGGTGTGGCCGCTGGCCTGCTCAAACGGCATGATATTGACGTCCGGTGGCGGAGGTAAAATGCGCTTTCCGGTCTCAATTTCCCAGTCGCAGGAATAGACAATGCCCATAGCAGTGGCGACAGGACCTTCCATTCTCGCCATTAAATCAACCCATTGCCCGACGCCCGCATCTTGTTTAAAGAAACGCGGGTCGACCATGTTCATGCTGCCGGTATAAGCAATGTAGTTATCGATCATGATCATTTTGCGGTGCTGACGCAGGTCCATACGGCGTAAAAATACACGCATCAGGTTCACCTTCAGCGCTTCTACAACCTCGATACCTGCGTTACGCATCATCGCTGCCCAAGGGCTGCGGAAAAAAGCCACGCTGCCTGCGGAGTCCAACATCAGGCGACAGTGAATGCCACGCCTCGCGGCAGCCATTAACGACTCGGCTACCTGATCGGCCATACCGCCTGGCTGCCATATGTAGAACACCATTTCGATGTTGTGGCGCGCCAGCTGAATATCACGGATCAGCGCCTGCATCACGTCATCTGAACTGGTGAGCAACTGCAGCTGGTTTCCCTTTACGCCAGCGATACCCTGACGACGCTCGCACAGTTTAAATAACGAAGAGGCGACGCTGCTGTTTTCCTGGGCAAAAATATGCTTGCAGGCCTTGAGGTCGTTCAGCCATTTGGCGGTTGAAGGCCACATCGCCCGGGCGCGTTCGGCACGTCGCTTGCCCAGGTGAAGTTCACCAAAAGACAGATAAGCAATGATTCCTACCAATGGCAGAATGTAGATGATCAACAGCCAGGCCATTGCGGAGGGCACTGCGCGTCGCTTCATCAGAATGCGTAACGTTACGCCAGCAATGAGTACCCAGTAACCCAGAATGACCAGCCAACTCACCACGGTGTAGAAGGTTGTCATAAATTTAAAAATCCTTTTGAAAGCGTATTGTTAAGAGTTTACGCATCAGGATTAATCTGGCAAATAAAAACACGGGAAAACCACTGGCCTGCATTCGGTCTGGCGTTATAATGGCCGCTCAGTGACTGGAAGAGTAGTTAACATGAAGCGTAGTAGAACGGAAGTGGGACGCTGGCGGATGCTGCGTCAGGCTAGCCGCCGTAAAGCACGTTGGCTTGAAGGACAATCGCGTCGTAATATGCGTATCCACACTATCAGAAAGTGCATTCTCAACCATCAACGCAACTCGTTGCTGTTTGCAATCCACAGTATCTGATCTAAAAGGGCACCGCTGGCGGTGCCCAATGTCTGCGTTTGTTCTGTTTTTTAAAATACTTTCTTGTAAGGTTTTACTGAAACCTGCGCATAAACGCCCGCCGCAACATACGGATCGGCATCTGCCCACGCCTGTGCCGCCTCCAAAGATTCAAATTCGGCAATCACCGTCGAGCCGGTAAAACCCGCCGCACCGGGATCGTTACTGTCGACCGCTGGCATGGGGCCCGCCGTGAGCAAACGACCTTCGTCATGAAGGAGTTGCAGGCGAGCCAGATGAGCAGGGCGCACGGAAAGACGTTTTTCGAGAGAGTCTGCGATATCTTGAGCGTAAATAACATACAGCACGGGTAGAGCTCCTTGAACGGTAAAAGTCGTTAATAACGTTATTGGAAAGGCCTAACAACTGCAACGGAAAGATAACTGATATGTTAAGGCCATACTCTGAAAGTGGTTTTTTATCATAAAATCGCGTTTTAAATGTCAGTTAGCACCACGGGCTTATTGAATATGATTGCTATTTGCATTTAAAATCAGGGCCTGGTTTTTTTACTGAAACGATTATGACTTCAATGACCCTTGATTTACCTCGTCGCTTTCCCTGGCCAACGTTACTGTCTGTCGGCATTCATGGTGCCGTAGTGGCTGGTTTGCTGTATACCTCGGTACATCAGGTTATTGAACTACCTGCGCCAGCGCAGCCGATCTCTGTCACGATGGTCGCGCCTGCCGATCTCGAACCGCCTCAGGCCGTTCAGCCGCCGCCGGAACCCGTTGTCGAGCCTGAACCGGAACCTGAACCGATTCCAGAGCCACCAAAAGAGGCGCCGGTGGTGATTGAAAAACCGAAGCCCAAGCCTAAACCGAAGCCAAAACCGGTTAAAAAGGTGGAAGAGCAACCGAAACGCGATGTTAAACCAGCAGAACCGCGCCCGGCCTCCCCACTGGAAAATACGGCACCTACTCGCACAATGACCAATACCGCGCCGGCAACTACCAGCAAACCGGTGGTCAGTGCGCCATCGGGTCCACGCGCTTTAAGCCGTAATCAGCCTCAGTATCCGGCGCGAGCTCAGGCGCTGCGCATTGAAGGCCGGGTAAAGGTCAAATTTAACGTAACGCCGGATGGCCGGGTTGAAAATGTGGAGATCCTGTCGGCACAGCCTGCCAATATGTTTGAACGTGAAGTGAAAAACGCGATGCGTAGATGGCGTTATGAAGCAGGTAAACCCGGTTCCGGACTTGTGGTGAATATTGTTTTCAAATTAAACGGCACAACGCAGATCGAGTAAGCATCAGGCCGTCCGGCAATGATCAAGAGTGATGATTGCCGGATAGCAGTACTGACGTGTGCTATCAGACCAACGTGGGAATTGGACGTGGTTTCCCGTCTTTATCAACAGCAACGTAGATAAACAGAGCTTCGGTAGCCTTATAGCGCTGTCCAATTGGTTCAGAAGCAACTTTCTTCACCCAAACTTCAATATTGATGCTGATCGAGGTTGTCCCGCGTTTCACACAGCGCGCATAGCAACACACTACATCACCTACGGCGACCGGGCGCAAAAAGCTCATTCCTTCTACCCGCACCGTTACCACACGACCATGTGCGATCTCTTTGGCCTGAATCGCGCCACCTATATCCATTTGTGACATCAGCCAGCCGCCAAAAATATCACCGTTTGCGTTGGTATCGGCAGGCATGGCCAGAGTGCGTAAAACCAGTTCGCCCTGGGGAGTGTTATTCGTTGTTGTCATTGTAGAACCGACTATAGAGAAAGATTACAGGCGCGATGCTACTAGAATTTGTGCGTTGAGAACAGAGGGGATGCGGCGTGCGGAGCAGATGTAAGTCAGGTTGTCAGCACAATGGACGCGAGGGGATAAAAATTCGCCAGATCCGCAGATCTGGCGAGCATGAATTATGATTTATCTTCTTGCGGCAGATGACGGTAAATATAGACCCCACTCAGCAGCGTAAAGAATAAAGTCAGGGCGGTCAGACCGAACACCTTGAAGTTGACCCAAATGTTCTGCGGTAGCCAAAATGCAATATAGATATTCGCCAGACCACACAGGATGAAAAATACGGCCCATGCTAAATTAAGTTTCGACCACACTGACTGCGGTAGGGTCAGCTCTTTACCTAACATGCGTTGAATCAGCGGCTTTTTCATCACCCACTGGCTAACCAGCAGAGCACCAGCAAACAGCCCGTAAATCACCGTTACTTTCCACTTAATGAATTCATCGTTGTGGAAAAAAATAGTCAGGCCACCAAATACGGCCACCAGGACAAAGGTGATTAACGCCATCTTCTCGACCTTGCGATAGCGAACCCAGCTGTAAATCAACACTACAGCCGTCGCGACAATCAGCGCCGAGGTCGCCGCATAGATGTCGTAAAGCTTATAAAAAGCAAAAAAGACAACCAGCGGTAAAAAATCAAGAAACTGCTTCATTCTTCGATTCCGTCATCAAAAGCACCGGGAACAAGCCCGGAATGCGTTCAGGGTTTATTGGCGAATCAGCATGTACAGGCGGAACAAATAGATCAGCAACACGGCGGAGATCATATTGCTCAGCGTATTCGCCAATACCGCGCCTACATTCGGCGTAAGTACTGCAAAACTTGGCGCAAAAAGCAACAGCAGCGTTTTTGCCAGCAACCAACCGATCACTGCCGGCGCAACCAGTCGCATATTGGACCACGCCAGACGCATACTGTTGCGCATCGCGGCAAAGACACCCATTTTGTCCTGTACCAACATCACCGGTGCGAGTGCCAGCAGGATCGCCAGCAGAATACCGGGAACAACAACCAGCATAATACCGATTTGCACTAGCAGAGTAGTCAAAAAAATCAGAATAAACAGCTTCGGCAACACTGGCGCACTGGCGCCGATAGCACGTAACGCACTGACCCGATGACCTGCTGAAATCAGCTGAATCATCAGGATGACCCCCCCGGCGAGGATGGCATTACCAATCAGACCGGAAAACGTCGACGCCGCGGAAGCGCGTAGCAAAATTTGCTGTTGCTCCGGGGTCATGTTTTGCACCAGATCGAACAGCCCCACGCTGCTGGTTAACTGATCGCCTTCACTGAGTTGCGCAATTTGTGCGTCAGTGGGGGAAAAGGCATGCCCTAACACCACTGTGATAAACGCGCACAACAACGATACCAGCAAGATGGTAATGAATTGATTACGGAAAAAGTTTCCCGTGTCACGGTAAACGGATTTCGCCGTGATAGACATGCACTCTCCTTGAGTTTTGCAGGTGTTCATTTGCGGGCAATTGTACCCTGGATAACTCTACAGTGGCAGCATCGCGCGATGTATGGAAAAGCATATCTTTGTAAAGCTGCAGTAATTTTTGGCTATGACTTCAGCGTCGTGCATAAACGCTGTTTGTTATCTGCGCATCACGCGCAGATATCCATCACCCATCAGCAATGAGCTGGGGGTACTTGCACATTGAAAATATATCAAAATTGATCTGAATTAATTTAACCAGGATTTTGAATGCAAGTTCTAACTTAATCTGGATCAATAAATGTTAAATTATCAAAGTCAATGTGATCCATGTTAGATCACTTATTACTCCAATGTGGGTATATTCGTTCCGCTTTTATAACCATAACGATGGAGCGGACATGAAAAAATTAACAGTTGCAGCATTGGCTTTAACAACTCTTCTCTCTGGTAACGCATTTGCGCATGAAGCTGGAGAGTTCTTTATTCGTGCAGGTTCTGCCACCGTCAGGCCGACGGAAGGTGCAGGTGGTACGCTGGGCAGTTTAGGTGGCTTTGATGTCAGCAATAACACGCAGTTGGGTCTGACATTTACCTACATGGCAACCGACAATATCGGTGTTGAATTACTGGCAGCTACGCCGTTCCGTCATAAAATCGGCACTGCTGCAACGGGTGATATTGCCACCGTACATCATTTACCGCCGACGTTAATGGCGCAGTGGTACTTCGGTGACTCCAGCAGTAAACTGCGTCCGTACGTAGGTGTTGGGGTGAACTACACGACCTTCTTCGATGAAGGCTTTAACGATAACGGTAAAAAAACGGGGTTATCGGACCTGAGCCTGAAAGATTCCTGGGGCGCAGCAGGGCAAGTCGGTATGGACTATCTGATTAACCGTGACTGGCTGATTAACATGTCGGTGTGGTACATGGATATCGATACCACCGCAAGCTATAAAATGGGTGGCGTCCAGCAGCGAGACAGTGTACGCCTCGATCCGTGGGTGTTTATGTTCTCTGCGGGTTATCGTTTTTAAGTTCTTCTGCAAAACCCCTGCAAAACTGGTCATCAAGTGACCAGTTTTTTTTCATTCTTTTCCACGCGTGTCGTTGTCTTGAACGGCCATTATTTTGCGCCTCTGGCCTGACAAAATTTGTGTGTCGAAACCTCGCTATAAGCAGTGCAGCAGCAACTTTAATAGTAGAAGTGTTTGTCTGGAATATCACTTTTGTTTCTCTTCACTTATGCATTATTGCTGCGGACCATTTATTAAGAACAAAAAAGAACCAGAGGATAATTTATCAATAATGTTAACTATTGATAAAATTAAAGTAACATGTCGTAAAATTATAATATTTTTATTTTTAATAGACGAGGATTTATACGTCATGATATAATGTAATGCTAGGTTATTTACCTGTCGGCTATGTAAATGAATTTTTGAGGAGATCATTCCAGTGGGACGTAAGTGGGCAAATATTGTTGCTAAAAAAACAGCTAAAGACGGTGCAACGTCTAATGTATATGCAAAATTTGGTGTCGAAATTTATGCTGCTGCTAAACAAGGCGAACCAGACCCAGAATTAAATACATCTTTAAAATTCGTTATTGAACGTGCTAAACAAGCGCAGGTTCCAAAACACGTTATTGATAAAGCCATTGATAAAGCCAAAGGCGGCAGCGATGAAACGTTCGTGCAAGGGCGTTATGAAGGCTTTGGTCCCAGTGGTTCACTGATTATCGCTGAAACATTGACTTCAAATGTTAACCGTACGATTGCTAATGTCCGCTCAATTTTTAATAAAAAAGGCGGGAATATCGGAGCGGCTGGTTCTGTCAGCTATATGTTTGACAATACCGGAGTGATTGTATTTGAAGGGACAGATCCTGACCACATTTTTGAAATTTTGCTTAATGCTGAAGTAGATGTTCGTGATGTAACCGAAGAAGAAGGAAACATCGTTATTTATACAGAATCTACAGATCTTCACAAAGGCATTGCAGCTTTAAAAGCCGCAGGGATTACTGAATTCTCTACCACAGAATTAGAGATGATTGCTCAATCAGAAATTGAACTTTCACCAGAAGATTTAGAAGTCTTTGCAGGGCTTGTTGATGCCCTTGAAGATGACGATGATGTTCAAAAAGTATATCATAACGTTGCTAATCTCTAATGATAGATTAAAAGAATCTGTCATTATGGCAGATTTTTTTAACTCATAAAGTTGTTATGAAGAAGAATGTCTGGCCAGATATATCTATTCTAAAAAACTGATAAAAACCACTATCTTAAAAAAGAAAATGTAATAATTAAAATCTCTGGCCTTAACTTCTTAGGTACGCGATAAACGTTATACGTCCAATATGCCCCGCGATATCCTGCATCCACTCAGCGCCGCTATGAACAATTGAGATGTTAACTCCATCATTCCAGATAATCCTGGTGTAAGCACAACGTGAGTTTCTCACTCATCACTGTCCCGACATTATCAGTGAAGCTTTACATCAGATTATGTGGTCCGCTTCTTGCACAGAATAGTCCAATGATTGACAGTCTCAGACAGTATGGAAAAAATGAGTGCACCATTATTACAAACTCGGATATTTTCCATCGTCATCAACTAAATTTTCTGATCTTCGCCAGAGATTCGCACGGAGCTGTCTGTTACCGTTTTCAGACAATATCCTTACCTCGACCCATCGTTTAAACAATCCCATCCTACCTTTCTCCCTTTGATGTAGTGCTACTCTTTAAGCAAAACAACTTTGAGGGTATTGCTGATGATGTTGACCCGCCATCTGCTACAGCAAAAAATAACACTTCTGGAACCGTTCTCCGAAGATCAAACGGCAGCGTTTGCCGTGAGTGCTGCACGTGAGTTATTGCTTTGCATGGATAAAATTGAGGCGCTGGAGAAACTTATTGCGACTCCGGTTACACTACCTTATTGCAGCGCCAGTCCGGTTTGTGAGATTGAGGCGGGCTATGCCGCAGGCGTAAACGACTGCCGCGAGGCCATTCGACGGGCAGGGTATCCTATTGAAGGTGATGATTAGTTTGCGCTTATGTTAACAAATATGTGCTTTTGTTGTATAAAACTGTAACCTAAGCGCGCGACTGCGGGCTGCATCAACTTACCTGCTTCGGGGTGGCGAACATTCTCTATCAACGTACAACGCTGTTATGCAACAACATAAACGGGTAACCGATTTGGCAACACTGTTAACTATCAGGGTGGACTCGTGAAGATTGTGCAGGATAAGCTCAGAAACAGGCAGGCACTGCTGGTATCAGGGCTCATTACGTTGGTATTTACGTCGTTGTTTCTGTTTATTATTTATGAACAGCGAATGGCCGCTGCCAGCGAAGGTGTCAACCGCCTGCAAGCGCGCATGATGGACATTTTTAACGATAATGAGCTGATCGCTGATGCGATTGGTGAGCGCTATCACCACATCAAAAATGGCGAGCAATGTGGCGATATGTCTCGATTTGTTCCTCGGAATGATCAGGAATGGGGAATTAACGCCGACCCAAAGCGGCTGCATTCAGCGACCGGGACAATGGTTGCCCAGCAAACCAGCCACAATGCGCTGTGTATGTATACAGCGGCTGAATTTATTCGTGGTATGGTCAATGAGCTAAACCCGGGCAGTTTTGATGCACATCGTTATATTATCGCCAAAAACTCAGATTATTTTTACTGGTTTATGGCTTCCGATTCGCGCAATTTCAGTTTCTCTAATTCTGAAATGGCACGGGATATCACCAACTTTTTCTATCCTCCGGTCGATTTCTATACTCGATTACTGCAAAAAAACGTCAAAAACAAAGCCCTTAGTTCGACGAATTTTTATACCGATAAAATTACCGGTGAAAAAGCTTATAGCGTGGTTAGTTATATCTACGATCTGTCTGGCAAAGAGATATCAGACCAAATCGTAGCCTATCTGGTCTATGACCATTCAAAGCCCGAATTGCAGGAAGCGTTAGCCCAGGCATTTGACAACCAAATTCCACCGGAGCTGAATGTGGAGTTGGTGAATTTAACAAACCATGAGAGTCTCTGTTTATCCGGTAAATGTACCGGTCAATCCCGCTTTATGGTGCGCAATTTTTCGGAGAAATATGCGCTGCACTATTCGCTTTCATTAGGCCGTTTTATGGCGCGCGACGCACATGCCGGGATTGTTATCCTGCTGGCGCCGTTCTTTTTCATCATCATTAGCTTCTCGTTAAAGTCATGGCTAAACGAAAGCGACCTAAAAGTTTATATCGATACTCTGACCGGCTGTTTTAACCGCCGAATTCTCGACATCATCAAGCGTCGGGATTTATCACACTGCTCGGTGGTGCTACTTGACTGTAATAAGTTCAAGGCCGTCAATGACACCTGGGGCCACGCGGCAGGCGATCGTGCGCTGCAAATTATCGCCAACAGAATGCTGTCAAACACCCGCACCAGTCACGATATTGTGATTCGTACCGGCGGGGATGAATTTATGATCCTGCTGTTTCGATCGCAGGCAACTGACGCTATAGCAATCGCGCAACGTATTAGTGGGCAGGTGACCAGCCATGTGTTTGTGGTGGATGGCCATACCGTGCCATTGTCAGTATCGTGGGGGATTGCAGAGGTGAATGGTGAACTTGATGTGGCCATTCAGAATGCGGATAGCGCTATGTATAGAATGAAGCACACGAAAGAAGGATAAAACCGCCAGAAATTTCTGGCGGTTGATTTAGCTTATTGGTGGGTGGCGGCTTTCATCGCGCTGACAAACGCTTTCAGCTCAGCCAGCATCTGTTCCGGTGCCGCAACATTTTTCTCAATGATTTTCACAATTGCCGAGCCGGAAATTGCACCGGAAGCACCGGCTTCAATAGCACCGGCTACCTGTTCAGGCGCAGAAATACCAAAGCCCTGTAAAGAAGGTGGAGCATCATATTGTTTCAGCTTTTCAACCAGATGATGCAGCGGTAATGCCGCACGATTTTCGGCACCGGTCACGCCTGCACGTGAAAGCAGATAAGTGTAGCCACGACCATAAGAGGCAATCTGGCGTAGCAGTTCTTCATCAGCGTTCGGCGGGCAGATGAAAATTGGTGCAATATTGTGACGGAGCGCTGCAGTTCTGAATGGTGCAGACTCTTCAACGGGAACATCGGCCACTAACACAGAATCCACACCCACTTTTTCGCACTGGGCGTAAAACTCGTCAATGCCCTTGCTGAAGACCAGGTTGGCATACATCAGCAACCCAATGGGAATCGTCGGATGCTTCTGGCGAATCAGCACCAGCATTTCAAAGCATTGCGACGGTGTAACGCCGGCGGCAAACGCACGCAGGGTGGCTTCCTGAATAGTTGGGCCATCTGCCAGCGGATCGGAGAACGGAATGCCGAGCTCAAGCGCGTCGGCACCGGCTTCAATCAGCGTATCAATGATTTTCAGTGACTGCTCAACAGACGGATCGCCCAGGGTTACGAAGGGGACAAAAGCGCCTTCTTTGCGGTCCTTCAGCTGTGCAAACAGGTTTTCGTAACGTTCCATCAGATTTCCCCTCGCGCTTTCAAAATATCGTGTACGGTGAAAATGTCTTTGTCGCCGCGACCGGAGAGATTAACCACCAGCAACTGCTCTTTTTCTGGATTCTCACGCATCATTTTCAACGCGTGCGCCAGGGC
The DNA here is from genome assembly GCF_002042885.1 of Citrobacter portucalensis. Classification (GTDB taxonomy): domain Bacteria; phylum Pseudomonadota; class Gammaproteobacteria; order Enterobacterales; family Enterobacteriaceae; genus Citrobacter; species Citrobacter portucalensis. The sequence goes on from NZ_MVFY01000021.1 coordinate 36,734, forward strand.
ATGGGAGGACTCCAGTGCCGGAATAATTCCCTCGTGCAGACACAGCGTTTTGAAGGCTTCCAGTGCTTCATCATCGGTGATTGAAACATAATCGGCGCGACCAATGCTGTTCAGGTATGCATGCTGTGGCCCGACCGATGGGAAATCCAGCCCTGCAGAAATAGAGTAAGACTCTTCAATCTGTCCTTCTTCAGTCTGCATCATTGGGGACTTCATGCCGAAGTAAATCCCGACACGACCATGCTTCAACGGTGCGCCGTGTTCTCCAGACTCAATCCCGTGACCGCCTGGCTCTACGCCAATCAGACCGACGCTGGTTTCATTAATAAAATCGGCGAACATCCCGATGGCGTTAGAACCGCCGCCTACGCAGGCGATAACGGCGTCCGGCAGACGACCTTCTTTTTCCAGAATCTGCGCCTTGGTTTCTTCACCGATCATGCGCTGGAACTCACGCACAATGGTCGGGAAGGGGTGCGGACCAGCCGCCGTACCGAGCATGTAGTGCGCGGTATCGTAGCTGCCAGACCAGTCGCGAAGCGCTTCGTTACAGGCATCTTTCAGCGTTGCGGAACCGCTGTGAACGGGGATAACTTCAGCGCCCATCAAACGCATACGGAAAACGTTAGGCGACTGACGTTCAACGTCTTTCGCACCCATATAAATACGGCATTTCAACCCCAGCAGTGCGCTGGCGAGAGCAGATGCAACGCCGTGCTGACCCGCGCCGGTTTCGGCGATGATTTCCGTTTTCCCCATACGCTTCGCCAGTAACGCCTGACCCAGCACCTGGTTGGTTTTGTGCGCACCGCCGTGCAGTAAGTCTTCACGCTTGAGATACAGCGTCGTGTTGGTGCCTTGAGTAATGTTCTGGCACTTGGTCAGTGCGGTTGGGCGACCCGCATAGTTTTTCAGCAGATCTGTAAACTGCGCCTGAAATTCAGGATCCTTTTGTGCGCTGACAAAAGCTTCTTCCAGCTGGCGCAGGGCAGGCATCAGAATCTGTGGCACATACATACCGCCAAATTCACCAAAGTACGGATTGAGTAATGTTGTCATGTCCTTTTCCTTAATATGCGCGCAGCGTCTGAAAGACCGAAGCCAGAAGACGTGCATCTTTGATGCCCGGCTGTGACTCTACGCCAGAATTGAAATCGAGACCGGCACAGCCGGTTTTTGCCGCGTCAACGCAGTTATCTGCGCCGAGTCCGCCAGCCAGTAAAACGTTATCCAGCGATTGTCCGCCTAAAAGTGACCAGTCGAAGCGTTGACCGCTGCCGCCCTGGCCGTTGTCGAAGACGTATTTATCGACATGCTGATAATCACGGGCTGGCAACGTCTCGCTGACGCTGAGTGCCTTCCAGATTTGCACCTGTGCGGGCAGTAAGTCGCGCAGGGCGTCAACATAGGACTGGTCTTCGTTACCGTGCAGTTGCACGGCAGTTAGTCCCAGCTCCGCCGCTGTTGCGCTCACGTCGGTAATATCTGAGTTGCGAAACACCCCGACGTATTGCAGCGGCGCGCCGGTCATGACCTCTCGCGCTTGTTCAACGTTGACCGCGCGCGGTGATGTGGGGACAAAAATCAAGCCGCCGTAAATGGCACCCGCTTCGTATGCCGCATTTGCATCCTGAGCCCGGGTTAAACCGCAGACTTTATTCTCGCCGAGCAGTACGCGTCGCACGGCGGCGTGCAGATCAGCATGCGACATCAGCGCGGAGCCAATCAGAAAACCGTTAGCGAAGTGGCTGAGCTCGCGCACCTGACCGTAAGTATTGATGCCGGACTCGCTGATGACGGTCACACCATGACCCAGTCGCGGTGCCAGTTGACGGGTGCGATTCAGATCAATCGACAGATCGCGTAAGTCACGGTTGTTGATACCAACGACTTTGGCGCCCAGTGCGATAGCACGCTCCAGCTCTTCTTCGTTACTGACTTCGGTCAGTACGCCCATTTTCAGGCTGTGGGCGACGGCGGCGAGTTGACGATATTGCTCATCATCGAGCACCGACAGCATCAGCAAACAGGCGTCCGCCTGGTAGAAACGCGCCAGGTAAATCTGGTAAGGATCGATAATAAAGTCCTTACACAGAATCGGCTGCGGTGCGATGCGGCTGACGATAGGCAGGAAATCAAAGCTCCCCTGGAAATACTTCTCATCGGTCAGTACGGAGATCGCGGAAGCATAATGTTTATAGATGCTCGCAATCTGTGCAGGGTCGAAGTCATCACGGATCACGCCTTTTGATGGAGATGCTTTTTTGCATTCCAGAATAAAGGCGGTGCGTGCACCTTGCAGCGCATCGTAGAAATCACGTGAGCCAGGCTGAACATCATCTTGAAAGCTGGCCAGCGGTTGTTGCTGTTTGCGGGCTTCTACCCAAATCGCCTTGTCTGCGACAATTTTCGCTAAAACGGTTTGCATCATTTACCCTCTTGCTGCCAGTGCAGTGACGCGGTCATAGGCCGCACCGCTACGCAGTACATTAATCACGGTTTGCGCATTGGCTTTTAAATCTTCTTCACCGTGCAGGCGCATTAACATGGCGACATTCGCGGCAACAGCAGCTTCATGAGCGGCTTCACCTTTACCTTGTAACAAGCGACTAAGAATGTCACGGTTTTCTTCCGGCGTGCCGCCAGCCAGCTGTTCCTGGTGGTAAGGCGTCAAACCAAAGTCTTCTGCCGTCAGTTGATAACTCTTGATTTCCCCATCGTGCAGCTCTGCCACAATGGTCGGCGCATGCAGCGAAACTTCGTCCATGCCACCACTGTGCACCACGGCTGCTCGTTGATATCCCAGCACGCGCAGCGTTTCAGCAATCGGTAGCACCAGTTCCGGGCTGTAAACACCGATCAGCGCCAGCGGCGGATGCGCCGGGTTAATCAACGGGCCGAGCACGTTAAACAGCGTGCGGGTTTTCAACTGCTGACGTACCGGCATGGCATGGCGAAAACCGGTGTGATATTTCGGCGCAAACAGGAAACACACCCCGAGGTCGTCTAGCGCCTGACGGGATTTATCAGCGTTCATATCCAGATTGATGCCAAATGCCGCTAACAGATCCGAAGAGCCAGACTTGCTGGAGACGCTGCGGTTGCCGTGTTTGGCAACTTTCAGTCCGCAAGCCGCCGCAACAAAGGCGCTGGCGGTAGAAATATTGATGCTGTTGCTGCCGTCGCCGCCGGTACCGACAATATCGGCGAACAGATAATCAGGGCGCGGGAACGGGGCGGCGTTTTCCAGCAGCGCGGTTGCCGCACCGGCAATTTCATTCGGGTGTTCGCCACGAATTTTCATGCTCACCAGCGCCGCAGCCAGTTGTTCCGGCTTCAGTTCACCGCGAACGACTGCGGAAAACAGCTGGTGACTTTCCTGCTGGGACAGCGTCTGGGCCTGATACAGTTTCTCCAGAATGGGTTGCAGCGTATTGGTTTGTTCAAGCTTCTGTTGCGCCCAGGCCAGCGTTTGTTCCAGCAAACGCGCGCCCTGGGTGGTCAGAATTGATTCCGGATGGAACTGGAAGCCGCAGACGCGATCGGTATCGTGACGTACCGCCATCACCATGCCGTTAAAGTGGGCGTTAATGGTCAACCCAGCAGGTACGTTGCTGCCAACCAGTGAATGATAGCGTGCCACCGGCAGCGGATTCGCCAGACCGGCAAACATCGCCTGACCGTCGTGTTCAATGCTGGACGCTTTGCCGTGAAGGATCTCTCCGGCCTGACCCACATATCCACCATAGGCTTCAACAATGGCCTGGTGTCCCAGACAAATACCGATGATTGGCAGCTTGCCGCGCAAACGGGTTAACAGCTCCGGCATGCAACCTGCCTCGCTTGGCGCGCCTGGTCCTGGAGAAAGCATCAGCACCGGATTTTTCATGGTTGCTAAGCGGTCAATCAACGTCTGGGCCGGAATATGGTTGCGGTAAATCACCACATTGTGACCATTAGTACGCAGCTGATCCGCCAGGTTATAGGTAAAAGAATCGATGTTATCAAGCAGCAGAATGTCAGCCATTAGAAGGTCTCCTGTGCGTGGTGCGCGGTAGCGATAGCACGCAGAACCGCGCGCGCTTTATTACGGGTTTCATCGGCTTCAGACTGCGGTACAGAATCCAGAACAATCCCAGCACCGGCTTGTACGGTGGCAATACCGTCTTCCACGAGGGCGGAGCGAATGACAATACAGGTATCCAGATCGCCATGCGCCGTGAAGTAACCTACCGCACCGCCGTAGCTGCCACGGCGACGACCCTCGGCCTCGGCGATAAGCTGCATGGCGCGAACTTTTGGCGCTCCGCTTAACGTGCCCATATTCATACAGGCGCGGTAAGCGTGCAGCACATCCAGATCGCTACGCAATTCGCCGACCACGCGCGAAACCAGGTGCATAACGAAGGAGTAACGATCGACTTTGGTGAGGTCAGCAACATAGCGGCTGCCAGGCGTACAGATGCGTGCCAGGTCGTTACGCGCAAGGTCAACCAGCATCAGGTGCTCAGAAAGCTCTTTATGGTCGGTACGCATCTCCAGCTCGATACGGCTGTCGAGATCGCGATCAAGCGAACCGTCCGCACGACGACCGCGCGGGCGAGTACCAGCAATCGGGTAGATCTCAATCTGGCGGCTGGTGGCATCGTATTTCAGCGAGCTTTCCGGGGAGGCGCCAAACAGTGTGAAATCGTTGTCTTGCATGAAAAACATGTATGGGCTGGGGTTACTTTTCTTCAGCACATAGTAGGCCGCCAGCGGAGATGGGCAGGGCAGCGAGAAACGGCGGGATGGCACCACCTGGAAAATTTCGCCCGCGCGAATCGCTTTTTGCATGCCACGAACTACGGCGCCAAACTCTTCATCGCTCTGATTGCACTCGCAGCGCATCTGCGGGACTTCAGTGACCGGCAACGGCGGCGCAGGCTCGGTAAGCTGCTGGCTCAATTGCGCCAGACGAGCATTAAGACGCTGTTTTTCCGCATCATTGGGGGTAAAAATACTGGCCTGAATACGGGTGCTTTTTTTCTGGTGGTCGATAACCATCAGCGTTTCTGCCAGATAGAAGCAGTAGTCAGGGCAACGGTTGCCCGCTTCAAGCTGTGGCAACTCTTCAAAACCCGCAACCAGATCGTAAGAAAACAGACCGCCGAAGAACATTGCTTCACGTTCTTGCGCTGGAACATTAACCAGCTCCTGCAATAAACGGAATGCATCAAATACGGACAGGGAGCATAAGCGGGCGTCTTCATCGAGCAGTGGGCTGACGGCAGGGAATCGCAGATGACGACCATTCGGCTGTTGTTCGTTCTCAACGCCAGCGGGCAGGGCAACATCCAGCAGCGACAGCAGCGATGCGCCGTTTGCGGACAATGCCTGAATAGTGACAGTGTCACCGAGAGCAGTAATGCGTAATGCGCTGTCGACCAGCAGCAGGCTCTTCAGATCGTCTTTGCTGTCGATATCTGCAGATTCCAGCAGCAGTGTTGCTGGACGTGCGCCACACACTTGATGAAACAGCGCCGTCGGATTCTCACGGTAGGCGGCATCGCAGGCAAGCAGTTCGAGTGTCGGTTTTTGAGTTTGCATCGTTATTCTCATTAATTTTGTTCAAAAAAAAGCCCGCTCATTTGGCGGGCCGGGTATCTGGTTGCATATTGCAGACGTAAGACACTGCCCGAAATCAGGAAGTGCGCCACCAACCGTGCAGAACAAATGTTGCTTTCATCTCAGATACCTTCTTCATGTGAACTTGCGTACTAGTTAACTAGTTCGGTGGAATAAAGTCAACACCTGATTTCAGTATATTTGTCGAAACCGCTATGATGGGCGTGATACGACATTTATTGAAACGGGAGCCGCCTTGAGCGACACGAATTACGCAGTGATTTATGACCTGCACAGTCATACTACAGCCTCCGATGGGCGGTTAACGCCAGAAGCCTTAGTACACCGTGCGGTAGAGATGCGAGTCGGTACACTGGCGATCACCGATCATGACACCACGGCCGGCATTGCGGCGGCAAGAGAAGAAATTTCACGTTCAGGTTTAGCCTTAAATTTGATCCCTGGCGTCGAGATATCAACGGTCTGGGAAAACCATGAGATCCATATAGTGGGTCTGAACATTGATATCGCCCATCCCATGATGTGTGAGTTTCTGGCGCAACAAACGGAACGTCGTCAGCAGCGTGCACGCCTGATTGCAGAACGACTCGACAAAGCGCATATCCCCGGCGCTTGGGAAGGGGCGTTACGCCTGGCCGATGGCGGGGCGGTTACGCGGGGCCATTTTGCGCGTTTCCTGATGGAATGTGGAAAAGCCACAACCATGGCGGATGTCTTTAAAAAATATCTTGCCCGTGGGAAAACCGGTTACGTTCCGCCACAGTGGTGTACAATAGAACAAGCTATTGATGTCATTCATCATTCTGGCGGTAAGGCTGTTCTGGCTCATCCTGGGCGGTACGATCTTAGCGCTAAGTGGCTGAAAAGACTGGTTGCGCATTTTGCTGAACACCGCGGCGACGCGATGGAAGTAGCACAGTGCCAGCAGTCTCCCAATGAACGCACCCATCTGGCGACGCTTGCGCGTTCGCATCAACTGTGGGCATCGCAAGGGTCTGATTTTCATCTACCCTGCCCATGGATTGAGTTGGGCCGTAAACTTTGGTTGCCCGCAGGCGTAGAAGGCGTCTGGCAACTTTGGGAGCAGCCCGAGATCACAGAGAGGAAAGTATGAGTCAGTTTTTTTATATTCATCCCGAAAACCCGCAGCAGCGACTGATCAATCAGGCCGTTGAAATCGTGCGTAAAGGTGGGGTGATCGTCTATCCAACCGATTCCGGTTATGCGTTGGGCTGCAAAATTGAAGATAAAGGCGCCATGGAGCGCATTTGCCGCATCCGTCACCTGCCGGACGGACACAACTTTACGCTGATGTGTCGTGACCTGTCCGAACTGTCGACCTATTCGTTTGTCGACAACGTGGCATTCCGTTTAATTAAAAACAACACGCCGGGTAACTACACCTTCATCCTGAAAGGGACGAAAGAAGTTCCGCGCCGTTTGTTGCAGGAAAAACGTAAGACCATCGGCCTGCGTGTGCCATCGAATCCGATTGCGCTGGCGCTGCTGGAAGCACTGGGCGAGCCGATGCTATCTACATCGCTGATGCTGCCGGGCAGTGAATTTACTGAGTCAGACCCAGAAGAGATTAAAGACCGTCTGGAAAAACTGGTGGATTTGATTATCCACGGTGGCTATCTCGGCCAGCAGCCGACCACGGTCATCGATTTAACCGACGATTCTCCGGTGGTGTTGCGTGAAGGCGTCGGCGACGTTAAACCTTTCTTATAAGGGCGCGAACCGCTATACTACGCGGCCTTAAAATGGCGCTGACTGGCGCCGTTGATTCTCCTGTTCGACGCCTGTGAAGGCGACATCTAAAGGAAGCTCTATGAGCGAAAAGTTACAAAAAGTGCTGGCGCGCGCTGGCCACGGTTCTCGCCGTGAAATCGAATCTATTATTGCCGCGGGGCGCGTGAGCGTTGATGGCAAAATTGCCACGCTCGGCGATCGCGTTGAAGTCACTCCGGGTCTGAAAATCCGTATCGACGGTCATCTGATTTCGGTTAAAGAGTCTGCGGAGCAAATCTGCCGCGTTCTGGCCTATTACAAGCCAGAAGGTGAACTGTGTACCCGTAACGACCCGGAAGGTCGTCCGACCGTGTTCGATCGTTTGCCAAAACTGCGTGATGCGCGCTGGATTGCCGTAGGGCGTCTGGACGTGAATACCTGCGGTTTACTGCTGTTTACCACCGATGGTGAACTGGCTAACCGTCTGATGCACCCAAGCCGTGAAGTTGAACGTGAATATGCGGTACGTGTGTTTGGTCAGGTTGATGATGCCAAACTGCGCGATCTGAGTCGTGGCGTACAGCTGGAAGATGGTCCGGCGGCATTTAAAACGATCAAATTCAGCGGTGGTGAAGGGATCAACCAGTGGTATAACGTCACGCTGACCGAAGGGCGTAACCGTGAAGTCCGTCGCCTGTGGGAAGCTGTAGGTGTACAGGTAAGCCGTCTTATTCGTGTTCGTTACGGTGATATCCCGCTGCCGAAAGGCCTGCCGCGTGGTGGCTGGACCGAGCTTGACCTCGCGCAGACCAACTATCTGCGTGAACTGGTGGAGCTGAAGCCGGAAACGACCTCTAAAGTTGCCGTCGAGAAAGATCGTCGTCGCATGAAGGCAAATCAGATCCGTCGTGCGGTGAAGCGCCACTCACAGGTCGGTAGCAGCCGTCGTCCGGGTGGTCGTAGCAACAACGGTTAATTATGACCAGGCCTGATAAGCAAAGCGCCATCAGGCGTTAGCGTGGAGCCGGATGCGGCGCAAGCGCCTTATCCGGCCTACTGTCAGTAATCGATCCCTATCTGGGCCTTTACGCCCGCTTCAAACGCATGCTTGACCGGGCGCAACTCGCTGACCGTATCCGCTAACTCCAGAATATCGCGATGACATCCACGGCCGGTGATAATCACCGTTTGATGGGCAGGGCGCGCGTTTAGGGCAGTGATGACCTCTTCAAGCGGCAGATAGTCGTATGCCACCATATAGGTCAGCTCGTCCAGCACCACCATATCCAGTTCATCGTCGGCCAGCATCCGCTTGCCATGTTCCCACACGGCCATACAGGCCGCGGTGTCGGACTCACGGTTTTGCGTTTCCCAGGTAAATCCTGTCGCCATAACCTGAAACTCTACGCCGTGGGGTTCAAGTAAGTTACGTTCTCCGTTTGGCCACGTACCTTTAATAAATTGTACGACGCCGACTTTTTTACCGTGGCCCACCGCGCGCGTGGCGGTACCGAATGCGGCGGTAGTTTTACCCTTACCATTTCCGGTGAATACGATGATGATCCCGCGCTCGTCCGTAGCGGCGGCAACGCGTGCGTCAACCCGATCTTTTACGCGCTGTTGACGTTGCTGATAGCGTTCTTCACTCATTGGGCAATTCCTGGTTTACGGCCCGGCTGGGCGTCAAAAGTCATACCGGTTTTACGGCGGCTGTCATCGCCCATCAGCCACAGGTAGAGCGGCATAATATCGGCGGGAGTTTTCAATTTTTGTGGATCTTCCGTGGGGAATGCGCTGGCTCGCATGCCAGTTCGTGTTCCACCAGGATTGATACAGTTTACGCGCAGATGACGGTTTTGATACTCATCAGCCAGAACCTGCATCATCCCTTCGGTAGCAAATTTTGAGGTGGCATACGCCCCCCAATTGGCGCGTCCCTGGCGGCCGACGCTGGAAGAGGTAAAGACCAGCGATCCGGCATCGGATTTGAGTAACAACGGCAGCAATGCCTGAGTCAGCATAAAAGTGGCATTCACATTTACCTGCATCACATCCTGCCAGACCTGCGGGTTTTGTTCACTCATTGGGCAAATATCGCCGAGTAATCCGGCGTTATGCAGTACGCCATCCAGACGTGAGAAATGTGCGGCAATGCGCTGCGCAAGCTGGTGACATTCTTCAGAGGTACAGGTCAGTAAATCCAGTGTAAACCACTGTGGTTGTGTTCCGTTTTCATCGGCGATAGTGCGGGCAACCTGACGCAGTTTTTCTTCGTTACGCCCAAGCAGGATAACGGTCGCGCCATAGCGTGCATAGGTCTGCGCGGCTTCGCGTCCGATACCATCGCTGGCACCGGTGACAAGAATAATGCGGCCCTGTAAAAGGTCTTGTTTAGGTTGGTAATGCACGGCTACTCCTCGGCGACGCCCTGGCCATCTCGTTCGCAATAACTTTTGGGCTTTATGCCTTAAACCCTGTTCTTTTTCAATCAGCCAAAGGCAATAACACCGCAAAATGAACGCTTTGTCATGCTTTTTACTGATTCAGCACTGGATGTATGAAGCAAGACGAGGTGACACGCCTGTTGTACACTGAGCGGAAGTCGCGTTGTTTAACCAAGGTGGGTCTCGTGGAATTGTTGTCTGAATATGGGTTGTTTTTGGCAAAAATTGTCACTGTCGTGGTGGCTATTGCAGTGGTGGTGATGCTGATCGTAAACGCGACACAACGCAAACGTCAGCGTGGGGAATTGCGGGTTATTAACCTCAGCGATCAATATAAAGAGATGAAGGAAGACCTGTCGCTGGCCTTATTGGATGGGCATCAGCAAAAATTCTGGCATAAGGCGCAGAAAAAGAAACAGAAGCTGGAGGCGAAGGCCGCCAAGGCAAAAGCGAAACTGGGTGACAGTACGTCATCAGATAAACCCCGTGTATGGGTGCTTGATTTTAAAGGCAGTATGGATGCCCACGAGGTCAGCGCATTACGCGAAGAGGTGACGGCGGTGCTGGCGGTTGTTAAACCTCAGGATCAGGTGGTGGTTCGTCTGGAAAGCCCGGGCGGTGTGGTACATGGTTATGGCCTGGCTGCGTCCCAGTTACAACGCCTGCGCGATAAGCAGATCCCACTGACCGTCACGGTAGATAAAGTCGCTGCGAGCGGCGGATATATGATGGCCTGCGTGGCAGATAAAATTGTTTCGGCGCCGTTTGCTATCGTCGGCTCAATTGGCGTGGTGGCGCAGATCCCGAACTTTAACCGCTTCCTGAAAGGGAAAGATATTGATATCGAACTGCACACCGCCGGACAGTACAAGCGTACGCTGACGCTGCTTGGCGAGAACACGGAAGAAGGGCGGCAGAAATTCCGTGAAGATTTGAACGAAACACATCATTTGTTTAAAGATTTTGTCCATCGTATGCGCCCGACTCTGGACATTGAGCAGGTTGCCACGGGTGAACACTGGTTTGGTCAACAGGCGCTGGCAAATGGGCTGGTGGATGAGATCAACACCAGCGATGAGGTGATCCTCGGGCTGATGGAAGGTCGTGAAGTGTTGAACGTTCGCTATCTGCAGCGTAAAAAGCTGATGGATCGTTTTACCGGTAGTGCGGCGGAGAGCGCCGATCGTTTGCTGATGCGCTGGTGGCAGCGGGGGCAGAAGCCACTGATGTAAAATTGTCATTGCCGGATAGCGATGCTTACATATCCTATCCGGCCTACAAATAGGCATCAATGTTGGCTGGATAAGGTGTTGCCGCCATCCGGCAAATTATTTCTCGAGTTAATCGATCAAGTGATACTTTTCAGAAAGTACGTGCGCCAGGTGTTTAAACATATTAAACACAGCCGTACTTTTGGGCGTTGGTAGCCCTTGCTCGTCTAAAAAGTAATCTCCGCTGAAAACCAGCACGCCGTTTCGCTGCGTAACGCCGGTGGCGACAATCCCCGCCAGCGTGTCCTCATGCTCACGAATGATTTTGTTGGCTTCAATCAGCAGTGTTTCGCGATCGATGGGTTGAGTGTCTTTATGCATGATTTACTCCTTAAACAAGGACATTAGTCTACGCTGAGCCCGCCTTATGGGCAAATATTCCCTGACATAAATGAAGGTTTTACGACAGTGTTACAACTGGCGAGATTTGTTTTTGCATGCTAATAAAGTTGCGTAACGCATTTTATCAGGTACAGTGTGACGCTTTCGTCAATCTGGCAACAGATTTGCTTGACATTCGACCAATACTTCGTCGTGCTAGAGCGTTTGTGAGAAAAAAAGCCTGTTAACTCAGTTACATGAGAGTTACATTACAAGCGCAAAACAGTTTAAGGGGTTGATATCCGCCGACGCAGAGACCATATCGATGTCTCGTCGCCAGTGGAAGGTGAATCAACGTGCGACGCATTCTGGAAGAATCAAATTAGGTAAAGGTGAATATGGGTAAAGCTCTTGTCATCGTTGAGTCCCCGGCAAAAGCCAAAACGATCAACAAGTATCTGGGTAATGACTACGTGGTGAAATCCAGCGTCGGTCATATCCGTGATTTGCCGACCAGTGGCTCAGCAACTAAAAAGAGCGCCGACTCAACCTCCACCAAAACGGCTAAAAAGCCCAAAAAGGATGAACGTGGCGCTCTCGTCAACCGTATGGGTGTTGACCCGTGGCACAACTGGGATGCGCGCTATGAAGTGCTGCCTGGTAAAGAGAAAGTTGTTTCTGAACTGAAGCAACTGGCTGAAAAAGCCGACCACATCTATCTCGCAACCGACCTTGACCGCGAAGGGGAAGCCATTGCATGGCACCTGCGGGAAGTCATCGGTGGCGACGACACCCGCTACAGCCGCGTGGTGTTTAACGAAATTACCAAAAATGCTATTCGCCAGGCGTTTGAAAAACCGGGCGAGTTGAACATCGATCGTGTTAATGCGCAACAGGCGCGCCGCTTTATGGACCGTGTTGTGGGCTATATGGTGTCGCCACTGCTGTGGAAAAAAATTGCGCGTGGTCTGTCTGCCGGTCGCGTACAGTCTGTGGCTGTGCGTCTGGTGGTTGAGCGTGAACGCGAAATCAAAGCATTTGTTCCAGAAGAGTTCTGGGAAATTGATGCTAACACGACCACGCCGGGCGGCGACGCGTTGCCGCTTGAGGTGACGCATCAAAATGATAAACCGTTCCGTCCCGTAAATCGGGAACAAACGCTTGCCGCGGTTAGCCTGTTGGAAAAAGCGCGCTATAGCGTCCTGGAACGTGAAGATAAACCGACCAGCAGCAAGCCGAGTGCTCCGTTCATTACCTCCACGCTACAGCAGGCTGCGAGCACGCGTCTGGGCTTTGGTGTGAAGAAAACCATGATGATGGCGCAGCGCTTGTATGAAGCGGGTTACATCACTTACATGCGTACTGACTCAACCAATCTGAGCCAGGATGCTGTCACCATGGTTCGCGATTACATCAGTGATAATTTTGGCAAAAAATATTTGCCGGAGAGCGCGAACCAGTACGCCAGCAAAGAGAACTCGCAGGAAGCACACGAAGCTATCCGTCCTTCCGATGTCGCTGTACTGGCGGAATCGCTGAAAGATATGGAAGCCGATGCGCAAAAACTGTATCAGCTGATCTGGCGCCAGTTTGTAGCTTGTCAGATGACGCCAGCGAAATATGACTCTACCACCCTGACCGTGGGTGCGGGTGATTTCCGTCTGAAAGCGCGTGGTCGTATTCTTCGTTTCGATGGTTGGACCAAAGTGATGCCCGCACTGCGTAAGGGCGATGAAGATCGCATCTTACCGGCGGTGGACAAAGGCGATACCTTGACGCTTATCGAGCTGACACCTGCGCAGCATTTCACCAAGCCGCCTGCGCGCTTCAGTGAAGCTTCGCTGGTTAAAGAGCTTGAAAAGCGTGGCATTGGTCGTCCATCCACCTATGCGTCGATCATTTCTACGATTCAGGATCGCGGTTATGTTCGCGTTGAAAACCGTCGTTTCTACGCTGAAAAAATGGGTGAAATCGTCACCGATCGTCTGGAAGAAAACTTCCGCGAACTGATGAACTACGATTTTACCGCGCAGATGGAAGACAGCCTCGACCAGGTGGCGAATCACGAAGCCGAATGGAAGGGCGTACTCGACAACTTCTTCACTGATTTTACTCAGCAGTTAGATAAAGCCGAGAAAGATCCTGAAGAAGGCGGTATGCGTCCGAACCAGATGGTGCTGACCAGCATTGATTGCCCGACCTGCGGACGCAAGATGGGTATTCGTACCGCCAGTACCGGCGTTTTCCTTGGTTGCTCCGGCTACGCACTTTCCCCGAAAGAGCGTTGCAAAACCACCATTAACCTGGTGCCGGAAAACGAAGTATTGAACGTGCTGGAAGGCGATGACGCGGAAACGAACGCATTGCGCGCCAAACGCCGCTGCCAGAAGTGCGGTACGGCAATGGACAGTTATCTCATCGATCCTAAGCGCAAATTGCATGTGTGTGGTAATAACCCAACCTGCGACGGCTACGAGATCGAAGAGGGTGAATTCCGTATCAAGGGTTATGACGGTCCTATCGTAGAGTGCGAAAAATGTGGTTCTGAAATGCACCTGAAAATGGGACGTTTCGGCAAGTACATGGCGTGTACTAACGACGAGTGTAAAAACACCCGTAAGATCCTGCGTAACGGTGAAGTTGCTCCGCCGAAAGAAGATCCGGTTCCGCTGCCGGAACTGCCGTGTGAAAAATCTGACGCGTATTTCGTGTTACGTGATGGTGCTGCAGGTATCTTCCTGGCGGCCAATACGTTCCCGAAATCACGTGAGACTCGTGCGCCGTTGGTGGAAGAGTTGTACCGCTTCCGCGATCGCCTGCCGGAAAAACTGCGTTATCTGGCAGATGCGCCGCAAACAGACCCGGATGGTAACAAGTCTATGGTTCGTTTCAGCCGTAAAACCAAGCAGCAATACGTTGCCGCTGAGAAAGACGGTAAGGCGACAGGCTGGTCCGCGTTCTTCGTTGACGGTAAATGGGTAGAAGGGAAGAAATAACAGCGTTTCGGCTGAATTTCTCCTCAAAGGGTCGCGTAAGCGGCCCTTTTTGTTTCTGGCATATTATTTTTTGTCATACCTATACAGCGTACATATAAATGATATAGTGGTTATAGTTAACAGACTTTTTATTATTAAATCGTATTAGCAGCGCCCACGAGCCTGCACTGAAACGATGATTTGATGGCGCGAATCGGGATGGCATAACATGAAATTACAGCAGCTTCGCTACATTGTTGAGGTGGTGAACCACAACCTTAATGTCTCCTCAACGGCGGAAGGGCTTTATACCTCTCAGCCCGGTATCAGTAAGCAAGTTCGTATGCTGGAAGATGAACTTGGCATCCAGATTTTCGCCCGTAGCGGTAAGCATCTGACCCAGGTTACGCCAGCGGGGCAGGAAGTTATCCGTATTGCGCGCGAAGTACTGTCTAAGGTAGATGCTATTAAGTCCGTTGCTGGCGAACATACCTGGCCGGATAAAGGCTCGCTGTATATTGCCACCACGCACACCCAGGCACGTTACGCTTTGCCGAACGTGATTAAAGGTTTTATTGAGCGATATCCTCGTGTTTCATTGCATATGCATCAGGGATCGCCGACGCAAATTGCCGAAGCCGTCTCGAAAGGGAATGCGGATTTTGCCATCGCGACGGAAGCCCTGCATCTGTATGACGATCTGGTGATGTTACCTTGCTACCACTGGAACCGTTCGATTGTCGTCACGCCGGATCATCCGCTGGCGGGAAAATCTTCGGTTTCTATTGAGGAACTGGCACAGTATCCACTGGTGACCTACACCTTTGGATTTACCGGGCGTTCGGAGCTGGATACCGCGTTTAACCGTGCGGGTCTGGAGCCGCGTATTGTTTTTACCGCGACCGATGCCGATGTTATTAAAACCTATGTCCGTCTGGGTCTCGGCGTGGGTGTAATTGCCAGTATGGCGGTTGATCCTGTTTCCGATCCTGACCTGGTACGTGTGGATGCGCACGATATCTTCAGCCATAGCACCACCAAAATTGGTTTTCGTCGCAGCACCTTCTTACGTAGTTACATGTATGATTTCATTCAACGTTTCGCGCCGCATCTGACGCGTGATGTGGTGGACACGGCGGTGGCACTGCGTTCCAACGATGATATTGAAGCCATGTTTAAAGATATTAAATTGCCTGAGAAATAATAACGGTTGTTACCTCGTCGGTATCCGTAAGCATAAAGTGATACCGACGGGAGAGTCTGAATTTATTCATTATTTCTCCTCCTATATATTAACCATATATTATTTATGGAA
>NZ_MVFY01000022.1 GCF_002042885.1 Citrobacter portucalensis
TAAATATAGTAAGAGATGCAATTATTTATTGAGGTATTGTGAGGTGCTTTACTTTTTTCATGTGTTAATGCTGCGTCAAATTTTATAAAATTACATTAACCATTTTTACAATGTGACAAAGAAATATTCATAGGTTTATTAGAATCAGTGCAAGGTGTTAAGTACTCCAATTCCAACCACGTTACTGTTTTGACTAAGAGTATTCAATTGCTGACATGAATATATGATGACCTTAAGCGATGAAGATAGCTGCCGGAAATGCCAGAGTGGTTTAAACATTCTGCTGGTAGCAGCAGTTTCAGAGCGTGCATTAATTAGCGGTGATTTATCCCACCATCCGGGGGCGTATCCCCAGATAACTGGATCAAGATGAAGTTTCTCGTCACGTTCGCTCAGCAGCAGAACTTTGGTGCCTGGCGCCACGTTGAATCGCCCGATCGGTACCGGGTCATATGGGATATCACGTTCAGCTTCTTCAGCGAGCAGGGCGAGATAGTCCTCGCGTGTCATTGACTGTGAAAAGCGTCCACACATAGAAACCTTCAGCCAACTGTCAGACTGAAAGCATATGATATTGACTAGAACGATAGGATTTGAAGCTCCACACCACCAATATTCCATTATGGCTTTTAGCTTCTCAAGGTTGCCAAATGTCCGATAGACCACTACCCATTTTTACTTTTTTTGGGGCAAATTTGGGGGGCAAAAATCAGTTTGGGCCATGATCGGGGGCGATGAAATGACTCATATTGCCCGCAATTGTCCAAGACGATTTTTTATTAACTGATTGATTTTATGGTAATTAACTGTATTTACTGAATTTACATAATCAATTTTATAGTCTAACGCTGATTATGTGGCTGTGGGGATAAACATTTAATAAACCGGGGGAAGGGATAATCTCGCAGGCAATAAAAAAGCCGGAAACGCTGATGCTTTCCGGCTTACTACGATATGAACGGAAGGCCGGAACAGGCGCAAGCGCGCTCCGGCATCAAACAGATTACTTCAGTTCATCAACCATTGTGATGGCGCGACCAATATAATTGGCAGGCGTCATTGCTTTCAGGCGAGTTTTCTCTTCTTCCGGCAGCGCAAGACCGTCGATAAACTGCTTCATACCTTCGGCGTCAACGCGCTTACCGCGGGTCAGTTCTTTCAGCTTCTCGTACGGCTTTTCAATACCGTAGCGACGCATCACGGTCTGAATCGGCTCTGCCAGAACTTCCCAGTTATGGTCCAGTTCATCCAGCAGATGATCGCGGTTCACTTCCAGTTTGCTCACGCCTTTCAGCGTGGACTGATAGGCGATCAGCGCATAGCCAATACCTACGCCCAGGTTACGCAGAACGGTAGAGTCAGTCAGGTCACGCTGCCAGCGGGAGACCGGCAGTTTGCTTGCCAGATGCTGCAGTACCGCGTTAGACAGACCCAGGTTACCCTCGGAGTTTTCGAAATCGATGGGGTTAACTTTGTGCGGCATGGTGGAAGAGCCGATTTCACCCGCGATGGTTTTCTGTTTGAAATGGTTCAGCGCCACGTAACCCCAGACATCGCGGTCAAAGTCGATCAGGATAGTGTTGAAACGGGCGATGCAGTCAAACAGCTCGGCAATGTAGTCGTGCGGCTCAATCTGCGTGGTGTACGGGTTCCACTGGATGCCCAGCGAGGTGACAAACTCTTCGCTGAACTGATGCCATTCAACTTCCGGGTAAGCAGCGATGTGGGCATTATAGTTACCGACTGCACCATTGATCTTACCAAGAATTTCAACCTGGTTGAGCTGACGATACTGACGCTCCATACGGTAAGCCACGTTAGCCATTTCTTTGCCTAGCGTAGACGGGGTGGCTGGCTGACCGTGGGTACGGGAGAGCAGAGGAATATCGCGATACTGTACAGACAGATCTTTCACCGCGTCGATAAGCTTACGCCAGTACGGCAGAACCACTTCGTCGCGTGCGGTTTTCAGCATCAGCGCGTGAGACAGGTTGTTGATGTCTTCTGAGGTACACGCAAAGTGGATAAATTCGGAAACAGCATGCAGTTCCGGGATATCCGCCACTTTCTCTTTCAGGAAATACTCAACTGCCTTCACATCATGGTTGGTCGTACGCTCAATGGTTTTGATGCGCGCAGCATCTTCTTCATTGAAGTTAGCGACGATCGCATCAAGGAAACCGATTGCGTCGGCAGCAAAAGCAGGAACTTCCTTGATCGCTGCGTGCGCGGCCAGTTTTTGCAGCCAGCGTACTTCAACCTGTACACGGAATTTCAGCAAACCGTATTCGCTGAAAATCCCGCGCAGCGCGCTGACTTTATCGCCGTAGCGTCCATCGACAGGGGAAACGGCGGTCAGTGAGGATAATTCCATAGATCACAACTCCGGGGTTAAATGAGCAAGAATTTGTTTTGCCTGAGTCGTCAGGCGATTACGAGAAAACATGAGTTGCAGACGGCCTCCACCAACCTGATGCCAGAGCACGGCAGCACGGATGCCAGCCAGCAGCGAAGCGCGTACTTTAGCCTGTACTTGTGGGCTCTGAAGGATGGCCGGAGAACCCGTGACCTGAATACGCGGGCCGAGTGGGCTGATGACGTCAACATAAATGCCAGCCATCGCACTCATCAACGTTTCTGACTGCAAATCAAAATGGTCCAGCTGGCGCTGCAAGCCGCTAATACGGTCTCCCAGCGTGTCCATAGCGCCCTTGGCCGCTGACAGCTTACGCTCCAGCACCATCAGGCTTAGCGTATAGCGGGTGAGTTCCGCGTTCAGTCCCTGACGACTACTGGCGTTCAGCACGCCAAGCAGCGTTTCTAGGCCAAGACGCAGGTTGGCTTCGCTGCCGCCAAACACGCCCAGCGTAGAGCTGGGATTCATGTCGATGACACTGTTCAGTGAAACGTGTAATGCATCGGCATCACAATGCCCCTGGTGCGCCAGTTCCTGCACCAGGCGTGCCGACTGACAAATGCCTGCCAGGGCGAGGGTGATGTCATAATAATTCTTTGCCACGTTCACTGCTTCCTTGTATCAAATGTGTAAGTAATTATACCGGCAGAGGCAATCGTTGTTCGATAATGCCGCCGCCGAGGCACACTTCGCCATTGTAAAAGACAGCCGACTGACCCGGCGTGACCGCCGCGACTGGCTCGTCGAAAATGACTTCAATACGCTCAGCATCCAGTGCCTTAACGGTGCACGGAATGTCGGTCTGACGATAGCGGGTTTTCACCGTGCAGCGCATGGTGCCGGTGAACGGTTCGCGATCGACCCAATGCAGCTGTTGCGCCACCAGGCCAACGGACATCAGACGTGGATGTTCATGACCCTGAGCGACAACCAGAATGTTGTTCTCAACGTCTTTATCCACCACATACCATGGATCTTCTGTCCCTTCTTTCGTTCCGCCAATACCCAGACCTTTACGTTGACCCAGAGTGTGGTACATCAGCCCCTGATGCTGGCCAATCTCTTCGCCGTCAACGGTGATGATTTTGCCTGGCTGAGCCGGCAGGTAACGACCAAGAAACTCGCGGAACTTACGTTCGCCAATGAAGCAGATGCCGGTGGAGTCTTTTTTCTTGGCCGTAATCAGACCAAGATCTTCGGCAATTTTACGCACCTGCGGTTTTTCCAGTTCACCGACCGGGAACAGGCTTTGCGCGATTTGCTCATGGCCGAGCGTATAGAGGAAATAACTCTGGTCTTTATTGCCATCGAGCCCACGCAGCAGGCGGCTTTTGCCGTCGACATCCGCGCGACGCACGTAGTGACCGGTGGCGATGTAATCGGCACCTAAATCTTCGGCGGCAAACTCAAGGAAGGCTTTAAACTTAATTTCTTTATTGCACAGAATATCCGGGTTCGGCGTACGGCCCGCTTTGTACTCTTCAAGGAACAGTTCAAAGACGTTGTCCCAGTATTCTGCGGCAAAGTTGACGGTATGCAGTTCAATGCCGAGTTTGTCACAGACAGCCTGCGCATCCGCAAGGTCGGCGGCCGCTGTGCAGTATTCCTCGCCATCGTCCTCTTCCCAGTTCTTCATGAACAGGCCTTCTACCTGATAGCCCTGTTGTTGTAACAGCCAGGCAGAAACGGAGGAATCGACACCGCCGGACATGCCGACGATCACTTTTTTTGGGCTTTCAGACATAGGAATACTCAC
The DNA here is from genome assembly GCF_002042885.1 of Citrobacter portucalensis. Classification (GTDB taxonomy): domain Bacteria; phylum Pseudomonadota; class Gammaproteobacteria; order Enterobacterales; family Enterobacteriaceae; genus Citrobacter; species Citrobacter portucalensis. The sequence goes on from NZ_MVFY01000022.1 coordinate 4,173, forward strand.
GACATTGAACTTCAAGGCGGCATATTCTAGCACGCAGCCCTTTACTTGACACCCTCTGTAAACGGCCAGTTAAATTCGCCGATCATGGCCAGTGGGTAGCGCTGTCCGCTCAGATAACAGCGAATACTCTCCGCAACCAACGGCGAACGCAGGTTTGGCGCAGAGAAAATCTCTTCTGCGCTGACCCAACGACAGCAATCTATATCGCTGTCATGGGGTTCTGTAGCGCACATATTGGCAAGCTCGATAGAGAAAAGAAAACGCAAAAAGGGCGTTCTGTCTGGCGCAATCCATTGATGCATACGAATGAAATGCTGTGGCTGCGCTTTAATGCCCGTTTCTTCCCACAGTTCGCGTGCTGCGGCTTGCACCAGCGTTTCATCGGCTTCCAGGTGTCCTGCAGGCTGATTCCACAAGGCTTTGCCATTGATCGTTTCTTCAACGACTAAGAATTTATCTTCTGCATGCACAATGCAGGCGACCGTGACGTGCGGTTTGAACATGTTTTCCCCTTATTCCTCAGCAAAACCTTCGGTAACATCTGGCCAGCTAATTTCACCGCTGGCCTTGTCGATACTGATATAAGCCACGGGAGGTGACGTTTGTGGGTCGGCCCCTCCTCGGCACAATGCGGTTTGATGATCCTCGCGCACGATAATCTCAATGGCCTTTTTAGCATTCCAGCTTTCATAAAAGATACATTGGTGGTCGTGACGTAGCCCAAGGGTGGCGACTCTCGTTGCCTTTTCTGTCGACAGCGGGTTGATGTCGTCGCGATAGTGGTCACCGCTGTTTATAGCCTGTAACTGCGACTTTTTTAACCAACCGCGTATGATTTGGCGATCGGTGGTGTAGTAGACCGCTTCCATAAAATCATCGTTGGATTGTTCTTGTACAGAGACGAGGTCGCCGGGCACTAAAAATACGGACGGGCTGCGACACTGTTCGGTTGGCATCGCATAGAACCATGCGCGGGTGTCTCCTGTTACCTGATAGTGGTTTGCGAAGGAGGAGGGTAAGAACCCGCGCTGCGACATCGCTTTATTTGCCCATGTCTGGCAAGACGCGCTTACTGCAAGCGGACTGGATAACGGCGTTAATCCATCTACCGAGATCCAGCCGGTGGCGAAGGTTCCTTTAGCGTCCCGATAACGTACGTAACGATAAGGCTCATCTTTGGAAAGCATGCCCGTGCTTTTGTAGCGCTGTGAACTCCTGAGTACCTCGACGGTGTCGCCATTGACCATGAACGCGGGGAGTTGACACTCTGTTGCTGGTGCAGAATAGAAATGCAGGCGTGAGTCGGTTTTTACTTTGGCAGACTCATAAATGTAGTTTGCCTCTCCGGCTGCTGTTCCGGCAATTGTCTCACAGTCCAGTTTTGCTGAACAAAACGGTGACACGCCGAGCAGGATGAATGCTGCAAAAAGCTGCTTATCCATTTTTTTCATTCTTCCCTGTTAACACTCACGTTAAACCGTACAGTTACGATTTCAGTTCCCGCCACTCGCCGTTAGCAAGATTTTCCAGCGTGTAATCCCCCATGGCATAGCGGATGAGGCGCAGCGTAGGAAATCCAACATGCGCTGTCATACGACGTACCTGACGGTTGCGACCTTCATATAAGGTAACTTTCAACCAGCTGGTGGGAATGTTTTTCCGTTCCCGAATCGGCGGATTTCTCGGCCACAGCCATACGGGTTCCTCTACTACTTCAATGCCTGCGGGTAGCGTGGGGCCATCATTGAGAGTTACTCCGTTACGCAGGGCGTCCAGCGCTTCTGCTGTCGGCTCACCTTCAACCTGGACGTAATAAATTTTCCCGGTACGCTTACCGGGTTGCGTTAACCGCGCCTGCAGCGCGCCATCATTGGTCAGCACCAAAAGCCCTTCGCTGTCCCGGTCGAGTCGGCCCGCCGCATAAATTCCCGGCACGGGAATAAAATCTTTTAACGTGCTTCTACCAGCCTCGTCAGTAAATTGTGGCAAAACATCGTAGGGTTTATTGAACAAAACCACGCGTTTTGGCTGGTTTTCTTTACGCTGCTTAGTGACTTGTCGTGAGCTGAATCGCTCAACCCGGTGATTTCTAAAAGAAGTTTTTTGCATGGTATTTTCAGATTATATCAATTGCCGCATTATAGCCTAAGAACGAGTGTCTTTCATGGCGGCGAACAATAGGGTAGTATTGACACGCTCATTACAAATCATTAACAAAAAGTTGCTCTAACGCATCCGTGTAGCAGGACGCAAACGCACATGCAGCGTGATGACAGACGAGCAGAACCAGAAGCGCTCGAAGGAGAGGTGAATGGAAAGCAAAGTAGTTGTTCCGGCGGAAGGTAAGAAGATCACCCTGCAAAACGGCAAACTCAACGTTCCTGAAAATCCGATTATCCCGTTCATTGAAGGCGACGGTATCGGCGTTGATGTAACCCCACCGATGATCAAAGTTGTCGATGCTGCTGTCGAGAAAGCCTATAAAGGCGAGCGTAAAATCTCCTGGATGGAAATCTACACCGGCGAGAAATCCACTCAGGTTTATGGCCAGGACGTCTGGCTGCCTGCTGAAACCTTAGATCTGATTCGTGAATATCGTGTTGCCATTAAAGGCCCTCTGACCACTCCTGTTGGCGGCGGTATTCGCTCTCTGAACGTAGCTCTGCGTCAGGAACTTGACCTGTATGTCTGCCTGCGTCCGGTGCGTTATTATCAGGGCACACCAAGCCCGGTTAAACACCCTGAACTGACCGACATGGTCATCTTCCGCGAAAACTCCGAAGACATCTACGCGGGTATCGAGTGGAAAGCTGACTCTGCCGATGCTGAGAAAGTGATTAAATTCCTGCGCGAAGAGATGGGCGTGAAGAAAATCCGCTTCCCGGAACATTGCGGCATTGGTATCAAACCGTGTTCTGAAGAAGGGACTAAACGTCTGGTACGTGCAGCGATTGAATACGCCATCGCCAACGATCGTGATTCAGTTACCCTGGTACACAAAGGCAACATCATGAAGTTCACCGAAGGCGCGTTCAAAGACTGGGGTTACCAGTTAGCGCGTGAAGAATTCGGTGGTGAACTGATCGACGGCGGTCCATGGGTGAAAATCAAGAACCCGAAAACCGGTAAAGAGATCGTGGTTAAGGACGTTATCGCCGATGCGTTCCTGCAACAGATTCTGCTGCGTCCGGCTGAGTATGACGTGATTGCCTGTATGAACCTGAACGGTGACTACATCTCCGATGCGTTGGCCGCACAGGTTGGTGGTATTGGTATCGCGCCGGGTGCAAACATCGGTGACGAATGCGCTCTGTTCGAAGCAACCCACGGTACTGCACCGAAGTATGCAGGTCAGGATAAAGTGAACCCAGGTTCCATCATTCTGTCTGCTGAAATGATGCTGCGCCACATGGGTTGGACCGAAGCGGCTGATTTAATTGTTAAAGGTATGGAAGGCGCTATCAACGCGAAAACCGTAACTTATGACTTCGAACGTCTGATGGAAGGCGCTAAATTGCTGAAATGCTCAGAGTTTGGTGACGCGATCATCGAAAACATGTAATCCAGATCTTGGTTTGTATGAGAACGGGAGCCGAGAGGTTCCCGTTTTTTTTACCTGCAAAATGCTTTCCTGGCGCTCATACTATTAAACTCATTTAAATAGCACTGAAGAACAAATTTTTATCTTTGCCATTACAATTTTATTTTTTTGATAATAATTTCCATGGCTGTCAATATTTCTTTATTTAACTCTATTCGGGTATGAGAACTAACTATAATTGAGTGGTGTTTGTATCTTATTGATTATTAGATGGGAAATAATCATTTTAAAAATAAGAAAAATATCGGAAATTTTTATAAAGAAGAAGCGTTTTAAGATTTTTTACTCTAATTTTAAATCCATTTTTATCAGCGTGTTATGACAGTTGATTATTCTGAGTGTTAGTAATGTCCAAAAAAGAACATTTTCTCCGATTGATGTTTTTTTACCTTTCTGTTTTTCTGTTGGCAACATGCTTGAGAAATAAAACTCAAAGCATGATTCCTTATTATGTGTGTTACTTACTATTAGTTGATGATGAAAATGGTTATTAAAATGCTAAGTTTAAAAACAGGTTTAGTGGCTTTTACATTATGTTTTGCTATGACGGTTTATGCAGGAGAAAGCGTAGTCACCGGCGGTTATGTACATACCCGGACAGATGGACAGAACCTTAATGGTTTTAACGCTAAATATGATTATACCCCAGATGAGAGTGATTTTGGTGTTATGACATCCTTAACCATTTCAGCAAATGACGATAATGATATAGATCGTGGTTATGGTTCTGCATTAGTCGGCGCAAGTTATAAAGTAAATGATGTGGTAAAACCTTATGTAATGGCGGGTATTGGGAGAGGTGCGATCAAAGCTAATGGTGAAACTGACACTTCTACAGGTTTTGCCTATGGCGCTGGTATTCAGTTTATCCCCATTGCAGGTTTCACTGTTGATGCAGGCTATGAAGGTTCTAAGGTCTTTGGCGCACAAGCTAATAGTATTGTAGTCGGCGCCGGCTGGAAATTCTAAGGTTATTTATATGAATAAATTAATGATAATATTGGGTGCGTTTTCTGCTGTTTCCTTGATGTCTGGTTGTGTATCAGAAGAACAACGCTTAGCAAAGTGCGAAGCGAAGGGAATTAGCCGTGATGTTTGTTATCACGAAGAAAAAGAATATTGGAATAATTACAGTGCTAATATGAGTCGACTGCAGGCCGCTAATACACAAGCGGATGCTTTCAAAGAGGCTATGAGTGATCACAAGTAACATAAGCATTATGATGACGATTAATATTTAAGAACACGCACATACGGTCTTGAGTGCTTATGTTCTTGATATTTTAATCATTTATTAATTATTCAAATGGTTATGCTCAGTCTTCACTCTCAAAAGCGTATTATCCTTCTGTATATAGTGATGAAATAATGCAGCGCCGGCATGGGCTGCAATTAGAAAGTAGCAGATATCGGCGAGCTGACTTCCCCCCAAAGCCAGAGTTTTTTATGATAACCATGGCCTTACTTTGGTTTGAGAAAAACGCTTCGTCTGCTGTGTGCAATTATTCTTTTGCTGAAAGTTTGTACGGAAATACATGCAGAGCGTTGGCTGCGATGGGATAAACGCCCAGGCCTTCTGTTCTGGCTTTGATTTCCTCGAAAGAGAGTGAAGGGGAGGGTTCTCGTCCGCCCCACAGATTAATGCCTTCAGGAACATCGTCCCGGCTGTACTCCTCGGCGATCTCGATGGTTCCGCCACTATTCAATTCGATGACAACGCTTTTTCCGTCAACAGGAATCAGGTTCCCGTCATTGTCAGTGATAAAGATTTTCATTTGATTACCTCTTATTAGTGCATTCCTATGATAGCAAAATTGGATGAGGTGCAACGCCGGTTTTGTACTGCGAATTTCAGTAATGATTTTATCAATAAATTAGTAAGTTACGTTGTTATTGAGGAAATGTGACTGGGCGCATGGCGACTTTTGTTTCTGTCTACCATGCTCTGTAGAGATAAATTAGAACACGTCAATGCTCATCGCAACGACTGATCAGTTTTCACCACAGGACATGAGAATGCGCAAAGCACTTTTACCGGTAACTGCTGCGGTGTGTCTTTTTTTAATCGGTGTTTTTATTCTTAATATGCAGCTTTGGTATTCCTCCTCGATGGAAACCCTCGGGGGGGCCAGATATGCCGCGAAAAATATGGATAACATACTTGATGAAGCTTTCCAGGCAACCCGTACCGCTATGCACATCGCTGAAAAAAAATGCGATTTGGAGGGGCAATACCAACTTGGAACCGAAGCTGCGCTCCGACCCCATTTGCGAACGCTGATAATTATTCGACAGGGGAAGGTTTGGTGTACCTCTTTGCCGGGTAATCGGATATTACTTAAGCATATTCCCGTTATAGCTGATACTAATTTACAACTGACTCCCGCAAGCAATACCGAGAATGAAATACCAGTTCTGCTGTATCAAACACGTTTTCGCACAGGCCGTATCATCGTCACTATAAGTGGCGTGCATATCCGAGGGGCACTGAATGTCCCGTTAGCGGGAGTAACCTACTCGTTGCTTGTGGGTGACGCAGTACTCGGTTTATTGGGTGATGTGAAACCTGTTGCTGCAAATGCGCAGAAGTTTGGCCAAGTGAATTCCGCGAAATATTCCTTCAGCATCATTTACGCTGAACCACCATTGTTTAGTGCTAACAGGCTGATCAGGCATGGCGGAGGGATCCTGATTTTTATCCTACTGATATCGCTCGCCGCCGCATATGCCATTGATAAGTATCTGAACAAGAACGATACCCCTGAAGAAACGTTGCGCAGGGCGATAGTAAAAGGAGAGATCGTGCCTTTTTATCAACCTATCGTAAATGGTCGCGAGGGGACGTTACGCGGTGTTGAAGTGCTGGCCCGATGGAAACATCCAAAAGCCGGATATATCTCTCCTGCTTCCTTCATTCCCGTCGCTGAAAAATCAGGTCTGATAGTGCCACTAACTCAAAGCCTGATGAGGCAGGTCGCGGAAAACATGAACGCCATTGCCAGCAAACTGCCATCCGGCTTCCATGTCGGCATTAACTTCAGCGCATCCCATATCACATCCCCTACATTCGTGCAGGAGTGCCTGCATTACAGGGATAGTTTTAACCGCGATGACCTCAATCTGGTAATCGAAGTTACTGAGCGCGAGCCGTTAGATGTGGATGAAGATCTTGTGCAGAGGCTCAATATCCTGCATGAGAATGGCTTTGTGATTGCGCTGGATGATTTTGGTACGGGCTATTCTGGGCTTTCTTATTTGCATGACCTGCACATTGATTACATTAAAATCGATCAGAGCTTTGTGGGAAGGGTAAATGAGCTTCCCGATTCAACCCGAATTTTGGATTGCGTCCTCGATTTGGCGCGCAAACTGTCTTTAAGCATAGTTGCTGAAGGGGTTGAAACGAAGGCTCAGCTCGATTATCTCAACAAAAACAACATTGTTTTCCTGCAAGGGTACTATTTCTATAAACCAGTAACCTTCACTGAGTTCGTCATGATTCTGCTGTCAAAGCCTAAAGTGAAGGTTTTTGTCGAATAAATACAAGATAACCTTATTGATCAAAAGTGAGCATGAAATCTGCTTCGGTAGCAAAAATCCGACGATTATCTTTATCGTGAGACAAATCTCAGATTCTGTTAGTTAAAATCTATACCCTTATCGATGTGGTGGTTATTTATGTTTTCATATACAGCAACTGGATAATGGTATGGCAGATATAACATTCGCGATGGAGCGTGATTCAAGTCACAGAGCGGCGAAAAATAAGTTGGATGTGCGAAGCAAAGCGAAGAACACAAATCGCAACCAGCTTGCGATTGCCGCAGTACTATTTTTAGGCGGTATCGTCGGGGTTATTGTTTTGGCATTGTACCTAATGGTGCAGGAAGGGGTGTTTTTATATTGATTGTTTAAATATTCTTATCATTGGTGTATTGCTAGTAGGAGCTGGAACAAGCTACTTCTTCTGTCTTGATGAACGGAATAACATCGTAGGGAATAGCAGTTTGTGGGGAAAGATTGTAGATCTTACCGTCATAGTGGCTACTTACATAAGAAAACGACCTTAATATAAAGCTAAGATCAGCGGGGAGAGTCGTGGGTTGGGCGTTAACTTCGTTGTAAAACCGTTTACAGCTACCTTTCAAATCTAAACCGGAAAAAATTATTCTTTCAAACTTTAGACTAATGGCTATTTGTAACGCGCTAAATGCGACCGTAGCACTACCAAAATGGCCATGTGTTACATTAGTTGAAAATGCAATTGTTTTCACTTTTCTGAATGCAGAACATTTAATTCGAAGATTCCTGTTAGTCATTGTTTTTATTTTATAGCGAATCTTTCTACCGATACCACCTCTGGATTTGCAAATGTCCTTTAACAGAAAACATGTGTTGAGCAAGTACTCTGCCTCTGTTGAATCAGCTCTTTTAATAACATCTTCACTAATAAAGGTATGCTGAGCACAGGAGGAATACTTATGAAATAAGTCTTTATTGTTTTCATAAAATGAGCCATCACAAACAACATAGATAAAAATAGGGATGTTGTTGTCGATTAAATGACCGGCACTTCCGTTTACGCAAATAAAATTTTTATCACGCATTCTACTTAATGGCGTGTCCAATGATGATGGTCCGGACAGGTAAATAATGCAATCATCGGAAATTCTATTTTCCATTATCTTATTTAATATATTGTGTGTGATAATCATTGCTTTTACCATGAATATTATTTTTGCAAATGTTACCACTTTCTTTATGGGCTTTCAAATCAGTAATAATGTTGACTTTTATTATATAAAGTTGATGAATGAATTCATAAAAATACGAAATGTAATTATGACTCATGGTAATTATTCTGAATGAATATAATTCATGGCGGTTATGAATGTACCGTGCTATGGACAAGGCGATTAGGTTTATGTTGGGATAAACGAATTAGGGATGCGGTTAGAAGAAGATGTGAGTCGCCTTTGTAAGGCGACTCTATGAAATCATTCAGGATATTATTCTGAATGATACCGGCTGGATGGGATGCACGTGATAGCTCGACCAACAGGATCTTATAAAATTAGAACTGATAATTTAAAGATACCCAGTAGTTACGACCAGGGTTTACGTATCCGGTAGTGGATTGTGCAGTCTGATAATAATCACCTGCGTAGGTGCTATTGCGGCCCACCTGGTACAATTTGACCTCACTAAAGTCTTTATCCAGCACGTTATTAACCGCCGTATTAAGCGTCAGATCTTTGGTCAGCTTATAAGACATCCCCATATCGACAACGGTCCAGGCTTTTAAATCAGCGCCTTTATCGTCATAGACGGCCTTTTGTACCGCGCTAAGGTTGTCGTAATTTTCGGTAAAGCGTGGGGCTTTGCCGCGATAACGTGCGCTGAGCCAGGCGTTCATATCTTCCGTTGCCTGCCAGTTCAGACGGGCGTTAGCCATATGTTTTGGTGTGTAACTTAATGGCGCGCCTTTATTGTCACCATCTTTTTGCTTGCTCTGAGTGTAGGTGTAGTTGAGAGATAAGGTCAGCACATCCGACCATAGAGGGAAGGTGCTGGCAAATTCAACGCCATCGGTCCTTGCCTTGCCGCTGTTGGTATAGCTGTTGGTATTATCATCGATAGAATATGAGACAATTTTATTTTTGTATTCGGTATAGAAGCCGGTAATGTTGGCGTTAAGCCCGGCGTCGTTCTCGTAATACAGCCCGGTTTCGTAGCTGATACTTTCCTCAGGTTTGAGGTCCGGGTTACCGACCGTATTCACCGTTCCCTGCGCGGTTACACCGCTGATCCCGTTATGCAACTGGCTTAGTGATGGTGCTTTATAACCTGTCGTTACGCCGCCTTTGAGGGTCCATTCGTCGGATGCGTCCCAGACCATATAGGCACGCGGGCTGAGATGACCGCCAAAGACATCGTTATGCTCATAGCGTGTTCCTGCGGTTAAGGCCAGCGAGTCGAGAATATGCCATTCATCTTCCGCATAGGCTGCCCACGTTTTTTGATGGAACGTCTCGCCGGTATTGGCCAGTACCACACCATCTTTCATCCGGGCATCCCAGAATTCTCCGCCAAGGGTTAAGAGGTGCGAATCACCTAATGGCGTCAGCAGCACTGAGTCAAGAATGACGTTGGTGTTCTTCAGTTCACGCGCGTCACCGGCCCGGCCTGCGTTCTCTGGTGTGAGTGCGGAAGATACCAATTGCCGGCCTTTGTTTTCGGTTTCATTCCAGCCGAGGGAGGATTTCCAGGTGCCGAACGTTAAGGCTGTATCGTGGCCGAGGGTCACTTTGTTACGCTCATAGCGTAGCGTTTTATCATACCCCCCTGTCAGGTTGCCCAACTGCCCGTCATCGTTGTCATAGCGCTGTCTGGCGGAGTCGAGATCTAACCACAGCGTATTGTTCTCATTGGTTTTCCAGTCGAGGCGCGTGCCAATATTATAGTTTTCCGATTCGGTAGGATAAGGTACGCGGGTGGAGGAGGTATCGCTGAGGGAGGTGACGCTGGAACCCTGACGCTGGGTTGTGCTCCCCCGAACCTGCATATCCAGTACGCCCGCAATCAACGGGCCGCTTGACCAGAAGTTGGCGACCGTACTGTTACCCCATTTATTACTCTCTTGCAGGTTAACGCCGGTATTGATGGAAGTGCTCCATTTATCGGTGCTTTTTTTGGTGATGATATTCACCACGCCACCGATTGCGTCGGACCCATAAAGCGTCGACATCGGGCCGCGGATCACCTCAATATGATCGATTGCCGCCAGCGGGGGCATAAAGCTGGTATTCATGGCAGAGAAACCGTTTGGCGTTACGTCGCTGCTGCCGTTTTGACGAATACCGTCAATCAGGATCAAGGTATAGCTGGCAGGCATGCCACGGATGCTGATCTCCAGACCGCCGGTTTTACCGGTGCTGCTTTCAACATCAACCCCTTCAACAGAACGCAGGGCTTCACCTAAGTCATTATATTTATTGGTTTGTAACTCTTGCTGAGAAATAACAGAGACGCTGGCGGCGGCATTAGTGATTTTCTTTTCATAACCGGAAGCGGTTACCACCATGACATCTTCAGCAAATACCAGGGGGCTGGAAAATCCTAAACAGGACAGAACGACAGAGGCAACAGGTTTTAAACGCATAGTCAAACTTCCTTTGTTAAAAATTCAAAGGCAGTAAGATAATTGATGGAAATGATAATACAAATAATTATCATTACAAATTTACATAACTTGTCACTTCTGGTGTTTTTCTTTAATAAATATACATAAATTGTCATGGGTTTTAGATAAGGAATTAGCAGGAAGGGCCAATAGTCCGCACAGGCAATTATTAGTTCGGGATTAATATTCCTGTGAATAAATGGCGAGGGATTAATCTATTTTCTGAGATTCACATCGTACTCATAACGGAGTATCAGAAAAAAGTATGATAATTTTAGAGAATCGTCATACTTTTCTGCGCCGCATCATTTTTTTCATCATTTCTGTCCGCCATAATCCCTTCCCCAGGAGACTGCTTAACGACGGTAAATCGTTATGCAGCATAAAAATAACGTAAATCTGGATAACATAATGATCAAAGGCAAGCTGGCACTACTTACGTGCGCATTGACTCTCGCATTAACCTCACCACTTCTTGCCGCGCAAAATGCGAGCGAAGGGCAGACGTTAAAACTGGCAATTGGACCAGAACCAACGGAAGGGTTTGACCCGATGCTGGGCTGGAGTCATGGCAGCTATTTGCTTTTACATGCACCATTATTAAAACAAAATGCAGATATGAGCTGGGGAAACCTGCTGACGGAAAAAGTAGAGACCAGCGCAGACGGCAAAATCTGGACGTTGACGTTAAAACCTGACCTTAAATTCTCTGATGGTTCCCCGCTAACCGCTGAAGATGTGGTGTTCACCTATAACAAAGCAGCAAAAAGCGGCGGCAAAATCGACATGGGAAACTTCACTCATGCCAGCCTGAAAGATAACCGTACGGTAGAAATTACGCTGAATAGCCCACAGAGCACCTTTGTGAATGTGCTGGGTTCTTTGGGTATTGTTCCGGCGAAACGGTATGACGAAAAAACATTTGCCAAAAATCCGATTGGCGCGGGTCCTTATCGGCTGGTGAGTTTTCAGCCGGGGCAGCAGTTGATCGTGGAGGCTAACCCCTGGTATGCCGGTAAGAAAAATGATTTCAGTAAGCTGGTGTTTGTCTTCCTTGATGAAGATAACGCTTATGCCGCAGCGCGCAGTGGCCAACTGGGACTCGTACGTATCGCGCCGTCGATGGCGGTCGCTCCTCAGCAGACAAATTTGAAACTTTGGGTACGCGATAGCGTGGAAAACCGGGGCATTGTGTTCCCGATGGTTCCTGCAGGTAAAAAAGACGCCAATGGCTATCCGATTGGGAACGATATCACTGCCGATGTTGCCATCAGGCGTGCCATCAACTATGCCATCGACCGTAAGCAGCTTGCCGATCAGGTCATGGAGGGTCATGCGATTCCTGCGTATAGCGCAGTGCAGGGGCTGCCATGGCAGGGGCAATCCGTTGCGTTCAAAGATGGTGATAGCGAAAAAGCACGTACGATTCTGGAAGAAGCCGGCTGGAAGGTGGGTAAAGATGGCGTACGAGTGAAAGACGGCAAAGAGGCTCGACTGACTTTATGGTACGCCAGCGGTGACAGTACACGCCGGGATTTAGCCGAAGCTGTTCGCGCAATGCTGGAACCGGTGGGCATTCAGGTATCACTACAGTCAGGAAGCTGGGAAACCGTTGAACGTCACATGCATGCGAACCCGACGTTATTTGGTTGGGGAAGCCTGGATCCGATGGAGCTTTTCCATCATTACAGTAATCAGGCCGCGGGTGTGGAATATTACAATCCAGGCTATTACAGCAATCCTGTTGTTGAACAGCACCTTAAACAGGCTATCGACGCCCCAGACTGGCAAAAAGCGTTGCCTTTCTGGCAACAGGTGGAGTGGGATGGTAAGCAAGGGGCTGGCGTGCAGGGCGATGCTGCCTGGGCATGGCTGCTGAATATTCAGCACACTTATCTGGCAAATCCGTGTATTGATTTAGGCAAAGGCGCACCGGAGATTCACGGTAGCTGGTCACTGCTCAATAATTTGGACGAATGGACCTGGACCTGCCGTTGATGAAGTCTGTTGTGGGCCATTTTCTACGGCTGATTGTGCTATTAGTGCTGGTTGCGGCTGGCACTTTTGTGCTGCTCAGTTTTTCTCCAGTCGATCCGATTCGCGCTTATATCGGCAACGATCTCCTGCATGTGCCGCCGGAGCAATATGCACGCATTGCTGCTCGCTGGGGATTGGACCAGCCGCTATGGGAGCGTTTTGGTCACTGGTTTGTTCGTGTATTGCAGGGCGATCTCGGCTATTCCATGTTGTTTAATGCGCCGGTTGCCAGCGTGATCAAGGAACGCTTTTCCACCTCGTTTGCGCTGCTTGGCGGCGCGTGGCTACTCTCCGGCATATTGGGAACGGCAATGGGGTTTGTCGCGGGTCGCTACCTGAATCGCTGGCCGGACAAAGCAATCTGTCGCCTCAGCTATCTGCTTTCTTCGCTGCCGACCTTCTGGATTGGCATGTTGCTGCTGGCGCTATTTGCCGTGCGCTGGCCGGTATTTCCGGTCTGCTGCGCGTGGGAGCCGGGCAACAGCGGCGATATGGTGACGCTGACCGAGCGTCTGCGTCATCTGGTGCTTCCCGTTTGCGCGCTCAGTTTGCTGGGACTGGGGCAAATTACGCTTCACACGCGGGAAAGCATCGCCAGCGTAATGAAAAGCGAATTTGTCCGTTTTGCGCGTTCCCAGGGAGATAAAGGCTGGTCATTGTTACGCCATCAGGTTCTGCGTCATGCAATTACGCCTGCGCTGTGTTTGCAGTTTGCCTCACTGGGAGAACTGTTGGGAGGTGCACTATTGGCCGAAAAAGTCTTTGCTTATCCAGGACTGGGGCAGGCCACCATTGATGCCGGGTTACGCGGCGATCTGCCGTTACTGATGGGGATTGTGTTGTTCAGTACCGTACTGGTGTTCATTGGCAACTCGCTGTCTACCTGGCTTGTCCGTATGTTGAACCGTGCTCTGGAGCGACCTGATGCTCTATAACCCGACGCCGACGCTAATTCGTCTTTTGTTCTCTTTTAGCTGCCTGTTATTCATTGCAGTGTATGGTGCCGCAATGCTGGATAACCCGTTGAGCGTTAATCTGCTTGCCCGTCATCTTCCACCTGATGCGATGTACTGGTTTGGCACCGATAACCTCGGTCGCGATCTGTGGATCCGTTGTTTTCAGGGGGCACTGACCAGTCTGCAAATTGGTATTGGTGCGGCGTTGTGCAGCGGTTTCATTGCGTTAATGATGGCGGCGGTTTCGCGCATACATCCGCGTCTGGATGTGCTTATGCGTCTAATTACTGATGCCATGCTATCGATGCCGCATCTGCTGTTGCTTATTTTGATCTGTTTTACGCTGGGGGGTGGGAAAAACGGGGTAATCATGGCGGTTGCACTAACGCACTGGCCGCGTCTGGCGCTGATCCTGCGTGCTGAAGCGCAGCGCGTGGCCCACAGTGACTATCTGACGTTGACCTTGCGTCTGGGACACGGCCATTTTTACTGCTGGCGGCATCACTATCTACCGGCGTTGTTACCCCAGTGGTTAACCGGGACATTGCTGATGTTTCCCCATGCGGTGTTACACAGCGCGGCGTTAAGCTTCCTCGGTTTTGGACTGGCACCGCATGAACCGTCGCTGGGCCTGCTGCTGGCGGATGCGCTGAGGTTTATCAGTCATGGCGACTGGTGGTTAGTGCTGTTTCCAGGACTGATGCTGTTCAGTCTGGTGATGTTATTCGATCAGCTCGCAAGGGCGGTGCATCGTTTATGGTTACGAGGTGACGCATGTTGAGTTTAAGGCAGGTCTCGCTGGACGTGGCGCGTTATCGCTGGTACGGCGCGAAAAACTGGTCTTCGATGTTGCAGGATATCTCTTTCGACGTAGCGCCTGGTCAGATGGTGGCGCTAGTTGGGGGAAGTGGGGAAGGTAAGAGCCTGTTGCTGCAATGTCTGCTCGATCTCTTACCAGACAATTTGCGTTTCAACGGCGTTATTACCCTGGAAGGTAAAGCGCTGGGCAGTGATGATATTCGCAAATGTCGTGGCAATACCTTCAGCTACGTCCCACAAGGTATTCAGGCACTTAACCCGCTGCTCTCGATTGAAAAGCATCTGCGCAGGGCATGCCAGCTTTCTGACCAGCAGTGGAATGCCGGAAAAATTGAACGATTGCTCCAGCGTAGCCGACTGGAAAGTCGCGTATTAGATGCTTTTCCGCGTCAGCTTTCAGGCGGTATGGCAAAACGTGTTCTGGCTTGTCATGCGTCTCTGAGTCAGGCTCGCTATATTCTGGCGGATGAAATTACCGCCTGGCTTGATGCACCTCTCGCTAATCAACTGCTTGAACAGTTGCGTGAGCAATGTGAGCAAGGGGCTGGTGTTTTGTGGGTAACGCATGACCTCACGCTGGCGGCCCGCCATGCGGATCGTATTGTCGCACTGCATCAGGGAAGGGTGTCGGATAACGTCAGCCGGGAACAGCTGTTACGCGGAGAGATTAGCGAACACCTGCAACGACAATGGCGGGCGCTGCCTGAAAGAAATCAACTTTTTGGAGAGCGCGATGCTGTGCTGTCGTGATGTAACAATCCGTCAGGGGGAAAAGGTTCTGTGGCAAAATCTGACCTTTTCTCTACGCCCTGGAGAACGTATTGGGATTTGTGCGCCCAGTGGAACTGGCAAAACGACGCTGGGACGCGTGCTGGCGGGCTGGCAGAAACCAACTTCCGGTGACATTCTGATTGATGACCAACCGTTGCCGATGCACCAGTATTGTCCGGTGCAACTGGTGCCACAGCATCCAGAATTAACTTTTAACCCCCGACGCAGCACCGGTGATGCGGTGCATGATGCATGGCGACCGGATGCTGCAATGCTTACCCGTCTTCACATCAATCCAGAGTGGTTAACCCGCCGTCCCGGACAACTTTCTGGTGGTGAACTGGCGCGAATTGCTTTACTTCGCGCGCTGGACCCGCGGACACGTTTTCTTATTGCCGATGAAATTACAGCCCAGCTTGATCCTTCTATTCAACGGGATATCTGGGCGCTGCTGCTTGAAGAATCTCA
The DNA here is from genome assembly GCF_002042885.1 of Citrobacter portucalensis. Lineage (GTDB taxonomy): Bacteria > Pseudomonadota > Gammaproteobacteria > Enterobacterales > Enterobacteriaceae > Citrobacter > Citrobacter portucalensis. The sequence continues at coordinate 20,008 of NZ_MVFY01000022.1, forward strand.
GCGTCGGCCATTGGGTATGCTCATTATCAGTCATCAGCAGGCGCTGCTTGATCAGATCTGCACGCGAGCGCTACTCTCTTAGGTCTCTTTCGCATTTCAGGCAAATAACTAACGTGATCGTAAAAACTATCGCTGTGGCTGCGCTAATGTACGGGGCGGGTGCTTTTGCAGCACATGCTTCCATTCAGGTGGGTTTTTCACCGGAAGGGTCGGCTCGGGCTTTAGTGCTGGATTCAATTAACCATGCGCAGCACAGCATCGATATGATGGCTTATTCATTTCAGTCTGCAGATATTGTTCAGGCCCTGGTAAACGCTGAAAAGAGAGGCGTAGTGGTTCGGGCTGTGATCGATAAGAAACGTAACCAGGGCAAGGTTAGCCAGAAGGCCATCGCGTTTGCTGCCGCGAATGGGGTTGATGTGCAACTGGATGGTCACTACCACATCCAGCATGACAAGGTAATGATTATTGATGGCGACACGCTGGAAACCGGTTCGTTCAACTTTGCCAAATCCGCAGAATTTGCCAACTCTGAAAATGTGTTAGTTATTCGTGACGAACCTGCCGTTGTTGCGCAGTATCAGGCCCATTTTGACAGCCGTTGGAAAATCGCGCACCAGAGCGGTTAAATGCTTCACAACGCCGTTGATTTAAATGTGATGTTATATTATAACATTTCACTCGCAAATGATTTGAGGGTGAAATTTTGGCTATTCGTTTTAAGAAACTGACAATCGCTCTGGGGATGCTTTTAGTCAGTAGTTCGGTTCTGGCGCATGGTCATCATTCCCATGGTGCGCCAATGAGTGAAGCAGAACAAAAGGCGTCGGAAGGGGTATTTGATGATAACCAGGTGCAGAACAGGACGCTGACCGACTGGGATGGCATGTGGCAATCTGTTTATCCGTATCTGGTCAGCGGCGAACTTGACCCAGTATTCAAAAAGAAAGCGGAGAAAGATAAAAGCAAAACGGCAGAACAAATCAAAGCGTATTACCGTACAGGCTATGCAACCAACGTAGACACTATCGGTATTGAAAATGGCGTGATGGAGTTTCATACCGGGAATCAGGTTGCATCATGTAAATACGACTACGCCGGATATAAGATCCTGAATTATAAATCAGGCAAGAAAGGTGTACGGTATCTGTTTGAGTGTAAAGCTGCTGACAGCAAAGCGCCTAAATATGTGCAATTTAGCGATCATATTATCGCGCCGCGTAAATCGAGCCACTTCCATATCTTTATGGGAAATACCTCGCAGGCAGCCTTGCTTGAAGAGATGGAAAACTGGCCTACCTACTACCCTTATCAGTTGAAGGGAGAAGAGGTTGTGGATGAGATGCTGTACCATTAATCCGGACTAACCTTATCTGTACACACCCGTCACCAGTGGCGGGTTCTTTAATTCATAACCTTCTCTTTCCATCACCCGATGCATTCGTTAGCATATTGTATCGCAGCAAGTGCATGTGTTTTTTCAGGAAGAGGTTAACGTGTTCGCAGAGTATGGAGTTCTGAATTACTGGACGTATCTGGTGGGAGCCATTTTTATCGTGTTGGTACCGGGGCCAAATACGATATTTGTGTTGAAGAACAGCGTCGGTCGGGGAGTGAAGGGTGGTTATCTCGCCGCAAGCGGTGTGTTTATCGGTGATGCCGTGTTGATGTTTTTGGCCTATGCCGGTGTTGCCGCATTGATCAAAACAACGCCCGTTTTGTTCAACATCGTTCGCTATCTTGGCGCGTTTTATCTGCTGTACCTCGGTGCGAAGATCCTATATGCGACACTGAAATCGAAAGCAAGCGACTCCGCACCTGAGGAAGTCCCGTTTGGCGCTATTTTTAAGCGAGCATTAATTCTGAGCCTGACGAATCCCAAAGCTATTTTGTTTTATGTTTCGTTCTTCGTGCAGTTTATTGATGTCAATGCACCGCACTCAGGGCTGTCATTCTTTATTTTGGCCATTACGCTTGAAGTAGTGAGCTTTTTCTATCTGAGCTTCCTTATTTTCTCCGGCGCGTTCGTGACGCAGTATATTCGCACGAAGAAAAAACTGGCCAAAGTGGGTAATTCCCTAATCGGCCTGATTTTCGTTGGTTTTGCCGCTCGTCTGGCCACGCTTCAGTCGTGATGCTATCGGCCCGCTGGTTGCGGCGGGCCTTCAATATGACGCTTTGCTTTTCATTTATAATTGTAGGGTTATAACCAATAAATGGTATTTTAAATGTATATTTGGAAGCGTACCCTGTGTACAGCAGCGATTCAATAAGACTCGCTGGTTGTTGACTGGAAAAGGGAAGAAAAATGCTTCAAATTCCACAGAATCATATCCATACACGCTCTACACCATTCTGGAACAAAGAAACTGCGCCTGCCGGAATTTTCGAACGCCACCTTGATAAAGGAACTCGTGCTGGGGTTTATCCACGACTTTCGGTTATGCAGGGGGCGGTCAAATATCTCGGATACGCCGATGAACACAGTCCGGAGCCAGTAGAGGTGATGGTTATTGAAGCCGGTCAGTTTGGCGTTTTTCCGCCGGAAAAATGGCATAACATCGAAGTGATGACCGACGACACTTACTTTAATATCGATTTTTTCGTTGCCCCGGAAGTTCTGATGGAGAGTGCAAATCAACGAAAAGTCGTGCGCACCGGCAAGGAGTAAATCATGGGCAAAGCAACCTATACCGTAACCGTGACCAATAACAGCAACGGTGTTTCTGTGGATTATGAAACAGAAGCGCCTATGACATTACTGGTGCCGGATGTGGCAGCAGAAGTGGTCAAAGACTTGGTCAATACCGTTCGTTCGTACGATACCGAGAATGAGCATGAAGTCTGCGGATGGTAGGCGTTAAATACTCTTACTGATTGAATACACAGAATTTTAATGTACTAACCGCACAGCGTTTTGACGGCGCCGTGCGGTTTTTTTATTTGTGTTGAACGTAGTGATGTCCGAAAAAAGATTCCTTAAGAATACCTTAAGAAATTCGCATTGAATGCTAATTGTCGATCATTCACAGGAGTTATGATCGCAAAACAGTAACAATACAGAACATCGCGCTTATGAAACTGAATACCCAAATTACATTCCCCACACTTATTCTAGGACTGGTCATTGTGGCGATCCCGTTCACCGCGAACTGGAATCTTCCGCTGCTTAACGGCACTGTCGTCAGATGGATCGAAAATGGGCAGGCGCTATGGCTACTGTTTGGTGCCGTATTTACCCTTGGCTATATCCGGCCTTTATCACGCCCTGAAGGCGAGAAGCAATTTTGGCTTTGGGCAGCCGTGTGGTGGTTGGTATTGCTGGGGAGAAGCACCAGTTGGGGCCGTGACTATTTCCCGGAGCAGCCTAAACTTCTGTTCAGAGCTATCTCTGTTGTAATGATTTCCATGATTATTCTGCCGGTGCTGTTGTCGAAGCGCTTACGCCTGGATATTGTCCGACGCGTGCGTAATGAACCGCTACCGCTCTGGCTGCTGACGATCACCGCCTGCGCATTTTTGATTTCCGATACGGTAGAGCATCATCGTCTGCTGGCTCCCATCTTCCTGCACAATGTCCAATATGGCGATATGATTGAAGAATTGTACGAACTGCCGTTTATGGCTGGCCTGTTTCTGATGAACCTCGGTTTTATGCAGCGGGATATGCAGGAGGAATCTTCCTCCATCCGCTTCAGTGAACCACACCTGGTAAAGTAATGAGATAAAACCTGAGTCTGGGTATCCAGACTCAGGTGGCGAGGGTGGGGAATTACGCAATGGCCTCACATAAGCGTGATTTCATGTCGCTATACGATTGAGCGGCATACTTTTCAGCCCATCTCTGATCGCTAATGTGCTCGATATTTACGGCACAATATTTGGTTTCCGGCGTTTTCGAGATTGGATCGAGGTTATCCTGGGTCAACTCGTTGCATGCACCAATCCACCATTGATAGGTCATATACACCGTTCCGGAATTGATACGCTCGGATACATCCGCACGGCTGATGACCTTACCCCGACGCGAGCTGACCCATACCAGATCACGATGACGGATACCCAGTTTTTCGGCATCATGGGTATTGATTTGCACATATCCTGGTTCATCAGCCAACGCTTGTAACGCTGCGCAGTTACCGGTCATCGAGCGACAGGAGTAATGCCCAACTTCACGCACGGTACACAACACCAGCGGATAATTGTCATCCGGAACTTCTGCGGGCGCTCGCCACGGTGCGGCAAACAGTTTGCCTTTGCCGTTGGCGGTATCAAACTGGCTGTGCGCGTAAAGGTACGGCGTACCAGGACTATCGAGATCGGGGCACGGCCACTGAACATGCCCCATTTCCCCCATTTTCTCATAGGTCACGCCGTAGAACAGCGGGCACAGCTCGCGCATTTCATCCCAGATTTGTTGGTTATTTTGATACTGCATCGGATAGCCCATTTCGCTGGCCAGCAGGCTGATAATCTCCCAGTCACGCTTTACATCACCGGTGGGTTCAATCGCTTTCTCAAAACGCTGGAAGCCACGATCGGCGCAGGTAAAGACACCGCCATGTTCGCCCCATGAGGTGGCCGGCAGGAGGACGTCGGCCATTTCCGCTGTCTTAGTCATGAAGATATCCTGCACGACGATAAAATCGAGCGCGTTAAACCCTTCGCGAACCAGGCCCAGGTCGGCCTCGGTTTGCAGCGGATCTTCTCCCATGATGTAGTAGGCTTTTATTTTGCCTTCGATAGCAAGGTGAGGAACTTCGGTGATGCGCGTTCCAACCTTGTCATCCATCTGATTAACGTCAATGCCCCATGCGCTGGCGAATTTTTCCCTGACGGCGGAATCGGTCACGTCCTGATACCCCGGGAACTGGTTAGGTAGTACCCCCATATCGCACGCTCCCTGCACGTTATTTTGCCCGCGAACGGGACCAACGCCGACGTTAGGGCGACCCAGGTTCCCGGTCAACAACGCCAGGCTCGACAAACCGCGAACCACATCAACGGCCTGACCAAACTGGGTGACGCCCATCCCCCACATTACGGTTGCCGATGGTGCTGCGGCAAATGTACGCATTGCCTGACGAACCTGCTGTGCGGGAATGCCGGTCAAATGTTCAACGGCTTCAGGCGCATAGCCCTTAACGGTTTCCCAGTATGTTTCCAACCCTTCCGCATGCTTTTGCACATACTCGCGATCGTAGAGTTGCTCTTCGATAAGAACATGACCAAAGGCATTAACCAGCGCCATGTTGCAACCGTTTTTCAACTGCAAATGTTGGTCAGCAATACGGGCGGTTTCAATACGACGTGGGTCGCAGACAATGATTTTTGCGCCATTCTGGCGAGCTTTAATCACTCGTCGGGCCACGATTGGGTGCGAGTCGGCGCAGTTATAACCAAAGATCAGCAGGCATTTTGAGTTTTCAATGTCGCTGATGGAATTGCTCATGGCGCCATTGCCTAACGTTTCCTGTAATCCGGCAACGGAAGGGCCATGACAGACGCGGGCACAACAATCGACATTATTGGTATGAAGTACGCCACGTGCGAATTTTTGCATCACGTAGTTGGTTTCATTTCCGGTTCCCCGGGAAGAGCCGGTAGTCATGATGGCGCGAGGGCCATAGGTATTTTTGATTTCAGATAAGCGTTTTGCGGTGTAACGAATGGCTTCATCCCAGCTAACGGGCGTGAATTTGCCACCTTTTTCATAACGGATCATCGGGCGAGTCAGACGGGGAGTCAGGAGGCGTGTGTCGTTAAGAAAGTCCCAACCATAATAGCCTTTCAGGCATAACTGATTTTGGTTCGTTACACCCTCTGCGGCTTCGGCGCGGATGATTTTGTTATTTTCGACAACAAGCTTGAGCTTGCACCCGGCCCCACAGTATGGGCAAACACTGGTGATTTTTTTCATCAATAACAGACCTGTTAAATGCTGAAATAGCGCGAATTGTAGACGCAGCCGCGCGATAAGCACCGCGGACTACGATTTGTCGTATCGACGGGTTGTTTAAGCATAAAGTGTGCCAGAAGTGAAAACCCAGCAATAACGGGGCTGACGGCAAAAAAGTTAAGCATAATGACTGACGATTCGACATTAATGACGAGGAGCGGCAAAAATTTAGCCTGCCGGTCAGCAGTCATAACCTTATGAAACATCGGAAAAAGATGAAAATATGAAGTGATGACGATCACAAATTTTAATTTTTCAGCGCTATGCTATGCTTTTATACAACGAGTGAATCGTTAATTTAAAAACATAAGTGAGGAAAATTATGGGCATTATTTCATGGGTGGTTTTCGGTCTTATCGCTGGGATTTTGGCAAAATGGATTATGCCGGGTAAAGATGGCGGCGGATTCTTTATGACCATTATCTTAGGGGTTGTCGGTGCGGTAGTGGGTGGCTGGATCAGTACCTTCTTTGGTTTTGGTAAAGTTGATGGTTTCAACTTCGGCAGTTTCGTCGTAGCGGTTATCGGTGCGATTGTGGTGTTGTTTATCTACAGAAAAATCAAAAGCTAAGTAAACATACAGACAATAGGGGCCACTGAGAAGTGGCCTTTATTTTGGTTACCACCACCCCAGTTCCGTGCCCAGAACCACGATGATAGCCACGCCAATCATAATAATCGTTGTTTTTTTCATCGTTATGCTCCCGGCGCAGCGTAGCCGCCAATGAAAAACCAGGATAAGAAAACGACAGCGGAAATGAAAATAATGACAGGGAAAATAATACCGAGTCGCATACGATTATCTACCAGAGTTATTTAAAGACGAGCCAGCATAGCAGGGCTTAATGTACGACAAAAGGGGTTTTATCCTGACGTTTTTTATCCTGATACATTGCGCTGTCTGCAAGATGAAGCGCACAGTTTACATCAGTCTCCAGCGGATCAATTTCCACCACACCCAGACTGGCACCAGGATAATACAGATGAATGTCACCCAGGTGGTAGTCACCGCAAATCTGCTGTTGCAGCTGATTTTTCACCTGCTGCAGACGCATAAGCCGATCAAGTTCATCTTCCGCTGACAGGCGAACGACTAAAAATTCGTCGCCGCCCAGTCGACCGAGAATGTCATTATCACTACATTCACGGAGCAGGCGCTGCCCAATCTGGATCAGGAACTGGTCACCAACCTCGTGGCCAAAGCGGTCATTGATCAATTTGAAATCATCCAAATCGATATAGGCGACAACTATCTTCTGCCTGAGGTGACGGGCAAGCGAAAAAAGGGTCTCCACATTTTCAAAAATTGCGCGCCGATTCGGTAAACCGGTCAGGGCATCGGTGTAGGAGTGAGCAATCAGCGCAGCGTTCGCTTCACGTAACTGAGCAACCAACGACTCTTTTTGAATCGACTGGGCGATCAGACCGGCAAACAGATGTAATACTTGTTCTCCACGTTGGCTCAATGCCTGCTGGTGGCGGCTGGTAGCGCAGAGTGTACCGTAAAACGTTCCGTCAGGAAGATGAACGGGAGTGCTCAGAAAGGTGGTGATGTCCAGTGCGCGAGCGGCGGTACATTCCGGCCAGCGTGCGGGCACGTTGTCACTGTACAGACAGTTTTCCTCAATAGCGCGTTTGCACAGCGTTTCATCCCACGGCACGGATAGCCCTTCGGGGATCTGCATTTGGCGGCTATTACGTGCATACAGAATATGCTGCAGACGGGCATCCAGATCGACCTTGGTCAGGTAGGTCGATTCCATCTCAGTCACCATCTCCAGCATCTCCAGAAGTTGCCGAACCAGACTTTCAACAGACTGCTCCGTGGCTAAGGATTGTGAGACTCTGGCAAGGATCATGTCCGACATGAGATGTAAATGCTCCTGAGTAATGACTGGGCTGACGTTGCCCGCATGATAGAACATCAAGGTGAAAGATGAAACACGCCATCCAGCTCAGAATGTAAACATAAAATGGATAGCTGGCAGGAAAACATGGAGATAGATGGAAAGTCGGGGTAACCTGCCAGGATAAGGTTTTTAACAGGAGTAAATATGAAACTGGCATCTATTGTTTTGCCCGGCTTGCTGGTGCTGGCGGGGTGTACCACGGAACCGAAAGCGCCTGTGCCACCGAAAGTTGGCATGGCGAATCCAGCATCGGTGTATTGTGAACAAAAGGGCGGCTCGTTGATTGCGGTGCAGACTCCGCAAGGTGTTAAGTCTGACTGCAAACTACCCAACGGGGAAGTGATTGATGAATGGTCACTCTGGCGTAGAGATCATCCGGCAACGGCCAAGTAATACGCGGTCAGCATTGACGTAGCCACTCAGCGAGCACCAGCGCGTGGTTTTGCTGGGTATTCTTCGCCGCATACAGTAGCGTTAAGGTTTGCTGCTGGGCAATCTCTGCGAGGCGCTTTCCTTCCTGCTGCTGTTGGGCCAGCTCTGCGCGATATTGTTCGGAAAAGTGTGAAAAATCGATCAGTTCTGCGTGGAATGCTTTGCGCAATTCAGAAGATGGCGTCAGCGTTTTATTCCATTCGTTGAAAGTAAGGTCAGTCTTTTTTATTCCGCGTGGCCACAACCGGTCGACCAACACGCGATAACCATCGCTTTTTTCTGCCGGGTCATACACGCGTTTACACTGAATCTTCATCTCTTCATCCACTCCTTTCAGCTACCGCTCAGGTATTGCTTATCAACTTTATTACGGTTAAATAAGATCGTAAAACGTGACCATTATAGCATTTTGCCCGCCCTGACTCCCAATTTAAGGGATTGTGATACCACTAAAAATTCGGTAGGCTGAGGCTCCTTATGCTGTCCCTTATTGTCAGGACACAAGGAAAGCTTAATGGAAATTTCCCCAATTAAAGATACGCTTCGCATTGCGCTGGTGGGCGATTACAGCCCCGATATTGTGGCGCACCAGGCTATTCCCCTTGCTATCGATGATGCTGCCGCCGTCCTGGAATTGGTGGCTGATTACGACTGGCTAACCACATCTGATATCAACAGCAGTGAGGACTTGATTGGCTATGATGCCATCTGGGTCGTTCCAGGCAGTCCATATCGCCATCTTGAAGGGGCGCTGATAGCGATACGCTACGCGCGTGAAAACAGCATCCCGTTCCTGGGGACCTGCGGCGGCTTTCAACATGCGATTCTGGAGTACGCCCGCAACGTGCTGGGCTGGCGCGATGCCGCCCACGCCGAGACGGACACCACGGGTCGGATGGTGATAGCACCATTGACCTGCTCGCTGGTAGAAAAAACGGATGATATTGAGCTGCGGGCCAATACGCTGATTGCCAAAGCCTACGGGCGGGATGTTATCACCGAGGGATATCACTGCAACTATGGCGTATCGGAGGATTTTGCCGCCGAGCTTGAAAGCGGCGATCTTCGGGTGACCGGTTGGGATGAGGCTGGTGATATTCGTGCCATTGAGCTGGTGACGCATCCATTTTATGTTGGCACGCTCTTTCAGCATGAACGCGGAGCGCTGGCGGGAAAACCCGTACCGTTAGTTCAGGCGATGCTGCGCGCCGCGCGCGGATAAAAAAACGGGCAGGTTGTTCACGAACCTGCCCTGTGTATTATGCGCTCGCGATCTCCCGATTACGCCCCGCGCACAGACCAAATACCGCCATCAGCATCGCTAACACGGCGACCCCGCCAAGAGGAATCAGCCAGCTATCGTTGAGGTCGTGAATTTTCCCCATCAGCGGTGGCCCGCAGGCGGCCAGTAAATACCCAACAGATTGTGCCATGCCAGACAGGGCAGCAGCCTGATGCGCTGAGCTTGCGCGCAGGCCAATAAAGGTCAAGCCGAGGATCATCGTCGCGCCTGAGCCAAAGCCAAACAGGATGGTCCATAGCAATGCCTGGTCGGGCATTATGGCGAATCCCGCCGCGCCGACGGCGCACATTAATGAAACCAGAGCGGCGATGGCGCGCTGATCCTTAAATCTGTTCAGGACGAGAGGAATCAATAATCCCGGCGCGGCGGTCGCCAGCTGCAGTAAACCATGCAGCGAACCGGCCTGCGCCTCGCTGTAGCCGTGGCTGATCAAAATGGCGGGCAACCAGCCGATGATGACGTAGTAGATAAGCGAATTGATCCCCAGAAACAGCGTCACCTGCCAGGCGAGGCTGGAGCGCCAGATCGCGCGGGAATGCAGAGCGCGCGAGTTGCTCAAGCTGGCATTGGCCGTCTGGCGGCATTGGGGTAACCAGATAATCAGCGCCAGCAGCGGAAAGGCCATCAGTACCATCAGCGCACCGCGCCAGCCAAACCCGTTCAACGCCAGCGGTACCACAATGGCGGAACCCAGTGCCGCTGCTGCGCCCATGGTCAGCGAGTATGCGCCAGTGAGTTTCGCCACATGCTGAGCAAAATCACGCTTAATCAGTCCGGGTAAAAGCACATTTCCCAATGCGATTCCGCAACCAATGATAGCGGTGCCGCTAAACAGGAACCCTGGTGAGGGCAGCGAACGTATCGCAATACCCACGCAAATCAGTAGCATAGCAACAAACAGGCTGCGTTCGATACCCCAACGGCGCGCAACGGCGGCAGCCAGAGGTGAAACCAGTGCGAAAGCCAGCAGTGGCAGGGTGGTCAGAAGCCCCGTCTGGGCGGTGCTCAGACCGTAGTCGGCGCGAATTTCATCCAGCAACGGGGCAGCACCGGTAAAGGTGACGCGCAATGTGGTGGCAATCATCAGGATCCCCGCGATCAGCAACGCTGCGTTCTTGCCACGGGAGGAAGGTGTATTTGTCATTTTTTTCTCATATCGTCAGGCGAGGCGATACCTTAGCGTTTTTACTCAATGGATGAATCAAGCTAAAATGACAGTTTATCGCTTAAATCGGACATTTTTATGTTAGGACTGAGGCTGGATGGATACGAACCCGATCTTCACCACGATGCGGCGGTGGCGTTTTGTATTCAGGCCCGGGAAGATGAACTTTTCAGTCCGTTGCATCAGCACCGTAAAGGCCAGTTGATTCTGGCGTTGCATGGCGCGATCACCTGTGAGGTTGAGAATGCTATGTGGATGGTGCCCCCGCAATATGCGGTGTGGATCCCCGGTGAAATTCCACACAGCAACCACGTTACCGTTGGCGCACAATTGTGCTTTTTGTTTATTGAGCCGCAGGCCGTCGTGATGCCCGATCGTTGCTGCACGCTGAAAATTGCTCCGTTGTGCCGGGAGCTTATTCTGGCGCTGGCATCCAAAACGGATGCCCAACGGCTGGAGCCGGCAACCCAGCGGCTGACGCAAGTGTTGTTTGATGAACTGCCGCAGCAACCCCAGGAGCAAATGCAGTTGCCGGTTTCCGATCACCCGAAAATTCGCAGAATGGTCGCAACGATGGCGAGAGAGCCTGCACAATGGCAGACGTTGGGACAATGGGCCAGCGTATTTGCGATGAGTGAACGTAACCTTGCTCGCCTGGTCGTCAAAGAAACGGGGTTGAGTTTTCGCCGCTGGCGTCACCAGCTCCAGCTAATTCTGGCGCTGCAGGCGTTAATTGATGGTCGCAATGTACAACAGGTCGCGCAAATGCTCGGGTACGATTCGACCACGGCATTTATCACTATGTTCAAAAAAGGCCTGGGGCAGACACCAGGCCGTTACCTGAACGGGCTGGCTACTGCTTCCCAACAATCAATGAGACCAGACCTGCCGCAATAAGCGGCCCCACTGGCACACCGCGAAACAGCGCCACGCCCAGTACCGTGCCCACCAGTAAACCAGCAACAAGCTGAGGCTGGCTGCCCATTAGCGTAACGCCGCGTCCGCCAAGCCAGGAGACAAATACCCCAACGGCAATAGCAACCAGTGATTTCCAGTTCACAAAGGAGTGGATGAGCGTGGAGGGCGGTAGCGTTCCGCTGGCGATCGGCGCCATGACGCCAATGGTCAGAATTATAATCCCGACGGTCAGGCCCTGTTTTTCAATCCAGGGAAAGAAGGTATTCAGAGGGGTAACACGGACAATAATCAGCACCAGAATTGAAACAGCGACAGTGGTGTTGTGGCTGACAAAGCCCAGAGCTGCCAGTCCGAGCAGGATCAGCAGAGTGACATCAAACATCGTAGTTTCCTTGCCAAAAGAAAAAATAAGCCTGCTTACTGTACGCGTAAATGCGTGACGGAACAGGCTTTTTTTAATGATTATGATTTTTTTTGGGCTAACGCACGAAGCGATGTTTTTTACTGCTAACTTGTGAAGTTATTGTTCTCTGCGGAACGGGATTAATTCCGGTTGCGCGATGCGCAGGTAATCTGCGGTATCCATGATCACAGATTTTTCCAGCATTCCGGCATTGAACGCAATTTCATTAAAACGCTCAAACAACAGCGGGTCGGCGACCAGCTTGAGGTTCGGATGAAAACTGAACGGTGGGATAGCGCCAAATACGCAGCCAGTCAGTTCATCTACCTCCGCCGGGCTGGCAAGTGACGCTCTCAACCCGCCAATATGGCTGGCCAACAGGCTCAGGTCGGCCTGCTGATCGGCAGAGAGGATCGCCAGAACATGCTGATTGACGCCGTTGCCTTTTACTTTGCAGACCAGCGCTTTTGCACCCTGACCCAGTGCGGTACCGCGAATTTCAGAGACAGCTTCACATTTGCCTACGGCTTCATGGCTGACTACGCGGTAGGTCGCACCGTGTTCTGACAACAGGGAGATTAAACGCTGGTGCGTTGCGTTACCTTTGTTTACTTCCGTCATGACTTACTCCTGGTACAACAATGAAAATCCTGTCAGAAAAATAATTACGTATCGGTGCGTTTTTTCTGTTTGTTCAGGTAGAGCTGTGCATCAGATGCTTTGTAGGCATCATCAATGGTGTCGTTTGGCTGCATATTATAAATCCCGACAGAGAAGCTGATTGATCTATCTTGCGCAATAATTTGTAAGTTATAGCGAATCCTCTCCAGCAGGCGGGGCGTTAATTCACTGGGGTGATCGATGAGGATAATGCAAAACTCATCGCCGCCGAGGCGGATGGCATAGTCGCTTTTGCGAATGGACGTTTGAATAGCTTTGGCCAAAATGGTGATAATGCGATCGCCTTCCTTATGCCCCAACGTATCATTAATAACTTTTAGTTTGTCGCAATCAATGGCGATAAAGGTCACGAGCGTTCCTGTGTTCACCAACTGTTGCAAACGCTGCTCAAGCGCTGGCGTTAAAATTTTACGGTTGTAGAGCCCTGTCATCGCATCACTGACATTTTCCCGTGTGACGTTGTGATACAAGCGAAAATGCGTTCTGACCATATTCAGCAGCAATATCGTTGCCAGTAGATAGAAGGCGAATATCTTCCAGGACGAGACAATAAAGTACATAACATCAAGTGAGAGGGTGATACGTATACCGCCAGGTATGTCCTTCTCATAGTGAACATAGCGGAACAGATCGGTTTCACTTTTGTGAACGAGGATCTCTTTACCTGAACTGGTGTCAGAGACCGTTACGTTAAGATAACGCCAGACGAGAGGGCGGTCGCTGGTATAGAAAATATTCTGTAAATTCTCTTTATTAATATCCACCATCACCACGCCTTTTAGCTTATTGGCGTAGTAAACCGGTGTTAAAAAGCTCATCACCTTTTTCTCGGTCAGGTTATCTTCATAAATACTGGAGATCACCGTGCGGCCAGTAAAAATACCGTCAATATCATTCTGGTCGATCCCCAACGTACCTTTTTGCAAAAACGACCAGTTGTGTATCGCAAATTTCCGCGAGTCGATCACATCATAGAAATAAACGTAGTTATTTTTGAGATCGACGTAATATCGAAATTTATACTCCAGCGTCCCTAATCCCTGACCGTAATCTTTCTGCTGGCGATTAACATTGACCGCCCGGTCAAAAGAGGGCAGCAGAAAAATGTCATCAAGCTGTTCGCTACATTTTGTTGAGGTGGTCTGCAACGTACCGTGTAATGGCAGATAGTTGCGCTTAGTGAGATTGAGCCCATGAGTGCCGTTAACGCTGTCGAAAGCGTTGCAAAGTACTTTTTGCTGTTCGAGAGAAGCAGGCCCCTGAGGGGATGAAAATGTGCGCATCAGATGGGCTGCGATGCTCTGATTTGTGTACTTATCATAGAGAAACGAGGAGTCGGCTTTCTCATTGATATAGCGCATGTACGCATTCATTGCTTTATCGCTGGCAATGAGCTCATAAACCAAAAAAGAAGATGTCAAAACAATTACGCTGACGGAGATAAAGATCCTGAGCGCTTTATGATGCAATTTCATAATGATTTACAGCCCTGTAAGTCTGATACTTCAGTCTATCACACGGCATACATCCGCTCTAACGCTACGGGAAAGGACATTTTGAAATAAAAATCATTCGCGTACTTCACCTTTAACTCTTAATGTTGTATTTATAATGCAACTTATAAAAAGGAGACAGGCCAATGAGCGCGACTGAAAAAGCGGGTCATACATTTTTAGCCAGTCTGGGCAAAACCCGTCTGCGTCCGGGCGGCGTTGAAGCAACAGAATGGTTGTTTAGCCAGTCACAGCTGACGCCCGGCAGCCAGGTACTTGAAGTGGCGTGCAACATGGCCACGACGGCGATAGAGTTAGTTCAACGCTATGGCTGTACCGTATACGCCATTGATATGGATAAAACCGCACTGTCAAATGCAAGGAATAACGTAGCGGCAAATGGTCTGGAAAATCATATTCATGTGATGGCTGCTAACGCCAACACTCTTCCTTTTGCGGATAACAGTTTCGATGTTGTGATTAACGAAGCCATGCTGACAATGTATGCCGATAAAGCGAAGGCGAAGTTAATTGCCGAATATTATCGCGTGTTGAAGCCCGGTGGGCGTCTGCTCACCCACGATATTATGTTCACCGCCCAAAAACTGGGCGCGGGCGATCAGGGCCAGCTTGTCGATGTGGTGAAATCAAACGTTAGCCCAATGACCAGACAAGGCTGGCGTGATTTGTTTCTTAACTGCGGGTTCGAACAGGTCCTGCAGCAGAATGGCAACATGTCGCTGATGTCGCCGCGCGGATTAGTTCGTGATGAAGGGCTTACGGGGGCGGTAAAAATTGTGTTTAACGGCTTACGCACGAGCGAAAATCGTCGTCGTTTCCTGAAAATGTTTCGCTTCTTCCGTTCGCAACGTCATCAACTCAATTACATTGCCTGCTGCTCTGTAAAGGGAAAATAAAAAGGATAAACGGATGAATATTGATAAGATGAAAAATCAGCACCCGTAAAAAATCAGCCAGAGAAGATAACCTCTGGCTGATTTTTATAGGTGGTTAACTATTGCTGGTCGTACTTTGTTTATGAAACAGTTCGCGGAATACCGGGTAAATATCATCCTGGTCGCGAATATGTTGCATCGCAAAGTTATCAAAAGTTGATTGCAGATGTTCGTATTCACGCCACAAGGTTTGGTGAGCGCGGCGAGTGATTTCGATATAGCTGTAATAGCGGACCACTGGCAGCAGTTTTTTCGCCAAAATCTCATGACACAGCGGTGAATCATCAGCCCAGTTATCACCGTCCGATGCCTGTGCAGCATAGATGTTCCACTGGGCAGGGTTGTAGCGCTCTTTCACCACTTCATCCATTAACTTCAGCGCACTGGAGACAATGGTTCCCCCGGTTTCCTGAGAGTAGAAGAACTCGTGCTCATCCACTTCTTTCGCCTGGGTATGGTGGCGAATATAAACCACCTCCACGTTCTTATAGGTCCGGCTTAAGAACAGATACAGCAGGATATAAAAACGTTTAGCCATATCTTTGGTCGACTGATCCATTGAACCAGAGACGTCCATCAGGCAGAACATTACCGCCTGGCTGGAAGGGTCGGGGCGTTTTTCATAATTCTTGTAGCGTAAATCAAAGGTGTCGATAAATGGCACGCGTTCGATTTTTGCCCGTAGTTCGGCAATCTCTTTGCGTAACCGTTCCTCTTCCAGCAACTGTGCTGGTTCGCTTTTCGCGATGGTTTCCAGATCCGCTTCGAGAGCATGCAGTTCGCGACGCTTACCCGCTGTCATCGCCGTGCGGCGCGCCAGTGAGTTTTGCAGGGATCGCACCACGCTGATGTTGGCAGGCACACCGTTAGAGGTAAAACCTGCCCGGTGCGTTTTGTACTCCGTTAGCTGACGCTGCTGATTCTGCTTCAGGTTAGGAAGTGCTAAATCTTCGAACAACAGATCGAGATATTCATCTTTAGAGATCTGAAAGACGAACTCATCCTGACCCTCACCATCCTGGCTGGCCTGGCCTTGTCCGCTTCCTGAACCGCCACCGCCGCCCTGTGGGCGTTCAATGCGGTCATTCTGCACAAAATGGTCGTTACCCGGATGCACGCGATGGCGCAGGCCACCACGTCCCTGATGAAACATTGGTTCGCTAATATCATCAGTCGGAATAGAGACAGATTCGCCGCTATCCACATCAGTCACCGAACGCTTGTTAATGGCCTCGGAGATCGACTGTTTAATTTGCGATTTATAACGGCGTAAGAATCGCTGGCGGTTTACCGTGCTCTTGTTTTTGCCGTTAAGACGCCGGTCAATAAACCAGGTCATAAGCCCCCCGTACTGCCAACTGTTCGCCATGCCTGTAAGTGCCGGATGGCGCTGGCGCTATCCGGCCTACGGAACATTGTTTTGCAAGCCCGGTAAGCGCATGCGCCACCGGGCACTTATGTTAAGACGATTTACGTACGCGCAAATACCATTCGCACAGTAAACGCACCTGTTTACGCGTGTAGCCTTTTTCCATCATACGGTCGACAAAATCGTCGTGTTTTTTCTGCTCGTCAGTCGAGGTTTTAGCATTGAACGAAATGACCGGCAGCAGCTCCTCGGTATTGGAGAACATTTTCTTCTCAATAACCGTGCGCAGTTTTTCGTAACTGGTCCAGTTTGGATTGCGACCGCTGTTATTCGCTCTGGCACGCAGAACAAAGTTGACGATCTCGTTACGAAAATCTTTCGGGTTACTGATACCCGCCGGCTTCTCAATTTTCTCCAGTTCTGAGTTCAGTGACTCGCGGTCAAACAGCTGACCGGTATCCGGGTCGCGATACTCCTGATCCTGAATCCAGAAATCCGCATAAGTGACATAACGGTCGAAAATGTTCTGTCCGTACTCGGAATAGGATTCGAGATAAGCCGTCTGGATCTCTTTGCCGATGAATTCAGCATATTTCGGGATCAAATAGCCTTTCAGGAACTCAAGATAACGCTCAGCTTGCTCCTGCGGGAACTGTTCACGTTCGATTTGCTGCTCCAGTACGTAAAACAGATGTACCGGGTTAGCTGCCACTTCGGCATGGTCAAAGTTAAAGACGCGAGAGAGGATCTTAAACGCGAAACGCGTGGAAAGACCGTTCATTCCCTCATCAACCCCGGCGTAATCCCGATACTCCTGATAGGATTTCGCTTTCGGATCGGTATCTTTCAGGCTTTCGCCATCGTAAACGCGCATCTTCGAGTAAATGCTCGAGTTCTCAGGTTCTTTCAGGCGAGAAAGAATAGTGAAACGAGAGAGCGTTTCCAGAGTGCCCGGTGCGCAAGGCGCATGGGTCAGCTCACTGTGGTTAAGCAGTTTTTCGTAAATTTTGATCTCTTCAGAGATACGCAGGCAATAAGGCACTTTGACGATGTAAACACGGTCAAGGAACGCCTCATTGTTTTTGTTATTACGGAACGTTACCCATTCGGACTCGTTCGAGTGGGCAAGAATAATCCCGTTAAACGGCAGGGCAGAGATACCTTCTGTCCCGTTGTAGTTTCCTTCCTGGGTGGCGGTCAGCAGAGGATGCAGCACTTTAATCGGTGCTTTAAACATCTCAACGAATTCCATAATCCCCTGGTTTGAACGACACAGTGCACCCGAATAACCGTAGGCATCAGGATCGTTCTGGGCGTGGTGTTCGAGTTTACGAATATCCACTTTCCCGACCAACGCAGAAATATCCTGGTTGTTTTCATCACCAGGCTCCGTTTTGGCGATTGCGATCTGCTCCAGAATAGACGGCCAGACTTTGACGACGCGGAATTTTGTAATGTCCCCGCCAAAATCGTGCAGACGTTTCGCAGCCCAGGGCGACATGATCGTACCGAGATAGCGACGCGGGATCCCATACTCTTTTTCCAGGATCTGCGCGTCTTCCTGCGGATTAAACAGGCATAACGGATGATCGTTGACCGGGCTACGTTCGCCATTGGCACTCAGGACATAAATCGGTACTCTCTGCATCAGCGACTTCAGCCGCTCAGCAAGAGATGATTTCCCCCCTCCCACAGGCCCCAGCAGATACAGAATCTGCTTCTTCTCTTCCAGACCCTGAGCCGCATGTTTCAAATAAGAAACAATTTGCTCAATGGCGTCTTCCATGCCGTAAAACTCTTCAAAGGCGGGATAGCGTGCAATTACCCGATTCGAAAAGAGTCGAGATAGTCGAGGTTCGTGGGCAGTGTCGACCATGACAGGCTCACCAATAGCCATTAATAGCCGCTCTGCCGCGTTGGCATAAGCACTGCGATCTTGCCGACAAGTGGTAAGAAACTCCTGCAGCGTGAACTCTTCGTCCTTGGCAGCTTCATAACGCTGGCGATAGTGATCGAATATATTCATGGTATGCCGTCCTTTCGTTTTTTAGCACATGTTAAGAGCCGTTCATATGAATAGTAGAGGCCCCTGAAGAGGTAAACTGAACGACGTCGCTGCTGAAGAAATAAGCAACTCTCATGCCATTTTAGTGGTCAGGAGATCAACGTATTCGGTGATACACCTTCTAAAATTAAGCGTAGATGGCATTTGCAAAACTTGCCTGTGTGCGCAAATGAATTTCAATGGCATATCAATAACTCATCAGCAAAAAAAGCACATCTTATGTAAAGAATTGGAGCGGGATTCATGCGGTGTTCATCGTCCTGCAAGCAAAATGTCATCACTCGCTGAGAAATTAGGGGGTTACATTCTGGGGCGAATACGTAAAATAGTTGGGCTGAAGCGTATTGGCGGTTACACTTTGACCGCTACACATTTGAATAAGGAATTATGGATTGTGACCAAACTCAAACTTCTGGCACTTGGCGTCCTTGCCGCAACCGCAGTTAGCACCGCACAGGCGGAAAGTCAGTGGACTGTTGGCGCGGGTGTCGGCGTGATTAACAGCCCGTACAAACAGTATGACCGCGATGTTTACCCTGTTCCGGTTGTCACCTATGAAGGCGATAATGTCTGGTTCCACGGCTTGGGTGGCGGCTACTATCTGTGGAATGACACGGCAGATAAGCTTTCCATCATGGCGTACTATGATCCGACGCATTTCAAGCCGGGTGATAGCGATAGCCATGCTTTGCGCCAACTCGACAAGCGTAAAAGCAGCTTGATGGCTGGCCTCTCGTATGTACATAACACCCAGTATGGTTTCCTGCGTACTGCACTGGCGGGTGATACTCTGGATAACAGCAACGGCTTTATCTGGGATCTGGCCTGGCTCTACCGTTACACTAATGGTGGGCTGACTCTGACGCCGGGTATCGGTGTGCAGTACAGCAGCGAAAACTACAACGACTATTATTATGGCGTGTCCAATCACGAGTCTCGCCGCAGTGGTCTGAAAAGCTACAACGCTGACGATGGATGGGATCCGTACCTGGAGTTGACCGCGAGCTATAACTTCATTGGAAACTGGAACGTATACGGAACTGGCCGTTATGTGCGCTTGAGTGATGAAGTGAAGGACAGTCCGATGGTCGATAAGTCCTGGTCTGGCATCTTCTCGGTGGGTGTAACCTACAAGTTCTGATGCTACTGCGCGTCAAACACTAGCCCGCATCAGTGCGGGCTTTTTAGTGCGCTACCGATATGAATATTGATCTAAAACATGAGATTTCATCTTTTGTGCTGATTTGACATTCTGTCAGGCTACAACGAATTTTTAACGTATTATTCCTGTCGCTGTTACTAAAAATATACCTGCTATTTTATTAGCCTGTTATCTATTCATTTTTGAATGAAATAAAGTCGTGAAGGTTTAGCAAGTCATTGTCATGAGGTAATGGTTTTTAGCTATACAATGCGTTGATAATACTAGGGTTTACGATAGAGGTAAGTGTTATTTTCTTATTGTTAAGCACAATGAAAATTATTGATAACTCTTTTAGCATGTTTATCTCATGGCGAAAGTTAACTTTCATGTGAAAAAAACAAAAATTAATCGATTGATTTTAATTTTACAT
>NZ_MVFY01000023.1 GCF_002042885.1 Citrobacter portucalensis
AATGCTTATTATTTGTTGCAATTATGCTAAATTTTTAACGCCGCAAGAAAATTCTCATGATATATCCATTTGCGAGGGAATATTCTTATAAAAAAACATTCACCTACAGAAACTACATTCTAATTGATAATTATTTGACAAAATTAAAACCAGGAATTTTCCATATAAAATGAATATTCCTGGCTTATCAGGAGAGATAATGATTATCGTTAAATAGAAAATTAGATAAAACGTTTTAAACCAAGATAACTATTAATAGTTACGGTACGTACCCTATGTAAGGTAATCAAATTCTGCTGTTCAAGTGACTTTAATGAGCGGCTAACGGTTTCAATTTTAAGATCGAGATAACTGGCAATTTCCTCGCGAGAAAATGGCAAGCGAAGCGTCGTTTCTGGCCTGCCGATGCGTAAATGCATCTCGTAAAATTCCACCAGGAAAGCCGCGATCCTGGCCTCAGCATGTTTATTCGCATAGCGCCGCAGTTTTTCAACAATGAATCCATTGTCCCTGCAGAGAAACTTGATGACTGCGGCAGCAACCGAAGGCTCCTTCTCTGCTACCTTGAACAACCGCGCAATATCAATGTGGCAAACCTCTGCAGCCGTTGCGGCCTGGATAGTTGTCAGGTACTTCCCCCCTTCGACAGCATCCAGCGCCATGATATCTCCCGGAACATAAAAGCGGCTGATAAAAACGTTATCGCCACATTCCACGCTGGACTTGCAGTACCCCTCATGGATAACAAAAAGCATATCCGCGGTTTCATCCTGCCGAGCGAGTATCTCCCCAGCTTTAAACCGCCTTCTTTTGTCTATTAATTTGTATTGATTATCACGATCAATCGCCGCTCCCTTTGGGCACAGCGAACAATGACGGGGAGGAAACGGGTTGCCAAGCGGCACAACAGGAATGCTTAGTTTGTGAATATCCGATTTCACGCAACAACTCCTCATAAAAATGAGATTGATTCTAATAGATCGGGCCATGGGAACAATACGTGAAACGAAGACCAGGAAAATTCATGCAGGCAGGGAAAATTCTGTGATACGCCGCCTTTCTGGCGTCAGAGAATGCATAGGTCAGAACCAGACTGGTGCGGATGATGTTAAAAACGCAGGATAAAAAATGCGGCAGCGGGGTGAAGGTTAGACTTAACTGGGTGATGCCTTAATAGCTGTTTAAATCAGATAGCTATTATTGCATCACCCAGTTTCAATTACGCACGAACCGTGTCGTCACCGAAGCCAATCCACTTATATGTGGTCAGTGCTTCCAGTCCCATTGGGCCACGTGCATGCAGTTTTTGCGTGCTCACCGCCACTTCCGCACCCAGTCCGAACTGGCCGCCATCGGTAAAACGAGTAGAGGCGTTTACATACACGGCAGAAGAGTCCACTTCATTCACGAAACGGTTGGCGTTGCTGAGCGTGCGCGTCAGTATGGCGTCCGAGTGCTGGGTACCGTGTTCGCGAATATGGGCGATAGCACCATCCATATTTTCGACCACCACAACGTTCAGATCCAGAGACAGAAACTCGTTATCCAGCTCTTCCGGTTTTAGTGGCACCAGTTTGGCAGGGCCATGCAGAACCTGCATCACGATTTCATCACCGTGCAGCGTAACACCGCTATCCGCCATCTTTTGGCTTAACGCAGGCAGGAAACGCTCAGC
This sequence comes from Citrobacter portucalensis, assembly GCF_002042885.1. GTDB lineage: Bacteria > Pseudomonadota > Gammaproteobacteria > Enterobacterales > Enterobacteriaceae > Citrobacter > Citrobacter portucalensis. Next base: position 1,676 of record NZ_MVFY01000023.1, read on the forward strand.
AATATCCTGATGCACCAGCAGAGTTTCTACAGTGTTACAGGTGCTTGGACGCTGGGTTTTAGCGTTAACGATAATCTTCAGGGCCGGGGCGATCTCCGCGGTATCATCAACATAAATATGGCATACGCCAATACCGCCGGTGATGACCGGGATGGTCGACTGTTCACGGCACAGCTTATGCAGACCCGCGCCACCGCGAGGGATCAGCATATCGATGTACTTATCCATTCGCAGCATTTCGGCGACCAGCGCGCGGTCCGGGTTATCAATTGACTGTACGGCAGCCGCGGGTAAACCGCAGGCTTCCAGCGCCTTTTGGATAACAGCCACGGTCGCGGCGTTGGTCCGGTAGGTCTCTTTCCCACCGCGCAGAATCACCGCATTGCCGGTTTTCAGGCACAGGGAGGCAACGTCAACGGTGACGTTTGGACGCGCTTCATAAATCACGCCAATCACGCCCAGCGGGACGCGACGACGCTCCAGACGCAGACCGCTATCCAGCAGGCCGCCGTCAATCACCTGCCCTACCGGGTCGGCGAGATTACAGACCTGGCGTACATCGTCAGCAATCGCTTTCAGACGCGCCGGCGTCAGCGCCAGGCGGTCAAGCATCGCTTCGCTCAGGCCGTTGGCTCGCGCCTGCTCAACATCTTGTACGTTCGCGCTGAGGATGCTTTCCGTTTGCGCTTCCAGCTCATCAGCAATGGTTTCCAGTACGCGATTTTTTTCGCGACTGGAGAGCAGCGCCAGCTTGTATGACGCGGCTTTGGCAGCAATGCCCATTTGTTCCAGCATATGCCTGTTCCTTAACGGGTGATCATGTCGTCGCGATGGACAGCAACCGGACCGTATTCATAGCCCAGGATGGTGTCGATCTGTTGTGAGTGGTGTCCGGCAATACGGCGCAGCGCGTCGCTGTTATAGCGGGTGACGCCGTGGGCAATATCGCGCCCTTCGAGATTGCAGATGCGGATCACTTCACCACGAGAAAAGTTACCTGTCACGCTTTTAATGCCTTTTGGCAGTAATGAGCTGCCGCGTTCCAGAATTGCTGCGGTCGCGCCCTCATCGACGGTAATCTCTCCGGCAGGCGGAGCGCCGAAGATCCAGCGTTTACGGTTCTCCAGCGGAGAGGCTTGAGCATGAAAACGCGTCCCAACGGAAACGCCTTCCATCACGTCGCCAATCACGCCCGGCTTGCTGCCTGCGGCAATAATGGTGTCAATCCCGGCGCGGCATGCGACATCGGCGGCCTGCAGTTTTGTGCCCATGCCGCCGGTTCCCAGACCTGAGACGCTATCCCCGGCAATGGCGCGCAGCGCATCATCAATGCCGTGCACGTCTTTAATCAGCTCAGCCTGCGGGTTGGTGCGTGGATCGGCGGTGAACAGCCCCTGCTGATCGGTCAACAGCAGCAGCTTATCGGCTCCAGCCAGAATTGCCGCCAGCGCGGAGAGGTTGTCGTTATCGCCGACTTTAATCTCGGCGGTCGCTACGGCGTCATTCTCATTAATGACAGGAACAATGTTGTTATCCAGCAGCGCGCGGAGCGTATCGCGGGCGTTGAGGAAGCGCTCTCTGTCTTCCATATCTGCACGCGTCAGCAGCATCTGCCCGATATGAATACCGTAAATCGAGAACAGCTGTTCCCACAGTTGAATCAGTCGGCTCTGCCCGACCGCCGCCAACAGCTGTTTCGAAGCTATCGTTGCCGGGAGCTCCGGGTAACCAAGATGCTCACGTCCGGCGGCAATCGCACCAGAGGTAACGATAACAATACGATGCCCTGCGGCATGGAGCTGCGCGCACTGGCGAACCAGTTCTACGATGTGGGCGCGGTTCAGGCGGCGGGATCCGCCCGTTAACACACTGGTGCCAAGTTTTACCACCAGCGTCTGGCTGTCACTCATGATTCTCTGCCATTCAAAATTGGGGAAAATGATATCAAACGAACGTTTTAGCAGGACTGGCCCCGGTTGCCAACAACCAGCGCACAAAGCATGAAATTTTATTGCGCAGGATCAGCAAGCGTAGCGGCAGATTTTGACGCATTTATTACAGAAACAAAAAAACATCCTTTTTTAAAAATATTCTTACTTTGTCATAAAACGTTCATTGCCAGACGTTAAAAACCCTCCTGTCTTTTAACGGGGATCACACCCAGTGAATATTAGCGCGTACTTTTAATCAGGAATGAAAATGAAAAAGAGCACTCTGGCATTAGTGGTGATGGGAATTGTTGCGTCGGCATCCGTACAGGCAGCGGAAGTGTATAACAAGAACGGCAATAAGCTGGATTTGTACGGCAAAGTAAAAGCCATGCATTACATGACGGATTATGACAGCAAAGATGGTGACCAAAGCTATATCCGTTTAGGTTTTAAAGGTGAAACGCAAATTAACGATCAACTAACCGGTTATGGTCGTTGGGAAGCAGAGTTTGCCGGCAATAAAGCTGAAAGCGACTCTAACCAACAAAAAACACGTCTGGCCTTCGCCGGTGTGAAATTAAAAGATTTTGGCTCGTTTGATTATGGTCGTAACCTGGGTGCGCTGTATGACGTGGAAGCCTGGACCGATATGTTCCCGGAATTTGGTGGCGACTCCTCCGCACAGACCGATAACTTTATGACCAAACGCGCCAGCGGTCTGGCAACTTACCGTAACACCGACTTCTTCGGCGTCGTGGATGGCCTGGATCTGACCCTGCAATACCAGGGTAAAAACCAGGATCGCGATGTGAAAAAACAGAACGGCGACGGTTTTGGTACTTCTGTTACCTATGACTTTGGCGGCAGCGATTTCGCGGTGAGCGGCGCTTATACCAACTCCGATCGAACCAACCAGCAGAATCTGCAAACTCGCGGTACGGGTGATAAAGCTGAAGCCTGGGCAACCGGCTTAAAATATGATGCTAACGATATTTATATTGCGACGTTCTATTCTGAAACACGCAATATGACGCCAATTTCCGGCGGCTTCGCCAATAAAACACAGAACTTCGAAGCGGTTGTTCAGTACCAGTTTGACTTTGGTCTGCGTCCGTCACTGGGTTATGTGCTTTCTAAAGGGAAAGATATTGAAGGCGTCGGCAATGAAGACCTGGTGAATTATATCGACGTGGGCGCAACGTATTATTTCAACAAAAATATGTCCGCGTTTGTTGATTATAAAATCAACCAGTTGGATAGCGATAATAAACTGGGCATCAACGATGATGATATCGTTGCTGTCGGTATGGTCTACCAGTTCTAATTATACCCGTCATATTTCAAGCTGCATGTGCGTTGGCTTTCCTCGCTCACCCCAGTCACGTACTTATGTACGCTCCTGGGGATTCGCTGCGTCGCCGCCTTCCTGCAACTCGAATTATTTAGGGTATAGCATAAAAAAATGCCGGATGGGGTTGCGCCGCCATCCGGCATTTTACTGTTCATTATGCCGTTAACTTAACCGGTCCATCCTTAAAGTCGTCAGCAGGTTCCAGCGCCAGATTCAGCGTCGTTAACAAGCCACGTAATTTTTCATGGAATTCACGTAAGGTGTATTCCAGTCGCTCTACCACTTCAGTCTCTTTCACCGGCACCGCCGTCCAGTTACCGTCTTTATCAAACAAACCAAACTGATAGCTGTACGTGAAACGTTTTTCCTGCGCCTCCAGTTCCATCCACCAGCCCCAGAACTCGCGTTTCTCAGGGGCGGGTTTCACGTTGACGCAAACAGCCAGACAATCGAAAAAAAATCGATTATCTTCGCACTGCCCTTCCCGGATATACGGGCCAAGCGCGGTGAATTTCTTGATCAATCTACTTTTCGGATGCCCACTCGGTAACGTCATTACGATCTCCTTAGGTGAAGCACCTGTTTTACCAAATCGCTAAAATTTAGCAAACTTTTAACACAATCTCTGATTGATCCAACCGGTTATTTCCTGCAGCCCTTTGTCAAAATTGCGATACACCGGGTTGAAGGGGATCTCCAGTAGCTTACCGTCTGAAGATGAAGATGTGATTAAACGTGACTCTTCTTCCGGGCTAAACGGATCGTTCTTCCAGAATCCCGAGAGCATTGGCGTCGGGCAGCGTCGCCCCAGCAGGCCCTGCACTTTTAATGAATAGCGATTAAGTTCAACGCGCAGCGCTTCATCGGAGGCGTCATGCATCCCCAGGCGGCTAGCCAGTACATCAAGGTACATTTCCGGGACGCTCGCCTGACGCTGCGGGTCGCTAAGCAGCGCATGAACCACTGGCCCCAGACAGGCCACCGCCTTCAGACGCGATGATTCCAGATACGCCAGACGTACCGCTACGTTAGCGCCAAAGCGGAAACCGAAGGCCGCCACGCGGGTGTGATCCACCCAGGGAACATTAGGCAGCGCTTTTAATACATGCTGATGCAGCAGGCTGGAATCCTGAGTCAGTTTCCATTTTGACGAGAACCCAACCGACGGCATATCCAGCGTCAGCATGGCTATACCCCGTGGGGCAAAATAGCGCTCATACAGGGTGTAGTAATCCGTTTGCATGGAATCGAGACCACCACACATCAGCACCGTCGGGAACGGACCGTCACCTTTTGGCATATGCAGGAATCCAGTGATTGGCGCGCCGCCGGTAACGGCAAATTCCATCTCGCGCAACGTGCCCGGCAGTCGCTGCGCGGCCTCTTCATAGGCGCGATTGGCCAAAGCCTGTGCCTGCTCTGCCAGCTCATCGCCTTTCAGGTGTGGGTAAGCGGCAATGTTGTACAACGTAGACGCATGCAGCCAGTGGCGTCCGCTCACCTGCGGATCCTCTTCCATAGACGCTTTCTGTTGCCAGTCCATCGCCTGCTTCGCCCATTCATAGATCCAGTTCCCACCGCGATAGCCGATAACCGTATCGTAGAGTTCTTTATCTGTACGCTCGGCTTCGCTCATCACGATACGTGCCTGCACCTCAAGGATTTCGCGCGGGTCGACGCCGCGCCAGATCCACATCAGGCGATTCACCATGCGATACCAGTGCGGAATGGTTTTGCCATCCAGGGCAGATTGTACGGACGGCTGCGCGCCGTGATTAAAACGACGAACCAGTGTTGACGTTTCAGGGTGTTTGAAGCGGGGTTTAAACAGGACTTCGCTGAGGTTAGCCTGTGACATGATTGCAGCCTCCATGAGTACTCACTAAGGCATAGTGTAACCTGACACAGCACAAAAAGAACAACGCCTGGCAGTTGCCAGGCGTTGAAAACTTTTTAGATTAGCGACCAGAGATCGGCGGGACGAACACTACGCCCATATCCCACGGCTGCTCAATCCAGGTATCCTGAGGGATATCAACAACATAATCATTCACCAGCGGGCGACCAGCCGGCTTAGCGAAGATAGTGACGAAATGCGCTTTAGGATACATTTCGCGGATCGCAACGGCGGTACCACCGGTGTCAACCAGGTCATCGATTACGATGAAACCTTCACCGTCGCCTTCGGCACGCTTCAGCACTTTCAGTTCGCGCTGGTTGTCGTGATCGTAGCTGGAGATGCATACGGTATCGACATGACGAATACCCAATTCACGCGCCAGCAATGCGCCCGGCACCAGACCACCACGGCTAACGGCAATAATGCCTTTCCATTGTTCAGAAGGCATCAGGCGGCTTGCCAGTTTACGTGCATGGATCTGCAACATGTCCCAGGTGACGACGTATTTTTCGCTCATGTGAAGTGTCCCAGCCTGTTTATCTACGGCTTAAAAAGTGTTCGAGGGGGAAATAGGTTGCGCGAGATTATAGAGATCTGACGCACTAAAAACCAGTGTTTCGCGGAATCCGCGCCTCTTTTTGCATGCTTTATGCTAGCCGTCAGCGGAGAAAGTGGTATTCTCAATCGCATCGCGCAAGCCTGACTTGTGGTGTTTTTAATTCTGCTAACCCCGTGGCCTGCAAGCAAGTTTTGTAGGACATCGCCAAGGAGACTCAACGTGTCTGAACTGTCTCAATTATCCCCGCAACCGCTATGGGATATTTTTGCCAAAATCTGTTCTATTCCTCATCCGTCCTATCATGAAGAGCAGCTCGCTGAACACATTCTGAGCTGGGCCCAAGAGAAAGGTTTCCACGTCGAGCGCGATCAAGTCGGTAATATCCTGATTCGCAAACCCGCTACCGCAGGCATGGAAAACCGCAAGCCGGTCGTTCTGCAGGCGCACCTGGATATGGTCCCGCAGAAAAACAACGACACCGTGCATGACTTCACTAAAGATCCTATCCAGCCTTATATTGACGGCGAATGGGTGAAAGCCCGTGGCACTACGCTGGGTGCGGATAACGGCATCGGTATGGCGTCTGCGCTGGCCGTTCTGGCTGATGACAGCGTAGTACACGGTCCGCTGGAAGTGCTGCTGACCATGACCGAAGAAGCGGGTATGGATGGCGCGTTTGGTCTGCAGGCTAACTGGCTGCAGGCAGATATCCTGATCAACACCGACTCAGAAGAAGAAGGTGAGATCTACATGGGTTGCGCAGGCGGTATCGACTTTACCTCTAACCTGCCGCTGTCCCGTGAAGCAATCCCGGCTGGATTCCAGAGCTTTAAGCTGACGTTAAAAGGCCTGAAAGGCGGTCACTCCGGCGGCGAAATCCACGTGGGTCTCGGTAACGCGAACAAACTGCTGGTACGCTTCCTGGCGGGCCACGCTGAAGAGCTGGATCTGCGTCTGGTTGATTTCAACGGCGGTACGCTGCGTAACGCGATTCCGCGTGAAGCCTTTGCCACCCTCGCCGTGGCTGCAGATAAAGTTGATGCGTTAAAAGCGCTGGTCAACACCTATCAGGAAATCCTGAAAAACGAACTGGAAGCCAAAGAGAAGAACCTGGCTCTGCTGCTGGATGCCGTAACTCAAGACAAAGCCGCGCTGACCGCTCAGTCTCGCGACAGCTTTGTGCGTCTGCTGAACGCCACCCCGAACGGCGTAATCCGCAACTCTGACGTCGCCAAAGGCGTGGTAGAGACCTCTCTGAACGTCGGCGTTGTCACCATGACTGACGACAATGTTGAAATTCACTGCCTGATCCGTTCCCTGATCGACAGCGGTAAAGACTACGTGGTGAGCATGCTGGATTCACTGGGTAAACTGGCTGGCGCGAAAACCCAGGCAAAAGGCGGATACCCAGGCTGGCAGCCGGATGCTAACTCTCCGGTTATGCACCTGGTTCGTGAAACCTATCAGCGTCTGTTCAACAAAACGCCGAATATCCAGATCATCCACGCTGGTCTGGAATGTGGTCTGTTCAAGAAACCGTATCCAGATATGGACATGGTTTCCATCGGGCCAACTATCACCGGTCCGCACTCCCCGGATGAGCAGGTTCATATCGAAAGCGTCGGCCATTACTGGACGCTGCTGACTGAACTGCTGAAGTCTATTCCGGCGAAGTAAGATTCTGCGCTAAATGCCGGATGACGCTACGTTTATCTGGCCTACATGCTGGTTTGTAGGCCGGATAAAGTTGTTACGCAGCCATCTGGCCTGCACGCTGGTTTGTAGACCGGATAAGGCGTTTACGCCGACATCCGGTAATTGTTCTGAGTCACAGACCCAACAGTAGCTGTCTTTCCATTTGAGGATCCAGCAGCGTGACGTGTAATCCCACCAGCCTGACGCCTCGCCCTCCCCTACGCTCGTCCCAGGTCTTGCGCGCTGTCGTAATTAAGTCATCTTTATTTAAGCGCGGCCAGACGTGCTCCTGCGTAGTCTGCTGAAAATCATTAAACTTGAGTTTTATCCCCTGGCGAGCGATCAGCAGATCCGGCTTTACCTTTGCCAGACGCCGTTCCAGTTCAGGATAGAGCCGTTCAATTATCGCCTCACACTCCGACCACTCGTGAATATCTTCCGCCAGCGTACGCTCCACGCCGACGGATTTACGCAGCCTGTCGTTGTTGACGTCCCGTTCGTCAATCCCTTGACTGCGCTCCCACAGCACGCGACCAAACTTGCCGAAGCGTTTGAGCAGCATTGCCAGGTCGTATTTTTGAACATCTTCGCAGGTACGTAATCCCATTGATTCCAGCTTAGCGGCGGAGACTTTGCCAACGCCGGGAATTTTGCCTAACGGCAATGTTCTGAGAAATTCAGGAACATCGGCAGGGGTAATCACATATTGCCCATTGGGTTTGTTGAGATCGGAAGCTATTTTTGCCAGAAATTTTACCGGCGCAATTCCGGCAGAGGCGGTTAACTGTAACTCGTTAAAAATTGTCTGGCGGATTTCCTGAGCGATCAGCGTAGCTGAGCCGTGGCAGTGGGTGCTGTCGGTCACATCCAGATAGGCTTCATCCAGCGAAAGTGGTTCTATCAGCGAGGTATAGCGGGAGAAAATAGCCTGAATCTGGCGGGAGGCTTCTTTATAGGCCTCGTAACGACCAGGTAATAAAGTGAGATGCGGACACAGCTTTAATGCCATTCCAGTTGGCATTGCGCTACGCACGCCAAATTTGCGCGCCGGGTAATTGGCCGTGCTGATGACCCCCCGACGTTCTCGACTGCCGCCAATAGCAATGGGAATATCACGCAGGGCGGGGTTGTCGCGCATTTCCACCGCCGCGAAAAAGCAGTCCATATCGACATGTATGATTTTACGCATCGTTTGTCTCCCACATCACTGTTTAAGTATACAGTATTTTTATGTTGTGAGAAGTCTGGTTGTACCTAATGCTGGGCCGTTCCTGACCCATTATCCATCCAGCACGAATAAGACCCAATGAAGCGCAGTAACCAGCAAAATACGCCAGTGTCTGACTGCCTTTAAGCGCAATTTTCCGTATAAAGAAAAACTAAAGTGTAAACGCCGCACGAGAGACTTGCGAAAAACTCTCTTGGTGCTAATGTGAGCGCTCCAGATCCAGATTTATCCGATTTGGGGATTCTTTTTGCCGTCCTGGCGTGTGTGATCGTTTTATCAAGGAATAAGCAGTATGCGTAAAATCGCATTTTTTCTTGCGATGCTTTTATTGCCGTGCGTTTCATTTGCCGGTTTGCTGAGCAGCAGCAGCCCGACTACGCCTGTCAGCAAAGAATATAAGCAGCAATTAATGGGCTCCCCCGTTTATATCCAGATCTTCAAAGAAGAGCGAACCTTGGATCTGTACGTCAAGATGGGCGAACAGTATCAATTGCTCGACAGCTATAAGATCTGCAATTATTCCGGCGGCTTAGGGCCGAAACAGCGTCAGGGTGATTTCAAAAGTCCGGAAGGATTTTACAGCGTACAGCGTGGACAGCTGAAACCGGATAGCCGCTTCTATAAAGCGATTAACATTGGTTTCCCTAACGCCTACGACCGCGCACACGGTTATGAAGGTAAGTACCTGATGATCCACGGTGCCTGTGTTTCCGTCGGCTGCTACGCAATGACCGACAACGGCATTGATGAGATTTTCCAGTTTGTGACAGGTGCTCTGGTGTTCGGGCAGTCCAGCGTACAGGTTAGCATTTACCCGTTCCGCATGACCGATGCCAACATGCAACGCCATAAGTTCTCGTATTACAAAGATTTCTGGGCCCAGTTAAAGCCGGGATACGATTACTTTGAACAAACACGTAAACCACCGACCGTTTCCGTCGTCGATGGTCGTTACGTCGTCAGCAAGCCGTTGAGTCACGAAGTGGTTCAGCCGCAACTGGCATCAAACTACACGCTCCCCGAGACAAAATAATGCCCACTCGCCTGGCATAATCTTTTGCCAGGTTTCATTGCCGGTTAACGGTTGAGTGGCAATCACGGTGACCACATCATTGGGTGTGGTCTCTGAGCTAAAATCGATTTCCACGTCCTGATCCAGCAATGTCGCCACGCCAAACGGCGCACGACGCGTGATCCAAAACAGGTTGGTCGAACAGAAGGCCATCACATAGCGTCCGTCAGACAACAGCATGTTGAAGACGCCTTTCTCCCGCAGCTCTCCTGCCAGCATTGCGATGTATTTAAACACTGCCGTCATATTGCCCGGCGTGCGCGGATAACGCTCCGTCAGCTTATGGAGCAGCCAGCAGAAAGCTTTTTCGCTGTCGGTTTCCCCGACCGGGCGGAAATTTCCGGTTTCCAGCGATTTATAGCCACTGAGCTGTCCATTATGAGCATAGGTCCAGTTGCGTCCCCACAATTCGCGGGTAAAGGGATGGGTATTTTCCAACGCCACTTCGCCACGGTTCGCCTGACGAATATGGGCAATCACGGAACAGGATTTGATGGGGTAGTCTTGTACCAGTTTGGCAATAGGCGAATTAAAGCTGGGTTGCGGATCTTTAAACGTACGGCAGCCCTTACCTTCATAAAACGTAATACCCCAGCCGTCTTTGTGCGGCCCGGTCCCTCCGCCGCGCTGAACCAGTCCGGTGAAGCTAAAGCAGATATCGGTTGGCACATTGGCGCTCATCCCGAGCAGTTCGCACATACATCACCTACCTTAAAACCGTGAACTGCCTGATGGCGCTGCGCTTATCAGGCCTACGTGGCACTCATGTAGGCCGGATAAGGCTTCAGCCACCATCCGGCAATCGTCTTCTTATGGTTTAACCATCTCTTTTTCGATCAGCTGGATCAGGATATGAATCACTTTGATATGAATTTCCTGAATACGGTCAGCGTAGCCAAAGTGCGGCACGCGAATTTCGATATCCGCGCTACCCGCCATTTTTCCGCCATCTTTACCGGTCAGGGTGATCACTTTCATCCCTTTCTCACGCGCTGCGGCAATCGCTTTAATTACGTTACCGGAATTACCCGAAGTAGAGATGCCTAGCAGGACATCACCTTCACGCCCCACGGCTTCTACGTAGCGAGAGAACACATAATCGTAACCAAAATCGTTGCTGACGCAGGAGATATGGCTGACGTCAGAGATAGCGATAGCAGGGTAACCAGGACGGTTTTCACGGTAGCGTCCGGTCAGCTCTTCGGCAAAGTGCATCGCGTCGCAATGGGAACCGCCGTTACCGCAAGAAAGTACCTTACCGCCCGCTTTAAAGCTGTCTGCCAACAGGACCGCCGCGCGCTGAATGGCGTGAATATTGGCGTCATCTTTAAGAAAATTAGCCAGCGTTTCCGCCGCTTCGCTCAGTTCGTTACGAATAAGATCCTGGTACATGAGGATATCCTTCAGCATGAATGTAAATGACAAGATGCAGTGTACCGGATAGCGCTACCAGCGAGAAGTACAAGCCACAGGAATGGCTGTCGCTTTTGATTTTTTGTGCCGGTTAAAACAGCAACAATGTGAGCTTTGTTGTAATTATTTTGTAAACACATTGCTAAAAGAATTTACATCCACTACAAACATATCATCACAAGTGGTCAGACCTCCTACAAGCAAGGGAGCTTTTCGTTATGATGATTTTGAGTATTATCGCTACGGTTGTTCTGCTCAGCGTTCTGTTTTATCACCGCGTGAGCTTATTCCTCAGCAGCTTAATTTTGCTCGCCTGGACGGCTGCGCTTGGCGTGGCTGGCCTGTGGTCAGTCTGGCTGCTGGTTCCTCTGGCCATTATCCTCGTGCCGTTTAACTTTACGCCGATGCGCAAATCCATGATCTCTGCGCCGGTGTTCCGCGGCTTCCGTAAAGTCATGCCACCGATGTCGCGTACTGAGAAAGAAGCGATTGATGCGGGTACAACCTGGTGGGAAGGTGACCTGTTCCAGGGCAAGCCTGACTGGAAAAAACTGCATAACTATCCTCAACCGCATCTGACCGCTGAAGAACAGGCGTTTATTGATGGTCCAGTGGAAGAAGCGTGCCGCATGGCGAACGACTTCCAGATCACTCACGAACTCGCGGATCTGCCGCCGGAACTGTGGGCATATCTGAAAGAACACCGCTTCTTCGCGATGATCATTAAGAAAGAGTACGGCGGGCTGGAATTCTCAGCATATGCTCAGGCTCGCGTTCTGCAGAAACTCTCCGGCGTTTCCGGGATCCTGGCGATCACCGTTGGCGTACCTAACTCATTAGGCCCAGGCGAACTGCTGCAACATTACGGCACCGAAGAGCAGAAAAATCATTACCTGCCGCGTCTGGCTCGCGGTCAGGAGATCCCATGCTTTGCTCTGACCAGCCCGGAAGCAGGCTCCGACGCAGGGGCGATCCCTGATACCGGCGTGGTTTGTATGGGCGACTGGCAGGGCCAGCAGGTGCTGGGTATGCGCCTGACCTGGAACAAACGTTATATTACGCTGGCGCCTATCGCCACGGTACTGGGTCTGGCATTTAAACTCTCTGACCCGGAAAAACTGCTGGGTGGTGAAGAAGATCTTGGTATTACCTGTGCGCTGATCCCAACCTCAACGCCGGGTGTACAAATTGGGCGTCGTCACTTCCCGCTGAACGTGCCGTTCCAGAACGGTCCTACCCTCGGTAAAGATGTGTTTGTACCGATTGATTACATCATCGGTGGTCCGAAAATGGCCGGTCAGGGCTGGCGCATGCTGGTGGAATGTCTGTCTGTAGGACGTGGTATTACCCTGCCGTCTAACTCGACGGGCGGCGTGAAATCGGTCGCAATGGCCACCGGCGCGTATGCGCACATTCGTCGCCAGTTCAAAATCTCCATCGGCAAGATGGAAGGTATTGAAGAGCCGTTGGCACGTATTGCCGGTAACGCCTACGTGATGGACGCTGCGGCATCACTGATTACCTACGGCATTATGCTGGGTGAAAAACCGGCGGTGCTGTCGGCTATCGTGAAATATCACTGTACCCACCGCGGGCAGCAGTCAATCATCGATGCGATGGATATCACTGGCGGTAAAGGCATTATGCTTGGCGAAAGCAACTTCCTCGCCCGTGCTTATCAGGGCGCGCCTATCGCCATTACCGTTGAAGGTGCCAACATTCTGACCCGTAGCATGATGATCTTCGGTCAGGGTGCGATTCGCTGCCATCCGTATGTTCTGGAAGAAATGGCTGCGGCACAGAGTAACGATGTGAATGCGTTCGACAAGCTGCTGTTCAAACACATCGGTCACGTTGGCAGTAACAAAGTGCGCAGCTTCTGGCTTGGTCTGACGCGTGGCTTAACCAGCAGCACGCCAACCGGCGATGCGACCAAACGTTACTACCAGCACCTGAACCGTTTGAGCGCCAACCTGGCCCTGCTTTCAGATGTGTCCATGGCCGTACTGGGCGGTAGCCTGAAGCGCCGCGAACGTATCTCCGCGCGTCTGGGCGATGTGTTAAGTCAGCTGTATCTGGCCTCTGCGGTACTGAAACGTTATGACGATGAAGGCCGTAATGAAGCGGACCTGCCGTTGGTTCACTGGGGCGTTCAGGATGCGTTGTACAAAGCGGAACAGGCGATGGACGATCTGCTGAAAAACTTCCCGAACCGTCTGGTCGCGGGCTTGCTGAACGTGGTTATCTTCCCGACCGGTCGCCACTACGACGCACCGTCTGACAAGCTGGACCATAAAGTCGCGAAGATTTTGCAGGTTCCAAGTGCTACTCGTTCTCGTATTGGTCGCGGTCAATATCTGACGCCAAGCGAGCATAACCCGGTTGGTTTGCTGGAAGAGGCGCTGCTGGATGTCATTGCAGCCGACCCTATCCACCAGCGGATCTGTAAAGAGTTGGGTAAAAACCTGCCATTTACCCGTCTCGACGAACTGGCGCACAATGCGCTGGCGAAAGGGCTGATTGATAAAGATGAAGCCGCGATTCTGGTGAAAGCCGAAGCGAGCCGCCTGCGCAGTATCAACGTGGATGACTTTGAACCCGAGGAGCTGGCGACTCAGCCGGTAAAGCTGCCAGAGAAAGTGCGTAAAGTCGAAGCCGCATAACGATATACGCACAACGTTTAGCCCCGCTTAATGCGGGGCTTTTTATTGCCACATTTTCATTAATGCTCATGCTACAGTGTCAAAATGTTGTTCAACGAGGAGCCTCGATCGTGCCTGGTTTGAAAATTACTCTGCTGCAACAACCCTTGATCTGGATGGATGGCCCGGCCAACCTGCGCCATTTTGACCGACAACTGGAAACCGTCGCCGGACGTGATGTCATCGTGTTGCCCGAGATGTTTACCAGCGGATTTGCCATGGAAGCGGCAAATAAATCGTTGCCGCAAGAAGAAGTCGTAAGCTGGATGCGCGTCAAGGCGCAACAGACCAACGCCCTGATCGCGGGCAGCGCTGCTATCCAGTCTGAACGCGGCCCGGTAAACCGCTTTTTTCTGGTTGAGCCCGAAGGTAATGTGCATTTCTACGACAAGCGCCATCTGTTCCGCATGGCGGATGAGCATCAGCATTACCAGGCGGGTGACGCGCGCGTTATTGTTGAATGGCGCGGCTGGCGCATTCTGCCGTTGGTCTGTTATGACCTGCGTTTTCCGGTATGGTCGCGCAATCGCAACGATTACGACCTGGCGTTGTATGTTGCCAATTGGCCTGCGCCGCGTTCGCTGCACTGGCAGCTTCTGCTTGCCGCACGGGCGATTGAGAACCAGGCTTATGTAGCAGGATGTAACCGCGTGGGCACAGACGGTAACGGCCACCATTATCGCGGTGACAGCCGGGTGATTAATCCGCAGGGTGAGATTATTGCCACCGCCGAGCCGCATCAGGCCACACGCATTGACGCCGAACTGTCACTCTCAGCGCTTCGCGAGTATCGCGAGAAGTTTCCCGCCTGGCAGGACGCCGACCCGTTCACGCTATAACTATCGCCTTCACTCCCGCTGCACTACGTTTCTTGTGGCGGGATTGTTTCACTCCGTAACCAACCGCAAAACAAATTCGCGTGGCGACATGCGGCGGGCATCGTATTCTGCAAAGGATAATCACTCGTAACCAGCGGGTGGCAGACAATGTCGATAATTTCCTTATCAGGATTTCAATAATGAAGAACTTCTTACGCATGACTTTGCTGGCGGCTACCTTAGCGGGCGCTTCTTTTAGTACGCTTGCAGCAAACGTATCCAATGTTCCTGCTCCAGCTCAGGACCCGGTCGTTCAGCATCTTAAGCTGACCAACGACCAGGTGGCGCAGATTAAAAAACTGCACCAGCAGCTTGAAACCAACGTAAGCCAGATTTCGGTGAAAGATGTTAAAGACGGCGCGTTGATTGACGTCATCAAGTCCGAGAAATGGGATGAAGCTGCCGTTCAGAAACAGCTTTCTGCGTTCAGCAACATCGAACAGCAGGCGCGTTATTATCGCGTAAAATACTATTTTGACCTGAACAAAGTGCTGACCCCAGAACAGCGCCAGCAGGTGCAAAAAGATATCGCACAGACGCTGAGCGAGTAATTGTCAGAGCCTGAGTCAGCAATGATTCAGGCTTTTCGGTAAAATTTCCTGCTCAAACAGAAAGCCCTGCACAGCATCTGCGCCGCTCATACGGCAAATGGCATAATCCTGTGGCGTTTCTACTCCCTCAATGACAACCCGCTCACCCAGCCCACGAAATTGATTGACCAGAACCCTCAACTGCCACTCCGATGTTCTGAACTGATGAAACATTCCGCTTTCAATTTTGATAGCATCGAAACGGATGCCCGACAGCCGCCAGACAAAAAATAGCTCAGGCGAAACATCATCCAGCCACACGCGAAACCCGTGACGCACCAGCGTTTTTACGGCAATGCATACGGCCTGCTGCTCTGCCTTATCCAGGCGCATCATGGAGCCCGGATCCTGAATTTCAATAACAATCCTCCCCTGATGCACCTGCTTTGTGAGACGCGTGATCCATGACAGACTGGTCAGCATCCTGACGGATAAATTCAGCGAATAGCTTCCAGAGAGGGCCAGCACCCGCTGCATTTGCCATAGAAAAAGCTGCTGTTTTGCCGTGATGGAAAGGTGCTTGAAAAACAAATCCAGTGGGAGCGGTGTGCGTACCTGACTTAACACCTCACAGACATCCAGCGATGCGTCATCAAAAAAATGAATGCGCTGCAAACGGATCCCGGTGATCCGCAGCAGCTCGGCGTTGCGGGGAAGTTCTGGCACATAACGGGCCTGTTCGCTGAAACTGTTCATATCATTCCATTATTTTATTAAAAGGACGTCGTGCATTCTGCAGCCACGGGATACGGCGATCGTTTGGGTATATCAGGCAAAAGCGCGTCGCCAGACGATGCGCCTCGACCAGGTCGCGCTGTTGCAACGCCAGTAAGATTTGCGTGAAGGAGACATTAGGGTCTGGGTGAACGCGCACATAGTCAGGCGCCCAGCGGCGAACCGCTTCCAGCCAACGTGCGTCCCGGGTACGCTGATACCGTTGCAGATACCCCATCTGGACATCAAACCGATAGCGACTGGTAAGAAGCCAGCCTCCTACAGGGAGCTGTTCGGCAAGATGCCACTGCGTTGACTGCCTCTCCGCCAGCGTCAATTGCTGTTGCGTGTGCAGCGTGAGAAGCAGCAATGGCGCGACGGTCAGTAACGAGATAAACCCTGCCGCGCGAATCAGCGACGTCGACGTAAGCGCCAGGCGTATTCCCGTTCGCGCGCTGTCTGCACATCGAAGCAACAGGATCAACAGCAGCCAGTGTGGCGTTGACTGCCTGACGGGGTATTCCGTCAACATATGAATAACCACCGGCAGTGCCGCCACCAGGCAGGCGCGACGCCAGCAATTACCGTGCAGCCAGAGCCATAAACCACCCGCTATAAAACAGAGTGCCCCCGCCAGCCCAACCAGACCGCCCTCCACCAACCACAGCACCAGTTCGTTGTGCGGATGCGAAATGCTGCCCAGCCCCAATGGCCCCGCGCGTTCGAGAAACACGGCAGCAAAACTGCCCACGCCCCACCCCATCCACGGACGTTCGGCAAATAATGCCAGCGACGTTTTCAACACCGTCCAGCGCACTTGAGAAGTCGTCAGATGATCGACCGTGACCACAGACAAAAAATGGCGGGCCGTGGCCCCTATCGCTACGCCTAACGCCAGCGGCAGTAGAAGCAGCAGCAGCGTGCGCCGTTGCGCCGGGAAAACCGCCAGCAGCAGCACTTCACCGATTACCAGAGACAGGTAGCCGGTTTGCGACTGAGATTCATGCAGCACAAATCCCATCATTACCAGGCCTATCCCAATGGCAATTCGATACCCGCGGTGCAGACGTAAAAAGAGCAGTACTGACAGCAGCACACCGCATGCCGTGAAGCTGGCTATCAGGTTGACCTGCTGAAATATCCCGTAGGGTCGCGTACCGCGCCGCCAGGCAAACTCCCAGTATTCAACGCCCGGCAAATGCCAGTACTGATAGACAAACGCCAGACATTCAATCACGCACGCTCCCCATAGCAGAGCCAGCAGTGCCGTTAGGGTGTTTGCCGTGAGCGGAATTTGTAATGTGACCAGATAGACGCTCACACCGCCCAGTAACGCCCCCGCCACCAGCAGTGCCTCGGCCTGCCAGACATCAGGCGTTAGCAGGCAAAGCAACGTCAGGATGAACGCCCCGACTGTAAAACCCGCAGCGGGCACAGTGATGCGCCAGCGTTGACGAGGCACCAGCATCAATACGCTTGCAGCCAGTACAACAGCGTAGATCCAGCTCGTAATATTAAGCGGCAACGACAGACCGCTGCCGCCGTTGTTCGGCCAGTAGAGATGCATGGCCCCACACCAGAAAAACAGACTAATACCGAGCAATAATTTCTGCGCAGGCAGCGGCGCAATGCGATTCAGTACGTTCATCATGCTACTGGTAGTTCAACGTCCAGGTCCCGCTGGCGCTGAACGGACCGTATTCGAGAGACTGATTTTTTATCGCCGATGGCTCCGCTGCGACCCACGCCAAGAAATTCAGCGTCATCGAGCCTTCTGTTATCTCTTTGACTGACGTGCTCTCATCAAGGCGGATTGCCGTGCCGTCCTCTTCGCTCATCCCAATCCCGATCCCTGACGCACCGCCTTGTTCACTGCTATCCAGCGCCAGATGATCGGTCAGCTCCGCATCCTCACGACCGCTGAAGGTAACCGAGATCCCACGGAAAACCTCAGGGTTGCAGTCGCGTAACTGGATGCTGAATTTTTCCGGCTTACTGCGCCCCGAGAGATAGAGATCCTGTGTCGCGATTTGCTTGAAATCGACCTCGATTTTGTCGCCTCCCGGTGCAAGGCTGCAGGCCAGGGCTCTGATGGTGCCGTGAAAATACATATCGCCGCCGACCAGTTTGGTGTCGGCCTGCGCCATGCCACCTAGCAGTAACATACTGGTCGCGAATAACGCCAAGAATCTCATGACATCCCCCTACTGAAACTGCGCGACAACGGTGGCAGAGGCTTCAAATTCACCTTCTTTCACGCTTCCCACGCCCGGCTTTGCCACCGGCGCGGCGGTGAGATTCCAGTCGCCCTGATTCTGGTAAAACCCCTTCACGTTGTAGAATTGATTGGGCACGACGGTGCCACCACTTTCGTCTTTAAGCATAATGCCGAGATCGTCGCGCTTTTGTCCGCCGCTCAGCGTGCCAAGGAGATTACCGTTAAACCCCGCCGTGCCTGACGCCGTGGTAGTTTGTATACCAAGATTAATGTTCAGCGCGCCCTGATCGAAGCTCCCGCCTTCACAGACCACATGTATAGGGACCGACTTGCTGTAGTTAGTGCCGTTGAGCCGGGCAGCGGATCCAGGCAGATCGCCAAACTCAATGCTGATTTTGTCTCCCCGATTGAAGGTGCATTTGTCCGGGACGGTAATCAGCCCGGATTTAATCACCACGCGAGAAATCGCCGTGGTTGGCGTAGGTCCCGCGCTTCCCATACGCCCGGCCACCTCCACCAGCGACTGGGAAGTGATATTGATGCCATTGATAATGGGTTTAGTGACAATAAACGTCACTTTCCCTTTTGAACCACTTTCAACGTTAGTCGCTCGCGTGTAGCCCTTACGCTTTTTACAGCTGTTGTTGCTGTTGCGGTTTGAAACGTTGGTAAAAGGCGCCTGCACATATTTTTTATAGCCCCCGGCAACCCACACCTGAACTTCCACATCCAGATACTCGTTTAGCCGAAAACGGTTCGCCCCCTGATTTGAAGGCGGCATCGTGGTTGTGGTGGTGTAGTAAATTGGTGCTCGGGAGATGTCAGCCTGTTCGCAATAGAAATTCACCACATACCAACCGCCCAGATTCCATGGGAACGGCTCCGTTCTGCCCCCCACGTGGTTTTTGCTGACATCCAGCGAGCTCAGTTCAATATCGTACTGATGCGGCGACCCACCTTCCGGCTCACCTTCTCCCTGTGTAAATGCCTGCCCGGCCAACGGACAGCCTGCCAGCACCACCCACAACAGCGTTTTACGTAATACGCTCATAGATACTCCAGCTTGAGTCTGACCAGACCGTTAAATTCTCCGGCGGTCACCTCTCGCCCAAAAGATTCCAGCGCGGCAAGAAAATGAATGGAGTTATCGCCCGGTTTGAGGATCCACATGCGTTGCGGTTGGTTCAGGTGGATTAACTGATTACCTTCAGTCAGTAGCCGGATGCCCGCGCCGCGAACATCACCACGAATGCGCCCCAAATCGCTGTTTTCCGGTGCGCCTTCAGCCATTAGCGTCATCGAAACACCACGCTCCACCGTGCTGTGCGCCAGCTCAGGCATCTCACTGGTCTGCCCGGGGAAATCCCTTAAGGTATGACCGGAGCCCTTTAAACAGCCATTCAGATACAGCGTGACCAATACCGGATCGCTGCGATCGCCGCCCTGGCGAAATCGGCTGGCGGAAATATCACCAAGATCGATAGTCTGATCGCGGGAGGCCATATCCAGCACGCACGGCGAAACGAACACCCGACCATGAAAGCGGACGTTGCCATACTCGCCGGACACATTGCTCATATCCTGGCGACCGCTTGTGGCCTGAACCGAGCAGGCCATGCCCGCCATCAGCAGAGCGCAAAGCATCTTTTTCATTTACGAATCCTGTTACCGGGGCTGTTGCTCCATCGGCAATGCTTTACACACATTGCCTGTGCAGCTGAATTTCAATTCGGGATGACCGCCAAAATCGTTCACGTACATCATGCTGAACTGGCTAACGCTGCCGTCGGTCACGCTGAAATCGAGAGAGGACTTTGGTGAAACCATAATCCCAGGGAAGTCAGTCAGCCTGTCGCCGCCCTGCGCTTCAGGCTTGCGGCTTAAGCCGATTAAGGTAACGAAGTACGGCGTTGGGTTATCCACACTCCAGCGCTGCCCCTGCTTATGAAAGACCAGTTGGTTTTGCCACACGGCGCCCGGTGTTTCCGGCACGATGGCGGTCGGACGGTAGAACAGTTTGATGCGCGACTGCATCGCCAGTTGCAGCACGTTCGGCTTATCCGGCTTGGGCGGAATTTCACGCACGTTCAGGTAGAACAGACTTTCGCAATCCTGCGGCAAAGCGTTAATACCGCTGGTTTTTGTCACACGCGCAATGCCCTTTTGCCCGCCGTTAATCCGTTGTAGCGGCGGTAAAACCATCAACGGCGAGGTAATTTTTGTTCCATTGGCGTCTTCCACCCACGACTGAGCCAGAAACGGAATGCTCGGACTGGTGTTGGTTAAGTTCGCACTGACAGATCGCGCATCACCGGTGATAATCAGACGGGTACGGTCAAGTGCAATGCCCGCCCATGAGGCGTTGATCTCTGCAATAAAAAGCAGACCGCAGACCACGGGTTTGAGCCAACGCTGCACGGAGTAAAATGCTTGATTTTTCATGACAAAATTCATTCAGGTTATTGATATTATTCACAAGGCAACAGCACGTTACCTTCCGGGTTGATTTGTTGCGGCACCTGTAAGTGACACTGCGCGCGACCGCCCCAGGCAACAGAAAGACGCTCGGCTGGATTCACACCCGCAATCCAGGCCATGCCGTTTTCCATCACCATGGCGACGCTGACACCGTTGGCGTTAAACACTTCGGCACCAAACGGCGGTACCGAACCATCTTTCAGGCGCAGCAGCGCCATCATTTTTTGCCCCTGCGCCACAGCGAAGCGCTGATAACCAATCGCGCCTTCCGTCAGGGTGTTGGTGACGATGGCTTTGGTCGCGGAAATGTCCTCGTCCATTGCGTCCACATCGATACGGGTATCAAAGCTGTGATAGCTGACGACGTCCGGTACGACGGCAATACCGAAGCGGTTTGAGTGCGCCTGTTCGCCGTTCAGCGGTACATTCGCCACACCGTCGGTATCAACCATCACCCTGGCGGTATTCATCGACGCCTGGCTGTTGTGTAGCGCCGCGCCATGACGCGTTGCGGTAAAGCCGCCGCGCATCGTGCCACCAACGGAGAAATAGCGTGATTGCTGCCAACTGACGTTAGATTCCAGTTCCGCCATCATGCTGCGATGCTTGTAGTAGCCATCAAACGCGGTGTGCCCTTCACCGGAAACCCCTGCGCGCAGTCGCCATGGATTGTTACGGTCGCGGTTATCGGAATACGAAACCATCTGACTGGTCTGGCTACCGCTGTTTTGCACTTCATAATCCATTGAGCGGCCATCGCTCCATGGCACCGAAATGGACAGCGAAAGGCTGTCGTCCCGTTTGCCCTGATACTCAGAGCGGTAAGCGGCAAGGTTGGCGCTGATCCCCTGAATGCCTGCGAACGAAAAGCTGTGTCCCATCGACACCCCGTAACGATCCTGAGAGCCACGATCCCAGTAATTCTGGTGGGTATAGGTCAGGTACAGCGTGGTCGCTAATTGCGGGTCGTCAGCAAAAAAGGTCTTGTTACCGGTGATGGTGTACATCTCTTTTTCGTTGCCGGCGCTGTTGTTATTTTCATACTGCTCGTCGAGGAACTGCGAGAAGGTGCGGAAGTTACGCTGTGAAAAACGGTAACCGGCAAAGGTGATGGCGCTGTTGTATTCATCAAAGGTTTTGGCATAGCTGAGCTTAAAGGACATCCCTTTTTGTTCAGCCTGATGCTTCACTCGGCTCACGGATTGCGTCGCATCAGCCGACAGCGCGCCCAGCCAGCTCAAATCCCGCCCAATCCCCATCGACCAGGCGTTATAGCGATCGCCAGTGAGCAACGCGCCACCGTACAGTGACCACGCATTGCTGACCCCCCATGAAAAATCACCGCTATAAAATGCAGGTCCCTGGACGTCGTGGTTATAACGCGATGGCTTACCGACAGCGGCGTTGTAACGAACATAGCCCGGGCGGGTCAGGTAAGGGATATCTGCCGTATTGACCTGAAAGGTTTGTACGCTGCCATCCTGCTCTTCGACGCGAACATCCAGCGTGCCGCGTACCGAACCGTGTAGATCCTGAATATTAAATGGCCCTGCTGGAACAGTGGTTTGATAGATAACACGCCCCTGCTGACTGACGGTGACCTTCGCATTACTGCGGGCGATGCCGTGCACTTCGGGCGCGTAGCCCTGCAAATTCGGTGGTAGCATGCGCTCGTCGCTGGCAAGGTTAGCCCCGGTAAATCGCACTGAATCAAACACCTGGGAATTCAGATATATTTCACCGACCGTCAGTTTTGCAGCCTGCATCGGTAACGGGCGATAGGCATAGATCTGATCCCAGTCGATACGCCCACGATTTTCATCTGAAGCATAATTGGCCTGATACTGGCCACGAAAGCGCCACGCGCCGAGGTTAAAGCCCGTCTGTCCGTAACCAGACAGTGAGCGGTAATGATCGCCACCTTGTTCGTAATGTGTGGCCTGGCCCGAAACGCTGTAGTCGAAAATCAGTCCCGCGACGCCGTTATCCCAGCGCTCCGGCGGCGTCCAGTCTGGATCGGTATATTTCATCCATGCCTGAGGCACGGTAATGTCCAGTACGCCTGCGCTATTATTCAGCACCACACCCGGCAGGCGGGAAATGTCATAGCAGGTCGCGCTAATCGGATGAATATAGGTCAGCGCCTCTTCTTTGAGCGCCAGTAATTCGAGCTGTTGTGGCGTCAGGCAAGCCATGGATTTATGCGAGTTGGCAGGATCAACGATATAACGGATCGACTGCTGAGGGATCTCCTGGCTGTTAATACGAACATCCAGCAGATATTCTCCGGGAGTCACAAAGTTGCCTTCGGAAAAACGCTGTAAATCGACATTTTGTCTGTCACTGGCATCCAGGACGTCAGTATTAAATTCAATAGACTCATCCGCTTCAGCCCATGAAGAGGCACAGACCAGAGCAATTAAAAGCGCCAGACGTTTTTTATCTGTTTTCAGCGTGATCATTTTCGTTCGCAAACCTTCAGATACCCGAATTGCTGTGCAGCTCAGAGATAATTCACAACAAAATGCGTGACTGCAGTAAATTCACCAGACGTCATTCTTCCGTCGCGGGAGATCAAATAAGCCGTAAAATTGAGCGTGTTTTTCCCTGGGTTAAGCGCATAATCCGGTGATGGCTCACCCAAATGAATTTGCTTGCCTTTGCCGTCATATATTTCTATCGCTAAATTTTCAGTTTCCGATTGCACGCTCAGATAATCAGGATTGTCACTATCCGGTGCGCCGGAAAAGGTAATATTGGCACGTTGGAACAGATTCCCGGGGTGTTGAGAATCCCCTAATGAACATCCCAGCAAATGAATGCTGAAATCATGCGCAGATACTTTTTCAGGTTTTCCGGAAATATCTCTGGCTGAGAGGTCATCAAATTCAACCAGCAGCGACCGGTCGCGTGGATCGACATAACAGGCAGCCTCAATAATATTTCCCCGCATGCGCATTTTGCCGGGCGTACTGACAAGACGATGGGTGTCAGCCAAAACCCATGCAGGCGATATGAAGATAAAAAGCAGTAAAATACGCCATCCAGGCATCACCGCATTTCCTTTCAGTTATTCGCAGGAAGGGTTAAGCAGGCGCATAATTGCGCCCGCAGCAGATCGTTACTGATAATCGATCTGGAAATTAACGGTAGATTCGAAGTCACCCGGGGTTACGGCTGCGGATGCGTTGTTGGCCTGCAGGTAAGCAACGAAATCAATGTCGGTTTCGCCATCGGTAATGTTGACCTGAGATGCGGCTTCGCCCCATTTCACGTCCTGGTTACCACTGTCAATCATACCGATGCCCGCGCCCTTTGCTGTACCCGAGGTAAATGCAGCCAGCGCATTGTTGTCGGTATCAATCGTTGCCGGGGTGTAGGTTACTGTGGCGGTTTTCGCAACAGTTGTATCGCAGCCCTGCAGAACGATTTTGGCATGCTTAACACCAGCACGTTGGTTGTCTTTTAACTGAGAAGTTGGGATCTCACCAAAATTAACCTGCACCGGGCTGGATTCTGGGGCCAGACCGCATGCGGAATTAACCAGAGAACCAGTGAAGTGAATTTTACCGTTAGTCGGTTCAACATTTTTTGCAGCGAAAGCAGAAGATGCAGTAAAAGTCATTCCCGCCATCAGCGCACAAGCCACAGCCACGTTTTTCATTTTCATATTACTACTTAACCTTATATCTGTTTTTTGGTTATTCCGACGATCTATTTCCACAGACAATTTATGCAAGGGAAACTCTGATCTGCAGGTGGCGGAAGTGCATTTCCTTGCAAACAATCCATCTCAAGCCACCCTGTATTTTGAACTTCATTGGTATTCCATCCGAAATACCGCCCACAGTTGTTTACGCTGTTTCGGGGCTTATATTAAGTCGACGAAAAAATGACACAATGCAAAAATCCGGTATTAATCAAACTCAGGGAATCGTGTTGTAACACTGTCTGTAGAGCGATCGTTTACCTAAAAAATAGCCAAAAAACACGCCAACACCAGTGTTAATGTCTATTATTTATTATTTTTATAGAGTTTTTATCTATCAACTATTTTTTTATTTAGCCAGAAGAACAGGCAAAATGTATTTATGAATGTTTTGTAAAAATGAAATTGGGCATCAAAAGCGAGTAATGACAATAAGATAGTGAAAGAGAGGAAGGAGATTGGAGGATTCTTTTATAAATATTAATAAAGCGATCTATGGCACAATCATTTTTTATAAATGAATTATGTTATGCTATTGCTTCCCCCACTCGAATGCGAGATATCCTGCTTTAAAGGAGACATCAGTGATTTCTCATATACCAATAAACAAAATTAAATCCGTAATTATTGGTGAAGGCTTAGTTTTCAGACCACATAAAAATACCCTAAAAGACCTGGCATCTGGTGAAATGGCCACATTGAATAATGTGGCAACACAATTACTGCTCTATCTGTTGCAAAATGGTAAAGAGATATCCTCGCGCGATGAAATTCTGCGGAATGTTTTCCAGCATAATGGCGCCAGAGCGACGGATGCTAATCTCAATCAGCACATTTCATTTCTGCGCAAAGCAATAACGTCTACGGGCCATCCTGCAGAACTGATCGTCACCATTCCGCGAATAGGATTTCGGATGAGCGACGCCAGTATCAATATTCAGCAACTGGAGGAATCGCAAGCGCCCACCAGAATAGTCAATGTTGCATTGACGCCCAGGAAAAAGAAACGAAACCTGTGGCCTGTCACGATAACAACGTTAATTACCAGCATCGCCGTGCTGGCGACAGCGTGGTTAACATGGATACCCAATGAAATCGCGATGACGGACGCGGCGATCCTGCGGACTATCGACTACGAGCAATGCCGTGTGCATATATTAGGAAACGCCCTCACCGACACCATAACCGAAAAAAAAGCGCTGGATATTTTCAAGTCCGTGGGTATTAACCCCAACTGTTCGTACCCAAAAGATCTGTATCTCAATACCTGGGCGAGCAACCATAATCTGGTTGAGTGGTCGTTTGCCGCTGAATGCGGGCTAAACCTCGGCTATTACCATTGCATCAGCCAGTATCGTCATCATGAGGAATGATATGAAGCAGGAAAGCGATCACTCTCCTTTACTATGGTCAGTCGTGATTGCCATTTTTGGGCTAGCGGCTATCGCTTTTTTTATTATCGCCGGGAATGCGAAAAAACAAGAAATCAGTTTTTCCTGCTCCTCGGAATTCACGTCGATACTCGACATCCAGAATACAAAAAAGGAACTCCACGGAATAATGCTGATAACCAGCTACAACTCCGGACACCTTTCATTGTCAGTCCAGGGGAAACTCAAAAGTGACGACGGCGAGTTCGCTGTTAACCGAAAACTGTTCTTTCGCTATGCCCGTCCACTCGGCCATACCGCAGGCGTTTTTATGCTCACTCCCGATGGTCGGGAAAAATCCCCCGATGATGACGCAACGGACGCTGTCGACTATCTCTTCTTCGACGCTTACGAACGTGCCGACAAGCTGTATATGCTAAAGCACCTGAATGAGGAAACGGTTCTTATTGGCGATAACTTTTCACCCCGCTTCGCCTGCGTGATGAATCACTTCGCGAGTTAATCGCCTTCTGGATATCCGTCGGGTTAAGGATGACCTGATGTGTTGCCCACCCGAAAGCTCGGGCGCGGTCGATAAAGCGTGGTAATGAGAATATTATTTTTGCAGGCTAAAACGACGAAAGCCTGAATCATTTCTGATTCAGGCTTTCTGAATAGTGGCGGAATGGACGGGACTCGAACCCGCGACCCCCTGCGTGACAGGCAGGTATTCTAACCAACTGAACTACCACTCCGCGTTGTGTTCCGCTTGGGAACGAAGCGAATATTACGGATTGCCTCGCGCCTCGTCAACGCTTTTTCTCACGTTTTTAATCGTTTGCTGCAAAAATCACCCGAATGGCCATTTTCATACGGTAAACGTACAAACTATGCCCGCCAGAGGCAACTTCCGCCTTTCTTCTGCACCAGGTCAAGGCGTGACTCATGGGCCGCTAACTCTTCATCAGTGGCGAAAACAACGCGTAGTTTACTGGACTGTCGCACAATACGCTGGATCCCCGTGTCATTCTGCTGCTGGCTGTCGCCTTCCATTGAGAACGCCATCGTGGTCTGCCCGCCGGTCATCATCAGATAAACGTCGGCCAGAATCTGGGCATCGAGCAATGCGCCGTGCAGGGTTCGTTTACTGTTGTCTATCTCATAGCGCGAGCATAACGCATCAAGGCTGTTTCGCTTGCCAGGAAACATTTTCCTCGCCAGCGCCAGGCTATCGGTTATTTTGCAAAATTCATTCGTCTTCGGAATATCACGCTTGAGCTTCGCGAATTCGTAATCCATAAAGCCGATATCGAACGATGCGTTATGAATGACCAGCTCCGCGCCGCGAATGTAGTCGAGAAACTCGTCGGCTACATCGGCAAACGTAGGTTTATCGAGCAGGAATTCGTCTGCGATTCCGTGTACGCCGAACGCTTCCGGGTCCACCAGCCGGTCCGGCTTCAGGTAAACGTGGAAGTTATTGCCGGTCAGGCGGCGGTTCACCACTTCAACCGCACCGATCTCAATGATCTTGTGGCCTTCATAGTGGGCGCCAATCTGGTTCATACCGGTGGTTTCGGTATCGAGGACGATCTGTCGTGTAATTCCAGTGCTCATAACGGTCATTTATGTCAGACTTATCGTTTGATTTCGATTTGCTAAAACAGGAAGTCTACCAGAGATGCTTAAACAGGTAGAAATTTTCACCGATGGTTCTTGCCTGGGAAATCCAGGGCCTGGTGGTTATGGGGCGATTTTACGCTATCGCGGGCGCGAAAAAACCTTTAGCGAGGGCTACAACCTCACCACTAATAATCGCATGGAGCTGATGGCGGCAATCGTTGCGCTGGAAGCCCTGAAAGAACAGTGTGAAGTGATACTCAGCACGGACAGCCAGTATGTGCGCCAGGGCATTACGCAGTGGATCCACAACTGGAAGAAGCGCGGCTGGAAAACAGCAGATAAAAAACCGGTGAAGAACGTCGATCTGTGGAAACGTCTCGATGCCGCGCTGGGGCCGCATCAAATCAAATGGGAATGGGTTAAAGGCCATGCGGGCCATCCGGAAAACGAACGCTGCGATGAGCTTGCGCGCACCGCGGCCATGAGCCCGACTCAGGATGATATTGGGTATCAGACTGAGGCTTAAGCGTCCGGTTTACGGTATTGCCGGGTCGCGCCAACGGCATGACGGATAGGCGTTTTGCTTTTATTTTGTTTCATCGGGTTGAGCGTAAGCGGAATGGTTCGCTTGCGCGCAACCACCAGCTGTAAACAGCCCAGCGCGGGGATATGGGCGCTTAACATTTTCCCGCCCTTCTTGTTCCAGGGCAGAACATGAAAACGACTATAGTGCAGCACTTCAAAATTCAGTAATGATAGCCAGTCCAGTTGACGCATGAGGGTAAACATCCGACTGTTATAGGGCGATGTCTTGCGCAATACGGGCACCAGTTTACGCAATCCCATCAAGCTTACCGGGTTAAAGCCGCTCAGAATCAACCAGCCGTCATCAATCAACACGCGATCGGCTTCACGCAGTAGGCGATGCGGATCAGAGCACCACGGTAACGTATGGGCCAATAAACAGACATCCACGGACTTATCGGCAAAGGGAAGATGCAAAGGATCGGCCGTCACCTGCATGGGAGATCCCTGCAAAGAAACATTTACCTGATGAGAAACCGCGCACGCTTCAGAATCGATTTCTGCGCTTAAATTACCAACCTTAAGCAGATGAAAACCGTACATTTTTGCAAACCACGGGTTAAGCTGATACTCCAGCGCCTCACGATAGTGTTCGCCCCAGGGCAAATCATCCCAGCTAACGGGCGCTACGACAGTTTGAGGGATCCTTGCCGGTTTCATCACAACCTTCCGTTACGCATTGAGAGGTAATATATGAATCTTAACAGTATTCCTGCATTTCAGGACAATTACATCTGGGTCCTGTCAAATAATGACCAGCATTGTCTGATTGTGGACCCGGGTGAAGCGGCTCCTGTTTTGAAAGCCATTGCAGAGCATAACTGGGTGCCGGAAGCCATTCTGCTAACCCACCATCATCAGGATCACGTGGGTGGAGTGAAAGAACTCCTGCAACATTTCCCACAAATAGTGGTATACGGACCGGCTGAAACGCAAGATAAGGGAACGACACACGTAGTCGAAGATGGCGATATTGCACTCGTTTTGGGGCATGAATTTAGGGTAATTGCTACTCCGGGTCACACTTTAGGACATATCTGTTACTTTAGCCATCCTTACTTATTTTGTGGTGACACGCTCTTTTCTGGCGGTTGCGGTCGACTTTTCGAAGGTACAGCAACCCAAATGTATCAATCACTTAAAAAAATAAACGAACTTCCTGACGATACATTAATTTGTTGCGCACATGAGTACACATTAGCAAACATGAAGTTTGCCTTAAGCATTCTCCCGCACGATTCGTTCATAAATGAATATTATCGTAAAGTTAATGAGTTACGCGTAAAAAAACAAATGACACTACCCGTAACTCTGAAAAATGAGCGGCGAAATAATCTTTTTTTGAGAACGGAAAATATTGATTTAATTAATGAAATCAACAAAGAAACAATATTGCAACAACCTGAAGAGCGTTTTGCCTGGTTAAGGTCAAAGAAAGATACGTTCTGACAATTCCGGGTTGCCTTTTGAAAACTTCGCCGTTATGATCGGTCGTCTTTTAAGCAACTATTGACACACACATGAAGGCAAAAGCGATATTACTCGCCTCTGTCCTGCTTGTTGGGTGCCAGAATACTGGTAACGTCCAACAACACGCACAGAGCCTTTCTGCAGCTGGTCAAGGGGAAGCAGGAAAGTTTACAAGTCAGGCGCGATGGATGGACGACGGAACATCTATCGCTGCTGATCAAGATTTGTGGGCTTTCATTGGTGACGAGCTAAAGATGGGAATTCCGGAAAACAGCCGGATTCGCGAACAGAAACAGAAGTATTTACGCAATAAGAGCTATCTCCACGATGTAACTTTACGGGCAGAGCCGTATATGTACTGGATAGCCGGGCAGGTTAAGAAACGTAACATGCCTATGGAACTGGTACTACTACCCATAGTGGAGAGCGCTTTTGATCCTCACGCAACGTCTGGCGCCAATGCCGCAGGTATTTGGCAGATCATTCCGAGCACGGGGCGCAATTATGGTTTAAAACAGACCCGCAGTTATGATGCACGTCGCGACGTTGTGGCTTCCACCACCGCCGCGCTGGACATGATGCAGCGTCTGAACAAGATGTTTGATGGCGACTGGCTGCTGACCGTTGCTGCTTATAATAGCGGTGAAGGTCGTGTCATGAAGGCAATCAAAACGAACAAAGCTCGTGGTAAACCCACTGACTTCTGGTCGTTGCCATTGCCTCAGGAAACGAAGCTATACGTGCCTAAAATGCTGGCATTGAGCGATATACTCAAAAACAGCAAACGCTATGGCGTACGTCTGCCAACAACAGACGAAAGCCGCGCGTTGGCACGTGTTCGCCTGAGTAGCCCGGTTGAGATGGCTCAGGTTGCTGATATGGCGGGTATTTCCGTCAGCAAGCTGAAGACCTTCAATGCAGGCGTGAAAGGCTCCACATTGGGTGCCAGCGGCCCGCAATATGTGATGGTGCCAAAGAAGCATGCAGAGAAGCTGCGTGAGTCTCTGGCTTCAGGCGAAATTGCAGCCGTGCAGTCAACGTTGGTCGCGGATAACACGCCGCTGAACAGTCGTAGCTACAAAGTTCGCTCTGGCGATACGCTTTCTGGCGTCGCGTCACGCCTTGGCGTGAGCACCAATGACCTTAAGCAGTGGAATAACCTGCGCGGGTCATCCCTGAAAGTGGGTCAAAACCTGACGGTGGGTGCGGGTACCAGCGCACAGCGTCTGGCGAACAACAGCGATAGCATCACCTATCGTGTGCGTAAAGGCGACTCGCTGTCGAGCATTGCCAAACGTCACGGGGTTAACATCAAAGATGTCATGCGCTGGAACAGCGATACGGACAATCTACAGCCAGGCGATCAGCTCACGTTGTTTGTGAAAAACAACGGAATGCCGGACTCCTGATAGCATTGTAGAAATGAAGGCACTGGATTCCCCCCAGTGCCTTTTTTATTTATCCCGCTTTATGTGCCTCAACCATTATCGTGTCGCTGGTAAACGAGCCATCTTCCTGTAACGCAAAGTAGGCTTTCACATCTGCAGAAGCACTTTGTTGGTATGCACGAATCGCGTCGCTCAACGCCGCGGGCGTGCGCATCCTCGCGACCCACGAACTGAACTCCAGTGGCAGGCGATCGGTTAACAAAGTATCGGCAATCAAATTGGCATCGTTGATTAACGACAGCCACTCTCCACTAGAATAGTTACGAACGTGCGAGGTATCACGTAACGCCTCCACGGTTTGCAACCAGATATCACGTACTGGGTGGCCTGGTGACATCACATCCATCACAATCAATACACCACCGGGCTTCAGAACGCGGTTCACTTCCCGCAGCGCGCGTCCGACATCATGCCAGTGATGCGCAGAATAGCGGCTAATCACCACGTCAAATTCGCTATCTTCAAATGGCAGACTTTCGGCATAACCCTGGCGTGTGGCGACATTCTCCAGGCCTCTGTCATTTGCCGCCTCAGCGACCACCTCAAGCATCTGCGACGATAAATCATAAGCCACAACCTGCTTTACGTGTTGCGCGGCTACAAAGCTGGCATGCCCCGCTCCACATCCCATATCCAACACACGGGCCTGCGGAAATGCCGACAACCTTTCCCCCAGACGCAGCAAGTCACGGCCAGAGGCGTGCACCGCACTGGTTAAATAGGCATTAGCCTGAGAGCCAAACTGTTTTTCGACGTTGTCATGGTGAGAGCGTGTTGTCATTGTGTTGTCCTTCGGTTGTTGTGAAATAGGAAGGGCAACCATCACAGGCCTGCCCTACGGCAGACCTGACACACCGTTATTGTTCAGGTTTGCCGGGACTGAATTCAACGAGTAGCGGGTTGTGATCGGATGCACGGGTGACCAGCACAGAGGCTTCACTCACGTTCAGACCACGATAGAACACAAAATCGAGAGGGCGACCAAACGCGCGTCGGCGCTGATCGTCAGTAAAACGTACCTGGCGCAGCGACATTTCACGCGCAAAGCGGTACAGCGCATTCATCCGTCGACGGCTCCAGGCATTGAAATCGCCGGCCATAATAACCGGACCGCTGTGATGAGCGATCTGATCGCCAATGGGAAGTAACTGCTTACTATAAACATCGACGCCGAGGCTAAAGTTAACCGCGTGGATATTCACCACCATTAATAATCGAGAGTCAGGCAGCGGATACACCGTTACCAGAGCCGATTTCGCCAGCCGTAAAATAGGCTCACGCTCGCGCAATGGACAACAGTAAACAGGATGAGCAGCAGAGAGCGTCATGACGCCAGAGGGATGCTGAGGCAGCACAAAGGCAGGAACCTGATCGGCAGCAAGGTAGTTAGCGGTCGCAAACTGCACCAGTTCTGGCGTGGTTTGCGCTTCCTGTAATAATACCAGATGCGCATCTTTGCCAAAATTCTTCAGCACCGACTGCCATTCTGCGCGCTGCTGTTTAAAAATATTCCATACCAGCACGCGAATGCGGTCTTCACTGCTTAACGGAACGCCTGCGGGTAATGCCTGGCCAATATGCGCAAACGACCCCGGCGGTAAAATCCGCTCGGCGGGTTGTCCGGCAACATAACGCATGGCATAGGTGTTTTTTCGCACTTTAGACTTTC
The DNA here is from genome assembly GCF_002042885.1 of Citrobacter portucalensis. GTDB lineage: Bacteria > Pseudomonadota > Gammaproteobacteria > Enterobacterales > Enterobacteriaceae > Citrobacter > Citrobacter portucalensis. Next base: position 34,279 of record NZ_MVFY01000023.1, read on the forward strand.
AAACCTCTGTAACGTCAACCAGTCCGCAGCCGGACTGGTTCTTCTGTTATAGGGATTTTAGCACTCACTTTCAACGAACAATTGCAGTTTGTTTTGTAAGTGGGCGCTTACATCAATGATTTACCCCAGAGCAACACGCACGGGTTTATCAAGACGACCGCTGACACCCATCAGCAGAAAAGCTACCAGAACAATGAGGGCGCCAATCCACGGCGTCTGTGCTAAACCATAATGCTCGACCGTTTGCCCGCCAATCACTGACCCCAGCGCAATCCCAATGTTAAACGCCGCAATGTTTAACCCTGACGCCACATCTACAGCATTTGGCGTAAATTGCTCAGCTTTCTGTACCACGTAGACCTGCAATCCCGGTACGTTACCAAAGGCAAAGATCCCCATCACCAGAATGGTAGCCAGCGCGGCGTACTGCGTGGAGGCCGTCAGTTGGAAGACCATCAGCAGAACAAACAGCGCGGCGAAAATGAATTTCAGCGCAGGAACCGCACCATGTTTATCCGCCAGCTTACCGCCCCAGATATTACCGATAGCCACTGAAACACCGTAACCCAATAAGATCCAGCTTACTGCTGCCGGGGAGAACCCCGCCAGATCCTGCATCATCGGTGCAAGGAAGGTGAATGCCGTGAATACACCGCCGTAGCCCAGTGCCGTAACGGCGTAAATCAGCAACAGACGGGGATGAGTCAGCACCTTCACCTGGTCGCGAATGCTGGCGGCAGCACGACCGGGAATGTTGGCAGGGATCAGTAACTGGCTACTGATCAGTGCAATCACGCCTAACATTGATACCGCGAGGAAAGTCTCACGCCAGCCAAAGTGCTGACCGATAAATGTTCCCAGCGGCACGCCGGTGACCAGCGCCACCGTTAAGCCACCAAACATAATGGCAATGGCGGAAGCTGCTTTCTCTTTTGGCACCAGACTTGTCGCGATGGTAGAACCAATCGAGAAGAATACGCCGTGTGCCAGCCCAGTCAGCAGACGAGCGACAATGAGTGTCATATACCCGGGTGCCTGCCATGCCAGCAAATTCCCCGCCGTAAACAGAACCATCAGCGCAACCAGTAACTGTTTACGTGGCAGGCGTCCGGTCAGAGCGGTCAGTACCGGTGCGCCAATTGCCACACCCAGCGCATAGATTGAAACCAGCATCCCGGCGGAAGGTAACGAGATCGCCAGCTGTTGAGCGATGGTCGGCACCAGACCAACAATCACAAACTCAGTAGTGCCTATAGCGAAGGCACTTATTGTTAGTGCAAATAAAGCGAGAGGCATAAATAACTCCGTAACATCAGTAATCAGATGACACGCAGTATGCCTGGATGTTTTAATGACAAAAATATTCAAAATCTCAATATAATTTTGCGTCAGGTGCAAAAATGAAAGCAACCTCCGAAGAACTCGCAATTTTTGTGGCGGTAGTGGAAAGCGGCAGCTTTAGCCGGGCGGCAGAACAGCTTGGACAAGCCAATTCCGCGGTCAGCCGGGCAGTAAAAAAGCTGGAGATGAAACTGGGCGTCAGTTTGCTTAATCGCACGACCCGACAGCTAAGCCTGACCGAAGAAGGAGAGCGCTACTTCAGGCGGGTACAGCAGATACTGCAAGAGATGGCTGCAGCAGAAACGGAAATCATGGAGTCGCGGAATACTCCGCGCGGCCTGCTGCGCATCGACGCAGCAACACCGGTGATGTTGCATTTCCTGATGCCACTAATCAAGCCGTTCCGGGAACGGTATCCCGAGATGACGTTGTCTCTCGTCTCCTCAGAAACATTCATAAATCTTATTGAACGAAAAGTGGATGTTGCTATACGAGCGGGTACACTGACTGACTCGAGTCTACGTGCGCGTCCGCTATTTACCAGCTATCGTAAGATTATTGCCTCACCGGACTACATTGCCCGTTTTGGCAAGCCAGAGAGCGTCGAGGAGTTAAACCAGCATCTGTGTCTGGGGTTTTCCGAACCAGTTTCACTCAATACCTGGCCGATTGCCTGTAGCGACGGACAGCTGCATGAGGTCGAGTGCGGAATTTCTTCCAACAGTGGAGAAACGCTAAAACAGCTTTGCCTGAATGGCAACGGCATCGCATGTCTTTCAGATTATATGATAGATAAAGAGATCGCGCGGGGTGAACTGGTGGAGTTATTGGCAGATAAACGTCTGCCGGTAGAGATGCCTTTTAGCGCAGTTTATTACAGCGATCGTGCCGTCAGTACGCGCATCCGGGCATTTATTGACTTTTTAAGTGAATATATAAGAACAGCTCCCGAAGGAGCTGTGAAAGAGGGTTAATGGGTACAGAGGGTCAGGCAATTAATCCCAATCAGGGGCCAGGCCTTCCGGGCTGACCAGACGATCGTTGCAGTCCAGTGCCGCGATCGCTTTTTTATCTTCGGCATCCAGATGCAGTTCCAGCGCCAGCAGGTTGCTTGCCAGGTTTTCACGTTTGGTAGAAGAAGGAATTACGGAGTAACCTTCCCCCATTGCCCATGCCAGAATAACCTGCGCCGGGGTCGCGTTATGTTTAGCGGCAATGTGCGCAATCACTTCATCTTTCAGCGCTTTACCGTAAGCCAGCGTCATGTAAGAGGTGATGTGGATACCGTGTGCTTTCGCCCAGTCAACCACCTTACGGCTCTGCAGATACGGAGACAGCTCAATCTGATTGGTCGCAATGTTCTCTGCACCTACTGCGGCAATGGCTTTTTCCATCAGCGGAATGGTGAAGTTTGAGATACCAATTTCGCGAGTCAGCCCCTGCTGTTTTGCTTCGAGCAGCGCCTGCATGAATTCCTCAACAGATACCGCATCACCTGGAGATGGCCAGTGGATCAGCGTCAGATCGACATAATCTGTACGCAACTTCTTCAGGCTTTCTTTCAGGCTTGGGATCAGTTTTTCTTTGCTGAGATTTTCAATCCAGATCTTGGTGGTGATATACAGCTCGTTACGCGGTACGCCACTTTCGGCAATCGCCTGACCAACAGCCGCTTCATTATCATAGATTTGTGCAGTGTCGACAGCACGGTAGCCTAGCTCAAGCGCCGTTTTAACAGAAGCGATAACCACGTCGTCTTTCAGGCGGAAAGTACCTAAACCGAATGCAGGGATAGTCATAGAATTCCTCTTTATAATCACTATGTTCGTTAACTGAGAGGATTATGAGCTTAAGCTCTTTATAGAAAAAGAGTGAAAAATGCAGAGGATTTTTGCGGATTCAGCAATAATTAAATTGCAAACAAAGAAAAAGCCCTAAGCGTTAGCTCAGGGCTCTTAATAAGTGGCGGAACGGACGGGACTCGAACCCGCGACCCCCTGCGTGACAGGCAGGTATTCTAACCAACTGAACTACCGCTCCACCGAATTTCTTTGTCACCACCCGGATTCTTCATCCCGGTTTA
>NZ_MVFY01000024.1 GCF_002042885.1 Citrobacter portucalensis
TAAATAAGCTATATTTGAAATGTTGCTAACTACAAAAAACAAAACAAATTAAACATCGTTAAAAAAAAGAGAATACATCCAATAAAATACATTTTTAAATTGATATATTTTTTGCAAGTGATATTTTGCAGCATAAAATAATATATAGATAAAAATTTGCAGACTTTTATTCTTTGTATTTTTGTTTTTTCCTTAATCTCACTTTGGTATACTTCCAATCGTTCCCGGATGGTATTGTTTTTAATGATGACAGTCATTGTTATGAATTAGATAATGCTTAATGGAGACGAAGGTGGAATACATAAAAGAATATAGCCAGCAACCTCAGCAAAGCTCTTTCCTGGAAAAAAAGAATCATATAATTCCTTCAGAAAATATGTCTGACGATGAGTTCTGGTTTCTAATCGAACTGACACCCATCCGCAGCGATAAAATCATCAGGGCATTGCATGATTATTTCGTATTAAATCACCCAAGATCTCACTGCTGCGATAAATATGGTGTTAGTAATGGCTACTTTGGAGTATGTATCAGCAGGTTTGAGCATGTTATCCAGGTTGTTAAAGCACTACTTAATTATTATAAGATGTCAAAAGACAAAATAATCGAATGAATTCCCTGCGGAATTATTAATTATTTCCGAACAATGCAGTGAGCTTTAAGAGATTCTCGAATTTGTAACCAGTAGACGATATTAAAATCATTACACACCCTGTGTATATGTGAGGCATGCGGATGCGTTTGTCAACTTTCCGCAACTAATATTTAACGATTTTTTGTAATTTTCAACGCTTATATATTTTAAGGTGGGAATATGTCAACGCTGAAGAATACAGTTTTTATTTCTCCGCCTGATATTCCAACGCAGGCCGGACCTGAAAATATCTTTTATGACTTTAATGATGGCGCTCGTATATTGCTTCCTGAAGGGAAATGGCACGTACGTCTGCTGGATGCCGACTCCGATAACGTTCTTTTCTGCTGCGATGCAGATAACGGCTGGGTGACCAGTAGTAAGAAATATTTTGTGCGTTTCCGCATTCAGGTATTCCGTCAGGGGGAAGATACTCCCCTGCTGGATGAAACCCTGAAATTAAAAGACCGACCTGTACTGATTTCATTTCCCACCGGGACGTTAGGTGACCTTCTGGGCTGGTTCCCTTATGCCGAACGCTTCCAGACTCTGCACAAGTGCCAACTGGAGTGCACGATGGCACAAGACATTATTGACTTGTTGGCGCCTCAGTATCCGCAGATACAGTTTTCCACGCCAGATAATCCACGCACGGTGACGCCTTATGCTACCTATCGTGTGGGGCTTTATTTTGGTGGCGATACTGACAACCAGCCCGTGGATTTTCGCAAAGTCGGTTTCCATCGTTCTGCCGGCTACATTCTGGGCGTTGACCCGCGTGAATCGCCGGTCCGGCTTGACTTGTCTGCATCCCGGGTTATTCAGGAGCCTTATGTGTGTATCGCCACACAGTCCACCTGTCAGGCGAAGTACTGGAACAACGGCACCGGCTGGAGTGAGGTTGTCGCACACCTGAAATCACTGGGTTACCGGGTGCTGTGCATTGACCGGGATGCCCATTACGGCCAGGGCTTTGTCTGGAATCACATTCCCTGGGGAGCAGAAGACTTTACCGGCAAGCTCCCCCTTCAGGAACGGGTGAACCTCCTGCGTCATGCCAGCTTCTTCATTGGCCTGCCAAGCGGCCTGTCATGGCTAGCATGGGCTGCCCGTATTCCGGTGGTGCTGATAAGTGGCTTCAGCCTCCCGAACAGCGAATTTTATACCCAGTGGCGGGTATTTAACCCCCATGGCTGCTATGGATGCTGGGACGATACATCGCTGAATTTTGACCACCACGATTTTCTGTGGTGCCCGAGACATAAAAACACCGACCGACAATTTGAATGCACCCGACTGATAACCGGCGCCCAGGTCAATGGCGTCATCAATAAACTTCACCGTTCTTTAACTGAACAGGGTGTTGAGGCCACCCTGAAAAAAGGAGTAAGCAATGAATAAGGTCTATAACACTGTCTGGAATGAATCCACAGGAACGTGGGTCGTAACTTCAGAACTGACCCGTAAAGGGGGCCGACGCCCCCGACAAATCAAACGTACCGTGCTGGCAGGGCTGATTGCTGGTTTGCTTATGCCGTCGATGCCCGCTCTGGCGGCAGCCTATGACAATCAGACAATTGGTAGTGGTGAAACAAGCAAGTCCATGCACCTGTCTGCAGGCGACACGGCAAAAAACACGACCATTAACAGCGGTGGGAAGCAGTATGTCTCCAGTGGTGGCAGTGCCACGAGTACCACCATTAACAACGGCGGGGTTCAGCATGTTTCTAGCGGCGGTAGTGCCACTAGTTCCACCATCAACAGCGGAGGGCACCAGCATGTCTCCAGTGGTGGTAGTGCCACGAATGCAACTGTTAACAATGGTGGGAGACAGACGGTATTCAGCGGCGGCAGTGCCATGGGCACCATAATTAACAGCGGAGGAGATCAGTATGTAATCAGTGGTGGCAGTGCCACAAGCGCATCTGTTAACAGCGGAGCGCGACAGTTTGTCTCCAGTGGCGGCATCGTCAAGGCGACTTCTGTTAATAGCGGTGGTCGCCAGTATGTCCGTGACGGCGGCAGTGCCACGGACACCGTGCTTAACAATACTGGGCGCCAGTTTGTCTCCAGCGGCGGTAGTGCCACTAACACTACAATTAATTCCGGCGGGGGGGTGTATCTCTACGGCGGAAGTGCCACGGGCACCTCTATTTACAACGGCGGACGCCAGTACGTCTCCAGTGGTGGCAGCGCCACTAACACAACCGTTTACAGCGGTGGACGTCAGCATGTTTACATCGATGGAAATGTCACAGAAACGACCATTACAAGCGGCGGCATGCTGCAGGTAGAGGCCGGTGGTTCAGCCTCTAAGGTTACCCAGAACAGTGGCGGTGCTGTCGTCACCAATACCAGTGCAGTCCTGAGTGGTAACAACGCTAATGGCAGTTTCAGTATCGCGGGCGGTAGTGCAGCCAATATGCTGTTGGAGAACGAAGGCTATCTGACAGTATTTAGCGGTCACAAGGCCAGCGATACAACTGTTGGCAGCAACGGGACTCTTGAGGTCCACAGCGGCGGGGTGCTCTACGGTACTACCACCCTGACTGATAAAGGGACGCTCGTCGGTGACATAGTCACAAACGAAGGCAACCTGTATTTCCTCAACAACAGTGCTGCGACCTTCGCAGGTACCCTGACAGGTACCGGTACCCTGACACAGGAAGGCGGAAACACCAGCTTCAGCGGTCTGTTGTCTCAGGACGGAGGGATTGCCCTTAAGAGTGGCGGTGCCATGACGATGGATGCCCTTCAGGCTAAGGCCAATGTGACGACACAGTCAGGCACCACTCTGACTCTGGATAACGGGACCATCCTGACGGGGAACGTTGCGGGAGACAGCACCGGCGCAGGTAACATGGTGGTTAAAGGTGCGTCTGTCTGGCATCTCGATGGCGACTCCACTGTCGGCGCATTAACGCTGGATAACGGGACCGTTGATTTCCGTCCGTCAACAACCACGCGTCTGACGCCAGCCTTCCAGGCGGTTTCGCTAGCGCTCGGAAGCCTGTCGGGTAACGGGACGTTCCGGATGAACACCGATATCGCATCGCATACCGGAGATATGCTGAAGGTTACGGGCAACGCCAGTGGTAACTTTGTACTGGATATCAAAAATACCGGCCGGGAGCCAGTATCCGCTGGTGCGCCGCTTCAGGTGGTGCAGACCGGTGGCGGTGACGCCGCGTTTACCCTGAAAGGCGGGAAAGTCGATGCAGGTACCTGGGAATACAGCCTGAGTAAGGAAAATACCAACTGGTATCTGAAGACTGACACCCCACCTCCGGTTACTCCGCCGACTAACCCGGATGCAGGTAACCCGGATGTTGGCAACCCGGATACAGGTATGCCGTCTCCAGTATATCGCACAACAAAATCTGCCGACGCGGTGCTGGGCATGGCGACTGCACCGGCATACGTCTTCAACAGCGAACTGCAAAATCTGCGTTTCCGTCACGGTAACGTGATGCAAAACACCCGTGCACCAGGCGGTGTGTGGGGCCGTTATACAGGGTCAGATAACCGCATCAGCGGCGGAGCTAGCTCGGGCTATACCCTGACCCAGAACGGTTTCGAAACTGGGGGCGACAAGGTCTTTGAGCTGGATGACAGCCGTTTAGCTGTGGGCGCCTTCTTCTCATACACCGATAACAGCATTAAGCATGCACGTGGAGGAAATAGTTCGATCGACAGTACAGGCGGTGGTTTGTATGCCACCTGGTTTGATAATGACGGATACTACGTGGACGGGGTTATCAAATTCAACCGCTTTAGTAATGAGCTGCGCACCTGGATGAGTGACGGCACGGCGGTGAAGGGAGATTACAGCCAGAACGGTTTCGGCGGCAGTCTTGAAGCTGGCAAGACCTTCAGTTTGAATGAGAATACATGGGCGCAGCCATACGTGCGGACAACGGCGTTCCGGGCAGACTCGAAAGATATCAGTCTGAATAACGGCATGAAAGCCAGCATCGGGGCAACCAAGTCTCTGCAGGCCGAGACCGGCGTGAATCTGGGTATGAATCTTGATATTGCCGGAAAAACAGTCAAACCGTACATCAAGGCTGCGGTTAACCATGAGTTTTCGGACAACAACAAGGTGCAGATTAACAACCGCTATGACTTCACCAACGATATTTCTGGCACGACAGGTAAATACGGTGTCGGAGTGAGTGCCCAGTTGACACCAAACTCAGGGGTGTGGGCTGAGGCAAACTACCAGAAAGGAGAGAATATCGAGTCTCCGGTGACCGGTAGCGTCGGTTTCCGCATCAATTTCTAACCAGGGATGGAAACGACAGCCACAGATGTGGCTGTCTACCCTTCGACTGAACATTCACACAATGAGCGGTGCCGGTCAGGCGCCTCTCATTTTTCTAGAATGACCGAAGCATGGTTCAATGAACGGTCTTTCGCTTTTAAATTTGAATGAACAATTCCATGAAACGATGGCCTAAATTTACTGTAAAACCGTGACCAATATTACTTGACCACTTCATTCCCAGGGCCGACCGTATCCACGTTCCCGCCTGCTCTTACCTGCCTGATAGTTGCGCCAGCCATCACCAGCATGCTGCTGTCGGTGTTGGTCACAATATCCGCTGACATCGTTGGTGATTGCCGCACACCCTTTGTGTCGGCATGTGCGTTTAGCGCGCGCTGGCATCGGCATAGTCCTGTATGTTGGATACAAATTATGTTGTACTCGGAGAGAAAAACGGAAATGGCATCTAGCGGAGAATATTCATAAATAGCGAGAATATGCACGGTCGCCGCCCCGTAACAATCAGGATTACCAGAAAGGTCCCAAAAAAATGAGAATGATTATCAAAACATTCACATGCGGTCAATGGAATAACAGATTCTTAATCTCTCAACGAAAATAAGGATTTGTTAAGCTTCATGCTTTATGTTCGATGTAACACACTGTTTGAGGCAAGAATAATGATCAGATTCTCAAAACTTCAGATTCGCTTACACTGGTTAACCCTGATGTTAATAGCGATAACCTATGCGGCTATGGAGCTGCGCGGATGGTTTCCCAAAGGCAGCAATACCTACCTTCTTATGAAAGAAACACATTACAATGCCGGGGTATTTGTCTGGTTTTTAATGATAATACGGTTAATTATTAAACATAAGTATCATGACCCAGCTATCACTCCGCCCCCGCCTGCATGGCAGATGATGGCTGCTAAAATAATGCATATCCTGCTCTACATTTCTTTTGTGGCTCTACCATTACTAGGTATTGCAATTATGGCTTACGGTGGAAAGGACTGGAGTTTCTTAGGTTTTAACGTTGTATCGTTCGTTACTCCTGACGAGGAAACAAAATCACTTATCAAAGATATTCACGAAACACTGGCAAACATCGGATATTTTTTAATCGCAGCGCATGCTGGTGCAGCGTTATTTCATCACTACATCCAGAAAGATAACACTCTTTTGAGGATGATCCCTGATTGTAACGATAAGAAATAAATACAAATTTTAATGTTTATAATTACAGCAAGCGCTCAGTGAATGCCTGCTGAAATGCCAAGAGTAATGACAAAAAAACCGCCCGCAGGCGGTTAGCTTGCTAATTTATTGGTTAGTCTTTATCTGACCAACTAAACGCGCCATCACTTCCGCATTCAGGGCAAGAATCACGTGGGAAATTATAATTGGCAGCCCAACGGGAAAAACTATCAGGCGTTGGATAGCTCTCACCAGCCTCTTCGTCATACTGGAATTCGATCTCGTCTGCGTATGTTTCCGCTAAACGATCAGATACATCTTCATCCCAGTAACGATTTTCACAATCACAACACACTACTGTTATCGTGCCCGACATAGATACTTGCCCCATTAGTAAGTGAATACATATCATATCTAATCGGTGATACTGGCAAATTCTTTTTATGTGATCCCTGCCGCAGGGTACAAAAAAGGCCGCTCAGTGGCGGCCCCTATTCAGCAAGTGCTTTAGCTAATCCCGGCAAAGGAATCTGTCCCTGCTTTTCGAGTCGTTCAATTTTCGCTAGCAGGACAGGCTTTTTCACCCTTCCCCAACGGTTAAGCAGGCGCCCGGACATACTCGCTACATCCTTCTCTTTCATGAACTCCAGCATTACAGCGTTCCGCTCTGCCTCAAAGTTATGTTTGCCTTGGGCGATCATGTCTGCCATCCAGTCGAACGCGGCAATGTAGGCCTCTTTGAATGCAAACGCTGCAGCGCCTGTGAAGCTGAAAACCAGCATGGTCCAGCCGTTCCGGGTCATTCTATAAAATGGCTGAGGCTTGCCGTTCTGTAACTCGTTGTTTTCATAGCAAAGCGTAAAATTGCGCTCTGCAAAATCCGAGGAGCATGAGCTGATCACCTTTCTAGTCTTTCTCATCACATCCTTATGGCTCTTCCCGAACGCCTTCGCCACCTTGAATGTGTCAGTTGCTGATTCCGTACCGGACAGGAAGATAAGCTCACGAAAATCGAAGCCGTTCATAACAGTTGGGTATGTCATAGCGTGTACCTTACTTTGAGATGAACCTTTGCCGCATAGGAGATCAGCCCGTCGAGGCTCGCCAGCACTAACTGACTCCTCAAAGGCTCATTCCAAAGGGTTGGGTTCGACGTGGTTGGATGCGCTGCGGTGCGCGGTGAAATTCGGATACAAAAAACCCCGCACGATGGCGAGGCTTGGTGCTGCTCTTTTTCAGAGCGAGATTTTAAGAGCGGATGCTAATGTGACAGCATGTCGTATTTATATTGTTCATTTGATCATTAGTCAATAGGTGAGCAATTCGCCTTCCAGGTTTTGTTATGCGTCAGGATGTCTTTCTTCGTCTGTTTAGCCAACACATCCTAGTAGTAGAACATGCCATAGCCGAATAGATACATGGCATGGATGCTATGCTATGCTATGCTATGCTATGCTATGCTATGATTTCATTTATCATACAAATCAGGCGTATATTCTTATACAGCCACTCCAAGTCACAAACTTAGAGAATATCCACTAAGAACCCTTTGCCCTAGCTCTCTCCAGGGCTTTTTTTACCTATTAGAATCACGCGCTCATGCACTCGATGGAAGCTTACTGCAATACTATTACGCTGGTTGTTGAAGAACTTCATACTTAGATAGCGTCATAATTAGCTTAAATGAGCCTTGCCTGTCCCAATAGCCGAGTGATTCACATAGCTCGTCATGGGTCGCATCAGGATGCAGTAGAATATATTGCGCAGCCTCTTGGGCTCTTTTCCAAAGAATACCCACTCTTATTGTCGATGCCCTGGAATCTACTCCTTGTAAGAACCCACTCTCAGCTAAAGCTATGAATGTTACCTTTGGGCATACTTTGTTTCTTACAGCAGGACTTTCACTCAGTGCAAAAATCGCATCAGTCCACGAATCTGTCGGATCTTTATGTTTATGAACAATTATTCGATGGGCAAGTAATGCAGCTTTTTCATAGTTCCCCATACACCCTCCTGATTTCAGAGGATAATGTAGCATTACAGCAGGCACTCAGTGAATGCCTGTTGTAATACCCTTTGTGATGGCAATAAAAAACCGCCCGTAGGCGGCCTGAGAGGCGTAAGCATTGTTCACCCGTTATCCACCCAGTCGCCGCCCTTGGCTGCGTCATATCCGATTTTCTTGGACATGATCTCAATTGCTTGTAACAAGGCTTCGCTTGTATAGTTATTCTTCGTGGTGAGTCGCCACATTTCATGGACGATATGCGCAGGCGATTGGATGCGTTGTATTGCCACAATTACCTTGTACCCGTATTCATCAATGATAATCAGGTCTCCATCATCATCAATGTATGCCAGCGGTTTTTCACTCATGGTATTTCCTCTGCTTGGTGATAGCAGATTGAGTTTAGCCCAAGACTTAATCACCAATATCAAGCCCACCCGGAGATCAGCTTTGGAATGCCAATAAAAAAACCGCCCGTAGGCGGTTGATAGGTGAAAGGCAGGCCAAGTTAACGCGAATTACTGAGGTATTCAGGTATCCCTACTGACGCCATGGCCAGCGTGGGGTCCGAATACAACAACGTCACCTGAGCCCCTTGGCTCTTCATGCATTGACCTAACAGCGTGACCTGTAAGGCGGGAGACTCCAACGTCCCAGACGCGGGTGGTAAAGCTCTCAAGATGGTTGCCCATCCCGGAATTTCTCCCTTCTCACTAGCCTTTCGATTTCTGTTACCCCTGGCTCAGGAACCCCGACGTCACGATCAACGGTTGCTTAAGGGGAAGTCCAAAAACTGGGTCAAAAGGACCTCCTTGAACTTTCCGTGGGTTAACATCTTGATGATAACGAAGCGGCGGTATTCCGCAATAATTTTTGTGACTTATTGAGTGATATGGACGGTACTGTTTGAACCGTTCGCTTGTCACGATTTGTTATGCGTCAGCATATCACGCTTAGTCCGAAGGCCTATAACGCCAATCTCTTAATCTGTAAACCAGATGGGTTTACCAAGACTCTGGCTGTGTCAACAACCGTCTGCAAACTTTAGCGAACTTCGCAGAGGTGTAATTCATCCACCAGTCCTTCGGTGATATACCCGTTTTGGCATGCTCGGCGAGGAACTGGTGTTGCAGTGCTCCCCAGTCCGGTTTTGCCATAAGGTTTTCCTGTTATATATTCATTTTAAACAACATGGAGAGATAATATGAGCGTTAAGGTGTTCCGAAGTGACATTCAACCAGATTGCGAATCAGCTTATCATCAATGGCTTAAAGACAATCCCGATGGATATGTCGTTAACACCTTAAAATCAGCTAGGGGTCAGGCTAGCAAGAGTGATGAACGCTTTACCAGAGTTCATCGGGCTAAATGTAAAACAATCAACCCGCAACCTGGACTGACGGAAAGGAAAGGCTTCACAACTGGTAGATACCAGAAGCTTTGCGCAGCAACCTTTGAATTGGCTGAGAGAGAAGCAAGATCAGTTACTGGGCTGGCAAACGTGAAGAAATGTCCTTGTAACTGATATGTGGTTATAGCCATTAAAAAAGCCACTCGAGTGTGGTCTTTTTAATAGCAAATAAATTAACCAGGGCGTTTAAGTAAATGATTCATATCACTTTAAAAAACCTGATACTGTCCCTATGAGTCCTAAAAACAAACCTATATATGTTGCCAGTTTTATTAAGAAATCACTTCTTTTTTGTCTTTTAAGAAAAATAGCTATTTTTTCTGACAAGTCGTCTATAGTTTTCGGCTCCGATGACTTTAATCTAGCCTCAATCAATGGCTCAACTAATTTACTAGGAAGTTCGCTAAAAGGTTTTTGCGTGTTAAATTCTCTTATCAGTGCATCTAACTTAGGCTTCAATAAATTTCGGCCATCATCATCACCAAAATCTAATTCAGACTTCATATTAAGCAAAGCCGAGTGGACATTGGCATCACTCAGCCCAAGATTAAATTGCAAATTTTTGAAATCCGAAATATTCAAATCATTATGAAGCAGCCCCTTTGCAAGTTTGTTTTTTAATGTTTTCTTCAATGAAGTATTAATAATCAAAGCCAACAATGAAGTCAAGAGAATCAAAGCTCCTATAATCAGCAAGAAAATAACAACAAGAACAACCCAATCAGGAATAGCCATAACAACCTCTGTGGTATTTCAATGTTGACCATATTATTTAATAATGATTTAAAACACTACTCCTAATTGCTATTTCTCTCCAAATTAATAACTCTTATGGACTCTAATTGTTTGTTCGCTTTGTCAATAGCAGCCAGTAGCGGATTAATCCATAGTACAGCCTGACAGTAAGTTAAGGAACCGGTGGCAGCGGTACTACCACTTGCTGCGTCAGCGTTCCAGGTATCGGCGTGCATTGCGCTGGCACGTAAACGGTTCGCGTAGTTGTGCAGCCCACCAGCTACATCAGCAGGAACAGGTATATCACAGGTCTTTTCACGTCGGAGAATCTCCCGATATTCGATGACGGTTTTCTCAGTGCCAGCATCTATCAGTAAGTTAAGGCGATTGGCGTTCTCGGCTACCTGGTTAAACCGGTTGAAGTTGAAAGCCTGAGTGGTTAATACTGTCGACTGTAGTGCGTTGTCACTGCGCAGCACCCGGTTATCACTCTCAGATGTGGTCAGTGCTGCATTGGTGCGCACCAGCAGTACACTGAGCACCGCGATAATAGTAACCACTGCAACCCCAACAAAACCTAAGACTCTGTTCACTGGTCTATCCCCCAGCACGCCATCGCGCTTTCCTGATCTCGTCGCTCTACCTGCCCATAGCAGCCATTTTTCTGGCCTTTGGTCAGACGACAATCGCGGCCACCGTCTTTAATCCACCAGCGAATAGCTTCACAGGCACCTTTACGGTCTCCAGCATTTATTCGCTTATAGAACGTAGACGGGAAGCATTTTCCGGGGCCGATGTTATACGGACAAACAGATGCTATCCCAGCTTTCTGCGGTTCGGTCAGTGGCACCTTGATGTTTCGCTCAACCCACGCCAGCGCCTTGTCGCGTTCTATGGCGTTCACCTTGGCGCATTTCTCAGCAGAAAGCCTCATGCCCTGAACTACTGGCTTTCCATCAACCATCGTGGCGCCACGACAAATGGTCCATATACCAGAGCCGTCCTTGTACGCTGTTGTGCTGTTACCCTCTTTCTCATCCAGAAACTGATCGAGAATCACGGGTGCGGAAGCCCCGGCAAGAATTAACCCAACGACCGCTGCGCTCAGTTTATTCTTCAGCTTTTGTGGCATAGCCATTGCGACGATCCTCCCGTTCTTTCCAGCGGAAATACCAGTTCACTGCACAGGTAATAACGGTGCATGCGATACCGACAATAATTGCCCAGTCGCTCAGGCTTAACCCTGCAATTCTGTCGGCCAACATCCAGGACACCTCTTTTGCTGTTTTTGCTGTTTCGGCATATGCCTTCGCTGATACACCGAAGCCGGTCAGCGTGGTTCCTGTTCCATATGAAAGTCTGCTGTAAATGGTGCTCATTCTGGTCATAGCCTCACCTCCGATTCTTCGGATGGCGCTGTGTGTGATTAAAGGGTCAGGTTTCACGAGCTGGATTTATCAACAAAGCACGTAGCGGATAATTCCCGTGAGCCTGAAATGAAAAAGGCCGCCATGCGGCAGCCTCGAAGTAAGTACGGTTGTTTACATTGGTGGAGTGAGAGGACCTTCTAACACCTCTGCTTCACCATTATGGCAAATGTCATCGCCTCTGGTCAGATGCCAGACACCTGTGATTGTTTTACCCAATTCCAGATCATCAACAGTGTCATTCATGTAGTACGCTACCTGTACAACTCCGACATGCTGAATCCAGTAATATCCTTCTTTCATAAGCTCCTCCGCGATACTCAGCAGATAGTATAGAGCGGCACAAATAATGCTGTGGTGCAGGAAGCCACAACTTAACCTTTGCTAATAAAGTAATTTCGAAAGATGACGATAATGGGTAATAAATGTAAGGCCGGAGGAACCACCATGAGCATGACAGTTAGCACTTTGGGTCAGGACATACTGCAACGCACAGTAAAACAAGCACCTTCAAGCACTGGCAACTCTGTTTCACAACAAATTCAAAACCTGAAAAAACAAATTGGTGAGTTGACAAAAGAACTCAGCGCCATGGGTTCAAAAATAAATGAAGTAACCTCCGAAGATGAGGCAAAACTGCTTAAACAGCAGATGGAGATGATTCAAAGGCAAATCGAGTCTATATATGCCAAAATTGCTCAATTACAAAAACAAGAAGCAGAAAAAAACCAAATGGCATCGGGAGCATTACCTACGGTAAGTGACAAATCAAGTTCGAACGTTGCAGGGATTAATACTAAAAATATTGATGTCTACGTTTAGCAGTTACCCCTTCTCATTTTTCCTCTGAGCTAGAAACGAAAAAGCACTGGAGCGTTGTGAGAACTTGTTTTCAAGTTAACGATTTCAGCTCGGCGATATGACAGGGGTACTGGTGTAATACACCTCGCGAATACCTCTGTCGTATCGCCGGAAAGCAAAAACCCCGCACTGGCGGGGTTCTCGTTATATTCAAATTGTTCACTTTTCGTCGCTGCCATCGTGGCGCAGCTCTGCCAAGCATGAATTAATTATTCACTTTGCTGGCCCGTTTTCAAACATTTTTACATCATAAAGCACTATAGCCAATTCTCATCGACGCGCTGTACAAATATCATTCAACAAATGAGCTATTCGTTACAAAACGATCGTTTTGAACGATCGATAAATGAAAATCGATCTGTAATACCAATTTTAATTGTGTGGTTATCGCACGTAGACTCAGGGCCAAACCTAATAAATGGAATTATCATGAGCCTTTATCACTACTTGGCCATATATATCGCGGGCTTCATCGCAATGTTTGCTTTGTTAGTTCGTGGGGATCGAGTACACGGCATCGAGTTTGACCTGGCTGATACGTTGATAACCTCCTTTCTGTGGCCCTTCTACTCTGTTGCTATTATCTGTATTGAGATTTATGAGCGGTTTAAACAGAATCGTCACTAATAACCTTTTACCCCGGATACTAACCGGGGTTTTTGTTTCGCATTACAGACTCATCAGCCTCCCGGTCAGTTCCTCTTTTGGTATGACTAAACATCCTCTAATCCGGCTCTCATCTGGTTACGAACCGCAAGGAATGTTTTTACTCTGAATATTTCCAGACACCATCGCACGCGTTTTCTCGCCTCCCCGTCGGTTAACCATGGCGCAATCGCCTGCAGTTCGCGGGTTATGTCTGAGATTTTTTTTCGGGTGGTGTAATACTGAAGACCAACGACATAAACCGGATCGTTTATATCCATTGCCTGCAGTACGCATTGTTCAACAAAATCAACATCATCATTATGCAGGGCTTCGTCAATTACACTGGCAGTTGACTGTGGCCAGAGAATGCTGTGCGCTCTGTTCATTGCCTGCTGTCCACGGTAACCCTCTTCACGTGCCTGATTCAATGCTGCGGTGAAGCGCTCTAGCGCCTTATCTGACCAGTTCTGTCCCTTAAGCACATTCCAGCACGCATGTCCTCGCGGCATACGTGGTGCCGTTTTTCCTCCCACACCATCGCCCCATGTAGTGAGCAGGGATTTAATCCATCCGGACTGGATCCCCGTCAGGAGGATACATTTACCCAGCCAGCTTTTACGCGTCGCAGATGCGGCTTTGCCAAGTGCTTCAAAATGATTGTGGCGTTGACGTGGTGTCATCTTGTTCTTCTCCTTACGCCAGAACGCCGAGCCTATAAGCCCGGTCCAGCACTCTGATAATCATTACCCGCTGAGGCACATGTTTTTGCTCAAACTTCACCGGGTCGTTATGTAGTTCTGTATGGCACTGACGACACAAAGGGATCGTGAAAATATCATGCGCTTTCGTAGCCATCCCTCCCTGCCCCCAGCCGATTAAGTGGTATGGATCATCTGATGGTTTGCCGCAGCATTCGCAGGGCTGTGTTTTAATCCATTCCAGATATCGGGGGGCCGTCCAACGGATACGCTTTGGACGTTTCATATAGGTTTGCGGTGACTCAGGATCGACCAGAACACCAACTATGGGCTTAACCGCAGGTACCTGCGCTGGTGGCATGTTCACAGTTACTGTGCTGGCTTTGGCTGTAATGATGCTGGTGGCGGTTAGACCCGGTTCGATGTCGCATTCATGCATGACTGACTGATGATTTTCCGAAGGAATACGAAGCGCCCGCCAGCGACAGTTCTCTGGAAGGATCCTGATTCAGCGCCACCATGATGCTGTTGATAATCCAGCTAATAACATTACGTCTCGCCAGCTCTGCAAGTTGTTCGCTGTAGTGGTCACGCAGATGGTTATCACAATGTCCACATAGGAGAACCGATCCGGGTTCATGACGCAGAGTGGTTAACTCGTGATAATGGTAATCGCTGTGTGGCCACTGGCAGCAGCTACCGCCATAACGCAGAAGCCAGTAATCAAGGCCACTCAAACCACCAGCAGGCAAACGCTCCATACCTGCTGGCTGGCTTTCCACCAGCACACGTTCACAACTGAATAATGACATCAGCTCGCTGCCCGGCTTGAGCAGCACAATCCCAAGCTCACGCGCAACCACCGGCTTCAGCAGCGTCCTCATTCTGCTATCTCCCCGGTAATTATTTGTCCCTTCTCTCCCCATAATTTAGTGACGCGTGAATCCCAGATGTGAGCGTCATCTTCGTAAATAGCATCCATCAGAGCTTTTATCATGTTGTCAAAATCAGGTTTTGTCTGGTGTGGTTTACCGTTGAACTCAGTCCGTTTCTTATTGTTCCAGCTCGCTGGCATAGGAAGAATGAAGGTGACATGCGAACCGCTTTCCGGCAGCTCAACCCCCTGCAGACGAACTTCATCACAGAAAGCCCGGTAACGCAGAACCTCGGGGAGCTTTATCCATTTGTCAGCGCGCGTCATTCTGGGCTTGCAGCATGTACTGTTGTGGCTGGCGGCATCGGAGTTATGTATGTCGCAACTCATTTTCAGCGAAGAGTGGATGGTTGAAGCGCGACTAACAGAAAAGACCGGCTTGTCGGAAAGACAAATTAAAAGTTATCGGTTGAATTTGTGGATCGAAGGCGTGCATTTCAAACATCTGACAGCTCTCGGCGAAACTGACAATTCTAAAGGTCTGCTTTGGTACAACTATCCAAAGATTAACCAATTAGTACAGGATGCATGATGGACTTTCCAACCGGCGTTGAGCTGCATAATGGAAAAATACAGATCACTTTTACCTATCGCGGCAAACGTTGCCGCGAAGTCCTTCGCGGCTGGACGGTGAACAGCAGCAACATCAAAAAAGCTGGAAATCTTCGCGCGCTCATAACAAGTGAAATACAGCTCGGTAAGTTCGACTATGCGGAACGTTTCCCGGAATCCAAAGCGCTTAAGAAGTTCATCACAACCAAAAAAATCACCACGTTTAAAGAACTAAGTGATTTTTTTTACAGACACCAAAGCCTTAGAGGTATCTGGTGCAACACTGCTATCGCTTACTTCGGTCGTAAATACGTTACTACGTGTAATCGGAGAAAATACCCGTCTGGTAGATATTGAGCATGCCGACATCTTGCATTACCGAAAGGAGTTATTGACCGGGACAATTATTAACCCGGCGATGCCGAATCTGGCCAGGCAGGGCCGCGCGCCCTCAACAGTCAATAAACAGATGGCAGTTTTATCAGAAATGCTTAAGCTCGCAAACCGAAGCCAGTTTATATTGCATGCTCCTTATGAAGGAGTGTCGCGACTCAAGTTATCTAAAAATGATCCCGACCCACTTTTACTTCATGAGTACCAGGCACTGATAGCCGCCCTTCCCCGTAGCCAGGCATTAATCATCATTGTTGCCGTTCATACGGGGATGAGGCCGGGCGAGATATGCGCCCTGGCATGGGAAGACATTGATTTGGTAAAAGGTGAAATCCACGTATCCAGAAGTTTGACGAATAAGCGAGTATTTGTTCCCCCTAAGACAGATGCCGGAATAAGGACGATAACGTTGCTTAGACCTGCGCTGGATGCACTAAAGGAACAATACGAAATCACCGGCGCTAATCCGAAGCAAGAAATTCGATTTCACCATCGGGAGATCGGAAAAACTGAGCAGCAATCTCTTCGCTTCGTTTTTTCACCGACAGCATATTCGTCCAGGAAAGGCAGTTATTTCTCCAAGAACTCGATTGCCTATGGCTGGAAGCGAGGCACTAAACTTGCCAATATCCGCGAAAGGAACCCTTATCAGTCACGGCATACCTACGCATGCTGGACGTTGATGGCCGGAGCGGACCCGTCATTCATAGCGAGTCAGATGGGACATGAAGATGCGCGCATGGTGTACGAGGTTTACTCCAAGTGGATTGGCGACATGAACCAGGATCAGGTCAACATGCTGAACAATCAGATGCCAACAGCACTGCCCCAGGGCGCCCCCACGGGCAGGGGAGCATGAGAAAAGTTATTTAATTTCATAGCGCTGCTTTCAATCCACATAATCAGCGTTAAACTATTCATACCATTATTTTAGGGAGAAACGATGATGCGCGTACTGGTTGTCGAGGATAATGCTTTATTACGCCACCACCTCAAGGTTCAGTTGCAGGATTTAGGGCATCAGGTGGATG
The DNA here is from genome assembly GCF_002042885.1 of Citrobacter portucalensis. GTDB lineage: Bacteria > Pseudomonadota > Gammaproteobacteria > Enterobacterales > Enterobacteriaceae > Citrobacter > Citrobacter portucalensis. The sequence goes on from NZ_MVFY01000024.1 coordinate 16,799, forward strand.
ATGCAGAAGATGCGAAGGAAGCGGACTATTATCTGAATGAACATCTGCCGGATATCGCGATCGTTGATTTAGGACTCCCCGATGAAGATGGTTTGTCGCTGATCCGCCGCTGGCGCAGTAATGAGGTTTCGCTGCCAATTCTGGTATTAACCGCGCGTGAAGGCTGGCAGGATAAAGTGGAAGTCCTCAGCGCTGGCGCTGACGATTACGTCACCAAACCGTTTCACATCGAAGAAGTGGCTGCGCGCATGCAGGCACTGATGCGCCGCAACAGCGGTCTGGCATCGCAAATTATCTCCCTTCCGCCTTTTCAGGTGGACCTCTCTCGACGCGAGTTATCCGTCAATGATGAAGTTATCAAGCTCACTGCGTTTGAATACACCATTATGGAAACGCTCATCCGTAATAATGGCAAAGTGGTCAGTAAAGATTCGCTCATGCTGCAGCTTTACCCGGATGCCGAGCTGCGCGAAAGTCACACCATTGATGTTCTAATGGGGCGTCTGCGTAAGAAAATTCAGGCGCAATATCCGGACGACGTCATCACCACCGTGCGTGGTCAGGGATATCTTTTTGAACTGCGCTAATGAATAAACTATTGCGTCATTTTTTCCCGCTATCGCTGCGGTTGCGCTTTTTACTGGCAACTGCGGGCGTGGTGTTGGTGCTCTCGCTGGCCTACGGCATGGTTGCTCTGGTGGGCTACAGCGTCAGCTTTGATAAGACAACGTTTCGCCTGCTGCGGGGTGAAAGTAATCTGTTTTATACCCTGGCAAAGTGGGAAAACGGCAAGATAAACGTCGAGTTGCCTGAAAATCTCGATATGCAAAGCCCAACAATGTCGCTGATCTATAACGAAAGCGGTGAGTTGTTGTGGGCGCAGCGCAATGTTCCCTGGCTGACGAAAAGTATCCAACCGGACTGGCTAAAAACGAACGGTTTTCATGAAATTGAAGCCAATGTAGACGCCACCAGCACTTTACTGGGCGAAGATCACTCCGCTCAGCAGCAGTTAAAAGAAGTCAGAGAAGATGATGACGACGCCGAAATGACCCACTCAGTGGCGGTGAACGTCTACCCCGCCACAGCCAGAATGCCGCAACTGACCATTGTGGTTGTCGACACTATTCCTATAGAGCTAAAGCGCTCGTATATGGTCTGGAGCTGGTTTATTTATGTGCTGGTCGCCAATCTGTTGCTGGTCATTCCGTTGTTATGGGTAGCAGCCTGGTGGAGCCTGCGGCCAATTGAGTCGCTAGCGCGTGAAGTCCGTGAGCTTGAGGAACATCATCGTGAGATGCTAAACCCCGCCACCACACGCGAATTGACCAGCCTGGTTCGTAATCTCAATCGACTTTTAAAAAGTGAACGTGAGCGCTACGATAAATACCGCACCACGTTAACCGATCTCACTCATAGCCTGAAAACGCCACTGGCGGTACTGCAAAGTACGTTGCGCTCAATGCGCAATGAAAAGATGAACGTCAGCGACGCAGAGCCTATCATGCTGGAACAAATCAGCCGTATTTCCCAACAGATAGGCTATTACCTGCATCGCGCCAGTATGCGTGGCAGCAGTGCCCTACTCAGCCGCGAGCTGCACCCGGTCGCGCCGTTGCTGGATAAGCTCACCTCGGCGCTGAATAAAGTGTATCAGCGTAAAGGGGTCAACATTAATCTCGATATCTCACCTGAGATCAGCTTTGTGGGCGAACAGAATGACTTTGTCGAGGTGTTGGGCAACGTCTTGGATAACGCCTGTAAATATTGTCTGGAGTTTGTCGAGATTTCGGCGCAACTGTCTGAGGATCAGCTGCATATTCTGGTCGAAGACGATGGTCCTGGTATTCCGCAAAGCAAACGGGAAGTAGTGTTTGACCGCGGACAGCGCGTAGATACACTACGTCCCGGACAAGGCGTCGGTCTGGCGGTGGCGCGAGAAATCACCGAACAGTATGACGGGCAGATTATTGCTGGTGATAGCCTGCTGGGTGGTGCGCGCATGGAAGTTATTTTTGGTCGCCAGCAGCCGGGCCAGAAAGACGAGTAATCGTCGCATGTAATAAATATGTACTGACTTCACGCTTGAGGTTAAGTATCCGTTATAATCGGTTGCAGATACCAGCCTGCGGGATGCTCACTATGGAATACCAACTCACACTTAATTGGCCCGATTTTCTTGAACGCCACTGGCAGAAACGCCCGGTGGTCTTAAAACGCGGGTTTAATAACTTTATTGATCCTCTTTCTCCTGACGAACTGGCTGGACTGGCAATGGAAAGCGAAGTCGACAGCCGACTCGTCAGCCATCAGGATGGTAAATGGCAGGTTAGCCATGGTCCCTTCGAAAGCTACGACCATCTTGGCGAGAACAACTGGTCTTTGCTGGTGCAGGCGGTCAACCACTGGCACGAACCTACCGCCGCGCTGATGCGCCCGTTCCGTGAATTACCGGACTGGCGTATCGACGATCTGATGATTTCTTTCTCTGTACCCGGTGGAGGCGTTGGCCCGCACCTGGATCAGTACGATGTATTTATCATTCAGGGAACCGGTCGTCGTCGCTGGCGCGTAGGCGAAAAGCTGCAGTTGAAGCAGCACTGCCCTCACCCGGATCTCCTTCAGGTCGACCCGTTTGAAGCTATCATCGATGAAGAGCTGGAACCCGGCGATATCCTGTACATTCCACCGGGATTCCCGCACGAAGGCTATGCGTTAGAAAACGCGATGAACTATTCGGTTGGCTTCCGTGCGCCAAACACTCGCGAGCTGATCAGCGGCTTCGCCGATTACGTTTTACAACGCGAACTGGGCAGCACCTATTACAGCGATCCTGATCTGCCACCGCGCGATCATCCGGCAGATGTTCTGCCGCAGGAAATGGACAAGCTGCGCGAAATGATGCTGGGCCTGATTAATCAGCCAGAACATTTCCAGCAGTGGTTTGGCGAGTTTATTTCTCAGTCTCGTCATGAGCTGGATATTGCCCCGCCGGAGCCACCGTATCAGCCAGACGAAATTTATGATGCCCTGAAACAAGGTGATGTGTTAGTGCGTCTGGGCGGATTGCGCGTATTGCGCATTGGCGACGACGTCTACGCTAACGGTGAGAAAATTGATTCACCGCATCGTCCTGCGCTGGAAGCGCTGGCCAGTCATATTGTGCTGACGGCTGAGAACTTTGAGGATGCGCTGGAAGATCCTTCTTTCCTTGCCATGCTTGCCGCGCTGGTCAACAGCGGGTACTGGTTCTTCGAAGGGTAATGCGGACTGTGCCTGATGCGACGCCATGCGTCTTATCAGGCCTACTGGAGTGAAATATTGTAGGCCGGATAAGCAAAGCGCCATCCGGCAACTACACATATTTTATTTTTGTTTCGCGGCCAATTCAGCAATACGCACAATCACCTGCACCGCTTTTTCCATTCCTTCCAGGGTTACAAACTCATGCTTACCATGATAGTTGTAGCCACCGGTGAACAGATTCGGACACGGTAATCCCATAAATGACAGCTGTGCGCCGTCAGTGCCGCCACGGATCGGTTTCAGCACCGGCTCAATATCGCAATCGCGCATCGCCTGCTGGGCGATATCCAGCACGTGCGGATGCTCAATCACTTTTTCGCGCATATTGTAGTAACTGTCTTCAATCACCAGTTCGATATAGCAGTCCGGGTGTAACCCTTTGCCGACCTTCTTGGCGATATCCATGATCTTGCGTTTACGCGCTTCAAACTGCTTACGGTCAAAATCACGAATAATGTAGTGCATATCCGCCCGATCGACCGTCCCTTTCATGCTCGCCAGATGATAAAAGCCTTCGTAGCCTTCCGTCTTTTCCGGGCTTTCATCTGCCGGAACCTCTGCATGAATACGCGCCGCCAGCGACAGCGCATTCACCATCACCCCTTTTGCGGTGCCGGGATGCACATTGTTGCCAACAATTTTGATATTAACCGACGCGGCGTTGAAGTTCTCAAACTCCAACTCACCTACGCCACCACCGTCAACGGTATAGGCCCACTGCGCATCGAATGCCGCAACATCAAAATGCTTCGCCCCTTTACCCACTTCTTCGTCCGGCGTAAAGGCCACGCGGATATCACCGTGCGGAATATTTTTTTGGATAAGCACAGCCAGTGCGGTCATGATTTCCGCCACGCCTGCTTTATCATCCGCGCCCAGCAACGTTTTACCGTCTGTGGTGATCAGCGTCTGACCCAGAAGTTGATGCAGCACCGGGAACATCACCGGCGATAAAACTTCATCACCAATGCCTAACGCAATATCGCCACCGCGATAGTTTTCAACGATTTGCGGATTGACATTTTTACCGCTGAAATCCGGTGAGGTATCCACATGGGAAATAAAGCCGATCGCGGGAATATTGCCAGCAACGTTCGCGGGTAACGTTGCCATCAGCGTGCCTTTTTCGCTCAGTGAAATATTAACCAGCCCCATCTCTTCGAGCTGTTGTTTGAGCAGTTGTAATAATTTCCACTGTCCTTCGGTGCTGGGTACCTGCCGCACGCCCGATTTTGATTGGGTGTCCAGCGACACGTAGTGTAAAAAACGCTCAAGTAGTTTATCCATGCAGTCACCCTCACTTTTTGTGACAACATTATCAATAAGCAACAAAAGACAAATATTGCGTCAGGTCACTTTTATCCCCGCAAGTGAGAATATTTCGCCCTGACATCCCCTCTGACTATAGGGCTAAGTCAGTAATTCGCAACAAGGATTGGCGATTACAATGGTTTGCCGTAGAATAACGGCCCTCATTAAGAGTCATCAAGGTGGTTAACCACAAACCCCGCATCGGTCAGCCATCCGTTGCGTTTACATGGGACAGAGTAAAAAATTGAATAAACAACCGCGTTCGCTTTCTCCACTGGTGCAATTAGCGGGAATTCGCAAAAGTTTCGATGGCAAAGAGGTGATTTCCAGCCTGGATTTGACCATCAATAATGGCGAGTTTCTTACGCTGCTTGGCCCCTCTGGCTGCGGTAAAACAACCGTTCTTCGCCTGATTGCCGGTCTGGAAACGGTTGATTCCGGTCATATTTTGTTGGACAACGAGGACATCACTCACGTTCCAGCGGAAAATCGCTACGTGAATACCGTCTTCCAAAGCTATGCGCTATTCCCCCACATGACTGTGTTTGAAAATGTGGCCTTTGGTTTGCGCATGCAAAAAACGCCCGCAGCCGACATTTCTCCCCGCGTTACCGAAGCCCTGCGCATGGTGCAACTGGAAGAGTTCGCCCAGAGAAAACCGCATCAACTTTCCGGCGGACAGCAGCAGCGCGTAGCGATTGCCCGAGCAGTGGTCAACAAACCCCGCTTACTCTTGTTAGATGAATCCCTCTCTGCGCTGGACTACAAACTGCGTAAGCAGATGCAGAATGAACTGAAAGCACTGCAGCGTAAGCTTGGTATCACTTTTGTCTTTGTCACACACGATCAGGAAGAAGCGCTAACCATGTCCGACCGCATCGTGGTGATGCGCGATGGTAAGATTGAGCAGGACGGTACGCCGCGCGAAATCTACGAAGAGCCAAAGAATCTGTTTGTCGCCGGGTTTATCGGCGAGATCAATATGTTTAACGCCACGGTGATTGAACGTCTGGATGAACAGCGTGTTCGTGCTAACGTTGAAGGCCGCGAGTGCAATATTTATGTCAACTTCGCGGTAGTTCCCGGACAAAAGCTGCACGTCCTGTTACGCCCTGAAGATTTGCGCGTTGATGAAATCAATGATGATAATCATATCGAAGGCCTGATCGGCTACGTGCGCGAACGCAACTACAAAGGCATGACGCTGGAGTCGGTTGTAGAACTGGAAAATGGCAAGATGGTGATGGTCAGCGAATTCTTCAACGAAGACGATCCTGACTTTGACCACTCGCTCGACCAGAAAATGGCAATTAACTGGGTAGAAAGCTGGGAGGTCGTACTGGCTGATGAAGAGCACAAGTAAATTCCAGAGTGTGGTGATCTTCACCATTGTCGGTTGGCTTGTGTTATTTGTCTTTCTGCCCAACCTGATGATCATCGGCACCAGCTTTTTGACCCGTGACGACGCCAATTTCGTCAAAATGGTCTTTACGCTGGAGAACTATACGCGCCTGCTCGATCCGCTCTATTTTGAGGTACTGGTTCACTCCCTCAATATGGCGCTGATTGCCACGCTCGCCTGTCTGGTACTCGGCTACCCGTTTGCCTGGTTTTTGGTGAAACTGCCGGAAAAAGTACGCCCGCTGCTGCTGTTCCTGCTGATTGTTCCGTTCTGGACCAATTCTCTGATTCGCATCTACGGACTCAAAATTTTCCTCAGTACCAAAGGCTATCTCAACGAGTTTCTGTTATGGCTCGGCGTTATCGATACACCCATTCGCATTATGTTTACCCCCAGCGCGGTGATTATCGGGCTGGTATACATCCTGCTGCCGTTTATGGTGATGCCGCTCTATTCCAGCATTGAAAAGCTCGATAAACCGCTGCTGGAAGCCGCACGCGATTTAGGCGCCAGTAAGCTTCAGACCTTCACCCGCATCATTATTCCGTTGACGATGCCGGGAATTATCGCCGGATGCCTGCTGGTCATGCTGCCCGCAATGGGGCTGTTTTACGTTTCCGACTTAATGGGCGGCGCGAAAAACCTGCTGATTGGTAACGTAATTAAAGTTCAGTTCCTGAACATCCGCGACTGGCCGTTTGGTGCAGCCACCAGCATTACGCTGACCATCGTAATGGGTCTGATGCTGCTGATCTACTGGCGCGCCTCCCGCTTACTGAACAAGAAGGTGGAACTCGAATGATCGGTCGACTGCTTCGCGGCGGTTTTATGACCGCTATCTACGCGTATCTGTATATTCCAATCATCATTCTGATTGTGAACTCCTTTAACAGTTCGCGCTTTGGCATCAACTGGCAGGGTTTTACTACTAAATGGTACGGCCTGCTGATGAATAACGACAGCTTGTTGCAGGCGGCGCAGCACTCGCTGACGATGGCGGTGCTATCCGCCACCTTTGCCACCTTGATCGGCTCACTCACTGCGGTTGCGCTGTACCGTTACCGTTTTCGCGGTAAACCGTTCGTCAGTGGCATGCTGTTCGTGGTGATGATGTCGCCGGATATTGTGATGGCAATATCTCTGCTGGTGCTGTTTATGCTGATCGGCATTCAACTGGGCTTCTGGTCGCTGCTGTTCTCGCATATCACTTTTTGTCTGCCTTTTGTGGTGGTGACGGTTTACTCTCGCCTGAAAGGTTTTGATGTCCGCATGCTTGAGGCGGCTAAAGATTTGGGTGCCAGCGAAGTAACTATTCTGCGCAAGATAATACTGCCACTGGCTATGCCTGCGGTGGCTGCGGGTTGGTTGCTGAGTTTTACGCTGTCGATGGATGATGTTGTTGTTTCATCTTTCGTCACCGGACCGGGTTATGAAATTTTGCCATTAAAAATCTACTCAATGGTTAAAGTCGGCGTATCACCAGAGGTGAACGCGCTGGCGACCATTTTGTTGGTTCTGTCGCTGGTTATGGTGATTGCCAGCCAGCTTATTGCACGTGATAAAACCAAGGGCCGCTAAGGCCCTTAATTCAGGGGACGTTAAATGATGAAAAAATGGTCACGCCACCTGCTCGCGGCGGGTGCTCTGGCACTGGGCATGAGCGCCGCTCACGCGAATGACAACAACACGCTCTATTTCTATAACTGGACCGAGTATGTCCCACCGGGGCTGCTGGAGCAGTTCACCAAAGAAACCGGCATTAAGGTTATCTATTCGACCTACGAGTCGAATGAAACCATGTACGCCAAGCTCAAAACCTATAAAGACGGCGCATACGATTTGGTGGTCCCGTCCACCTATTACGTCGATAAAATGCGTAAAGAAGGCATGATCCAGAAGATCGACAAGTCGACGTTGACCAACTTCCACAACCTCGATCCGGAAATGCTCAACAAGCCGTTTGACCCAAACAATGACTACTCCATCCCGTATATCTGGGGTGCAACGGCCATTGGCGTCAACAGCGATGCTATCGATCCGAAAACCGTCACCAGTTGGGCCGATCTGTGGAAGCCGGAGTACAAAGGCAGTCTGCTGTTAACGGATGATGCGCGAGAAGTGTTCCAGATGGCGCTGCGCAAGCTGGGATATTCCGGCAATACCACCGATCCTAAAGAGATTGAAGCCGCCTATAACGAGTTGAAGAAGCTGATGCCTAACGTTGCGGCATTTAACTCTGACAACCCGGCCAACCCGTATATGGAAGGCGAAGTTAATCTGGGGATGGTGTGGAACGGCTCCGCGTATGTTGCGCGTCAGGCGGGCACACCGTTGGAAGTGGTATGGCCGAAAGAAGGTGGCATTTTCTGGATGGACAGCCTGTCTATTCCGGCTAACGCGAAAAACAAAGAAGGTGCGCTGAAGCTGATTAACTTCCTGCTGCGCCCGGACGTCGCGAAAGAAGTCGCAGAAACTATCGGTTACCCGACGCCGAACCTGGCAGCACGCAAGCTGTTAAGTCCTGAGGTCGCGAACGACAAAACGCTCTACCCTGACGCGGAAACCATCAACAAAGGGGAATGGCAAAACGATGTCGGTTCCGCCAGCGCTATCTACGAAGAGTATTATCAGAAGCTAAAAGCAGGACGCTAATACTCGTGCAACCCGGCAGGCGTCGCTGCGCCGGGTTGCTACCTGCCAATCCCTACTTTTTACGCCTTTCGACTGATTCCCGCTCCCCCAGTTTCTGGCTATGCTTACAGTATTCCAGGCCGGCTTCTGAGGCTTCCAATGACAACGCTCTGGCTGCTACTTGAGTTGGCTAATCTGATCGTATTTACGCTGGTGATTCTCCCACGTAAGCAGCCGGTAAACGCTCGTCCTTTGCTGCCTGTCACCGCAACCCGCCTGCTACGGCTCACCTTTTTAATACCGATCCTGGTTTTTGGTTATAGCCTGTTTTTCAGTCATCAGATTGGTCCGGTGGAGTGGGGATGTCTGATTTTGGCGATCGTAGGTAACGCGCTGGTCATCAAAGGAAAATGGGATTTGGGGGAGAGCCACACATGGACAGGCTACTATTTACCTCGTGCAAAAAGGGTTACGCGCGGCATTTTTGCCTGGATTGCGCACCCCATGTATACCGGAATTATTCTGGTGATTATCTCGTGCAGCCTGGTTTACATTACCCGACTACCCATATGGCTGAGCGCACTGGGGCTGATCTGTTGTTTTTACATCGTTGGATTTTTGATTATGGCGGCCCTGCGTGAGGACCGCCAGCTTGTACAGGCTTAAACAGTATTATCCGGATAGCCGTTACAGCCCTTTCAATAACTTCTCAACGAACTCAGGCACTACCTGGCTTGCCGGACCGTAATACTTCTCTTCAAACTCACTGCCTACCTGGCTCGGTTCGAGATTGAGTTCTACCGTATGTGCCCCATGCAGCCGCGCCTCATGCACAAAACCCGCTGCCGGATAAACATGTCCTGATGTGCCAATCGCAATGAACACATCTGCCATTGCCAGTGCCATATAAATTTCATCCATACCCAGCGGCATTTCACCAAACCACACTACGTGTGGTCGCAGCGGTGCCGGAAACTGGCAGCAATGACATTTATCTTCCGGTGTCACATCGCCCGTCCATTCCAGAATCTGCCCGCTTTGCGAACAGCGAACTTTGAGCAACTCGCCGTGCATATGGATAACGTTCTGGCTGCCCGCACGCTCATGCAGATTATCAATGTTCTGCGTCACCAGTAAAAAACGATCGCCCAGCTCGGCTTCGAGTTTTGCCAGTGCGATATGCGCCGCGTTGGGTTGGATTTCAGGCTGCTGCAACTGATGGCGACGGGCGTTATAAAACGACTGAACCAGTTCCGGGTTTCGACTAAATCCTTCCGGAGTCGCAACGTCCTCTACCCGATGTTCTTCCCAGAGACCATCCGCCGCGCGGAATGTTCGAATTCCTGACTCAGCGGAGATTCCCGCTCCAGTCAGTACCAGCACTCTTGGTTTTTCCATCAATTCAGGCACCACTCTGTCTCTGAAAAAGATTCGTTGACGCAGGCGATCGCGCAAATGGCGTTTATTTTTACGAAAGCGGCTTAACCGATGACCCCGACGCGACAGCATAACAACCTCTTTGTATTAATCGGTAAGATGTAGGAAAGCAGCCCCGCGCATCCCGCCGGCATCACCGTGCCGTGCCTGCTCAATACGCGGTACCCGGGCAACCGGCAGCAGATGACGTGGCAGTCGATCCGCCAGTTGCGTCGTAATAGCGGTAAAATTCGACAAGCCTCCGCCAATCACCACCAAATCAGGATCGACGATAGTCAGGATATTCCCAAGACACACTGCCAGCAAATCCAGATAGCGTTCAACGTGGGCACGCGCATGTTCGTCACCCTGCTCCCACAGCGCGATGATTTCGCGGGCATCCAGCGGTTGATGGTAGTAATGCTGATACAACCACGCAAATCCACCGCCGGAAAGATAGCTTTCGATGCATCCCAGTTGACCGCATCCGCAGCGGCGCAGCGGGAAATCAAAGCCCATCAGCGTCAGCGCATCGACCGGCAAACGAATATGACCAAACTCACCGGTGATATAGCTGCGTCCGGTGATGGATTTCCCGTTAAGCACCAGGCCGCCGCCGACGCCCGTACCGAGGATCAACCCCATCACCAGCGGATATTGGGTGAACTCGTCATCCCAGGCTTCGGAGAGAGCAAAACAGTTCGCATCGTTATCCAGACGCACATCGCGGTCAAGGCGAGCGCTGAGATCGGCGCGGAGTGGTTTGCCACTGGCGGCAGGAACGTTGGCCGCGTACAGCGTGCCGTCTTCGGTTTCCGGCATGCCCGGAATGCCGATGCCTACCGAACCTTTGATGCCGAACCGCTGATCCGCTTCCGTCACCAGATTGCAGACCGCATCAAGGAAAGCGTCGTAGCTGTCGCGAGGCGTAGGAACGCGAGTTTCCCATTGCAGACGACGTTGCTTATCAAACACGCCCAGCGCAATTTTGGTCCCGCCGATGTCAAATCCGTAATACATCACCGCTCCTTGATACACGTCATCCTTCAAGATGCCTCTGCGTTGGCTACGCCTTGATGCAGCATGAATGCTGTCGTGTATTATTGTTGTTATTGGCCGCTAAGTACTCTCGCAGGATCAATATTGCTGGCGCGACGCGCCGGATACCAACTTGCCAAAAGACTCAGCACGAGTGCTGTCACCAGCACGTAAATCACATCCAGCCAGTGTAATTCCGATGGCAGGAAGTCAATGAAATAGATATCGCCGGACAGGAACTGATGGCCGATAAGCGCCTCAATCCCGTTTATGATCGGCGTCAGTTGCAACGAGACAACCACCCCGATGACGACGCCTATCAGGCTACCGAACAGACCCGCCAGCAGGCCGTACCAGACAAAAATGGCACGGATCAACCCATCTTTCGCCCCGAGGGTTCTTAATACCGCAATATCGCCGCTTTTGTCTTTTACCGCCATCACTAACGTGGAAACGATATTAAAACAGGCCACGCCAATCACCAGCACCATAGCCAGATACATAATGGCGCGGATCATCTGAATATCGCGGTACATATAGCCGTAGGTGCCGATCCAGCTCTTGATGTAAACATAGTTATTGGTGACTTCACCCGCGTCTCGCACCAGCTTATTGGCGTTAAACACGTCGTTAACCTTCAGCGCGATCCCGGAAACGCTGGTTCCCATATCAAGATATTGCTGCGCATCTTCCATTGGGATCATGGCAAAGCTGTGATCGAGCTGACCGCTCAGTTGCAGGATCCCCGTCACGTGCAAACGCACGCGTTTAGGCTGCTGTAGCTTATGATCCGCACTGGCGTTAGGGATCATAATCGATACCCAGTCACCCTGCTTCACCTTCAGCGCATCGGCAATGCCCTTACCAATGATGATTTGTTGTTCACCGGCTTTAAAATTATCCCAGGCGTGGTTTTGCACAAAGGATGGCAACGCGCTTAAACGCTGTTCCTGTTTCGGGTCAACGCCCTTCACCTGCACCGCGCGTAAGTTCGCCCCGCTCTCCACCAGTCCGGTAAAGTTGATATAAGGCGCCGCGGCGACAATACCCGGCACTTTTTGTACCTTGTCGAGCGCTTCCTGCCAGTTATTCCACGGCTGATTTACGGCTTCAATCTCTCCGTGTGGGACTACGGCCAGAATACGGTTGTTCAGCTCACGCTCAAATCCGTTCATGGCACTTAAACCGACGATCAACACCGCCACACCCAACGCGATGCCAACGGTAGATATCACCGAAATTAACGAAACCATACCGCCGCGCCGCCGACCACGGCTAAAGCGCAGACCAATCAATAACGATAAAGGCGAAGCCATTACTCAGCTCCCATCAGGCTCAGTTCAGCCGTCAGGCGACCATCGCGCATTTCAAGCTGGCGACTCATCCGCTTCGCCAGTTGCAGATCGTGCGTCACCACCAGAAATGCCGTGCCCTGAGAGCGGTTCAGCTCACCCAGAAGCTCGAAAATGCTGTCCGCGTTACGCGCATCCAGGTTACCCGTTGGCTCATCTGCCAGGACCAGGCGCGGGTTATTCACCAGCGCACGCGCGATGGCCACCCGCTGGCGTTCGCCGCCAGACAGTTCAGACGGGCGATGACTGGCACGATGATCCAGCCCTACCGCTTTCAGCATATCCCGTGCGCGCTCGGTGATTTCAGCCGGTTTTTTCTTGCCGATCAGCAGCGGCATCGCTACGTTTTCCAGCGCGGTAAAATCCGGCAGCAAATGGTGGAACTGGTAAATAAAGCCCAGCTTCTGATTACGCAGTTCCGCTTTCGCCGCCGACGAGAGCTTACTCATTGGCTGACCGCTAAAAATGACGTCGCCGGAAGTCGGGGTATCCAACCCACCTAACAGATGCAGCAACGTACTCTTGCCGGAGCCTGAGCTGCCGACAATCGCCATCATCTCACCTTCGCCGACGCAAAAACTGACATCGTGCAGTACATCGGTCTGCACAGTGCCTTCCTGATAGCGTTTGCACAGGTTGTCGCATTGCAACAGGATCTTATTCATAACGTAAAGCCTCAGCGGGTTGAGTGGCGGCAGCGCGCCAGGAAGGATAAAGCGTAGACAGCAGCGCGATGGCCATCGCCACCAGCGCAATGACGATAACCTGCAGCGGCTCGATAGCGACCGGCAGCGCAGCGCCATCCAGCAGCACACCAATAATTGGCATCAGATTGTTCAGTTGGCTGGCGAGCAAGGCACCCAGTACAGCGCCCAGCAGCGCGCCAATCACCCCGGCACTGGCCCCCTGAACCATAAACACCATCATTATCTGCCGCGGCGTTAGCCCCTGCGTTTGTAAAATCGCCACTTCCCCTTGCTTCTCCATTACCATCAGACCCAGCGAGGTAATAATATTAAAAGCCGCCACCGCCACGATCAGGCTAAGCAGCAGCCCCATCATGTTCTTTTCCATGCGCACGGCCTGGAACAGTTCCCCTTTGCGCTCGCGCCAGTCCTGCCATTTGGTGCCCTGCGGCAGCGTTTGCTGGCTCAGCGTGTCAACTTTTAACGGTTCGTTCAGCCACAGACGCCAGCCAGTGATATTACCCACCGGATAGCGCATCAGACGCGAGGCATCCTGAATGTTGGTCAGCATCTGGTAGCCATCGACTTCGCTGTTGGCGGCGAAAGTGCCAATCACCGTAAACAAACGCTGGCTCGGCAAACGCCCCATCGGCGTAAACTGGCTGGCCGAGGGCACCATCACACGGATTTGATCGCCACGGTTCACGCCCAACTGCCCGGCAAGCTGCTCGCCGAGGATGACATTATACTTACCCGGTTGCAGATCTGTTTGCTTCACATTGACCAGATACGGCGTTAACGGATCTTTTTGCGCCGGATCGATACCGAGCATCACGCCGACGGCAACGCTACGCGCGCTTTGCAGCACCACATCTCCCGTAGTTATGGGTGCAACGCGGTTGACGCCGTTCAACACCACCGCTTTTTCCGGCAGTTGTTGCGGGTTGAGGGAACCCTGTTCAGACGAGAGTACGGCCTGAGGCATCAGGCCAAGAATATTGTTTTGCAGCTCGCGCTCGAAACCGTTCATCACCGACAACACCGTGACCAGCGCCATTACCCCGAGAGTAATGCCTATGGTGGAGAGCCAGGAAACGAAGCGACCGAAGCGATCTGCTGCACGCCCACGCATATAACGCAGGCCGATGAATAGAGCGACAGGTTGGTACATGAAATCCGTCTGGTTGCTGTTAGCAAAGTCACGAGTATATAAGCGAAAGCGGAATGGGTAAATGACTGAACCGTAAGTGTTCGTCAGCACTATTCCTAAAAGTATAAATAAATCAATTCGCTAAAGTTGTCCCTCTACCCTTCAGCCCGGGTCCCTGATCTTTATCTTAAAAAAACAAAATGCAGACAGTTACGCATTACAGCGCACAGCGGGTTGCGCAGGATGGCAGGCTATAGCCAACAATATGGATACGCCGTCTCGATGAAGAAAAAAGAACTATGGATTAATCAAATCAAAGGGTTATGTATTTGTCTGGTGGTGATTTACCACTCGGTAATCACGTTTTACCCGCACCTCACTACTTTTCAGCATCCGCTTTCAGAGCTGCTGAGCAAATGCTGGATTTACCTCAATTTGTACCTGGCGCCGTTTCGCATGCCGGTCTTTTTCTTTATTTCGGGGTATCTGATCCGTCGCTACATTGATAGCGTCCCGTGGACCACCTGCGTGGATAAGCGGATCTGGAACATTGCCTGGGTGCTGGTGCTTTGGGGAGTGGTGCAATGGCTGGCGTTAGTCGCGCTCAATAACTGGCTGGCCCCACAGCGCGATCTGAGCCATGCTGCCAACGCCGCGTATGCCGATTCGATCGCGGGTTTTACCCACGGAATGCTGACCGCCAGTACCAGCTTGTGGTATCTGTACGCGCTGATTGTCTATTTTGTTCTGTGTAAAATTTTCAGCCGCTGGGCGGTGCCGCTGTTGGCGTTATTTGTGGTGCTGAGCGTGGCGATCAATTTTGTCCCGACGCCGTGGTGGGGAATGAACAGCGTGATTCGCAATCTGCCCTGGTACAGCCTCGGTGCATGGTTTGGCGCAACGCTGATGGTATGGATCAAGGAGGTGCCCCTGCGCCGCCATGCGGTCATTGTTCTGGTTAGCGCAATCGCCGCCGTCGTCGCGTGGCTGGCAAATGTCTCACTATTACTTTCTCTGCTTTCCATTGTGCTGATCATGAAGCTGTTTTATCAATTTGAGCTGCGCTTTGGTATGCGTGAGTCCGGCCCGTTAAGCGTGATTGGTGCCAATACCATCGCCATCTACACCACCCACCGTATTCTGGTTGAGCTGTTCAGCTTAACGCTAATCCCCAAAATCAATCATGCCGCCTGGCCTGCCTATGCGGAGCTGGCCCTGCTGCTGGTGTATCCGTTCGCCTGCCTGCTACTGTGCACCTTGTTTGGCCTGTTGGTACGTAAAATTTCACAAAAAACAGTGGCCGACCTGCTCTTTTCCCCGCCTTCTTTATCGGCTGTCTCGCGCTAACCCCTACGCGCTTTTTGCCCCCATCAGGGGGCGAATCAATTTGCTTATGAGAAACGATCACGGATAATAAAGAACATTGCTTATCAGATGTATATCTAAACGAGATCCTGACAACCGAATGCCTGAACAACATCGTTACACGCTCCCGGCGAAAGCTGGCGATCAGCGCCAGTTAGGTGAGCTTACCGGTGCCGCCTGCGCAACGCTGGTCGCCGAAATCGCCGAACATCACGCGGGTCCAGTGGTCCTGATCGCGCCGGACATGCAAAATGCGCTGCGTTTGCATGATGAAATTCGTCAGTTTACTGACCAGATGGTGATGAACCTGGCCGACTGGGAAACGCTACCCTACGACAGCTTTTCTCCCCATCAGGAGATTATCTCCTCGCGGCTCTCCACGCTGTATCAGCTGCCTGCCATGCAGCGCGGCGTGCTGATCGTTCCGGTAAATACACTGATGCAGCGCGTTTGTCCGCACAGCTATCTGCACGGTCATGCGCTGGTCATGAAAAAGGGCCAACGACTTTCACGTGATGCTCTGCGTGAACAGCTGGACAGTGCGGGCTATCGCCATGTTGATCAGGTCATGGAACACGGCGAATACGCCACACGCGGCGCGTTGTTGGATTTGTTCCCGATGGGCAGCGAGTTGCCTTATCGTCTGGATTTCTTTGATGACGAAATCGACAGCCTGCGTCTGTTTGATACCGACACCCAGCGCACGCTGGAAGAAGTCGATGCCATTAATTTGCTACCCGCACACGAATTCCCGACTGACAAAACGGCCATCGAACTATTCCGTAGCCAGTGGCGCGATACCTTTGAGGTGAAACGCGACGCCGAACATATTTACCAGCAGGTCAGCAAAGGCACGTTACCTGCGGGTATTGAATACTGGCAACCGCTGTTTTTCAGCGAGCCGCTGCCGCCGCTGTTCAGCTACTTCCCCGCCAATACGTTATTGGTGAATACCGGTGATATCGAGACCAGCGCAGAACGCTTCCAGGCCGATACCCTGTCACGCTTTGAAAATCGCGGTGTTGATCCGATGCGCCCGCTTCTGCCGCCGGAATCGCTGTGGCTGCGGGTTGATGAGCTGTTTTCTGAACTTAAACGCTGGCCGCGCGTTCAACTGAAAACCGAGAGTCTGGCGAACAAAGCAGCGAATACTAACCTCGGGTTCCAGAAGCTGCCGGATATCGCCGTTCAGGCACAGCAAAAAGCGCCGTTAGATGCGTTACGTAAATTCCTTGAAGGCTTCACCGGTCCGGTGATTTTCTCGGTGGAAAGTGAAGGCCGCCGTGAAGCACTTGGCGAACTGCTCGCCCGTATCAAAGTGGCGCCGAAGCGGATATTGCGACTCGATGAAGCCGTAGATAACGGTCGTTATCTGATGATTGGCGCAGCTGAGCACGGCTTCATCGATAGCAAACGCAATCTGGCGCTGATTTGTGAAAGCGATCTGCTTGGGGAACGCGTGGCGCGCCGCCGCCAGGATTCTCGTCGCACCATCAACCCGGATACGTTAATTCGTAACCTCGCAGAGCTGCATCCCGGTCAGCCGGTGGTGCATCTGGAGCATGGCGTGGGTCGTTATGCCGGTATGACCACGCTGGAAGCGGGCGGCATCACCGGTGAATATCTGATGCTCACCTATGCCAACGACGCCAAACTGTACGTGCCGGTGTCGTCACTGCATCTGATCAGCCGCTATGCAGGTGGCGCAGAAGAGAATGCGCCGCTGCATAAACTTGGCGGCGATGCCTGGTCACGTGCCCGACAGAAAGCCGCTGAGAAGGTGCGCGATGTTGCGGCAGAGCTGCTGGATATTTATGCCCAGCGCGCGGCGAAAGAAGGCTTTGCCTTTAAGCATGACCGTGAACAGTATCAGCTGTTTTGCGACAGTTTCCCGTTTGAAACCACGCCTGACCAGGCGCAGGCGATTAACGCGGTACTCAGCGATATGTGTCAACCGCTGGCCATGGACCGCCTGGTGTGCGGCGACGTCGGCTTTGGTAAAACCGAAGTCGCGATGCGCGCGGCCTTTCTCGCCGTAGAGAACCACAAGCAGGTTGCCGTGCTGGTGCCGACCACCCTGCTCGCACAGCAGCACTTCGACAACTTCCGCGACCGCTTTGCCAACTGGCCGGTACGCATTGAGATGTTGTCCCGTTTCCGTAGCGCCAAAGAGCAAGCGCAGATTCTGGAGCAAGTTGCCGAGGGAAAAATTGATATTCTCATCGGCACGCACAAACTGCTGCAAGCGGATGTGAAGTTAAAAGATCTGGGTCTGCTGATTGTCGATGAAGAGCACCGTTTCGGCGTGCGCCACAAAGAACGCATCAAGGCGATGCGCGCAGATGTCGATATTCTGACCCTGACGGCAACGCCAATTCCACGTACGCTCAATATGGCAATGAGCGGCATGCGCGATCTGTCGATTATCGCCACGCCGCCCGCTCGTCGTCTGGCGGTCAAAACCTTCGTGCGCGAATACGACAACCTGGTGGTACGCGAGGCGATCCTGCGTGAAGTTCTGCGCGGGGGACAAGTTTATTATCTGTTTAACGACGTCGAAAACATCCAGAAAACCGCTGACAGATTAGCTGAACTGGTGCCGGAAGCGCGTATTGGTATCGGTCACGGACAAATGCGCGAGCGCGAACTGGAACGCGTGATGAATGATTTCCACCATCAGCGTTTTAACGTGCTGGTGTGTACCACCATTATCGAAACCGGGATCGACATCCCCACCGCTAACACCATCATCATCGAACGAGCGGATCACTTCGGTTTAGCGCAATTACACCAGTTGCGCGGTCGTGTGGGACGTTCTCACCACCAGGCTTACGCCTGGCTGCTGACGCCGCATCCGAAAGCGATGACCACCGACGCGCAAAAACGTCTGGAAGCCATCGCCTCGCTGGAAGATTTGGGTGCAGGTTTTGCGCTGGCGACCCACGACCTCGAAATTCGCGGCGCCGGGGAATTACTGGGTGAAGATCAGAGTGGTTCCATGGAAAGCATCGGCTTCTCACTGTATATGGAACTGCTGGAAAACGCGGTCGATGCGCTCAAAGAAGGGCGTGAGCCGTCACTGGAAGATCTCACCAGCCAGCAAACCGAAGTTGAACTGCGCATGCCGTCTCTGCTGCCGGATGACTATATCCCGGATGTAAACACCCGACTGTCGTTCTACAAGCGCATTGCCAGTGCGAAAGGCGAAAACGAACTGGAAGAAATTAAGGTTGAGCTGATAGACCGTTTTGGCTTGCTGCCCGACCCGGCTCGTACGCTGCTGGATATCGCCCGTTTACGCCAGCAGGCGCAGAAACTGGGGATCAGAAAGCTCGAAGGCAATGAAAAAGGCGGTACCATTGAATTTGCCGAGAAAAACCACGTCAACCCGGTCTGGCTGATTGGTTTACTGCAAAAGCAGCCGCAGCACTTCCGTCTGGACGGTCCAACCCGGCTGAAATTCATGCAGGAGTTGAGCGAGCGTAAAACGCGGATCGAATGGGTCCGCCAGTTTATGCGTCAGCTTGAAGAAAACGCCGTAGCATAAGCATAGTGAACAGGCCGGGTGAGCACACCACTCACCCGGCCTGATGAATTTACAAACTCTTTGCACTTCCCTGCACTTCCCGACACAGCAAACAGCCATAATTCTCGTTTACTTTTACATAATAAAAACCACGTAAAAACAATGGATTTATGGTGATGTTAAACAATAAACGACTCTCTCGCTGGCTCGCGTTTTTTACGCTTGCAGCGACATTCGCGTTAGCACTTCCGGCTCAGGCAAACACCTGGCCGCTGCCGCCACCGGGAAGCCGTCTGGTGGGTCAGAATGCCGTTCACGTTGTTGAAGACAATGGCGGTTCTCTGGAAGCGATTGCGAAAAAGTACAATGTCGGCTTTCTCGCGCTGCTGCAGGCCAACCCTGGCGTTGACCCTTACGTACCACGTCCGGGCAGCGTTTTGACGATCCCGTTACAAACTCTGCTACCTGATGCCCCGCGCGAAGGTATTGTTATCAACCTCGCTGAACTGCGTCTTTATTATTACCAGCCGGGGACCAATTCGGTGACCGTGTATCCTATTGGTATTGGCCAGTTAGGTGGTGACACGCTGACGCCTACGATGGTAACCACCATCTCTGATAAACGCGCCAACCCCACCTGGACGCCGACGGCAAATATCCGCGCGCGATACAAAGCAAACGGGATTGACCTGCCTGCCGTTGTGCCTGCCGGTCCGGATAACCCGATGGGCCATCATGCGATTCGCTTAGCGGCATACGGCGGCGTGTACCTGTTGCACGGTACAAATGCTGATTTTGGCATCGGAATGCGCGTCAGCTCCGGCTGTATTCGTCTGCGCGACGGTGATATAGAAACCCTGTTCCGTCAGGTAACGCCCGGAACTAAGGTCAATATTATCAATACGCCGATCAAAGCATCCGTTGAGCCTAACGGCGTGCGCCTGGTGGAAGTACACCAACCGCTGTCCGAAAAAATCAATGACGACCCGCAACTGCTGCCGATCGTGCTGAACGCGTCCATGCAGACATTTAAAAATGCGGCGCAAACAGATACCGCCGTCATGGATCATGCGATGGAGATTCGCTCAGGCATGCCGGTCGATGTGACCCGTCATCATGACGTTGCTCAACAACCGCTGTAAACGTAGCGTATAAAAAAACCCCCGCTGGATTTTATTCCGCGGGGGTTTTTTATTTAACTCGCAGTGGCATTGCGATGGGTTAAATCTTATTTGTAGATAACAGCAGTTCCGTGAAGAGTGTTAGGACCGGTAACGGAAGTAATACGGAAAGACTTCGCACCCATCTCATCGGCTTTCTGCGCCAGTTGATCTTCCAGAGAACCTAGGTTAGTCCCCGCATTCGCAGAAATAGTACCGACTTTCTCTTGGCCCGCAGGAGTGGACTGAACTTCAACAGCGGCAAAGCTTGCAAATGACAGTGAGCTAAGAACAGCAGCGACAAACAGTGTTTTTACGTTTTTCATGATAGTGACCTTTAGCAGATGAATAGGTGTCGAAAAGATTAACTTAACGATCGATAGGTAAATCATAGATGTGATCCAGGTCACACGTCAACATTTTTTTATAATGATCGTTATATAAAATATAAAGGT
>NZ_MVFY01000025.1 GCF_002042885.1 Citrobacter portucalensis
TCCCGAAGGGGCTGACATAAGAAGGTTAATGAGCCACTTGTTAATATTATGCAGCATCTGTGCCAATATTCAAAACACTTTATTAACACAATGATAAGTATGAAAAATATTATTATTTTCACAAATAACAATTCTGGCTGTTTTTTGTTCTCCCTGTCGCCAATCAGCAACACTTGCAGCACTTAAAAACAAATTACTATTAAATCAAATAATTAAACGTCTCTTTTTGACGACACCGCAACCCTGTCCATGTCGGCATTTCCCGACACTTTACTTTTAGGTGCAAGCGCTGAGTTTATTGCCGGATGGCGGCGTGAACGCCTTATCCGGCCTACAACCGCATTTTCCCTGTAGGCCTGATAAGCGTAGCGTCATCAGGCGGGTTTCATCCGGCAGACAAAAAAAAGCCCCTCGCGAAGAGGGGCTTGATGACTATTGAGCGAATTAACCGAGCTGTTTACGCGCGTTGCGGAAAATACGCATCCACGGGCTATCCTCGCCCCAGTTTTCCGGGTGCCAGGAGTTGCTCACGGTACGGAACACACGTTCCGGGTGCGGCATCATAATGGTGACGCGACCATTTTCAGTGGTCACTGCAGTAATACCGTTCGGCGAACCGTTCGGGTTAGCCGGATAGGTCTCGGTCACCTTACCGAAGTTATCAACGTAGCGCAGCGCCACCAGACCTTTGCTCTCAAGCTGAGCCAGATGCGCACCGTCACGCACTTCGACACGACCTTCACCGTGAGAAACGGCAATCGGCATCATCGAACCCACCATATCGGCAAGCAGCAAAGACGGGCTTTGCGTCACTTCGACCAGGCTGAAGCGGGCTTCAAAGCGGTCGGAGTGGTTACGCACAAAGCGCGGCCACAGGTCGCTTCCTGGGATCAGCTCACGCAGGTTAGACATCATCTGACAACCGTTACACACGCCGAGTGCCAGCGTTTGCGGGCGATGGAAGAAGGTTTCGAACTCATCACGGACGCGGTTGTTGAACAGAATCGACTTCGCCCAACCTTCACCAGCGCCAAGCACATCGCCATAAGAGAAGCCGCCGCAGGCCACCAGTGCCTGGAAGTTACCCAGGCCGATACGTCCGCCCAGCAGGTCGCTCATGTGCACATCGATGGCGTCAAAACCCGCACGGTGGAAGGCAGCTGCCATTTCAACGTGGGAGTTCACACCCTGCTCGCGCAGTACGGCCACTTTGGGACGCGCACCGGTGGCGATGTACGGAGCGGCAACATCTTCGTTGATATCAAACGACAGTTTAACGTTGAGACCAGGGTCCGCATCGTTGGTTTTAGCATCGTGTTCCTGATCGGCGCATTCCGGGTTGTCACGCAGGCGCTGCATCTGCCAGGTGGTTTCCGCCCACCACATACGCAGGGTAGTACGGCTTTCGCTAAACACCGGCTGGCCGTTAGCGGTCAGGGTGAAGCGGTCACCTTCAACGGCTTTACCGAGGAAGTGTACGCAGTCTGCCAGGCCGTGAGTAGCCAGAATCGCTTCCACCGCCTCACGCTCAGCAGCACGAACCTGAATCACCGCACCCAGTTCTTCGTTAAACAGCGCCGCCAGACGATCTTCACCCAGAGAGTGGATATCAGCGTCAATACCGCAGTGACCGGCGAAGGCCATTTCCGCCAGCGTAACCAGCAGACCGCCGTCAGAACGGTCATGGTAGGCCAGCAGCTTACGCGCAGCGACCAGCGCCTGAATCGCATCGTAGAAGCCTTTCAGTTGCTCAACGTTACGCACGTCGGCAGGCTTATCGCCCAGTTGACGGTAAACCTGCGCCAGCGACGTAGCGCCCAGCGCATTGTGACCAAGACCGAGGTCAATCAGCAGCAGGGCGTTGTCTTCAGTAGACAGCTGTGGGGTAATGGTGTGGCGCACATCTTCTACGCGGGCAAAGGCGGTGATCACCAGCGACAGCGGCGAGGTCATTTCACGCTGCTCGTTACCTTCCTGCCAGCGGGTTTTCATCGACATAGAGTCTTTGCCCACTGGAATGGTCAGGCCGAGCGCCGGGCATAGCTCTTCCCCAACGGCTTTTACTGCTTCGTACAGGCCAGCATCTTCACCAGGGTGACCCGCAGCCGCCATCCAGTTTGCCGACAGCTTAATACGTTTGATGTCGCCAATCTGCGTTGCCGCAATGTTGGTCAGCGCTTCACCGACCGCCAGACGCGCAGAGGCAGAGAAGTCCAATAGCGCAACCGGCGCGCGCTCGCCGATAGACATCGCTTCGCCGTAGTAGCTATCGAGGCTTGCGGTAGTGACCGCGCAGTTGGCGACCGGGATCTGCCATGGACCAACCATCTGGTCACGCGCCACCATGCCGGTAACGGTACGGTCACCGATGGTCACGAGGAACGTTTTCTCCGCGACAGTCGGCAGATGCAGCACGCGGTTAACCGCATCTGCAATCGAGATTTCACCACGATTCAGGGCATCGCCTTTGGCTTTCAGCGTCTGCACATCGCGGGTCATTTTCGGTGTTTTACCCAGCAGCACATCAAGAGGCATGTCGATCGGCTGGTTGTCGAAGTGGCTGTCGCTCAAGGTCAGATGCTGTTCTTCGGTAGCTTCACCAATCACCGCATACGGCGCGCGCTCACGCTTACACAGTTCATCAAACAGCGGCAATTGATCGGCAGCAACCGCCAGCACGTAGCGTTCCTGGGATTCGTTACACCAGATTTCCAGCGGGCTCATGCCCGGCTCGTCGCTAAGAATATCGCGCAGTTGGAACTTACCGCCGCGCCCACCATCGCTTACCAGCTCCGGCATAGCGTTAGACAGTCCACCCGCGCCAACGTCATGGATAAACAGAATCGGGTTCGCATCACCCATCTGCCAGCAACGGTCGATAACTTCCTGGCAACGACGTTCCATTTCCGGGTTGTCACGCTGTACGGAAGCGAAATCAAGATCGGCATCAGACTGGCCGGAAGCCATAGAGGAAGCAGCCCCGCCGCCAAGGCCAATGTTCATTGCCGGGCCGCCGAGGACGATAAGCTTAGCGCCAACGACGATCTCGCCCTTCTGCACGTGATCGGCACGGATGTTACCGATCCCGCCTGCCAGCATGATCGGTTTATGGTAACCGCGCAGCTCTTCGCCGTTATGGCTGTTGACCTTTTCTTCATAGGTACGGAAGTAGCCGGTCAGCGCCGGACGACCAAATTCGTTGTTAAACGCCGCGCCGCCCAGCGGGCCTTCGGTCATGATATCAAGCGCGGTAACAATACGGTCCGGCTTACCGAAGTCTTCTTCCCACGGCTGTTCAAAGCCAGGAATACGCAGGTTGGAAACGGAGAAACCCACCAGCCCGGCTTTCGGTTTTGCACCGCGACCTGTTGCGCCCTCGTCGCGGATTTCGCCGCCGGAGCCGGTTGCCGCGCCCGGCCATGGAGAGATGGCGGTTGGGTGGTTATGGGTTTCTACCTTCATCAGGATGTGGGCTGGCTCCTGATGGAAATCGTAGCGGCCGGTTTTGTGATCGGCAAAATAGCGGCCCACTTCAGAGCCTTCCATTACCGCAGCGTTGTCTTTATAGGCAGACAGCACGTGGTCCGGCGTGGTTTCGAAGGTATTCTTGATCATCTTGAACAGCGACTTAGGCTGCTGTTTACCATCGATAACCCAGTCGGCGTTAAAAATCTTGTGACGGCAGTGCTCAGAATTGGCCTGCGCAAACATGTACAGTTCAATATCGTTCGGGTTACGTCCCAGTTTGGTGAACGCATCCTGCAGATAGTCAATTTCGTCTTCCGCAAGCGCCAGACCCAGACGCAGGTTAGCGTCGATCAGCGCCTGACGTCCCTCACCCAGTAGATCAACGCTGGAGACCGGCGCCGGTTGGTGATGGGCAAACAGTTTTTCGGCATCGTTCAGCGAAGAGAAAACCGTTTCCATCATGCGGTCGTGCAGTTCGTCGGCCACCATCTGCCATTGCTCAGCGGTCAGCGTAGAGGCTTCTACATACCAGGCAATGCCACGTTCCAGGCGGCTAATCTGGTGCAGACCGCAGTTGCGGGCAATATCAGTCGCTTTAGAAGACCACGGGGAGATGGTGCCAGGGCGAGGCGTAACCAGCAGCAGTTTGCCTTCCGGAGCGTGGCTTTGCAGAGCAGGACCATATTCCAGCAGGCGTGCAAGCTGCGCGTGCTCATCTTCATTTAACGGTGCATTCAGATCGGCAAAATGGACGTACTCGGCGTAAATGTTGTGGACCTGGAGGTTGGCAGCCTGAAAACGTGCCAGCAGTTTGTTAATACGGAATGCAGACAGTGCAGGTGAACCACGCAGAATTTCCATCATAAGTCTCTCGTCTTCTAAGCTTTCGGTGTGCCCAAGTGGGGGAAACGGGCGTCATTATAAAGAATCTACCGCGCCGACGAAACCGTTTGCGTCGAAATAAAATCACGACCGTCACTTATCATCAAATGCGGTCAGATTTCTGAATAAGTTGCCAACTGACGCAAGTTTAAGCAAAATGCCGTTCATTAATGACGACTTCACTTCTTAATCAACACCACAGCAGACAGAGACAACGTACGGTTCAGAGAATTAACTAATTGAAAAAATTAAAGATTAATTATCTGTTCATCGGCATATTGACGCTGTTGTTGGCAGCGGCCCTTTGGCCATCTATTCCCTGGTTCGGTAAAGCCGAAAATCGTATCGCCGCCATTCAGTCGCGGGGAGAGCTGCGCGTCAGTACCATTGATTCACCATTAACTTACGCGACCCTCAACGGCAAAAAATTCGGTCTGGATTATGAACTGGCCCAGGAATTTGCCGACTACTTAGGCGTGAAGTTAAAAGTTACCGTACGCCAGAACATCAGCCAGCTTTTTGACGACCTGGATAACGGCAATGCCGACCTGTTAGCCGCAGGCCTGGTCTATAACAGCGAGCGGGTTAAAAATTACCAGCCCGGCCCGACCTATTATTCGGTTTCACAACAGCTGGTGTACCGGGTTGGGCAATACCGTCCGCGCACGCTTGCCACGGTGAACGAAAACCAACTGACTATCGCCCCGGGGCACGTGGTGGTTAATGACCTCCAGCAGCTAAAAGAGAAAAAATTTCCCGATCTGAGCTGGAAAGTCGATGACAAAAAGGGCACCACCGAACTGCTTGATGATGTAATCGCCGGAAAGCTGGATTACACCATTGCCGATTCTGTTGCCATCAGCTTATATCAACGCGTGCATCCTGAGCTGGCCGTAGCGCTCGACGTCTCTGACGAACAACCGGTGACATGGTTTAGTCGGCTGGACGATGACAACACGCTGTCTGCCGCCCTACTGGATTTCTTCAACACCATGAATGAAGACGGTTCTCTGGCACGGCTGGAAGAGAAATATCTCGGGCATGGCGATGATTTTGACTATGTCGATACCCGCTCCTTTTTACGTGCCGTAGACAGCGTGTTGCCGGACCTCAAGCCGCTGTTTGAGAAATATGCGCAAGAGATAGACTGGAGACTACTGGCCGCTATCTCATATCAGGAATCACACTGGGACGCGCAGGCCACCTCTCCAACCGGCGTACGCGGGCTGATGATGTTGACTAAAAATACCGCTCAGAGTCTCGGGCTGACCGACCGTACCGATGCCGAACAGAGTATCAGCGGCGGGGCGCGATACTTGCAGGATATGATGAGTAAAGTACCGGATACCGTCCCCGAAGGAGAACGCATCTGGTTTGCCCTTGCAGCCTATAACATGGGTTATGCGCACATGCTGGATGCGCGGGCGCTGACGGTGAAAACCAAAGGCAATCCGAACAGTTGGTCCGACGTAAAACAGCGATTACCGCTGCTCAGCCAAAAACCGTATTATAACAAGTTGACCTATGGCTATGCGCGCGGCCACGAAGCTTACGCCTATGTGGAAAATATCCGTAAGTACCAAATTAGCTTGGTGGGATATCTGCAAGAGAAAGAAAAACAGGCGCTAGAAACGCAGCAACTGGCGCAGGATTACCCGACGGTGACGCCCGCAGAACTATTAGGTAAAGAGAAATTCCCGCTTTCGGCGTTTCTGTCTCAAACGTCGTCAAACTACCTGACGCACTCCCCTTCCCTGCTGTTTTCACCGCATAAAAAAGAGGAGAAGTAGTC
This sequence comes from Citrobacter portucalensis, assembly GCF_002042885.1. GTDB lineage: Bacteria > Pseudomonadota > Gammaproteobacteria > Enterobacterales > Enterobacteriaceae > Citrobacter > Citrobacter portucalensis. Next base: position 6,143 of record NZ_MVFY01000025.1, read on the forward strand.
TTGTACGTCTGATAAGCGCACTGCCATCAGGCTGAGAGTTACTGATTAGCGGATTTTTTCAGGGCTTTGATTTCCTGCCGGCGCATGCGGAAGAAATCACTTAGCAACGTGGCACATTCATCCCGCAGTACCCCCTCTGTCACTTCAACCCGATGATTCATTCCAGGGTGATGCAGTACATCCATTAATGACCCGGCAGCGCCCGTTTTCGCATCGCGCGCGCCAAAAACGACCCGACCGATACGGCTGTGCACCATCGCGCCCGCGCACATCACGCACGGCTCCAGAGTGACGTACAGGGTGGCATCTAACAGACGGTAGTTTTGCAGCACCAGGCCGCCCTGACGCAGCGCCATAATCTCAGCGTGGGCAGTCGGATCATGATGTCCAATAGGGCGGTTCCAGCCTTCGCCAATCACTCGGTTATGATGTACCAATACCGCACCCACCGGGACTTCACGCTCATCCCAGGCGCGCTTAGCCAGCGTTAAAGCATGACGCATCCAGTATTCGTGGCTAAATTCAACATCTGACAAAGGGGTAACTCCAGTAATCAAAGCGGGCGCATTATACACGTCATACTTCAAATTGCATGTGCGTTAGCTATTCGAGTTGCTGAAGCTCTCCGCGCGGCGTGACGCGCCAGCGATGCTGGCAAAAAGAGAGCAGCGGATTGTCCTGATTACTGTCACTATAACCACTGTAAAGCTGTAGCGGCGCGCCAATGTGGCGTTCCAGTTGTGTCACTTTCTCATGGCCCAGACAGCGCAAAGTCAGTACCCAACCGCCGTATCCCCGTGCCATTTTGCTGGCGATCAGATTGACTCGCGGTAGCCATGGAGTATCAAAGTAAACCTGCTCGACCAGTGACTGCGGAGAGCCGGTAATAAGCCAGATATCAGCGTCAGAACTTAACAGATAGGTTGTCAGCCGCTGCTGCACGAGCGGAAACGCCGTCACGTTACTGCGAAACCAGCGCACAAAGTCGGCCTGATGCGCTTTCAGACGCGCCTCACTGCGGCCAAAAGTGCATCCCCATAACAGCAGGCTCATTGGCCAGCGGGCGGCACGTCCTTTTATCAGCAACGCCAGCGCAATCACCGGTAATAGAGGCAGCACAAGCAACGCATTCAGCGGCTGGCGACGCAGCAGATAACGAATAAAACTACCGAACATATCCTGCTGGTGTAACGTGCCATCCAAATCAAAAAAGACAACGCGGCGCTGGTGATTGGTCAAACCTTATTCCTCTGGATCAGTGAATCCCAATAGCCAGGTAAACAGGAACCCGGCGATAACTGCTACCAGATAGCCTAACAGATAGAACATCACTTTTCCGGCAACAATCGTCAGTGCCAGCGGTAACCCGGAGATGCCAAAGGTGATGACCGTCGCCACCTTCCAGTAGCTAATCAGCGCCCCACCTACCGCGCCGCCAAGACAGGCACCGATAAACGGCTTACCCAACGGCAGCGTTACGCCAAAAATCAGCGGCTCGCCAATCCCCAGCAGTCCGACCGGTAGCGCCCCTTTGATCACTTTCTTTAGCCGCGCATTACGAGTTTTCATCAGAACCGCGATCGCAGCACCTATTTGCCCAACGCCCGCCATCGCCAGGATCGGAAAAAGCGCGTTATAACCGTGTGCCTGAACCAGCTCAACGTGGATGGGCACCAATCCCTGATGAAGTCCGGTGAGCACCAACGGCAGAAAGGTACCTGCCAGCACGGCACCGACCAGAAAACCGCCGCGATCGATAGCCCAGGATGCGCCGTGAGCGATAGATTCAGAAATCCATCCGCCAAGCGGTTGCAGCGCCACAATCGCGATTACGCCGGTAATGATGGTGGTTAGCAGCGGGTTAAGGATAAGCTCCAGTGATTCCGGCAACAGCGTGCGGAATTTACGTTCGATCCAGCACATCAGCGCAACCACCAGCAATACCGCAATAACCCCACCGCGCCCCGGCTGCAACGCTTCGCCAAACAGGGTAATTTGCGCCAGCTGAGGGCTGGAAAGGATCCCCGCCATCACCCCGCCCATTGCCAGGGAGCCACCGAAAACTTTGGCGGTATTCACCCCGACCAGAATATTCATAATGGCAAACACGGCGCTGCCAAATATGCCCATCAACCCCAGCATATTTGGATAGTGGGTCGCAAAATCCCCCACGATATCCGGGCGCTTAAGGATGTTAATAATCCCGGTAATCAAACCGGAGGCGATAAACGCCGGAATAAGAGGGATAAAGACGTTCGCCAGCTTGCGCAGCGCATCGCTCATCGGCGCTTTGTACTTCGCTTTGGCCTCTGACTTGGTGCGCTCAATATCATTGGCACCTGCTCGCTCGCCGCCATCGGCAATCAGGGAACGCATGGCATCCACCACTTTGGCAGCTTTACCGGGGCCGACAATAATCTGGTGCTGTGCGCCCTGCTTCACGTAGCCGCTAACGCCGGGCAGTTGCCTGAGGCGGGGAATATCGATCTGCCCGTCATCCTGAACTTCCACCCTGACACGGGTCATACAGTTTTCCAGACGCAGAATATTGTTCTCTCCGCCAACGCCCAGCAGGATGTCGCTGGCCAGCAACGCCGTCTTATCCATATACACCTCTTAGTGTTCTAACGCCGCGCGTAAAAAACCCTGGTGAGCGGCAAGCTTTTCGCGGGCGGCAGCGGCATCCAGACCGGTGAGCGCCATTAAAATAGCTGGCTTAACATCATAATCCGTCTGCTTCAGCAGCGTTTCAGCTTGAGCCCGCGCAATACCGGTGGCTTCAACTACCATACGGCACGCCCGATCGACCAGTTTGACGTTGGTTGCCTGCATATCCACCATCAGGTTCTGGTACACCTTGCCAAATTTCACCATCGCGCCGGTGGAGATCATATTGAGCACCAGCTTTTGCGCGGTGCCGGATTTCAGTCGTGTTGACCCGGTCAGCGCCTCAGGCCCCACTACCGGAGAAATGGCAATATCCGCTTCATGCGCGATAGGGGAATCCGGATTGCAAGAAATAGCCGCCGTTGTACAGCCCACCGAACGCGCATATTTCAACCCGCCAATTACATACGGCGTACGACCAGAAGCTGCCAGCCCCACCACCAGATCCTGTGCGGTAAGATTGAGCGCGCGCAGATCGTCTTCGCCTAGCTGCGGGTTATCTTCTGCGCCTTCTACTGCCTTCAGCAAAGCGCCCGGTCCCCCGGCAATCAGCCCAACCACCAGACCGTGTGGGACGCCGAAGGTCGGTGGGCATTCAGACGCGTCCAGCACCCCAAGACGCCCGCTGGTACCTGCTCCCATGTAAATAATGCGTCCACCGGCTTTTAGCGCGTCAGCTGCCGCATCAACCGCGCGTGCAACTTCATGAAGAGTTGCTTTTACTGCTTCAGCTACCAGCGTATCCTGTTGATTAAAACGATGAACCAACTCCAGAGTGGAGAGCGCATCCAGATCCATGGTCTGAGGATTACGGGTTTCTGAAACTAACGCACCGAGATTCATTTTTTGTTCCTTAGGAATTTTTAATTCATAATAATCTGTCATAATGGAATATTATATTCACTAAGGCGAGTGATATTTTGTTTTGTAATCGCCATCACATTTTCGCCAGGAGAAAGCATGAACTGTTTAATTCGCATTCGTCAGCGTTATCCGGATCTCGCGCAAAGCGATAAAAAACTTGCGGATTATCTTCTTGCTCAGCCGGATACTGCGCGTCATCTCAGTTCACAACAGCTGGCCTTTGAAGCGGGCGTCAGCCAGTCCAGCGTGGTGAAATTCGCGCAAAAGATGGGCTTTAAAGGATTCCCGGCACTCAAACTGGCGATTAGCGAAGCATTGGCCAGCAATCCTAATCCCCATTCCATTCCGGTACATAATCAGATTCGCGGTGACGACCCGATGCGAATGGTAGGCGAGAAACTGATTAAAGAGAACGTGGCGGCGATGCATGCAACGCTGGACGTCAACAGCGAAGAGAAACTGATGGAGAGCGTCACGATGCTGCGTTCAGCCCGCCGCATTATCGTGACCGGGATTGGCGCATCGGGTCTGGTGGCACAAAATTTTGCCTGGAAGCTGCTGAAGATTGGTTTTAACGCGGTGGTGGAACGCGATATGCACGCCCTACTGGCGACGGTGCAGGCGCTTTCGCCTAACGATCTACTGCTGGCCATTTCGTATACCGGAGAGCGTCGCGAACTCAACCTGGCTGCGGATGAAACGTTGCGCACCGGCGCGAAAATCCTCGCCATCACCGGATTTACACCGAACGCCCTGCAGCAACGGGCAAGTCATTGTCTGTACACCATTGCCGAAGAGCAGGCCACGCGCAGCGCAGCGATTTCCTCCACCCATGCGCAAATGATGCTCACTGATTTACTGTTTATGGCGCTGGTACAGCAGGATCTGGAGCATGCCCCGGAACGTATTCGCCACAGTGAGGCACTGGTAAAAAAACTGGTCTGAGCAAAGAATGCGCGTATAATGCCCGCCCGATTTGTGATGTTTTGAGAGTTTCCTGATGGCCCTGTTAATCACTAAAAAGTGTATCAATTGCGATATGTGCGAGCCCGAATGCCCGAATGAGGCGATTTCGATGGGTGATAGCATTTACGAGATTAACAGCGACAAGTGTACGGAATGCGTAGGCCATTACGACACGCCAACCTGCCAGAAGGTGTGCCCGATCCCCAATACTATTTTGAAAGATCCGGCGCATGTCGAAACAGAAGAGCAGCTGTGGGATAAGTTTGTGCTGATGCACCACGCCGATAAACTTTAGCCGCGTCGCCATCTGGCGATGAAACCCCTACCCTGCCCCTGCAACAAACGCATAACCCGTAGGCCGGATAAGACGCTACGCGTCGCCATCCGGCATCGTCCTGAATCTAACTTTCGATAATCACCGTGGCGCAGGCGTAGTGACGCTCATCGGCCAGCGTCACATGCATGTGCGCAACGCCGAGTTTTTCCGCCAGTTTTAACGCCTCTCCCCATAATCGCAAACGCGGCTTACCAAGTTCGTCGTTAAAGACTTCAAACTGATTAAATGCCAGCCCATTGCGAATACCCGTGCCAAAGGCTTTTGCTGCCGCCTCTTTGACTGCAAAACGCTTCGCCAGAAAACGCACCGGCTGCTGATGCGTTTCCCAGATTGCCCATTCGTTGTCGCTGAGCACACGTCTTGCCAGGCGGTCGCCGGAACGGGAGATCACCGCTTCGATGCGGGCAATCTCCACGATATCCGTACCTAATCCCAGAATCGCCATTAGCCACGCGCTTCCAGCATCAGGCGCTTCATTTCGACTACGGCCTCTTTCAGGCCGCTCATCACCGCACGTCCAATAATGGCATGGCCAATGTTCAGCTCGTGCATTTCCGGGATCCGCGCGATAGCTTTAACGTTGTGATACGTCAGACCGTGACCCGCATTCACCTTCAGGCCAAGACTTGCAGCATAGGTTGCCGCTTTGGCGATACGCGCCAGTTCGCTGGCCTGTTCTGCGTCGGTTTTCGCATCGGCGTAACAGCCGGTGTGAATCTCAATAAACGGTGCGCCAACTTCCGCAGCGGCCTTAATCTGTTCTTCATCGGCATCGATAAACAGCGAAACCAGAATGCCTGCGTCCGCCAGCCGTTTGCAGGCATCGCGCATCTTGTCACGCTGACCGGCGACGTCCAGCCCACCTTCAGTGGTAACTTCCTGACGTTTTTCCGGCACCAGGCAGCAAAAATGCGGCTTAGTCTCAACGGCAATCGACAGCATCTCTTCGGTGACTGCCATTTCCAGATTCATGCGCGTATCCAGCGTCTGGCGCAAAATACGTACGTCACGGTCGGTGATATGACGACGGTCTTCACGCAGGTGTACGGTAATACCGTCCGCGCCCGCCTGTTCAACGATAAACGCTGCCTGAACCGGGTCCGGATATGCGGTACCGCGTGCATTACGTAAAGTGGCAATGTGGTCAATGTTGACGCCTAACAGTAATTCGGCCATGACAATCCTCGTTTTTTATTTTCGCTTCGGCATAAACTGCCGGAATAATTCGCGGCTCTTTAAGGGCTTACCACCAAGATACGGCTTTAACGCCATGCGGGTAAAGCGTTTCGCGGCGCGAAGCGTATCAGCATCCGGAAATTCCCGCGATTCGAGTGCTTTCAGATGGCGTCCGGTAAAGGTGGCGTTATCAATCACTACGCTTGCGATAAACCCTTTTTCTTCCCTGTAGCGATAGGTCATGGTGTCGTCTACCGGCTCGCCGCTGCCCGCACAGTGGGCAAAATCGACGCCATACCCCAGATGACCAAGTAAGGCTAGCTCAAAGCGACGCAACGCAGGTTCTGGCGAACCCGTCGCGCCAGCCAGCGCCTGAATGCAGTTCAGGTAATCGAAAAAGAGTGCAGAAAAACGGGTTTCGTATTCGAGTACGCGCGATATAAGCTCGTTAATATACAAGCCGCTGTACAGCGTGATTCCGCTAAGGGGGAGTGCCAGAGAAACGGCTTCGGCGCTGCGCAAGGTTTTGACCTCGCCACGTCCACCAAAGCGAAGCAACAACGGGGTAAAAGGCTGGAGTGCGCCTTTAAGATTGGAGCGTTTGGAACGTGCGCCTTTAGCCACAAGGCGCACGCGACCCGACTCTTCCGTGAAGACGTCCAGCACGAGACTGGTTTCGCTCCAGGGGCGACTATGCAGGACAAAAGCGCGTTGCCATCCTTCCATATACTCGCCGTGTTTCAGAGGATGTGTTTAGACGTCGTCGCCGTAACCGAGGCTACGCAGCGCGCGTTCGTCATCGGCCCAGCCGGATTTCACTTTCACCCACAGTTCCAGGTGAACGGGCGCTTCGAACATCTCCTGCATGTCTTTACGCGCTTCGATGCCGATGGTTTTAATCTTGGCCCCTTTGTTGCCAATAACCATCTTCTTCTGCCCTTCACGTTCAACGAGGATCAGACCGTTGATATCGTAGCCACCGCGCTCGTTAGAGATAAAACGCTCAATCTCCACGGTAACGGAGTACGGCAGTTCAGCACCCAGAAAACGCATCAGCTTTTCACGGATGATTTCAGAGGCCATAAAGCGCTGAGAACGGTCGGTGATGTAATCTTCCGGGAAGTGATGAATAGCTTCAGGCAAATGCTTACGCACGATGCCCGCAACGGTATCGACATTCAAGCCGGTTTCGGCAGAAATCGGTACGATATCAAGGAAGTTCATCTGGCTTGCCAGGAACTGCAGGTGCGGCAGCAGATCGGCTTTTTCCTGAACGTTGTCGACTTTGTTGACGGCCAGAATAACCGGGGCTTTGCCATCACGCAGCTTGTTGAGCACCATTTCGTCGTCCGGCGTCCAGCGGGTGCCTTCGACAACGAAAATAACCAGTTCAACATCACCGATCGAGCTGCTCGCCGCTTTGTTCATCAGGCGGTTAATAGCCCGTTTTTCTTCCATATGCAGACCCGGGGTATCAACATAAATCGCCTGATACGCGCCTTCGGTATGGATGCCAACAATACGGTGACGTGTTGTCTGAGCCTTACGTGAGGTAATAGAAATCTTCTGCCCAAGCAGATTATTCAACAGGGTGGATTTGCCGACGTTCGGGCGACCGACGATAGCAATAAATCCGCAGTAAGTTTTCTCTTCGCTCATTCCAGCTCCAGTTTTTTCAACGCCTGTTCGGCGGCAGCCTGCTCAGCCTTACGACGGCTCGAACCTGTGCCAACCACCGGTTCACTCAGGCCGCTGACCTGGCAGTGGATAGTAAATTCTTGATCGTGTGCTTCACCACGGACCTGTACAACCAAATAAGACGGCAGAGGCAGGTGGCGGCCCTGCAAATATTCCTGCAGGCGCGTTTTCGGATCTTTTTGTTTGTCGCCTGGGCTAATTTCATCCAGACGAGTTTGATACCAGTTCAGGATCAATTGCTCAACGGTTTGAATATCGCTGTCGAGGAAGACGCCGCCGATCAAAGCTTCAACGGTATCCGCCAGGATTGATTCACGACGGAAGCCGCCGCTTTTCAGCTCACCTGGCCCCAAACGTAAACATTCACCGAGGTCAAACTCACGGGCTAATTCAGCCAGCGTATTGCCGCGAACCAGCGTCGCGCGCATGCGGCTCATATCGCCTTCATCCACACGCGGGAAACGGTGATACAGCGCATTAGCGATAACAAAGCTCAAAATAGAGTCGCCTAAAAATTCTAAACGCTCGTTATGTTTGCTGCTGGCGCTCCGGTGAGTTAATGCCTGCTGCAACAGCTCCTGATGATTAAAAGTGTAGCCCAGCTTCCGTTGAAGCCGATTAATTACGATGGGGTTCATGCGATACCAATAAATGAATGCGTCAACAATTCAGCACACGAAACAGACCTGATATACGCATTTCGCTGAGCCATCCGGCTTCGCCTGCATGCTTTTGTATACAAACCAACGCTGTTTCGTGTGCCGTGGCAACCTGTCGGTGCCAACCTAAAACTTCGGGGGAATATTCTATACACAACGACAAGGGATGTCGTTAGTCTGCGGGAATTTATCCGAGAAATAATTCACGCTGCCGCCGTAATGACGACAACGTGAACGATTATCGGTGATTAGTGAATGCCACCAATACGGCTTAAACGCACACCGGTCGGCCATTCACCTTCTTGCTTATCGAAACTCATCCAGATAGCGGTCGCTTTACCAACCAGATTCGCTTCCGGTACAAATCCCCAGTAACGGCTGTCCGCGCTGTTATCACGGTTATCACCCATCATGAAGTAGTGTCCCGGCGGAACGATCCAGGTTGCCAACGGCTGACCAGGTTGACGGTAATACATCCCCACCTGATCCTGCGCAATCGGCACGGTCAGAATGCGGTGCGTAACCTCACCCAGCGTTTCTTTACGCTCAGAAAGGCGAATACCGTTCTCTTTCGTTTCGTTCAGCGGAACTTCAAAGAAGCCGCTGGTCGCTTCACCGCCGTTACGACGAGCAAAGGTCTGTACAAAATCACTTGGCTGAACATCAGAGTACGTTACCGGCAGCGCGTTTTCACACGCCTGACCGGAACGGCATCCTGGCTGAATAGTCACCTCTTTCGCCACTGGATCGTACGTTACTTTGTCTCCCGGTAAACCGACAGCACGTTTAATGTAGTCCAGACGCGGATCTTCCGGGTATTTAAACACCACGATATCACCGCGTTTCGGATGACCGGTTTCGATCAACGTTTTCTGGTAAATCGGATCTTTAATCCCGTAGGCGAATTTCTCCACCAGGATAAAGTCACCGATAAGCAGCGTCGGCATCATCGAACCTGACGGGATCTGGAATGGTTCATAGATAAATGAACGCACCACCAGCACAATCGCCAGTACCGGGAAAACGGACGCCCCGGTTTCCAGCCAGCCTGGCTTAGGTGCCACTTTTTTCAGCGTAGCTTTATCCAGTGAATCACCTGCAGCAGCTTGCGCTGCTGCCTGACGCTCCCGGCGCTTTGGCGCGAAGATGAATTTATCTACGCACCATAAAATGCCCGTCACCAGTGTGGCAATCACCAGAATCAGGGCAAACATGTTCGCCATGCCAACTCCTTAAGATTATTTGCTGTCTTTACCGACATGCAGAATGGCGAGGAACGCTTCCTGCGGCAGTTCGACGTTACCGATCTGCTTCATGCGCTTTTTACCCTCTTTCTGTTTTTGCAGCAGCTTTTTCTTACGGCTGATATCGCCACCGTAGCATTTCGCCAGAACGTTTTTACGCAGCTGCTTAACCGTTGAACGCGCGATGATGTGCGTACCAATGGCCGCCTGGATCGCGATATCAAACTGCTGGCGAGGGATCAGATCTTTCATCTTCTCAACCAGTTCACGGCCACGGCTCTGGGAGTTGTCGCGGTGGGTAATCAGCGCCAGCGCATCGACACGTTCGTTGTTGATAAGGACATCAACACGCACCATGTCAGACGCCTGGAAGCGTTTGAAGTTATAGTCCAGCGACGCGTAGCCGCGAGAGGTCGACTTCAGACGGTCGAAGAAATCGAGTACGACTTCCGCCATTGGAATCTCATACGTCAGCGCCACCTGGTTACCGTGGTAAACCATGTTGGTCTGGACGCCACGCTTCTCGATACACAGGGTGATGACGTTGCCAAGGTAAGCCTGCGGCAGCAGCATGTGACACTCAGCGATCGGCTCACGCAGTTCGTAGATGTTGTTCAGCGGCGGCAGCTTGGACGGGCTATCGACGTAGATAGTCTCCTTCGCCGTGGTTTCGACTTCGTAGACTACGGTCGGCGCGGTGGTGATCAGATCCAGATCGTATTCACGCTCCAGACGTTCCTGAATGATCTCCATGTGCAGCAGACCAAGGAAGCCACAACGGAAGCCGAAGCCCAGCGCGGTAGAGCTTTCCGGTTCGTAGAACAGGGAGGCGTCGTTCAGGCTCAGCTTGCCAAGCGCGTCACGGAAGTTTTCGTAGTCGTCAGAGCTCACCGGGAACAGACCGGCGTAAACCTGCGGCTTCACTTTTTTAAAGCCAGGCAGCGGTTTGTCTGCCGGGTTACGCGCCTGTGTCAGGGTATCACCAACCGGTGCGCCGAGGATGTCTTTAATCGCACAAACCAACCAACCTACCTCGCCGCATTTCAGCTCGGTACGGTCAACCTGTTTTGGCGTGAAGATGCCCAGACGGTCAGCGTTATAGACCTGACCGGTGCTCATTACTTTAATTTTGTCGCCTTTACGCATGGTGCCGTTTTTAATACGCACCAGTGACACCACGCCAAGGTAGTTATCGAACCAGGAGTCGATGATCAGCGCCTGCAATGGGCCTTCCGGATCGCCTTCCGGCGGCGGAATGTCGCGTACCAGACGTTCAAGAACGTCAGTGACGCCAACGCCGGTTTTCGCCGAGCAGCGAACGGCATCTGTCGCATCGATACCGACGATATCTTCGATCTCTTCCGCTACGCGTTCAGGATCGGCGGCTGGCAGGTCAATTTTATTCAGTACCGGTACTACCTCCAGATCCATTTCCATGGCGGTATAGCAGTTAGCCAGGGTCTGCGCTTCTACGCCCTGTCCGGCATCAACCACCAGCAATGCGCCTTCACAGGCAGCAAGCGAGCGGGAAACTTCATACGAGAAGTCAACGTGGCCCGGGGTGTCGATAAAGTTAAGCTGATAGGTTTCACCATCAGATGCTTTGAAATCGAGCGTCACGCTCTGCGCTTTGATAGTAATACCGCGCTCACGCTCAAGATCCATCGAGTCGAGAACCTGCGCTTCCATTTCACGGTCAGACAGGCCACCGCAGATCTGGATAATACGGTCAGACAGCGTCGATTTACCGTGGTCGATGTGAGCTATGATTGAAAAGTTACGTATGTTCTTCATATAGTGTAATTATTGTGCCTTACGCCCGCCGGAGCAGGCTCTGAGAAGTCGCTGATCTGAGCTTAACGTCTGTTTAAGTGAAACGCCGCATTCTACACTACAACGCTGAGGCGAGGAAACGTTCATAGAGCAAGGATAGCGGGAACTGGAAACAACCTTGCAAAGTCGGTGAAACTTTTGCCGGATGGCGGCATAAACGCCTTATCCGGCCTACGCCTGCATCTGAGCACGCTGTAGACCTGATAAGCGCAACGCCATCAGGCAAAGATATCACTGCTGGGTTTCGACGCGAATAAGATCGGGTGGGAGAGCAACGTTCAGAATGACCGGCTGCCAGGCTTCGCGCTCAGCAAGCTTACGAGAGTATCCACGAGCAATCAGGAATCCGCCCACGCCCCCCAGCACTGCGCCGCTTAATGCCGCAAGATCGGAACCAAACAGCACCTGGAACAGCGCCGCGAAAAGAAACAGTCCCGCCAACGGAGACATGTAGACCAGCATCGCCGATCCCAACAGGCTACCTTCGGCAATGCCCAGTTCAACTTTTTGACCAGGGGTCAAGGGTTCGTCGCAGGGCACCACGATAGTGTGTGTGGTCTGTGGTCCCAGTTTGTTCAGCACGCGGCTCCCGCATCCGGCCCGGGAAGCACAGCTGCTACATGATGCTTTAACATCGCAGCTGACCGTCGCCAGACCATTATGCCAGGAGACGACCGTCGCCCATTCTTTAATCATTGTGCTGCCCTGAACTTGATATTGTCCGCGATACGCTTCGCCGTTTGTGGTGGAAGCTCGCCCACAATCGTAATTTCCGCGTTATCACGCACGCTGGTGCTGACCGTTCTGCGGCCAGTACGCAGCAGTTGATCGGCGCTGTTCTGCGTCGCACGGTTTACGTTCACGGAGAAACTAAACAGGCCATCAGAATAAAGGCGTGATTCAATCGGCATGTTATCCATCGTCGGCAGCGGACGTCGACTGCTTGAGACCTCACTGAAACCTTGTGGCAACCACGACGGACTCCAGTTGAAGTTGGTTTTCTCGCCTGCAGGAACCGACAGCAACGGTGGTAAATTCGCTTTTGCTAACGTCTGCATGCTGTCGCTAACACCGTTATTCACGGTAAAGGAGATCACACGGAACTGTTCCAGCGTTTCGCCATCACGATCGAGGAGATCGACACGCATTGGCAGTTTGGTCTCCGTGTCCATCCAAACGATATAGCTGTAACGGGTGCCGTCACGCGCCACAACGCGGATCACTTCACAGAGCCGATCGGCAATACGGGTGCGGCCTACTGAGATAAAATCATAGTAGGGAGCAAGGCGTTTGAAATCGGTGTAAATCAGGGATGGCAGAGAGTCAACGATATAATCGCCGTTCAGCGTGAACGGTTCGAGACCAGGCTCAAAATAGCTAATTTCGTTGCCGCGTTGCACCACTTCCCGGCGCGGTCCATCCATTTGTAATAGTTGCGCGAGTGGACGGTTATCCTGGCGGGCATGACGATAACGTAGGGATTCAACACCCTGCTTATTGATGCTGACAAATGACAGCTCATAGGTTAGCGACTGGCTGGCCAGATTCATCTGCTGCAACAACGCCCCGGACGCAGGATTGGCCGAGGCGTTTACAGAGAAGAACAGGCTACCAGCCACAAGTGACATGGCAAACCAAAGTTGCTTCATTACTGCGATTGCGTTCCTAAAGTTTGAATTCCTGGCACCTGCACAGCGGCTTGCTGTGTTTGGGCCTGCTCAAACTGAAGCTGTTCAGAGTGCAGTCGACGTTGCAATTCGTAATCCTGCAACATGGCATTAATACGACGACGCTGCTCCTGTACCTGCTGTTGTTGACCGCCGCTGGCCGTCGCGTCAGAAGGTACACCCAAGCTAACCGGACTGGCTTTACCCATCATCGGTAATGTATTAAATACCGGTGTTTCGGGCTGCTGGGACGTTTCAGATTGCCCATTATAGTGCTGGACGCCAACGATAACTGCAAGTGATACGCACGCGGCCACACCCATTTGGGTAAGCTGCGCGGCCCACGGACGCATTTTCTTCCAGAATGGCATTTTCTGCCACTGGTGCGGTGCTGGCTGGGCCTCAGGAATCAATGGCGCCGTCTGGCGTACTGGCTCATCCTGGATGGCGGCCATTACGCGGGCGGAAATATCGAAATGGAGAACGTCGGCGGTATCACCTCGCATGGAATCGCGAATCAGGTGATAACTCTCCCAGGTTTTTTGCATTTCCGGGTCGTGAGTTAGCTCTTTGAGTAACTCAGTATCCAGCGTTTCGCCATCCATTAAAGCGGAAAGTTTCTCTTTCTGCATGCCTAATACCTTTTCCAGTATCCCGCTATCGTCAACGCCTGATAAGCGGTTGAACTTTATTATCAATAGCTTCCCTCGCTCGGAAGATACGTGAACGCACCGTACCTACCGGACAATCCATGATAGCGGCTATCTCTTCATAGCTCAGGCCATCCAGCTCCCGCAAGGTTATTGCCATGCGTAAATCTTCCGGGAGGGACTCAATAGTTCGGAAAACTATCTGTCTCAGTTCTTCTGACAACATTAAGTTCTCAGGGTTCGAAATTTCTTTCAGTGCTCCGCCACTTTCGTAATTTTCTGCTTCAATCGCATCAATATCACTGGAAGGTGGACGACGCCCCTGAGCGACCAGGTAATTCTTCGCTGTATTGACTGCAATACGATACAGCCAGGTATAAAAAGCGCTATCTCCCCGGAACGAGTCCAGCGCACGATAGGCTTTGATAAATGCTTCTTGTACTACATCGGGTACATCACCCGACGGTACATAGCGAGAAACCAGACTCGCCACCTTATGCTGATAGCGCACTACCAGTAGGTTGAAGGCTTTCTGATCTCCCTTCTGGACCCGTTCTACCAGGACCTGGTCCGTTAACTGCTCGCTCATCCGAGGTAAAGTCTCCCCAAACCAAATTTCCACGCGCTTTCGAAACGCCACTCCATCAGCTTCACTATGAGCAAGCAAATGCTTAGAGTGCTCAAGTTTCGTAAAGTTCCGTTACGCATTGTTTTTTGTTTGTCATGTTGTAGACAGGTCTTATCTCTCATTATAAGTCTACATAACCCGATCAACGCACTATCTGTACAGAAATGCCCATTTCACCGCTTGCAGAGTAACCCAACGGGCACTTTATTTCATCACATAATCTGATGCTAACGGCCTGCTTCACAAAATATTTATGCCTATTTCGCCCTCATCATGCTTTTCTTTCATGTTTAGTCATTGCAACACATTTAAAAATAAAACGTGCAGTATCGCGCAATGTGGTGCTATGGTGACCAAACACTGTTTAGTAAATTAAACAAACATCATGAATACGACTCCTGAATTATCCTGTGACGTGCTGATCATTGGCAGCGGAGCTGCCGGACTCTCACTGGCGCTGCGCCTGGCTGAAAAACATCAGGTTATTGTCCTGAGCAAAGGGCCGGTCAGCGAAGGCTCGACATTTTATGCCCAAGGGGGTATTGCCGCGGTTTTCGATGAAACCGACAGTATCGACTCCCACGTTGAAGATACGCTGATTGCCGGGGCCGGGCTGTGCGATCGCCATGCGGTTGAATTTGTCGCCAGCAATGCCCGCACCTGCGTTCAATGGCTTATCGATCAGGGCGTCTTATTTGATACACAGGTTCAGCCTAACGGCGAAGAGAGCTATCACCTGACCCGTGAAGGCGGTCACAGCCATCGACGCATCCTGCACGCTGCAGATGCTACCGGCAAAGAAGTCGAAACCACACTCGTCAGCCAGGCACAAAATCACCCCAATATCCGGGTTCTTGAGCGTAGCAACGCCGTCGACCTGATTGTCTCCGATAAAATCGGTCTGCCGGGAACGCGTCGGGTTGTTGGCGCATGGATCTGGAATCGTAATAAAGAAGCCGTCGAAACCTGCCATGCGAAGTCGGTAGTGTTGGCCACCGGCGGCGCGTCAAAGGTGTATCAATACACCACCAATCCGGATATTTCCTCGGGTGACGGAATTGCAATGGCCTGGCGCGCAGGATGCCGCGTCGCCAACCTGGAGTTTAACCAGTTTCACCCGACAGCGCTGTATCATCCGCAGGCGCGCAATTTTCTGCTGACCGAAGCGCTGCGCGGCGAAGGCGCGCACCTGAAGCGCCCGGACGGTTCACGCTTTATGCCCGATTTTGACGAACGTGGCGAACTGGCTCCCCGCGATATTGTCGCCCGCGCCATTGATCATGAAATGAAGCGCCTTGGTGCAGATTGCATGTTCCTCGATATCAGCCATAAGCCGGAAGAATTTGTTCGTCAGCATTTCCCGATGATTTATGAAAAGTTGCTGGGATTGGGCATTGATTTAACCAAAGAGCCGGTTCCCATCGTACCTGCCGCGCACTATACCTGCGGCGGTGTGATGGTGGATGACTTTGGCCGTACCGATGTCGACGGGCTGTATGCGATCGGCGAGGTGAGTTACACCGGCCTGCATGGTGCCAACCGGATGGCATCGAACTCATTGCTGGAGTGTCTGGTTTATGGCTGGTCCGCGGCTGAAGATATCGACAAGCGCATGCCTTATGCTCGCGGCGTTAGCACGCTCCCGGGCTGGGATGAAAGCCGGGTAGAAAATCCGGATGAGTTGGTTGTTATCCAGCATAACTGGCATGAGCTGCGGCTGTTTATGTGGGATTACGTCGGTATTGTGCGTACGACCAAGCGCCTGGAGCGCGCTCTGCGCCGTATCACCATGCTGCAACAGGAAATCGACGAGTATTACGCCCATTTCCGCGTGTCGAACAATTTGCTGGAACTGCGTAACCTGGTGCAGGTTGCCGAGTTGATTGTCCGCTGCGCAATGATGCGCAAAGAGAGTCGGGGCCTGCACTACACGCTGGATTACCCAGAGCAGCTTCCAGAAGCCGGCCCGTCCATTCTCTCGCCGCTAAGTCATCACATAAACAGGTAAAACGCCTGGGTCAGTGCCGTGTAACCTTCAGAGTAACGTTGGTCTGGCCCACGAATCACCAGCCTGTCGCTAAAGCACTCCCCGGCCTGCGGGGAGAATGCCAGCAATACCCGATGCGGTAGTCGGGCTTCCGTTTCTGCTACATCCGTACGTAATCGCAGATGCCAGCCCATACTTAATGCCTGCTGGGTAAACGCGTTCCCAATCTGTTCCGGCAGCACTACACAAAAAAAACCTTCTTCCGTAATGCTGTCCGCCGCCAGCGTAAGCAACGCCTGGTGATCGAGCGTGGTGGTATAGCGCGCCTGCTCGCGCTGCGGTGTAGCACATTCCACGCCCTGTTCATAATAGGGGGGGTTGCTGATTATCAAATCAAAACGCACGGTCTGACGCGGTATCCACTGCTGCGCATCTTCTGTATGAACACTCACGCGATGCATCCACGGAGATTGCGCGATGTTCTCCTGCGCCTGCTGCGCGGCATCGACATCAAGCTCCACGGCGTCAATGATGACGTTTTCATCAGTGCGCTGGGCCAACATCAGCGCCAACAGGCCACTCCCGGTACCAATATCCAGGATCCGCTTTACGCCCGCAACGGGGGCCCAGGCCCCCAATAAAATGCCGTCTGTTCCGACTTTCATTGCACAGCGATCGTGTGCCACAAAAAACTGCTTAAAAGTAAATCCATTACGTCTCAGTACGGATGTAGGCTGGGGCATGAAGAACAACCTTCCTGGAAAAAAAAACGATAACATAGGATAAAAACAATACCTGAGAAGGTATATCCATACAAACAGATGAAGATTGCAGCCGTAACGTCTATAATCAGCGCCCCACTCAGAGGTAGAACATGACTGTAACGACTTTTTCCGAACTTGAACTCGATGAAAGCCTTCTGGATGCCCTCCAGGAAAAAGGTTTCACTCGCCCGACCGCCATTCAGGCTGCCGCCATTCCGCCTGCGCTCGATGGCCGTGATGTACTCGGTTCTGCGCCGACAGGCACCGGTAAAACGGCGGCATATTTGCTGCCAGCGTTGCAGCACCTGCTCGACTTCCCGCGCAAGAAATCTGGTCCGCCGCGCATTTTAATCCTGACGCCAACGCGCGAACTGGCGATGCAGGTTGCCGAACACGCTCGTGAGCTGGCGAAGAATACACATCTGGATATCGCTACGATTACCGGCGGCGTGGCTTACATGAACCACATGGAAGTCTTTAGCGAAAACCAGGACATCGTGGTCGCCACCACGGGTCGTCTGCTGCAATACATTAAAGAAGAAAACTTCGACTGCCATGCGGTTGAAACGCTAATTCTCGATGAAGCAGACCGTATGCTGGACATGGGCTTTGCCCAGGACATCGAGCATATCGCCGGTGAAACACGCTGGCGTAAACAAACCATGCTGTTTTCCGCCACGCTGGAAGGCGATGCGATTAAAGATTTTGCCGAGCGTCTGTTGGAAGACCCGGTCGAAGTCTCAGCGGATCCGTCCACCCGTGAACGCAAGAAGATCCATCAGTTTTACTACCGTGCCGATGACATCGAGCACAAAACTGCCATGCTGATCCACCTGTTAAAACAGCCGGAAGCGACTCGCTCGATTGTCTTCGTACGCAAACGTGAGCGTGTGCACGAACTGGCAGGCTGGCTGCGCCAGGCGGGCATTAATAACTGCTATCTCGAAGGCGAGATGGTGCAGAACAAACGTAACGAAGCGATCAAACGCCTGACCGATGGTCGTGTGAACGTGCTGGTAGCAACCGACGTCGCCGCTCGCGGGATCGATATTCCTGACGTCAGCCACGTGTTTAACTTCGACATGCCGCGCAGTGGCGATGCCTATTTGCACCGTATTGGCCGTACCGGTCGTGCTGGCCGTAAAGGCACTGCGATCTCTTTAGTTGAAGCGCACGACCACCTGCTGCTCGGCAAAGCGAGCCGCTATATTGACGAACCGTTGAAAGCTCGCGTCATTGACGAACTGCGTCCAACCACGCGCGCGCCAAGTGAGAAATCTAACGGTAAGCCATCCAAGAAAGTGCTGGCGAAGCGCGCTGAGAAAAAGGCGAAAGAGAAAGAGAAGCCGCGGGTGAAAAAACGTCACCGCGACGCCAAAAATATCGGCAAACGTCGTAAGCCGAGCGGCGCTGCTACCCAGCAGTCCGACAAAGAGTAAACCGAATGCCGGGCCATTTAGCCCGGCATTTTTTCACGTGATGCAAAACTCTCTTCAATGCACTCAAGAAACACCCGCATCGCCGGGCTAACGACTTTTCCGGCATGATAACCACACAATGCCGTAATTAACTCAGGTTGTTCACTGAACGGTAATTCAATCAACTCCCCTGAACGTAACTCCTTCTCGACGGCAAAATGCGGCAAAAAGCTGACCCCAAGATTTGCCGATACGCACTGCTTAATGCTTTCAATGCTCCATAACTCAATGGTATTTTCCAGCGTAATCTGTCGTTTACGCAGTAGCCCCTCGAAGCGTTGTCTGAAAATACATTGCGGCTCATTAATGATAAAACTGCAGGGAATGTGCTGGTTATGCTGAGTAAAATCAACGTGCTGAAGCAGTGGCGAAGCAACTAATGCCAGTGACTGATCGCCAAGCGGCATCAACTCCAGGGCATCGTCATTACCCACCCGATAAAAGACCCCCAGATCAACATCATCACTGAGCAATGCATCGCGAATGACATAACAATTCAGCGACTGTAAAGACAGCCGCACATGGGGCGCACGTTGTTTAAATCGCTGTAAAACCTGCGGCATTTTATACGCCAGCAGCGTTTCGCCTGTTGCGACACGTAGATCGCCGCTCGGCTGCGCATCCTGATGTGCCGACTGTCGAATCGATGCCATCACGCGCGTCAGGTCATGGATATGCGGCATCAGCCGTTTTCCCTCACTGGTGAGACACATCCGGCGACCAATTTTTTCAAACAACTGCACCGAAAGCTCTTGCTCAAGCTGTTGAATATGAAAGGTAACCGTTGATTGCGTACAGCACAGTTTTTGTGATGCCCGCAGAAATGAGCCCTCTTCCACCACCGTTTTTAGCGTAATAAACCGACGTAAATCCATCCGCACCAACCCATCGAAAACATCGAACTCAGAATGCAAAAACATTCATTTTTTTTAATGTTTTGCCTCGGGTACTGTCTATCAAAACAGAGGAGATAACAAGTGACCCCCACGCTTTTAAGTGCATTCTGGACCTATACATTGATTACCGCGCTAACCCCCGGACCAAACAACATCCTTGCGCTCAGCGCCGCGACGTCACACGGTTTTCGTCAGAGTACACGCGTACTGGCCGGTATGAGTCTGGGCTTTTTAATCGTCATGATGATGTGCGCCGGGATTTCATTTTCACTGGCGGTCATGGATCCAGCCATCATCCATTGGCTTAGTTGGGCTGGGGCCGCTTATATCCTGTGGCTGGCGCTGAAGATCGCCACCAGCCCGACCTCGAACGATAGATTGCAGTCAGAGCCGATTAGCTTCTGGGCAAGTTTTGGCTTGCAGTTTGTTAACGTGAAAATCATTTTGTACGGCATTACCGCGTTATCCACGTTCGTATTACCGTACACTCAGGACGCCCACTGGCTGATTGGGGTGAGTATTCTGTTAGCGCTGATCGGCACCTTCGGGAATGCCTGCTGGGCGCTGGCGGGCCATCTTTTTCAGCGCGTTTTTCGCCGTTACGGTCGACAGTTGAATATCATTCTGGCGCTGCTGTTGGTGTATTGCGCGGTGAGGATCTTTTACTAACAGATGCAAAAAAGCGGAAGACACACTGGCATCTTCCGCTTTTTGATTCTCTGCTAAACGGGGTTATTCCCCGTGAGCCTTACAGGCTCTCAGTAAAGGTACGAGCAATAACGTCGCGCTGCTGTTCTGGAGTCAGAGAGTTGAAACGCACTGCATAACCAGAAACACGGATGGTCAGCTGCGGATATTTTTCCGGATGCTTAACTGCATCTTCCAGCGTTTCGCGACGCAGAACGTTCACGTTCAGGTGCTGACCACCTTCCACGCGGACTTCCGGCTGTACGTCTACCGGTACTTCACGGTATTCGATTTCGCCCAGTTTGCTGACTGCAACAACTTCATCAGCATTGAAACCTGCTTTCGCAACGATGCAGCGAGCTTCGCCTTTTTCGCTGTCCAGCAGCCAGAAAGAGTTCAGCAGGTCGTCGTTTGCAGCTTTAGTAATCTGGATACCTGTAATCATTTGATGCCTCCCCGGCAAAATTATTTGATCTCGGTTGGCCGTCATCCGGCCAATTGGTAAAACCATTGTTGCTTGAGTGTATATATACCCCTCACACACCCTTGAATCTTTGATTTAAATCAACAAAAACCACACATGAAAAGTGGTGATAAGTGGATTTTATTGTTTTACATCAACTTACGCCATGTGCGCAGCTAAACTTTTTACATAAATTTTCAACTATCTTTAAGGGGTAGACCATTGAGTAACGTACAGAATTTTGCGACGTCGAAAGAAGCAGTTAAGCTAGGGGGATTGAAAATTCGCAGGAGAGCGAGATGGCCACCGAATTAACCTGGCACGATGTGCTGGCTGAAGAGAAACAGCAGCCTTATTTTGTTAACACGCTGCATACTGTTGCCGGCGAGCGTCAATCGGGAATGACAATTTATCCGCCGCAAAAAGATGTGTTTAACGCTTTTCGCTTTACCGAGCTTGGTGACGTGAAAGTCGTCATCCTGGGTCAGGATCCTTACCACGGTCCAGGCCAGGCACACGGTCTCGCGTTCTCTGTTCGCCCCGGCATTGCCACTCCACCCTCGTTGCTGAATATGTACAAAGAGCTGGAGGCAACAATTCCAGGCTTCACGCGCCCAACGCACGGATATCTGGAAAGCTGGGCACGCCAGGGGGTACTGTTACTTAACACAGTACTCACCGTCCGCGCCGGCCAGGCACATTCTCACGCCAGCCTTGGGTGGGAAACATTTACCGATAAAGTCATCAGCCTGATTAACCAACATCGGGAAGGCGTGGTTTTCCTGCTCTGGGGTTCTCACGCACAGAAGAAAGGCGCGATTATTGATACGCAGCGTCACCATGTGTTGAAAGCGCCCCACCCATCACCGCTCTCTGCGCATCGCGGTTTCTTTGGCTGCAATCACTTTGTACTGGCGAATGAATGGCTGGAACAACG
The DNA here is from genome assembly GCF_002042885.1 of Citrobacter portucalensis. Lineage (GTDB taxonomy): Bacteria > Pseudomonadota > Gammaproteobacteria > Enterobacterales > Enterobacteriaceae > Citrobacter > Citrobacter portucalensis. Next base: position 27,744 of record NZ_MVFY01000025.1, read on the forward strand.
AGGTGAAAAGCCAATTGACTGGATGCCGGTATTACCCGCAGAAAGCGAGTAAAAAAATGCCAGCGATTCGCTGGCATTTTTATTATCAGGCTTTGTTCTGACGCCACCACTCCGCGAGCAGCACGCCTGTTGCCACAGAAACGTTGAGCGTTTCTACCTTGCCAGTGCCGTCAATCGCTATGCACAAATCGTCGGCTGAGCATGCTGCTTCTGGCAGAGCTTCACGCTCACGCCCTAATACCAGCACCATTTTTTCCGGCAGCGTGGTAGTAAACAGCGGTTTGCCTTTCGCGCTTGAGGTCATCACAACCGTGTAACCCGCCTGGCGGAAGTCGTCCAGCACATCAACAATGCTGTCGCCGGTAATCGGCTGAACGTGCTCAGCTCCACCTTCAGCGGTACGGATGGCCGCACCTGATTCCAGCAGCGCCGCATCCTGAACCACTACGCCTTTCACACCGAAGTGCGCGCAGCTACGCATCATGCCGCCCAGGTTATGCGGGTTAGCGATATCTTCCAGTGCCAGCACACAATCCTGCGCCCCTGCCTGACCGACCCACTGCTTAACGGTAGTACCGTTACGTTTTTTGATCAGGAAACAGACGCCACCGTGGTGTTCTGTGCCAGAGGCTTTCGCCAGCTCGGCTTCGTCAACCACGTGATAGGCTTTTCGGTTTGCCGCCATCCAGCGTAATGCTTCTTTAAAGCGCGGGGTTACGCTCTGAACAAACCAGGCGCGGACGATGGCGTCCGGACGACTCTGGAACAGAGCCTGACAGGCATTCTCACCGTAAACGCGGGTTTCTTCCGCACGCTGACGGCGTAACACTTCAGGATCGATAAAGCTCTTACCGCTAATACCGCCGTGATCGGCTTTATCCGCTGCGTCATCATTCGGTGCGCGGGACACGGTACGCCACGGTGAATCTTCACGTCTGCGGTCACGTTCTACATCGCGGTCACGACCACGTTCACGACCGCGTTCGCTGTTCGGACCCTTTCGGTCATCACGGGCAGGGCGACGACCGCCTTCGGCTCGGGAAGTACCGGGGCGACCGCCGCCTTTTCCGGTACGTGGATTTTGGGTGCGTTTATCCGAGTCATCGTCACTGCGGACGTACATCACTTTGACCTTGCCGTTTTTGTTCTTCAGTTCGTCGCTCATGTTTTTCTCCACCTGCTCTGCGCGAAGCGCGCAGATTACCCGATGTGCACGTCGTTAGCCATTATTTCATTTAAAAGCTAAGGACTATTGTACTCATTGAATAAAACGCATTGTTGTTTAGAACAGACTCCCCGATAATATGTAACATAATAGAAACATACTGGCGTTCCTGCCGTGAAGTCCACTCCACTCATCCAGAGGTTAGTTATGAATACCGTTTGTACCAGCTGCCAGGCTATCAACCGCATCCCCGACGATCGTGTCCAGGAAGCGGCTAAATGCGGACGCTGTGGTCACGACCTGTTTGATGGGGAGGTGATCAATGCGACCGGTGAGACACTGGATAAACTGTTAAAAGACGATCTCCCGGTGGTCGTTGACTTTTGGGCCCCCTGGTGTGGTCCATGTCGTAACTTCGCCCCGATTTTTGAAGATGTCGCGGAAGAGCGTAGCGGTAAAGTGCGTTTTGTTAAAGTGAATACGGAAGCCGAGCGTGAACTCAGCGCCCGTTTCGGTATCCGCAGCATTCCGACCATTATGATTTTCAAAAAAGGGGAAATCGTCGACATGCTTAACGGCGCTGTACCAAAAGCCCCGTTTGATAGCTGGCTTAACGAATCATTATAATCTCTACGGGGCGCATCTTGTGCCCCGTTTTCACCTCTGCGACAATAGCGTTTTTCAACGTGTTTCCCCATGACCGATAACGCTGTTCTTCAGTTACGCGCTGAGCGCCTCGCGCGCGCCACGCGTCCTTTCCTTGCCCGAGGTAATCGCGTTCGCCGCTGTCAGCGCTGCCTGCTGCCGCAGAAACTCTGCTTGTGCGCAACGCTGGCACCCTCTGAGGCAAAAAGTCGCTTTTGTCTGGTGATGTTTGATACCGAGCCGATGAAGCCCAGCAACACGGGGCGTTTGATTGCTGATATTCTGCCCGATACCACGGCTTTTCAGTGGTCACGCACCGAGCCGCCGCAGGCGCTGCTGGAACTGGTGAAAAATCCGGATTACCAGCCGATGGTTGTATTCCCGGCCTCCTATGCGGGTGAAGAGCGTGAAGTGATTTTCACGCCACCAGCCGGTAAGCCCCCATTGTTTATCATGCTCGACGGCACCTGGCCTGAGGCGCGTAAAATGTTCCGCAAAAGCCCGTACCTCGATAACCTACCGGTGATCTCCGTTGATTTATCACGCCTTTCTGCTTACCACCTGCGTGGCGTTCACGCTGAAGGGCAATATTGCACTGCCGAAGTGGCCATCGCCTTGTTGGATCTGGCGGGAGATACGCAAGCCGCAGAAGGGTTAAGCGATCATTTCACTCGCTTTAAAACCCGCTACCTGGCAGGAAAAACTCAACATCAGGGAAGCGTCACAGCAGATTCCTCAGAAAACGTTTAAAATCATTCGGTCACTGGTGTCATTAAGGAAGCCGATATGAGTCAGCGTGGTCTGGAAGCACTACTGCGACCGAAATCCATTGCGGTGATTGGGGCGTCAATGAAGCCTAATCGCGCGGGTTACCTGATGATGCGTAACCTGCTTGCCGGCGGTTTCAATGGACCTGTTTTACCGGTGACGCCCGCATGGAAAGCGGTGCTGGGCGTACTGGCATGGCCCAATATCAACAGCCTGCCCTTTAGCCCGGATCTCGCCGTGTTGTGCACCAATGCCAGCCGTAACCTGGCGTTACTCGAAGCGCTTGGCGAGAAAGGCTGTAAAACCTGCATTATTCTCTCAGCTCCCGCGGCGCAGCACGCAGAGCTGCTGGCCTGCGCATCACGCTACAACATACGTTTGCTGGGCCCCAACAGCCTGGGACTTCTCGCGCCCTGGCAAGGGCTTAACGCCAGCTTTTCCCCCGTCCCGATTAAGCGCGGCAAGCTGGCTTTTATCTCTCAATCCGCTGCCGTATCCAATACCATACTCGACTGGGCACAGCAGAGAGAAATGGGCTTTTCTTACTTTATCGCGCTGGGTGATAGCCTGGATATCGACGTTGATGAGCTGCTGGATTACCTGGCGCGCGACAGCAAAACCAGCGCGATATTGCTGTATCTCGAACATTTAAGTGATGCCCGACGCTTTGTTTCCGCCGCCCGTAGCGCCTCGCGCAATAAACCTATTTTGGTGATTAAGAGCGGTCGTAGTCCAGCGGCGCAGCGTTTACTGCATACCAGCGCCGGGATGGACCCTGCGTGGGATGCCGCTATTCAGCGCGCCGGTTTACTACGCGTACAAGACACCCACGAGCTGTTCTCGGCGGTCGAAACCCTGAGTCACATGCGTCCACTACGTGGCGACAGGCTGATGATCATCAGCAATGGGGCCGCGCCTGCCGCACTGGCATTAGATGAACTGTGGTCAAAAAATGGCAAGTTGGCGACGTTGAGTGAAGACACCTGCCAGAAATTACGTGATGCGTTGCCTGAACATGTTGATATCGCCAACCCGCTGGATCTGCGTGATGACGCCAGCAGCGAACACTACGTTAAGACGCTGGATATTTTGCTCGCCAGCCAGGATTTCGACGCGCTGATGGTGATTCATTCACCCAGCGCAGCCGCTCCCGGAACCGAAAGCGCACTGGCATTGATTGAAGCGGTAAAGCATCACCCCCGAGGAAAATTCGTCTCGTTGCTGACCAACTGGTGCGGAGAGTTTTCCTCTCAGGAAGCCCGCAGACTGTTTAGCGAAGCCGGACTGCCCACCTACCGCACGCCGGAAGGTACCATCACCGCATTTATGCATATGGTGGAGTATCGGCGAAACCAGAAGCAGCTACGAGAAACGCCTGCGCTGCCTGACAGCCTGACCTCCAACACCGCCGAAGCGCATAATCTGTTACAGCGGGCGATTGCTGAAGGAGCGACATCGCTTGATACCCATGAAGTGCAGCCGATTTTACAGGCTTATGGCTTACACACGCTGCCAACATGGATCGCCAGCGACAGCGCGGAAGCCGTACACATCGCGGAGCAAATCGGCTACCCGGTGGCGCTCAAGCTGCGTTCTCCTGATATTCCGCATAAATCAGAAGTTCAGGGGGTGATGCTCTACCTGCGTACAGCCACTGAAGTGCAGCAGGCCGCCAATGCAATTTTCGATCGGGTAAAAATGGCCTGGCCGCAGGCACGCATTCACGGCTTATTAGTGCAAAGTATGGCGAATCGCGCCGGCGCTCAGGAGCTTCGTGTCGTCGTTGAACACGACCCGGTATTTGGCCCGTTGATTATGCTGGGTGAAGGTGGTGTTGAGTGGCGACCGGAAGAGCAAGCCGTGGTGGCATTGCCGCCATTGAACATGAATCTGGCGCGTTATCTGGTGATCCAGGGGATCAAAAATAAAAAGATCCGCGCGCGCAGCGCACTGCGCCCTTTGGATATCGCCGGGTTGAGCCAACTTCTGGTGCAGGTCTCCAACCTGATCGTCGATTGCCCGGAAATTCAGCGTCTGGATATTCATCCGCTGCTGGCCTCGGCCGGAGAATTTACCGCGCTGGACGTTACGCTGGATATTGCCCCTTTCACGGGAGATAACGAAAGCAGACTGGCTGTACGTCCCTACCCTCATCAGCTTGAAGAGTGGGTGGAGTTGAAGAACGGCGAGCGCTGTCTGTTCCGCCCCATTTTGCCGGAGGATGAACCTCATCTTCAGCAGTTCATTTCTCAGGTGACAAAAGAAGATCTTTATTATCGCTATTTCAGTGAGATCAACGAATTTACCCACGAAGATTTAGCCAATATGACGCAGATCGACTACGATCGGGAAATGGCCTTTGTTGCGGTGCGTTGTAAAGATAATCACGAAGAGATCCTCGGCGTAACGCGAGCAATCTCGGATCCTGATAACGTAGACGCTGAGTTTGCCGTACTGGTTCGTTCCGATCTCAAAGGGCTTGGACTGGGTCGCCGATTGATGGAAAAATTAATTGCCTATACTCGAGATCACGGACTTATACGTTTGAATGGTATTACGATGCCGAACAATCGTGGGATGGTCGCCCTGGCCCGAAAACTCGGGTTTGTTGTTGACGTCCAGCTCGAAGAGGGAATTGTTGGGCTAACGCTTAATCTGGCCCAATGTGAGGAATCGTGAGTAAGGTACTGGAAATGTTGACCACATTAATGGGTACTGGTGGTATCATTGCCCGCTTATGTCGTCTGCATAGCACAGAGGACCCTTCAATGAACAGAGAAGAAATGCACTGTGATGTTGTCAAAATTTAAGCGTAATAAACATCAACAACACCTTGCCCAACTACCCAAGATTTCTCAGTCAGTTGATGATGTAGATTTCTTTTATGCTCCCGCTAATTTCAGGGAGACTCTGCTGGAAAAAATAGCCAGCGCGACGCGACGGATCTGCATTATTGCGCTGTACCTGGAACAGGATGACGGTGGTAAAGGCATACTTGACGCTCTCTATGCGGCAAAACGGCAGCGTCCTGAGCTGGATGTCCGGGTGCTTGTCGACTGGCACCGAGCCCAGCGCGGTCGTATTGGTGCTGCGGCATCCAATACCAATGCTGACTGGTATTGCCGAATGGCGCAAGAAAACCCTGGTATCGATATTCCTGTCTACGGTGTCCCGATTAACACCCGTGAAGCGCTTGGCGTCCTGCATTTCAAAGGCTTTATCATTGATGACAGCGTCCTGTACAGCGGGGCCAGTCTGAACGATGTTTACCTGCATCAGCATGATAAATATCGCTATGACCGTTATCAGTTGATTCGCAACGCGCAAATGGCCGATATCATGTTCGATTGGGTGACGCAAAACCTGATGAACGGTCGCGGCGTTAACCGTCTTGATGATATCAACCGCCCTAAAAGCCCAGAAATTAAAAACGACATCCGCCTGTACCGTCAGGAACTGCGCGATGCGTCATTCCATTTTCAGGGTGATGCTGATAACGAACAGCTTTCGGTTACGCCTCTGGTGGGCCTTGGGAAATCCAGTCTGTTAAATAAGACCATTTTCCATCTTATGCCCTGCGCAGAGCACAAGCTCACAATCTGTACCCCTTATTTCAACCTGCCCGCCATACTGGTGCGCAATATCATTCAACTGCTGCGTGAAGGGAAAAAGGTTGAAATCATTGTCGGTGATAAAACCGCCAACGACTTTTTCATCCCGGAAGATGAGCCATTCAAGATCATCGGTGCGCTGCCTTATCTGTATGAAATAAATCTGCGCCGTTTCTTGAGCAGATTGCAGTATTACGTGAATACCGACCAGTTGGTCGTGCGCTTATGGAAAGATGATGACAATACCTATCATCTGAAAGGTATGTGGGTTGATGATAAATGGATGCTGCTCACCGGCAACAACCTTAACCCTCGTGCCTGGCGTCTGGATCTGGAAAACGCCATCCTTATCCACGATCCTAAGCATGAGCTCACCCCTCAGCGCGATAAAGAGCTGGAGCTTATCCGTACGCATACTACCGTCGTTAAGCACTATCGCGACCTGCAAAGCATTGCTGACTATCCGGTCAAAGTGCGTAAGCTCATCCGTCGACTACGCCGTATTCGTATCGACAGATTAATTAGCCGTATTCTGTAATCAAGACCCCGTCCAGTGACGGGGTTTTTCATATGGAGGCAACGGTGCGCCTGTTCATTCTTACCAGTATCCTTGCCATTTCGGGCTGCAGCCATATGGCTAACGACCAGTGGAGCGGGCAAGACAAAGCTCAACACTTCATCGCCTCCGCCATGCTTGCCGCAGCCGGCAATGAATATGCCCAACATCAGGGCAACAGCCGCGATCGCAGTGCGGCTATCGGCCTGATGTTCTCAGTCAGCCTGGGTGCGTCAAAAGAGCTATGGGACAGCCGTCCCGCTGGGAGCGGCTGGAGCTGGAAGGACTTCGCCTGGGATGTTGCAGGCGCATCTACCGGCTATGCGGTCTGGCAACTGGCACATTACTAGAGGCGCAGACCTTTCCCCTTCCCATGCAGCATCAGCGATACTAAAAACGCAACTACTGCCAGCGCAGTGACGTACCAGAAGAATGTCGTTTCCATACCGACAGACTTCAGGGACAACGCGACATATTCGGCTGAACCGCCAAACAGTGCATTGGCCACCGCATAAGATAATCCAACCCCCAGAGCGCGCACCTGCGCCGGGAACATTTCGGCCTTCAGAATACCGCTAATTGACGTATAGAAACTGACGATTAACAGAGCACACATCACCAGAGCAAACGCCATATACGGGGATGTTACGCTTTGCAATGCTGTCAGAATGGGAACGGTGAAAATCGCGGCCAACGCGCCAAAACACAGCATTGAAGTACGTCGGCCAATTTTATCAGACAAGGCGCCGAACAACGGTTGTACCAGCATGAACACACACAGTGCCGCCGTCATAATCCCACTGGCTACGTTGGCATGCATACCGGCTGTGTTAACCAGGTACTTCTGCATATAGGTTGTGAACGTGTAAAAACACAACGAACCCGCGGCGGTAAAACCAAGCACCATGACAAAAGCTTTGCGATTACGCCACAGACCTTTCAGGGAACCCGCTTCTTTCAGCGCGCGAACATCCTGTTTCGAGGTTTCATCCAGTTGGCGACGCAGCCATAGCGCAACAATAGCCAGCACGGCGCCCAACGCAAATGGAATACGCCAACCCCACTCTCTGAGCGCAGAGTCTTCTAACGTGTGCTGTAATATGACCACAACCAGTAATGCCAGTAACTGTCCGCCGATTAACGTTACGTACTGGAATGAAGCATAAAAACCTTTCTTACCTTCAACGGCGACTTCACTCATATAGGTCGCGCTGGTTCCGTATTCACCACCTACAGATAACCCCTGGAATAGCCTTGCCAGCAGTAATAGCGCTGGGGCCCAGGTACCGATAGTTTCATATCCCGGTAGACAAGCGATCACCAACGATCCCATGCACATCATACAAACGGACAGCAACATGGACTTTTTACGCCCGTGCTTATCCGCGATACGGCCAAACAGCCAGCCTCCAATTGGTCGCATCAAGAAGCCAGCGGCAAAAACGCCAGCGGTTTGTAAGAGTTGTGTGGTGGTATTTCCTGATGGAAAAAAGATATGAGCAAAATAAAGAGAGCAGAATGAATAGATATAGAAATCAAACCATTCGACCAGATTCCCTGATGATGCTCCGACAATCGCCCATATACGACGACGGGTATCGCCGTCTGCCAGCGCCCCGTTCTCAGTTACACTACTATCAGCCATTAGAATTGTACCCCTGCCAACGATCGCGTGAATTTATCAATGATGGTTGTGTGTTTTTTAGTGAATAGAATGTTATATAATTGTTATATCTTATTGTGCGGTAAAGATCACGATTTTAATTAGCAGAGAAAGGATTCAGATATGTTCGAGGGAGAGATCCGTGTAGTAGATCGAGACAGTGTGCTTTTGTTGGTCGATTAAGGCTGTTACGCCGCATCCGGCAATGTACCGCCGCGTTGCCTGATGCGCTGCGCTTATCAGGCCTACAAAATACGTTCAGCCCAGCCCCTGTAGGCCGGATAAGGCGGTACGCCGCATCCGGCGGTTTTCATCCCGCACAGACGCAAAAAAGCCCATCCGTCAGGATGGGCTTCTTCACTTTAATTAATGCCTGGCAGTTTATGGCGGGCGTCCTGCCCGCCACCCTCCGGGCCGTTGCTGCGCAACGTTCAAATCCGCTCCCGGCGGATTTGTCCTCCTCAGGAGAGCGCTCACCGACAG
>NZ_MVFY01000026.1 GCF_002042885.1 Citrobacter portucalensis
GACATTACTCACCCGTCCGCCACTCGTCACCCAAGGAGCAAGCTCCTCTGTGCTACCGTTCGACTTGCATGTGTTAGGCCTGCCGCCAGCGTTCAATCTGAGCCATGATCAAACTCTTCAATTTAAAAGTTTGATGCTCAATGAATTAAACTTCGTAATGAATTACGTGTTCACTCGTTGAGACTTGGTATTCATTTTTCGTCTTGCGACGTTAAGAATCCGCATCTTCGAGTGCCCACACAGATTGTCTGATAAATTGTTAAAGAGCAGTTGCGACGCGCTTTAGCGCTCTGTCGCGAGGTGGCGTATATTACGCTTTCCTCTTTCAGAGTCAACCCTCATTTTCAGGTTTTTCTCTTCAACCGAACCGGCTGTTTGTGTGAAGTGATTCACATCCGCCGTGTCGATGGAGGCGCATTATAGGGAGTTTCCTGCGACCCGCAACCCTTAAATGACAGAAAAATGACTGACTGCTGCATTCCACAGCGAAACCCCGCTTTATACCCATTTACACACAGAGTTATCCACAAACCACACGATCGTTTCTACGATCCACTCGTTATATCAGCCTCCTTCAACAGAAAAAGAAGAGGTCAAAATCGAAATTTAAAAATTCGCGAGCGTTGCGCAAACGTTTTCGTTACAATGCCCCCGCAAAACAAGGATGCCCCGTAAGGGGCGTTAGCTGAGTTTTTAGCCAAGAATTCACCTAACGCTCTCTGTAATAGTCAAATCCAGGGGATTTACCATGCAACAACGTCGTCCAGTCCGCCGCGCTCTGCTCAGTGTTTCTGACAAGGCCGGTATCATCGAATTCGCTCAGGCACTTTCCGCACGTGGTGTGGAGCTGCTGTCTACAGGTGGCACTGCGCGCCTGTTAGCGGAGAAAGGTCTGCCAGTGACCGAAGTTTCCGATTACACCGGCTTCCCGGAAATGATGGATGGACGCGTGAAGACCCTGCATCCGAAAGTCCACGGCGGCATTCTTGGTCGTCGCGGTCAGGATGACGGAATTATGGAACAGCACGGTATCGCCCCTATCGATATGGTGGTTGTAAACCTGTATCCATTCGCCGAGACCGTCGCCCGCGAAGGCTGCTCGCTGGAAGATGCGGTAGAGAACATTGATATCGGCGGCCCGACCATGGTGCGTTCCGCTGCCAAGAACCATAAAGACGTAGCGATCGTTGTGAAGAGCAGCGACTACGACGCCATTATTAAAGAGATGGATGCCAACGAAGGCTCCCTGACTCTGGAAACCCGCTTTGACCTCGCGATTAAAGCCTTCGAACACACCGCCGCCTACGACAGCATGATTGCCAACTACTTCGGCAGCATGGTTCCGGCTTACCACGGTGAGAGCAAAGAGGCCGCCGGTCGTTTCCCACGTACGCTGAACCTGAACTTCATTAAGAAGCAGGATATGCGCTACGGCGAGAACAGCCACCAGCAGGCTGCCTTCTATATAGAAGAGAATGTTAAAGAAGCATCCGTTGCCACCGCGCAGCAGGTACAGGGCAAAGCACTTTCCTACAACAACATCGCCGATACCGACGCGGCGCTGGAGTGCGTGAAAGAGTTCAGCGAGCCAGCCTGTGTGATCGTTAAGCACGCTAACCCGTGCGGCGTGGCGGTAAGTACCTCTATTCTCGACGCTTACGACCGCGCCTATAAAACCGACCCGACCTCCGCGTTCGGCGGCATCATCGCTTTCAACCGCGAACTGGATGCCGAAACCGCGCAGGCAATTATCTCCCGTCAGTTCGTGGAAGTGATCATCGCCCCGTCCGCAACCGAAGACGCACTGAAAATCACCGCCGCCAAACAGAACGTTCGCGTTCTGACCTGCGGTCAGTGGGCACAACGTGTACCGGGCCTGGACTTCAAACGCGTTAACGGCGGTTTGCTGGTTCAGGACAGGGATCTGGGGATGGTGAGCGAAGGCGAACTGCGCGTGGTGTCCAAACGTCAGCCGACCGAGCAAGAGCTGCGCGATGCGCTGTTCTGCTGGAAAGTCGCCAAGTTCGTGAAATCCAACGCCATTGTTTATGCCAAAGAGAACATGACTATCGGCATAGGCGCAGGCCAGATGAGCCGCGTGTACTCCGCAAAAATCGCCGGGATTAAAGCGGCTGACGAAGGTCTGGAAGTGAAAGGCTCTGCAATGGCCTCTGACGCCTTCTTCCCGTTCCGCGATGGTATTGATGCTGCCGCCGCCGTTGGCGTGAGCTGCGTTATCCAGCCAGGTGGTTCTATCCGTGATGATGAAGTCATTGCCGCTGCCGATGAACACGGTATCGCGATGATCTTTACCGACATGCGCCACTTCCGCCATTAATCCACGGAGCAGACGATGAAAGTATTAGTGATTGGCAACGGCGGGCGCGAGCACGCCCTGGCCTGGAAAGCCGCACAGTCCCCGCTGGTTGATACCGTTTTTGTCGCACCGGGTAACGCCGGTACCGCACTGGAGCCCGCGTTGCAGAACGTGGCTATCGGCGTCACCGATATTCCAGCTCTACTGAGCTTTGCCCAGAACGAGAAAATTGACCTGACCATCGTCGGCCCGGAAGCGCCGCTGGTGATTGGCGTGGTCGATGCGTTCCGCGCCGCTGGCCTGAAGATCTTCGGGCCAACCGAAGGCGCTGCACAGCTGGAAGGCTCCAAAGCCTTCACCAAAGATTTCCTCGCCCGTCACCAGATCCCGACGGCGGAATATCAGAACTTCACTGAGATTGAGCCAGCGTTGGCCTATCTGCGTGAGAAAGGCGCGCCGATCGTCATCAAAGCTGACGGCCTGGCCGCCGGTAAAGGCGTTATCGTGGCGATGACGCTGGAGGAAGCAGAAGCCGCCGTTCATGACATGCTGGCAGGTAACGCTTTTGGCGATGCGGGCCACCGTATCGTTATCGAAGAGTTCCTCGACGGCGAAGAAGCGAGCTTTATCGTAATGGTCGACGGCGAGCATGTGCTGCCGATGGCCACCAGCCAGGACCACAAACGCGTAGGCAACGGCGACACTGGCCCGAACACCGGCGGTATGGGTGCTTACTCACCAGCGCCGGTGGTAACTGATGAAGTGCATCAGCGCACCATGGAACGCATTATTTGGCCAACCGTAAAAGGTATGGCGGCGGAAGGGAATACCTACACCGGTTTCCTGTACGCGGGTCTGATGATCGACAAACAGGGCAATCCGAAGGTTATCGAGTTCAACTGCCGCTTCGGCGATCCGGAAACCCAGCCGATCATGCTACGCATGAAATCGGACCTGGTGGAGCTTTGCCTGGCCGCTTGCGACGGCAAGCTGGATGAGAAAACCTCCGAGTGGGACGAACGCGCCTCGCTGGGTGTCGTCATTGCTGCCGGAGGTTATCCAGGTAACTACAACACCGGAGATGAAATCCACGGTCTGCCGCTGGAAGAAGTAGAAGACGGAAAAGTGTTCCATGCAGGCACTAAACTCGCCGAAGACGATCGCGTGCTGACCAGCGGCGGTCGCGTGCTGTGCGCCACCGCCCTGGGTCATACCGTGGCTGAAGCGCAGAAACGCGCTTACGCCCTGATGACCGACATCCGCTGGGATGGCAGCTTCAGCCGTAACGACATCGGCTGGCGCGCCATTGAACGCGAGCAACGCTAACGCGAAATTTTCGCCAGCAGCGTTTTACGCGTAATGCCTAACTGACGGGCGGCTTCCGTTTTATTGCCGCCCGTTTTTTCCAGCGCCGCCAGAATCACCTCTTTTTCGACATCCACCAGCGGTTGGATCTCGCCACTGAATTCCGTTTTTATCGGCGTCGCGGCAATCGCCATCGGCAGCTCGCGTTCGGAAATATATTCCCCCGTCAGCAGCACCACCGAGCGCTCAATCGCATTTTCCAGCTCACGAATATTGCCCGGCCAGTCGTAGTGGATCAGCAGATCCATCGCCTGCGGAGTAAAGCCTTTCACCGCTTTACGGTTACGCGCGGCAAAACGCTGGAGAAAATGTTCGGCTAACAGCGGAATATCTTCCCGGCGCTGGCACAGCGCTGGCATTTCAATGGTGACGACGTTCAGGCGATAGTAGAGATCCTGACGAAAGCGCCCGGCACTGACTTCCTCTGCTAGATCGCGATGCGTAGCGGCGATCAGCCGGACATCAACCGCAATAGTCTGGTTGCTGCCAACCCGCTGCACTTCGCGCTCCTGGATAGCCCGCAGCAGACGCACCTGCATCAGCGGTGAGATATCGCCAATTTCATCAAGAAATAACGTGCCGCCATCGGCTTCGACAAAACGCCCTTCCCGCCGTTTATCCGCCCCGGTAAACGCCCCTTTCTCGTGACCAAAAAGTTCGGACTCCAGCAGCGATTCATTAAGCGCCGCGCAGTTGAGCGTCACCAGCGGTTTATCGCGACGGGCGCTGCTGGCATGTAGCGCCCGGGCCACCAGCTCTTTCCCCGTGCCGGAGTCTCCGTGAATAAGCACCGTGGCATCCGAGGGCGCTACCATCGCGATTTCATTGAGCAACTTCTGCATCGCCGGACTACTGCCAATCATGCCAAACTGCGCAGCCGACGCCGATGGCAGTTCAGCGCCCGTTTCCCGCGTATGCGCCAGCGCCTTTTCCAGCGTCTCCTGCAGACGGTCAAAATCCAGCGGCTTGATTAAGTAGTCCAGCGCCCCGGTTTTAAGCGCCTCAACGGCGGTCTCCACACTGGAAAACGCCGTCATGATCAAGACCGGAATCGCCGGATTCAGCGCTTTAATCTCTTTCAGCGTTGCGATGCCGTCCATCTCCGCCATGCGTACATCACACAGCACTAAATCAAATACGCGTTCGCGCACCTGTTCCAGCGCCGCTCGCCCGCTATAGGCCAGCGCGACCTCATAACCCCAGCCGCGCAGCAGCGCCTGTAAAATGGTGCAGTGGCTGATATCGTCATCTACCACCAGAATATTGATTTTTCCGCGCGTCATCCTTGTTAATCCTGTTGTTTCGCTTTGGTCGGTAGCCAAAGGGTAAAGGTCGCGCCTTTGCCCTCAACGCTTGCCACCTGAATGGTGCCACCGTGCTGTTCGATAATGTTCTGCACTACCGCCAGCCCGAGGCCGGTTCCGTCAGCTTTGGTCGTAAAGTAAGGCGTAAAAATGGCCTCCAGCTGTTCCGCCGCAATCCCCTTCCCACTATCGGTAACCACAATTTTAACGCGTTCGCCGCTGCTTTCATTCGCTTCAACCGTGATCGTGCCCTGACGACCAATCGCATGAATGGCGTTCAGATACAGATTCAACAAAACCTGAGTCAGTCGGTCAGGATCGGCCTGGATAGCGGGCAGCGTAGAATTAGCCGAAAAGCGGAGCTGGATTTCCCGGCTTGCCGCATCCTGACTCACCAGGTGTAATGAGTGGGTGATAACCTCATTAAGATTCACCTGTTGCAGTGTCAGATGCGCAGGTTTCACCAGCTCCAGCAACTCGCTCACCACCCGATTTAAACGATCCGCCTCTTTCGCCATCACCTGTGCCAACTCGTGCGACTCGCCTCCTGCCGGGGTTCGCTCGGCAAAATACTTCGCTAACCCTTTGATCGATGAAAGCGGGTTACGAATTTCATGTGCCACCCCAGCCGCAAGATGACCGAGCGCTAATAGTTTTTCTTTACGCTTCATCGCATCCTGGAGTTCTTTGTACGAGCGCTGATAGCGCTGATACCAGAAGAACGTCAGCACGGTGGCCAGCAACACAGCCGCCAGCGCAGAGAGGACTATCAGTGTGTTACGCCACTCCCTTGCCTGAGTCGCTGTCAGATCGCTGGCATCAAAGGCGATAAATATGGTTTGTGCTGGGGAGATAAGCTGCCCGTCATTGCTGGCACAGCGCGCCATGCCATGGCGTCCTGGACCATACATCGGCTGAAACTGGCGATAAATTTCCAGTGCTGGCGTTTTTTCACCATCCCTCGCTGGAATTTCAATATTCCGCCAGCTTTCTTGCTCCCCAGGACTAAGCTGTCGCAGGACATCCGATGAATAGAGCGTTTTGCCGACCATCGCGGAATTGCTGTGGGTAATAATGACACCATGCTCATCGACGACAGCAAACCATAGCACGCCAGGCTGTACAGCCATTTCCTCCAGTAGCGTCTGCTGTTGTGCATGATGCATGCGCATCCCCATACCTACGCGCGTACCAGACTCCAGAGCGCGAATGAGCACACTGCCTTTTTCCAGTAGCGTTTGCCGCGCGGCACCACTTTCTCGCCCATAGTCCCGAATGGTCATAATCGAAAACCAGCCGACCAAAACCAGGATTGCCGCCAGCAAGAGTCGGCTCAACCACTTTGCCACCGTATCCTTATAAAGACGCATACGCTCTCCCTTCACCCCGCTTGTTCCTTTCATCGTTGCAGGTATACAGCAGAAATCATGCCATTTTTTCCCCCTGATAACCCTGCCCTCAGACACAAACAGCTGAAAGTAACGGGTAAAAATGACTCGCTGGCGCGTTCTGGCGAGTCATTTTTACTCGTTTCCCTGCAAAGACGGCGGGTACAACACCCGCAGGACTGGGATTGCCGCTTTGGCACGGAAGATGCAAAAGGGAATGTAAGCTAACCAACAGGAGAACGAACGATGAAACGGAACAACAAACTGGCACTGATTGCACTTTCTCTTATCGCACTTGGCTCCACCCCGGTACTGGCACAGAATCACTGGGGATATGGTGATGGAATGCAGCAACGGGGCGGTACGCCAATGACCGCTGAGCAGCAGGCTGCCGCACAGAAAATCTATGATGATTATTATTCCCAGACCAGCGCGTTGCGCCAACAGCTGACATCCAAACGTTATGAGTACAATGCACTATTAACGGCCAGCTCGCCGGACACGGCAAAAATTAACGCCGTTGCAAAAGAGATGGAAGCGTTGAATCAGTCTCTGGACGAGCAGCGCGTTAAACGTGATGTCGCAATGGCGCAGGCTGGCGTGCCACGTGGCGCGGGAATGGGCTACGGCGGATGCGGCGGTGGCGGTAACCATCGCGGCGGCGGCCATATGGGAATGGGCCACTGGTAAAAGACTTAATGCCTGATGACGCTATACGGATCAGGCCTGCTGATTTCCTGTATTCAGGTTTTCAGAAAGTTTTGGCTGTAGGCTGCCAGTGACAAAAATCTTCATTGGCGACCAGCAGTAGCTGCGACCCTTCGGGCGCTTCCAGCCATGCCACACTCACCTCTACGGATGAATGTCTCTGGCGGCGCTCGATATGGTTTATCGCCCACGACTCCAGGTCTGGCTTCAGCGTTTCACCTTCACAGGTTGTGACCGTGTTATCCGCATGCCAACGTCCCTGACGCAATATCACCCGCCCCTGACGCAGCGCATCGCTGGTCTGGCGAATTTGATCGGCTCGATAGCGGTAAAGCGCGATTTGATCGCTGGAAAGCTGCTGCTTTTGCCCGTCGACTTCACGCTGCATGAAGCTCAGTTCGCCCCGGTCATCGAAGCGTATACGGACATGTTCAGCCGGTTTACTGTAAACGTTGAGTTCTATCAGAGAGAGCGAATCACCCTGCCAGCGGTATTCACTGGTAGTGGTTTCGCCTTTACGCCACGGACTAAATACCGAGAGCAAGTGAACATCGTCACCGGAGTCTTTACGCCAAATGCGTACCGCCCCCTGATCGCCAACATAGCCGCTGGCCGTGAAAGGAGGAAGCTCAGAATGGCTACCGCAGGCAGACAGTAACAGAACACCTGAAAGCCAAAGCGTATGACGCCAGATGGACAAAAGGGGCGAAACCGCCCCTTCGTTAAAACTGTTCACTGCCACGCGAATTACTTAACCGCGTCTTTCAGTGCTTTACCAGAAACAAATGCCGGTACGTTAGCTGCGGCGATTTTGATTTCTTTACCGGTCTGCGGGTTGCGGCCAGTGCGCTCAGCACGGTGGTTCACTTTGAAGGTACCGAAACCAACCAGTTGTACAGCATCGCCTTCTTTCAGAGACTCAGTAATAGCAGCCAGAGTGGATTCCAGAGCAGCTTTAGCCTGTGTTTTAGACAGTTCTGCTTTGTCTGCAATTACATCAATCAGTTGAGTCTTGTTCATAAGTTATCCTTACAATGTGTTTATCGCTTGCTAAGCATCGAGTGCGACGGAAATGCCAGAAAAGCACTCTCCTGCATACACGCACCGATAGCCACTTTTTTTCGCCCCCCAAATGTAGACCAGACCGGGGGCGGATGGGAAGCCTTCAGGCACGACAAATCAGGCGTTAAATCACGTTTTGTGGTGTCATTGCTGAAAATTTATACCAATATTGCTCTCGCCAGCCTCGCGCAGGTCTGCACGCAGCCCTTTTATCAGCTCAATATCGCGTTCTTCACAGTCGGCTAAAAGTCGGAAAATTTCCCACTGAATATCCCATTCTTGCTCAACGGCAGGGTTTTCTTTGAGCTCTTCATCGGTCATTTCACGACCAGCCTGAGTCATTTCCAGCATCGCAACCGTCGTAATCGAAGCCTTACTCACTTCGATTGCATGCTCCAGCGTTTCACCGCTAAGACGCGAATGCATCAGTTCGCTTAATGCCACACAAGCATCAATCGCCGGATAAACACCGTACAGATCGTAATCGTCTGCAGAAGGAATGGCCTCTTCAAATTTTTCCAGCTGGCTGTCGAAATTGATTTTCGCGTCTTTAACCGTCAGCGCTTCCCAAATCAGATCCAGAATTCGGCGGTAAATCTGTCCATCGCCAAATTCAGTTTGCTTGCAGAACATGGCGTAGTTTGGGTACATGCGTTCGCACAGACAGGCCATAAACGTGACGTGCTGCCAGCTTTCCAGCTTCTCCAGACGCAGGTGAATCGGATTTTGTAACATGATGAGTTCTCAAATACGGAAATTAGCCGCAGTTTACCCGATATGGGGCGTTTTTGCTGCAAGCCGAGTAAAAGCCGGGCGTTCGGATGCCACTGCATCTGCCCAGCGTGTGGGTTCCGGCAAACGATAGCCGTTCATACAGCGTTGAACCCACGCCAGTGCGCTGTCCATACTCACGCGGTGGCCCGTGGAAATAAACAACGGGTTACAGCGCGCTTTGCTGCGCCAGACCCATGCCAGTTGTTCGCCTTTATCCAGCAACGGCGCTAGCGCACCAGGTTCAGCAGCGAGCGATTCAAACTTGCCGCACAACCGTTTTTTCGCCACGCCAATCGTCGGGACATCCACCAGCAGACCAAAATGGCTGGCCACGCCCAGACGACGCGGGTGAGAAATGCCATGACCATCAACGAACAGCAGATCTGGCTTGTGCGAGAGCAGTTGCCAGGCGGCCATCAGCGCGGGAGTTTCACGAAAGGAGAGAAAACCGGGAATGTAGGGCATGGTGGTGGCGATACGCGCCACCTTGTATTCGACCAGTTCAAGCGTGGGATACTTCAGTAAGACCATCGCGGCTCGCGTCACTTCGCCACCCTGCTCAAACCCAACGTCCGCCCCGCCGATCAGATCCGGCGGATCGTTCTTCAGACGATCCTCGCGGATCACTGAAGAAGCCAGTTCAAGCTGCTGCGCGCGTAATGACGCGAGATCCATGATAACTCCTTAGCGGTGGTACTGTTCGGACAACCGATGTACCGCCTCCACAAAGACACCCGCATGTTCTGGCGGGACGTCCTGATGAATGCCGTGGCCCAGGTTAAAGACATGCCCTTCACCCTGACCGAATCCGGCCAGAATTGTCGCCACCTCTTCTTCGATGCGGGCTGGCGGCGCATACAGCATGGACGGATCCATATTGCCCTGGAGCGCCACTTTATGACCTACACGACGACGCGCATCGGCAATGTCAGTGGTCCAGTCGAGACCTAACGCATCACAGCCGGTTTCCGCCATCGCTTCCAGCCACTGACCACCGCCTTTGGTAAACAGCGTCACCGGTACGCGACGACCTTCGTTCTCGCGCAGCAGGCCATCAACGATTTTGTGCATGTAGT
This sequence comes from Citrobacter portucalensis, assembly GCF_002042885.1. Classification (GTDB taxonomy): domain Bacteria; phylum Pseudomonadota; class Gammaproteobacteria; order Enterobacterales; family Enterobacteriaceae; genus Citrobacter; species Citrobacter portucalensis. The sequence continues at coordinate 9,995 of NZ_MVFY01000026.1, forward strand.
ACAAAGAGAACTGCTGATAGTCGCGACTGGTCAGCACGCCACCCCAGGTGTCGAAAATCATCACCGACTGCGCACCCGCTTTGATCTGCGCGTTCAGGTACAGCGTGACGCTCTTCGCCAGCTTATCAAGCAGCAGATGCAGCGCTTTAGGGTCGGCGTACATCATCTTTTTAATCACGGTGAAGGCTTTGCTGCTGCCGCCTTCAACCATGTAGGTCGCCAGCGTCCACGGACTACCGGAGAAGCCGATCAGCGGCACTTCGCCTTTCAGTTCACGGCGGATAGTACGCACCGCGTTCATCACGTACCCCAACCCATCTTCCGGATCCGGGATCGGCAGTTTGTCGACGTCAGCCTTGCTGGTAATCGGAGAGGTAAAGCGTGGACCTTCTCCTGCTTCAAAATACAGCCCGAGTCCCATCGCATCCGGGATCGTCAGGATATCCGAGAAGAGGATCGCGGCATCAAGTTTATAGCGACGCAGCGGCTGCAACGTGACTTCGCAGGCCAGCTCGGCATTTTTGCACAGCGCCATAAAATCGCCCGCTTCGGCACGGGTAGCTTTGTATTCCGGTAGATAGCGGCCTGCCTGGCGCATCATCCATACCGGAGTGACATCAACGGGCTGGCGCAGCAGCGCACGCAGATAACGATCGTTCTTCAGTTCGGTCATTTTTGCAGTTCCTTATTGCGTCAGTCCATCAGTGTATCACCACTCGCTCTTTACTCGTACTCAGCCCGACACATTGCCACAGTGTCTTCAATCAATCGACGCGCGACAGTACCCGGCGGGGGTAAGAGCGGTAAGTCGTCATAGCGATACCAGTTCGCTTCCAGCAGCTCTTTCGGGTCGATGACGATTTCGCCGCTATCATACTCCGCCATAAATGCGGTCATCAAAGACTGCGGGAATGGCCAGGGCTGAGAAGTGACATAGCGCAGATTTTTCACCTTAATCCCGCTTTCTTCCATAACTTCACGCGCCACCGCCTGTTCTAAGGTCTCGCCCACTTCGACAAAACCTGCCAGTACGGTATGCACGCCGTTACGATGGCGAACATGTTGGGCAAGCAGGATGGAATCATCTCGGCGAATAGCGACGATTATGCACGGGGCAATTTGCGGGTAATAACGTTCACGGCAGTGGCTACAGAGCATCGCCCACTCCGTTTTACTCGGGTGCATGGGATGGCCGCAGTAGCCGCAGAATTTATGCGAGCGATAGAACTCCGCCAGCTGTACGCCGCGTCCGGCCAGTTGAAACAGGCCAACGTCCTGGTCAATGACCTGGCGCACCGACCCCATATCGTGTCGACGCTGCTGCTGCACCAGCCAGACAGTCTCCCCTTCCCACTCGCCTATTGGCAGCGCGCGCTGACCAATCAGATCAAAACGGGCTGCGTCGCCATAAGGTAGCTCGCCATGAGGTAACCATAACTTTTGCTCATGACTGACGATCCACCAGCCGCTATCTAATTTTTCAATTATACGATCCATATCTCTTGCGCAACCTTTGCTTCACAGGCATGTTGTTTACATTATTTTTACATTTACGGGTGAGCAGTTCCTAAACACCATCTTGCGGAGTCAATCATGCTAAACCAGCTGGAAAGCCTGACGGAGCACGTCGGAGGAAGTAATAAACTGGTTGATCGCTGGCTACATGTACGTAAGCACCTGCTCGTGGCTTACTACAATCTGGTTGGCATTAAGCCTGGCAAAGAATCGTACATGCGACTCAATGAAAAAGCGCTGGATGATTTTTGTCAGAGCCTGGTCGATTACCTCTCCACCGGACACTTCAGTATTTATGAACGTATTCTCCATAAATTGGAAGGGAACGGGCAGCTTTTAAAAGCCACAAAAATTTGGCCGCTGCTGGAAGCCAATACGCAGCTGATCATGGACTACTATGACTCCAGCCTGGAAACGGCGATTGATCATGATAACTTCCTTGAATTTCAACAGGTTTTATCGGATCTCGGCGAGGCACTGGAAGCCCGATTCGTGCTGGAAGATAAGCTGATCATGCTGGTATTTGACGCAATGCACGAGAGTAGCACTCTCAAACGTCATGCTTGAGATTTACGGCATTAACGCGTAGTTTACATTCATTACCTCTTTACTGAGGTTACTTCTTGTCGGAGTGCTTATTTTCCACAGCAGCATGAGTGGAAAAGGCTGAGACCGTTAATTCGGGATCCGCGGAACCTGATCAGGTTAAAACCTGCGAAGGGAACAAGAGTCAATCTACAATAGCATCGCCCCCGGGCGAGCTTCTCTCTTGCTTCATCCGTCGTCTGACAAGCCATATCCTTACTTTTATTTGGAATGAGCTATGTCTGCCACTACTAAACCATCACGCCGCGAACAGCGCGCTCAAGCCCAACACTTTATCGATACCCTGGAAGGGACCGCCTTCCCTAACTCAAAACGCATTTATATTACCGGTTCGCAGCCGGATATCCGCATTCCGATGCGCGAAATTCAGCTCAGCCCAACGCTGACTGGCGGCACAAAAGACAACCCGCAGTTCGAAGAGAACGAAGCCGTTCCGGTATACGACACCTCCGGACCGTATGGCGATCCTGACGTGGCGATTAACGTCCAGCAGGGTCTGGCAAAGCTGCGCCAACCGTGGATTGCGGCGCGTAACGATAGCGAAGAATTAGACGACCGGAGTTCCGCTTATACCAAAGAACGTCTGGCCGACGATGGCCTGGACGAGCTGCGTTTCACCGGCCTGCTGACGCCAAAGCGCGCCAAAGCGGGTAAGCGAGTCACCCAACTGCACTACGCCCGCCAGGGAATAGTGACCCCGGAGATGGAGTTCATCGCCATCCGTGAAAACATGGGCCGCGAGCGCATTCGCAGTGAAGTGCTGCGTCACCAGCATCCGGGGATGAACTTTGGTGCACGCCTGCCGGAAAACATCACGCCGGAATTCGTGCGTGATGAAGTGGCCGCGGGCCGAGCGATTATTCCTGCCAACATCAACCACCCGGAATCCGAGCCGATGATTATCGGTCGCAACTTCCTGGTGAAGGTTAACGCCAACATTGGTAACTCTGCCGTCACCTCCTCCATTGAAGAAGAGGTAGAGAAGCTGGTGTGGTCGACGCGCTGGGGCGCTGACACGGTGATGGATCTCTCCACCGGTCGCTATATCCACGAAACCCGCGAGTGGATCCTGCGTAACAGTCCGGTACCGATCGGTACTGTGCCGATCTACCAGGCGCTGGAGAAGGTCAACGGGATCGCCGAAGATCTCACCTGGGAAGCCTTCCGCGACACGCTGCTGGAGCAGGCCGAACAGGGCGTCGACTACTTCACCATTCACGCGGGCGTGCTGCTGCGCTACGTGCCGATGACTGCCAAACGCCTGACCGGCATTGTCTCACGCGGCGGTTCAATTATGGCGAAATGGTGCCTTTCTCATCACAAAGAGAACTTCCTGTACGAACATTTCCGCGAGATTTGCGAAATCTGCGCCGCCTACGATGTCTCTTTGTCGCTAGGTGACGGCCTGCGCCCGGGTTCAATTCAGGATGCGAACGACGAAGCGCAGTTCTCCGAGCTGCATACGCTGGGCGAGCTGACCAAAATCGCTTGGGAATACGACGTGCAGGTGATGATAGAAGGTCCAGGTCATGTGCCCATGCATATGATCCAGCGCAACATGACCGAAGAGCTGGAGCACTGCCATGAAGCACCGTTCTACACTCTAGGACCGTTGACCACCGATATCGCACCGGGCTACGACCACTTCACTTCCGGGATCGGTGCGGCGATGATCGGCTGGTTTGGCTGCGCGATGCTGTGCTACGTCACGCCAAAAGAGCACCTCGGCCTGCCGAACAAAGAAGATGTTAAACAAGGGTTGATTACCTACAAGATTGCCGCCCATGCAGCTGACTTAGCAAAAGGTCATCCGGGCGCGCAGATCCGCGATAACGCCATGTCGAAAGCGCGCTTCGAATTCCGCTGGGAAGACCAGTTTAACCTCGCGCTCGACCCATTCACCGCCCGTGCCTACCACGATGAAACCCTGCCACAGGAATCCGGTAAGGTCGCCCACTTCTGCTCCATGTGCGGGCCGAAGTTCTGCTCGATGAAAATCAGCCAGGAGGTTCGCGACTACGCTGCTGCACAAACGATTGAAGTCGGCATGGCAGATATGTCGGAGAACTTCCGCGCCAAAGGCGGCGAAATCTACCTCAAAAAAGAGGAGGCGTAATGTACCAGCCTGATTTCCCGACCGTGCCGTTTCGCCTCGGGCTTTACCCGGTGGTGGACAGCGTGCAATGGATTGAACGCTTGCTGCAGGCGGGCGTATGCACGATCCAACTGCGCATTAAAGATAAGCGTGATGAAGAGGTCGAAGCCGACGTTATGGCCGCCATTGAACTGGGTCGTCGCTATAACGCCCGTCTGTTTATCAACGACTACTGGCGTCTGGCAATTAAGCACCGCGCTTACGGCGTACATCTGGGCCAGGAAGACCTTGAAACCACCGACCTGAAGGCGATTCAGGCGGCGGGGCTGCGCCTGGGGGTCTCCACTCACGATGATATGGAGATCGACGTCGCGCTCGCCGCTAAGCCTTCTTATATCGCGCTGGGTCATGTTTTTCCCACGCAAACCAAACAGATGCCTTCCGCCCCGCAGGGACTCACGCAACTGGCAAACCATATTGAACGATTAGCGGATTACCCGACCGTCGCCATTGGCGGTATCAGCCTTGAGCGCGCCCCGGCGGTACTGGCGACCGGCGTCGGCAGCATTGCCGTGGTCAGCGCCATTACCCAGGCGGCTGACTGGCAGGTCGCCACGGCCCAACTACTGGATATCGCGGGAGTGGGCGATGAATGACCGCGACTTTATGCGCTACAGCCGCCAGATCCTGCTCGGCGATATCGCCATTGAAGGCCAACAAAAGCTGCTCAATAGCCATGTGCTGATTGTCGGTTTAGGCGGGTTAGGTTCGCCTGCCGCGCTGTATCTGGCGGGAGCAGGCATCGGAAAATTGACGCTGGTAGACGATGACGACATTCATCTGAGCAACCTGCAGCGCCAGATCCTGTTTACCACTGATGATATCGCACGTTCAAAATCGCAGGTTGCCCAGCAGCGCCTGACGCGGCTCAACCCGGATATCGAGCTGGTGTCACTCCAGCAGCGACTGAAAGGCGATGCGCTTCGGCATGCGGTAGCGCGTGCCGATGTGGTGCTCGACTGTACCGATAACATGGCCACGCGCCAGGAAATTAACGCCGCCTGCGTAACGCTCAACACCCCGCTCGTCACCGCCAGCGCCGTCGGCTTTGGCGGCCAACTGATGGTGCTGACGCCCCCGTGGGAACAAGGATGTTACCGCTGCCTGTGGCCGGACGATGTAGAGCCCGAACGCAACTGCCGTACCGCCGGTATCGTCGGACCAGTTGTGGGCGTGATGGGCACCTTGCAAGCGTTGGAAGCGATTAAATTGCTCAGCGGTATTGAGACGCCCAGCGGAGAGCTACGCCTGTTTGACGGTAAAACCAGCCAGTGGCGCAGCTTCGCACTACGACGCGCCAGCGGCTGCCCGGTATGCGGAGGGCAACATGCAGATTCAGTTCAATGATGAGCCGATGCAGTGCGCCGAAGGACAAACCGTCAGTGGGCTGCTCACTGCGCTTAATCAGCTTAAACCGGGCGCGGCGCTGGCGCTCAATCAGCAGATCCTCCCGCGCGAGCAGTGGGAGCAGCAAATCGTGCAGGAAGGCGACCAGATCCTGCTTTTTCAGGTTATTGCAGGGGGTTGATATGTTACGTATTGCCGACAAAACGTTTGATTCGCATCTGTTCACCGGCACCGGAAAGTTTGCTTCATCGCAGCTGATGGTCGAGGCGATTCACGCCTCCGGCAGCCAACTGGTAACGCTGGCCATGAAGCGCGTGGATTTGCGTCAGCACAACGATGCCATTCTGGCGCCGCTGGTAGAAGCTGGTGTGACGCTGTTGCCCAACACTTCGGGGGCAAAAACCGCTGAAGAGGCGATTTTTGCTGCCCAGTTAGCGCGTGAAGCGCTGGGCACAAACTGGCTGAAATTAGAAATCCATCCGGACGCCCGCTGGCTGTTACCCGATCCAATCGAAACATTGAAAGCCGCAGAAGCACTGGTGAAAAAGGGCTTCGTGGTGCTGCCTTACTGTGGCGCAGATCCGGTGCTGTGCAAACGACTGGAAGAAGTAGGCTGTTCTGCAGTCATGCCGCTCGGCGCGCCTATCGGTTCTAATCAGGGGCTGGAAACCAAAGCGATGCTGGAGATTATTATCCAACAGGCGACCGTGCCGGTGGTGGTTGATGCAGGCATCGGCGTCCCTAGCCACGCCACGCAGGCGCTGGAAATGGGCGCCGACGCGGTGCTGGTCAATACGGCAATCGCGGTAGCCGACAGCCCGGTGATGATGGCAACCGCCTTCCGCCTGGCCGTTGAAGCTGGCTTGCTGGCACGCCAGGCGGTACCAGGAAGCAAAAGTTCGCAGGCAAGTCCCACCAGCCCGTTAACCGGATTCCTGGAGGCCTTCGCATGAAAACGTTCAGCGACCGCTGGCGGCAGCTGGACTGGGATGACATCCGCCTGCGCATCAACGGTAAAACCGCCGCTGACGTAGAGCGCGCCCTCAACGCTTCGCATCTTAGTCGCGACGATCTGATGGCATTGCTCTCTCCTGCCGCCGCCGATTATCTGGAGCCGCTGGCGCAGCGGGCGCAGAAGCTCACCCGTCAGCGTTTTGGTAACACGGTGAGCTTTTACGTGCCGTTGTATCTCTCCAACCTTTGCGCCAACGACTGCTCCTACTGTGGTTTTTCGATGAGCAACCGTATCAAACGCAAAACGCTGGACGAAGATGAGATAACACGGGAGTGTGCGGCTATCCGTGAGCTGGGTTTTGAGCATCTGCTGCTGGTCACCGGTGAACATCAGGCAAAAGTGGGGATGGATTACTTTCGTCGCCATTTGCCTGCCATTCGCCGCCAGTTCGCCTCTTTACAGATGGAGGTACAGCCGTTGTCAGAGGCTGAATATGCAGAGCTGAAGACGCTGGGGCTGGATGGCGTGATGGTGTATCAGGAGAGTTATCATGAGGCAACTTACGCTCGCCACCATTTAAAAGGGAAAAAGCAGGATTTCTTCTGGCGCCTGGAAACGCCGGACAGGCTGGGCCGCGCAGGGATCGACAAAATCGGTCTTGGCGCGTTGATTGGTTTGTCCGACAGCTGGCGGGTTGATTGCTATATGGTGGCTGAACATCTGCTATGGATGCAGCAGCATTACTGGCAGAGCCGTTACTCTATCTCCTTCCCTCGCCTGCGCCCATGCACCGGAGGCGTTGAGCCTGCATCGATCATGGATGAGCGACAGTTGGTCCAGACCATTTGCGCGTTTCGTTTACTGGCGCCAGAAATTGAGCTGTCGCTCTCCACCCGCGAATCGCCATGGTTTCGTGACCATGTGATCCCGTTGGCGATCAACAACGTCAGCGCCTTCTCAAAAACCCAGCCCGGTGGTTATGCCGATAACCACCCCGAACTGGAACAGTTCTCCCCGCACGACGATCGTCGCCCAGAAGCCGTTGCTGAAGCACTCATGGCCCAGGGTTTACAGCCCGTGTGGAAAGACTGGGACAGCTATCTGGGGCGCGCTTCACAGGTACCGTAGGTCAGGAGCAATCGCATAAACAAAAAAACCCGCTTTCGCGGGTTTTTTCTTCACTGACACTTAACTGCTCGGGCTCTGGCCTTCATCGCTATCGTAAGCGCTCGTGAAATTATCGGCGATTACAGCGCGACAACGTTAACAGCAGACGGGCCTTTAGCGCCATTCTCCACGGAGAACTCCACCTTTTGACCTTCATCTAACGTTTTAAAATCGTTACTCTGGATAGCGGAGAAATGCACAAACACATCCTTGCTACCGTCCTGAGGAGTGATAAAGCCGAAGCCTTTATCAGAGTTAAACCATTTTACTAAACCAGTCATTTTGTTAGACATAGATACTTCCTTTCATGTTTTTGAGCCGCTTATGCAGCGAAGATGGCCTGTTTTGCAGAAATTAACTTATGGGGCACTTAGGGAGGAGGCTCATGAAGAAGAGTATCTGAGGATAACGCTTGAACTGAGAACTGCTTTACTAAAACTGCTTGCATAAGGTCTGTGTTCCAAACCGATGCCGCTATAGTAGACCTACTTCTAATCATTAAGCAAGCATTAATTTTTTTAATACCCACTGAGTGATGCAATGTTGAACCATCGCGGCTAAGCATCCTGGATAACAGCTTGATCTACAATGAACAAAAGCCCCGACTATTGCAGTCAGGGCTTTACGTTACTACACACTTCAAATTTAACATTAATAAACTTAACGATTTAATACTGCTGATGGTACTACTTTAAAATGTACACGTTTACTACAGATAATATTGGATATTAATACTAACTAAAGCTTTCCTCTATTTACCGTTAAACACATTCCACCCGCTTGATAATAGAACTCAAGACTGGTGACCTAAACAAGTACACTTCCCCTCGCGACATATACTCTTTGATGCGTTGCCTTATTTCCCTTGTGATAACCAGAAAAGCAGAAACCACAAACATTTACTATAAAATCATGGCGTTACATCATCGCGCTTTACTGACTTTTTGCGATTAGATATATCAACTACGTGGCCTGAAAGCATTGTCGAAGTGAAAAAATAGCGTTTTCAGCATCGACTATCCCATACAAAAAATACTTCGTGGCCTTTATCGCAAACCCCAATCAAGCTCTACTAACACTTACTACGTTAACAGCAAACTACAATTTCTCCGCTGTTAAGTATTAACATACGGGTTTAAAAAACGCTGTCAATACTGTTTTTTATAACATGTATTTATTGACAGTAATTATATATTCCAGCATGTGATAAGCGAGTCAAAAAGCCGCTGGCCCTGGTCCAGATCGCAGGGTTCTGCCTCTTTTTGTAACCGGTTTCAGAAAAAGCGGCTTTCTTTGTGATGCCTTGCACACAATCGTTGCAAAGCAGTTGTTGCTATAGCTGGCTCGCGATAATTATCAACTCACACATGTTGATCGAGACTGCTTATGAAAAACATCGTTTTATGCTGTGCCGCCGGAATGTCCACCAGCATGCTGGTGCAAAGGATGAAAGATGCCGCCCAGAAAAAAGGCGTCGACGTCACTATCAAAGCCGTCCCGGTGGCCGAGTTTGAAGAGAATATCGCTACAGCGGATATCGTTTTGCTCGGTCCACAGGTTAAGTATGAACAGGCCAAGCTACAGGCGATCGCCGACCCACTAGGCAAAAAGGTCGCCGTTATCGACATGATGGATTACGGCATGATGAAAGGCGATGCGGTACTGGATAAGGCGCTGAAACTACTGGAGTGATGGTATGGAAGAGTTAGAAACGATCATCATGGAGTTATTGGTAAATGCTGGCGCTGCACGCAGCCAGGCCCTGACGGCATTGCAACTGGCGCGTAAAGGTGATTTCGCCGGTGCAGAACAAGCGATGACGGAATCACGCGAGTACGTCAAACAAGCGCATAAAATCCAGACCCAGCTGATCGGTATTGACGAAGGAACTGGCAAACTACCAGTTAATCTCATCACCGTCCATTCGCAGGACCACCTGATGAATGCCATGGTGATTCAGGATCTGGCCGGCGATATGATTGAGCTTTATCGGCGGTTACCACCGATAAATTAATGACACTGCCGGATGGCTTCGTAGACCTGATAAACGCCATCAGAAATAACATAGACATAAAAAAACCCGCCGAAGCGGGTTTTTTATTATGGTCGGCAACGATTAATCGTTGTCAGAACCGCCCAGGCCTGCGTTCAGCAGTTCTGCCAGGCTGGCAGACGCATCTTCAGCAGTTACCTGCGGTGCAGCTGGCAGTTCGCCCGCTGCGCGACGGCGCATACGATCCTGGTGGTACGCATAACCAGTACCTGCCGGGATCAGACGACCCACGATGACGTTCTCTTTCAGACCGCGCAGTTCATCACGTTTACCTGCAACAGCTGCTTCGGTCAGGACACGCGTGGTTTCCTGGAACGATGCTGCAGAGATGAAGGACTCGGTTGCCAGAGACGCTTTGGTGATACCCAGCAGATCGCGGGAGAACGTTGCACCCACTTTGCCGTTCGCTTCCAGCTCGCGGTTTGCGATCTTGACGCGGGAGTATTCAACCTGCTCGCCTTCCAGGAAGTCGGAGCTACCAGCGCTTTCGATGGTGGCTTTACGCAGCATCTGACGAACGATAACTTCGATGTGTTTATCGTTAATCTTAACACCCTGCAGACGGTATACGTCCTGAACTTCGTTAACAATGTAACGAGTTACAGCATGCACACCACGCAGACGCAGGATATCGTGCGGCGCTTCCGGACCGTCGGAAACCACGTCACCACGTTCTACACGTTCACCTTCGAACACGTTGAGCTGACGCCATTTCGGAATCATCTCTTCGTACGGTTCGCTACCGTCTACCGGGGTGATAACCAGACGACGTTTACCTTTGGTTTCTTTACCGAAGGAAATGATGCCGCTGATTTCAGCCAGGATTGCCGGCTCTTTCGGACGACGTGCTTCGAACAGGTCCGCAACGCGCGGCAGACCACCGGTGATATCCTTGGTACCGCCGGATTCCTGCGGAACACGCGCCAGGGTGTCACCAGAGCTGATCTGTACGCCATCTTCCAGCTGAACAATCGCTTTACCCGGCAGGAAGTACTGAGCAGGCATATCGGTGCCTGGGATCAGAACGTCGTTGCCCTGAGCATCAACAATTTTCAGTGCCGGACGCAGGTCTTTACCACCCGCAGTACGCTCTGCAGAATCCAGAACCACCAGAGAAGACAGACCGGTCAGCTCGTCGGTCTGACGAGTAATGGTCTGGCCGTCGATCATGTCAGTGAAGCGGACGAAACCACTCACTTCGGTGATAACCGGCATGGTGTGCGGATCCCAGTTTGCTACGGTTTCGCCGCCAGCAACCTGTTCGCCATCACCTTTCGCCATAACGGAGCCGTAAGGCACTTTATAGCTTTCTTTGGTACGGCCGAATTCGTCGATCAGTTTCAGTTCGGTGTTACGTGAGGTGATAACCAGTTTACCGCTGGAGTTCACAACCGACTTCGCGTTGCTCAGACGGATGCTACCTTTGTTTTTCACCTGGATGCTGGATTCAGCAGCCGCACGAGATGCCGCACCACCGATGTGGAACGTACGCATCGTCAGCTGTGTACCCGGTTCACCGATGGACTGTGCCGCGATAACGCCGATTGCTTCACCTTTGTTGATGATGTGGCCACGCGCCAGGTCACGACCATAGCAGTGCGCACATACACCAAAGTCAGTGTCACAAGATACAACGGAACGGACTTTAACGGAGTCAACGGAGTTCTCTTCCAGCAGATCACACCACTGTTCGTGCAGCAGCGTGTTGCGTGGAACCAGAATATCCGCCGTACCCGGCTTCAGAACGTCTTCAGCAGTTACACGACCCAGAACGCGATCGCGCAGCGGCTCTTTAACATCACCACCCTCGATAACCGGGGTCATGGTGATGCCTTCCAGAGTGCCGCAATCGTCTTCAGTAACAACCAGGTCCTGCGCGACGTCAACCAGACGACGAGTCAGATAACCGGAGTTCGCTGTTTTCAGTGCGGTATCCGCCAGACCTTTACGAGCACCGTGAGTAGAGATGAAGTACTGGAGTACGTTCAGACCTTCACGGAAGTTCGCGGTGATTGGCGTTTCGATGATGGAGCCATCTGGCTTCGCCATCAGACCACGCATACCGGCCAGCTGACGAATCTGTGCTGCAGAACCACGCGCACCGGAGTCGGCCATCATGTAGATGCTGTTGAAGGAAACCTGCTGCTCTTCTACGCCGTCACGGTTAATAACGGTTTCGGTTTGCAGGTTATCCATCATCGCTTTGGATACACGATCGTTCGCCGCAGCCCAGATATCGATAACTTTGTTATAGCGTTCGCCTGCGGTTACCAGACCAGACTGGAACTGCTCCTGGATCTCAGCAACTTCAGCTTCCGCTTCAGAGATGATCTCGTGTTTCTTCTCTGGGATGACCATGTCATCAATACCAACAGATGCACCTGAACGCGCTGCATATGCAAAGCCGGTGTACATTGTCTGGTCAGCGAAGATAACGGTCGGCTTCAGGCCCAGAATGCGGTAACAGGTGTTCAGCATTTTGGAGATAGCTTTCTTGCCCAGCGCCTGATTGACGATGGAGAAAGGCAGACCTTTCGGTACGATCATCCACAGAATGGCACGGCCAACGGTCGTGTCTTTCAGGCTGGTTTTCGCAACGAATTCGCCGTTTTCATCTTTTTCATATTCGGTGATACGCACTTTAACGCGCGCATGCAGAGAGGCCAGACCTGCGCGATAGATACGCTCAGCTTCTTTCGGGCCAGTCAGCACCATGCCTTCGCCTTTGGCGTTAACACAGTCACGGGTCATGTAGTACAGACCCAATACAACGTCCTGAGACGGAACGATGATAGGTTCGCCGTTCGCCGGAGACAGGATGTTGTTGGTAGACATCATCAGCGCACGCGCTTCGAGCTGGGCTTCCAGCGTCAGCGGTACGTGAACAGCCATCTGGTCACCATCGAAGTCGGCGTTATATGCCGCACAAACCAGCGGGTGCAGCTGGATAGCTTTACCTTCGATCAGTACCGGTTCAAATGCCTGGATACCCAGACGGTGCAGTGTTGGTGCACGGTTCAGCAGTACCGGGTGTTCGCGGATAACTTCGTCCAGGATATCCCAAACGACAGCTTCTTCACGCTCAACCATTTTCTTAGCGGCTTTGATGGTGGTGGCCAGGCCACGCAGTTCCAGCTTGCCGTAGATGAACGGTTTGAACAGTTCCAGTGCCATTTTCTTCGGCAGACCGCACTGATGCAGACGCAGGTATGGACCTACGGTGATTACAGAACGACCGGAGTAGTCAACACGCTTACCGAGCAGGTTCTGACGGAAACGACCCTGCTTACCTTTGATCATGTCGGCCAAAGATTTCAGAGGACGTTTGTTAGAACCGGTGATCGCACGACCGCGACGACCGTTATCCAGCAGGGCGTCAACCGCTTCCTGCAGCATACGTTTTTCGTTGCGTACGATGATGTCCGGCGCAGCCAGATCCAGCAGACGCTTCAGACGGTTGTTACGGTTGATAACGCGACGATACAGATCGTTCAGATCCGATGTTGCGAAACGACCACCATCCAGCGGAACCAGCGGACGCAGATCTGGCGGCAGAACCGGCAGAACGGTCAGGATCATCCACTCTGGCTTGTTGCCAGACTGTACGAAAGCTTCCAGCAGTTTGATACGCTTGGTCAGCTTCTTACGCTTGGTTTCGGAGTTGGTTTCGTTCAGCTCTTCGCGCAGAGTTTCACACTCTTGCTCCAGATCCATGCTCTTCAGCAGGGCCTGAATAGCTTCCGCACCCATCTTCGCGTCGAATTCGTCACCGAACTCTTCCAGCGCGTCCAGATACTGCTCTTCAGTCAGAATCTGTTGACGTTCCAGGTTAGTCATACCGCCTTCGATAACAACATAGGATTCGAAGTACAGTACACGTTCGATATCGCGCAGCGGCATATCGAGCAGCAAACCGATACGGGACGGCAGAGATTTCAGGAACCAGATGTGAGCGGTCGGAGACGCCAGCTCGATGTGGCCCATACGCTCACGGCGTACTTTGGTCTGGGTCACTTCAACGCCGCACTTCTCACAGATCACACCACGGTGTTTCAGGCGCTTGTACTTACCGCACAGGCACTCATAGTCTTTTACCGGCCCAAAGATACGGGCGCAGAAAAGGCCGTCACGTTCAGGTTTGAACGTACGGTAGTTAATGGTTTCCGGCTTCTTAACTTCACCGAAAGACCATGAACGGATCATGTCTGGCGAGGCCAGAGCAATTTTGATCGCATCAAACTCTTCGGTTTTAGTCTGCGCTTTCAGAAACTTTAATAAATCTTTCACGGATTTGCTCCCGTCGGAGTTAGCACAATCTGGCGCTGGCTGTTACGCCAGCACCAGTGACCTGTTTGATCGAGAGTTACTCGTCTTCCAGCTCGATGTTGATACCCAGCGAACGAATCTCTTTCAACAGTACGTTGAAGGATTCCGGCATGCCTGGTTCCATCTGATGGTTGCCGTCCACGATGTTTTTATACATCTTAGTACGACCGTTCACGTCATCAGACTTAACGGTGAGCATTTCCTGCAGGGTGTATGCTGCGCCATATGCTTCCAGCGCCCACACTTCCATCTCCCCGAAGCGCTGACCACCGAACTGCGCCTTACCACCCAGCGGCTGCTGAGTAACCAGGCTGTAAGAACCGGTAGAACGCGCATGCATCTTGTCATCAACCAGGTGGTTCAGTTTCAGCATGTACATGTAGCCAACGGTAACCTGGCGCTCGAATTGCTCACCGGTACGACCGTCGAACAGTGTGATCTGACCGGAAGTCGGCAGGCCACCCAGCTGTAACAGTTCCTTGATTTCAGACTCTTTCGCACCGTCGAAAACCGGCGTTGCGATCGGCATACCTTTTTTCAGGTTTTCAGCCAGACGCAGAACTTCTTCATCGCTGAAGGTATTCAGGTCAACTTTCTGACGAACATCTGAACCCAGATCGTAAGCACGCTGGATGAATTCGCGCAGTTTCGCGACTTCTTGCTGCTGTTTCAGCATGGCGTTGATCTTATCGCCGATACCTTTTGCAGCCATACCCAGGTGGGTTTCAAGGATCTGACCGATGTTCATACGCGATGGTACGCCCAGCGGGTTCAGTACGATATCTACCGGCGTACCGTTAGCATCGTGTGGCATATCTTCGATCGGGTTGATCTTAGAGATTACACCCTTGTTACCGTGACGACCTGCCATCTTATCACCAGGCTGGATCCGACGTTTAACCGCCAGATACACCTTAACAATCTTCAGCACGCCCGGTGCCAGATCGTCGCCCTGAGTGATTTTACGACGTTTCGCTTCGAGTTTTTTCTCGAATTCGTGTTTCAGTTCGTCGTACTGCTCAGCCAGTTGTTCCAGCTGATTCTGTTTCTCTTCGTCGGTCAGGCCGAGTTCTAACCAGCGGTCGCGCGGCAGTTTGTCGAGCTTCTCAGCTTCAACACCACCGGAAACCAGCACAGCGTAGATACGGCTGAACAGGCCAGCTTCGAGGATCTGCAGCTCTTCAGACAGGTCTTTTTTCGCCTGCTTCAGCTGCATCTCTTCGATTTCCAGCGCACGTTTGTCTTTTTCTACGCCATCGCGAGTAAAGACCTGAACGTCGATAATCGTACCGGAAACACCGTTTGGCACGCGCAGAGAAGAGTCTTTAACGTCAGACGCTTTCTCACCGAAGATCGCACGCAGCAGCTTCTCTTCTGGCGTCAGCTGGGTTTCACCTTTCGGCGTTACCTTACCAACCAGAATGTCGCCACCGGTCACTTCCGCACCGATATAAACGATACCGGATTCATCCAGTTTGGAGAGCGCAGCTTCACCCACGTTCGGGATGTCAGCGGTGATCTCTTCTGGCCCCAGCTTGGTGTCACGGGACACACATGCCAGTTCCTGAATATGGATGGTGGTGAAACGGTCTTCCTGGACAACACGCTCGGATACGAGGATGGAGTCTTCGAAGTTGTAACCATTCCATGGCATGAATGCCACGCGCATGTTCTGACCCAGCGCCAGTTCACCGAGGTCGGTGGACGGACCGTCTGCCAACACATCACCACGTTCAACCGGCTCGCCCAGAGATACGCAAGGCATCTGGTTGATGCAGGTGTTCTGGTTAGAACGGGTGTATTTGGTCAGGTTATAAATGTCGATACCTGCTTCGCCCGGGTACATCTCGTCTTCGTTAACTTTGATAACGATACGGGAAGCATCCACGTACTGAACAGTACCGCCACGTTTAGCAACTGCAGTAACACCGGAGTCAACGGCAACAGCACGTTCCATACCGGTACCAACCAGCGGCTTATCAGCGCGCAGAGTCGGAACCGCCTGACGTTGCATGTTCGCACCCATCAATGCACGGTTGGCGTCATCGTGTTCCAGGAACGGGATCAGGGACGCACCGACGGATACCACCTGCTGGGTGGATACGTCCATGTAGTCAACCTGGTCGCGGCTGAACAAGCTGGATTCGCCTTTGCTACGGCAGGTAACCAGATCTTCTACAAAGTGGCCTTCGTCATCCAGGTTGGAGTTCGCCTGAGCGATAACGTAGTTGCCTTCTTCGATAGCAGACAGGTAATGAATTTCGTCAGTTACAACACCGTCGGTCACTTTACGGTACGGAGTCTCGAGGAAGCCGTATTCGTTAGTCTGTGCATACACGGACAGGGAGTTGATCAGACCGATGTTCGGACCTTCAGGCGTTTCGATTGGACATACGCGACCGTAGTGAGTCGGGTGTACGTCTCGAACTTCGAAGCCTGCGCGTTCACGGGTCAGACCGCCTGGGCCGAGTGCGGAGATACGACGTTTGTGCGTAATCTCAGACAGCGGGTTGTTCTGGTCCATAAACTGAGACAGCTGGCTGGAACCAAAGAACTCTTTCACTGCTGCAGAAATCGGCTTGGCGTTGATCATATCCTGAGGCATCAGAGTATCCAGATCGCCCAGAGACAGACGCTCTTTCACCGCACGCTCAACACGTACCAGGCCAACGCGGAACTGGTTTTCCGCCATTTCGCCTACGGAACGGATACGACGGTTGCCGAGGTGGTCGATATCATCGACTTCGCCTTTACCGTTACGGATATCGATGAGCTTCTTCATCACTTCGATGATGTCGTCTTTGCTCAGGATACCGGAACCTTCGATTTCGTCGCGCAGCAGAGAACGGTTGAACTTCATACGACCAACCGCAGACAGGTCATAGCGGTCTTCGGAGAAGAACAGGTTCTCGAACAGGCTTTCAGCAGCTTCACGAGTCGGCGGCTCACCAGGACGCATCATGCGGTAGATTTCTACCAGTGCGCTCAGACGATCGTTGGTTGGGTCAACACGTACAGTTTCAGAAATGTACGGACCGTGATCCAGATCGTTAGTGAACAGCGTTTCGATACGCTTGTGACCAGATTGGCTCAGCTTAGCCAGCAGATCCAGGCTCAGCTCCATGTTAGCTGCGCAGATCAGCTCGCCAGTAGATTCGTCAACGTAGTCTTTAGCCGCAACTTTACCAGCAATGTATTCAACCGGAACTTCGATATGTTTGATATCGTCTTTTTCCAGTTGGCGAATGTGGCGCGCAGTGATGCGACGGCCTTTTTCGACGTAGACTTTGCCGTTAGCTTCAATGTCAAAGGAGGCGGTTTCACCACGCAGGCGTTCCGGCACCAGTTCCATCTGCAGCTTGTTGTCGCGAATTTCGAAAACAACTTTTTCAAAGAACAGGTCAAGGATCTGCTCAGTGGTGTAGTTCAGTGCACGCAGAATAATGGTCGCAGGCAGTTTACGGCGACGGTCAATACGTACGAACAGGTTGTCCTTCGGATCGAATTCGAAGTCCAGCCAGGAACCACGGTAAGGGATGATGCGCGCGTTATACAGCACTTTACCCGAAGAGTGGGTTTTACCTTTGTCGGAGTCAAAGAAGACGCCAGGACTACGGTGCAGCTGAGAAACGATAACACGCTCAGTACCATTGATTACAAAGGTACCGTTGTCAGTCATGAGCGGAATTTCGCCCATGTAGACTTCTTGTTCTTTAATGTCTTTTACGGTGCCTTCCGGCGCTTCGCGCTCGTAGATCACCAGACGCAGTTTTACGCGCAGCGGTGCGGAATAGGTCACGCCACGGATCTGACATTCCTGAACGTCAAACACCGGTTCGCCAAGGCGGTAGCTGACGTATTGCAGCTCGGAATTACCGCTGTAGCTCTGAATCGGGAAAACGGAACGGAAAGCTGCTTCCAGACCATACTGCCCTTCAGGATCTTGCTCGATGAACTTCTGAAACGAGTCAAGCTGGATAGAAAGGAGATAAGGTATGTCCAACACTTGTGGACGTTTACCAAAATCCTTACGAATACGTTTTTTCTCGGTATAGGAGTAAACCATTAGGGTTCCTCAGCTCGCTGACAAGTCGACCCATCTGTCCGACGAAGGGACAGTTTGTGCAACACTATTTTGTTGACCGGAAAATCGAATACTTTCCGCAATGCCTGTTGCTATCACGCTTAAACCATTTCATTGCGATTTACACAGAACTGATGCTCTGTCGCAGTATATTAAGACGTCGATAGAAACAAGCATTGAAAGGCACAGCAGTAGTCAAACAGTGTGAAATGCTACTGGCGCCTTACAGCGCAAAAAGGCTGGTGACTAAAAAGTCACCAGCCATCAGCCTAATTTCTTAGGCTGCAACCAGAAAAGTTGGCTTATTTAACTTCAACTTCAGCGCCAGCTTCTTCCAGAGATTTTTTCAGTGCTTCTGCGTCGTCTTTGCTGATGCCTTCTTTCAGGGCAGCCGGAGCAGATTCTACCAGGTCTTTAGCTTCTTTCAGACCCAGGCCAGTTGCGCCACGTACTGCTTTGATTACAGCAACTTTGTTGGCGCCAGCAGCTTTCAGAATTACGTCGAATTCAGTTTTTTCTTCAGCAGCTTCAGCCGGGCCAGCAGCTACAGCTACAGCAGCAGCAGCGGAAACACCGAATTTTTCTTCCATTGCAGAGATCAGTTCTACAACGTCCATTACGGACATAGCGGATACTGCTTCAATGATTTGATCTTTAGTGATAGACATTTAAATTGTTCCTGAAAATCAGAATAAGTTTATACGTAAGCAGATGCTTGAGAAAGATAACTGCGATTAAGCAGCTTCTTTCGCATCGCGTACAGCAGCCAGAGTACGAACCAGTTTGCCAGCCGAAGCTTCTTTCATGGTTGCCATCAGGCGTGCAATTGCTTCTTCGTAGGTCGGCAGAGTTGCCAGGCGATCGATTTGCGATGCCGGGATCAATTCACCTTCAAAGGCTGCGGCTTTGACCTCAAATTTTGCATTCGCTTTCGCGAACTCTTTGAACAGACGAGCAGCAGCGCCCGGGTGTTCCATAGAGTATGCAATCAGGGTCGGACCAACAAACGTGTCTTTCAGGCACTCGAACTGAGTACCTTCAACGACGCGGCGCAGCAGGGTGTTACGAACAACACGCATGTATACGCCAGCTTCACGACCTGCTTTACGCAGTTCAGTCATTTTATCTACAGTTACGCCACGGGAATCCGCAACTACTGCAGACAGCGCGCCTTTGGCTACTTCGCTGACTTCAGCAACAATCGCTTGTTTGTCTTGAAGATTTAAAGCCATTAGCTTTGCTCCTGGATGTTTGCCGGAACTCATGTTCCGGAACTCACTTCACTCTCCCCAACGGAAAGAGCGTCTAAATACGGTGAGCAGAAACAAGCCAGAGTATCAGAAATAATCTTAGCGTTCTGTCACCGTCTACGCAGGGCATTAAGTTTCTTACGAAACACCTGCGGTCTTCGACGGAGGCCTGGATAGGCCAGGCTCCAACGAACAAATCTTGTCTATGACTTCGCCCTTTGAACTGTAACCGCGTTAGCTGCTCTCGTTCACACCGGTCATGTAGTTAACTACACTCCCGGCGATTCACTCAATTGCTGCCTTGCTACAATTCAAATGACTCGCATAGAGTTCTGTTTATTTAAACAGAAACGTGGGGGTAAGATTGTAGACAAAATCACCGCCCACGTAAAGGCGAATATTAGTTCGCCACAGTCGCAGTCAGACCGGACTGATCAACGGCAACACCAGCACCCATGGTGGTGGAGATGCTAACTTTCTTGATGTACACGCCTTTAGCCTGAGTCGGTTTCGCTTTTTTCAGCGCAACCAGCAGAGATTCCAGGTTTTCTTTCAGTTTGTCAGCGTCAAAATCCACTTTACCGATGGTGGTGTGGATGATGCCGTTTTTGTCGTTACGGTAACGAACCTGACCTGCTTTAGCGTTCTTAACCGCTTCAGCAACGTTAGGGGTTACAGTACCAACTTTCGGGTTTGGCATCAGGCCACGCGGGCCCAGAACCTGACCCAGCTGGCCAACAACGCGCATTGCATCCGGGGAAGCAATAACAACGTCAAAGTTCATTTCGCCTTTCTTGATCTGGTCAGCCAGATCTTCCATACCTACCAGCTCAGCGCCTGCAGCTTTAGCAGCTTCAGCGTTTGCGCCCTGGGCAAATACGGCTACGCGAACGGAACGGCCAGTACCGTGCGGCAGTACAGTTGCACCACGTACGTTCTGGTCAGATTTACGAGCGTCGATGCCGAGGTTAACGGCAACGTCTACGCTTTCTACGAATTTAGCAGTGGCCAGCTCTTTCAGCAGAGCGATAGCTTCGTTGATGTCATACTGTTTAGTTGCATCAACTTTGTCACGGATCACGCGCATACGCTTGGTCAGTTTAGCCATTTCTTAGTCCTCCACTACCAGGCCCATGGAACGTGCAGTACCTTCAATGGAGCGAGTCATCGCTTCAATGTCGGAACCAGTCATGTCGGCAGCTTTGGTCTGCGCGATTTCCTGCAGCTGAGCGCGGGAAATTTTACCCACTTTGTCTTTGTTCGGCTTGCCGGAACCAGACTTGATACCAGCCGCTTTCTTCAGCAGAACTGCTGCCGGAGGCGTTTTGGTAACGAAAGTGAAAGAACGGTCAGCGTAAACGGTGATAACAACCGGGATCGGCAGACCTTTTTCCATGGAATCAGTTTTTGCGTTGAACGCTTTGCAGAATTCCATGATGTTCACGCCTTGTTGACCCAGTGCTGGACCTACCGGCGGACTCGGGTTAGCCATACCAGCTGCAACTTGCAGCTTGACGTAGGCCTGGACTTTCTTAGCCATTCTAAATTCCTCTAGTTGGGTTATAGCGCCTCAAGGAGGCTCCCCGTGATTAAATTCGTTTTACGGACAGGGCCCATAAAAACAAAAGGCGCGAAATTGTATTCCAATCTCGCGCCTTGTGCAACGATTAAATCGCCGCTTTTTTGATCGCTGTTTAGGCTTTTTCTACCTGGGCAAAGTCCAGTTCTACCGGAGTCGCACGACCGAAGATAGAAACAGAGACTTTCAGGCGGGACTTCTCGTAGTCCACTTCTTCAACCACGCCGTTAAAGTCAGCAAACGGACCGTCACTAACGCGAACCATTTCACCTGGCTCAAACATCGTTTTCGGACGCGGTTTATCGCCAACCTGCTGCAGACGGTTCATGATCGCATCAACTTCTTTGTCGCTGATCGGCGCCGGACGGTCAGATGTACCGCCGATAAAGCCCATCACACGCGGCACGCTGCGTACCAGGTGCCAGCTTGCGTCATTCATCACCATCTGGACCAGTACATAGCCCGGGAAGAATTTACGTTCGCTCTTGCGACGCTGGCCACCACGGATTTCGACCACTTCTTCGGTCGGCACCATGACTTCGCCAAACAGTTCTTCCATATTTTGTAACTTGATATATTCGCGCAGCGACGTGGCTACGCGGCCTTCAAAACCGGAAAACGCCTGAACGACGTACCAGCGCTTTTTAGGGGCTTCAGACATCTTAGAACCTCAGGCCAGTGATAAAGGATACCAGGCGAACCAGAATACCATCCAGTCCCCACAGGATCAGTGACATTACTGCGGTAACCGCAGCCACAATTAATGTGGTGTGCAATGTTTCCTGGCGAGTTGGCCAAATGACCTTACGGACTTCGGTTCTCGCTTCACGGGCAAAAGCAACGGTCGCTTTACCTTTTGTTGTCAACAGCGCGACACCACCCGCTGCGGCAATCAGAATCACTACGGCCAGCGCACGCAGCGGCAGCATCATGTCACGATAGAGGTAGTTGCCAACGATAGCTACAAGCAGCAATACAGCGACAACAACCCACTTCATCGCTTCCAGGCCGCGCCCGCTTCCTTGAGCTTCGGTATTCGCACTCATAAACCAACCTGTCAGAAGTATTCTACAAACATTTTCACCCCGCGTAAGCGAGGCGATCCAAACCGAAATGCTCTGGTGCGTTTCGGACTAAACGCCCTCTTCAGAGCCTGTCTCAGCAATGATTATGACAAAAAAAATCACTGATGAGCCAGGTTCTGGTGTGAAAGCGTGCAAAAAGGGCATCAAATGATGCCCTTTTATTGCGCATTGCGTCAAATGTTATTCGGCAATTAGCTCATTACTTTGGCAACAACGCCCGCACCAACAGTACGGCCGCCTTCACGGATTGCGAAACGCAGACCGTCATCCATCGCGATTGGGTGGATCAGGGTAACAACCATTTTGATGTTGTCGCCCGGCATTACCATCTCTACGCCTTCCGGCAGTTCGATGGTACCAGTCACGTCAGTAGTACGGAAGTAGAACTGCGGAC
>NZ_MVFY01000027.1 GCF_002042885.1 Citrobacter portucalensis
GCTGTAAATTATTAATTAATAGACACATAATTACAATCCATGATAAATTATAAAGGTTTATCTTAACTCATTAAGAGTATGCTCATGCTATTATCATTGCAGTATTTGAGAGGTATTGCCTCGCTTTTGGTGGTACTTTACCATGCAAGAGGCGAAATTAGTAATGTATATGCTCAAAGCAATCTAGGTGAATTGCTTTTTGGGAATGGTTATATTGGTGTTGACTTATTTTTCATGATAAGCGGATTTGTTATTATGCTATCAACTGAGAAGGATAAGTCGTCTTTCTCATTCATAATTAAAAGATTGTTTAGAATTTACCCTGTTTATTTGGTCTGCTTATTTGCCTTGGTATTCCTTCAGGGAAGACCGTTTGATGTAAACTTACTAAAATCTTTGTTATTCATAAATCTTGACTTGTTCTCAGAGGCTCCTTGGTTTGGGTATACAATTATATTCACAGCATGGACATTGATGTTTGAGATCATCTTCTATATGCTTTTCTACATATCCTTGGCTTTATCATGGAAATATAGAGGGTATATTTGCATGTTATTAATTGCATCTATTGTATTAGGTACAAACCTTTATTTTAATGGAAGTGTTAACTTTAGTGGCTATTCAAGCATAACTATTGCATCAAATCAAGAGCATAGTATTTGGTTAGGAATGGCCAGAGTTTTATCATCTCCCATGTTCTTTGAATTTATTATTGGGATGGTTATTTATAAAATTTATGCTTCAACTAAAATAAATATAAGCAATAACTACACACGAATTGCTGCGATTATAGCCATAGCTTTATTTTCATATTTCTATGTTACTGGATACAATGGTGGTCACGGTCCTTTAAGTTGTGGTGTATATGCGGCAATTCTGTTATTGGCATTAGTTCTTTTTGAGAAGACATGCAAGGTTAACTACTCACCAACACTAAGCTATTTTGGTAATATTTCTTATTCGTTATATCTTACGCATGCTCTTGTCATGAACATATTACCAACCGGTATAATTCCTGGTTCTCTCTACTCTCAGGCTCACGGTTTTTCTAATTTATATCTAATATTGCTGGCTTCAATATTTATTTCAACCATTCTCTACTATACAGTAGAAGTGTTTTTCGTGAGATTTGCTAGGATGATGCTTAAAACCATCATGATAAAAAACACAAGTGCAATTTAGTTTGTGAGATTATATGTGAGTAGGCCCATGGAAGGGATTTTATCAAAATATTAGAAAGGAATAGGTTTTCTGGCTTTATGAGAATGTTGTTAAACAACTGCCTCATAAAGCCATTTAATTTACGGAAGGTTTATCATAAGAAACTTTTGCTCATTCCAGTTATCTCGATTGTTGTATTTACAGCAATATCTGTGGAGCCAACATTAACAAGCTGTACATTTGCAGAGTTAGCAGCAGATGAAACCTGAACAATGAGCCCTGCATATAAATGTCCCATGCTCCACATAACTGCGCTACCACTCTTCAAACCAGGAACAGAAACTGATGTTGTAACTGTTCCGCCACTTCCTACAACTGTAGTGTTAATCGTCGCACTGCCCCAGACCTTGTTGAACACGCCAACCAGAGTGTGAAACTCTTCCCTTACTTGTGTTTTCAGTTGGTTATCAGGAATGTCTTCGCCGTTGTCAGTACCTAATACAGTACTGCGATGACCATTTGGATTCACGTTGATCCAGTTAACAAGACTTGGGTTCCCATAAGGAAAAAGTGCAAGGCCAATAAAAGTCTGACGACCTCCATCTTTTGCCTGACACGTTATTGCTGGGTTGCCGTTATCAATACTGGTGTTTATCCAAACGTTATGATAAGGAGAGTTTATCGAGAAAAACCACTCAAAAGCACTACCAACACTTTCAATATTGCAGGTCATGAAGGTATTAGTTTCATACACCCCGCGAGGGTTACTGAAATTGTAAGCAAGATCGCTTGCTGTCCACGTGTTGCTTATAAAGGTCCATCTGTTTACATATCCGTTAAAATTAACACATCGAACACTGTCACCGGCATAACATTGCTCTACTATTCCGAAGTAACATTGTCCTCCTGCAGATGTATCAACAGCGTTAGGGTATGTGATGACTCCATCGGTAGTTACGCGAGTATCATCAATCCACTTATTAATGGATAGTGCATTGTTAAATAGGCTCATTCTGACACGGGTAAATCTGGGGTAAGAAGCATCATTGATATCAATAGCATTAATATCTTTTGCATTTCTCCCTACCAGGTAAACATCACGAATCCCCATATTGTGAGCACCCGGCCCCCATCCCGATGGGCGTATGCCGCGGATCATTGTTCCGCCAGCAGGAAAGCTGTTAGTGGCTCTGATAAATGTTTTGTCATACCCTCCACCAACAATGGTTACACCAGGATATAGCAACACCATATCTGAGATATAGAAATCACCAACGACTGTTACCTCTGGAATTCCTAAAGTGTGCGCGGCCACAATAGCAGCCTGTAGGTTTGTAGTCAGATCTGGTTGACCTGTAATTACCCCGCCAGGAACAAAATCAGCAGCCAAATCGATAGAGTTTCTGAGCTTTCTGTCTACCTTGGTAAGTTGTGATGATGGCTGGTTGAGATCGTATCCTACAAGAAGGGAGCCTGTCCCTGCCGCTAAATCTTTTCTCAAGACATCACTGATATCTACTGGCTGCCATTTTCCTTCACCTGTCCCACCTGATGATTCTGGCGTAGAGCCCGCCGGAACCGTTTTTGGCAATGTTGTCAGGTCGTCCCATCGGTACCAGACATTTGTCGACGTATCCTGCAGTACATCACCAGCAGCAGTAACGGTCCCACCGCCCTGAAATGTTCCCGCCAGATTCCAGCCGAGATTGTAGATCTGCTGGAGTGTTAACTGCTTAAGACCTTCAATCGTGTAATGAGCATTCCCAAAACGATCGATGTACTGCTGGGCCATTGACGTAACAAACTCATCAATTTTCCCGGCGTTGAATTTCAGATCTTGCGGTTTTTCGCTCGGAACTGGCTGGTTAGTTGGTGTAGTGCTCATATTTTTTCCATAAAAAACCCGGCGCTGTGGCCGGGTTGTGTTATTTGGATAAGGTCTTATTCGTAGACTGAGTCGCTGTACTCTGCGACGGTCAGAGATACAGTGTTATCTGTGTTGGGTTTGATGCTGTTGACTGTCCACAGCTGGCTGTCCAGTTCCTCCACAGTGGCTATTAGATATCGCGACGGGAGCTGTACGGTGTCTCCGTTCCATATATTGAGCTGAATGGAGGGTATTGCTGCAATGAAGCCGTATTTAGTGTCGCTGCGTGCCGTTGCCGGATAACGTAGTGTCGGGTTTCCCATACTGTCAGTAACCAGAACATACATCGTTCCGGTAAACTTGATTGGTTCGCTCGTATCGAAGTTATTTCCGGTGCGACCGGTGATGTACCCCTGTTGCTGGTTGCTGTCGTAGATGTCCGGCATCTGAATAACGCTGCCGACCTGAATGATCCCATCCTCGAACACCTTGGCGTTCATCTTCACCCGTGAGTAAATCAGACGCTTTGTTTCTCGTAACGCCCTCTCCCGAGCCTGGTACTCGTTACGGAATCCTACTATCTCAAGCTTGTTTGGGTTCTCCGCTTCCTGCTCGACGATAGCGCCATTTTTTGTCGTCCTGCTTGATGGACATGCGCAACGCCTGGTAGATATCGTCAAATGACATCTCTGAAGCGTTGCTGATGAAGAACTTCACTTTGTTCCACCAGCCGTCTTTCATGCTGTTGGCGGCATCGATGAGGCTCGTCGATTCAACATCGGCCTCCTGCCCGTCAGCGTTGACGAACATGCCGACGCCTTCATCCGGCGTACCGGCGCCGGGCTCGTCGAGCAGGATCGCAATGTGGTCGAACTGCATGTTGTGAGCGACCCAGGAGTACTTCTTCTGCTTCGACTCACCTGCCTTTTGCTCTTTGTTCAGCAGCAGACCGGTGGAAACATGAATCGGTTCGGCGTTATTGCCGCTAATCATGTCGTCCAGGCGCTGAATAAGGCGCTTACCGTCAGGTTTGGTATCTGCCACAGCCTTATTGACGTAAACGTCCATCACGACCTTGTCGTTGGCCTTGCTGACGTTCTGAGCCCACGCCCCGGCGTAGTAATCGTTGACAGCCTGCGGGTCGTTGGCGCTAACGTATTTGCCGTTCACCATCGGGTGGCCGATCGGCATTAACTTGCGCTCCATCGTCTGGTAGCTGTTGTTAATCTCCTCCGCCGGGTACAGGCCGCCATTCATCACGATGTCATCGACGATCGGGACCGCACCACGAATGACGTAGTGTTCCTGACCGTTGATGGTGGTCGTTGAGATGTTGGAGGCATTGATGGCGAGGGATTTAACATGGATGCTGGATAGCTTCACGTTGCGTCCTCATTTGTGGATTTCGGGCAATAAAAAAGCCCAGTTAATTACTGGGCCGATAACAATACGAGGTGTATTTTAATTTATAAGTGTGTTTAAAATATTTCTGGCATTGTTTAGAGCCTGCATTTCAATCGCGTTAACGCCTGATTGTTGACCGTTTGAAACTGGCATTACAAGGCCCTTGTGCATTTTAAGGATTTCACTAGCTTCAACAGATACATCGTTTTCTAAAGTAATCACACACGTGACCTTGAAAGCAATCTCCATATCTGTCTTAAACATTTCCTTCCAGTCGAACTTCACTTGCTTGATGCTATGGCTCATATAACCTCCGTTGAATGTTGAGGTTTATTATCGCCTTTTTTATTCCAATCTTTACGCTCTTTCGCCAACTTATCAGCCAGCCCTTCGTTAAATATGCTGCCGTCGTCGTTGAGCAGCACCGGAATCTGGCTGCAGTAACAGTTGTACCGGTTGCCGTTCTCGGCGTAGAAGTCCCGCACCTCTTCGGTGGTGTAGACCTTGCCGTGACGGCTGGCGTGCCAGGTGCGCGTTGTTGGTTTGAGTGCCGACAACCACAGCAGTCCGGTATTCAGCCCCAGCCGGTCAGCAGCCCAGTCCGTTTCATTCCATTGTGCCTGCCGTAGCGCGCCGACCTGTTCAGTTTGAGCGATAGTCTTTGCCTTCGACATGGACACATCGAGACGCTTGCTGATGACGCTGGCCGTCTCGCGAGGATTAACCCCACGCGCGACCGCATCGGTGATGATGTTGGTTAAATCGCCGCGGGCAGTGTCGCTGATGACCTTCCAGTCACTAAAGGTTGTCAGCCTGGCCGCCGCCACCTGATTAAGGTGTCCTGGGCTGCTTAAAAGCTGCTTTAGCGTCGTCTGACTGGCGTACACCTGCGACTGTTGCGAGAGGTTGTTGAAGGCCTCCAGCGTGCCGCGCTGCGCTTCTGCGACGACGTAATCCATCGCCCAGAGGTTTTGCTCGCCACCTTCCAGCAAGTGGTCATCGAGAATGGCCTGCACTGCCTCAAGCAGGTCAGCTAGTTCCTGCGCCGACATGTCGTAGATAAACTTGCCAGCGTTGACCTGGTAAAGCGTAGGCTCGTCACCGTTAACATGGCACAGGAAATGCCAGTTATGGCTATTTACCTCACGCTCTCTCCCGATCAGACGCTGGTCGAGCAGCGCTTTCATGGCCACCTTAATCGCGTAATACCGATCCTCAATGTCGCGCTCCATCTTGCTGACTGGCTTACGCGACATCGTTGGGTCAACTTTCGACCGTGGTATCACCGGACTTTTCGGCTTCTGACTGAGGGTCGGCCAGAGGATCAGGCTTTGGTTTGTTGCCATCAGGCGGAACCTCATCATCAAGCTCAGGCAGTGGCTGTAATTCGCCAGCAGTGCGGATTTCGTTTTCAGTGATAGCCGAACGCCCGAAGGCATTCGTTGATTTCACTGCCACGTCCGCCAGTTTATCCATATTGGCAATCTTCTCTGCCTGACTAGGCGCCAGCAGATCAGACCAACCAACGGTAATTTCCTCATTCTGCGCCGGAGGAATAATGCCAAGCATCCAGAAGCGAGAAACCACGTCAGTGATAACGTCAGTCAGGAAGCCTTTACGTCGGCTCATCCTGGTGCGCCCCCAGCCTTTCGCATCTTCGGTACTGGCGCGCTCACCCGTCTGCATCCCAACAAGCTCTTTCACAGGTATTGGAACGGTCGCGCAGAACTCGCTCAGTGCTGTGCGCCATGTTGGCTCAGGGTCGGCTTCTGGAACGCTTAATACCTCGGCAGTACCGGCCTGCATAAAGCTGGCGCTGTCGGTGCTGTCGTTCAGGCGGCGCACCTGCTGATCCAGAGCCTCAGCAAGTTGCCCTTCCGCCACGCCAAGTGCCTTGGCAAGAGCGGAGAAGTTCGTCTTCTCGCTGAATGAGTAGTTAAGCTGTCGGCTGGCGTTCTTCAGGAATCCCTCAGAAGCCCCGCCGCTCACCTTCTCGATGTCCAGCAACTTATTGAAGCCGGCCTCAAGCAGTGACTTACCTGACGTCATGACGCCATCATCTGAACCTTCAGCCAGGATGATTACCCGATCAGGATGCACGTTAATGATTCGCCCCGGTCGCGCATCGAAGTTCCCGTCGACAGGCAACTCAGTAAACGAGTACATCGTTACTTCGCCAAACGTTTCACTTTCTGGGTCATCGTCCCATTTAATCGGGTCGATCTGCGCTTCCCATGCAGGGATTAACTTAACAAGTGCCTTTTCCTGAAGGCGTCCAACGACTGTCTTGTCGACTTCCTCATACCATTGCTTGCTGTCCTTAATCTGAAGCAGGATTGCAGAGTAACGTCCAACCAGGTTTCGACGGTCATCACCGTTCATCTTCCTGTGCTGATCTGCATGAAAGCTGCATTGCACAATGCAATGATTAACACCGGTACGCGTAAGGCTGATTTAGCCAGAAAGCTAAACCAGAAAGGGCCGCAGATTGACCGGCTTCTTGACGTTAGTCACGCATCCAAAGTCGAGACGCTGGAACAAGCCTTATACCTTCTTGGTTATGAGGCAGAGGTATCTGTAAAGAAGTTATCATGAGCAGTTAACAGCCACCCATCTTCACGAAGCCCAGCCATTGTGCTGGGTTTTCTTTTTTGGAAGCGCACAGCACCGTAGCCACAGTGGGTAAGGTGAGGGTTTTGTCTGTCTGGTATTTGGTGAGATGCGCTTTCAGAAAGGATAATTATTAAAAGACTTAAAGCTTAATTTGATGCGGTCGATAACCTTACTTTCAACTCAAAAAGAAGGTTCGACTATGAATGTCTTTCGTGTTCACCGTGATAGAGATGCTATTTTTAAATTTGCAGTTGAGAGGCATAAATTAACACCTCAACTTCACCCAGTTAGCAAAGGTGCGGTCAATCATTATGGTCCATACGTTAACCCTGATGTATACGTTTATGTAATTACTACGACTGCAACCAGTGTGGCTGCACTTACGTCGGACCTTCAACTTAATCCGCCAACGAAGGACACCTTCACCATCGTTGGTAACAACGAAATTTATATCTAACAAAAAAAGCCCCGGCATTTCTGCCAGGGCCTATTAATTAGTGGAGGGCATTCAGTTGTATATTGAGTACACGCCGGGGGTCTCCCGTTACATCTAACGCATACCTGAATCCGAGTAATCCTGCCTTTCGCGCAAATCCCAAGCCAGCCACAGGCATCGGTGTGAGGTACCACATATTTGCACTATCCATTCCCCTAACCCAGATTCCGCTTTATGGCTTTAGCGGATTACACAAGGGGACTTTCAAAAAGTTTGCCAAAGGAAACCTCCTTAATCATCCTCAAGTAATTCGGGGAGTTGGATCATCATGGTTTCACAAAGAAAATTCATTGATCTTAGTCATAAAAAAGCCCCGAGATATTAACTCAGGGCCATTGAATGAATGCACTACTCCATCATTGAGTTCAGATTAAACAGAAATCGCCACTTTGTAAAGTGTAATTTTCTAGATAAATCCTATTTAATAGAAAATATTCACTACCGCGTGACTTTGTTCAACATCTGGTTTGCGTACTCTTCCTGTTTGATACACTCGCCTACTAGGCTTTCAAAGAAATCCTTGTAAGACCTGCGCCATGTGATTTCAGGTATATCCATCACCGTCGCGCAGATGTATTTACGGACGCTATCAGGTAGCAATCTGGCATATCCCCGACCGTTGCAGCGTGAACAGGTTTTATATGCAGGGACTCCGCGTTGTAGAATAGTTTTCTCTTTGTCTAACACTGTTCCTTTGCCATTGCACTGGCATGCGTTGGTCAGAACTCCCTTCCCTTTGCACTTGTGGCAAAGCACCTTAACCATCTCTCTTTTTTCGCTAAGGTGTGGTCGTCCCATGTGTTTCATTGTCATAACTTCAGCTTCGACAAACTTATTGCCATGGCAGCAGTCGCACGTTCTGGTACTGGCGGCGCTCCGGGAGTAATCGGCAAAGGCGAAAGTTGCGAGAACTTGCATTACCTTTGGCTTAACATCGCTCTCAAGCTTGCGTAAGGCGGCAACCTTATCGCAGTGCTCAATTGCATATTTGGTCAGCAGTTCAATCGCTCGCTCACGATCGTAATCGCTGATAACCGAAGAAAAGCTCGTCGAGATTACCGGCCTTCGCCCGGGCACTATCGAGCGAGCCCGTAAAAATTGCTGGATGGTCGGACGGGAATATCTGCATGTTTCCCCTGACGGAGTGCCTAAGAAAAACAGCGAGTGCATGTACAACAGAAAGGCTGTCGACCAGTGGGTTGAGAGCATGTCAAAGAAACAGCCGGGTGCGCGCCAATGAAGATCCGTTTATGCTTAGCTGGCTCTTGGACGTCAGGAGGGAATAATGGCTAAGTCAGCATACCCAACAGGCGTGGAGAACCATGGCGGTACGCTCCGCATATGGTTCATCTATAAAGGCAGCCGGGTGCGTGAAAGCCTCGGCGTGCCGGATACACCAAAAAACAGGAAGATCGCTGGCGAGCTGCGCGCGTCGGTGTGCTTCGCGATAAAGACCGGCAACTTCAATTATGCGGCTCAGTTCCCGGACTCACCGAATCTGAAGAAATTTGGAGTTGAAAATAAGGAAATCACCGTGCTCGAGTTGGCGAATAAATGGCTTGAGTTGAAGCGCATGGAGATCAGCACCAACGCGATGTCTCGCTATTCATCTATAGCGCGCAACATGATACCGAGAATTGGTGGGGACAAGCTGGTATCTGCGGTGACACAGGAAGACCTGCTGTTTATCAGGAAGGAGTTGCTAACCGGCTATCACGTATTGAAGACAGGACAGAAGACACCAGTAAAAGGAAGATCCGTCAGAACCGTCAACAACTACATGAGAACCATGTCAGGCATGTTTAACTTCGCCGCGGACAGTGGTTATGTTAAGGCGAATCCGTTTAACGGCATTTCCATGCTCAAACGATCACGCACTGAACCAGATCCGCTCACACGAGAGGAGTTCGTCAGAATGATTAATGCATGTACTCATCAGCAATTGAAAAACATGTGGTCGCTGGCCGTGTACACAGGGGTGAGGCATGGAGAGCTGGTATCGTTGTCATGGGAAGACATCGACCTGAAAGCGGGAACTATGATGATTCGTCGCAACCACACGTTAACGAAGGAGTTCACCCTTCCTAAAACAGAGGCAGGAACTGATCGAATCATAAACCTGATTCAGCCAGCCATCGATGTGTTGAAGAACCAGGCTGAAATGACCAGGCTGGGCAAGCAGTATCAAGTTGAGGTTAAGCTTCGTGAATACGGTCGTACTGATGTGCATCCATGCACATTCGTGTTCAACCCGCAAATCGTATCGCGTAATGGCCGTGCAGGGCATCATTACGCTGTAGGGTCGATCAACCAATCGTGGGAGGCGGCAATGCGACGTGCAGGTATTCGCTATCGCAGAGCATACCAGTCAAGACACACTTACGCATGTTGGTCGTTAGCTGCCGGTGCCAACCCTAACTTCATCGCGAAGCAAATGGGCCACACCGACGCGCAAATGGTTTACCGGGTGTACGAATCCTGGATGGCAGAAAACAACCAGGACCAGGTACTCATACTCAACCAGAAATTGAGTGAGTTTGCCCCACCCATGCCCCATGCAGTAGGATCGGATGGATATTAACAATAAATATCATTAGGTTATGTAGCCTAAACTTGCATGGACATCACTTCCTGATACGCCGACACCAGTTTATTACGCACCTGAATACCCATCTGCATCGATACCGACGCTTTTTGCATATCGGTCATCACATCATTTAACGCAATGCCCGGCTCACCCAGGGTAAATTTCTCAGCCTGCGTACGGGACGCGGTTTGCACATCGCTGATTCTGTCTAACGCCGCATGCAGTTGTCCGGCAAAACTCACGGTCGGTTGTGGCTGCATATCCTGCGTTTTTGCTGACATCGCCGTGGCCTGTAACTGGCTGATGACCCCTTCAATCCCCTGTATTGCCGACATTCTGATCCCCTGGATGATTTTTTACGTAGCTGAGATTACCAGTTAGTCAATAAGATAAAGGCGTTAAATAACGATAAAAAACCACGGTTTTTAACGCATAGAAAAATTCGAAACCGCAAATAATGAGACCGTCAATTTTTCGAGTTTGCTGACCCGGGAGTGAGTCTTGTTCCACTTTGCAAAAAACGCCGTCCACGATAAGCCACGAGGTGCGAGATGAGTGCGACAGCATCGACTGCAACCCAGCTTAAACCTCTCGAGTGGTTAAACCGCCTGCGCGCGAATCCCAGAATTCCTTTGATTGTGGCGGGAGCCGCTGCCGTCGCTATCATCGTGGCGATGGTCCTGTGGGCCAAAGCGCCTGACTATCGCACGCTGTTCAGCAATCTTTCCGATCAGGATGGTGGCGCGATTGTCACCCAACTGACGCAGATGAACGTTCCCTATCGTTTTACTGAGGGAAGCGGTGCTATAGAAGTTCCTGCCGATAAAGTCCACGAACTGCGCTTACGTCTGGCGCAGCAAGGCCTGCCGAAAGGCGGCGCCGTTGGTTTTGAACTGCTGGATCAGGAAAAGTTTGGTATCAGCCAGTTTAGCGAGCAGGTCAACTACCAGCGTGCGCTGGAAGGTGAATTAGCCCGGACCATTGAAACGCTGGGACCGGTAAAACGCGCCCGCGTGCATCTGGCAATGCCGAAACCGTCGCTGTTTGTGCGTGAGCAAAAAGCGCCTTCAGCCTCCGTGACCGTGAATCTTGAACCGGGTCGCGCACTGGATGAAGGTCAAATCAGTGCGGTCACGCATCTGGTTTCCAGCGCTGTCGCCGGGTTACCGCCGGGCAACGTTACGCTGGTCGACCAGGCGGGTCATCTGTTAACTCAGTCGAACACCAGCAGCCGCGATCTTAACGATGCGCAGTTGAAATACGCCAGCGATGTCGAAGGCCGCGTTCAACGTCGTATCGAATCGATCCTGTCGCCGATTGTCGGCAACGGTAACGTACATGCACAGGTCACCGCGCAGCTGGATTTTGCTAATAAAGAGCAAACCGAAGAACAGTACCGTCCAAACGGTGATGATTCCCAGGCCGTGCTGCGTTCACGCCAGTTAAACGTCAGCGAGCAGATCGGAAGCGGAGCGCCAGGCGGCGTACCGGGCGCGTTGTCCAATCAACCAGCACCGGCGAATACCGCGCCAATCGCCAACCCTCCGGCTAATCAGCAAAATGCGCAAACCACGCAGACGGCAAATAACAGTAATAATGCCGGACCACGCAGTACGCAGCGCAATGAAACCAGCAATTATGAAGTCGACCGTACCATTCGCCACACCAAAATGAACGTCGGGGATGTGCAGCGTCTCTCGGTTGCAGTGGTGGTCAACTATAAAACGTTGCCGGACGGCAAACCGCTGCCGCTAACCGCCGATCAGATGAAACAGATTGAGGATCTGACCCGCGAAGCGATGGGCTTCTCCGACAAACGTGGCGATACCCTGAACGTGGTGAACTCTCCGTTCACGGCGACCGACGATTCCATGGGCGAGCTGCCGTTCTGGAAACAGCCGTTCTTTATTGATCAGTTGATGACCGCAGGCCGTTGGTTACTGGTTCTGCTTGTTGCCTGGATCCTGTGGCGTAAGGCTGTTCGTCCGCAGTTGGTTCGCCGCAGCGAAGAAGCAAAAGCGGTACAAGAACAAACGCGTATTCGTCAGGAAACCGAAGAAGCGGTAGAAGTTCGCCTCAGCAAAGACGAACAGACCCAGCAGCGTCGTACGAATCAACGTCTGGGTGCAGAAGTGATGAGCCAGCGTATTCGTGAAATGTCAGATAACGATCCGCGCGTCGTGGCGCTGGTCATTCGCCAGTGGATGAGTAACGATCATGAGTAATGCCCTTACCGGTACCGATAAAAGCGTCATCCTGCTGATGACCATTGGCGAAGATCGCGCGGCAGAGGTGTTTAAACACCTTTCCACGCGCGAAGTTCAGGCGCTGAGTACAGCGATGGCGAACGTACGCCAGATCTCCAACAAACAGTTGACGGAAGTGCTGGCCGAGTTTGAGCAAGAAGCAGAACAGTTTGCCGCGCTGAATATCAACGCCAACGAATATCTGCGCTCCGTGCTGGTGAAAGCGCTGGGCGAGGAACGCGCCTCCAGCCTGCTGGAAGATATTCTGGAAACCCGCGATACCACCAGCGGCATTGAAACGCTCAACTTTATGGAGCCGCAAAGCGCCGCCGACCTTATCCGCGACGAGCATCCGCAGATTATCGCCACCATTCTGGTGCACCTCAAACGGGGCCAGGCCGCCGATATTCTGGCACTGTTCGACGAGCGTTTACGTCACGACGTGATGCTGCGTATCGCCACCTTCGGCGGCGTGCAGCCTGCCGCGCTGGCAGAACTGACCGAGGTACTGAACGGTCTGCTCGACGGTCAGAACCTCAAGCGCAGCAAAATGGGCGGCGTGAGAACGGCGGCAGAAATTATCAACCTGATGAAAACCCAGCAGGAAGAAGCGGTTATCACCGCCGTACGCGAGTTCGACGGCGAACTGGCGCAGAAAATTATCGACGAGATGTTCCTGTTCGAAAACCTGGTGGACGTCGACGATCGCAGTATCCAGCGCCTGCTGCAGGAAGTGGATTCCGAATCGCTGCTGATTGCGCTGAAAGGTGCCGAACAGCCGCTACGCGAGAAGTTCCTGCGCAACATGTCGCAACGTGCTGCCGATATTCTGCGCGACGACCTTGCCAACCGCGGTCCGGTGCGCTTGTCGCAGGTGGAAAACGAACAGAAAGCGATTCTGCTTATTGTGCGTCGTCTGGCGGAAACCGGCGAGATGGTGATCGGCAGCGGCGAGGATACCTATGTCTAACGAACTGCCGTGGAAAGTCTGGACTCCGGACGATCTCGCCCCACCGATGGCAGAGTTCGTGCTGGCCGACCACAGTGAAACGCCGCTGTCCGAAGAGACGGAAGAACCCGAGCTTTCCGCAGAGCAACAGCTTGAACAACAGCTCGCACAGCTGCAAATGCAGGCCCATGAGCAAGGGTATAACGCGGGGCTGGCGGAAGGTCGACAAAAGGGTCATGAACAAGGCTATCAGGAAGGTCTGAGCCAGGGGCTGGAGCAAGGCCAGAACCAGGCGCGTGCGCAGCATGCGCCGATTCATGCCCGTATGCAGCAACTGGTGAGCGAGTTTCAGAATACGCTGGACGCACTGGACAGCGTCATTGCCTCGCGCCTGATGCAAATGGCGCTGGAAGCTGCGCGTCAGGTGATTGGTCAGACGCCTATCGTGGATAACGCTGCGCTGATTAAGCAGATCCAACAGTTATTGCAACAGGAACCGCTGTTTAGCGGTAAACCGCAGCTGCGCGTACATCCGGACGATCTCCAGCGTGTTGAGGAGATGCTCGGTGCCACTCTCAGCCTGCACGGCTGGCGGCTGCGCGGCGATCCCACGCTGCATCACGGCGGTTGTAAAGTCTCAGCCGACGAAGGCGATCTGGATGCCAGCGTCGCCACACGCTGGCAAGAACTCTGCCGTCTGGCAGCACCGGGAGTCGTGTAATGACCACTCGCCTGACTCGCTGGCTCAATACGCTGGACAACTTCGAAGAGAAAATGTCTCTGCTGCCTGCGGTGCGTCGTTACGGTCGCCTGACCCGCGCCACCGGGCTGGTGCTGGAAGCTACGGGGTTACAGCTGCCGCTGGGTGCCACCTGCGTCATTGAACGCCAGGATGGCAACGAAACCCAGGAAGTTGAAAGCGAAGTCGTAGGCTTTAACGGTCAACGTCTGTTTCTGATGCCGCTCGAAGAGGTCGAAGGCGTTCTGCCCGGCGCACGCGTATACGCGAAGAACATTGCCGGAGAAGGTCTGCAAAGCGGGAAGCAATTACCGCTTGGCCCTGCTCTGCTGGGGCGTGTGCTGGACGGCAGCGGCAAACCGCTCGACGGACTGCCCGCCCCGGATACCACCGAAACCGGCGCGCTGATTACACCGCCGTTTAACCCGCTGCAACGTACCGCAATTGAACACGTCCTGGATACCGGTGTACGCCCCATCAACGCGTTGTTAACCGTAGGTCGCGGCCAGCGTATGGGGCTTTTCGCAGGTTCCGGCGTCGGTAAAAGCGTCCTGCTCGGCATGATGGCGCGTTATACCCAGGCCGACGTCATCGTCGTGGGCCTGATTGGCGAGCGTGGCCGCGAAGTTAAAGATTTTATTGAAAATATTCTCGGCGCTGACGGTCGCGCACGCTCGGTAGTGATTGCCGCTCCGGCGGACGTCTCGCCGCTGTTACGTATGCAAGGCGCGGCCTACGCCACGCGCATCGCCGAAGATTTCCGCGATCGTGGACAGCACGTATTGCTGATTATGGATTCCCTCACCCGCTATGCGATGGCGCAACGTGAGATAGCCCTGGCAATAGGCGAGCCACCGGCAACCAAAGGTTATCCACCGTCAGTATTCGCCAAATTACCGGCGCTGGTTGAACGTGCCGGAAACGGTATTCACGGAGGCGGTTCAGTCACCGCGTTTTATACGGTACTGACCGAGGGTGACGACCAGCAGGACCCGATTGCCGATTCCGCGCGCGCGATTCTGGACGGCCACATTGTGCTGTCCCGCCATCTGGCCGAAGCAGGTCATTACCCGGCCATCGATATCGAAGCTTCGATCAGCCGCGCCATGACCGCGCTCATTAGTGAACAACACTATGCGCGGGTGCGTAACTTTAAACAGTTGCTATCCAGCTTCCAGCGTAACCGCGATCTGGTTAGCGTGGGGGCGTATGCCAAAGGCAGCGATCCGATGCTGGATAAAGCCATCGCCTTATGGCCACAGCTGGAAGCGTTTTTACAGCAAGGCATCTTTGAACGGGCTGACTGGGAAGATTCTCTACAAGCTTTAGAACTGATTTTCCCTGGTGTGTGATTAAGCAGGAGAGCATAGGTCATGGCACAACATGGTGCGTTAGCAACACTGAAAGACCTGGCTGAAAAAGAGGTAGATGACGCCGCTGTCTTATTAGGAGAGATGCGTCGTGGCTGTCAGCAGGCGGAAGAACAGTTAAAAATGCTGATCGATTATCAGCATGAGTATCGCAACAATCTGAATACCGATATGGGCCAGGGTATTACCAGCAATCGCTGGATTAACTACCAGCAATTCATTCAGACGCTGGAAAAAGCGATTGAACAACACCGCCAACAGCTCAATCAGTGGACGCAAAAAGTGGACATGGCTTTGAACAGTTGGCGCGACAAAAAACAACGATTACAGGCGTGGCAGACGTTGCAGGACAGACAAACCTCGGCGGCGTTACTGGCCGAAAACCGTCTGGACCAGAAAAAAATGGATGAATTTGCTCAGCGCGCAGCTATGAGGAAACCCGAATGATTACTTTACCCCAACTGATTACCACCGACACCGACGTAGCCGCAGGTCTTCAGTCAGGCAAAGCGGTAGATTCACCCGAGGATTTTTTAGCGCTGCTGGCTGGCGCATTAGGCGCGGGAGACGCGCAGGGTAAAGACACTCCGCTGTCGCTTGCCGACTTACAGGCGGCCAGCAGTAAGCTGCAAAAAGGGTTACTGCAAAAAAATGGCGATGCCGCACAGTCGGTCAAATTAACCGATCTGTTGGCGCAACAGGAGCTACAAGCCGAGTCTTCTCTTGCCGACATGACAGACGCTCAGCAACTGTTGTCTGCTCTCACACCTTCACTGAAAGCTAATGCCCTGACGACGCTGGGCAAAGTTGCTCAGCAGGACGAAAAAAACACCACGCTGAGTGATGACGATCTCGCCAACCTGAGCGCATTGTTCGCCATGCTACCAGGACAACCGCTGGCTACGCCTGCCGTCGACAGCGCACCAGCCCCGGTTGATGCCACGCTTTCGGCGTTGTCACGTGGCGCTGCACTCGGCGCGACGACTGATAATGCAGACGAATTGCTGCCGGGTGATGCCAAAAAAGGCAAAGCGGATGTCACAATTGCTGGCGGTGGTGCTAATCAGGCAAACAATCCAGCACTAACCCCGCTGACGGCGGCGGCGAACGCCAGAGCTGAAATCGATAGCACCCCGTCACCGACCAGCATTGGCATGACTGCGGCCCCGCTAAGTGGTCCACAGACACATGCACAACCGTTACCGACGGCCGCGCCGGTGTTAAGCGCTCCGTTAGGTAGCCATGAATGGCAGCAATCGCTGAGCCAGCACGTCACATTGTTCACGCGCCAGGGCCAGCAAAGCGCAGAGCTGCGTCTGCATCCGCAGGACCTGGGTCAGGTACATATTTCCCTCAAGCTGGACGACAACCTCGCGCAGTTGCAAATGGTTTCACCGCACAGTCACGTGCGCGCCGCACTGGAAGCCGCATTACCGATGCTGCGTACGCAGTTGGCTGAAAGCGGCATTCAACTGGGGCAAAGCAACATCAGCAGTGAAAGCTTCGCTGGCCATCAGCAGTCTTCCGGGCAGCAACAGCAGGCTGGTCGCGCTCAAGGACAAGACATTTTTGCCGCTGAAGATGACGCAATACTGGCAACCCCAGCCTCGCTGCAAGCCGCTGCCCGCGGCGATGGCGCAGTAGACATCTTCGCCTAACGCCAGAGGTAGCATGATTATCCGCGTCTTTTCCACGCTTTGTCGTGGACAGGACACGGGATAATCAGCCCATAAGCTGTACCGAAACAGGAAGCCCGTATCTGATGACTGACTCCGCGATTAACAAAAAAAGTAAACGCGCTATTTGGATCCCTCTGCTGGTATTAATTACCCTCGCCGCCTGCGCAACTGCGGGTTATAGCTACTGGCGCATGCAGCAGCAGCCGTCCGCCAGCGTCAAAGCGGAACCGCCTCCACCGCCTGCCCCGGTGTTCTTTGCGCTGGATACCTTTACCGTCAATCTGGGTGATGCAGATCGTGTGCTGTATATCGGTATCACGCTGCGAATGAAAGATGAGGCGACACGTTCACGTCTTAACGAATATCTGCCGGAAGTGCGCAGCCGCCTGCTGCTGCTGTTCTCTCGTCAGAATGCAGCCACACTCGCCACCGAGGAAGGTAAGCAACAGCTGATTACCGCCATCAAAGAGACGCTGGCGACTCCGCTCGTTGTCGGGCAGCCGAAACAGGTTGTCACCGACGTTCTTTATACAGCTTTTATTCTGCGGTAAAGACATGGGCGACAGTATTCTTTCTCAGGCTGAAATCGACGCATTGCTCAACGGCGATAGCGAAACCAAAGACGAACCCATTTCAGGTATCGCAAAAGAAAGCGATATTCGTCCTTATGATCCCAACACTCAGCGTCGCGTGGTACGTGAGCGTTTACAGGCGTTGGAGATCATTAACGAACGCTTTGCGCGCCAGTTCCGAATGGGATTATTTAACCTGTTGCGCCGTAGCCCGGATATTACCGTGGGTGCGATACGTATCCAGCCATACCATGAATTTGCGCGCAACTTACCGGTTCCGACCAACCTGAACTTAATCCACCTGAAGCCGCTGCGCGGTACGGGTCTGGTGGTGTTCTCACCGAGTCTGGTATTTATCGCCGTAGACAACCTGTTTGGCGGTGACGGTCGTTTCCCGACGAAAGTCGAAGGCCGCGAATTTACGCACACGGAACAGCGCGTTATCAACCGCATGCTGAAGCTGGCGCTGGAAAGCTACAGCGACGCGTGGAAGGCCATCAACCCGCTGGAAGTGGAATACGTCCGTTCGGAGATGCAGGTGAAATTTACCAATATCACTACCTCTCCGAACGACATTGTGGTGAACACCCCGTTCCACGTTGAAATTGGCAACCTGACCGGTGAATTTAACATCTGTCTGCCATTCAGCATGATTGAGCCGTTGCGTGAGCTGCTGGTGAATCCGCCGCTGGAAAATTCACGTAATGAAGATCAGAACTGGCGCAATAATCTGGTGCGTCAGGTTCAGCATTCTGAGCTGGAGCTGGTGGCAAACTTTGCCGATATCCCGCTGCGGCTATCCCAGATTTTAAAACTGAAACCCGGCGATGTACTGCCGATTGAAAAACCCGACCGCATTATTGCTCATGTGGACGGCGTGCCTGTGCTGACCAGCCAGTATGGCACTGTAAACGGTCAGTATGCGTTACGCGTAGAACATCTGATAAACCCGATTTTGAATTCGCTGAATGAGGAACAGCCCAAATGAGTGATATGAATAATCCGTCCGATGAGAACACTGGCGCATTGGACGATCTGTGGGCTGACGCGTTAAACGAGCAAAAAACCACGCCCACCAAAAGTGCGGCCGATGCGGTATTCCAGCAGTTAGGTGGCGGCGACGTCAGCGGTGCTTTGCAGGACATCGACCTGATCATGGACATTCCGGTCAAGCTGACCGTCGAACTGGGCCGTACCCGCATGACCATCAAAGAGCTGCTGCGTCTGACGCAGGGATCGGTTGTCGCACTGGATGGTCTGGCAGGCGAACCGCTGGATATTCTGATCAACGGCTATCTGATTGCCCAAGGCGAAGTTGTCGTAGTTGCGGATAAATACGGTGTGCGTATCACTGACATTATCACCCCGTCTGAACGTATGCGCCGCCTGAGCCGTTAATCATGAATACCCAGGCTACCGTTTCTCAACCCGCCGCCGTTCCCGGCTCACCGCTGGTGCAGGTAAGCGGCGCGCTGCTCGGGATCATCGTCTTGATCCTGGCGGCGGCCTGGGTCATTAAACGTCTGGGGTTTGCCCCCAAAAGTGCCGGTACGCATGGGCTGAAAGTCACGGCCAGCACCTCACTGGGTCCACGTGAGCGCGTGGTGATTGTCGAGGTCGAAGATGCCCGTCTGGTACTGGGCGTCACAGCCTCGCAGATTAATGTCCTGCATACCCTGCCCCCGGCACCTGCCGATGCAGAAGAAAAAACGGCCTCCCCTGCGGATTTCCAGGCCATGATGAAGAGTTTGCTGAAGCGTCCTGGGAGATCCTGATGCGCCGTTTGTTATCCCTTACGCTGGCAGGCTTGTGGCTTTTCAGCCCCGTTGCCCTCGCCCAACTCCCGGGTCTGGTCAGTCAGCCGTTGCCGGGCGGCGGACAAAACTGGACGTTGCCCGTGCAGACGCTGGTGTTCATCACCTCGCTGACGTTCCTGCCTGCAATTTTGCTGATGATGACCAGCTTCACCCGCATCATCATCGTTTTTGGTCTACTGCGAAATGCGCTGGGTACCCCCTCAGCACCACCTAACCAGGTGCTCCTGGGCCTGGCGCTCTTTTTGACCTTTTTCATCATGTCGCCGGTGATCGATAAAATCTACGTTGACGCATACCAACCGTTCAGCGAAGAGAAGATCTCCATGCAGGAAGCCATGGAGAAAGGCGCCCAGCCGCTGCGTGAGTTTATGTTGCGCCAGACCCGTGAAGCCGATCTGGCACTCTTCGCGCGCTTAGCAAACAGCGGTCCGTTACAGGGACCAGAAGCCGTGCCGATGCGAATTTTGCTGCCCGCTTATGTCACCAGTGAGCTGAAAACAGCATTCCAGATAGGCTTTACCATTTTTATTCCGTTTCTGATTATCGACCTGGTGAT
The DNA here is from genome assembly GCF_002042885.1 of Citrobacter portucalensis. Classification (GTDB taxonomy): domain Bacteria; phylum Pseudomonadota; class Gammaproteobacteria; order Enterobacterales; family Enterobacteriaceae; genus Citrobacter; species Citrobacter portucalensis. The sequence goes on from NZ_MVFY01000027.1 coordinate 20,057, forward strand.
CGCCAGCGTGTTGATGGCGCTCGGGATGATGATGGTCCCGCCCGCCACAATCGCGTTGCCGTTCAAGCTGATGCTGTTTGTGTTGGTAGACGGTTGGCAGCTACTTGTCGGCTCGCTGGCACAAAGCTTTTACAGTTAGAGGCGCGAAATGACTCCTGAATCGGTCATGATGATGGGCACAGAGGCGATGAAAGTCGCCCTGGCCCTTGCCGCGCCTTTGCTGTTGGTCGCTCTCATCACGGGTCTTATCATCAGTATTCTGCAGGCGGCGACCCAGATTAACGAAATGACGCTGTCCTTCATCCCCAAAATTGTCGCGGTGTTTATTGCCATCATTGTTGCTGGCCCGTGGATGCTTAACCTGCTGCTCGACTACGTGCGTACGCTGTTCAGCAATATCCCCTATATCATCGGGTAGACAACGTTATGTTGCAGGTGTCCAGCGTTGAGTGGCTCCACTGGCTGAATTTATACTTCTGGCCTTTGTTGCGCATACTGGCGCTCATCTCAACGGCCCCCATCCTCAGTGAACGAGCCATCCCCAAACGGGTAAAGCTGGGGCTGGGGTTGATGATTACCGTCGTTATCGCCCCATCGATTCCCGCCGTTGACGTCCCCATCTTTTCTGTTGGCGCGCTTTGGCAGGCAATGCAACAAATCCTGATCGGTATCGCATTAGGCTTCACCATGCAGTTTGCGTTTGCCGCAGTACGTACCGCCGGGGAATTAATTGGCCTGCAAATGGGCCTTTCCTTCGCGACGTTCTTCGATCCCGGTAGCCGTCTGAATATGCCGGTTCTGGCACGACTGATCGACATGCTCGCCATGCTGCTGTTCCTGACCTTTAACGGCCATTTATGGCTGATTTCGCTGCTGGTAGATACTTTTCATACTCTGCCCATCGGCGGCAATCCGGTGAACAGCAATGCGTTTCTTGCACTGGCACGGGCGGGTAGCCTGATTTTCCTCAACGGGCTAATGCTGGCCCTGCCGGTAATGACGCTACTGCTCACGCTAAACCTCGCACTTGGTTTGTTAAATCGCATGGCACCACAGCTGTCGGTTTTCGTCATCGGCTTTCCTCTCACTCTGACCGTAGGTATTTCACTAATGGCGGCGCTAATGCCATTAATTGCGCCATTCTGCGAACGATTATTCAGTGAAATTTTTAATTTACTGGCCGATATCGTCAGCGAAATGCCAGGAAAATAATAACCCTTAATTTTTATCCTGTTTTACTAAGGATTGTCCTAAATTTAAAAAGTGACAACATCCACCAGGATATCTCTGTCGCGGCTTATTTGTTTTTGCCTCACTCACATAACGCAACATTCACTTTACTTTAAGATGTTTCCTGGCAAATTATACGCAACTTTACGGGATAGTAAATTCGCCTGAAAAACAGCGAAAGCGTCATCTTGGGTCGTTATTATTCCGTTTAGTTGTGATGAAATAATCAGGTAAGGGGAATTATCGTTACGCATTGAGTGAGGGTATGCCATGTCAACGATTATTATGGATTTATGCAGTTACACCCGACTAGGATTAACCGGATATCTGGTAAGTCGGGGAGTGAAAAAAAGGGAAATCAACAACATTTCCAACGTTGATGAACTCAGTCTCGCCTGTGTCTCTCAACAACCCGCTGTGGTGTTTATTAATGAGGACTGCTTTATCCACGATCCTGCTAATAGCCAGCAAATAAAGCAAATCATTAATCAGCATCCCAGCACATTATTTATTGTGTTTATGGCAATTGCCAACGTGCATTTTGATGAATATCTACTCGTCAGAAAAAATTTATTGATTAGTTCTAAATCGATTAAACCTGACTCACTGGATAAACTACTTGGCGATATTCTGAAAAAGGAAGTAGATATTGCTATTGATGTGAATCTGCCGACATTATCATTAAGTCGAACCGAATCCAGCATGCTGCGTATGTGGATGGAGGGTCAAGGAACAATACAGATATCAGATCAAATGAATATCAAAGCCAAGACGGTGTCATCCCATAAGGGGAATATAAAACGAAAGATTAAAACGCATAATAAGCAAGTTATCTATCACGTTGTAAGGCTTACGGATAACGTCACCAATGGTATCTTTGTGAATATGCGCTAAGACGTTCTGACTGGTGGCGACTCCACCAGTCAGAATCAAACAGCGGAACTCATGTCACTCCACTTTTTCCACAAAGATACCATCCTGATGACCTGATTCATTAAAGAACCAGATACCGAGCGGGTAGTCTTCCAGCGAAACCAGGTACATGGTGCCTTCACTAAATTCTTCGATTGCCAGTACCACGCCCGGTCGACGAGGACCGCCGTCCGTTTTGACTGTGACCCGATCATTCACCTTCATAGTTTTCCTCCTGTGGCTTTGTGCCAGTGTAGAACAAATTCCTTTTTCTGGCAGCGCTGTACACGCGCGATTGCGGGTTTTATCGACGGTCTATACTTAAGTTGTGCGTATCTGATGTTTGGGTACGCTCCCCCGGTATCCTTAACGGTTGAGAGGTATGAGGATGAAAACCGCGAAAGAGTACAGCGATACGGCCAAACGTGAAGTCAGCGTCGATGTCGACGCGCTGCTAAAGGCAATCAACGAAATCTGCGAGAGTGAAATTCATCGCAGCCAGGATGACCCGGAGCGCGTCAGCGTTGACGGGCGTGATTACCATACATGGCATGAACTGGCCGATGCGTTCGAGCTTGATATCCATGATTTTAGCGTGTCGGAAATCAATCGCTGACTGAGGGCGAAAAAAATCCCGGCCCTTATCGGGTCGGGATCAAGCTTGCTTATGCAAGAAGCACTTGTAAATTCGTTACACCAGAAAATCTGATGTGAACCAAACCTTATCTGCAATTTTTTTGCCTGACAAGTAAATAATTCTCACCGGAATGATAAATATAACTAATGGGTGAGAGATCACCAGGTTACGGTCGAGCCAAATGTTCAGGCATCCTGGGAGAGCTGTCTTCGCTCTCCAGGCACCACCAGTTCATCTTCACGGAATGCTTCCCGTTTAACGCCAAAGCCGTCGTACCAGCGACATTCCACCATTCCGCTGGCATACCCGGTAACGATCATACGTGGGCCACCCTCTTTGGAGGTGACTTCCTCACTGACAGAAAAGACCATACCTGCCTCCTGTATCAAGAGAAACCTTTACACCTTAGATGACAAGGAGGCGTTTTGCGTAATCAGTCCTGTAACAATTAGTGCGAAATCCCGCGCACTCTGGCGACAGCTTTTACCAGCAAAACGACAATCCCACCGATGATAAAGCCGAGCACCAGGTTAAGCAGGGTCGGAAGCATTAGCGAAATCAATGTACTTTGCTGCTGAGCAAAATGTTCAATCGCATGATGCAGCGGCGATATTCCGTGTACCACAATGCCGCCTCCCACTAAAAACATCGCCAGTGTGCCGACCACAGAAAGTGTTTTCATAAGCCAGGGGGCAACCACCAGTAACCCTTTGCCCAACGACTGGGCAAGCAGGCTGCGCTTTTCTGCCAACCAGTACCCAATGTCGTCAAGCTTAACGATAATCCCGACCAGGCCATACACGCCCACGGTCACCACTAACGCGATACCTGATAGCACCAACACCTGATTCAGCAAGGGTGCGTCCGCTACAATACCCAGCGTAATTGCGACAATCTCGGCAGACAAAATGAAGTCGGTACGTATTGCCCCTTTGATTTTATCTTTCTCAAAGGTGAGCGGATCCTGCGCCGCCAAAGATGTCAGACGCTGCTGACGTTCTTCCGGAGTTTCTTTGTGCTTCCGCGCCTCCAGGGTATGCAGAACCTTTTCCACCCCTTCAAAACAGAGAAACGCCCCGCCTACCATTAATAAGGGGGTGATCGCCCAGGGAATAAATGCGCTTATCAATAGCGCCAACGGCACCAGAATAACTTTGTTAACAAACGATCCTTTCGCCACACTCCAGACCACAGGGAGTTCGCGGTTCGCCCGCACGCCCGACACCTGCTGCGCATTAAGCGACAGATCATCCCCCAGCACGCCCGCGGTTTTTTTCGCGGCCAGTTTTCCCATCACTGAGATATCATCCAGCAGCGTGGCGATATCATCGAGTAAGGTCAGTAAGCTACTTCCTGCCAAAATTTTCACCCTCAATATTATTTTTTTGCAGTCATAAGTATGAAGTAAAACACGCCATGCTGAAACTGACCTTTCTGGTCAACAAGTTTTTAACATCAACACGTAATTATAAATCTCGCCAGTAAGATAGTTTTGACGTTTACTATGTTGCACCTTTTTATTTCCACCGTGAGGGATTATGCGTTTCAGGCAATTGTTACCGCTTTTCAGTGCGCTATTCGCGCTGTACATCATTTGGGGTTCCACGTACTTCGTTATTCGCATTGGCGTTGAAAGCTGGCCGCCGTTAATGATGGCAGCCGTACGTTTTCTCTCCGCGGGAATTTTATTAACAAGTTTCTTACTTATTCGTGGGCATAAGCTGCCCCCCTTACGCCTAATCCTGAACGCCGCGTTAATTGGTATCCTGCTGCTGGCTGTAGGTAATGGGCTGGTCACCGTCGCAGAACACCAAAATGTCCCTTCCGGTATTGCCGCCGTTGTGGTCGCCACCGTCCCGTTATTTACGCTGTGTTTTAGCCACTTTTTTGGCATCAAAACGCGCAAGCTGGAATGGTTGGGGATAGCGATTGGGCTAGCAGGGATCATCATGCTAAACAGCGGAGGCAATTTAAGTGGCAATCCGTGGGGCGCTATTTTGATCCTGATCGGTTCAATAAGCTGGGCGTTTGGCTCGGTGTACGGTTCACGCATTACGCTACCCGTTGGCATGATGGCCGGAGCCATTGAAATGTTAGCCGCCGGTATTGTGCTGATGTGCGCATCGCTACTCTCCGGGGAAAAACTGACCACCATGCCAACATTTTCAGGCTTTATGGCGGTGGCTTACCTGGCCCTGTTTGGCTCCATTATTGCCATTAATGCGTATATGTTCCTGATCCGCAATGTCAGCCCGGCGCTAGCCACCAGCTATGCCTACGTCAATCCGGTTGTTGCCGTGCTGTTAGGTACCGGTCTGGGGGGAGAAAGACTGGCCCCTATCGAATGGCTGGCGCTCGGCGTGATCGTGTTTGCTGTGGTGTTGGTAACGTTGGGGAAATACCTGTTCCCTGTTAAAGCGGATGCCGTTGCTACCCCGTCGGAAAAAACGTTACAGTAAATGAATACCGAGAGTGTCGATCTGCGCGGTGTCACCACCGCCGCAGATCCACTCGATGACACGTTCAGATAACGCTTCATCGTCCAGCTTTTTGCGACCACGCAGGGCGCACTCCCAGACAATCAGTACGCGCCAGCCCAGAGCCTGCAACTTTTCACAATCCCGCGCATCGCGCTGGACATTTTTGCCTATTTTTTCCAGCCAGAATTCCGTTCGTGTCGCGGGGACTTTAAACAAATAGCAATCGTGATGGTGCCAGAAACAGCCGTGAGTAAAAATCACACAATGATAATCATCCACCACAAAATCGGGGCGACCGGGTAACGTCGCATCCTGCACGCGAAACGTTACCCCCTGCTCTGTCAGCACGCTGGCAAGGCGTTTTTCAATTGCGGTATCGCGGGTAGCTATCGCCCGCATATTTTTACTGCGTGTTGCTTTATCGTGAACGTCTGCCACGCTGATTCTCTTTCTCGCGAATAGCAACTGCCTGCCTGATTTTCGGCTCCAGCAACCTGGCCACCGCCGCAAATGCCGGAACGACCACCGAATTACCAAACTGGCGATAAGCCTGGGTATCTGACACAGGGATCCTGAACTGATAGCCCTGCGGAGATTCAAACCCCATCAGACGCGCGCACTCTCTGGGCGTAAGTCTGCGTGGGCGGTGGCGCTGATTCTGCGGATCGTCAAAATCTTTCTCACCCAGCGCCATATCCCAACCACGGTCAATCAGGATCTCCGCCCCATCCTTATAATAACGCGCAGATAACGTGCGCGTTACGCAATCAGGGTTACCGGGATACACCATGCCATAGCCAAATCCATTGCCCCGCGCCTGATGCTTTTTCGCATAGCGATAGAGGTATTTCCACAACACCGGCGTCAGTACATATTTCGCATCGACGGTCGGTTCAAGCAGTTCCGCCAGCGTGGTACGCCGCGGCGGATAACGCGTGACAATATCCCGCAGCGTGAAGTCTGATTTCAAATTCAGATCGCGTCGGAAGCCGACAAGCACGATACGTTCGCGATGCTGAGGCAAAAAATGTTGCCCATCGATAATTTTCGGATCGTCCGGGCCGTTATCCGCCGCATCCGCTACGTCATAACCCAGCTCGTCCAGCGTTTGCATAATGATGCGAAACGTTTTGCCCTGATCGTGACTCTTCAGGTTTTTGACGTTTTCGAGCACAAATATGGCTGGCCGACGCGCATCAATAATACGCACCACGTCAAAAAATAGCGTGCCTTGCGTATCACAGGCGAAACCATGTGCCCGCCCTAACGCGTTTTTCTTTGATACACCAGCCAGAGAAAATGGCTGGCAAGGGAATCCGGCTAACAGCACGTCATGTTCAGGAACATGCTGCCGAATATGTTCTGCTGCCTGCTGGTCACTCACCCCATCGTGATGGCTGAGTGTGATATCACGAATATCTTCATTAAAGTTGTGCTGGAGCGGATCGCAGTAGTTGTTCGCTTTATAGGTGCGCACCGCATGCTTGTTCCACTCACTGGTAAACACGCACTGCCCGCCAATCGCTTCAAAGCCGCGACGAATACCGCCAATACCGGCAAAAAGATCGATAAAGCGAAAGGCATAATGCGGATGATGCGCAGGTGGTTTCGGCAACAAAGTATTCAGATGAATGAGCTCGCGGTCGCTGAGGCGATGCCATGTTTCATTAGCAACCACTCGCTTAAAGATGGCCGGGCTCCAGCGGTTCTCACCAACGCCATTCAGATGAGCAACCAGCGTTTTCACGTCATATATTTCAAGCAACTTGGCCAACATCACCTGCACGTCGGTCTCGTTTTCATCTGTCATCGGGTTCATGGAGCCTGCTACTGAAAAATTATCCTGCATACATTTAACCGGCAGAAATGGATAACCGACAGATTAACATAAATTAGCACGGTTGACGTTTCAGCCGTATTGGCGACTAGCGCGCTTTAAAGGGTTGAATCGCGTCAAGATCCAGCATTTCGTATTCTCCTTTTAGCTCCGCGCTCAGCTTCGCCATATACGTCAGTAAAAAATCCGCATTGTGTTGCGCCAAATGCCTCCCTTGTTCGGTTTGCATCGTCAACGGCAACGTCAATAACTTGGTCTGGAAGTGATCGAGCGCGTACTGTTTATCGTCTAGGCTACGCTTTCGGGCAAACGGATCTTCCGCATCAAACAGCGCAACCCCCAACGCCCCTGAAACGGCAAATACGCGCGCTAAACCAATTGCACCCAGCGCCTCAAGCCGGTCTGCATCCTGCACGATTTTCGCTTCAAGGGTTTCTGGCGCGATTTTGGCGCTAAAACTGTGCGCCTCAATGGCATGACACACTGCCGATAACCGCTGTTGTGGAAAATCCGGAAAATCGCGCATCAAAACACAACGTGTTTCCTTGGCTGCCAGTACCGACGAACAATGACGCTCAGGATGGTTCTTTGGCAGGCTGACGAGATCGTGGAAGTAGCACGCGGTCAACACCACCAGCCAGTCTACGGTTGCATCTGTACTCAGCTTTTGCGCCGTTATCCACACACGTCGAAAGTGAAAGATGTCATGTGCAGCATCTTGTCCAGAATGGTTATCAGCTAACCAGGCTTCAAATCGCGACTGCCAGTCGTGCAGTTTCATGCTATCTCCTTTGTAGAAAGAAAATCACCTTAGCAACAATTTTCATTGCAGACCACTGCCCGCCCCATTACATAATCATCTTTTATTATTGCACTAAAAATAAAATCCACATGAATTTATAAAGCCCACCACGCCAATATCGAAAAATAATTTATATGAATATTAAAAACAAACATCCAAAACAAATAAAATACACATAACAAATAAATAGATAAACACATATAACTAATTGATTAAAAACAATTCACATGGCGAATACCAATGTAGTTAA
>NZ_MVFY01000028.1 GCF_002042885.1 Citrobacter portucalensis
AAAAGTATACTTCCCGGTGTGTATTCAATGATTTGTCTTTAGTTAACTTATTGTATTTAAAGGTTTACTCATTTAATTGAAATGGACGGGGATATAATAAACAACAGTAATAATAGTGTTATTAAATAAGTTTGAATATATGCGATATGGTCTTGAAGTTTTATTTTATTAGACTATGGGGCGCTACGGTAATGCCAGGGGAGTTTATTTCATACCTGAACGATTCAGCACAAATAAACCATAAACCTAATGAATGTATTGGGTGGGTTTCAATAACTAAAAAATAAGAACCAGTCTCAGGATGAGAGACTGGTCACAGGAGAATAGCGTTTAGCGACCAGCATTTTTCATAATACGCGCTTTATCTAACTGCCATTCGCGTTCTTTCACATCGGAGCGCTTGTCGTGCTGTTTCTTACCTTTCGCGACGCCAATTTTCACTTTGCACCAGGCATTTTTCCAGTACAGTGAAAGCGCAACAACGGTATAACCGTCACGATTCATTCGACCATACAGGGAGTCGAGCTCACGTTGGTTTAACAACAGCTTACGGGTACGGGTGGGATCACATACCACATGCGTTGAGGCAACAGCCATTGGCGTGAAGTTGGCGCCAAACAGGAACGCTTCGCCGTCTTTAAGGATGACGTAGCTGTCGCCGATGTTAGCTTTACCCGCGCGCAGGGATTTGACTTCCCAACCTTGCAGAGCGAGTCCTGCTTCGAACTCTTCTTCAATAAAGTATTCGTGTCGTGCGCGCTTGTTAAGCGCGATTGTGGCTGAGCCAGGTTTGTGTGCTTTTTTCTTCGTCATAATGCCGCTCAGTATAGGTAATCTGGAATCGAAAAACACCCCATTTCATCCAGCGGGGCGCAAGGCGCTATCTTAGCACGAGTTAGGCTATAGCGTTTTTTTTAGCGGGGGATAAATGGTATTATTTGTGTGATTGATATTGATGGAAATTGTTATGCCTCAGATTAGCCGGACCGCTTTAGTACCTTACAGTGCGGAACAGATGTATCAGCTAGTGAATGATGTTAAATCCTATCCCCAGTTTTTACCGGGTTGCACCGGTAGCCGTGTGCTGGAGTCGACTCCGGGACAGATGACCGCAGCGGTGGATGTCTCGAAAGCAGGGATTAGCAAAACATTCACCACGCGCAATCAATTGACCAGTAACCAGAGTATCCTGATGCATCTGGTCGACGGACCGTTCAAGAAACTCATTGGCGGATGGAAGTTTACGCCACTGAGTCATGAAGCGTGCCGCATTGAATTTCATCTCGATTTTGAGTTTACCAATAAGTTAATCGAGCTGGCATTTGGTCGTATCTTTAAAGAGCTGGCTTCGAACATGGTGCAGGCCTTCACGGTCCGCGCGAAAGAGGTTTACAGTGTCAGCGTCAGCTAAAATTGTCGTTGAAGTGGCGTATGCGCTACCCGAGAAACAGTATCTACAGCGTGTGACGCTGCAACAGGGCGCTACGGTGGAAGAGGCTATCCGCGCTTCCGGGCTGCTGGAATTGCGTACCGATATCGATCTCAGCAAAAATAAAGTGGGCATTTACAGCCGTCCGGTAAAGCTTGCTGATGTTCTCCAGGACGGTGATAGGGTGGAAATTTACCGGCCACTGATTGCCGATCCGAAAGAGCTGCGCAGACAGCGAGCAGAGAAATCCGCTAAAAAATAGCAGACAATAAAAAAGGTGCTCATTGAGCACCTTTTTTTGATCTGTTAATCCTACTTGTTGTCGGTCAAAGCAGGTTTGTTATCAATGTTCGTCAAAATGCCGCTGCTGTTAAAGGTCAGCGTCAGTGTTTGCTGGGTTACGCCTTCATGACCAGGTTGCTGACGGAACACATAAAACCAGGTGTTAGTGCCAAAAGGATCGGACATCATTGGTGTACCCAGAGCATAAGCAACCTGCTGTTGCGTCATACCCGTGCGCACTTTGGCGACATCGGTAGGTGTCAGATAATTTCCCTGGTTGATGTCAGGGCGGTAAACCACTCGCTCCAGAGTGGAACAGCCTGCAGTCAACATCAGTAGTACTGCTGCAGCAGCAGTCAGCGTTTTACAGCGCATAGTGATTTGATTCCTTTTCGGGCCCGAGCAGTACGCGGCTCATATGTAATATGCCGATGATAATAGACCTTTCACCACTTTAAAACCTTTTGCTGTCGGGTCGGTCGGCGATTTTATGTTGAACTCAGACCTTAACAAGGTAAAAAAGTTTATGCCGCCAGCAGTTCTTTTGCATTTGCGAGGGTATTGCGCGTCACTTCGCTACCGCCAAGCAGGCGGGCTAATTCCTGCAGGCGAGCGCGTTTATCAAGCGGCTGCATGTGTGTTTCGGTCATCGCGCCATCCGTTTCTTTGCTGACGTAGAAGTGTTGATGACCACAGCCAGCAACCTGCGGCAAGTGAGTAACGCACATTACCTGAGTTGACTCGCCCAACTGACGCAGCATTTTTCCCACTACCGCAGCAGTCGGGCCGCTGATACCGACATCCACTTCATCGAAAATCAGCGCCGGTGTTTCCATTTTGCGTGCGGTAATAACCTGAATAGCCAGCGCAATGCGCGACAGTTCCCCACCTGAAGCCACTTTCGCAATCGGCTGCAACGGCTGGCCTGGGTTAGTGGTCACTTTAAACTCTACGCGATCGGCACCGTCTGCGCTCAAATGATGTTCCTCAAATTTCACATCAATGCAAAAGACACCATGCGGCATTGAGAGAGTATGCATGCTCTCTGTAATCAGTTGTCCCAGCTCCTGAGCATAATGCTGGCGCTGTTTGTGCAGCATTTTTGCCGTTTCCAGAGCCTGCTGGTGGTGATTGTTCACCGCCAGGGTTAAGGTTTCGAGCGAGTCGGCCTGATCGTCTAACTGCTGTTGTTCATCCAGCAATGACTGATAGAACTGTGGCAGCGCTTCAGGGGCAACATGATGCTTGCGGGCCAATGAGATTTGTTTGGAAATACGCTGTTCAAGTTCGAACAAACGGTTAGGGTCCAAATCCAGACGATCACAATAGTGGCGCAGCTCGTCGCTGGCTTCGCTGAGTTGGATCGTGGCCTCTTCCAGCATATCCAGGATACCGGAAAGTTTGCCGTCCATGCCTGCCAGTTCAGTGACCAGCTGCTTTGCAGTGTACAGCTGGCTTTGCAGGTTGATGTCTTCGCCATCCGCCAGGATAGCCAGCGCCTGTTGGCTGGTGGTGAGCAATTGCCCGCTGTTAGCCAGACGCTTGTACTCTTCATCAATTTGCTCAAATTCACCCGGCTGCGGGTTGAATTCGTTCAGTTCTTTTAACTGGTATTGCAACAGTTCCGCCCGGGCTGCGCGTTCCTGACTCTGTTGTTGATGATGCGCCAGGTCACGGCAGCTTTGGTGCCACAGCTGGTAGCGCGCAGCCATTTCCTGAGTCAGGGGCGCTTCATTGGCGTAACCATCCAGCAGAGACTTTTGGTGTTCTGATTTTGTCAGGAGCTGATGCGCATGCTGACCGTGGATTTGAATAAGCAACTGGCCCAGCTCGCGCAGCTGTGACAACGGTACGGCAGTGCCGTTAATGAAGCCGCGTGAACGTCCATCGCTGCTGATAACACGACGCAGCAAACATTCACGGCCTTCCTCAAGCTGGTTTTCTTCCAGCCAGCGCAGAGCCGCGGGGGTGTCTTTTAAGGCGAATCGCGCGCAGAGGTCGGCTCGCGTAGCGCCTGCACGTACCATGTCGGCGTCTGCGCGTCCGCCCAGGCACAAACCGAGAGCATCAATGGCAATGGACTTACCCGCACCGGTTTCACCGGTAATAACGGTCATTCCGTTCTGGAAATCGATCTCAAGTTCACGAACGATAGCAAAATTGCTGATGGTCAGTTGTGCCAACATAGCTGTTTTCCTGTATGAAAAACCATAACTGTAATTACATACAGTATAAACTGGTTTTTTATACAGTAAAGAGGTTGGCGTTAAATTAAAATAATTTTTTTGACCAGCCTAGTTTAGTGCTTAATGTATTGAAATAGCTGTAATCTTTTGGGTGTATCAGGTTCAGATGATAATCACAGCGGCGAATTAATACGTCTTCACCTTCCTGTATAGGCAGGGCGATCTGGCTGTCGCAACTGATTTCCAGATCGTTTCGGCGATGAGAGAAGCGCAGGCGAATGGTGCTGCTACTGTTGATCACCAGCGGTCGTGCGGAAAGCGTATGCGGGAACATCGGGACCAGCGTAATAGCATCCAGTGAAGGCGTCAGGATCGGACCTCCGGCAGAGAGCGAGTAGGCGGTAGAGCCGGTCGGTGTGGAAATAATCAAGCCGTCCGAACGCTGGGAGAAGGCAAAAATTTCATCGATATAGACTTCAAATTCAATCATGTGCGCCACTTTTCCGGGGTGCAACACAACTTCATTGATCGCAGTGCTAATGCGCTTTTGGCAATCCTGTTGGCACACTTGGGCTTCAAGTAAAAAGCGCTTTTCGCTGATGTAGTGGCCTTCCAGCACGTCAGCTAACTGTTGGTGGGCATTGTCTGGGTCAAGGTCGGTCAGAAAACCAAGATTACCGCGGTTAATGCCAATAACCTTGATGTCATAACGTGCCAGGGTGCGTGCGGCGCCCAGCATATTGCCGTCGCCGCCGACTACTACGGCGAGGTCTGCCTGCTGGCCAATCTCTGCAAGCGTACCGGTTTTCACATTTTTCAGCTGCAGCTCGTGGGCGATTTGTTGCTCAACGATAACCTCATAACCTTTGGCGCACAGCCAACGGTAGAGCATTTCATGTGTGGTCAGTGCAGTGGGGTGACGTGGATGCCCCACAATGCCAATACACTTGAAATGTTTGTTCATTTTCTCGAGGTCCTTGTAACGAAGATTAGTGACAATGTGAGTACTTCCCTTGAATCCCTGAATCTGATCCCCATAATAAGCCAAGTTAGCGAGATGAATGCGAAAAAAACGCGGAGAAATTCATGAGTAGTAAAGAACAGAAAACGCCTGAGGGGCAAGCCCCGGAAGAAATTATCATGGATCAGCACGAAGAAGTTGAGGCGGTTGAACCAGACGCTTCTGCTGAGCAGGTGGATCCGCGCGATGAAAAAATTGCGAATCTGGAAGCTCAGCTTGCTGAAGCCGAAACGCGCGAGCGCGACAGCGTGTTGCGTATCAAAGCGGAAATGGAAAACCTGCGTCGTCGTACCGAACTGGACGTAGAAAAAGCGCATAAGTTTGCACTGGAAAAATTCGTCAACGAACTGCTGCCGGTGCTGGATAGCCTAGACCGTGCGCTGGAAGTTGCGGACAAAGACAATGACGCTATGGCGGCTATGGTCGAAGGTATTGAGCTGACTCGTAAGTCAATGCTGGATGTTGTGGCGAAGTTCGGCGTACAGGTGGTTGCGGATATCGACGTGCCGATGGACCCGAACGTGCACCAGGCGATTGCAATGGTAGAGTCTGACGACGTTGCTGCCGGTAATGTGCTGATGGTTATGCAGAAAGGCTATACCCTGAACGGACGTACCATCCGTGCGGCGATGGTCTCTGTGGCGAAAGCCAAAGGCTAATCAGCCTCAGACCGGGTAATGCTGATGCGCTACCCGGTCTGGATTACTCTCACTGGTCCGATACGCTTTCCCGCAGCGGTTTGACGGGCAACACCTGCACCTGTTTAATCATATTATCCTGCACGTCGAGAATATCGATATCGTATTGCCCAATACGCACACGTGTGCCGGCAACCGGGATCTCTTCCAGCGCTTCAAGAATAATACCGTTCACGGTACGTGCGTCATCTTCCGGCAGGTGCCAGTTAAACGCCTTATTGATTTCACGAACGTTGGCGCTACCGTCAATGATCACCGAACCGTCATTCTGCGGCGTGACTTCTTCGGCAAGCGTCGGTGACATTGAGGTTGTGAAGTCACCAACAATCTCTTCCAGAATATCCTCGACCGTAACCAGTCCTTGAATATCGCCATATTCATTAACGACCAGGCCCACCTTCTTCTTATTGCGCTGAAATTTAATGAGCTGGGTGCTGAGTGGTGTGCCTTCCGGAACGTAATAAATTTCGTCGGCGGCGCGTAACATGGTCTCTTTGGTGAACTCTTTTTTCTCGGCCATCAATCGCCAGGCTTCACGTACGCGCAGCATACTGATGGCATCGTCGAGCGAGTCGCGATACAGCACAATACGACCGTGCGGGGAGTGCGAAAGCTGACGCACGATTGATTTCCAGTCATCGTTAATATCAATGCCGATGATTTCATTACGCGGGATCATGATGTCATCGACGCTGACTTTTTCCAGATCCAGCACTGACAGCAGCATATCCTGGTTACGGCGTGAGATTTGCGAGCGCGATTCATTCACCAGCGTTCGCAGTTCATCTTTACTCAGCGAACCGCTCACTACGATATCTGTTTTGATGCCCATCATGCGCATCAGAAGCCGCGTGATGGTGTTGAGTAGCCATACTAACGGCATCATCAGAATCTGCAGCGGAGCCAGCAGGACGCTGCTCGGATAGGCAACTTTTTCCGGATATAGCGCGGCAATCGTCTTTGGCAGCACTTCGGCAAAAACCAGCACCACAAACGTCAGTACCCCGGTGGCAATGGCGACGCCAGCATCGCCATACAGGCGCATACCGACAATGGTGCCGAGTGCGGAGGCCAGAATATTCACCAGATTATTACCGATGAGCACCAGGCTTATCAGGCGATCCGGCTTGCGAAGTAACTTTTCAACGCGTTTTGCCTGGCGATTTCCCTGTTTGGCCCGATGGCGTAGGCGGTAGCGATTCAGGGTCATCATTCCGGTTTCAGAACCGGAAAAATAGGCGGAAATGACCACCATGATGAGGAGCGTGATAATGAGCGTGGTGGTGGAGATGTGTTCCACGTAGGGTTCCTTAAAGATTTAACTCACGAACTGCTGCAGGATACGGCTGCCGAAATAGGCCAGCGTCAGAATGCCAGCGCCTGCGACGTTAAACCATACGACGCGACGTCCGCGCCAACCTTCATGGTAATGCCCCCACAACAGAACGATATAGACAAACCATGCCACGATAGAGAGAACGGCTTTATCAATGTTCTCGGTACTGAACAGGTTATGCATGTAAAACAGGCCAGTGCACAGGGTGAGCGTCAGCAGAACCACGCCAATTTGGGTGATATGAAACATCTTCCGCTCAATACTCATCAGTGGCGGCATCTCATTGCTGAAGGCCAGTTTTTTGTTTTTCAGTTGGTAATCGATCCATGCCAACTGTAGCGCGTAGAGCGCGGCGATAATCAGCGTGGCGTAAGCGAACAGTGATAGCCCGATGTGAATCATCATGCCTGGCGTAGCTTCGAGATGGGTGATGAACTCGTTAGGCATAAACGTGGCGAAGGCCAGGTTTATCAGCGCAAAGGCGTAGACAATGGGCAGCAATAGCCAGCCACGATTGCGGGACGCGACGATGGTCATTACCGTACAGATCATCAGGCTTACCAGCGAGCCGACGTTCAACAGACTCAGGTTTTGTCCGCTTTCACCGCCGGGTAGGATACGCGCTTCCAGGGCGATAGCATGGCTTACCAGCGCAACGACCGCAGAGAGAATAGCCATACGCCGCCAGCCGCTGTTTTTTTGCAGCAGAGCGGGAATAATCAGCGCGAGGCTGACTGAGTAGGCGACAAGGGCGAGCAGAGCAAAAACGGGCATATAGGTGTCGACAGTTGGCCAGTGATAAAGAAAAGCAGTATAGCGTTACGTGACCGCTGCTCCAACCGTTGCATAACAACAAAGGCGGCTTCATGTTATACTGCGACAAATTTCTGTTGATGTGTCGCTGTCGCGACCGACCGTTTCCACTCCAGGCGAGAGACAATGTTTGATAATTTAACCGATCGTTTGTCGCGCACGCTGCGCAATATCAGTGGCCGTGGACGCCTTACTGAAGACAACGTTAAAGAGACGCTGCGCGAAGTGCGCATGGCGCTGCTGGAGGCTGACGTAGCGCTGCCGGTAGTGCGTGAGTTTATCAATCGCGTAAAAGAGAAAGCGGTTGGTCATGAAGTTAACAAAAGCCTGACGCCGGGTCAGGAGTTCGTCAAGATTGTCCGTAACGAACTGGTTGCGGCAATGGGCGAAGAAAACCAGACCCTGAATCTGGCTGCACAGCCGCCAGCCGTGGTGCTGATGGCGGGCCTGCAGGGTGCGGGTAAAACGACCAGCGTCGGTAAGTTGGGTAAATTCCTGCGCGAGAAGCACAAGAAGAAAGTGCTGGTAGTCTCTGCGGACGTTTATCGCCCGGCGGCGATCAAACAGCTGGAAACGCTGGCCGAGCAGGTCGGTGTCGACTTCTTCCCGTCGGATGTCGGCCAGAAGCCGGTCGATATCGTTAACGCCGCGCTGAAAGAAGCCAAACTCAAATTCTACGACGTGCTGCTGGTGGATACCGCCGGTCGTCTGCACGTTGACGAAGCCATGATGGACGAAATCAAACAGGTCCACGCTTCTATCAAGCCGGTAGAAACGCTGTTTGTGGTCGACGCCATGACCGGTCAGGATGCCGCAAATACCGCAAAAGCCTTTAACGAAGCGCTGCCGTTAACCGGCGTAGTGCTGACAAAAGTTGATGGTGATGCCCGTGGCGGTGCGGCGCTCTCTATTCGTCATATTACCGGTAAGCCGATTAAATTCCTCGGCGTCGGCGAGAAAACCGAAGCACTGGAGCCGTTCCATCCGGACAGGATTGCTTCGCGCATTCTCGGCATGGGTGACGTGCTGTCGCTGATCGAAGATATCGAAAGCAAGGTTGACCGTGCGCAGGCAGAAAAATTAGCCAGCAAGCTGAAAAAAGGCGATGGCTTCGATCTCAACGATTTCCTTGAACAGCTCAACCAGATGAAAAACATGGGCGGTATGGCAAGCCTGATGGGCAAGCTGCCGGGCATGGGTCAGATCCCTGACAATGTGAAATCGCAGATGGACGATAAAGTGCTGGTGCGTATGGAAGCCATCATCAACTCGATGACGATGAAAGAACGCGCTAAGCCGGAAATTATCAAAGGTTCCCGTAAACGCCGTATCGCTGCCGGTTGCGGTATGCAGGTACAGGACGTAAACCGCCTTCTGAAACAGTTCGACGACATGCAGCGCATGATGAAGAAAATGAAGAAGGGCGGAATGGCGAAGATGATGCGTGGTATGAAGGGGATGATGCCCCCAGGATTCCCAGGCCGCTAATCGGCCTGGCTTGTTTGCTATTTCGGCACCGGGGTGTGCTCGCCATCCTCACGTACTGCGTGTACGCTCCGGTGGCTGCGCGCACGCCGGCACCGAACTGACGGCACCGCCAACGGCCTTTTATAGCAGACTTATCAACTGCTGATTGCATTTTCCCCAGAAATCAGTAAAATTTTCGGGCTTTTAATATGACACCCGGGCTCCGTTCCTCGATGGGGCCTGGGTGTTTTATTCACACAAGAGGATGTTATGGTTACTATTCGTTTAGCTCGTCACGGCGCTAAAAAGCGTCCGTTCTACCAGGTTGTTGTTACCGACAGCCGTAATGCACGCAACGGTCGCTTCATCGAGCGCGTTGGCTTCTTTAACCCAATCGCTAGCGAAAAAGAAGAAGGCACTCGCCTGGATCTGGATCGCATCGCTCACTGGGTTGGCCAGGGCGCGACTATTTCTGATCGCGTAGCTACGCTGATCAAAGCAGCAAACAAAGCAGCTTAATCTGTCACGGTGGTCATGATGAGCAAGCAACTCGCCGCACAGGCTCCTGTGGAACCCATCGTTTTGGGGAAAATGGGGTCTTCTTACGGTATCCGTGGTTGGCTCAGAGTGTTTTCTTCCACTGAAGACGCCGAAAGCATTTTTGACTATCAGCCCTGGTTTATCCAGAAGGCGGGTCAGTGGCAGCAAGTACAGCTGGAAAGCTGGAAGCACCACAATCAGGATCTGATCATCAAGCTGAAAGGCGTTGACGATCGTGATTCGGCGAATCTACTGACTAATTGCGAAATTGTCGTGGATTCCTCGCAGTTGCCAGCGCTGGAAGATGGTTCCTACTACTGGAAAGACCTTATGGGCTGCCAGGTAGTGACTACTGAAGGCTACGATCTCGGTAAAGTCGTCGATATGATGGAAACCGGTTCGAATGACGTCATCGTCATCAAGGCAAACCTGAAAGATGCGTTTGGTATCAAGGAACGTCTTGTGCCGTTCCTCGATGGGCAGGTTATCAAGAAAGTCGATCTCGCTACTCGTACTATCGAAGTAGATTGGGATCCTGGTTTTTAAACCACCGGATAAACGGTAAAAGTCGGCGTTATGGGGATTGGCTTGTGTTTATAGGTATCGTTAGCCTGTTTCCAGAAATGTTCCGCGCAATTACCGATTACGGGGTAACTGGCCGGGCAGTAAAAAATGGCCTGCTGAACATCCAGAGCTGGAGTCCTCGTGACTTTACTCATGACCGGCACCGTACCGTGGACGATCGTCCTTACGGCGGCGGACCGGGGATGTTAATGATGGTGCAACCTTTACGGGACGCCATTCATGCAGCAAAAGCTGCGGCTGGTGAAGGCGCAAAGGTGATTTATCTGTCACCTCAGGGACGCAAGCTTGATCAAGCGGGCGTTAGCGAACTGGCCACGAATCAAAAGCTGATTCTGGTATGTGGTCGCTATGAAGGAATAGATGAGCGCGTGATTCAAACCGAAATTGACGAAGAATGGTCAATCGGCGATTACGTACTCAGCGGCGGTGAGTTACCGGCAATGACGCTGATCGACTCCGTTTCCCGGTTTATTCCGGGAGTTCTGGGTCATGAGGCTTCGGCAATCGAAGATTCGTTTGCTGATGGGTTGCTGGATTGCCCGCACTATACCCGACCTGAAGTGTTAGAGCAGATGGAAGTACCGGCGGTGTTACTGTCGGGGAACCACGCTGAGATACGTCGCTGGCGTTTGAAGCAGTCGCTGGGCCGGACCTGGCTTAGAAGACCTGAACTTCTGGAAAACCTGGCTCTGACTGAAGAGCAAGCAAGGTTGCTGGCGGAGTTCAAAAAGGAACACGCACAACAGCAACATAAACATGATGGGCAGGCGTAAGCCCCCAATATCAGTTTACCCAGGATAAGAGATTAAATTATGAGCAACATTATTAAGCAACTTGAACAAGAACAGATGAAGCAGGACGTACCTTCCTTCCGTCCGGGTGATACCGTGGAAGTGAAAGTATGGGTTGTTGAAGGTTCCAAAAAACGTCTGCAGGCATTCGAGGGCGTGGTTATCGCTATTCGTAACCGCGGTCTGCACTCTGCATTCACTGTTCGTAAAATTTCCAACGGCGAAGGCGTTGAGCGTGTCTTCCAGACTCACTCTCCGGTAGTTGACAGCATTGCTGTTAAACGTCGTGGTGCTGTTCGTAAAGCTAAACTGTACTACCTGCGTGAGCGCACTGGTAAGTCTGCTCGTATCAAAGAGCGTCTTAACTAAGATTCGCGCAAGCGACATCCTGTTAGAAAAGGGCTGGCCGAAAGGCTGGCCCTTTTTTTATTGATGCTGCCCATAATATGTCGAAATATTGTGGGGTGTGGTTAATAAATAAATTATCCGATATTTTGGCGGGAACTGAAGTTCAGAAAGCATTGTTTATTGTTGTTACGGTTGTAATGGTGGATGCAGTGCAGTTGATTACATGTTGATGGTGATTATAATAAAAATAATTATATTGATTTGGTTGCATCGCCTTGTTTTTACGACATATTAGAAACGGATCACAAACGGTAAACATTGTTTTGATAGTATGTGGTCTGTAATTGCGAAACCCAATGCTTCTATATTTACCAAGATTATTGTTTGGGTGATTACGCTGGGTTTGGTCCTGTAGCTGGCTAGTGCTCGATAAGGATTTTAGTACCTAACTGGTGCTAAAGCGTGCGAGGAATGTCAGGCAGCAACAATAAAAATCATGAGTAATATTTGATGTTCTCTATTTAAAGGATAATACTAATGAAAGTATGTTTTTCTTTTCTAATAATAATACTGCTCTCAATTTCATCTTCTACTGTATCTGCAAAAAACTACCCATGTTCTAAATCTAAAGGTGGAGTATCGCATTGCACCGCTGACGGAAAATTTGTCTGTAATGATGGTAGTATTAGTCGCTCTAAGAAAAAGTGTTCTTAAATATTGTCTTCTGAGGCTAACTGGATTATATGAAGCCGAATGTCTGACTCATTTACAGCTAGCTGACTTTCACGAAAACGGAGGGAAAGAAGAATCGTACGGTTCCGATCCCTCAGTGGCTCTGTTACGAGCTGGATCCTTTGCAGGGAAAAATGTACCACCCCTGCTATCAGGAGTTCAAGAAAATGCTGGCTCTGACCGATATACAGTTGGCTGAAGGACAAAAAACTCATGTATTACGACATACTTTTGCTAGTCATTTTATGATTAATTGTGGGAATATTCTGGTACTCCAGCAAATACTTGGACACGCGAATATTCGTGAGACCATGCGGTACGCACATTTTGCTCCAGACCATCTTGAAGAAGCTGTAATATTAAACACATTAGCTAATTTTAAAAATGGATTATTAAAATGGAAAAAGAAGAATTGACGTATGATGTTTATGAACGAAAGTTCATGGGGATAGCGAATCTCTCTGAAGTTATTATTTTTATTATAATAGTTTACTGTGTGTTATCAGGAACATCTTTAGTTAAAATTTATACCTATGTAACCAAAAATTATAATACGGAGGTATTCACGCCTGGTATTTGGTTTACAACACTTGGATTAACATTAATTCCTATATCATTCATAATTGTTAATGGGATTTCACCTGTCCAGAATGCCTTGCTCAGTATTTGTAAATTCAAACCAAGAGTAAAGCCTTCAAGTAGAGAAAGTGAGGTTGTGTATGACGATTGTATGGAGTATATGTCATTTCTTGCGGTGAGTTCTGGGAAATTGGCAAATGATGTATTTAATCGAGGGATTATTTACCTTTTAGTAGGGATCTTTTTTTCAATAGCTGGAGTGTTATTTTTTTACAATCGTGTTAACTTTATAAAAACACCTGATGATTATAAAGAAATTCTGGTAATACTCGCTCCAAACTTTGGTGTTTTGTTTTTTATTGAATTGGTTTCATTTTATTTTCTCAAGCAGTATAGATCAACTATGGATGAGTTTCGGTACTATGAAGCAATAAAAAGATCCCGAGAAGAAAATTTGGCTACATTCAAAATTTTGATTGAAAAAGGTAAACCAGAGGAAGCAAGTACTATTATCGAAAAGATTAGTGTTAGATCGCAAATCGAAAAATTAAGAGAAGGCGAGACGAGTGATATTATTGAATCTAAAAAATTAGAAAAGGGCGAGTTAGAGGTCTTAGTGAAAGCGATCGAAGCGCTAAGACCCAAATCTTGATGACCACATTCTGCCCACATAACATGTTTTTGACCGCATTTGGTTGTAGCAGTGATACATAAAACTAACTGTTTGTAATGAAAATGTATGTTTATCAATAGTGTCATGTAAAAGCGTCTTAACTAAGATTCGCGCAAGCGACATCCTGTTAGAAAAGGGCTGGCCGAAAGGCTGGCCCTTTTTTTATCCCGACGTTTACTCTTTTGTTCTTTATGGCAATGGAAGGACTGCGCGGCGCGCAGCCAGTTGGGGGACGATTATGGTGTCGTGATCACGACCGCCACGCGGCGGTTTTCAGCGCGACCTTTTGATGTCTGGTTGCTGGCAATGGGATATTTCTTCCCGAGTCCCTGAGTAGTCAGGTTGCGGCGGGGAATATTAGCGCCCTGCGCCCAGGCATCGGCAACGACATTAGCGCGTTTGAGTGACAGAGCTTCATTGTAGCTGTCTTCGCCGTAGTTATCAGTATGACCATCCAGGCGAGCATGATTTAGCCCGGTAGCTGCCAGTTTGGATGCCATTTCCTTGATCTGTTTTTCACTTTCAGGACGGAGTTTATAGTCATTTTTGTCAAACAGGATGGTGTCAGACAGGCCGAGAGACCAGTCTCCTGATGCTTCAGTAAATCCGTATGATTTCATGGCTGCAATTTGCTCTGGGGTAAATTTCCCCTGAGGTGCCTGACAGCCAGCCAGAATCAGTAAAAGCAGAAGAAACGGGGATAATAAACGTTTTAGCATGTGTGTAATTCCTTATTTTTTAAGAATGCGTTCAGAACGCAAATGTTTAGCCTGATACATATTTTGATCGGCAAGTTCTTGTAGTTTTTCGGCAGAGGCATGTTCCCACGTCAGCGCAAACCCAATGCTGAGCGTCATGCTTGCCAGATGACCATTATGCAGGTCAAAAGGTCGGTTAAACTCTTGTGACAGTGCCGCGCAGATCCGCTGAACCTCATATTCAGAATGAACGCTGTACAGCACCATGGCGAACTCATCGCCGCCAAGTCTGTATGGGTAATGGCGACTCCCCCCAAACTCGGATAACCTTTTTGCGACTTCAATCAGGACCCGATCCCCCGCTGCGTGGCCCCAGGTATCATTAATAAATTTAAAATTGTCGCCATCAAGGAATAACAATGCCGAGCTGCTGTGGGCGGCATCATCATTCATTAGGGCATTTATGCTGCTGCGAAATGCGGCGCGATTTGCCAGACCCGTCAGAGGATCATGTAGTGCAGTACGCAAAAGCTGAGCGTTTTTTGCCTGCAGTTTAAGTTGCCACTCCTCCATCTCGTCCAGCAGACTATTAAAGTCCAGGGCAAAGAGATGAAACTCTTCAATGCGTTCTTCTGATACCCGCCGTGAAAAGTTACGGTTGGTACGAACATCATGTACCACCTCGGTAATGTTTTGCAGCGCATCCACAACACCATTGTGTAAATAGCGAGTGAGCATTAATGCAATTCCGGATGCCAACAGAATGCACCCGGTAAGAACGGCCAGCGACAAATAGATGAAATGACTGATAACGCTATCGCGCGCAGTCAATCGTACTTCACCGATGACGTTGCCATTGTGCAAAATCGGCTGAGTGACCGGTTGTGGGAACAGCCAGTGGCTGATCATCCCGCTAATCTTTTCAGTGGTATCCTGCGCGTTATAGCGCCAGGTGGCGATCACCTTCTGGTTTTTATTACGAACTTCTGCAACGGAAAATTGCCCCTGCTGACCCAGTGCCGCCAGCGTTTCAGTTGCTGCAACACTATCAGAAAAGACTAATGCAGCTTCGAGCGTACGGGTCATGGTAGCGGCAGTCAGATCCAGATTCTTTTGCGCATACTGTCTTAATGCCAGCACGGAAGAAATGCTGAGCAGCAGCCAGATCAGCATCATGGTTACCAGAACGCTGATTATGCTGATACGCCGTAATGTTCGCTTAAACGTCGGGCGTGCTATGGGAGAATGGCCCTTATCCATGCTTATTATTCCGTGCAAGCATCAATACGTCTGGACTGACCCTTACGCCGCTGCGTGAAAGGGAATCCATATTTACGGAAAATCTCACATCTTCGTCTTTAATTATGAGGCAAAAGGCGCTGCCAATAACGCATTCAGGGTTCTGTTCAGCAATTAATAACAATGCCTTAGTCGGATATTTATTCTTTAATTCCACCTGATAAGTAGGGGATTCTTTTCCAAAATAAAAACCGTCACACTGCGAAACTAATATTTCTTGTTCCGTACGGATGATGACGGGAAGATAGGGTAATGCGCCTGCACTGGTATCTTTCAGGACACTGGAAAAACGCGATGAAGAGAAAATACACAGTTTTGGGGGCCCGGAAAGTGCAGGCCAGCGTGTATAACTGACGATGCCGGAAACCATAGCGCGTACCGATTTTGCTTCTTCCGTAACGCTTTGGGCATACAGCGGTAATCCGGTCAGGAGCAGTGCCAGTAGAAGTATGAGTCGGTAAGAATAGCTCATGAATAGTTACCTACCAGCGTTTGCTGTAAAACGTCGAAATACATTCAAGATTGTTTGCAACAAAATAACATTATTTTCCTAAGCCGTCATTATTCCTGGAATAATGCTATTGGTGATTTAAGTTAAATCCTAATGGTTTATAAAATATAAACCATTGTTTAATTTAACCTTATCGAGGCAGCACCCTCGTTTGCCCCTTGCTGCCAGGCGCTGTGTAACTGGTCAACATTTTCGACAGTATCGCAACTGGGCGGAAAAGTTTTCCCGGTCAGGCCTCTGGCATAAACAAAATCCTGCTGGCAGGTTTTACGTTGTCCCTCGGCGTAACCCTTAAGGTATTCCGTACGATCGACGTCGGGGTCATTGTAGTTGTCGGCAAGCGTTTCATTATCTTTAACGGCATAACCCGAAATGGCATCTTGTATCCCGGCGTCGTACCAGTCGGTACCAGTCCAGGTAGGGGCATGGGTGTAGGGGTCTATCTGACATCCGCTAAGAAGTAATAGAAACAAGATGCTGATGAGTTGCTTCATTGCCTGTGCTCCTTCGTTTTTTTAAGCATAGTGGATCTGAAAATTCGGCGGTGTAAATTTAAATGTACATTTGCAAGGGCTGTTTTTGCCTTTAAATAACATCATGTAAATTAAAATTTACGGATTGTGGATTGAAATCTTTACCTGTTGTGATATCGTTATTTCCTCCTCGCTGAGGATCAACTATCGCAAACGAGCTAAACAGGATCACCATCATGCAAAAAGACGCGCTGAACAACGTACATATTACCGACGAACAGGTTCTGATGACTCCGGAGCAGCTGAAAGCTGAATTTCCGCTGAGCCAGGAGCAAGAGGCGCAAATCGCCCAGTCGCGTAAAACCATCTCAGATATTATCTCCGGTCGCGATCCGCGCCTGCTGGTCGTATGTGGCCCATGCTCCATTCACGATCCTGAAATGGCGATTGAGTATGCTCGTCGATTTAAAGCCCTTGCCGCAGAGGTCAGCGATAGCCTCTACCTGGTAATGCGCGTCTATTTTGAAAAACCCCGTACCACTGTCGGCTGGAAAGGGTTAATTAACGATCCTCATATGGATGGCTCTTTTGATGTTGAAGCAGGTCTGAAAATTGCGCGTCAGCTGCTGCTTGAACTGGTAAATATGGGACTGCCGCTGGCAACTGAAGCGCTGGATCCAAATAGCCCGCAATACCTGGGCGATCTGTTTAGCTGGTCCGCAATCGGTGCCCGTACTACGGAATCGCAGACTCACCGTGAAATGGCTTCCGGTCTTTCGATGCCGGTTGGCTTTAAGAATGGTACCGACGGTAGCCTGGCGACTGCCATTAACGCCATGCGTGCGGCTGCGCAGTCGCACCGCTTTGTCGGTATTAACCAGGCCGGGCAGGTTGCACTGCTGCAAACACAGGGGAATCCGGATGGTCACGTGATCTTGCGCGGAGGTAAAGCGCCGAACTACAGCCCGGCAGATGTCGCTCAGTGCGAAAAAGAGATGGAGCAGGCGGGACTACGACCTTCTCTGATGGTAGATTGCAGTCATGGTAATTCCAATAAAGATTACCGCCGTCAGCCTGCCGTGGCTGAATCCGTGATTGCACAAATCAAAGATGGCAATCGCTCGATCATTGGCTTGATGATTGAAAGTAATATTCACGAAGGCAACCAGTCTTCCGAACAGCCGCGCAGCGAAATGAAATACGGCGTATCCGTAACTGACGCCTGCATTAGCTGGGAAATGACGGATGCGCTGCTGCGTGAAATTAGCCAGGATTTAAACGGCCAGCTGTCGGCGCGTGTAGCATAAGAGGTTGGTTATGGTTGCTGAATTGACCGCATTACGCGATCAAATTGATGAAGTCGACAAGGCGCTGCTGGATTTACTGGCACGCCGCCTGGAGCTGGTTGCCGAAGTAGGTGAAGTAAAAAGCCGCTTTGGGCTGCCGATCTACGTGCCGGAACGGGAAGCCTCTATGCTGGCCTCTCGCCGGGCGGAAGCGGAAGCCCTGGGTGTGCCACCGGACCTGATTGAAGATGTGCTACGCCGCGTTATGCGTGAGTCCTACTCCAGTGAGAACGACAAAGGGTTTAAAACGCTTTGTCCTTCTCTGCGGCCGGTGGTGATTGTCGGCGGCGGCGGTCAGATGGGGCGTCTGTTTGAAAAAATGCTCACCCTGTCAGGTTACCAGGTGCGGATCCTGGAACAGCAGGACTGGGATCGCGCGCCGGAGATCGTCTCTGATGCCGGCATGGTGATCGTCAGCGTGCCGATCCACGTCACCGAGCAGGTGATCGCCAAACTACCGCGTCTGCCGTCTGACTGCATCCTGGTGGATCTGGCTTCGGTGAAAAATGGTCCTTTACAGGCGATGCTGGCTGCACATGATGGCCCGGTGGTGGGGTTACACCCAATGTTTGGTCCGGACAGCGGCAGTCTGGCCAAGCAGGTCGTCGTTTGGTGTGACGGACGTCAGCCGGAAGCTTATCAGTGGTTTCTGGAACAGATTCAGGTATGGGGTGCGCGACTGCATCGGATCAGCGCCGTTGAACATGACCAGAACATGGCGTTTATTCAGGCACTGCGTCACTTTGCGACCTTTGCTTACGGTCTGCATTTAGCGGAAGAGAACGTTCAACTGGAGCAGCTGCTGGCACTCTCTTCGCCGATTTACCGCCTTGAACTGGCGATGGTTGGCCGTCTGTTTGCCCAGGATCCGCAGCTCTATGCTGATATTATTATGTCGTCTGAGAGCAACCTTGCGCTGATTAAACGCTACTACCAACGTTTTGGCGAGGCAATAGGTTTGCTGGAGCAGGGAGATAAGCAAGCGTTTATCGACAGCTTCCGTAAGGTGGAGCACTGGTTTGGCGATTATGCGAAACGCTTCCAGAGTGAAAGCCGTACTTTGTTACGCCAGGCGAATGACAGCCGTCCTTAATTAAGATGCCGGATGGCGGGTTCGCCTTATCCGGCCTTCAAAAATCGTATGAACCGTAGGCCGGATAAGCGTAGCGCCATCCGGCATTGCCAAACGTTAGCTCGGATCGACTGGCACCACGTTCTCACTTGGATAGCATCCCAGTACTTTCATCGAACGCGTAATCTCACCCAGCTCTTTCAATGCTTTTTGCATCTGGGGCGACTCCAGGTTGGCCTGGATATCAAGATAAAACATCTCTTCCCACGGATTGCCGTGAATCGGGCGTGACTCCAGTTTAGTCATAATCAGATTATGGTTACGCAGCACCAGCAGCGCCTCAACCAGCGCACCGGCTTGTTGCCCCGTCGCCATCAACAGGGTTGTTTTTGCCGGAACCTGATCGGAAACATTGATTGCTTTGCGTGCCAACACCACGAAGCGGGTGATGTTTTGCGACTGGTTAGCCTCAATATGCTCGAGAACCTGCAATCCATACAGTACGCCTCCGGCTTCGCTCCCCAGGGCCGCCACTCGCGGTGAGTTAGCCTGCGCAACTTTTTCCATCGCCGCAGAGGTGCTTTCAGTGTACTCAATCTTCCAGTGCGGGTAGCGATTCAGGAACTTGCTGCACTGCTGGAACGGCTGCGGATGGCTATATACCGTTTCAATGGTCTCAAGATCCGTCGTGCCAGACACCAGTACACAGTGGTCTATCGTAATGGTCATCTCGCCAACGATAGACAGGCTGGTGTGCTGCAGCAGGTCGTAAACGTCGTTAATCCCACCGGAGCTGGTGTTTTCAATCGGTACCACAGCATAGTCAGCCTGTCCGGTTTCGACCTGATTAAAGATATCGGCAAATTTTGCGCAGCCGCTTTCAATAAATTGTTCAAAATGGCGGGCAGCGTATTGACGTGCTGCGAGGTGAGAATATGACCCTTTTGGCCCAAGGAAGGCCACGCGCGCGGAGTGTGGGTTAATTTTGTTCAGGTGCTGCTGGAGCAGTGCCTGTTGAGTCAGGACGGAGTCTTCGATTATGAGCTGGAACAGGCGAGTAATGTAGTGAGCATCAAGATGATGTGCTTTGCCAAGCTGAATGAGTCGGTCCAAAAGGTCACGTTCACGGTCGATATCACGAACCGGACGATGCGAAAGCAGTTTGGCTTTACCAACTTCTACGGCCAGTCCACGTCGCTCAGCCAGCAGGGCCAGTAATTTTTCATCCAGCGTGCTGATCTTATCGCGCAGCGCCAGCAATGGGTTTTCCGATGTCATAGTGTTGCCTTTCTTGTTATCAATAAAAAAGGCCTCCCGTTGTGGGAGGCCTTATTGTTCGTCTTCGCATTCTTTATCACACGACGAAACGCCTCCCATTCAGGGGAAGGTAAAAAAGAATGCGAAGAAGAACGGGACAAGTTTCATGTAATTTTCCTTTGGCTACGTCAGTAAAGTACCCGTACTGTTTTCACCCTGTCAACAAAAAACGCGCCCGAAGGCGCGTTGGCGATACACTCAATGTAAGGGACTACTCTTCTTCTGCTTCGACGAAGTTGGCGTCTTTGACTGAAGTTGTTGCACGACGGGCTTCGCCTTTGTGCTGCACTTTATTGAGCTGCCGTTCCAGCTTGTTGATCAAATCGTTAATTGCGGTGTACATATCCTCGTGTTTTGCGCTGGCGACCAGATGTCCGTTCGGTGTATTGATGGTGGCATCAGCAATGAAACCCTGTGGCTCCTTAGACAGAATGATATGTGGATTAATCAGATGAGTTTGCCATTTTTCTAGTTTGGCGAGACGGTCTGCGACATGCTGGCGAATTGCCGGAGTAATTTCCATTTGTTTACTGGTAATGTTCATTGTCATAAATTTTACCTCTTGTCTTTCCCGTCTTGGTGATTCCAGCATACCGTTCCTAATGTCAAAATGTGTGATCTAAATCACATTATTTTGTCGCTTTTTGTCAAGAAAACCTTTTTGTGAGGCACCGCAGGAACAGGCGATTTTTTACTTGAGGAATACCTGAAAGCAGGCCATATTTGATGGGATGCGTCGGAGCTAAACCGCTTCAGTTGTGGCGTTAACGGATAAAAAAACGGCAGCCCTTGGGCTGCCGTTTTGCATTCTGAGGCAAATCAGGTATTGCTGCTGTTGGCGGCAATGATTTTCGCGACTTTTTCTGCCTGCGCATTCATCTGCATCTGGCGATAAGCGTTTTCCATCAACGGCAGGGCATTACGTGTTGCCTGGGTATCCGGGTAGTCGCGCAGCATGCCTTCCACACGGTTTACCACGGCAACCCATGCGCCGCGGGCAGTGTAGTATTCTGCAACGGAGTATTCATACTTCGCCAGGCGGTCTTTCAGGAACACCAGACGTTTGGTGGCGTCAGTGGTGTACTGGCTATTCGGATACCCACGCACCAGTTTGGAAAAGTCATTAAACGCAGCTCGGGCATGTTGCGGATCGCGATCGCTACGATCAACACCAAAGAATCCTTGCAGTGCGCTATCATCCAACGCCATATTGGTCAGGCCACGCATATACATGACATAATCAATGTTAGGGTGTGTCGGGTTAAGACGGATAAAACGATCGATGGCAGCCTGAGCAAGTGGCAGATCGGCGTTTTTGTAGTAGGCGTAGATGAGATCTAATTGCACCTGCTGAGAATACGGTCCAAATGGATAACGGTTATCCAACGCTTCCAATTGCGTTATTGCCTGTTTCCAGTTACCGTCCTGCAGCTTTTGCTGAGCAGTCGCGTAGATTTCATTTGGCGGATTATCGGGCACCTCTTCCTTTGAACCAGAGCAACCCGCCAAAAACAGGCTCAACGTGGCTGCTGCCACCAGATATTTCATGCGCGTCATGACGTTTTGACTTTCCTCAAAATGTAATACGGGAGATTCTCTGTTCCTGCTCCCGGTTAAGACCAGCTACAATAGCACACTATATTAAACGGCAAAGCCGTAAAACCCAACGTTAAACGAAGAAGCAGTTTATGGCACAACGAGTAGAACTCACCGCAACAGTCTCCGAAAATCAGCTCGGTCAACGCTTAGATCAGGCTTTGGCCGAATTGTTCCCTGATTATTCGCGATCGCGCATAAAAGAATGGATCCTCGACCAGCGCGTACTGGTAAATGACCAACTTTGCGATAAACCGAAAGAAAAAGTGTTGGGTGGAGAGCGTGTCTCCATCAATGCAGAAATTGATGAGGAGGTTCGTTTTGAACCTCAGGATATCCCACTGGATATCGTTTATGAAGATGACGACATTCTTGTCATTAACAAACCCCGTGACCTTGTAGTGCATCCGGGCGCCGGGAATCCTGATGGTACGGTATTGAATGCGTTACTGCATTACTACCCGCCAATCGCGGATGTTCCTCGTGCAGGTATCGTGCACCGTCTGGATAAAGACACGACCGGATTAATGGTGGTGGCAAAAACGGTTCCGGCGCAAACACGTTTGGTGGAGTCGTTGCAGCTGCGCGAAATTACCCGTGAGTACGAAGCCGTGGCAATTGGTCACATGACTGCTGGCGGAACCGTTGAGGAACCGATTAGCCGTCACCCGACCAAGCGTACGCACATGGCGGTACACCCAATGGGGAAACCGGCGGTAACGCACTATCGCATTATGGAACACTTCCGTGTGCACACGCGTCTGCGGTTGCGTCTGGAAACCGGACGTACGCACCAGATCCGCGTGCACATGGCACATATCACTCATCCGCTGGTGGGCGATCAGGTTTACGGCGGTCGTCCACGTCCACCGAAAGGCGCTTCTGACGAATTTATCTCCGTACTGCGTAAGTTCGACCGTCAAGCGCTGCACGCGACCATGCTGCGTTTGTATCACCCGATTTCCGGTATCGAAATGGAATGGCATGCGCCGATCCCACAAGATATGGTGCAGTTGATTGAAGTGATGCGCGCTGATTTCGAAGAACATAAGGATGATATTGCCTGGCTATGAGTAAGCTAATTGTCCCGCAGTGGCCGATACCGCAAGGTGTCGCGGCGTGTAGTTCTACCCGTATAGGCGGAGTCAGTATGCCGCCTTACGATTCGCTGAATCTGGGCGCCCATTGTGGCGATAACCCGGAGCATGTTGAAGAGAACCGCAAACGACTGTTTGCTGCGGGCAATCTGCCGTCAAAGCCAGTCTGGCTGGAGCAGGTCCACGGTAAGGATGTCCTGAAACTGACCGGCGAGCCTTACGCCTGCAAACGCGCAGATGCGTCGTACAGCAACACGCCGGGTACCGTGTGTGCGGTGATGACCGCTGATTGTTTGCCGGTGTTGTTTTGCAACCGTGCCGGAACGGAAGTTGCTGCGGCCCATGCGGGTTGGCGCGGATTATGCGCCGGCGTGCTGGAAGAAACGGTGGCGTGTTTTGCCGACAAACCTGAAAACATTATTGCCTGGCTAGGCCCGGCGATAGGTCCAAACGCGTTTGAAGTTGGACCAGAAGTCCGCGAGGCGTTCATGACGAAAGATCCGCAAGCGGACCTCGCATTTGTACCGCGTGGCGACAAATATCTGGCGGATATCTACCAGCTTGCGCGCCAGCGTCTGTCCAGTGTCGAGGTAGAGAACATCCACGGCGGTGACCGTTGCACCTTCAGCGAAAGTGAGACGTTCTTCTCTTATCGTCGCGACAATACCACGGGTCGTATGGCAAGTTTTATTTGGCTGATATAACCTAAAGAATCAAGACGATCCGGTACGTGTAATTTTCTTTTCACATAATTCAGGTCATTCACCTTGAATAATTGAGGGATGACCTCATTTAATCTCCAGTAGCAATTTTGACCTGTTATGGGAGGAGTTATGCGTCTGGATCGTCTTACTAATAAATTCCAGCTTGCTCTTGCCGATGCCCAGTCACTCGCATTGGGGCACGACAATCAATTCATCGAACCACTTCATCTAATGAGCGCCTTGCTGAATCAGGAAGGGGGATCGGTACGTCCTTTATTAACGTCTGCTGGCATTAATGCTGGCCAGTTACGTACAGCCATTGACCAGGCGTTGCGCCGTTTGCCGCAGGTAGAAGGTACCGGCGGTGATGTGCAGCCTTCTCAGGATCTGGTGCGTGTGCTGAATCTTTGCGACAAGCTGGCGCAAAAACGTGGGGACAACTTTATTTCGTCAGAACTGTTCGTTCTGGCGGCGCTTGAGTCACGCGGTACGCTGACCGACTTATTAAAATCAGCAGGCGCTTCGACCGCCAATATCACTCAGGCAATTGAACAAATGCGTGGAGGTGAAAGCGTGAATGACCAGGGGGCTGAAGACCAACGTCAGGCCTTGAAAAAATATACCGTCGATCTGACCGAACGTGCCGAACAGGGCAAACTCGATCCGGTCATCGGCCGTGATGAAGAAATTCGCCGTACCATTCAGGTGCTGCAACGTCGTACTAAAAATAACCCGGTGTTAATCGGTGAACCCGGTGTCGGTAAAACCGCCATCGTTGAAGGGCTGGCCCAACGCATCATCAATGGTGAAGTGCCGGAAGGCTTAAAAGGCCGTCGTGTACTGGCGCTGGATATGGGCGCGCTGGTTGCTGGGGCCAAATATCGTGGTGAGTTCGAAGAACGTTTAAAAGGTGTGCTGAACGATCTCTCGAAACAGGAAGGCAACGTCATTCTGTTTATCGACGAATTGCATACCATGGTTGGGGCGGGTAAAGCCGATGGCGCAATGGACGCCGGGAACATGCTGAAACCAGCACTGGCTCGCGGGGAACTGCACTGCGTAGGCGCAACAACGCTTGATGAGTATCGCCAGTACATCGAAAAAGATGCGGCGCTGGAACGTCGTTTCCAGAAAGTGTTTGTGGCTGAACCTTCAGTGGAAGACACCATCGCAATCTTGCGTGGCCTGAAAGAACGTTATGAACTGCACCATCATGTGCAGATTACTGACCCGGCGATTGTTGCGGCAGCTACGCTGTCTCACCGCTATATTGCCGATCGTCAGTTGCCGGATAAAGCTATCGACCTTATTGACGAAGCGGCATCCAGCATTCGTATGCAGATTGACTCCAAGCCGGAGGAACTCGACAGACTCGACCGCCGTATTATCCAGCTCAAACTGGAACAGCAGGCATTAATGAAAGAGTCTGATGAGGCAAGTAAAAAACGTCTCGATATGCTCAACGAAGAGCTGGACGACAAAGAACGCCAGTATTCTGAGTTAGAGGAAGAGTGGAAAGCTGAAAAAGCTTCCCTCTCGGGAACGCAAACTATCAAGGCTGAGCTGGAGCAGGCAAAAATCGCCATCGAACAGGCGCGCCGCGTTGGCGACCTGGCGCGGATGTCTGAACTGCAGTACGGCAAAATTCCTGAACTGGAAAAACAGCTGGAAGCTGCCACCCAGTCTGAAGGCAAAACCATGCGTCTGCTGCGTAATAAAGTTACGGATGCAGAAATTGCTGAGGTGCTGGCGCGCTGGACCGGGATCCCAGTTGCTCGCATGCTGGAAGGCGAACGTGAAAAACTGTTGCGTATGGAGCAGGAGCTGCACAGCCGCGTGATTGGTCAGAACGAAGCGGTGGAAGCCGTTTCTAATGCCATTCGTCGTAGCCGCGCGGGCTTGTCCGATCCGAATCGTCCGATTGGTTCATTCCTGTTCCTTGGTCCAACCGGTGTCGGTAAAACCGAACTGTGCAAAGCGCTGGCAAACTTTATGTTCGACAGTGACGATGCAATGGTGCGTATCGATATGTCCGAGTTTATGGAGAAACACTCCGTGTCTCGTTTGGTCGGGGCACCTCCGGGATATGTCGGTTATGAAGAAGGTGGGTATCTGACGGAAGCAGTACGTCGTCGTCCTTACTCCGTCATCTTGTTGGATGAAGTGGAGAAAGCACACCCGGATGTGTTCAACATTCTGCTGCAGGTGCTTGATGATGGTCGTCTGACTGACGGACAGGGGAGAACGGTCGACTTCCGTAATACGGTTGTCATCATGACCTCGAACCTGGGGTCCGATCTGATTCAGGAACGTTTCGGTGAGTTGGATTACGGTCATATGAAAGATATGGTGCTGGGCGTCGTGAGCCACAACTTCCGCCCGGAATTCATCAACCGTATAGATGAGGTTGTTGTATTCCATCCGCTGGGTGAGCAGCACATTGCTTCTATTGCTCAGATCCAGTTGCAGCGTCTGTACAAACGTCTGGAAGAGCGTGGCTATGAAATCCATATTTCTGACGAGGCGCTTAAACTGCTGAGCGCGAATGGTTACGATCCGGTGTATGGCGCGCGTCCATTGAAACGTGCTATCCAGCAGCAGATCGAAAACCCGCTGGCGCAGCAAATTCTGTCTGGTGAACTGATTCCGGGCAAAACGATTCGTCTGGAAGTGAATGACGATCGCATAGTGGCAGTGCAGTAAGTCACAAAACAACAATAAACGGGCCCTGCGGGGCTCGTTTTTGTTTAAAATCCAGGCAGAAATGGATGTGTTGATTGAAAAGTAATCGCTTGATAAGTTTTTTATATTTTTAACTTGTCAGCCTGAAATAACTCCCTATAATGCGCCTCCACTGACACGGAACAACGGATTACAAGCCGCCGGGTCAGCGGGGTTCCACTGAGAACTCCGGCGAAGAAAGTGAAATTAAATGCTTGACTTCGTAGCGGGATGGCGTAATATGCACACCCCGCGCCGCTGAGAAAAAGCGAAGCGGCACTGCTCTTTAACAATTTATCAGACAATCTGTGTGGGCACTCGAAGATACGGATTCTTAACGTCGCAAGACGAAAAATGAATACCAAGTCTCTTGAGTGAACATACGTAATTCATTACGAAGTTTAA
>NZ_MVFY01000029.1 GCF_002042885.1 Citrobacter portucalensis
GACATTACTCACCCGTCCGCCACTCGTCACCCAAGGAGCAAGCTCCTCTGTGCTACCGTTCGACTTGCATGTGTTAGGCCTGCCGCCAGCGTTCAATCTGAGCCATGATCAAACTCTTCAATTTAAAAGTTTGATGCTCAATGAATTAAACTTCGTAATGAATTACGTGTTCACTCGTTGAGACTTGGTATTCATTTTTCGTCTTGCGACGTTAAGAATCCGTATCTTCGAGTACCCACACAGATTGTCTGATAAATTGTTAAAGAGCAGTTGCGACGCGCTTTAGCGCTCTGTCGCGAGGTGGCGTATATTACGCTTTCCTCTTTCAGAGTCAACCCTCATTTTCAGGTTTTTCTCTTCAACCGAACCGGCTGTTTGCGTGAAGTGATTCACATCCGCCGTGTCGATGGAGGCGCATTATAGGGATCCCATTTTTTAGCACAAGTATTTTTTGGATCTTTTTTTCTGAATGCTTGTTTTTCACTCCTTTCGCTACATTCCTGCGCAATTTGGCTGATTTTTGATAGCTAAACCACTTGCACAGTCTCAATAATCCAACCAAAGTCTTCATTACTGCTCTATTTTCGTTGAGGTAAACATGTCTGATGTACTGCGTCCTTATAAGGATCTTTTCCCACAGATCGGAAATCGCGTGATGATCGACACCAGCAGTGTCGTCATTGGTGATGCTCGTTTGGCTGATGATGTCGGAATTTGGCCACTGGTTGCCATTCGTGGCGACGTTAACTATGTACAAATTGGTGCCCGTACAAACATTCAGGACGGCAGCGTTCTCCATGTCACACATAAATCCACGTCTAATCCGCAGGGTAATCCATTGATCGTGGGTGAGGATGTAACGGTCGGTCATAAGGTCATGCTACACGGCTGTATCATTGGCAACCGCGTATTAGTCGGCATGGGTTCGATTCTGCTGGATGGCGTGGTAGTAGAAGACGACGTTATGATTGGGGCTGGGAGCCTGGTTCCCCAAAACAAACGCCTGGAAAGCGGGTATCTGTACCTGGGAAGCCCGGTTAAACAAATCCGTCCATTAAGCGATGAAGAGAAGGCAGGCTTACAATATTCAGCTAACAACTATGTTAAGTGGAAAGATGAATATTTAAGTCAGAGTAACCACACCCAACCTTGAGCATCTTCCTGCTGGGCCTGGATCAATCCTTCAGCTTCTTCTTCCAGATCCCAGCGATGCTGTTGAAAGATTTCTAACCACTGTTCAGGCGTGTCGCCGCCAAAGCGGGACGCCAGCATCTCTCCAGATATGGCACATGTTAACTGCATACCATGAACCATCGCCGGAAACACAACGGCGTTGACATCCGTGCGCCATTCTTCTCGATCGGGAAACTGGATCGCCTGATTCATTCCGACAATTCCTGCTGCATGCTTTTAATGACGGGTTCAATCTGCGGCAAAACCCCATGCCAGAGTAAAACGGCGTGCGCTGCTTGCCCCACCAGCATACCCAGGCCATCAGCATATTGTTTCGCCCCATGTTCGGCACACCAGGAGAGGAACGGTGTATCTCCTTTCTGATAAAACATGTCATAACAATAGACAGATGAGTGAATAAGAGATGTCGGAATAGCCGGTATCTCACCGCTAATTCCGCTGGATGTCGCGTTAATAATCAGATCAAAACTGTAATTATCAAGCTCGTCCATTCCTACCGCCTGTACGCTGCCGGTATGGGAGAAGATTTGTGCCAACTCTTCAGCGCGCGAAGCGGTACGGTTAACAATAGTCACCGCACAATCCATAGAAAGAAGAGGTAATAAAACTCCACGGGATGCACCACCCGCACCAATCAGCAGAACTCGCGATCCGGGACGAATGAAAGATAAACGCTCAAGATCGCTCAACAAGCCGATACCATCCGTGTTGTCTCCCAGTAAACGCCCATCCTCCAGCCGTTTAAGGGTGTTGACCGCTCCAGCAAGCGATGCCCGCTCCGTTAGTTCATCGGCACGTGCAAATGCCTCTTCTTTAAAAGGCACGGTGACATTTGCCCCCTTCCCGCCCTCAGCAAAAAAAGCGTTCAGGGTATTCACAAAATCATTGATGGGTGCCAATACACGCCCGTAGGAGTGATCAATCTTCAGCTGCTCTGCAAATTGCTGATGAATAAAGGGCGATTTACTGTGCGCTATCGGATTACCAAAAACAGCATAGGCTTCTTTCATATTACCCCTGTCGAAACTGTTCACCTGTCAGAGCATCACGGATCTCCGAAGGATTCAAACGCCCCCCGGTCTCCCCTTCAACCACGGGAAAGTCTGTACCGAACTGTGCGCGAACTTCCTCTACCGTTCTGCAAGGCGGTAAGCCACTCAAATTAGCACTGGTAGAAACTAACGGTTTGCCATAAGCCTGGCACAACGCAACCACCAGCGGGTGATCGGTGACGCGAACAGCCAGAGAATCAAAGCGCCCGGTCAACCAGCGTGGCGTTGTCGCAAGCGCTGGGAAAACGAAGGTAACAGGACCAGGCCAACGGGCGAAAACAGCGTCACGTTGAGCATCGGTGAGCATGCTATCGTCGATATACGGTTTAAGTTGTTCAAAGTTTGACGCGATTAAAATTAACCCTTTATCGACCGGACGTTGTTTTAGCGCCAACAAACGGCTCACCGCCGTTTCGCTATCGGGGTCGCAGCCGACACCAAATACAGCTTCAGTTGGATAGGCGATGACTTTTTCTTGTTTCAGAACCGCTATCGCCGCAGCGATAGCGTCTGTGGGCAGGCTATTATTCACTTTTTTATTCCGCCGAAATCGGCTTTCCACATTGTTTACTGGCACAGAAATGCTTCACACCCTGCGCGGTTTTCTTTTCGATGAGAAGCGGATAATGACACTCAGGACATTCTCCGGCTAACGGTTTGAAGTTAATGACAAACTGGCACTCCGGATAGCGATCGCAGGAGTAAAAGGTTTTGCCATAACGGGAACGCCGCTGGACAAGATGACCAGTCTGGCATTGAGGACAGACTATTGCTGTTTCATCAGGCTTGTCGATGAGCTCGGTGTGATCGCACGCAGGATAGTCACTGCATCCAATAAACATACCGAATCGTCCCTGTCTCAGCACCAGCTCAGCGCCACATGCAGGACAAAGCTTACCCTCCAGAACTTTGACAACATGTCCGTCCGCGGAAGATTTCAGCGGACGGATGTAATCGCATTCTGGATAGTGTGAACAACCGAGAAACGGACCGTGTTTCCCGGAACGAATAACCAGTTCAGCCCCGCATTGTGGGCAGGGCTCGTTTTTACGCACCGTGAACAGTGCTGATTTAGCCATAACAACTCATACTGAATGAAGATTGATTAATGCAGCATACCTTCATTCACTTCAAAGAGTAATTCTTCCATTTGCTGATAGGCATTTTCACAACCTGGAATGTTGAATAGCACCATCAGAATCACCCACTTCAGGTCTTCCAGATCGAACTCTGCCGTATCTAGCGCGAGTACGCGCTCAATAACCATTTCTCGCGTTTCGAGGTTTAGCACCTGAATCTGCTCCAGGAATAGCAGGAATCCTCTACAGCTTGCATCCAGTCGGTCGCACTCTTCCGCAGTATAAATACGTATAGAAAGAGGGTCCGATGCCAGCTGCATAGGTTCAGCAAGACCATCCTGATAGTCAGCAAGCTTCTCCAGCCAAAGTAACGCGTTGTAAATGTCTTCACGATCAAAACCAGCGTCGGTAAGATCCCGTTCCAGTTTGTCCTGATCCACACGCAGCTCAGCTTCGTTATGGATATATGTCTCAAACAAATACATTAGTACGTCGAACATGGCATGCCCTCCTCAATCGGACATAGCCGCCGGGTACAGCTGCGATCCACCCTGCTAACTCCAGTTCGAGCAGTTGAGCCACTACCTCTGGCACAGGTTGGCCGGCACGTTCAGCGACGACGTCAACAGGTGTTACCTCATCTCCTACGTTAGCCAGGAGCTCCGGAAATGGCAATGCCACCTCTTCGTGATCTGGCGAATAAATTGATTTTTCAGGTTCATCTGGCAACCATTGCAGCCCATATTGCAAATTTTCAAGAATTTCCTCTGGTGTCGTCACAAGCATGGCTCCCTGCTGAATAAGCCAATGCGGGCCTTCACTTCCCGGGCTCCCAATCGGCCCTGGTAAAGCAAACACCTCCCGCCCTTGTTCAATTGCACAGCGAGCAGTAACCAGTGAACCACTACGCTGTGCAGCTTCGACAACCAGTACACCTTTACTTAGACCACTAATAATGCGATTTCGTCGGGGAAAATTGCGCGGCAAAGGGAGCATATCTAATGGGAACTCAGACACCAGTGCGCCCCCTGCCTCAATCAGTCGCTCCGCAAGACGGATATGCTGTCGTGGGTGAATGGTCTCAAGTCCATTTCCCAGCACCGCAATACTTGTGCCTTGTCGGTTTATCGCAGCATTGTGCGCCACGCCATCAATCCCCCGGGCCAGACCGCTGGTGATCGTCACCCCACATGCAGCAAGCTTTTCACAAAACAACCGTCCCCAGCGTTCGCCATACCATGAGTGTTGTCGACTACCGACAACGGCAACTTGAAATGAGTGGAGGCATGCGGTAGCTCCTGCAACAAAAAGCACCCCAGGATAATCCTCAATCGCACGGAGCTGTGGCGGATAATGCTCGCTGTCGGCAACCACAAAATGGTGGTTAGGCTGTTCAAGCCAGCGCAGCGTTTTTTCCAGCGTCAGATCTGAAAAGGTTAAAAAGCGTCTTGCCTGGCGTGGAGAGAATCCTGCCTGCAAGAGTACCGCGTTGTTAATGCACGGTTGAGTATTGAGCCAGTGAGCAACGCGCACTATCTCATCACCATACAGTTCATTCACTTGCGCTAAACGTAGCCAAATTTCGATTTGGGTCATCCCTGTTCCCCTGCCACAAGCAGTCCTGGCAATCTTTGCGATTGGTCACTGATGCTGTCAATCAGAGGGGGTTTTGTCTAGAATAGAGGTAATAATCTTTTCAACTCCTGAACTC
Source organism: Citrobacter portucalensis (assembly GCF_002042885.1). Taxonomy (GTDB): domain Bacteria; phylum Pseudomonadota; class Gammaproteobacteria; order Enterobacterales; family Enterobacteriaceae; genus Citrobacter; species Citrobacter portucalensis. The sequence continues at coordinate 5,037 of NZ_MVFY01000029.1, forward strand.
AACTCTGGATAACTATGTCAGTTTTGCAAGTGTTACATATTCCGGACGAGCGCCTTCGCAAAGTCGCAAAACCGGTTGAAGAAGTGAATGCAGAAATTCAGCGTATCGTTGATGATATGTTCGAAACGATGTACGCCGAAGAAGGTATCGGTCTGGCAGCAACACAGGTCGATATTCATCAGCGCATCATTGTTATTGATGTCTCTGAAAATCGCGATGAGCAGTTGGTACTCATTAACCCAGAACTGCTGGAAAAAGACGGCGAAACCGGCATTGAAGAAGGCTGTCTGTCTATTCCTGAACAGCGTGCGTTAGTACCGCGTGCAGAGAAAGTAAAAATTCGTGCGCTCGATCGCGACGGCAAATCTTTTGAACTGGAAGCCGATGGCCTGCTCGCTATCTGCATTCAACATGAAATGGATCACCTGGTCGGTAAACTATTTATCGATTATCTGTCTCCGTTGAAGCAACAACGCATTCGTCAGAAAGTTGAAAAACTCGACCGCCTGAACGCCCGAGCTTAAGGACAAGGATCAACGTGTCAGACTCACTACGTATTATTTTTGCGGGTACACCTGACTTTGCTGCGCGTCATCTCGACGCGCTGCTGTCTTCTGGACATAACGTCGTTGGCGTGTTTACCCAACCGGACCGCCCGGCGGGACGCGGTAAAAAGCTGATGCCCAGCCCGGTAAAAGTGCTGGCAGAAGAAAAAGGGATACCGGTTTTTCAACCCGTCTCTCTTCGCCCTCAGGAAAACCAGCAGTTGGTTGCTGATTTACACGCAGACGTGATGGTGGTGGTGGCATATGGCCTGATTCTGCCAAAAGCCGTACTGGAAATGCCGCGCCTGGGTTGTATCAACGTTCACGGTTCCCTGCTTCCGCGCTGGCGGGGTGCAGCACCGATCCAGCGCTCACTGTGGGCAGGCGACGCCGAAACCGGTGTTACCATCATGCAGATGGATGTTGGCCTCGACACCGGTGATATGCTGCTGAAGCTGTCCTGCCCAATTACGGCAGAAGATACCAGCGGTTCGTTATATGACAAGCTGGCAGACCTGGGGCCTCAGGGGCTGATTGAAACGCTAAAACAGCTGGCTGCCGGCACAATAAAACCGGTGGTACAAGACGAATCACTGGTTACGCATGCAGAAAAACTCAGCAAAGAAGAGGCCCGTATCGACTGGTCGCTTTCGGCTGTTCAATTGGAACGCTGCATCCGCGCCTTTAACCCGTGGCCAATGAGCTGGCTTGAAATCGATGGTCAGCCAGTGAAAGTCTGGCAAGCTTCGGTTATTGCTGTAAACACCCAGGCCGAGCCAGGCACCATTCTAGAGGCGACAAAGCAGGGTATCCAGGTCGCAACAGGCGACGCCATTCTGAATCTTATCTCTTTGCAGCCTGCCGGTAAAAAAGCCATGAGCGCGCAGGATCTGCTTAATTCGCGCCGGGAGTGGTTCGTGCCCGGAAACCGTCTGGCCTGACGGTTCATCTCTTTAAGCCCGGTGTCTCCGGGCATTTTTATTTTTGCGCTTATGAAAAAACATCTTAATTTACGCAGTATGGCGGCCCAGGCCGTCGAACAGGTTGTCGAGAAAGGACAATCACTAAGTAACGTGCTGCCCGCCATGCAGCAAAAAGTTGCCGATAAAGACAAAGCACTGTTACAGGAACTTTGCTTCGGCGTATTGCGTACACTCTCTCAACTGGAGTGGATGATCCAGCAACTGATGGAACGTCCAATGACGGGCAAACAGCGCACCGTTCACTACCTGATCATGGTGGGCTTCTATCAACTGTTGCATACTCGTATTCCAGCACACGCTGCGCTGGCTGAGACCGTAGAAGGCGCGGTCGTTATTAAGCGTCCACAGCTGAAAGGGCTGATCAACGGCGTACTGCGCCAGTTTCAACGCCGTCAGGATGAACTGCTGGCCGAGTTTGCGCAAAGCGATTTGCGCTTCTTACACCCCTCCTGGCTGGTGAAACGTATTAAAAGTGCGTATCCGCAGCAGTGGGAAGCCATTCTTGAAGCCAATAACCAGCGACCTCCGATGTGGCTACGAGTCAATCGTAATCACCATACTCGCGACGCCTGGCTAGACCTGCTTACCGAAGCGGGATTAACCGGTTTCCCGCATCCAGACTACCCGGATGCAGTGCGTCTGGAAACACCGGCTCCAGTTCACGCCCTCCCTGGTTTTGACGAAGGTTGGGTCACCGTTCAGGATGCCTCCGCTCAAGGATGCGTAAATTATCTGTTGCCGGAGGACGGTGAACAGATCCTCGACCTGTGCTGTGCGCCGGGCGGTAAAACCACTCACATTCTGGAAGTTGCTCCGCTAGCTAACGTCATGGCTGTCGATGTGGATGAAAAACGCTTATCGCGCGTTTACGACAATCTGAAACGTCTGGGCATGAAGGCAACCGTAAAACAGGGGGATGGCCGCTATCCACAGCAGTGGTGCGGTGAACAACAGTTTGACCGTATTTTGCTGGACGCTCCATGTTCTGCTACCGGGGTGATCCGTCGCCATCCGGATATCAAATGGCTGCGCCGCGACCGGGATATTGCCGAACTTGCCCAATTACAGGCTGAGATCCTGAATGCTACCTGGTCACATCTTAAATCTGGCGGCACGCTGGTGTATGCAACGTGTTCTATCCTGCCAGAAGAGAACCAGCAGCAAATTGCCGCCTTCCTGGCACGCACACCGGATGCGGTATTAAGCGAAACCGGTACGCCGGAAAAACCCGGACGTCAGAATTTACCGGGTGCGGAAGATGGCGATGGCTTCTTTTACGCTAAGCTAATCAAAAAGTGATGAGATAACGGGTCGCGACTGATGAAAATTATCATTCTGGGCGCAGGGCAAGTTGGCGGTACGCTGGCTGAAAACCTGGTCGGAGAGAACAACGATATCACGGTAGTCGATACCAATGGCGAACGCCTGCGCAGCCTGCAGGACAAGTTTGATCTCCGTGTCGTGCAAGGGCATGGTTCGCATCCCCGCGTATTGCGTGAAGCCGGTGCCGACGATGCCGATATGCTGGTTGCCGTAACCAGCTCAGATGAAACAAATATGGTTGCCTGCCAGGTAGCTTATTCACTGTTTAATACGCCTAATCGCATCGCCCGTATTCGTTCACCAGATTACGTTCGCGATGCCGACAAGCTGTTCCAATCCGATGCGGTGCCAATCGATCATCTGATTGCACCTGAGCAACTGGTTATCGATAGCATTTATCGCCTGATTGAATATCCGGGCGCATTGCAGGTGGTGAATTTTGCCGAAGGTAAAGTCAGTCTGGCAGTAGTAAAAGCCTATTACGGCGGGCCGCTTATCGGTAATGCGCTGTCAACAATGCGTGAGCATATGCCGCACATCGACACCCGCGTTGCGGCCATTTTCCGTCATGACCGACCGATCCGTCCGCAAGGTTCTACGATCGTTGAAGCGGGTGATGAAGTCTTCTTTATTGCGGCATCACAGCATATACGCGCCGTAATGAGTGAACTGCAGCGTCTGGAAAAGCCGTACAAACGCATTATGTTAGTGGGTGGCGGTAATATCGGTGCGGGTCTGGCACGTCGTCTGGAAAAAGATTACAGCGTCAAACTGATCGAACGTAATCAACAACGCGCATCCGAACTTGCAGAGAAACTACAAAATACGATCGTCTTTTTTGGTGATGCTTCGGATCAAGAGTTACTGGCCGAAGAACATATCGATCAGGTCGATCTGTTCATCGCAGTGACCAACGATGATGAAGCAAATATCATGTCGGCGATGCTTGCCAAACGGATGGGTGCCAAGAAAGTAATGGTGTTGATCCAGCGCAGAGCATACGTCGATCTGGTGCAAGGCAGCGTGATCGATATTGCGATTTCACCGCAGCAGGCGACCATCTCCGCGCTGCTGAGCCACGTGCGTAAAGCTGATATTGTTGGCGTTTCTTCACTTCGCCGTGGCGTCGCGGAAGCCATTGAAGCCGTCGCACACGGGGATGAAACGACGTCGAGAGTTGTAGGGCGTTCAATTGATGAAATTAAACTTCCGCCCGGAACCATTATTGGCGCCGTTGTACGTGGTAACGATGTCATGATTGCCAACGATAACCTGCGCATTGAGCAGGGCGATCACGTAATTATGTTCCTGACAGATAAAAAGTTTATTACCGACGTCGAGCGACTATTCCAGCCAAGTCCTTTCTTCCTGTAATAATTTGGGCGCTAATACAGCGCCCTTTTTATTTCCCTTTATTTTTCATGGTCTAATAAATTTTCCTTTCGGCAATACATAAATGGAAATTGCCTAAACATTTGTTAAACTTATAAACGTCAGCTGCATAGGGAGAATAAAATGAGCATTATTAAAGAGTTTCGCGAATTCGCGATGCGCGGGAATGTTGTCGATTTGGCAGTGGGTGTCATTATTGGTGCGGCATTCGGTAAGATTGTTTCATCACTGGTTGCCGATATCATTATGCCGCCGCTGGGGCTGTTAATTGGTGGAATTGATTTTAAACAGTTTGCTTTAACGCTACGTGATGCACAGGGAGACATCCCTGCCGTGGTCATGCATTACGGTGTATTTATTCAGAATGTATTCGATTTCATTATTGTTGCGTTTGCTATCTTTATGGCAATCAAACTGATCAACAAACTGAACCGTAAAAAAGCGGAAGAGCCGGCAGCACCGCCAGCTCCATCGAAAGAAGAAGTATTGCTAAGTGAAATTCGTGACCTGCTGAAAGAACAGAATAATCGCTCTTAAGCACTCACTGAAACTAGAAGGCCAGTGGTAAAAAAGTTAATTACTTTCTTGCCACTGGCCTCCCAGTTACCCCGATTGCCATGTTTGCCTTTTCGCAGATAACTTCCTTTCCCTTTCTTATTTTTCTCAACGCGCTGTCTGAACAGTGGGTCATGCAGAAGCGCCTCAATGGCGTTGTCCTTTATCTGCCCTTTGGTGTGCTGATAACGACTCATAATATCTCCAGTTTGTAGTAATTTACGCCGCGAGTGTAGACCTGGCAGTTCAAGAAATCAACATCCTGTCGTTGTTCCACTAGCGCCTTGCTCAAGAGCTTCAAGAATAGAGCAGTACACGCTGCTGTGTGCCTTGCCGCAGCATGCATCATTCAATCGCTGCAGTGACCGCTGCATCGTCTGAAGTTCAGCAATGCGGGCTTCGACTTCTTGCAGTCTTTCCTGGACGATCCCTTTTGATTCCTGACAAGTATGGTGTTCGGGATCAACCCGGATCGAAAGCAATTCACGGATCGACTCCAGAGTGAAACCAAGCTGCCGGGCATAACGAATAAACTTCAAGCGCTGAAGATCGCTTTCTGTATAGAGGCGAAATCCGCCTTCAGTACGCACTTCATGCTCCATCATCTGCTGCTTTTCATAGTAGCGGATAGTATCCGGCGTCACGTCAGCCAGTTTCGCTATTTCACCAATTCGGTACATGCTCTCTCCGCTATTCATCGTTGATCTTTTTTAGCAGCTTATCTGCGTAGTCACCGCGCAAAAACTCTGTGCTGAGTCCAGCCTGCCGAAGTTTAAGTTCCAGTAGCGACAGTCTTCGGCTCACCTCAGGATAACTGGGATCATCTTTGCGGATCCCCGCGAGTATTTCAAGCAGCTGTATTGCCTCTCTGCGTTGCTCGAGCTCAGGAGGAAGGCAACCTGCATTTTTTAATAAACGGTATCCGGCTCGGAGTTCAGGCGGGACATGGGAGTCATCGTCAAGAGTCAGCGGTTCGCCCGTTCCCGGTAAATCATCAAACTCGCCTTTAGACTGTGCATCAATAATATGGCGCTTTGCCCACTGGTCAAGTAACCACATACAACACTCCAGGGGATGAACAAAAAGAGTACAAATATTGTAGATAAGTGGGGATATGACGGATATAAAAAAACCCGCCGAGGCGGGTTTTTTTACGTTACTACAGATTACTCTGCAGCAGCTTCTGTTTTCTCTGAACGATCAACCAGCTCGATGTATGCCATCGGCGCGTTGTCGCCTGCACGGAAACCACACTTCAGAATGCGAGTGTAACCACCGGCGCGGCTCGCAAAACGCGGGCCCAGTTCGTTAAACAGTTTTGCCACGATCTCGTTATCACGAGTACGGGCGAATGCCAGACGACGATTAGCTACGCTATCAGTCTTGGCAAGAGTAATCAGCGGCTCAACTACGCGACGCAGCTCTTTCGCTTTCGGCAGAGTCGTCTTGATGATTTCATGACGAACCAGTGAACCTGCCATATTGCGGAACATAGCCTGGCGATGGCTGCTGTTGCGGTTCAGTTGACGACCACTCTTACGATGGCGCATGACCTTATCCTTCTCAGTAAAACCTTAACCTGTGATCCGGTTACTCGTCAGCGATGCTTGCCGGTGGCCAGTTTTCCAGGCGCATGCCCAGAGACAGTCCACGGGAAGCCAGCACGTCTTTAATCTCGGTAAGAGATTTTTTACCAAGGTTAGGCGTCTTAAGAAGCTCAACCTCAGTACGCTGTACCAGATCACCGATATAGTGGATAGCTTCTGCTTTGAGGCAGTTAGCAGAGCGGACAGTCAATTCCAGATCGTCAACAGGGCGCAGCAGGATCGGATCGAATTCTGGTTTCTCTTCTTTAACTTCCGGCTGACGTACATCACGTAAATCAACGAAAGCTTCCAGTTGTTCAGCCAGAATGGTTGCCGCACGACGAATCGCCTCTTCAGGATCGATTGTGCCGTTGGTTTCCATTTCGATGACCAGCTTGTCCAGGTCGGTACGCTGTTCTACACGCGCTGCTTCAACATTGTAGGCAATACGCTCTACAGGGCTGTAGCATGCGTCGACCAGCAGACGGCCGATTGGGCGCTCATCTTCTTCCGAATGAATTCGGGTAGAAGCCGGCACATAACCACGACCGCGCTGAACTTTGATACGCATGCTAATAGATGCATTCTCATCGGTCAGGTGGCAGATCACGTGCTGTGGCTTGACGATTTCGACATCACCATCATGGGTAATGTCGGCTGCAGTCACAGGGCCAATGCCAGATTTATTCAAGGTAAGAATAACGTCATCTTTACCCTGAACTCTCACCGCCAGCCCTTTCAGGTTGAGCAGGATTTCCAGGATATCTTCCTGAACGCCTTCTTTGGTGCTGTACTCATGTAGTACACCATCAATCTCAACCTCGGTCACCGCGCAACCCGGCATCGATGAGAGCAGAATACGGCGCAGTGCGTTACCCAAAGTATGGCCAAAGCCACGCTCTAAAGGCTCAAGGGTCACCTTGGCGTGCGTCGAACTCACTTGCTCGATATCTACCAGGCGCGGTTTTAGAAACTCTGTCACAGAACCCTGCATTGTGTCCTCTCTTTGGTACTAAGCTTTACTTGGAGTAAAGCTCGACGATCAGGTGTTCGTTAATGTCCGCAGACAGATCAGAACGTTCCGGCTTACGCTTGAACGTACCTTCCATCTTGCCAGCATCAACTTCCAGCCAGGTTGGCTTTTCACGCTGCTCAGCCAGCTCCAGAGCGGCTTTCACGCGAGACTGCTTCTTCGCTTTCTCACGAATGCTAACAACGTCATTCGGACTAACCTGATAAGAAGCGATGTTAACAACACGACCGTTTACCATAATTGCTTTATGGCTGACCAGCTGACGTGCTTCTGCACGAGTGGCACCGAAGCCCATACGGTATACAACGTTGTCCAGACGACCTTCCAGCAGACCCAACAGGTTTTCACCGGTGTTGCCTTTCAGACGTGCTGCTTCTTTGTAGTAGTTACGGAACTGACGCTCCAGCACACCGTAGATACGGCGAACTTTTTGCTTTTCACGCAACTGCACACCATAGTCAGACAGACGCGGTTTACGCGCACCGTGCTGGCCAGGAGCTTGTTCAATTTTACACTTGGTATCGATCGCGCGAACGCCAGACTTAAGGAATAAGTCAGTGCCCTCACGACGGCTCAGCTTGAGCTTAGGACCCAAATATCTTGCCATTTTCTTTCTCCAACAATCCTAGAAACGACAGCGTTATACGCGACGTTTTTTCGGCGGACGACAACCGTTATGAGGGATCGGAGTCACATCAGTAATATTAGTGATGCGGAAACCAGCGGCGTTCAGAGCACGAACAGTAGATTCGCGACCTGGACCCGGTCCTTTGACCATAACTTCCAGATTCTTGATACCGTATTCTTTTACGGCTTCAGCGCAACGCTCTGCTGCAACCTGAGCTGCAAACGGAGTGGATTTGCGAGAACCACGGAAACCGGAACCACCGGCTGTTGCCCAACCCAGTGCGTTACCCTGACGATCAGTAATGGTAACGATGGTGTTGTTAAAAGAAGCATGGATATGAGCCACGCCGTCAGAGACTTGTTTTCTTACACGTTTACGTGCACGAATTGGTGCCTTTGCCATTATTCAATCACCCCGATTATTTCTTGATCGGTTTGCGCGGACCCTTACGGGTACGTGCGTTGGTCTTGGTACGCTGACCGCGAACCGGGAGACCACGACGATGACGCAAACCGCGATAGCAACCAAGGTCCATAAGGCGCTTGATGCTCATGCTAACTTCACGGCGCAGATCACCTTCAACGACAAATTTGGCAACTTCGTCACGCAGCGTGTCGATTTGTTCTTCAGACAGCTCACTGATCTTAACATCTTCAGCGATACCCGCGGCAGCCAGAATGGCTTTAGAACGGGTCTTGCCGACGCCGTAGATCGAAGTTAATGCGATCACAGCATGTTTCTGATCAGGAATGTTAATGCCTGCTATACGGGCCACTATGCACTCCTACTATTTAATATGTACGCACCATGCTGAAAAGCCCGTTTTCAGGATACTCAAATGGAAACGCACAGACATACAAAAGATTGGCTGGCTAATCTAGCCAGCTCAACCCAACTTTGCAAGAAAAATATGCGAATAAATCAGCCTTGGCGCTGTTTATGCTTCGGCTCGGCACTGCAAATCACACGGATGACACCATCACGCTTAACGATTTTGCAGTTACGGCATAATTTCTTGACGGAAGCACGAACTTTCATTTTTACTCTCCGTAACTTCTCGGGCGACTGTTAACGGCCGTAGCCTTTCAGATTCGCCTTCTTCAATGCAGACTCGTACTGACTTGACATCATCAGAGTTTGCACTTGAGCCATAAAGTCCATAATCACGACAACAACGATAAGCAGTGAGGTCCCACCGAAGTAGAACGGTACTTTCATTGCATCACGCATGAACTCCGGGATCAGGCAGATAAAGGTAATGTAGAGCGCACCAACCAAAGTCAGGCGGGTCATTACTTTATCGATATACTTCGCCGTTTGCTCTCCCGGACGAATTCCTGGTACAAATGCACCGGACTTCTTCAGGTTATCTGCTGTTTCACGCGGGTTGAAAACCAACGCCGTGTAGAAGAAACAGAAGAATATGATTGCAGACGCATAGAGTAACACATAAAGCGGTTGCCCAGGCTGCAAATACAGCGAAATTGTTGTCAGCCAGTTCCAACCAGTCCCGCCCCCGAACCATGACGCGATGGTCGCCGGGAACAGAATAATACTGGAAGCGAAGATTGCCGGGATTACCCCCGCCATATTCACTTTCAGCGGTAAATGTGTGCTCTGTGCAGCATAGACACGACGACCTTGCTGACGTTTCGCGTAGTTTACCACAATACGGCGTTGACCACGCTCAACAAATACAACAAAGAACGTCACTGCGAATACTAATACTGCAACCAACAGCAACACGAGGAAGTGCAGGTCGCCTTGACGCGCTTGCTCGATAGTATGGGCAATGGCTGGCGGGAGTCCCGCGACAATACCGGCGAAGATAATGATTGAGATACCGTTGCCGATACCACGTTCAGTAATCTGTTCGCCCAACCACATCAGGAACATCGTCCCTGTAACCAGACTTACAACAGCGGTGAAATAGAATGCAAAGCCTGGGTTCATCACCAGGCCCTGCATACCAGGCATATTCGGCAGACCGGTAGCAATACCGATCGACTGGAATATTGCCAGCACCAGAGTACCGTAGCGGGTGTACTGGCTGATCTTACGACGACCAGACTCCCCTTCTTTCTTAATTTCTGCCAGCGTTGGATGAACCACCGTCAGCAGCTGGATAATGATCGACGCCGAAATATACGGCATGATCCCCAGAGCAAAGATAGAAGCACGGCTGAGAGCACCACCAGAGAACATGTTAAACATTTCAATGATGGTGCCTCGCTGTTGCTCAAGCAGTTTGGCAAGTACAGCGGCATCAATACCAGGGATCGGAATGAAAGAGCCAATACGGAACACAATCAGCGCGCCGATTACAAACAGCAGTCTGCGTTTCAGCTCGCCTAAGCCACCTTTGGCACTTTGAAAATCTAATCCCGGTTGTTTAGCCATCTGCTACTTATTCCTCGATTTTACCGCCAGCAGCTTCGATAGCAGCACGAGCGCCTTTAGTAACACGCAGGCCACGAACAGTTACCGGAGTAGTGACTTCACCAGCCAGGATCACTTTCGCGAACTCGATCTGGATACCGATAATGTTAGCTGCTTTCAGCGTGTTCAGGTCTACAACACCGCCTTCAACTTTAGCCAGGTCAGACAGACGAACTTCGGCTGTAATCGCTGCTTTACGTGAAGTGAAGCCGAATTTCGGCAGACGACGGTACAGAGGCATCTGACCACCCTCGAAACCGCGACGTACGCCACCGCCAGAACGAGACTTCTGACCTTTGTGACCACGACCACCGGTTTTACCGAGGCCAGAACCGATACCACGACCCAGGCGGCGAGCCGCTTTTTTAGAGCCTTCGGCCGGAGACAGAGTATTTAAACGCATCTCTTACTCCTCAACTTTAACCATGAAGGAAACCGCGTTGACCATACCACGAACAGCAGGAGTATCCTCGCGCTCTACGGTGTGACCAATACGACGCAGACCCAGGCCAAGCAGCGTTGCCTTGTGTTTCGGCAGACGACCGATTGCACTGCGGGTTTGAGTAATTTTAATAGTCTTTGCCATGGTTTATTTCCCCAGAATTTCTTCAACGGATTTACCACGCTTGGCAGCGACCATTTCCGGAGATTTCATATTTTCCAGGCCATCGATAGTTGCACGAACCACGTTAATCGGGTTAGTGGAACCATACGCTTTAGCCAGAACGTTACGAACTCCAGCGACTTCCAGAACGGCGCGCATTGCACCACCGGCGATGATACCGGTACCTTCGGAAGCCGGCTGCATGAATACACGAGAACCCGTGTGAGTACCCTTAACCGGGTGCTGCAGGGTGCCGTGGTTCAGCGCGACGTTAATCATATTGCGACGGGCTTTTTCCATCGCTTTCTGGATCGCTGCTGGAACTTCACGCGCTTTACCGTAACCAAAACCAACGCGACCGTTACCATCACCAACTACAGTCAGAGCTGTGAAGGAGAAAATACGACCACCTTTAACGGTTTTAGATACGCGGTTAACCGCGATCAGCTTTTCCTGCAGTTCGCCAGCTTGTTTTTCGATGTGAGCCATCTTACACCTCTACCTTAGAACTGAAGGCCAGCTTCACGGGCAGCATCTGCCAGTGCCTGGACACGACCATGATATTGGAACCCGGAACGGTCAAAAGAAACATCTTTGATGCCTTTTTCCAGAGCGCGTTCAGCAACAGCTTTACCTACAGCTGCAGCAGCGTCTTTGTTACCGGTGTACTTCAATTGTTCAGCGATAGCTTTTTCTACAGTAGAAGCAGCTACCAGAACTTCAGAACCGTTCGGTGCAATTACCTGTGCGTAAATATGACGCGGGGTACGATGTACCACCAGGCGAGTTGCACCCAGCTCCTGGAGCTTGCGGCGTGCGCGGGTCGCACGACGGATACGAGCAGATTTCTTATCCATAGTGTTACCTTACTTCTTCTTAGCCTCTTTGGTACGCACGACTTCGTCGGCGTAACGAACACCCTTGCCTTTATAAGGCTCAGGACGACGGTAGGCGCGCAGATCTGCTGCAACCTGACCGATCAGCTGTTTATCAGCGCCTTTCAGCACGATTTCAGTCTGAGACGGACATTCTGCAGTGATTCCCGCAGGCAGCTGATGGTCAACTGGGTGAGAGAAACCTAAAGCCAGGTTTACTACATTCCCTTTAACCGCTGCACGATAACCTACACCAACCAGCTGAAGCTTCTTAGTGAAGCCTTCGGTAACACCGACAACCATTGCATTCAGCAGGGCACGCGCGGTACCAGCCTGAGCCCATCCATCTGCGTAACCATCACGCGGACCGAAGGTCAGTGCATTATCTGCATGATTTACTGCAACAGCATCGTTGAGAGTACGAGTCAGCTCGCCGTTTTTACCTTTGATCGTAATAACCTGACCGTTGATTTTTACATCAACGCCGGCAGGAATAACGACCGGTGCTTTAGCAACACGAGACATTTTTTCCTCCGATTAGGCTACGTAGCAGATAATTTCGCCACCAAGACCAGCCTGGCGCGCTGCACGATCAGTCATAACACCTTTAGAGGTAGAAACAACTGCGATACCCATGCCAGCCATAACTTTCGGCAGCTCGTCTTTACGCTTATAAATGCGCAGACCTGGGCGACTGACACGCTGAATGCTTTCTACAACAGCTTTACCCTGGAAATACTTGAGAGTAAGTTCCAGTTCCGGCTTGGTGTCGCCTTCAACTTTAAAATCTTCAATAAAACCTTCTTCCTTCAGCACGTTGGCAATTGCCACTTTCAGCTTGGAGGAAGGCATGGTGACCGCAGCTTTATTCGCGGCCTGACCGTTACGGATACGGGTCAGCATATCCGCGATCGGATCTTGCATGCTCATCTGTCTTTACTCCCGTGATTCAATTGGTAATTACCAGCTAGCCTTTTTCAAGCCTGGTACTTCACCGCGCATGGCGGCTTCACGCAGTTTGATACGGCTCAACCCGAACTTGCCCACATAGCCATGCGGACGACCTGTTTGACGGCAGCGGTTACGCTGACGGGACGGGCTGGAATCACGCGGCAGAGACTGCAGCTTGAGAACTGCGTTCCAACGATCTTCGTCGGTCGCGTTCACATCAGAGATAATAGCTTTCAGTTCAGCGCGTTTTGCGAAGTACTTATCAGCTAAAGCTACGCGCTTTACTTCGCGTGCTTTCATTGATTGCTTAGCCATTCAGTAACCCTACCTTACTTGCGGAACGGGAAGTCAAAGGCAGCCAGCAGAGCACGGCCTTCTTCATCAGATTTCGCAGTAGTGGTAATGGTAATATCCAAACCACGCACGCGGTCGACTTTATCGTAGTCGATTTCTGGGAAGATGATCTGCTCACGGACACCCATGCTGTAGTTACCACGACCGTCGAAAGACTTAGCGGACAAGCCACGGAAGTCACGGATACGTGGAACAGCAATAGTGATCAGGCGCTCAAAGAACTCCCACATGCGTTCGCCACGCAGAGTTACTTTACAGCCGATCGGATAGCCCTGACGGATTTTGAAGCCTGCAACTGATTTGCGTGCTTTGGTGATCAGCGGTTTTTGACCGGAGATTGCTGTCAGGTCAGCTGCTGCGTTATCCAGCAGTTTCTTGTCAGCGATCGCTTCACCAACACCCATGTTCAGGGTGATCTTCTCGACCCGAGGGACTTGCATGACAGAATTGTAGTTAAACTCAGTCATGAGTTTAGCGACTACTTCGTCTTTGTAGTAATCATGCAGTTTCGCCATCGTACTACTCCAAATTACTTGATAGTTTCGCTGTTAGATTTGAAGAAACGGACTTTTTTGCCGTCTTCGAATCTAAAGCCTACACGGTCAGCCTTGCCGGTTGCCGCGTTGAAGATAGCAAGGTTAGAGATCTGAATAGCTGCTTCTTTCTCTACGATGCCGCCTGGTTGGTTCAGGGCCGGAACCGGCTTCTGATGTTTCTTAACCAGGTTGATACCTTCAACAATGACCTTGCCGGAAGACAGGACATTCTTAACTTTACCGCGTTTACCTTTATCTTTACCGGTTAACACGATAACTTCGTCATCACGACGGATCTTCGCTGCCATGATTCGCTCCTTAGAGTACTTCTGGTGCCAGAGAGATAATTTTCATGAACTTCTCGTTACGAAGTTCACGAGTTACCGGCCCAAAAATACGCGTACCGATAGGTTGCTCGCTGTTATTGTTTAAAATAACGCATGCATTACCATCGAAGCGAATGACAGAACCGTCCGGGCGACGAACACCCTTCTTGGTGCGCACCACTACCGCCTTCAGCACATCACCTTTTTTGACCTTACCACGCGGAATTGCTTCCTTGATGGTGATCTTGATGATATCGCCGACGCCTGCGTAGCGACGGTGCGAGCCACCCAGAACCTTGATACACATTACGCGACGTGCACCGGAGTTGTCGGCGACGTTCAGCATAGTCTGTTCTTGGATCATTTTAGTGCTCCGCTAATGTCAACTACTACTGAGACCCGAAAATCAGGTCGTTAAAAAAGCCCCATATCGGGGGCGCGGCATTATAACACCGCTTCAACGATATGGGTAGAAAAAATAAACGGCTCATCGCTGAGCCGTTTATTCGTTGAGAATGCCTACTGTATTACAGAACGGCTTTCTCTACAACGCGAACCAGCGTCCAGGACTTAGTCTTGGACAGCGGACGGCATTCGCGGATTTCAACCACGTCACCAGTACCGCATTCGTTGTTCTCGTCATGTACGTGCAGTTTGGTCGTACGCTTAATGAATTTACCGTAGATCGGGTGTTTCACAAAACGTTCGATAGCAACAACGATGGATTTCTCCATTTTATCGCTAACAACGCGACCTTGCAGAGTACGGATTTTATCGGTCATTACGCACCCGCCTTCTCAGTCAGTAAAGTCTTAACGCGTGCGACGTCACGACGCACTTGCTTCAACAGGTGAGACTGTTGCAGCTGGCCACTTGCAGCCTGCATACGCAGGTTGAACTGCTCACGCAGCAGATTCAGCAGCTCGGTGTTCAGCTCTTCAACACTCTTCTCACGCAGCTCTTTTGCTTTCATTACATCACCGTCTTAGTTACAAAGGTGGTTTTAATCGGCAGTTTCGCTGCTGCCAGCTTGAATGCTTCACGGGCCAGCTCTTCCGGTACGCCGTCCATTTCATACAGGACTTTACCCGGCTGAATCAAGGCAACCCAATACTCCACGTTACCTTTACCTTTACCCATACGCACTGCCAGCGGCTTTTCAGTGATCGGTTTGTCCGGGAATACACGGATCCAGATCTTACCTTGACGCTTAACTGCACGGGTCATAGCACGACGTGCTGCTTCGATCTGACGGGCAGTCAGACGACCACGGCCAACAGCTTTCAGACCGAAGCTGCCGAAGCTAACATCCGCGCCAGCAGCCAGACCGCGGTTACGGCCTTTGTGCATTTTACGGAATTTTGTACGCTTTGGTTGTAACATCAGCGACGCTCCTTATTTACGGCCTTTACGCTGCTGCTTTTTAGGTTGCGCAGCCGGTTTTTCCGGTTGTTCAACAGCAGCCATACCACCCAGGATCTCGCCTTTGAAGATCCACACTTTAACGCCGATTACACCGTAAGTGGTGTGCGCTTCAGAGGTGTTGTAGTCGATGTCAGCACGCAGAGTGTGCAGAGGTACGCGACCTTCGCGGTACCATTCGGTACGTGCGATTTCCGCGCCGCCCAGACGGCCGCTAACTTCAACTTTGATACCTTTAGCGCCCAGACGCATTGCGTTCTGTACAGCACGCTTCATAGCACGACGGAACATAACACGACGTTCCAGCTGAGAAGTGATGCTGTCAGCAACCAATTTTGCGTCCAGTTCAGGCTTACGCACTTCGGCGATATTGATCTGAGCAGGAACGCCAGCAATATCCGCTACGACTTTGCGCAGTTTTTCTACGTCTTCGCCTTTCTTACCGATAACGATACCCGGGCGAGCGGTGTGAATGGTCACACGGATGCTCTTAGCCGGACGCTCGATAACGATACGAGATACAGACGCTTTCGCCAGTTCCTTAGTCAGGTACTGACGTACTTTAAAATCGCTGTCCAGGTTGTCAGCGAATTCTTTGGTGTTCGCAAACCAGGTTGAGTTCCATGGTTTTACAATACCCAGGCGAATACCATTAGGATGTACTTTCTGACCCATTGCTAGTCTCCAGAGTCTCAGCGATCGGACACAACCACAGTAATGTGGCTGGTGCGCTTCAGGATGCGATCTGCACGACCTTTTGCACGCGGCATAATGCGCTTCATGCTCGGGCCTTCGTCTACGAAAATTTTCGTAACTTTCAGATCGTCAATGTCAGCGCCATCGTTGTGTTCAGCGTTAGCAATGGCAGATTCCAGGACTTTCTTAACCAGTACAGCCGCTTTCTTATTGGTGTAGGTCAGAATATCCAGAGCCTGCGACACTTTCTTACCGCGAATCAGGTCTGCAACAAGGCGAACCTTCTGAGCAGAAGAACGAGCATGGCGATGTTGAGCTAAAGTTTCCATCTCTTCCTCCTACCTTATTTCTTCTTCGCTTTTTTATCAGCAGCGTGGCCGCGATAAGTACGAGTCGGTGCGAATTCACCCAGTTTGTGACCGACCATTTCGTCGGAAACAAATACCGGAACGTGCTGACGACCATTATGGACAGCGATGGTCAAACCGATCATGTTAGGAAAGATCGTTGAACGACGGGACCAAGTGCGCAGGGGCTTCTTGTCTCCGCTTTCCACCGCTTTCTCTACCTTCTTCAGCAAGTGCAGGTCAATAAAAGGACCTTTCTTGAGAGAACGTGGCATGGCTTATCCTCTAAAATTATTTGCTACGGCGACGTACGATGAATTTATCAGTACGCTTGTTGCTGCGGGTCTTCTTACCTTTGGTCTGAACGCCCCACGGAGTTACCGGGTGCTTACCAAAGTTACGACCTTCACCACCACCATGTGGGTGGTCGACTGGGTTCATCGCAGTACCGCGAACGGTAGGACGAACACCACGCCAGCGTGCAGCACCTGCTTTACCCAGAACGCGCAGCATATGCTCAGCATTGCCAACTTCGCCCAGAGTTGCACGGCAGTCTGCTTCGACTTTACGCATTTCACCAGAACGCAGACGCAGGGTGACATAAGCACCATCACGAGCAACGATCTGAACGTAAGTACCAGCGGAACGTGCCAGCTGACCGCCTTTACCTGGTTTCATTTCTACGTTATGAACGGTAGAACCAACCGGGATATTGCGCATCGGCAGGGTGTTACCTGCTTTGATTGCAGCATCAACGCCAGACTGAATCTGGTCGCCAGCTTTCAGGCCTTTAGGGGCCAGGATGTAACGGCGTTCACCGTCTTTGTACAGAACCAGCGCGATGTTCGCGGAGCGGTTCGGATCGTACTCAAGACGTTCAACAACTGCCGGGATACCGTCTTTGTTGCGTTTGAAGTCAACAATACGATAAGCCTGCTTGTGACCACCACCGATGTGACGAGTGGTGATGCGGCCATTGTTGTTACGACCACCGGATTTGCTGTTTTTTTCAACCAGCGGAGCAAAAGGTTTGCCCTTGTGCAGCTCTGGGTTGACCACTTTAACAACGTGGCGACGACCCGGAGATGTCGGTTTACATTTAACAACTGCCATTGTATTACTCCTCCGACTTACTCAGCGCCGCCGACGAAGTCCAGATTCTGGCCTTCCTTCAGGGTGACGTAAGCTTTTTTCCAGTCGCTACGACGACCGATACGCTGTCCGTGACGTTTAACTTTCCCTTTAACTACCAGGGTGTTAACGACTTCGACTTCGACTTCAAACAGTTTCTGCACAGCAGCTTTGATTTCTGCTTTGGTCGCGTCTTTAGCAACTTTGAGAACGATGGTGTTAGTTTTTTCCATCGCAGTAGACGCTTTTTCAGAAACGTGCGGTGCGCGCAGCACTTTCAGCAGACGTTCTTCACGAATCATGCCAGCATCTCCTCAACTTGCTTAACAGCATCAGCAGTCATTACGACTTTGTCGAAGGCGATCAGGCTAACCGGGTCGATACCAGTTGCATCGCGTACGTCAACCTTGTGCAGGTTGCGCGCAGCCAGGAACAGGTTTTCGTCCAGCTCACCGGTGATGATCAGCACATCTTCCAGAGCCATGTCTTTCAGTTTCTGTGCCAGCAGCTTAGTTTTAGGCGCTTCTACAGAGAATGATTCGACAACGATCAGACGATCCTGACGTACCAGTTCGGACAGAATGCTTTTCAGCGCGCCGCGGTACATCTTTTTGTTAACTTTTTGACTGTGGTCCTGTGGACGAGCAGCGAAGGTCACGCCACCTGAACGCCAGATCGGGCTCTTGATAGAACCTGAACGCGCACGGCCGGTACCTTTCTGGCGCCACGGCTTTTTGCCTGAACCAGTTACTTCAGCACGAGTCTTCTGAGCACGAGTACCCTGACGAGCACCAGCTGCATAAGCAACAACAACCTGGTGAACCAGCGCTTCGTTGAAATCACGACCGAAGGTAGTTTCGGAAACAGTCAGCGCGCTCTGCGCGTCTTTCAATACTAATTCCATTGCTATCCCCTTACGCCTTCACAGCTGGTTTAACGATCAGGTCGCAACCGGTCGCACCCGGAACACCACCTTTAACCAGCAGCAGGTTGCGCTCAGCGTCAACACGTACTACGTCCAGGCTCTGAACGGTTACACGTTCGTTGCCCAGCTGACCTGCCATTTTCTTGCCTTTGAACACTTTGCCCGGAGTCTGGTTCTGACCGATAGAACCCGGAACGCGGTGAGACAAGGAGTTACCGTGAGTAGCGTCCTGGGTACGGAAGTTCCAGCGCTTAACGGTACCAGCGAAACCTTTACCTTTAGAGGTACCGGTTACGTCAACTTTTTTAACGTCAGCAAACAGTTCAACGCTAATGTTCTGACCAACGGTGTATTCTTCACCATCTGCCAGACGGAATTCCCACAGGCCGCGGCCAGCTTCTACGCCAGCTTTAGCAAAGTGGCCAGCTTCCGGCTTAGTTACGCGGTTAGCTTTTTTAGCACCGGTGGTAACCTGAACAGCGCGATAGCCATCGTTAGCCAGATCTTTAACCTGAGTAACGCGGTTTGCTTCAACTTCGATAACGGTTACTGGGATAGATACGCCATCTTCAGTGAAGATGCGGGTCATACCCACTTTTTTACCGACTAAACCAATCATTGTATCAACCTCTCAATCGCTCGATGACCTGATTAACCCAGGCTGATCTGCACGTCTACACCGGCAGCCAGGTCCAGACGCATCAGAGCATCAACGGTTTTTTCAGTTGGCTCAACGATGTCAACCAGACGCTTGTGAGTACGGATCTCGTACTGATCACGCGCGTCTTTGTTGACGTGCGGGGAGATCAGAACGGTGAAACGCTCTTTGCGGGTCGGCAGCGGGATCGGACCACGAACCTGCGCACCAGTGCGCTTGGCAGTCTCGACGATTTCCGCGGTTGATTGATCGATCAGACGATGATCAAACGCTTTCAAACGGATACGGATTCTTTGGTTCTGCATGAGACCAGAGCTCCAATTATTTTATAGACGAAATAGTTACTCCTCAAACCCATTACGATTGATGGGAGAGTGTAACCGTTCTTACAGAGTTCCCCGATTGGGAACATTGTCTGGTATTGCTTTCGCAGTACCGGTGGCTCATATCGAACCGCTGTCAATATTAGACAAGCCCGCGCATTATACGTAAATCTCAGCCTTAAGCAAGTACCGCGTAGAAATTAATCACTCGTTCACAAATGCGGCGCTCCTTCCACTCTGATTGTATGTCCTGTGGTGCAACGCGTTTTCCGTGGAAGAGAGCATCCATAACCCATATCCCAGGCTTGTAGGGCCACCGGGTTTACCTGAAGGTAAACTCTTTACCAGATAAGGCTTGCCCATGTACATCGACCTCCCCTTTCTGTTGATTTATGTTTCGCTATCAGGGCTGCTCTTAATCCATGACCTACGTACCGGGTTGCTGCCCGACAAATTTACCTGCCCTCTTTTGTGGGGCGGTCTTATTTATCATCAATGCTGCAGACCTGCACAGTTATCCGACGCGCTTTGGGGGGTCGTAGCGGGCTATGGGGTATTTGCTTTGTTCTACTGGGGGTATCGTTTGATATGCCGACAGGAAGGATTAGGCTTTGGTGATGTCAAATTTCTTGCCGCGTTAGGCGCATGGCATCGCTGGGAATCATTACCACTGTTGGTTTTACTTGCCGCGGGTATGGCATGTTGCCTCACCGGGATTTCCTGCGTCCGTTACGGGAAACAGGTACTAAAAAACCCGCTGCCATTTGGGCCATATCTGGCGGCTGCGGGTTTTGTTATTGGCCTGGTAAGTATGATACAGGGCGGTTAGTCACTGACTTTAATTTGCGATTGCAGATAATTTTGTAAGCCAAGTTTTGCAATCAGGTCCAGCTCGGTTTCGAGCCAGTCAATATGCCCTTCTTCTTCAGTCAGGATCTCAATCATCATATCCCGGCTGACATAATCATGGACGCTATCGGCATAGGCAATGGCTTCACGTAAGTCTTTAGCACCATCGAGTTCGAGTCGAAGATCGGATTGCAGCATCTCTTCAACGTCTTCGCCAATACCCAACTTGCCAAGATCCTGCAAGTTCGGGATCCCTTCTAAGAATAAAATACGCTCGATATATTTATCAGCGTGTTTCATCTCATCGATAGATTCATGGTACTCAACATCATTGAGGCGAGTCAGTCCCCAGTTTTTAAACATACGAGCATGGAGAAAATACTGGTTGATCGCGACAAGCTCATTTCCCAATAGTTTATTGAGATAATTTATGATTTTAACATCACCTTTCATTTTATAGTCCCTCCGCTTCCACTCTTAGAGCGTAGATGGGGCTACAGGGATGTCAAAAAAAAGAGTGTGACTTAGGCGATCTCTTTAAATTCTGGCATTTGTGTTAATTCATCCTGCATGACCTCGCGGGCAGCACGAATGCATTTACCGCATTGATTTCCAACAGGAATAAATTTACGTAATTGCTGAAAGGACTGAGGATGAAACTGGCGAACAGCCTGACGTATTTTTTTATCACTTATCGCATTACACAAACAAACGTACATGATCGCTCCCGTTCAATTTCTGCGCAAAGTGTAAATGAGAATAGTTATGATTACAATAGCACAACGCGATTTACGCGGCGGGAGAATGAATAAAAAATGCGAATAAATATGACAACGACTAAATTGCAGGTAGCAAAAAGGGCGCCGAAGCGCCCTTTTTAAGCTCAAAGCTAATTAATCAATAATTAGCTCATTACTTTAGCAACAACGCCCGCACCAACAGTACGGCCGCCTTCACGGATTGCGAAACGCAGACCGTCGTCCATCGCGATTGGGTGGATCAGGGTAACAACCATTTTGATGTTGTCGCCCGGCATTACCATCTCTACGCCTTCCGGCAGTTCGATGGTACCAGTCACGTCAGTAGTACGGAAGTAGAACTGCGGAC
>NZ_MVFY01000002.1 GCF_002042885.1 Citrobacter portucalensis
TTAGCCGCTGATTTATATGATCGAAATCATATATTTGTTTCTGAAATATGCCACTATATGAGTATGTCAGAATAAGGTTGTGTAAAATTTTAACGTTAAATGTTTAATGATGTTAAATTTTAAGGGTAGAAGAATGTTTATTGCCTGGTATTGGATTGTATTAATTGCACTCGTTGCGGTGGGTTATTATTGCCATATGAAACGTTATTGTCGGGCATTCCGCCAGGACAGAGATGCCTTACTTGAAGCGCGAAACAAACTCTTTCGCCGCTCTGGTGAAGATAACAGCGCGGTTAAGGAACAGGATTAGTCCTTCATATTCTGCTATGGATGAGCGGATGCTGTAAATTTGCAGGGTGGCATCCGCCCTCTGGATTATCCGATTCCCATCGACTGGAGGATGACGAGGCTTAATCCCATCACCGACATTCCACATAACACCCCATAGCTGGGATTATTATTGGGATCGATCTCTTTTGCCAACGGCATCAATTCATCGACGGACAGCGCCACCATAATACCTGCGACTGCCGCCATTATTGCCGCCATCACCACCGGTGATATCAGGCTACCGAGAATTAACCACGCCAGTACGCCGCCCAGTATTTCTGCCATACCTGAAATCCCTGCCCAGAATATCGCCGTACGTTTGGAGCCTGTGGCGGCATAGACGGGACCCGCCACCGCTAATCCTTCAGGAATATTGTGCAATGCAACGGCGAGGGCAATACCAAAGCCCAGCTCAAGGTTGCTACTGGCGGTAACAAACGTCGCAATCCCTTCAGGAAAGTTGTGCAGGCTGATGCCGAGCGTTAATAAAATCGCGGTGCGTTTAATAGAGCCGGGTAGAGGCTGCGTTGTTTTTTGTACCAGATCCTGAGGGTGCGCGTGCGGCAATAGACGGTCCAGACCAAAGTAGCCCAGTAAGCCGACGATAAACATTCCGTAGCCCAGCACTGGCGACATACCTTCAGCGGCCAGCGCAGCAGGTAGCATCTCCATAAGGGAGATCAGTAACATAATCCCGGCGGCGAAGCCTAAAGAAAAGGCGAGAACGCGGTTAGACGGTTTTTGCCCTAACACGCCGAGAAATGCGCCGATAAACGTGGCGGCACCTGCCAGTAAAGTCAGAAGTAAAGGTACTGACATCGACAAATAAAACTCCTTATCAATCTGCTGTCCGGGTTAGATCGTCAAAATAACTGATGATCTTCATCATGGTTATCTGAGTTCTTCATCAACCGAATAAGCGTATTGTGGTGGTATCAAAATGACTCCCTCAGTAAGGATATCATCATGTCTTCAACTCGTATGCCAGCATTGTTTTTGGGTCACGGTAGCCCGATGAATGTTCTGGAAGATAACGTTTATACCCGTGCCTGGCAGCAACTGGGGGAAACGTTGCCGCGTCCGAAAGCCATTGTGGTGGTCTCGGCGCACTGGTTCACCCGTGGAACGGGTGTGACTGCGATGGAAGCCCCCAAAACGATCCACGATTTTGGCGGTTTTCCGCAAGCATTATATGACACCCATTACCCGGCTCCCGGCTCGCCTGAACTGGCGCAGCATCTGGTTGACTTGCTTGCTCCAGTGCCTGTGACCCTGGACAAAGAAGCCTGGGGTTTTGACCACGGTTCCTGGGGCGTGCTGATCAAGATGTATCCGAATGCGGACATTCCGATGGTGCAGTTGAGTATCGACAGCACCAAACCTGCGGCATGGCATTTTGAGATGGGCCGTAAGCTGGCGACGCTGCGTGATGAAGGCATTATGCTGGTGGCCAGTGGTAACGTGGTGCATAACCTGCGCACTGCGCGTTGGCACGGTGAGAACACGCCTTATCCGTGGGCGACTTCATTCAATGACTATGTTAAGGCAAACCTGACATTGCAGGGACCGGTTGAGCAGCACCCATTGGTGAACTATCTCGATCATGAAGGTGGATCGTTGTCGAACCCGACGCCGGATCACTATCTGCCGCTGCTGTATGTACTCGGGGCTTGGGACGGTAAAGAGTCTGTCACGATCCCGGTAGATGGTATTGAGATGGGAAGTTTAAGTATGTTGTCGGTGCAGGTTGGATGATGAATGCCCGATGGCACTGCGCTTATCGGGCATTAAGTTCGCGTCGTAGGCCGGGTAAGGCGAAGTCACCACCCGGCTCTCTCAATTATTCGACAAAAATATGCGGATAGAAACGTGACAGATCCTGCGTGATTAATGCGCGGTCTTCACGAATGCCGATCCCGGCTGGTTGATCGTTGATCAGCCAGCTGCCAATCAGCATATAGCTGTCGCCAAACTTCGGTAGCTGATGGAACTGCTGCACGATCATGCCTTCTTCACCGTACGGTCCTTCCACGGATTCGATCGTTTTACCGTTCTCAATGATGGAGACATTAGCCCCCTCGCGCGAGAAGATCGGTTTGACGACGAATTTATCCATCTGCGGATGGTCGTCTTCGGCGAAGTACGCTGGCAGCAGGTTCGGATGGTCCGGGAACATTTCCCATAACAGCGGCAACAGTGCTTTGTTGGAGATAATGCTCTTCCAGGCCGGTTCCAGCCAGCGAACGCCAGCGTCTTCCAGCTTGGTGGAGAACATTTCACGCAGCATGAATTCCCACGGATAGAGCTTGAACAGGTTAGCAATTACCTGATCCTGCATGTCGGTGAACTGACCTTTTTCACCAAGACCAATATCTTCTACATAGAGGAATTCTGTTGCGATCTCAGCTTCGGCAGCGCAATCCTGCAGATACTGGATCGTACCGCGATCTTCTACCGTATCACGACAGCAGGTCAGATGAAGCAGTTGAAAACCATACTGCTCACGCAGCTCGGTGAAACGCTCGATCAGTTTTTCCTGCAGACTGTTGAACTGATCGCTGCCTTCCGGCAGGTTGCCCGCATTGAGCTGATCTTCCAGCCAGATCCACTGGAAAAACGCGGCTTCGTACAGCGAGGTTGGCGTATCGGCGTTGTTTTCTAAAAGCTTGGGTTCACCCGTGCCGTCCCACGCCAGATCGAGACGTGAATAGAGCGACGGTTGCTGTGTCTGCCAGGACTGGCGGACAAAGCCCCAGGTATGCTTCGGAATGCGAAACTTGGTCATCAACTCATCGCTGGCGATGACCTTTTCCACCACCTTGAGGCACATTTGATGCAGCTCTGCGGTGACCTCTTCCAGCTTTTCAACCTGAGCAAGAGTGAGCTTATAGTACGCGTCTTCACACCAGTAAGGCTCGCCGTACATAGTGTGAAAATTGAAACCGTATTCGGTGGCTTTGTCGCGCCAGTCCGGGCGCTCAACAATACTGACTCTTTCCATGACGATCAGCCACCCATTGAACGTGTGGTGGTGCCGCTTGCGCTACGCTGCATGGTGCTCTGTTTGGCCACAGACTCACCAAATCCGCCGCGGGTTACGGTAGAGGTGGTAGCTGGTTTCGGTGCCATAGCGGTTTTCGGTACGGTCATGGTGCGACCCGGCGTTGCTGCACCGTAGTTTTTACCGCTGGCATCCGTGTATTTGCCGTAAGCCGGGCTGGCTGGGTTTTTCGAGCTGAACAGCGGTTGCTGAGCGCCCATTCCGCCGCCCATCAGTCGGCCCATCATGTAGCCCGCCATCAGCGGCATCCAGAAGCTGCCGCTGCTTTGATTCTGCGCCTGAGCCTGGCCTTCACCGGTCGGTGCCATTCCCGCTTGCGCAGGAGCCTGCTGGCACTGGCCTTCGCCGAATTCAGCGATACAGTCTTCACGAGTGGCGTATTTTGGTGCGGTACGTTCAGCTTCTTTCAGCGCATTGTTAAACGCGGTAGTACATTCGGCGCTTTTACCCGGATTCGCCGCAGAGCAGTCGTCAGCGTTCTGATAAAGCGAAACCGTTTCGTCGCTCTTTTCACAGCCCGCGAGCATAAACACAGCGGTAACTGCCAGGGCGACAGGAGTCAGATGGCGCGCGCTCCAGCTTTTGCGGAACGAGGCGTGATGTATAGATTTTGTCCGTTTCATTTATGTCTTCCAGTACCCAGTGGTAACTCTGCTCAGAATAGAGGATGACTGGTCGAAATTGAAGCGGTAAGAGGCGAGAATGCGGAAGAAGGGGCGGATCTTTACGTTGTCTTACGTTCAGACGGGGCCGAAGCCCCGTCATCAGCATCAGTTACGGAACGGGTTGTTGCCGGTGCTGCTGGTTGAACGTACTGCTGTCGGCTGCGCCGCAGGCGTCGCGCTGTTGGACGTATAACCGTCCGCCGCGGCATCTTGCTGCGCGTTTTCCGGCGCGATCGAATCCGGGGTAGTGGATACGGGTTTACCCAGCGTATTGTTCAGTGCCACCAGATCCTGCTCGTTCAGCGTACCGAGCGCAGATTTGACGTTTAACTGGTTGATAAGATAGGTATAACGCGCATTCGCTAGTTGCTGCTTGGCGTTGTACAGCGTGGTGGTGGCATCCAACACATCCACAATGGTACGTGTACCTACGGAATAGCCGGCTTCCATCGCATCCAAAGAACTTTGTGCAGAGACAACCGCTTGTTTGTAAGCGTTAATGCTACTGATAGACGCATTAATGTTGTTGAACGAAGAACGAACGGTCTGCACCACGCTGCGGTGTGCGCTTTCCAGTTGTTCACTCGCGCCAACAAAGTTGTACTGCGCTTGTTTCACCTGCGAGTTAACCATTCCGCCCTGGTACAGCGGCAGTGAGAAGCTCAGACCGATTTTATTCTGGCCCATATTGCTGTCGTCATACTGGGAGCTGTTGGTTTTAGACCCGCTGTACGAGGTGTCAGATACCCCGGTAGAGGCGGTCAGGTCCAGAGTCGGTAAATGACCATCCTGCGCCAGACGAATCTGCTCACGTGCCAGATCCTGGCTCAAACGGGCCTGCAATAACGACAGGTTGCGGTTTTCTGCTTCTTTCAGCAGCGCATTCACCGCCTGCGGTTTGTTGGTTTTAAAACCATCAACGTTCAGTGAAGCCAGTTCCGGATAGTAGTTACCGGTTACCTGGCGCAGCTGTTCTACCGCGTTATCCAGATTGTTACGCGCGGTAACTTCATTCGCCAGTACAGTATCGTATTGTGAACGGGCGTTTTGTACGTCAGTGATGGCAACCAGGCCAACGTTAAAACGCTGAGTGGTCTGATCTAACTGACGATAGACCGCATCTTTCTGTGCCTGAGTGTAAGAAAGCACGTCAATTGCGTTTAGTACGTTAAAATAGGCCGTGGCGGTATTCAGGATCAGCGTTTGCTGATCGGTCTGATAGGTCACGTCCTGGATGCCCGCTGATTTTTCTTGCAGCGTCAGGGCACGCCATTTAGACATGTCAAAAATAGACTGAGTTAACTGCAAAGATGCGCTGGTGGCGTTGGAGTTGACGCCATTTGCATCACGGTAGCCATTGCTGTAGGTGTAATCGGCACCTAAACCCAGTTGCGGCAGTAATGGGCTACGCGCTTCGTTAATTTTTTCGAATGCAGCATCGCGATCGGCGGCGGATTTACGCAATTCCGGGTTGCTCAGGCGTGCTTGCTGATAAACCTGCATCAGGTTTTCTGCCTGGCTCAAAGTACTGAACCCCGACAGGCTCAGGCCGATAAGGATGGGGAGCAATTTCTTCATTTGCATTCCTTGTTGTGAAGCAGTATTTAGCGCTGATCAAATTGTAAAAATATTTGCTGATTCTAGCAGAATCCGCCACTTCAAAAAGTTGGCGTTACGTGCCATACGGCGTTAATTTGCATCAATTTAACACAAGGGCGTTCAAACATCAGTCAAACGACCTTGAAATTCACATTTTAATCACTATTGGTTTCAGGACAGCACAATGCGTAAACCAGACAACTTGCCAATGACTTTCACTAAAAATGATGTAGAAATTATTGCACGAGAAAAGCTATACCGCGGTTTTTTTTCACTGGATCTTTATCGGTTTCGCCATCGCCTGTTTAACGGGGGGATGAGCGGCGAGGTAACGCGCGAAATTTTTGAGCGCGGACACGCGGCAGTCTTGCTACCCTTTGACCCTGAGCGAGATGAAGTTGTGCTGGTCGAGCAGATCCGTATCGCGGCATTTGATACCAGCGAAAGCCCGTGGTTACTGGAAATGGTGGCAGGGATGATCGAAGAGGGCGAAACCGTTGATGATGTAGCCCGTCGTGAAGCAATGGAAGAGGCCGGGCTGGAAGTTAAACGGACGAAGCCCGTTCTGAGCTATCTGGCAAGCCCGGGTGGCACCAGTGAGCGCCTGTCTATTTTAGTCGGCGAAGTGGACGCCACGACCGCGAGCGGGATCCATGGTCTGGCTGATGAAAACGAAGATATTCGTGTTCATGTGGTAAGCCGGGAACAGGCTTACCAATGGGTAGAAGAGGGGAAAATCGACAACGCAGCGTCTGTCATCGCCTTGCAATGGTTACAGCTGCACTATCAAGAGTTAAAAACTGAGTGGAAAAAATGAAGCGTTACACACCTGACTTCCCTGAAATGATGCGTCTGTGCGAAACCAACTATTCGCAATTGCGCCGCCTGCTGCCACGTAATGATGCAGCCGGTGAAACAGTGAGCTATCAGGTAGCAAACGCACAATATCGGTTAACGATCGTGGAATCGACCCGATACACTACGCTTGTTGCGATCGAACAAACGGCACCGGCCGTCACATACTGGAGCCTGCCTTCATTGACCGTGCGCCTGTATCATGACGCAAGGGTGGCTGAAGTGTGTTCAAGTCAGCAGATCTTTCGCTTCAAAGCGCGGTATGATTATCCAAATAAAAAGTTGCATCAACGCGACGAAAAGCATCAAATTAATCAGTTTTTGGCCGACTGGTTACGGTACTGTTTAGCACATGGAGCGATGGCGATTCCGGTTTATTAGCGTCGTGAAACCTAAGGACACCATTTGGAAAGCCTGTTAACCCTTCCTTTGGCTGGTGAGGCCAGAGTCAGGATCTTACAAATTACAGACACTCACCTGTTTGCCGAAAAGCATGAAACGCTGCTGGGTGTGAACACCTGGGACAGCTATCAATCCGTACTGGATGCAATACATGCAGAGTCGCCTGAGTACGATCTGATCGTCGCGACGGGTGATTTGGCGCAGGATCAATCCGCTGCGGCTTATCAGCATTTTGCTGAGGGCATCGCAAGTTTTCGTGCGCCCTGCGTTTGGCTACCGGGCAATCACGATTTTCAGCCGGCAATGTACAGCGCGCTGCAGGATGCGGGCATTTCCCCGGCCAAACGCGTTTTCATTGGCGAACAGTGGCAAATATTGCTGCTCGACAGCCAGGTGTTCGGCGTTCCCCACGGTGAGTTAAGTGAATTCCAGCTCGAATGGCTGGAGCGTAAACTTGCTGATGCGCCAGAGCGTAATACCTTGCTGCTTCTTCATCATCATCCTCTGCCTGCGGGCTGCAGCTGGCTCGATCAGCACAGTCTGCGAAATGCCGCTGAGCTGGATAACGTGCTGGTGAATTATCCTCGCGCCAAGTATCTATTGTGCGGGCATATTCATCAGGAGCTGGATCTGGACTGGAACGGTCGCCGTCTGCTGGCGACGCCGTCGACCTGCGTGCAGTTTAAACCGCACTGTTCCAACTTCACATTGGATACCATCAGCCCAGGCTGGCGGACGCTGGAGCTTTTTGCCGACGGGACGTTGCAGACTCAGGTACGTCGCCTGCAGGGTAATCGGTTCCACCCTGATACCGCTTCAGAAGGCTACTGATGTCTACGCTTCTCTATCTTCACGGATTTAATAGCTCTCCTCGTTCGGCGAAGGCGTGTTTACTGAAAAACTGGCTGGCGGAACACCACCCGCACGTTGAGATTATCGTGCCGCAGCTACCTCCGTATCCTGCGCAGGCCGCAGAGATGCTGGAATCGATCATTCTTGAACACGGCGGAGAGTCGCTGGGGATTGTCGGTTCCTCTTTAGGCGGCTATTACGCCACCTGGCTGTCGCAATGTTTTATGCTGCCGGCAGTGGTGGTGAACCCTGCCGTACGGCCTTATGAACTGCTGGTCGACTATCTCGGTCAAAACGAGAACCCCTACACGGGGCAGCAATATGTGCTAGAGTCACGCCATATTTACGATCTTAAAGTCATGCAGATTGACCCGCTGGAAGCGCCGGATTTGATCTGGCTGCTCCAACAAACGGGCGATGAAGTGTTGGACTACCGCCAGGCGGTGGCGTATTACGCCTCCTGCCGTCAGACAGTTATTGAGGGCGGAAACCACGCATTCACGGGCTTCGAAGATTATTTCAACCCGATTGTCGATTTCCTTGGACTGCACAGTTTCTGACGATCAATTCGAATTGCTTATTTAAACCATGACGCAAACTTATAACGCTGATGCCATTGAGGTACTCACTGGGCTTGAGCCGGTACGCCGTCGCCCTGGGATGTACACCGATACGACCCGTCCGAACCATCTTGGGCAGGAAGTGATTGATAACAGTGTGGATGAAGCACTGGCGGGCCACGCGAAACGCGTGGACGTGATCTTACATGCCGACCAGTCTCTGGAAGTCATTGATGACGGACGCGGCATGCCGGTAGATATTCACCCTGAAGAAGGCGTTCCGGCGGTTGAGCTGATCCTCTGTCGTCTGCACGCGGGCGGCAAGTTCTCTAACAAGAACTACCAGTTCTCCGGTGGTCTGCACGGTGTGGGTATCTCCGTTGTTAACGCCCTGTCCAAACGTGTGGAAGTGAACGTGCGCCGCGACGGGCAGGTATACAACATCGCGTTTGAGAATGGCGATAAAGTGCAGGATTTACAGGTTGTCGGTACCTGCGGCAAACGCAATACCGGGACCAGCGTGCACTTCTGGCCGGATGAAAGCTTCTTTGACAGCCCACGTTTTTCTGTTTCGCGCTTAACGCACGTACTGAAAGCAAAAGCGGTACTGTGCCCTGGCGTTGAGATCACTTTTAAGGATGAGGTCAACAACAGCGAGCAGCGCTGGTGCTACCAGGACGGTCTGAATGACTATCTGAGCGAAGCGGTGAATGGCCTACCGACGCTGCCGGAAAAACCGTTTATCGGTAATTTCAGCGGTGAGACGGAGACGGTGGACTGGGCGCTGCTCTGGCTGCCGGAAGGCGGCGAGCTGCTGACCGAAAGCTATGTGAACCTGATCCCAACCATGCAAGGTGGTACGCACGTTAACGGTCTGCGTCAGGGACTGCTGGATGCGATGCGCGAGTTCTGCGAATACCGTAACATCCTGCCGCGTGGCGTGAAGCTGTCGGCGGAAGATATCTGGGATCGCTGTGCTTATGTGTTGTCGGTAAAAATGCAGGATCCGCAGTTTGCCGGACAAACCAAAGAGCGCCTCTCTTCGCGTCAGTGTGCGGCATTCGTCTCTGGCGTGGTGAAAGATGCATTCAGCCTGTGGCTGAACCAGAACGTGCAGTCAGCCGAACTGCTGGCTGAGATGGCGATTTCCAGCGCGCAGCGTCGTCTGCGTGCAGCGAAAAAAGTAGTGCGTAAAAAGCTGACCAGCGGTCCGGCACTGCCGGGTAAACTGGCGGACTGTACCGCACAGGATCTTAATCGCACCGAACTGTTCCTTGTCGAAGGTGACTCGGCGGGCGGATCGGCCAAGCAGGCGCGCGATCGTGAATATCAGGCGATCATGCCGCTGAAAGGTAAGATCCTCAATACCTGGGAAGTCTCTTCCGATGAAGTGTTGGCTTCGCAGGAAGTTCACGATATTTCCGTGGCGATCGGTATCGATCCGGACAGCGACGATCTGAGCCAATTGCGCTACGGCAAGATCTGTATCCTGGCGGATGCGGACTCCGATGGTCTGCACATCGCTACGCTGCTGTGCGCGCTGTTTGTGAAGCACTTCCGCACGCTGGTGAAACACGGTCACGTCTACGTGGCGCTGCCGCCGTTATATCGTATCGACCTCGGTAAAGAGGTGTATTACGCGCTGACGGAAGAAGAGAAAGCGGGCGTACTGGAGCAGTTAAAGCGCAAGAAAGGTAAGCCGAACGTGCAGCGCTTTAAAGGTCTGGGTGAAATGAACCCGATGCAGCTTCGTGAAACTACGCTGGATCCGAACACCCGTCGCCTGGTGCAGCTCATTATCGATGATGAAGACGATCAGCGTACCAACGCAATGATGGATATGCTGCTGGCCAAGAAGCGTTCTGAAGATCGTCGAAACTGGTTGCAGGAGAAAGGCGACCTGGCGGATCTCGAAGGGTAATTGCATGTAGAAAAGCCGGAGACGGGCGTAAAATGCCTTATCCGGCTCTCATCTGACGAAGCGATTTATGCCGGATAGCTAAGCGTCACCCGGCAAATCGACAATCTTAAATGCCCGACTCCAGAATACGAATATTCATGTCCAGCACGTCACCTTTCACGGCTTCGCTGTAGGCTTTCATATGCGGGGTCTGCAAATGCGCTTCAAGATGCGCGATGCTTTCCCACTGCTCAACCATCACGATTGAATCTGGTGCTGTAGTCTGAAAACTCACACCTGCGGCGTGATCCACCATCGGCGCATAGCCGTGGCAGCCTTCTTCTTTCAGTACGGTAGGAACGATTTTGGCAAACTGATCCAGTACCGCCTGGCGGTGATGTTGACCTGGACGTGTACGGATTTCTGCAATAACGGTAAGCATGGTTAACTCCTTCTAATTCCAGGTTACCAGTTAACCAAAAATTTCGGTCAGATGCTTGCGATATTCTGCGATATAACGCGGGACGTCCGGCATTTTAATCACGTCATTGGTGATAAAGGTCGGCAGCGCTTCCATTCCCAGGAACTGGTTTGCCTTATGGAACGGGAGATAGACGCCATCAACGCCAACGCCATGGAAGAACTGGTCTTTTTCAGTGAAGGCTTCCATCGGTGCGTTCCAGGTCAGGGACAGCATGTATTTTTTGCCCTGAATCAGCCCGCCGGAGCCGTATTTTTTAGAGGCATCTGAACGTGTGCGGCCGTCGCTGGCGTACAGCGTACCGTGACCTTCGGTAAACACGTCATCGATGTATTTTTTCACGGTCCACGGTGCGCCCATCCACCAGCCAGGCATCTGCCAGATAACCGCATCGGCCCAGACGAAATTCTGCACTTCTGCTTTTACGTCATAATCGCTGTCTGCGCGTACGACTTTAACATCATGCCCGAGGTCGCGCAGGATACCGTCCGCGACCTCGGTCAGGGTGTCATTCAGTTGACCATTAGAATGGCCGAATTTTTTCGCCCCGTTGATAATCAGAATGTTGCTCATTTTGTGTCCTCAAGGAAATACGTTTGAGGACGATTTTACTCCCACCAGCGGTGCGGTGAAATTAGCAAAATGTGCAAAGTCTTTTGCTATATGAGCAACAATAACGCAATTACCAACTGACTTTTGCTTCAAAGCCACCTTCCGGAGCGTTGCCAAACGAGGCTGACATTCCATGCAATATCGCGATACGACGGACAATCGACAGGCCGAGACCGCTGCCGGTCACGCTTTGCCCCGGTGGACGATAAAAGCGTTCTCCAATGTGCATCAGAACTTCCGGCGCAATACCTGGACCATTGTCTTTGACGCTAAAATTGCGGGCGTTGAGCGTCACTTCCACAATACTTCCCCGTGGACTATAGCGAATCGCATTATCCAGCAGATTTCGCACCATCAGGCTGAGTAACAGCGGTTGCCCGGTACATGTGATGCCGTGCGCGTTAATCTGCAAACGTACGTCAATATGCGCCTGCTGGGCCGAATGGTAGATATCCATCACCGAAGATTGCAGCAACTCCTCCAGCGAGATTTCTGCCACATCCTGAAGATTGTCGAGGGAGTCAAGGCGCGAAAGCGTCAGTAACTGATCGACCAGACGCGTGGCGCGATCGATCCCGGCCTGCATCTGCATTAAGGCTTTTTGCCGTGCCTGCGGGTCATCGTCAGACAGTTGCGCCACTTCGGTTTGCACTTTCAGCGCCGTCAATGGACTACGCAACTCGTGAGCGGCATCTGAAGTAAAGCGCCGTTCACGCACCATGGTGGTATGAATTCGGGTGAAAAGTTGGTTGAGTGATTCAACCAGCGGGCGAACCTCGCCAGGAATGCCTTTCAAACTGAGCGGTTCTTCTGATTCCGGGTCGCGTAAACGTAGCGCCTGCGCCAGTTTCTTCAGTGGCTTAAGTTCAAGACTTAACAACACAATCAGGATTAACAGCATCAGCGGCAGAGCGACCAACCACGGCACCAATTGTGCTGTCACAATCGCTAAAGCCATATCTTCACGATATTCCCATTCCTGGCCGACAACGATTCGATACTTTTTATCTGCGGAAGTCAGCCAGACAAAACGCCATTTATCGTTGTCGCCATTCAGATAGCCATCGTCAAAACCTTCCCGGCGGTAGCTGTAGGGAATGTATTGGCCATTGTCGCCATCGTGAAGAACCATTTTCCCTTCTGGCGTGTAGGCCGCGAAGGTCAGTACATCGTCGTCAATATGACCATGCTTGAATTTTTTCGGGGTATGCGCGATGCGTTCAGAGGCTTTGAGTTCATCAAGATCCAGCGTGACCAGACGCTTGGCGAACAGCATTTGCTGCGTGTCGAACATCTCATTCACGTTATCGGTGGTTTGCTTCCAGGCGACAAAGCTGGAAATCAGCCAGGTCACTAAAACCAAAATCATGAAGATAAGCGTTAGCCTGATGCGCAGGCTGAGGCGTTGTGCGAGTTTCATGCGTCACCCAGGGTGTAGCCAATGCCATGCACGGTACGGATAAAGTCGCTGCCGAGCTTACGGCGTAAGTGATGGACGTGTACTTCAACCGCATTGCTGGAGACGTTTTCGTCCCAGGTATACAGTTTTTCTTCAATCAGTTTGCGGGGCAGGACGCGACCTTTGTTGCGCATTAGCAGTTCCAGCAGCGCGAACTCTTTAGGTTTGAGTGACAAAGGTTCACCCGCCGCCGTGGCGACCAGCGCGCCGGGATCGAGCGTTACCTGGCCATGACACAATGTGTTGCTGGCCTGGCCGCTGGCACGACGTACCAGTGCCTCCAGTCTGGCGGCAACTTCGATCAGCGCAAAGGGTTTGCACAGATAGTCATCTGCGCCCAGGCGCAGGCCTTCAACGCGTTCTGCCAGTGCGTCGCGAGCGGTCAGAATCAGCACAGGCTCCTGCTTTCCGTTGGCTCGCCACTCGCGCAAAATGTCCCGTCCGTCTATGCCTGGCAGCGTCAGGTCGAGGATTACCGCATCATAAGGTGCGCTGTATAGTGCTTCTTTCCCCTGACGTCCTTCGGTAAACCAGTCGATGCTAAAACCCATTTTACTCAGACCTGTTTTCAGGCCATCGCCAATCAACGTGTCATCTTCGATCAGTAAAATACGCATATGTTCATCCCTGCGAACTCATTTGCAGTTAGTAAACCTGTGGCTACAGCCTCTGTACAGCAAAAAAAGTATCTTTTTTTGCCTTAAGAACTTGTTAAGGATTAACTTATTTAATAGTCGTAAACCAACATGAAAGGGAGACATGACGATGAAAAAATTAGCTGCAATGGTTGCCGTAATGGCACTGTGTTCCGCACCTGTTCTGGCAGCGCAGCAGGGCGGCTTCTCTGGGCCAACGACAACCACCACGCAGAGCCAAAACGGCGGATTTGTCGGCCCGAACGGTAGCAGCACGACGGTAGAAAGCGCCAAATCACTGCGTGATGACACCTGGGTTACCCTGCGCGGGAACATCGTTGAGCGTATTTCCGACGACCTGTACGTGTTTAAAGATGCGACCGGCACGGTTAATGTGGATATCGACCACAAGCGCTGGAACGGCGTAACCGTCACACCGCAGGATGTGGTTGAAATCCAGGGTGAAGTGGATAAAGACTGGAACTCCGTTGAAATCGACGTAAAACAGATTACCAAAGTTGCTAAGTAATCCCCATCAGGGCCGCATTCGCGGCCCTTTTCTTTGTGACTCAACACGCCAGATAGGGTAGTATCTGCGGCAATATTGCCCTTCAATAGAGGGGTACAAAGTTGAGGAACCACGATTAATGAGCGATATGGCAGAGCGCCTGGCGCTGCATGAATTCACGGAAAACGCCTATCTGAACTATTCCATGTACGTCATCATGGACAGGGCGTTGCCGTTTATTGGCGATGGTTTGAAACCCGTTCAGCGTCGCATCGTATACGCGATGTCCGAACTGGGGCTGAATGCCAGCGCCAAATTTAAAAAATCCGCCCGTACCGTCGGTGACGTGCTGGGTAAATACCATCCGCACGGCGACAGCGCCTGCTATGAAGCGATGGTGCTGATGGCGCAGCCGTTCTCTTACCGTTACCCGCTGGTTGACGGGCAGGGGAACTGGGGGGCACCGGACGATCCGAAATCCTTCGCGGCGATGCGTTATACCGAATCACGCCTGTCTAAATATGCGGAAGTCTTGCTGGGCGAACTCGGTCAGGGAACGTCGGACTGGGTGCCAAACTTCGACGGCACCATGCTGGAGCCGAAGATGCTGCCTGCGCGTCTGCCAAATATTCTGCTGAACGGCACGACCGGTATTGCCGTTGGTATGGCAACGGACATTCCGCCACATAACCTGCGTGAAGTGGCAAAAGCAGCGATTACCCTGATTGAGCAGCCGAAAACGACGCTGGATCAGTTGCTGGATATCGTGCAAGGGCCGGATTACCCGACCGAAGCGGAAATTATTACTTCGCGCGCGGAAATTCGTAAGATTTACGAAAACGGACGCGGCTCCGTACGTATGCGTGCGGTATGGACGAAAGAAGACGGCGCGGTGGTGATTTCCGCGCTGCCGCATCAGGTTTCCGGGGCAAAAGTGCTGGAGCAGATCGCTGCTCAAATGCGCAATAAAAAGCTGCCGATGGTAGACGACCTGCGCGACGAATCGGATCACGAAAACCCGACCCGTCTGGTGATTGTCCCACGCTCTAATCGTGTGGATATGGAGCAGGTGATGAACCACCTGTTTGCCACTACCGATCTCGAAAAAAGCTACCGTATCAACCTGAACATGATCGGTCTTGATGGTCGTCCGGCGGTGAAAAACCTGCTGGAGATCCTCACCGAATGGCTGGCGTTCCGCCGCGATACCGTGCGTCGCCGCCTGAATTATCGTCTGGAAAAAGTGCTCAAGCGCCTGCACATCCTTGAAGGTTTGCTGGTGGCGTTCCTCAACATTGACGAAGTCATCGAAATTATTCGTCATGAAGATGAACCTAAGCCTGAGCTGATGTCGCGGTTTGGCATTTCTGAAACCCAGGCTGAAGCCATCCTTGAGCTGAAATTGCGCCACCTTGCCAAACTAGAAGAGATGAAAATCCGCGGTGAGCAGGATGAGCTGGCGAAAGAGCGCGATCAGTTGCAGGCCATTCTGGCTTCCGAACGTAAAATGAGTAACCTGCTGAAGAAAGAGCTGCAGGCCGATGCAGACGCCTATGGCGACGATCGTCGTTCTCCGTTGCAGGAACGCGAAGAAGCGAAGGCGATGAGCGAGCACGACATGCTGCCATCTGAGCCGGTGACCATTGTGTTGTCCCAGAGTGGCTGGGTGCGTAGCGCCAAAGGCCACGACATCGATGCGCCAGGATTAAGCTATAAAGCGGGCGACAGCTTTAAGTCGGCAGTGAAGGGTAAGAGCAACCAGCCGGTGGTGTTCGTGGACTCGACCGGACGCAGCTATGCCATCGACCCGATTACGCTGCCGTCGGCGCGCGGTCAGGGTGAACCGCTGACCGGGAAGCTCACGCTGCCGCCAGGCGCGACGGTTGAGCACATGCTGATGGAAGGCGACGATCAAAAACTGCTGATGGCCTCCGATGCGGGCTACGGTTTTGTCTGTACCTTCAATGACCTGGTCGCACGTAACCGTGCTGGTAAGGCATTGATTACACTGCCAGAAAATGCGCGCGTGATGCAGCCGGTGGTGATTGAAGATGAAACCGATATGCTACTGGCTATTACTCAGGCTGGTCGCATGTTGATGTTCCCGGTGAGCGATTTACCGCAGTTGTCGAAAGGCAAAGGGAACAAGATCATTAATATCCCTTCAGCGGAAGCGGCGAAAGGCGAGGATGGCCTGGCGCAACTTTACGTGCTGCCGCCGCAGAGCACGCTGACCATCCACGTCGGTAAGCGCAAAATCAAACTGCGTCCTGAAGAGTTGCAGAAAGTGACCGGAGAGCGCGGCCGTCGCGGCACGCTAATGCGTGGTCTGCAGCGTATCGACAGCATTGAGATTGACTCGCCTCGACGCGCCAGTCACGGCGACAGCGAAGAATAACGCTACCGTCCGGCTCTCCCTGTTAAAGCCCAGGGAGAGCCAACGTTAAAAATTCCCGTGAAACCGTTGTTTATTCGTGCGTTGCGATTAACAATACGCTTTTCCAGAGAGCCGCCCTTAACAAAGCCCTAACCTGATACCGCGTGATGAATCAGGTGACGTAAAATGCCAGGCTCTTAGGCCTTAGAGGTTGTTATGCTATATATTTTTCGTTTAATTATTACTGTTATTTACTGCGTTCTGGTCTGTATTTTCGGTTGCATATACTGTCTGTTCAGCCCACGAAATCCAAAACACGTTGCAACGTTCGGCCATATGTTTGGCCGCCTGGCTCCCCTTTATGGCCTGAAGGTCGAGTGCCGCATGCCGGCAGACGCGCAGAACTATGGTAATGCTATCTATATTTGTAACCATCAGAACAACTATGACATGGTTACCGCTGCGAATATCGTTCAGCCGCCGACGGTGACGGTAGGTAAAAAAAGCCTGCTGTGGATCCCTTTCTTCGGGCAGCTGTACTGGTTAACCGGTAACCTGTTGATTGACAGAAACAACCGCGCTAAAGCGCACAGCACCATTGCTGCCGTGGTGAATCATTTCAAAAAACGTCGCATTTCTATCTGGATGTTCCCTGAAGGGACGCGTAGCCGCGGTCGCGGTCTGCTGCCGTTTAAAACCGGCGCGTTCCATGCAGCGATTGCTGCTGGTGTCCCGGTCATTCCGGTGTGCGTTTCCACAACCTCGAACAAGATAAAACTCAATCGACTCAATAATGGTCTGGCAATTGTCGAGATGTTGCCACCGGTGGATATTAGCCACTTTGGGAAAGATCAGGTTCGTGAACTGGCAGCGCATTGCCGCACGCTGATGGAACAAAAAATCGCAGAACTCGATAAAGAAGTTGCTGAGCGGGAAGCCGCCGGTAAGGTTTAATCCGCGCAATTCGGGTTTTTTACAGGAAATGACTTCCTGCGTGTTAATAGCCAGTTTTTTATGGAGTTTATATGTCATTCAGTCGGCGTCAGTTCATTCAGGCATCGGGGATCGCACTGTGTGCAGGTGCTGTTCCGCTGAAGGCTAATGCTGCCGGTCAGCAACAACCGTTACCCGTGCCTCCGCTGCTGGAATCCCGCCGGGGGCAGCCGCTATTTATGACGCTGCAACGTGCGCACTGGTCCTTTACACAAGGCACGCGCGCACCTGTCTGGGGAATTAACGGCCGCTATCTGGGACCGACAATCCGCGTCTGGAAAGGGGATGACGTCAAGCTTATCTACAGCAACCGTCTGACTGAAAATGTCTCGATGACCGTCGCCGGGTTACAGGTACCTGGCCCGCTGATGGGCGGCCCGGCGCGCATGATGTCCCCGAATGCTGACTGGGCGCCGGTGCTACCGATTCGCCAGAATGCCGCCACGTTGTGGTATCACGCTAATACACCAAATCGTACTGCTCAGCAGGTCTATAACGGTCTTGCCGGGATGTGGCTGGTTGAAGATGAAGTGAGTAAATCACTGTCTATTCCCAACCACTATGGCGTGGATGATTTTCCGGTCATTATCCAGGACAAGCGGCTGGACAACTTTGGCACGCCGGAATACAGCGAGCCCGGCAGCGGTGGCTTTGTCGGTGATACGCTGCTGGTCAATGGGGCGCAAAGCCCGTATGTCGAAGTCTCCCGCGGCTGGGTGCGCTTGCGTTTGCTGAACGCTTCAAACTCGCGTCGTTACCAGCTGCAAATGAGCGATGGCCGTGCGCTGCATGTGATTTCCGGCGATCAGGGTTTTTTACCTGCGCCTGTTTCGGTGAAGCAGCTCTCGTTGGCTCCGGGCGAGCGTCGTGAGATCCTGGTGGATATGACGAACGGTAATGAGGTCTCTATCACCTGTGGTGAGGCGGCCAGTATTGTCGACAGGATCCGCGGGTTCTTTGAGCCTTCCAGTATTCTCATCTCCACGCTGGTGCTGACTCTGCGTCCAACGGGCCTTCTGCCGCTGGTGACCGATAGCCTGCCAATGCGCCTGCTGCCAACGGAAATCCTCAGCGGTTCGCCGATTCGCAGCCGTGATATCAGCCTGGACGACGATCCTGGCATCAACGGTCAGCTGTGGGACGTCAATCGTATGGATATTACTGCCCAGCAGGGCTCCTGGGAGCGCTGGACGGTACGGGCGGATATGCCCCAGTCCTTCCATATTGAAGGTGTTTCGTTCCTGATCCGTAATGTGAATGGCGCGATGCCGTTCCCGGAAGACAGAGGCTGGAAAGATACTGTCTGGGTTGATGGCCAGGTTGAATTACTGGTTTATTACGGACAGCCTTCCTGGGCCCATTTCCCGTTCTACTTTAATAGCCAGACGCTGGAAATGGCGGATCGTGGCTCAATCGGACAGATGTTGGTGAACCCGGCGCCGTAATGCGCCGGGGTATTCGTTACGCCCGCCAGAACATGCGCGAGAACAGGATCAGAATGGGGTAAATCTCCAGACGCCCCATGATCATGGCCGCGCACATCAGTAGCTTTGCTTCCTCGTTTAAGGTGCCAAATGTTGTGGCGGTGACGCCAAATCCTAGCCCCATATTGTTGATGCAGGCGGCAACGGTGGCGAAAGAGGAGAAGAGATCGTAGCCCATCAGATTGAGCGCCCAGATAAAAAAGCTGGTGAACAAAACGTAGAGAAAGAAAAAGCTCCATACCGAACGCACCACCCGGTCGCTTACCACGCTATTGCCCACTTTGATGTTAAGCAGGGCACGAGGGTGCGCGAGCTGGTGTAACTCCTGACGGCACTGCTTGAACATAATCAAAAAGCGCAGCACCTTAATCCCCCCGCAGGTCGATCCCACACAACCGCCGAAGAAACTGGCGCTGAGCAGCATGAAGATCGTGTGCGAAGGCCACTGCGCGTAATCCGCCGTCGACAGACCATTATCTGTCAGCATCGAACTGGCCAGAAAAAAAGCATGCACCAGGCTGTCCGTTAATCCGTACATGCCTGCCCGCCAAACTTGCCAGGTGGCGATCAGAGTGACCACCAACGCAATAAGCAAAAAGAAACGCAATTCGGCATTACGACGAAAGGGTTTGAAGGTACGTTTCACGATAGCAACGTACCAGAGGGTGAAGTTAAACGCAGACAGCAGTGAAAATACCCCGGCGACAAGCTCAATGGCATGGCTGTTATAAAAGCCGATGCTCTCGCTGCGAGTGGAAAATCCGCCGAGAGAGACCGTCGACAGCCCGTGGCATAAGGCGTCGAAAAACGACATCCCGGCAGCCCAGTAGGCCAGAGTACAAATAAGACCCAGAATGACATAGGTCATCCACAGCGTGCGTGCAGTATCAGCAAGTCTTGGCGTGAGGCGTTCTTCTTTAAAAGGGCCCGGCATTTCAGACTGATACAGCTTCATGCCACCAATACCCAGCAGAGGCAATACCGCCACGGCGAGGACGATAACACCCAGACCGCCAATAAAATTGAGCTGAGCCCGATAGTACAGATACGACTTCGGCAAGGCGCTGACGTCATCAATCACCGTTGCGCCTGTAGTGGTAATCCCAGAAACTCCTTCAAACAGGGCATCCGCAAAAGAGAGGTTTAAGCCATCGTCCATCCACATCGGCATCGCGCTGATAAACGAAAACAACAGCCAGAACAGGACGATAATGACGAAACCATCCCGGGTGCGCAGTTGAATCCCCGCATGTTTGGTTGCCAACCACGCCCCGCCGCCGAGGGTGAAGAAAGTCATAAACGTGCTGAAAAAGGCGAACAAGCTCCGCTCTTTGTTTAACAAAGCGATGAGCATCGGTGGCAGCATAGAAAAGCTGTAGAGAAGAACCAGAAATCCGCACAGGTGAACAACAACCCGTAACTGGGAAATATGCAGTGAATCGTTGAGTCGCAATGAAAAATCCCCCGCCGAAAAAGAGTTATCTCAGCTGGCCGGCATGGTCTTAATTATGATCGATAAAAATGATCGTCGTAAAATTTAACAATTTATATAACTTTCTACTGGTCTGGTTCAGACTCCACTTCATTTCTTGCCGACATACAGCGTATAATCCTCGGCCTTTGATTATTTTTTTACCATTTTTGGAAGCATTATGAGCGCAATATCCCTGATCCAGCCGGACAGAGACCTTTTCTCCTGGCCGCAGTACTGGGCTGCCTGTTTTGGCCCGGCACCGTTTTTGCCGATGTCACGCGACGAAATGGACCAACTTGGCTGGGATAGCTGCGACATCATTCTGGTTACCGGCGATGCATACGTCGATCATCCCAGCTTTGGCATGGCAATTTGCGGACGAATGCTGGAAGCGCAGGGCTTTCGCGTAGGGATTATCGCCCAGCCGGAGTGGAACAACAAAGACGATTTTATGCGTTTGGGTAAACCGAACCTGTTCTTTGGTGTGACCGCAGGCAACATGGACTCGATGATCAACCGTTACACCGCCGATCGTCGACTGCGCCATGACGATGCCTACACGCCGGACAACGTTGCGGGCAAGCGTCCGGACCGCGCCACGCTGGTCTATACCCAGCGCTGTAAAGAAGCATGGAAAGATGTGCCGGTTATTCTCGGCGGTATTGAGGCCAGCCTGCGCCGTACCGCGCACTATGACTATTGGTCTGATACCGTTCGTCGCTCTGTTCTGGTGGATTCCAAAGCCGACATGCTGATGTTCGGCAACGGCGAACGTCCGCTGGTGGAAGTGGCGCATCGTCTGGCGATGGGCGAAACCATCGATCAGATCCGCGACGTGCGTAACACTGCGATTATGGTTAAAGAAGCGCTGCCGGGCTGGAGTGGGGTGGATTCCACGCGCCTCGACACGCCGGGCAAGATTGACCCGATCCCGCATCCGTATGGTGAAGATCTGCCGTGTGCTGACAACAAGCCTGTCGCACCGAAAAAGCAGGAAGCGAAAGCGGTAACCGTACAGCCGCCGCGCCCGAAACCGTGGGAAAAAACCTACGTGCTGCTGCCGTCCTTCGAAAAAGTGAAGGGCGATAAAGTGCTGTATGCGCATGCGTCGCGTATCCTGCACCACGAAACCAACCCAGGCTGTGCGCGTGCGCTGATGCAAAAGCACGGCGATCGCTACATCTGGATCAACCCGCCAGCCATTCCGCTCTCTACCGAAGAGATGGATAGCGTCTTTGCGCTGCCGTACAAACGTGTGCCGCATCCGGCGTATGGCGACAGCCGCATTCCGGCCTATGAGATGATCCGTTTCTCGATCAACATTATGCGTGGCTGCTTTGGCGGCTGTTCGTTCTGTTCGATTACCGAGCACGAAGGTCGCATCATCCAGAGCCGCTCTGAAGACTCGATCATCAATGAAATCGAAGCCATTCGCGACACCGTTCCAGGCTTTACCGGCGTGATTTCCGACCTCGGCGGCCCAACGGCGAACATGTATATGCTGCGCTGTAAGTCACCGCGCGCGGAGCAAACTTGCCGTCGTCTGTCATGCGTCTACCCGGATATCTGTCCGCATATGGACACCAACCACGAACCGACGATTAACCTTTATCGTCGTGCGCGTGATTTGAAAGGCATTAAAAAGATCCTCATCGCTTCGGGCGTGCGTTATGACATCGCGGTTGAAGATCCGCGCTATATCAAAGAACTGGCGACCCACCACGTTGGCGGCTATCTGAAGATTGCGCCAGAGCATACCGAAGAAGGCCCGTTGTCGAAGATGATGAAGCCGGGGATGGGCAGCTACGATCGCTTTAAGGAATTGTTCGATACCTACTCTAAGCAAGCGGGTAAAGAGCAGTACCTGATCCCGTACTTTATTTCCGCGCACCCGGGTACGCGTGATGAAGATATGGTGAATCTGGCGTTGTGGTTGAAGCAACGTCGTTTCCGTCTGGATCAGGTGCAGAACTTCTATCCATCACCGTTGGCGAACTCCACAACCATGTATTACACCGGGAAAAACCCGCTGGGTAAAATTGGTTATAAGAGTGAAGATGTGGTGGTGCCGAAAGGTGATAAGCAGCGTCGTTTGCATAAAGCCCTGCTGCGTTACC
Source organism: Citrobacter portucalensis (assembly GCF_002042885.1). Classification (GTDB taxonomy): domain Bacteria; phylum Pseudomonadota; class Gammaproteobacteria; order Enterobacterales; family Enterobacteriaceae; genus Citrobacter; species Citrobacter portucalensis. The sequence goes on from NZ_MVFY01000002.1 coordinate 22,365, forward strand.
ACGATCCAGCCAACTGGCCGTTAATCCGCCAGGCGCTGGAAGATATGGGTAAAAAGCATCTGATCGGCGGTCGTCGCGAATGTCTGGTCCCGGCGCCTACGCTGGAAGAGATGCGCGAAGCGCGTCGCCAGAACCGTCATACCCGTCCGGCGTTGACCAAGCACACACCGGTGGCGCATCAGCGCCAGACGCCTGCCGCGAACAAAAAACGCGGGAAAGTGGCAGGGCGCTAATCTGCCTTGCCCGGTGGTGAAACGCTTATCAGGCCTACGAATAGAACAGTTTTGTAGGCCGGATAAGGTGCTTGAACCGCCATCCGGCAGAGAGACTCAGTATTTATGCTTCACGAATTCTGGCCGCTAATGCGGCCAGTTTTGCATCATCCGCCCGTTCATGATCGTGTGAAGAAAGATATCCTTCATACTGCTCGAAAAATTTGTTCTGCCGCGCTTCAATCGGTTTCCAGTGAGTTAGATCGCCAGTGCCATGCATGGGGCTTAATTTGCTGTGCACATGGTCTACGCCGAAACCTTCGAAGAACATCCCCGTACGACTGACATCCGGGAAAGCCTTATCCAGTTTCTTAGCCACTTTTTGGGTCGCCAGCATCAGATCAGCCAGTGCCTGCGGCGGCATATCGAAGGCATAGCTGGGATAATGCTTTTTCGGGATCACCACGGTAAAACCGTCGGTGTTCGGGAAAATCGACAGAAAAGCCAGATGATGCTCGTCTTCCCAGACCTTATGGCAGGGTGCTTTACCTTCAACTATTTGACAGAAAATACAGGTCATTCCTTTTCTCCGCAGGTAAGGTGATTCGTCAGGACGCAGTCAGTTTAGTACAGACCCAACACCTTCCACCACATCAGACCCACGGTGATAAACACCGCCTGGTTAAACAAGCTGATGATAAATCCTGTACGCCACCAGACGCCCGTTGGAACGTACCCGGCACCAAACAGGATTGGACCGCGAGCGTGGGTGTACTGGGTGAGCGAGCAGTACAAACTGCTGGTGAAGGCCAGCATTAATGCCGTGGGGGCTGCGGGAATGTTCAGATGCAGACCGACACCAAGGAAAACGGCGTACAGCGCGGCAATCTGTGCATTACCGCTGGCAAAAAAGTAGTGGGTATAGAAGTAGGCGGCGTTCAACAGCAGCAGGACGATCACCCAACTGGTACCGTGCATAGTACTGCTCAGGCTATCGCCGATCAGATTGCCAAACCAGGTGGTGAAGCCCAGTTTTTTCAGCTGGTTCGCCATCATCAAAAGCGCGGCAAACCAAATCAGTGTGTCCCATGCGCCTTTCTCGCTCTTCACATCTTCCCAGCTCAGAACGCCGCTTAGCAATAAAATGGAAAGTCCCACGAACGAGGCAGTGGTGGCGTCGACGCCTAACGTATCGCCAAAAATCCACAGCACCAGCAGCACGCCGACGGTAGCCAGCATCAGCCATTCGCCGCGAGACATACTGCCCATTTCCGCCAGCTCTTTGCGCGCCAGGTTAGGGGCATCCGGCGTGTGTTTAATTTCCGGGCGCACGATCCAGTAGACCAGCAGTGGAACCAGCAGTAAGGACACCAGGCATGGCAGCAGCGCCGCCATAAACCAGCCGCCCCAGGTCAGCGTGACGCCCGCATTGGCCGCCAGCTTCACCGCCAACAGGTTGCCGGTATAGCCGGTCATAAAGAGCGCGGCGGTGACGTCGTTGACGTTGCCAATACAGGTGATAAGAAAGGTACCGATTTTACTGCGGGACTCATCTTCCGGGTTCGAATGGAAACTGCGTGCCAGAGAGTCAGCAATCGGATAGATGACGCCGCCGCAGCGTGCTGTATTACTCGGCATTGCCGGGGAGAGGATCAGATCGGCAAAGGCCAGACCATAGGCGAGTCCCAGCGTGCGCTTGCCGAGCAGACGGATCATCTGCAGCGCAATGCGTCGTCCGAGGCCGGTTTTGATAAACCCGCGGGCAATCATAAAAGCCACGACGATAAGCCAGATAAGTGAACTGTTCAGCTCACTCAGTGCTGTGGTGATAGCGCCGCTGGCGGTTTTATCCCCGGCAGCATAGGCGAGTGCAAAAACCGTAATCCCAATAATGCCGACCGCGCCGATGGGTAAAACTTTTGCCACGATAGAGGCAATAGTCGCGACGAAAATGATTGCCGAATGCCAGGCTGGCGCACTTAGCCCGGAAGGTGGAGTAAGCTGCCACAGTCCGGCAGAAATGAATATTATAAGAATTAATGGGAGCCATTTGACTCCGCTACTTTTTTTCTCAGTCACGTTTACGCACCTATAGATATGGTGAATATATTCATCAAATAAATATATTTATTTAATAATTAACAGGTTATGTTGCGTAATGCTGCTCCAGCGACTGCAAGAAATACATCAATATATGTGTGTGAATTGTTTCCTGATATTTCAAATCAGTAAAGGCCCGACGAGAGTGTCGGGCTGGAGGAAGGGGTTAACCGCCGAACTGATCCGGGTCTGGCCCCAGACGTTTGCCCTGATCGAGTTTCGCGATTTCGCCTAATTCGTCTTTATCCAGGCGGAAGTCCCAGACGTTAAAGTTTTCTGCGATACGCGCAGGGGTGACAGATTTTGGAATCACCACCAGCCCGCTATCCAGATGCCAGCGGATGACAATCTGCGCCGGTGATTTGCCATATTTCTCAGCGAGGTCACGGATGATCTTTTGATCAAAGACGTCTTTGCCGCCCTGCGCCAGCGGGCTCCAGGATTCGGTCTGAATTTTATGCGTTGCGTTCCAGGCATGCAGTTGGCGCTGTTGCATAAGCGGATGAAGTTCGATCTGGTTAATCACCGGAGGTACGCCGGTTTCATCCATCAACCGCTGGAGATGATTGATCTGAAAGTTGCACACGCCGATGCTCTTAATCAGACCTTCTTTTTGCAGGTCGATCATGTTTTCCCACGCTTCAACGTAGTGGTCGATCGCCGGAACCGGCCAGTGCATCAGGTACAGATCGAGGTAATCAAGCTGGAGTTTTTCCATGCTTTCGAGCAAGGCTTCCCGGGGGCGTTTTTGGTCATCATTCCACAGCTTGGTGGTGATGAATAACTCGTCCCGTGGTACGCCAGCATCGCGTATTGCTTTGCCGACACCTTCTTCGTTTTTGTACGCCGCAGCGGTATCAATTGAGCGATACCCCACTTCCAGCGCTTTATGAATGGCGGTGATGACTTCTTCGTTGCTTGCCTTCCAGACCCCCAGGCCCAGTTGTGGCATGACGTTACCATCCTGTAGCTTGATAATGGTTGGACCGGTCATAATTCCCCCCCACACTTAATCCTTCAGGCTGCCTCTTTGTTGGCTGCTTGCGTTTACCCCGGTCACGTACTTATGTACGCTCCCGGGGATTCACTTAATTGCCGCCTCGATGCCTCATGAATGATTGGGTGTAAATTGAGTTCACCGGGGCAGCCCCCGGTGAGTTAGGTGTGACTTAAGCCTGGTATAAATACCCAAAAACGAAAGGCGGAGGTTAAAAAACCTTAGCGGGCAGCTTCGTAAATCCGACGGCTGACTTCAAGCGTAATGTCCTGATGTTCGCCCAGTTGCGTACCACCGTGTGCTTCCAGTTTTTCCAGCAATGCCGGGATGGAGCTACCGTCCAGGCCATAGTCAGACAGGCGAGTGGGTACGCCCATTTGTTCGAAGAAAGCGCGGGTAGCGGCAATGGCGGCGTCGATGCGCTGGTCGTCGGAACCTTCGGTGATATTCCAGATACGCTCTGCGTATTGCAGCAGTTTGGCACGCTTGGTATCACGTTTTTCATTCCACAGCGCTGGCAGAACGATGGCCAGCGTTTGAGCATGATCCAGACCGTGCATTGCGGTCAGTTCATGGCCCAGCATATGCGTTGCCCAGTCCTGCGGTACGCCTGCGCCAATCAGGCCGTTCAGCGCCTGGGTTGCCGCCCACATAACGTTCGCACGCACGTTGTAGTTTTCCGGCTCCTGCAAGGCTTTCGGACCTTCTTCTACCAGCGTGAGCAGAATGCCTTCGGCAAAGCGATCCTGAATTTTCCCGTCTACCGGATAAGTCACATACTGTTCCACGGTATGAACAAAAGCATCCACAACGCCGTTTGCAACCTGACGCGGCGGCAGGGTGTAGGTGTAAACCGGATCCAGTACGGCAAACACTGGCTGCACGAACGGGGTCATAAAGGCCAGTTTATCGCCGGTGGTTTTACGCGAAATTACCGCGCCGGAGTTAGATTCAGAGCCGGTTGCAGGCAGGGTTAATACGGAGCCCATCGGGATGGCGCTTGTTACGTCGTTGCCGTGGGTTTCCAGAATGCGCCATGGATCGATGCCATCAGCGTACTGTGCCGCTGCCGCGATGAATTTGGTGCCGTCCAGCACTGAACCGCCACCTACCGCCAGCAGAAACGTCACTTTCTCATCACGCACGATTTTTACTGCGTTCATCAGCGTTTCATAAGACGGGTTTGGCTCGATACCGCCAAACTCCAGCACATCCAGGCCTTTCAGCGCGTCCTGAACCTGTGCCAGGACGCCAGTTTTTTTCACGCTGCCGCCGCCATAGGTAACCAGTACGCGAGCGTCCTGAGGAATTTGATCGCGCAGCTCAGCAATCGCGCCTTTACCAAACAAAATACGTGTTGGGGTATGGAGATTAAAGTTGTTCATTGCTCGTTCCCTTTGGTGGGTAATAAAAGAGGGCAGGTGAGTGTCTGCCGGATGATGAACATTGTGGTCGCCCGCCGCGCTGCTCTCAATGCTCATTTCTGCCGATGTCTTGCCCATTTCTACAGACTGCTGGAGAAAACGGATAAATCTGCGCATTATGTCAGGGTCGAAAACCGATGATGAAATGGTGCCCCATGAACCGTGATGAGATCTGTTTTCTGCTGACAGATAAAATTAAGCAGCTGAAAAACAATGAAAATAGACTTAATGAACTGCTGCCAGATGTCCGCCTGCTACACGGTACGGAGCCGGCGGCGCGTACACCGGTCATGTATCAGCCAGGCATCATATTTCTCTTTTCGGGACATAAAATTGGTTACATCAATGAGCGCGTATTTCGCTATGACGCCAACGAATACCTGCTGCTAACCGTACCTTTACCCTTTGAATGTGAAACCTATGCGACGCCGGAGGTTCCTCTGGCCGGTATTTATCTGAATGTCGATATCCTGCAATTGCAGGAGCTGCTGATGGACATTGGGGAAGACGAGCTGTTCCAGCCCGCCATGGCGGCCAGCGGGATTAACTCTGCAACGCTCTCTGACGAAATTCTCTGCGCTGCTGAGCGCCTGCTGGATGTGATGGAGCGACCGCTGGATGCGCGTATTCTGGGGAAACAGATTATTCGCGAGATCCTCTACCATGTGCTGACCGGACCGCGCGGCGGCGCGTTACTTGCGCTGGTCAGTCGCCAGACGCATTTCAGTTTGATAAGCCGGGTACTGAAGCGGATTGAAACCAAATACACCGAAAACCTCAATGTAGAACAGCTGGCGGCAGAGGCGAACATGAGCGTGTCGGCTTTTCATCATAATTTTAAAGCGGTGACCAGCACGTCGCCGCTGCAATATCTTAAGAGCTATCGCCTGCATAAAGCACGGATGATGATGGTTCACGATGGGATGAAGGCCAGTGCGGCTGCCATGCGCGTCGGCTATGAGAGCGCATCGCAATTCAGTCGGGAGTTCAAACGTTTCTTTGGCGTAACGCCGGGGGAAGATGCGGCAAGAATTCGTATGATGCAGGGGAGTTGATTTCTTGTAGGCCTGACAGGTATACCGTAGGCCTTAAAGCCGCGCGCCATCAGGCAAAATGCCGGGAATTACCCCGGCTACGGATAATACTCAGGCGCTACAGTATTTTTTTTTTAATCACCACGAACAATGTTCCCAACAATCCTGCGGTTAACAGGGCAATCGGCAGGATCATTAGAAAGGTCATCACCTGATCTTCATGGCGTTTAACGAACGGGATCATGCTCAGCGCATAGCCGAAACTGGTGACGACGGTGACCCACAGCAGGCCACTCAGCCAGTTAAAAAACTGGAACCGACGGTTAGGAAGCCCTGAAATGCCAGCCATCGTTGGCAGCAAGGTGCGAACAAACGCCAGGAAACGCCCTGCCAGCAGCGCCATCAGACCGTGTTGGTCAAACATGCAGGTGGCGCGCTGATGGTATTTTTCCGGTAATTGCGCCAGCCAGCCTTTCACCGTGCGCGTGTTGCCTAGCCAGCGTCCCTGAATATAACTCAGCCAGCAGCCCAGACTGGCTGCGGCCGTCAGAATAGCTATGGTAGGTAAAAAACTCATCACGTCCTGAGCGATCAGCGCTCCTGCCAGTAATAACAGGCTGTCTCCGGGTAAAAAGGAGGCGGGCAGCAGGCCATTTTCTAAAAACAGCGTGGCGAACATGACGAAGTACACCACGCTCACAACGTGCGGATCCGCCAGTGCGGCAAAATCGTGTTGCCAGAGCGCGGAGACAATATCTTGAATGACTACCATGGACTTTCCTGTGGAACAGCATTTATGTGTGGATTGTACTCCTGAATTGCCCGGGATGCCTTGATCCCGGACGCAACAATTGCAGACTTTTCCACCAGAAGTGTCTGCATATATGTCCATCTGTGGCAATTTTACTCGATTCGGGCAAATCCTGCGGCCAAATCGGCAATCAGATCGTCAACATTCTCTAAACCGATATGTAAACGGATGAGCGTTCCGCTGAAATCCACCTTGCCTTGCGGACGGATTGCCGCAATGTGTTCCGGCTGGTTGGCGAGAATCAGCGACTCAAAACCGCCCCAGGAGTAGGCCATACTGAACAGGCTGAAGTGATCCAGATACGCAGCAAGCTCCTCATTATTGAGCTTCTTATTCAATACAAAGGAGAACAGGCCGCTGCTGCCGGCGAAATCACGCTTCCAGAATTCATGGCCTTTACTGCCGGGCAGTGCCGGGTGGTTCACGCGGGCGACCTGCGGATGGCTGGCCAGCCACTCGGCGACCTTTAAGCTGCTTTCATGGTGCTGACGCAGGCGAACGCTCAGCGTACGCAGTCCACGGCTGGTCATATAGGCGGTATCGGCGTCCAGCATTTGCCCCATCAGATAGGCATTTTCGCGCAGTTGATCCCAGCAGCGGGTATTAGATACCGCCGTGCCGACCATGCCGTCAGAATGACCAATCAGATATTTGGTGCCTGCCTGAATAGAGATATCAATGCCAAAATCCAACGCTTTGAACAGCACCCCGGCAGCCCAGGTGTTATCAATCATGATGATTGCATCCGGCGCGACGCTTCTGACGGCGGCAACAATAGCTGGAACATCATGCACTTCCATAGTGACAGAGCCGGGAGATTCCAGAAATACGACTTTCGTGTTCGGCTGTATGTGCTTAACGATATCGGCGCCAACCAGCGGATCGAACCAGCCGGTGGACACGCCGAGCTTGCCGAGAATTTTGGTACAGAAATCCTGACTGGGTTCATAGGCTGTGTTGGTCATCAGCACATGATCCCCTTGCTCCACAAAGGCAAGGATGGTGTTGGCAACGGCCGCCGCACCGCAGGGGAACAGCGCGCAACCCGCACCACCTTCCAGTTCGCACATCGCTTCCTGCAGAGAGAAATGCGTCAGGGTTCCGCGACGCCCATAGAAAAGCGCACCGTTCGCCCGGTTGTGCGTGGCCTGTTTTTTGGCCTCTACGGTGTCAAAAACCAGCGAAGAAGCGCGCTGGATCACGCTATTTACCGAGCCCAGCGTGTACTTTTTACTGCGTCCTGCGTGAACGAGTTTGGTTTCAAGTTGCTTATCTGCCATGTTGTCTTACCTGTTTTTATACGTCTGGATGTCTAAACTACCATGAATCAAAGATGACGCATCCTGCAGAACGGTCATACAGTAGAAAATAATCTCAAAATGCTTCTGGTGACTTTTTTACTGCGTAAGCGCAAGGAAAAGAAACCAAAGGTGCGGCAATATGTAAATAGTAATGAGAACGACTATCAATTCGACGTCGTTTTGATATGATTACGCTCAGATTTTGTGATTTGCGTCCTGGAGATACAGAGTGGGTAATAATTTGATGCAGACGGATCTTTCCGTCTGGGGTATGTATCAGCACGCCGATATCGTGGTTAAGTGCGTGATGATTGGGCTGATTTTGGCGTCAGTGGTCACCTGGGCTATCTTCTTTAGTAAGAGCCTTGAGTTCTTTACTCAGAAACGCCGCCTTAAGCGTGAACAGCAACTGCTGGCGGAAGCCCGCTCTTTAGATCAGGCAAGTGAAATTGCCGCAGGATTCGATGGCAAAAGCCTGGGCGCACAGTTGATTAACGAAGCGCAGAACGAGCTGGAACTGTCAGAAGGCAGCGACGATAACGAAGGCATTAAAGAGCGTACCGGCTTCCGTCTGGAGCGTCGTGTGGCGGCGGTAGGTCGTCATATGGGCCGCGGTAACGGATACCTGGCCACCATCGGGGCTATCTCTCCATTCGTCGGTCTGTTCGGTACCGTATGGGGCATCATGAATAGCTTCATCGGGATTGCACAAACTCAAACGACCAACCTCGCCGTTGTTGCGCCGGGTATCGCAGAAGCGCTGTTAGCGACCGCAATTGGTCTGGTTGCAGCAATTCCAGCGGTTGTTATCTACAACATTTTCGCACGTCAGATTGGCAGCTATAAAGCGATGCTGGGCGATGTCGCGGCACAGGTGCTGTTGTTGCAAAGTCGCGATCTGGACCTGAATGCAAGCGCATCCGCGCATCCGGTACGTGCAGCGCAGAAATTACGTGTAGGATAATGTTCCATGGCAATGAGCTTTAATGAAAACCTGGACGATAACGGTGAAATGCATGAAATCAACGTGACGCCGTTTATCGACGTTATGTTGGTTTTATTGATCATCTTTATGGTTGCCGCGCCGTTGGCAACTGTAGATGTGAAGGTGAATCTCCCTGCCTCCACCAGCACGCCGCAGCCGCGTCCGGAAAAACCGGTTTACCTGTCAGTTAAAGCCGATAAGAGTATGTTTATTGGCAACAATCAGGTGACGGATGAAACCATGATTAACGAGCTAAATGCGTTAACTGACGGGAAGAAAGACACCACGATTTTCTTCCGGGCAGATAAAACCGTTGATTATGAGACCATGATGAAGGTGATGGATACGCTGCATCAGGCGGGCTTCCTGAAGATTGGTCTGGTTGGCGAAGAGACTGTGAAAGCGAAGTAATCTTCCTCATTGCCGGGTAATGGTTGCCGCCTTACCCGGCGTGTCTCTCCTGATTCAACTCCCTCGCACACTTGTTCTTATCTGTTCTCATCTAACGCGACCGTGGTTATCCTGGTGGGTTCGTAGTTCCCTTCAGACAGCTTTCGCGTCAGGCGTAAGGTGGCCGTTTCCCGCGCGAGTATATGCTGGTAGGTGCTTTCCAGTCGGGCCATGATTTTGTCCCGCAGTTCTGGTTGCTGCTCCATAATGGCTTCGATCGCGGCACCGTAGATCTCTTCTTTAGCCTGTAGCGAGTAAATTTCACGGCGATTTTGCCATTTCATCCGCACCAGTGCAGCGGGAATAGAGACTATCTCCTGAGCAACGCTTTCCAGTGTCGCGTTTTTATTGGCAATCAACACGGCTAAATTTTGCTTTAAGACAAACTCATCGCTTTTATGGTTATCTAAAGCCAAATAAACATTATTATCCTCAACATCTTTCATTTTATTTCTCTTCCAGAGAATAAAAAATAGGGTTGCTGGTTTCACGGGTAATTAAATTAAGCCAAATTTTGTTGCCCTGTTCATTTATGATGGCTGTTTTTTGAGTCAAAATTTTACTTAATTCTTGTGCATTAATGTCGCCTTCTGCCTGTAGTGAATTGAGCAGGCGAGAGAATGACTCAATTTTTGCTGCACGAAATAGGCGCTCTTTTAAATGGCGGTCGCACTCTTCAAATAGCATATTTCGTGACTGGCCGGTAGCAGCAGAGCTAATCAAAATATCGGATTCGTAATCGCTTAATGTTATCTTCCCCTGAGTCAAATTTTCACTATTATCTGTGGAGGTGGTATTGTCAGGTGAGCTGGATAAGTGAAAACGCGAGGGAACAAGATGCTCGGGAAGCATGTTGAAATATCCTTTGATGCCAATGATATGTTGTTTTAAATAAACCATGCCGCGTTGACAATAGCATGGCGTAATTTTAAAATCAAAAAAAATGGAGCCAGTATATGAACAGTATATTTTATTCTGTTATTACCCTGCTATTGCTGACCTGCGGGGTACTTTTGTTGATGCGCAGTGCAAATAAAAACCGTAATGCAGAAAATGGATACGCTGAAAACCAGCCGGAAATACTGAGTAAAGAAGAGGGTGAAGATCATTTCTCGGTACTGATGAATTCGATTACTCCGGTTTGGTATTGGCGTGTCAATCACGAATATATCGATTTTATCCACTCGACGATCAAACGGATGACAATGGTGGAGCTGAATGAGACGCCAGGGCTATTTGATGCGCAGCGGCGTTGCAGCGATCTCAACTCTGCGGTGTATAAATATTACGACAATATTAAAAAACGCTGTCTGAGTGGCGAGAAAGTCCCGCATGCCGATTTGGACGTGCTTAACTTACGTCAGTGCTTCAGGGAGTTCAGCCTGGAAGCCTATCCTGCACTTGTCGCGCTGGTGTGGCCGGAATATCAGCGCTCAGAAATCAAAGCAGAAGAGGTGTGAGGAGCTGGCTGGCCCGTATTACGTGCCGGGAAGAACAACGTTGCTACCCGGCACGGGATTACCTACGGCTATTTGTCAGATGAGGCCTGCCACAGGTTCAGCTTACCGTCCGCGACGTGCTTATCGATCTGCGCCAGTTCTTCGGCGCTGAACGTCAGATTCGCCAGCGCCTGAACGTTTTCTTCCAGTTGCTCCGGTCGACTGGCGCCAATCAATACCGACGTTACCCTGTTGTCTTTTAGCAGCCAGCTTAAGGCCATTTGTGCCATCGACTGTCCACGCTGTTGCGCCATCTCATTAAGCAAGCGCAGGCTGGTAAGGTTTTCTTCCGTCAGCATGTTTTCCGTTAACCCACGAACTTTTTTCCCTTCACGCTGCATGCGTGAACCTTCCGGAATCCCGTTAAGGTATTTCCCCGTCAGCAGTCCCTGAGCCAGCGGCGTAAATGCGATGCAGCCCATACCGTTGGATTCCAGCGTATCCAGCAGGCCGCTGCTGTCTACCCAGCGGTTAAGCAGGTTGTAAGACGGCTGATGGATCAGCAATGGAATTTTCCATTCCCGCATCAGCTCGGCCATTTTCTGCGTACGTTCCGGAGAATAGGATGAGATGCCGACATACAGCGCTTTACCGCTTTGCACGGCATGGGCCAGCGCCGAGGCGGTCTCTTCCATTGGCGTATTTTCGTCAACGCGGTGAGAGTAGAAGATATCGACATAGTCGAGACCCATGCGTTTCAGACTCTGGTCGAGGCTGGCGAGCAGGTATTTGCGCGAACCGCCAGAACCGTATGGCCCAGGCCACATGTCATAGCCTGCCTTGGTGGAGATAATCAGTTCATCGCGATAGTGCGCAAAATCCTCGCGCAGTAATCGGCCAAAATTCTCTTCTGCGCTGCCTGGTGGCGGCCCATAGTTATTGGCTAAATCAAAATGCGTGATGCCTAAATCAAATGCTTTACGCAACAGGGCGCGCTGTGAATCCAGCGCCTGAACGTGCCCAAAACTGTGCCATAAACCCAGCGATAGCGCGGGTAAACGCAAACCGCTGCGCCCACAGTAGCGATAGAGCATCTGCTCGTAACGTTCAGGATTGGCAAACCAGGCCATGAGATCTCCTTAGTGCAGGTGAATTTCGAAACAACGTTTCTATTCTAGCGGGTTCACGGTGAATATCCCGTTCACCAGGTCACACTGAGATGAAAAACTGGGCAAAAACAGGTCACTGTGCTTTGCTTAAAAAAACATCAATCAGGAGTGCGACGATGCCGCGTTTGACTGCCAAAGACTTTCCGCAAGAACTGCTCGACTACTATGACTATTACGCGCATGGCAAAATAACGAAACGCGAGTTTCTCAATCTGGCAGCGAAATATGCAGTGGGTGGCATGACGGCGTTGGCTTTATTCAATTTATTGAAACCCAATTATGCCCTCGCAACGCAGGTAGAATTTACCGATCCCGATATTCTGGCGGAATATATTACCTATCCTTCGCCTGAAGGGCATGGTGATGTGCGGGGATATTTAGTTAAACCTGCGAAGGTGACAGGGAAAGTTCCGGCGGTGGTGGTAGTGCATGAGAATCGTGGGCTGAATCCGTATATTGAAGATGTGGCGAGACGGGTGGCGAAGGCGGGCTTTATGGCACTTGCGCCGGATGGATTAAGTTCGGTAGGGGGATATCCTGGCAATGATGATAAAGGTCGGGAATTGCAGCAGCAGGTTGACCCCGTAAAGTTGATGAATGATTTTTTTGCCGCCATTGAATTTATGCAATCTTATTCAGGGACGACGGGAAAGGTAGGTATCACCGGATTTTGCTACGGTGGTGGTGTGTCGAATGCCGCTGCTGTAGCTTTCCCTGAACTGGCCTGCGCGGTGCCTTTTTATGGGCGGCAGGTTCCTGCATCAGATGTCCCCAAAATAAACGCGCCTTTATTACTGCACTATGCGCAATTAGACACACGTATTAATGAGGGATGGCCTGCCTATGAAGCGGCGCTTAAGGCCAATAAGAAAGTCTATGAAGCCTATATCTATCCCGGCGTTAATCATGGCTTTCACAACGATTCGACCCCCCGTTATGATAAAGCTGCCGCTGATTTAGCCTGGGAACGTACTCTTGCGTGGTTTAACAAATATTTGCGATAGAAAACAATAGATTATTTAATGCTTATAACTAATTACCTGAATAATAATGCTACCTAATTTCATTAGCATTCATATTGATATAGTGTGGAGAGAGAGTGGATGTACTTAAGAAAGTAAAAAAATAAAGAACGCATTATATCTTCTCTACTGCCTGCCGATAACAAGGATAAGTATCGCCTGATGGCGAATTCCTCATCAACGGCAAGGAAATTATTATGCGTTTGCTGAAAAACTTCACTATTCGTATTGTCATGTTGGCAATACTGGGACTTTTTTGCCTGCTCTGGTCGGGCGTGGGTTTATTCAGTCTTCATTCGTTATCAAAAATATCTGAAGGCAATGATATTGACCGTCATCTTGTCCATCAGATGACGGTTCTCAGTCAGGGCAACGATCAGTACTTTCGCTTCGTAACGCGCTTAAGTCGCGCCATGGATGTCAAAATGAGTGGCGGAACGCCTGATTTTGCGCCAGCGCAACAGTCCCTGGAGAATATGAGCAAAAAACTCCAGGAGATGAAAACATTATCTCCGGGCCCTATGGACCCTGACGTCGCTAACGCAGTACTGACGAAGTGGCAGGCGCTGCTGGACAACGGCGTGATCCCGCAAATGCAACTGGCGCAGCAGGGAACGCTTACGGCCTTTGCTGAGCATGCCAGCACTATTACACCCGCGTTGAGCCGTGAATTTGGCGCCAGTGCCGAGCGTTTTAACGCCACGGCAGGCGAGCGACTCGATACCACCCGCGTGATGGTCGATGGCAAAACCTCTATCATCCGGACGCTAATTATCACCGCCGTGATCCTTGGGATTGCCCTCCTTTTCTTTACCGACCGCTACCTTGTTTCCATGATGGTGAAACCGCTGGGACGTATTCGCCAACAGTTCCAGCAGATTGCGCAGGGCGATCTCAGCCATCCCATCGAAGATTTTGGTCGTAACTGTGTGGGTCAACTGGTGCCGTTATTGTGCGCGATGCAGGATAGCCTGCGCGAAGCCGTCAGTACCATCCGTTCAGGTAGTGACAACATCTGGCGAGGGGCGACGGAAATTTCGACCGGGAATAACGATCTCTCCTCACGTACTGAAGAGCAGGCTGCGGCACTGGAAGAGACCGCTGCCAGCATGGAGCAACTGACCGCAACGGTAAAACTGAACGCAGAAAATGCACGTGAAGCCAGCCAACTTGCCGATACGGCCACAGAAACGGCAGGCAAAGGGAGCACGCTGGTTTCAGAAGTGGTTGAGACGATGGACGGCATTGCCGCCAGCTCTAAACAGATCGCGGAAATCACGTCAGTTATTAATAGCATTGCTTTCCAGACCAACATTCTGGCGCTGAACGCGGCGGTTGAAGCAGCCAGGGCAGGCGAGCAGGGGCGCGGTTTTGCCGTCGTCGCCGGTGAAGTACGCAACCTTGCCAGTCGCAGCGCCGGGGCGGCGAAAGAGATTGAGACACTGATTGGCGAGTCATCGCGTCGTGTTGATCAGGGCGCTCGTCTGGTTAAAGAAACAGGATTAACCATGGAGGCGATTCTGCGCGGCGCCACCGAAGTGACTGTCATCATGAAGCAAATTGCCTCTGCCTCGGAAGAACAGAATAAGGGTATCTCGCAGGTGAGCGTGGCGATCACGCAGATGGACAGCGTAACGCAACAGAATGCTGCGCTGGTAGAGCAAGTTTCCGCCGCGGCAGTGGCGTTGGAACGACAAACAGAGGAGCTGCAACGCTCGGTGCAACAGTTCCGCCTTTCCGCTAATGATGTGCAATACGCAACCAGCCAAACCACTTCCTCTTCAGCAGACAGCAAAACGTCTGCGGCCGCTAAAACGGATGAGTGGGTGTCCTTTTAAGCCGTTATAAAAAGTTCGTGATACCTCTGGTCTTTGCTTAAAAAATCGCTATATAATTTATTATATAGCGATTGGAGGTTATGCATGGACAACCATTTTGGTAAAGGCCTGATGGCCGGATTAAACGCCTCAAGTGCGGACAGTGCACGCTCAGTGGCGAATTTTTGTGCGGATTATAAGCGTGGTTTTGTGCTGGGATTTTCACATCGAATGTTTGAAAAAACGGGTGATCGACAGCTCAGCGCGTGGGAAGCGGGGATCCTGACGCGCCGTTATGGGCTGGATAAAGAGATGGTGATGGATTTCTTTAAAGAGAATCAGTCCAGTACAACAATTCGGTTTTTCATGGCTGGCTATCGACTCGAAGCTTGATCCGAAAGGGGTATTATCTTGCTTTAATTAATTACACTATTGACCTACGCCTTCGTTTTGTTGCTCCGCCGAAGTATTATAATGCACATAACCATATAAAAAGTGTGGTAATGGCGCGCCGATCGCAATATGCAACATGCGAATGGTGCAAAATAAAAGCCAGGTCTTCGCAACGGAATAACTATAAAATGACTGGAGATAACTCTCTCATCAATTCGAGCGGCATTAATCGCCGTGATTTCATGAAGCTTTGTGCAGCACTGGCCGCTACCATGGGGCTCAGTAGCAAAGCCGCCGCAGAAATGGCCGAATCAGTTTCTCGTCCTCAGCGCCCACCGGTTATCTGGATTGGTGCTCAGGAGTGTACGGGTTGTACTGAATCGCTGCTTCGCGCGACACACCCTACAGTGGAAAACCTCGTTCTGGAGACAATCTCTCTGGAATACCATGAGGTGCTCTCTGCCGCCTTCGGCCATCAGGTCGAAGAGAACAAACATAACGCTCTGGAGAAGTACAAAGGGCAATATGTTCTGGTAGTAGATGGTTCTATCCCACTGAAAGATAATGGTATTTACTGCATGGTTGCCGGTGAGCCGATCGTGGATCACATCCGCCGGGCCGCAGAAGGCGCAGCCGCTATCATTGCCATCGGCTCTTGCGCCGCGTGGGGTGGTGTTGCTGCCGCTGGCGTTAACCCAACGGGTGCCGTCGGCCTGCAAGAAGTTCTGCCAGGCAAAACCATCATCAACATCCCCGGCTGTCCGCCGAACCCGCATAACTTCCTCGCAACGGTCGCGCATATCATCACTTATGGTAAGCCGCCGAAGCTGGATACCAAAAACCGTCCGACATTCGCCTATGGCCGTTTGATTCACGAACACTGCGAACGTCGCCCGCACTTCGATGCTGGTCGTTTTGCTAAAGAGTTTGGTGATGAAGGCCACCGTGAAGGTTGGTGCCTCTACCATCTGGGCTGTAAAGGACCAGAAACCTACGGCAACTGCTCAACGCTGCAATTCTGCGATGTGGGCGGCGTGTGGCCGGTGGCTATCGGTCACCCTTGCTACGGCTGTAACGAAGAAGGCGTCGGCTTCCATAAAGGTATTCACCAGCTTGCTCATGTAGAAAACCAAACGCCGCGTTCCGAGAAACCTGACGTCAACATGAAAGAAGGCGGCAATGTTTCTGCCGGAGCGATTGGACTGCTGGGTGGCGTAGTAGGACTGGTTGCCGGTGTCAGCGTGATGGCGGTTCGTGAACTGGGGCGTCAGCAGAAGAAAGATAACGCTGACTCACGGGGAGAATAACCGTGAACAGACGTAACTTTATCAAAGCAGCCTCCAGCGGGGCATTGCTGTTGGGCGCAGCGCCGTCCATCAGCCATGCGGCTGCAGAAAACCGTCCGCCGATCCCAGGTTCTCTTGGGATGCTCTATGACTCGACGCTGTGCGTAGGCTGCCAGGCCTGTGTCACCAAGTGTCAGGATATCAACTTCCCGGCGCGTAACCCGGAAGGCGAGCAAACCTGGTCGAACAACGACAAACTGTCGCCGTATACCAATAACATCATTCAGGTGTGGCGTAGCGGAACAGGCGTTAACAAAGACCAGGAAGAAAATGGTTACGCATACATCAAGAAACAGTGCATGCACTGTGTTGATCCGAACTGCGTTTCCGTTTGCCCGGTCTCCGCGCTGAAGAAAGATCCGAAAACCGGCATCGTCCATTATGACAAAGATGTCTGCACGGGCTGTCGTTACTGCATGGTCGCCTGCCCGTACAACGTGCCTAAGTACGACTACAACAACCCGTTTGGTGCACTTCACAAATGTGAACTGTGTAACCAGAAAGGCGTTGAGCGTCTGGACAAAGGTGGTTTACCGGGTTGTGTTGAAGTGTGCCCAGCCGGTGCGGTGATTTTTGGTACGCGTGAAGAGCTGATGGCTGAGGCGAAAAAACGTCTCGCGCTGAAGCCTGGTAGCGAATACCACTATCCGCGTCAGACGGTGAAAGCAGGCGATACCTATCTGCATACGGTACCGAAGTACTACCCGCACCTGTACGGTGAGAAAGAAGGCGGTGGTACGCAGGTTATGGTACTGACGGGTGTTCCTTACGAGGATTTGGATCTGCCGAAGCTGGATGATCTTTCAACTGGTGCGCGTTCCGAACATGTTCAACATTCCCTGTACAAGGGCATGATATTACCCCTGGCTGCGCTGGCGGGCTTAACCGTGCTGGTTCGTCGTAACACGAAAAACGACCATCACGATGGAGGAGACGATCATGAGTCATGATCCTAAACCGCTGGGCGGAAAAATAATCAGCAAACCGGTCATTATTTTTGGGCCGCTTATCGTCCTGTGTATGCTCCTGATCGTGAAACGTCTGGTCTTCGGACTGGGCTCAGTCTCCGATCTGAACGGCGGTTTCCCATGGGGTGTATGGATCGCGTTTGACCTGTTGATTGGTACTGGCTTCGCGTGCGGTGGTTGGGCGCTGGCGTGGGCGGTGTATGTTTTCAACAGAGGCCAATACCATCCGTTGGTTCGTCCGGCGCTGCTGGCGAGCCTGTTTGGCTACTCGCTGGGTGGTCTGTCGATCACCATTGACGTCGGTCGTTACTGGAACCTGCCGTATTTCTACATTCCGGGCCACTTCAACGTGAACTCGGTACTGTTCGAAACGGCGGTCTGTATGACCATCTATATCGGCATCATGGCGCTGGAATTTGCTCCGGCTCTGTTTGAACGTCTGGGGTGGAAAGTTTCCCTCAAACGTTTGAATAAAGTGATGTTCTTTATTATTGCCCTCGGCGCGCTGCTGCCAACCATGCACCAGTCTTCAATGGGTTCATTGATGATTTCTGCGGGTTATAAGGTGCATCCACTATGGCAAGCTTATGAAATGCTGCCGCTTTTCTCGGTATTAACCGCCTTTATTATGGGCTTCTCGATCGTCATCTTTGAAGGCTCGTTGGTACAAGCCGGTCTGAAAGGTAACGGTCCGGACGAGAAAAGTTTGTTCATCAAGCTGACGAATACCATCAGCGTGCTGCTGGCTATTTTCGTCGTTCTGCGCTTTGGCGAACTGATCTATCGCGACAAGCTGTCCTATGCGTTCTCAGGCGATCTTTACTCCCTGATGTTCTGGCTTGAAGTCGTGCTGATGGTCTTCCCACTGGTGGTGCTGCGCGTCACTAAACTGCGTAATGACTCGCGCATGCTGTATCTGTCTGCGCTGAGCGCATTGCTGGGTTGTGCAACATGGCGTCTATCCTATTCGCTGGTGGCGTTCAATCCTGGTGGTGGCTACCACTACTTCCCGACCTGGGAAGAGTTGTTGATTTCTATTGGTTTTGTGGCTATTGAGATTTGTGCATACATCGTACTCATTCGTCTACTGCCGATACTTCCTCCTTTAAAACAAAACGATCAAAATCGTCATGAGGCGAGCAAAGCATGAGCCAGAGAATTACTATTGATCCGGTAACCCGTATTGAGGGTCATTTACGCATCGACTGCGAAATCGAAAATGGCGTGGTATCTAAAGCATGGGCTTCCGGTACCATGTGGCGCGGCATGGAAGAGATCGTGAAAAACCGCGATCCGCGCGATGCCTGGATGATTGTGCAGCGTATCTGTGGCGTTTGTACGACCACTCACGCTATCTCTTCCGTTCGTGCAGCAGAAAGTGCGCTGAATATTGATGTTCCGGTGAACGCACAGTATATCCGTAACATCATTCTGGCCGCGCACACCACGCATGACCACATTGTTCACTTCTATCAGCTGTCTGCGCTGGACTGGGTGGATATCACTTCTGCACTGAAAGCCGACCCAGCGAAAGCGTCTGCCATGCTGAACGGCGTGTCCTCCTGGCACCTGAACAGCGCAGAAGAGTTCACCAAGGTTCAGAACAAGATCAAAGATCTTGTTGCCAGCGGTCAGTTAGGCATTTTTGCTAACGGTTGCTGGGGTCACCCGGCAATGCAGCTGCCGCCGGAAGTGAACCTGATTGCGGTCGCACACTACCTGCAAGCGCTGGAATGCCAGCGTGATGCCAACCGCGTTGTGGCACTGTTGGGCGGTAAAACGCCGCACATCCAGAACCTGGCAGTAGGTGGGGTTGCTAACCCAATTAACCTTGATGGCCTCGGCGTGCTGAACCTTGAACGCCTGATGTACATCAAGTCCTTCATCGATAAGCTGAGCGACTTCGTTGAGCAGGTGTACAAGGTTGATACCGCGGTTATTGCTGCGTTCTATCCTGAGTGGCTGGAACGTGGTCAGGGTGCGGTTAACTACCTGAGTGCGCCGGAATTCCCGACAGACGGTAAAAACGGCAGCTTCCTGTTCCCGGGCGGTTACATCACCGATGCCGATCTGTCGACCTATCGTCCGATCACCTCTCACTCCGATGAGTACCTGATCAAAGGGATTCAGGAGAGTGCGAAACACGCGTGGTACAAAGACGAAGCGCCGCAGGCTCCGTGGGAAGGCACAACGGTTCCTGATTACACCGGTTGGTCAGATGACGGCAAATACTCCTGGGTTAAAGCGCCGACCTTCTACGGCAAAACGGTTGAAGTGGGTCCGCTGGCCAACATGCTGTGTAAACTGGCAGCCAAACGCGAGTCTACTCATGCCAAGCTGAATGAAATCATCGCGATTTACACCAAGCTGACCGGTAAAACTATCGAAGTGTCGCAGTTGCACTCTACGCTGGGCCGTATTATTGGCCGTACCGTTCACTGCTGTGAACTGCAGAACGTTCTGCAGGATCAGTACAACGCGCTGATTGTGAACATCGGTAAAGGCGACCACACCACCTTCGTGAAACCGGATATTCCGGCAACAGGCGAATTCAAAGGTGTTGGTTTCCTCGAAGCGCCACGCGGTATGCTGTCTCACTGGATGGTGATTAAAGACGGCATTATCAGCAACTACCAGGCGGTTGTACCGTCAACCTGGAACTCTGGCCCACGTAACTTTAATGATGAAGTGGGACCGTATGAGCGCTCGCTGGTAGGTACGCCGATTGCCGATCCAAACAAACCGCTGGAAGTGGTTCGTACCATTCACTCCTTCGACCCTTGTATGTCATGTGCGGTGCATGTGGTGGACGTTGACGGGAACGAAGTGGTCTCAGTTAAGGTTCTGTAATGCGGATATTAGTCTTAGGGGTCGGCAATATTTTGCTGACCGACGAAGCCATCGGGGTACGTATCGTTGAGGCATTAGAGCAACGGTACATCCTGCCAGACTTTGTTGATGTTCTGGACGGTGGTACGGCTGGGATGGAGCTTCTCGGCGATATGGCGAACAGAGATCATCTGATCATTGCTGACGCCATTGTGTCGAAGAAAAACACGCCAGGAACGATGATGGTCCTGCGGGATGAAGAGATCCCGGCGCTGTTTACCAACAAAATCTCACCGCACCAGCTTGGCCTGGCCGACGTATTGTCGGCCCTGCGTTTTACCGGCGAGTTTCCGAAAAAGCTGACCTTAGTCGGCGTTATTCCGGAATCGTTGGAACCGCATATCGGGCTAACGCCAACGGTTGAAGCGATGATTGAACCTGCGCTGGAGCAGGTTCTTGCCGCGCTTCGCGAATCAGGCGTTGAAGCGATCCCTCGGGAGGCGGCTCATGTCTGAGGAGTTTGTCGGTTTTCAGACGGCCCCGAAGACGCAGATTCAGGCAGCGTTTGAAGAGGTTGCCCGGCGTTCGATGCACGATCTCTCTTTCTTGCATCCGAATATGCCGGTGTATGTCTCTGATTTTACGCTGTTTGAAGGACAGTGGACGGGGTGTGTTATCACACCCTGGATGCTCAGCGCACTGATTTTCCCCGGACCGGACCAGATCTGGCCGGTGCGTAAAGTCAGCGAAAAAATCGGGTTGCGTCTGCCGTATGGCGAGATGACCTTTACCGTTGGTGAACTGGAGGGCGTATCGCAATACTTTTCCTGTTCACTGATGTCGCCGCTTTCGCACAGTATGTCGGCGCAAGAAGGTGTGCGTCTGACTGACGATTGCGCGCGCATGCTGTTATCGCTGCCGGTGAGCGATCCGAATGCGCCGCAGCTAAATCGCCGCGCGCTGCTGCTGGGTCGTCGGAACTGCGAAAATGCATGAGCTGTCCCTTTGTCAGAGCGCGGTTGAGATTGTTCAACAGCAGGCAGAGCAGCACGGTGTCAAACGTGTAACCGGCGTTTGGCTGGAAATCGGAGCGCTCTCGTGCGTTGAAGAGAGCGCCGTCCGTTTCAGTTTCGACATCGTCTGTCAGGGCACGCTGGCGCAAGGGTGTGAGCTGCATATTGATTACAAACCAGCCCAGGCATGGTGCTGGGATTGCAGTCAGGTTGTGGAAATCACCCAGCATGATGCGCAGTGTCCACTATGTCAGGGCGATCGTCTGCGGGTTGATGCAGGCGATTCACTGAAAGTGAAAAGTATTGAAGTCGAATAACCCATAGGTTGCTATGGGGCGGAGTCAGATATGTGTATTGGAGTCCCTGGTCAGGTTCTGGCCGTTGGTGAAGATATTCACCAGCTTGCGCAGGTTGAAGTGTGCGGCATCAAACGTGATGTCAATATTGCCCTGATTTGTGAAGGTGATACCGCTGAGCTGGTCGGGCAATGGGTGCTGGTGCACGTAGGGTTCGCCATGAGCATCATTGATGAAGATGAAGCTAAAGCCACGTTAGACGCACTTCGCCGCATGGAGTACGACGTCACCAGCGCGTGACAATCGGTTAGTGCCTGATGACGTTACGCTTATCAGGCCTACGCCTTCTATGTAGGCCGGATAAGGCATTTATGCCGCCATCCGGCATCTTGCGTTAACCCTGGCGCTTATCTTCGGTATTGGTGTCGAAGTCGCTGGCGTCATGACGTTCATGAAGCTGCTCGTTCAGCGGCCCGTTAGTGCGGTTTACAATACGACCACGCTTAACTGCCGGACGCGCGGCAACCTCTTTTGCCCAGCGCTGCACGTGCTTGTAACTTCCTGCATCGAGGAACTCTGCCGCGTCGTACACGTTGCCCAGCACCACATTGCCAAACCACGGCCAAACCGCCATATCGGCAATGGTGTATTCATCTCCTGCCACAAACTGATTCTGTGCTAACTGCTTATCCAGTACGTCGAGTAAGCGCTTGGCTTCCATCGTGAAGCGGTTAATAGCGTACTCAATTTTTACCGGCGCATAGTTATAGAAGTGACCAAAACCACCGCCGAGGAACGGCGCCGCACCCTGTAACCAGAATAACCAGTTCAGTGTTTCAGTACGTTTTGCCAAATCCTGCGGCAGGAAATAACCATATTTTTCCGCCAGATAGAGCAGAATTGCGCCAGATTCGAATACGCGAACCGGTGGGTTTTGCGAGTGGTCGCGCAGTGCCGGGATCTTCGAGTTCGGATTCACCTCAACAAAGCCGCTGGAAAACTGATCGCCATCGCCAATGCGGATAATCCAGGCATCGTATTCCGCGCCCTTCACGCCCTGCGCCAGCAGCTCCTCCAGCATAATCGTCACTTTCTGCCCGTTTGGTGTACCCAACGAATAGAGCTGCAGCGGATGCTTGCCAACCGGCAGCGTCTTCTCGTGGGTGGCACCGGAAACAGGACGGTTGATATTGGCGAAAGCGCCGCCGTTCGATTTTTCCCACGTCCAGACTTTCGCGGGCTGATAGGTATTGTCTGACATATTGACCTGCCTTCTGAGTGGTTGTGTTGATGCAGTGTAGCAGTTAGGTAGAACTCAATTTAACAGATTGGGACTTTATGTCGCTTTGTGCTGAAAGGGGAAGACAAATCTAACCCGTTCATTGTACCTGGCTCGTACTCCATGAAGAGGAAATCAATGTTGGACGGAAATTGCTACCGTATTCACCATCAAAAATTGGCGGTGAATAAGCAGTAATAATGAAAAATGGTGTTCCAGGAGTAAGCGGTTATCAGGGCCCTGCGGGTGGGTGGGGTGCGGTAAAAGCCGTCAC
The DNA here is from genome assembly GCF_002042885.1 of Citrobacter portucalensis. Classification (GTDB taxonomy): domain Bacteria; phylum Pseudomonadota; class Gammaproteobacteria; order Enterobacterales; family Enterobacteriaceae; genus Citrobacter; species Citrobacter portucalensis. The sequence goes on from NZ_MVFY01000002.1 coordinate 45,524, forward strand.
TGCTTCGGTGTTTTCGCAAAAGGCTGTCGCGCGCGACATTATCGCGATGTTCAAAATGAACCAGGTGAAAGGGTTCGATTGTCCGGGCTGTGCGTGGCCGGACCCCGGGCATCGTGCGGTAATGGAGCTGTGCGAAAATGGCGTTAAGGCGGTTTCCTGGGAGACAACCAGTAAGAAAGCGTCACCGGAATTTTTCAGTCGTCACCCGGTTTCCACACTCTGGCACTACAGCGATTATGAACTGGAAAACATTGGTCGTTTGACGCATCCAATGAAATACGATGCAGTGTCAGACACCTGGCAGGCGGTGGATTGGGATATCGCCTTTCGGGAGATCGGCGAGCGTCTGCGCAGCTATGATTCAGCACAACAGGTTGAGTTTTATACCTCCGGCAGAACGTCAAATGAGGCGGCGTTCCTGTATCAGCTGTTTGCCCGCGAATATGGTAGCAGCAACTTTCCTGATTGCTCAAACATGTGCCACGGACCGACCAGCGCAGGGCTAACGCCAGCCATTGGCCTTGGGAAAGGGACCGTTGAACTTGATGATTTTGACCACTGCGATCTGGTGATTTGTATCGGGCATAACCCTGGTACTAACCATCCACGCATGTTGACCACCTTACGCGACGTTGCCAAACGTGGAGCCAAAATTATCTCCATCAACCCGCTGAACGAAAGGGGGCTTGAGCGCTTTAGCTTCCCGCAAAGTGCGAAAGAGATGTTCACCGGTCAGGCGACGGAGCTGAGCAACGACTACTACCAGGTAAAAATGGGCGGTGACGCCTCGTTGCTCAAAGGCATAATGAAGGCGCTGATCGAAATGGACGAAGCGCGGATCCTACTGGATCAGCAGCCGACGCTCGATCATGCGTTTATCGACCAACATACCGCGGGATATGCAGCGCTGTATGACGACTTACGTCAGCATAACTGGGCGGAGCTGGAACAGGACTCGGGTCTGACGCGCAGTCAGATGGAAGATCTGGCGCACAGCTACAGTAAATCCAGCGCCACGATTGTTTGTTATGGTCTGGGCATCACTCAGCATAAAAACGGCACCGAGAACGTCCAGCAGCTGGTAAATCTGTTGCTGCTGAAAGGCAATATGGGTAAGCCGGGGGCGGGGATCTGCCCGTTACGCGGCCATTCTAATGTGCAGGGCGATCGTTCTGTAGGGATCAACGAAGCGGCGTCCGAAGACTTCCTGCAACGACTTGAGAAGCATTTTTCTATCCGCGTTCCGCGCAAACATGGACGCTCCAGTGTGGAGAGCATTCGGGCCATCGAGCGGGGAGACGCAAAAGCGCTCATCTGCATGGGCGGCAATCTGGCGGTAGCGATGCCCCAGCCGCAGCGTACCTTTGCGGCGATGAAAAATCTGGATCTGCAGGTCCATGTGGCGACCAAACTGAACAGATCGCATCTGCTGCTGGCAAAGCATAACTACCTGCTACCTGCATTAGGCCGAACGGAGCGCGACATGCAGGCGACGGGGATCCAGTCAGTGACCGTCGAAGATTCTATGTCGATGGTTCACGCTTCCTGTGGCGCGCTGAAGCCGGCTTCCCGCTGGCTAAAATCGGAGCCCGCGATTGTGGCGGGCATGGCGCGTGCCACGCTGCCGCATTCTCCGATCAACTGGGAAGCATTTACCGGGGACTACGCGTTGATCCGTGACGCCATTGAAGCCGTGATCCCGGCGTTCCACGATTACAACGCACGTATTGCCGAGCCGGGCGGATTTCGTATGGATACACCTGCTTCGCGCCGTGAATGGCGAACGGAGAATGGCAAAGCCAACTTTATCGTCAGCCATCAGCGGGCGGTAGAGCGGGAACATCAGCCTGCTGATGCACTGGTTCTGGCAACGCTGCGTAGCCACGATCAGTACAACACCACGATTTATGGTATGAACGATCGCTATCGTGGCATTACTGGCCGTCGGGATGTGGTGTTTTTAAGCGCCGAAGAAGCGACGAGCCGCGGTCTGAGCCAGGGTGATGTGGTCAACGTTCAGGCGCTGGACGACAACGGTCAGCCCTGCGCGGATCGCATCATGTACGGCTTAACGGTGGTGATTTACAACATGGCGGCTGGCTCAATTGGCGCTTATCTGCCTGAAGCGAATGTCCTGCTTTTGCTGGATGCAGTAGATACACAAAGTTTGACTCCGGCGTATAAAAGCGTACCGGTCACCCTGACCAAAGCGTAGTTCCTGCTGTGAATTTTTCGCCTCTGAGCGCCAGCCGCTGCGTTGAGGTGTATGATGATGTCGACCTCTGTCCGGTTAGTGTCGCAGAGCAGGCAATCAGAGCGAAAAATTCACGCCAACCTGCTCAGGCTGTATTGTTTTGAGGTAAGGTGCATGAGCAAAGGAACGACCAGTCAGGATGCCCCATTCGGGACATTATTGGGCTATGCCCCAGGTGGCGTAGCAATCTACTCTTCAGATTACAGCTCCCTCGACCCACGGGACTACGACGATGATGCAGCATTTCGCAGCTATATCGACGATGAATACATGGGCCACAAATGGCAGTGCGTAGAGTTCGCACGCCGCTTTCTCTTCCTTAACTATGGCATGGTCTTCACCGATGTGGGTATGGCCTGGGAGATCTTCTCCTTACGCTTCCTGCGCGAAGTAGTGAATGACAACATCCTACCGTTACAGGCATTTCCGAATGGTTCGCCCCGCGCGCCGGTAGCAGGGGCTCTGCTTATCTGGCAAAAAGGCGGTGAATTTAAAGATACCGGGCATGTGGCGGTCGTCACCCAGTTGCTGGAAAACAAAATCCGTATTGCCGAACAGAACGTGCTCCATACGCCGCTGCCTCCCGGACAGCAGTGGACCCGCGAACTGGAGATGGTGGTTGAGAACGGTTGTTACACCCTGCGTGATACCTTTGACGATACGACTATTCTTGGTTGGATGATCCAGACCGATGATACCCGTTTCAGCCTACCGCAGCCGGAGATCGCCAATGACTCGCTGAAAATTGGCGGCGCGCGACTGGAAGATAACGGGCAATTTGACGGTAAATGGCTGAATGAGCAGGATCCGCTGCAAAAAGCCTACGTGCTGGCGAACGGCCATGTGATTAATCAAGACCCGCATCAGTACTTCACCATTACCGAGAGCGCCGAGCAGGAGCTGATTAAAGCCACCAACGAGCTGCACCTGATGTATCTGCATGCGACCGATAAGGTGCTGAAAGACGACAACCTGCTGGCGCTGTTTGATATCCCGAAAATCCTCTGGCCGCGCCTGCGCCTTTCCTGGCAGCGTCGTCGGCATCATATGATTACGGGGCGTATGGATTTCTGTATGGATGAACGTGGACTGAAGGTGTATGAGTACAACGCCGATTCCGCATCGTGCCATACCGAAGCCGGTTTGATCCTCGAAAGATGGGCCGAACGGGGCTACACAGGGCAGGGACACAACCCGGCTGAAGGGTTGATCAACGAACTGGCGGGGGCCTGGAAGCACAGCCGCGCACGTCCGTTTGTCCACATCATGCAGGATAAGGATATCGAGGAAAACTATCACGCGCAGTTTATGCAGCAGGCGCTGCGTCAGGCCGGGTTTGACAGCAAAATTCTGCGAGGTCTGGATGAACTGCGCTGGGATGACGCCGGTCAATTGATTGACGGGGACGGCCGTCTGGTGAACTGCGTCTGGAAGACCTGGGCGTGGGAAACCGCAATTGAGCAGGTGCGCGAGGTCAGCGAAACGGAGTACGCCGCGGTGCCAATTCGTACCGGGCATACGAATCAGGAAGTGCGCTTAATCGATGTGTTGCTGCGCCCGGAAGTGCTGGTCTTCGAACCTCTGTGGACGGTTATCCCTGGCAATAAAGCGATTCTGCCGATCCTCTGGCAACTGTTCCCGCACCACCGTTATCTGCTTGATACGGATTTCACTGTTAATGAAGAGCTGGCGCAAACCGGTTATGCGGTGAAACCTATTGCAGGACGTTGTGGCAGCAACATCGATCTGGTGAGTCATCAGGAAGAGCTACTGGATAAAACCAGCGGTAAGTTTGCCGAGCAGAAGAACATTTATCAGCAGCTTTGGTGTCTGCCAAAAGTTGCCGGTAAATATATCCAGGTTTGTACCTTTACCGTAGGTGGTAACTACGGCGGTACCTGCCTGCGCGGTGACGAGTCGCTGGTGATTAAAAAAGAGAGCGATATCGAACCGCTGATTGTGGTGAAGGAAGACTAATCTTTCTGCTCGCTCACGAGTGAGATATGAAAAGCCGGAGTATCTCTCCGGTTTTTTTATTTATGATTAGATTGATAGTACTTATATTTAAATGAGTGTCTATATTTATATAAATGACAGCAAGTATTCTCATGGTAAATATTTATTTAATGATTAATGCATTCGTTAAATGAATGCATCAATCATTAAATAATTATTGTTGTTTGTATTAGATAAATATCTTCTTGATTGTCATTTTAAATATAAAAACATAATGTGTTATTCGATTAATTAATGACATTGATCATGTTTTTACCTATGGAATATATCGGATTGCGTTAGCGTGATAATTATAATAGTTAATTGTCATCAACAGCCATTGTTAACTGCCTGCAGAAATGACGTTGTAAGAAACATGTTGAGCGATTGGAACGTGCTCCATTAGGAAACGCAAAATACCGGCAGGAGTCGCCGGTCTGAGAGGGACGTATGGGTGACAGTTTTCAGAATGAAGTGCCGACGGCACGCGTTAATATTAAGTTAGATTTACACACCGGAGGCGTTCAAAAGAAAGTTGAATTGCCTTTAAAACTACTGACTGTCGGTGATTTCAGTAATGGCAGAGAGCAGCGACCATTATCTGAGCGTGAAAAGATAGATATTAATAAAAATAATTTTAACGATGTGCTGGCCAAGTTTTCACCAGTGGTTAATTTAAGTGTTAAAAATACGTTAGCTGATGATGACAGAAAGGACGATATTAACCTTACCTTTAAGAATATCCGCGATTTTGAACCTGAGCAGGTCGCACGAAATATCCCACAATTACGTGTTCTGTTGGCTATGCGTAACTTACTACGTGACCTGAAATCTAACTTACTCGATAACGCTGCTTTTCGTCGCGAGCTGGAAACAATCCTTAAGGATCCAGCCCTGAGTCAGGAATTGCGTAATGAGCTGGCAACTATGATGCCAGAAGAGATTTAACGCTCTACAGGGTTTCCTCCGCTAAATCGGCAGGAATAGTAAAGGAACATAAAAGGAATATGTTGATGTCTGTTCAGGAACATACCTCTTCAGCCGCGACCACCACGACCAGTGAACGCAGTGTTTATCAGTCCCTCTTTGACAAAATTAATCTTTCCCCCGTCGCGTCATTAAAAAATGTAGATGCGTGGCAGAGTGATGAAGCGCTTTCTGATGCCGCTCCGGCGGAGCGTGTGACCGCTGCTATTCAGGTTCTGGTCTCATGTCTGGCGGATGCCGCACAACCCTTAGAACGCCTGGATAAAACGCTACTCGATGAGCAGATTGCTCGTCTGGATAAGCAGATTAGCGATCAGGTTAATGAAGTTATGCATCATGCTGAATTTCAAAAACAAGAATCGCTCTGGCGTGGTTTGCATTCAATGATCTCTGGTATCGATTTTCGCCGAAATGTCCGTGTCGAAATGATGGATGTCAGTAAGGATGCGCTGCGTGATGATTTTGATGACGCGCCGGAACTTATCCAGAGTGGGTTATATCGTCATGTTTATATTGAAGAATATGACCAGCCAGGTGGAGAACCTATTGCGGCAATGATTTCAGCGTACGAATTTGATAACAGCCCGCAGGATATCGCGCTACTGCGCAATATTTCTGGCGTATCGGCAGCCTGCCATATGCCATTTATTGGTTCAGTTGGGCCGAAATTCTTCCTGAAAGAAAATATGGAAGAGGTCGCAGCCATAAAAGATATCAATGATTATTTCGAACGTGCTGAATACATCAAATGGAAAGCATTTCGTGATAGTGATGATTCACGCTATATCGGATTAACTATGCCGCGTGTACTCGGGCGTTTGCCGTACGGCCCTGATACCATTCCTGTGCGCAGCTTTAACTATGTCGAGGAAGTTAAGGGCCCGGATCACGAAAAATATCTGTGGACCAGCGCATCTTTCTCTTTCGCTGTGAATATGGTGAAAAGTTTTATCAAGAATGGTTGGTGCGTCCAGATCCGTGGACCACAGGCGGGTGGCGCGGTTAAAGATTTACCTATCCATTTGTACGATCTGGGGACGGGTAATCAGGTGAAAATCCCGTCTGAAGTGATGATCCCGGAAACTCGTGAATTTGAATTCGCCAACCTTGGTTTTATTCCGCTTTCTTATTATAAGAATCGTGATTACGCCTGCTTCTTCTCTGCTAACTCGGCTCAAAAACCTGCGCAGTTTGATACCCCGGAAGCAACAGCTAATAGTCGAATTAACTCACGTTTGCCGTATATCTTCCTGCTTTCTCGTATTGCTCATTACCTGAAAATCTTGCAGCGAGAAAACATTGGTACGACCAAAGATCGCCGCCTGCTTGAGCTTGAACTAAACAACTGGTTACGCAGTCTGGTAACCGAAATGACCGATCCTGGCGATGATTTGCAGGCTTCACATCCGCTTCGTGATGGGCGTGTCGTGGTGGAGGACATTGAGGATAACCCGGGTTTCTTCCGCGTGCGCCTGTACGCCATCCCGCATTTCCAGGTTGAAGGTATGGATGTCAGCTTGTCGTTAGTTTCACAGATGCCTAAGTCGAAATCTTAACGGCGTAATGCACAGGAGGTGCGATGAAGATCTATCGTCCGTTATGGAGCGAGGGGGCTTTTCTGGCTCCCCAACAGTTTCAGCAACAGACACGTTGGGATGCTTACGTTGCTGACGTTGTTGCTCACATGTCACTTTCATCACCGTGGGGCGTCATCAGCGCGGAGTTTGATGAAAGTGCGCTAACGGTTTCCCGTTTGAATCCCGTTAATCTGGTTGTGCGCTTTCCTGACGGTACGTTAGTGGATACAGGTATTTCAGATAACCTGCCTCCAGCGTGTGATTTATCGCATCTTACTGGCTACAACAGCGTTGATATCGTGCTGGCATTGCCGCTGCTTTCAGCTAATGGCGGCAATCTTTCATCAGGCAACGGTGTCAGCCGTCCGTGTCGCTGGCAGCAGGAATGGCTGCCAGTTCAGGATCTCTCCGGTCAGGAACGGACTGATATGGCAGTGCTGCGGCATGCTATCACCCTCCGGTATGCCCATGACGATAACAGCGCTTACCTGACTTGTCCGGTAGCTTGCCTTATTCGTAATGCTCAGGGGCAATGGGAGCTGGGACGTGATTTTTTACCCCCCTCGCTTTCACTCTCAGCCAGCCCCTTATTAATCAACTCGCTCAGTGATTTGGTGCATCGTATCCAGGCTCGTTGTCGCCGCCTGATGTCCTTGCGCCGAGAAAGTAACGAACGAATGGCGGATTTTGCAGTAGCAGATGTTTCGTTGTTTTGGCTGCTGAATGCGCTTAATAGTTCGGAACCTGTTCTGAAAGAAATGCTGCAAAACCCAGGCCGTCATCCCGAACTTTTGTGGCGTGAGCTGGCGCGGTTAGCGGGCAGCCTGCTGACCTTCTCGTTAGAAAATGATGTCAGCGTTGTACCTCCATATCAGCATGCAAATCCGCAGCAGGTATTCCCGCCGCTGTTTGCTCTGCTGGTGGAACTGCTGGAAGCCAGCCTGCCGTCTCGTGTTGTCGCTATTGAACTGACGCAGGAGCGACAGTTCTGGTATGGCGCTCTGTCGGATGCCCGACTGCGTGAAGGTGCTGATTTTTACCTGTCCGTTCGCTCGGGTCTCCCCGCACATGTCCTCCTGGCGCAATTTCCACAGCTCTGTAAAGCAGGGAGCCGGGCGGATGTGTCAGATGTCGTCAATGTGGCACTCAGCGGTATTCCATTAAAACCGCTGACACATGTACCCGCAGCCATCCCGTTACGACTGGAAAATCAATACTTTGCTCTTGAAATTAATCATCCAGCAGCCCAGGCCATGTTGGACGCCGGTAATTGTGCTTTCTATGTGCCGGGAACGCTGGGAGAGATTCAACTTGAGCTGTTTGCAGTATTAAGGGATTGAAATAAATGAATAAGGAAATTGATCAGGTTTTCTGGCCAACATGGCTTGCTGTAAGCCAGCTACGTGACGGGGCAGAAGTCGACGACGGAGCTGTTCTTTATCGTCGGGCCAGCCAATGGGTTGAATCTGCACGTGAGGCATTGCGTGATATGGGGTACAGCGAACACAGCGTTGAACATATGCTCTACACGCAATGTGCGTTACTGGATGAAAGCGTGTTGAACCGCAACCGGCAGGATAGCGGTTATATCACCTGGCTTGCGACACCCTTACAGGCCCGTTATTTCAATACCACCAACGCAGGGGAAGAGTTCTGGGAACGCATCCGGTCTGTGCTGCGTGAGCCCGTTCCTGATACCGCCGTAATAACCTGCTTTTATCGCGCAATCACGCTCGGTTTTGTTGGGCGCTATCGTGAGCAAGGTGACGAACGTCGTGAAGATGTTCTTGAGGCGCTGGCGGCTCAGGCGAAGCCTTTTAAGTTAACGCACGATGCGCCCGTAATCATGCAGGCGTCCGGTTTCTCTGGCAGTAAGCGTCGCTGGTGGCAGGCATGGATTGTCGGCGCGGTGGCGTTGGGGGCTTTATGGTTAACATTTTCTCATGTCTTACAAGGGCTGGTTGCTCAGCTTATTGGGCAGGGCTAAAACATGGCTCAGTTGCGAGGGATCGTTAACTATGTGCTGACAGCTGTGCTGGCTTTGTTGCTGGTTTGGGGATTCAGTCCGTTAAGTACGGGTGTCCGGGGCGGCCTGACCGTCTTTATTTTATTGTTTTCCATTCCAGGGATCGTTTACGGCTGGCGTCAATATGGCCAGTTGAGATCAGCGCATACCGAGCATGAAGTTCCGCTCCCTCCGGAGAGTTTCAGTGGGCCAGTTGTGCTCGTGTGTGGCGATAATGCCCCCTTGTTTGCCGGACGCAGCGGTTCTTGCGAGAGCTCGCAGGGCTGGTATTTATCTGTCCAGTCCCCTGAGCATTACATTGCTCTGGTTCGTCAGATAGCTGCTCAGCGTCCAGGGCTTCTTATGCGCGTCTCCGTAATGCTGGCATTAACTCCGGAACGGCATACTGATGAAGATGCGCTTAAGCACATACTGCTCAGTTGGCGGCGAGTGGTGACCCAGAGTCGGCGTTGGTTATCAGGTGTACCGCCGTTTTGGTTGTGTTGTTGGCTGAATTCTCCTCAATGTAATGAGGCTGTACGCTGGTTTATTCGAACCCCTCAGGATGCAGAAGTGCAGTCGGCTACGGGATTAGACGACTTTGCTCCTTTCTCTTCGCAAGAGAGCCCAGCCCGCCATTTTCATCTTACACATGCAGTGTGGTTAGATAATTTACTGGGCTGGCTGAAGAAGGTACAAGGCGATACTGAACACCATGCTCTGCCTGTTTTCTTTGCATTACGGGTTGTGTGTTTCACCTCATCAGCGGTCTGCGAAAATAACCTCTGGCAACGTCATATCATTGCTCAAACAACGCTTTCCCCTGCGGCGTCAGTAGCGCCCGCACTGCTGCCTTTTCCAGATTTAGCATTGCCATTCTTATCCCGCCGTCGGGCGTTGACAGCATTTCAACGGACGGTGGGCGTAAGTGGTCTGTTATGCGGCATTTTCATCGGAATGGCGATGGCATGCAGCTTTATCAATAACCAACATCTCATCAGGATCACAAACGATCACCTGATGCTATACCGCCAACTTAGCGGTAATCCTGCCGAGCCAAAGATCTTGGCCCAGGATCAACTTCGTCGTGATGCACAACTCCTTGAGCGCTGGTATCAGCGTGGCGAACCACTTTCTCTTTCAATGGGATTGTATCAAGGAATGAGATTGATCCCCCCTTTGCAGGTTGCCATAAGTGACTGGGGGTCACCCGAAAAACCGAAAGTGACTGCCCCGCAAACTGTACGTCTCGACAGTATGTCGCTGTTTGATACGGGTAAGTGGGCGCTAAAAGCGGGTTCAACAAAAGTACTCATTGGGGCTTTGGTCAATATCAAAGCCAAACCCGGGTGGCTGATAGTCATCGCCGGACATACCGATGATGTGGGTGACGATAAATCTAATCAGCTGCTCTCTCTCAAACGCGCGGAATCTGTTCGTGACTGGATGCGAGATACCGGTGATGTCGCGGAGAGCTGTTTTGCCGTTCAGGGCTACGGCGAATTACGCCCCTACAAAAACAACGATACGCCGGAGGGTCGGGCTGCCAACCGCCGTGTAGAGATCAGTCTGGTACCGCAGGCTGATGCCTGTCGGCTGCCGGGCATGAAGGAACCGTCACCGCAAGGTGGTGACGCATTAGCGAAGTAAAAATGGAGAAAGAGTTATGGCAATTCCAGTCTACCTTTGGCTGAAAGATGATGGCGGCGCGGATATTAAAGGTTCTGTTGACGTAAAAGACCGTGTAGGCAGTATCGAAGTGGTGGCACAGGAACATAACCTGTACATCCCTACCGATAACAATACAGGTAAGTTGACCGGTACGCGCATCCATACCCCGTTCCTTTTCACTAAGGAAATCGATGCCTCCAGTCCATATCTGTACAAGGCTGTAACCACCGGTCAGACCCTGCGCCAGGCAGAGTTCAAATGGTATCGCATCAATGACGCGGGTCAGGAAGTGGAATACTTCAACACCACGTTACACAACGTGAAAGTGGTGAAAGTAAACCCTGTGATGTACGACATCAAAGATCCCGCAAAAGAGAAGCATAACCACCTGGAACAAATTGAACTGCGCTACGAGAAGATCGTCTGGACGTATAAGGATGGCAACATTATCCATTCTGACGCCTGGAACGAGCGTACCACCGCGTAATGCGCTAACGGATGAGGATTTCCTCATCCGTTTTTTTATGCCCTCTGCTGAGCTTCCGGGGCGGGGGTTTAGCAGAGAGTATCAACATCACTATTACCTTATGGGCATTGGATTACGGCCACGGGCGGTAGCGTGCCTGAATACAGGGAGCCAGGAAGCAAATGGAACACCAGTCAGCAGTGTTATTACGACGTCTCAACCCCTATTGCGCCCAGGCGCTCGAAGCGGCGGCATCGTTATGTCAGACGCGCGCGCATGCAGAAATCACTCCCGAACACTGGTTACTGAAGCTGTTGGAGCAGGGGGAGGGCGATATGACTGTCATTGCTCGTCGTTATGAATGGGATATCGACAATCTCTGGCAATCGCTGCTGACGCATCTGGATGTTCAGCCTCGTTCCGTGAAAAGCCGCCCGCAGTTGTCTGATGCGCTCCTTTCTTTAATGCAACAAGCGTGGCTGTGTGCCGCAACGGATGAAAATTCGCAGATACGTGGTGTGCATCTACTGATGGCCCTGGTGGGAAAGCCTTCGCTACTGAAGTGTGATGGCCTGTGGCCTCTTCTGAGCGCCGGACATACTCAACTGGAACGCCTCCTGCCGCTATTAAATGTCCAGTCGGATGAACGTCCGGAAAGGCTGCAAGAAGCCGCTCTGGTGCAGGTTTCTCCTGATGATGAACCGCGTCCGGGTCAGGTTGAGTCGACGTTGTCGCCAGCATTACAAGGCGTGCTCGATAAATTTACGCTGGATGTAACCGCGAAAGCGCGTGCCGGCGATATCGACCCGGTATTTGGTCGCGATAATGAAATCCGGCAAATGGTGGATGTGTTGTCCCGTCGGCGAAAAAATAATCCCATTCTGGTCGGGGAACCCGGTGTCGGCAAAACCGCTCTGGTGGAAGGTCTGGCGCTGCGTATTGCTGAAGGTAACGTGCCGGATAGCCTGAAATCAGTAACATTACGCACGCTGGATCTTGGGCTGTTACAAGCAGGTGCCGGGGTGAAAGGTGAGTTTGAGCAGCGGTTGAAAAATATCATTGATGCCGTTCAACAATCGCCAACGCCTGTTCTGCTCTTTATCGATGAAGCGCACACCATCATTGGGGCCGGTAATCAGGCGGGAGGCGCTGATGCAGCCAATCTGCTAAAACCCGCTCTGGCCAGAGGTGAATTACGAACTATCGCGGCGACCACATGGAGTGAATATAAACAGTATTTTGAGCGTGATGCTGCGCTGGAGCGGCGTTTTCAGATGGTTAAAGTGGATGAGCCGGATGATGACACTGCTTGCTTAATGCTGCGTGGTCTGAAATTACGCTATGCAGAACACCATGGCGTTCACATCACCGACGAAGCGGTTAAAACTGCTGTTACGCTCTCTCGCCGCTATCTTACCGGGCGACAATTACCCGACAAAGCCGTCGATCTGCTGGACACCGCAGGTGCAAGAGTGCGGATGAGCCTTGATACCGTTCCGGAACCACTGACGCGTTTGAAGTCTGAGATCACCGCGCTTGAAATTGAAAAGCAGGCATTGCTTGCAGACCTCGCGGTAGGAAATGGTCAGCATGGTGAAAGGCTGGCCACCATTGAACAGCGTGAAAATCGTCTGCTTGTCGAACTGGATGAACGCGAAACCCAGTATGGTCAGGAATTAACGCTCACTGAGCAACTGCTGGCCAGCCGCCGTGATATTTCTCGTCAGGCGGAAACGGTTGAATTGCAACTGCAGCTAAGTATGCTTCAGCAGGGCCATCCTTTGCTGTTTCCGGATGTAGACGCGCGCACCGTTGCTACGGTAATTGCCGACTGGACCGGTGTACCATTGTCATCATTAATGAAGGACTCCCAGGTAGACTTGCTGACGCTTGAAACCCAGATGGGAGAACGCGTTGTCGGGCAGAATTACGCGCTGAATGCGATCGCACAGCGGTTGCGGGCATCAAAAACAGGACTGACGCCGGAAAACGGCCCACAGGGTGTGTTCCTGCTTACTGGACCAAGTGGAACCGGCAAAACGGAGACGGCGCTGGCCCTGGTTGACATTCTGTTTGGTGGTGAAAAATCGCTGATCACGATTAATCTGTCTGAATATCAGGAGCCGCACACTGTGAGCCAGCTAAAAGGCTCACCTCCGGGATATGTGGGTTATGGTCAGGGAGGGATCCTGACCGAGGCGGTGCGAAAACGCCCCTATAGCGTGGTACTGTTGGATGAAGTAGAAAAAGCGCATCGCGACGTCATGAATCTGTTTTACCAGGTATTTGACCGTGGTTTCATGCGTGACGGCGAAGGCCGTGAAATTGATTTTCGCAATACTGTTATTTTGATGACCTCCAATCTTGGCGGCGACGCTGTAATGCAGATGCTGGAAGAACAACCGGAAACCACAGAGTCTGAGTTGCACGAACTGCTGCGCCCACTTTTGCGCGAACACTTCCAGCCAGCGCTACTGGCCCGCTTCCAGACGATTATCTACCATCCGCTCAGTGAATCTGCGCTACGTACGATTGTACAAATGAAACTGGATCAGGTTAGCCAGCGATTACTTCGTCACTACGGCATCACCACAACGATATCCGAGAGCCTTTTTGATGCCCTGACCGCCGCTTGCCTGCTACCGGATACGGGGGCGAGGAATATTGATAGTCTGCTCAATCAACAAATCTTACCTGTGCTTAGCCAGCAGTTGTTAACGTATCTTTCCCGGCAGCAAAAACCTCAGCAACTCACTTTAAGTTGGAGTGATGAAGAGGGAATTGAACTGATAATTGATAGCGAGTGAAAAATAAAACCCAGTAATAATACTAGCGCTGGGTTTTACTTTGTATCGGGATATGCTTTGCGCAAAAGGACTAAATATGGATGGTGCTAAAGATCTTGCAAAAGATATGCTCGAAGCTATTAACGTTGATGATTCTGGATTTATAGCTGCTTTGGCTAAAGGGCTTATATCATTTCCTGTGAGTATGGGATATCTGGCCTACGATTTTATGGATACAGAACATCGCAGAACGAATGAAGATAATAAATACAGGTTTGCCAGACTTCTTAATAAAGCAAAGTTAAATAAGGAGTTGATAGGTCAGGTTATTGATATTTTTATTAGTGATTTTTCTTCGCGACTGGACGTTGCTTTAATGACAGAGAAAATTGTTGGGAGTAGTGCTGGAAGGATAATTTTCTCAGAGCTAACTGGCGTTAAAATTGGGGCTGTTATTTCTAATCGGTTAGTCACAGCATTTTTTTCAGGTGCTCTTATAGGCTCGCTTCTTACTTTGGGAGCGGAAGTATCCAGAGCAATCTATACATCTCGCTATCTGGCTGCAAGGAGTCCGGGTAATTATCAGAAATTGAAAGATATGGGGGATCTGGATCTGCTTTATTTTCTGATAGAAGATCTTGTTTCACCTTTTGAAAAAGCAATTGAACTTCACAAAGCAAATGAAGTGTTTTTAATGAGGTTTGCCAATGTTTTCTGGACGGTTTGGGAAGTTTAGAGAAATAACTATATATTTAATGTATTATTTTTCATATCTGCTAGGGAATATTTTATGCATGTTTGGTATTGCCTTTTCTATTTGGTTTTTCTTCATTTCTGACGATGGGTTTAGATATTTATGGGGCATGGGGAATTTTTTATTGATCGTTTTAGGGTATTTTGTGATGAAATTTGGCTGGCCTCATGTGCGTAGTAATTGGGATGATTATCTGTAATTTTTTATTTAATGGGAAACTGTGCCGATCAGTTTTTATTATGATTTTATAAGCGCATAAATATAGTTTATTAAATAGCGTTAACTCTATGAATATGGAACTAACAACATCAGGGCCTACGCTTAACCGCTACAGCTTAACGATCCCTTCATGCCCGTATGCACTGGATGTGTTGCGTTTTGAGGGACTGGAGCAGTTAAGCGTTCTCTACCATTATTCAGTCCGTTTCATCAGTAGTATTGAGTTTGAGTTATGAAGAGCGAATGACTCTGGAGTTTAATGATGAGTAAACGTAACGATATTATTGAACCTTCCGAGTGGACATTGGATCGTAAAACAGGGCTTGTTTATAGCGAAATATTGGGATGGATAGATATAGGCCATGCACAGGGAAGTGATATTAAAAACCTACTGTCAGATATAAAACGAGGTGAATCAAGTAGTGATGGTTATTATGAAGTCACCTATAGCCAAAAGATGTTTGTAAATCATCGCCAGTTTGGTACAGGAAAGTTTGTTAAGTGGCGTATCAAACAAGGTTTATCTGCATGTGAGAAAAATAGCGTTGCGTTAGCCATGATGATGACGACGGCACGCTTGTTTGAAAGTTTGCAATCTAATTGGTGTTTTAGTTGGTATACCGACAGTGGATTTAGCGGTGAGGATCTTACCTCCGATCTTTTAGGCTTCTACCGGGCAATCCTTCCTTCAGACTATCAGTCAAGACTGAGGCTTGTCAGTAAAGAGCAGGCCCTGAGTAGATGGGATTATTATGGGCCGATAGGCAATTATAAAAATAAAGGATTTTTACCATTACTGTTTCCAGCCCCCAAGGATAACTGTGCTGTCCATAAACCCTATAAGGGGCAGCTGCCTTCATTTATGACATGGGTGCAACCGTGGAGTGATTTCACTTCTGGTCGGGTAGATATTATCGCCGGGGATGGCGGTTATTATTCATTTTTGTCGAGGTGAATGGTAATGAGCTACTATAAAATAATACTGGTGATGATTGTTTTGATTTTCTTGTCACCGCTGTTAATACCCTGGCCAGATAAATTAGAATATCGGGAAAGCGATCTTTTTGACTACTATTTCTATACTGATGTTGATATCAAGCAGGCTCCAAGGATATCAAATGATTATTACTTTGAATATATTTCTCCTGATGGAAGTACACGGGAAACAAATCTTATTGTTTTTCGCGGTGGTGATGTAGGAATTGTTCGTAATTATCTAACAGGTCTTGGCTTTCACCTTTATGATTATAGTGATAATGGAAGAGAAGAACTTTGGATATCAAATGATAATCGTCGATTTACTTTTTCTATTGTTACTAACAAGAAAAAAGATTTGGTCAGTTTAATAAAAACAATGCGTTGAAGGTAGGTTTTGTTCTGGAAGTGACTCTTTATAATATTACAGGGGGTAAATATATGGGAATGAGTGAATCACTTGACGGTGGGATGTCATTTATATCTGAAAATACGCTGAATCGCTATCAATTGTATATCCCTTCATGTAAATCGATACTGGATGTTATTAACTTTAATGGTACAGAGGAAATGAGTTCGCTGTATCGATACGTAGTACACTTTTCCAGCCAGGATAAAGATATTGCGGCCGAATCGATACTTAGAAAATCAACGACATTGACTATGGGAATGGGGAAGTTAAGTGAGTTAACTGCCCGTAAAATGGTACATGGTATTGTGACATCTTTCCATCGTATCAGTGGTTCAAAAGACCAGGCAATTTATCAGATAATCATTGAACCCTTTGTCGCGTTGCTGAAAAACCAATTTCGTACACACCGTTTTTTTATTAATATGTCAGTTCCGGAAGTTGTTACTCAAATTTTACAAGAGCATGGTTTAAAAGACTGGGAATATAATTTTGATTTAGTAATGGAATATCCCAAAAGAGAGCAAATTAATCAGTATCAGGAGAGTGATCTGGTTTTTATTGAACGCCTGCTCTCTGAAGTTGGGATTTTCTTCTTCTTTAGGCTTCAGACTGATGCTGGCACTGAGGTGATCTATTTTGCTGACAAACAAAGCGCATGGGAGTTTGGCAAAACATTACCGCTGAATAGTCCCTCCGGAATGAATGACAATGGCATCGACTCAGTCTGGGATATTCAGTTCCAACAGTCTGCGGTGCAGGCATCGGTTACTGCCGGGGATTATAACCATCGCCAGGCTCAGAAAATATTATTTTCTGCACAAACTGATATGACTTACGGTGAAGGTGACGAGGTGACTTACGGGGATGTTTACCACTATCGCCCACGCCATCTTGAAACGGGTGATAAGGTTTCGCCGGCGCCTGAGACAGGGAATTTTTGGGCGCGTCTGGAACATGAGCGTTATCTCTCCTCACAAGCGACAATCTCTGGATTATCAACCGATGTAAGCCTCAGCCCGGCTCAGGTCCTGAATATTACGGAATCCACTCCTGTCCCAACGCTTCCTGTCAGTGTGCGTAACAGCTTGCTGGTTACGGCGGTTTCATTCAGCGCAAGCCGAAAGGAAGCGCTACAAGTGGTGTTGATGGCGACCATTTACAGTGAAACGCGCTGTTGGAGACCTCCACTCAAATCGCGCCCAGTGATTAGCGGCACACTAATGGCACGTGTTTCAAGCCCGAAAAAGAATGATGAATATGCTCATTTAAATCAGAGCGGGCTTTATTGGGTTAAGTTTGATGCGGATCGCGATGATAAACAACAGGGCTACGAAAGTATGCCGGTACGCCTTGCCAAACCCTACGGCGGCGACACTTATGGTATTCACTTCCCGCTGATACAGGGCACAGAAGTGGCGGTGGCGTTCCATGAAGGGGACCCGGACCGGCCCTATATCGCGCATGCGCTGCATGACTCCCGGCATCCGGACCACGTGACACAGGCAAACCATACCCGCAACGTCATCCGCACGCCCGCGAACAACAAGCTGCGCATGGAGGACAAACGGGGTGAGGAGCACGTCAAGCTCAGCACCGAGTACGGCGGGAAGACGCAGCTTAATCTGGGGCATAACGTGGATGCGGGACGTGCGCTGCGGGGAGAGGGGGCCGAGCTGCGCACAGACGACTGGGTGGCGGTACGCGGAGGTAAAGGGGTTTTTATCACTTCGGACAGGCAGAGTGATGCTTCGGACAGGATGCTGGAGATGAAAAATGCTGCCGCGCAAATGGTTCAGGCGCTGTCTGTGAGTGATGTCCTTGCGAATGCTGCCGATATCGCACAGGCCTGGCCGGCAGATTCAGATACAGCAAAGGCACTGAATACAGCGTTAAACAATCTTACTCAGCCAGGGATTGTGCTCAATGCACCGGAGCACATAAGCATCAGTAGTCCGAAGTCGGTGCGTCTGTCGTCCGGCAGTGAAAGCGTGGGGCTGGTCGCGGGTGGTAATACAGATATCAGCGTGATGAAGAAATTTACTGCCGTGGCGGGGGAAGCCATCAGTCTGCTGGCCCTGAAGCTGGGTATACGGTTATTTGCCGCAAAGGGGAAGGTTGAAATCCAGGCCCAGGATGACGGGATAGATGCCGTGGCAAAAAAGGACATTACCGTCACAAGCGTGGAGGGCAAAGTGGTGGTGACGGCAGCCGACGAGCTGGTGCTGAACTGCGGAGGAGCCTATATCAAACTCAGCGGCGGAAATGTGGAGATAGGCTGTCCGAAAAATATTCTGCTCAAATCTATCAGCGTGCAGAAATTAATGGCTGCTGATTATGACCTGCCAAAACCAGAGTTACCGAAAGGATTTAATGATTTCTTTATCGCCAAAGATGAGGATTCCGGAGAGATTATGCCTTTCGTACCTTATCGAATTAAAACAGGAGAGGGAAACGTATATGAGGGGGTAACGGATGCCGAAGGTAAAACCATTACCGTATATACCGCACAGCCTGAATCTTTAGATATCGAATTACTTTGATTTTTTAATTTTAAACAGGGAGGTATTTATGGCAACAGGTGAAGAGAAAACTAAAACGTCTGCGCAAGGCTCAGGAAAAGTTGTTAAAGGTAAATACGAACCGGAAATTTATCTCCACCCTGGTAGCGCGACAGTACTTTGTGTTGATGCAACTGCTGAAAAAACAATTAAGGAGGAGCATTACTTTTTATCAGGGTTACTGGAAAAACAGCTGCAGGCAAAGAAAGATCTTGATGAAGCCAATTATGCGGCAATTTTACAGGCTGATACCGTACCAGAAAGACAGCTTCAGAGTAAGGTAACAGAAGCATACGCCGCACTCAATAAAGCCAATAAAGCATTTCGCCAGGAATTAATGACTCTCACGGCCAATGTCCCTGAAGGGGAACTTTTGGATGAAAAAATGAAGGAGAGTGCTATTGGCATTATGGAGTTAATTCCCCTTAATAAAAACTCTGTCACTGGATTCAAAAAAACTTATATTCGTTCTGAAAAGATCAAAGAAGATTGGCGTAGATATAAGCTTAGCAATGTTGACAAAAAAACAGGCGAAGCCAGCTTTATTAAGTACCATGACAAAAACATTTCCGTGCAAGATGAAAATGGTAAAACTGTTAATAAAACTGTACGTCAGGCGAAAATAGACCCCCAGGAGCTAAAAAAACAGCTGAAAGAAGCCTCTGTTAAGTTCAAGTTTGATATTTGTGAAGATAGCAACATTATTGTCAGCGATTGGGCAAAAGAGATGAATAAATCGCTGTCCTGGCCGAAGGGGGGGAATGCTGATGAGTCCGTCTATCATCAGTATGTTGATATTAGCGCTCAGGCCCAGCTCATGCGATTTAGCCATGGCGCAGGGATATCCGCGGAATTTAATCCACTAAAGGGTAAGGTTGAAGGGAAATTAGAGGGGCACGCCAGTTTTGCGTTAGGTGAAGCGAAAGCAGAAAGCACTTTATATGTTCCGGACAGGCTAGGCATCAGTCTGCTGTTTCCGGCAAAAGCCGATACCCCGCAAACGCCAGGCGGTATCTGTAATATGGGGGCGCTGCGTTTTGCCCTGAAAATGGTGTTGTCCGGCAGTGTCGGAGCCAGTGTGGCAGTTGAGGTTGGCGCAACGCTCGACTGGAGCGGTGAAATGGGCAAAGGTTACGGAATTAAAGGCCGTCCAGCGGAGCTTCCTCCCCCGCCGCTACCGGGCAAACGAACGATTAATTTACATACTCCGGAAACACCTGAAGCACAGGGCGGAGGAGAAATTGGCGCTTTTGTGGGTGCCCAGTTCGGGGGCAATATCAGCGGTGCCATAGAATGGTTCGATCCGCATCCTGACGACACGCCTCCCGCTAACGTCGGGAAGACGGACGATAAAACCATCGTCACTAAAGAACGGAAATTTGCGGCAATTGCGAAGCTGGAAATGGGGGTATCGCTACAGGCGGGTGCCGGGGGAAGTGCGGTTTTCTATGTCACCTACATCCAGGGGCGTTTTCGTATTTTTTGTAAAGCGGCATTTTGCTGGGGGGCCGGTGCAAAGGGGAGTCTGGGGTTTGAGGTTGATGGCGGCTGCTATTTAGCCTTTATGAAAAGTTTTATGTATATGCTACGCAACGTTGATTATCAAAAGTTAGCCGACATGATGGAATTAGATGCCTTTCAGGCATTGTGCGCCATCCCCTTAATTATGGCGGCCCGCGGCGTTCAGGCGGCGGTCGCTATGGCGGATCAGGCAATGGATATCATTACCCAATTAGGAGATGATCTAACCGAGGAAAATAACCGGGTTAAGCTGATGGAGAGTGTGCTGAATAACCCGGATCAGTTTAAATACTCGCCACCGGAAACCAAAGGCGCGCTGATTGCGCAGTTAATGGATATCAATTGGGCGGACCCTCTCGACCCGCGAAACCAAAACAATAACCCGCTCACGTTTAACTCCTGGAAATTAGGGCCAATGAAACGCCGTAAGCAGGCCATCTTCCTGGCGTTGAAATGGGTGCAGAGTAAAGCGGATTACGACAATGTTATGCAGCATATTACTGAAAGTCCTGGAAAGGGAAAAGGTGACCGTAATAAAAATGAACAAGCAGTGATTACATTCCTCTCTGATGGTGAGAATGATTCTATATTTTTTACCCATTACGGTAAGAAGCTACCTGAGTTATATAACAATCTTCCGGAGAGGGTTTCACCAGAGGAACCGTTCAAGCCTATTCCCGATAAATTAATGGATCAGTATTTAGCGTTGATTGACCAGCAACAGACATATGACCCCATGAGTGATGATGGACAGACCAGAACGGTTTAATTAAGGATATCATAATGAATAAGCAATACTGCGCCGCGCTATTAGTAACAATAGCATTTTGTAATGGCTGTGATAACAGCACCAGTACGGAAAGCCAGCAGCTCACGCAGGCGCTGGTGAAGCGCTCGCTGGATAATATGGTCCCGGTCACGGGCGGTGAGTTTTTAATGGGGGACTTCGGTCCGCTGATTTGGGAAAAACTGCCCTTCAGCATGAACCAGGATGATAAATACCTGCATAAGGTCAGGCTGAGTGACTTTATGATTGGCAAATATAAGGTCACGCATAAAGATTATAATGAGTATATAAAAATCACCCATAGCAAAAAGCTTACGTATGTATTTGGTGGAAAATTACTGGCGGATGACGTTCCCGTCAGTGTCCCCTGGCAGATGGCCAAAGACTACTGCCTGTGGCTGGGTAAAATGTCGGGTAAACGGGTGGATTTACCCACTGAAGCGCAGTGGGAATACGCGGCCCGCTCCCGGGGACAGTATTTGCCCTATGCCACCAGTAACGGAAAAATAGAGCGCGGAGTCAATGTTCCCACCTTTGATGAAAGAGCAAAAATGAACGATGTAGGGATATCGATTTACCCGGTCGGGAAATATCCCCCCAATCCACTGGGATTGTATGACATGGGACTAAGTGGTCTGGAGTGGGCTAATGACTGGTATGCGGCGGACTACTATGCGCACTCGCCGGTTGATAACCCGCAGGGACCGGAGAGCGGCGACAGGAAGGTACAAAGGGGCTATCCGGGAGGGGATTATCAGTATGCCCTGACCATGTTTCGTGAGTCAGACTTCCCTTCTCCACTTTTGAATGGGCGTAAGGCAGAAGATTATAGATTTTCTCCTAAATATGTTTTTCGCTGCGTGGTGAATAACGGATGACGGCGCATATTCTGAAACTTCTTACCCCGGGAATATTTTTGCTGGCGCTGACCGGCTGTGATAACAGCACCAGTACGGAAAGCCAGCAGCTCACGCAGGCGCTGGTGAAGCGCTCGCTGGATAATATGGTCCCGGTCACGGGCGGTGAGTTTTTAATGGGGGACTTCGGCCCGCTGATTTGGGAAAAACTGCCCTTCAGCTCGAACCAGGATGATAAATACCTGCATAAGGTCAGGCTGAGTGACTTTATGATTGGCAAATATAAGGTCACGCATAAAGATTATAATGAGTATATTAAAATCACCCAAGGCAAAAAGCTTACTTATATTTTTGATGGGAAGTTACTGGCGGATGACGTTCCCGTCAGCGTCCCATGGCAGATGGCCAAAGACTACTGCCTGTGGCTGGGTAAAATGTCGGGTAAACGGGTGGATTTGCCCACTGAAGCGCAGTGGGAATACGCGGCCCGCTCCCGGGGACAGTATTTGCCCTATGCCACCAGTAACGGAAAAATAGAGCGCGGAGTCAACGTTCCCACCTTTGATGAAAGAGCAAAAATGAATGGTGTAGGGATATCGATTTACCCGGTCGGGAAATATCCCCCCAATCCACTGGGATTGTATGACATGGGACTAAGCGGTGATGAATGGGCTAATGACTGGTATGCGGCGGACTACTATGCACACTCGCCGGTTGATAACCCGCAGGGACCGGGGACCGGCGACAGGAAGGTTATGAGGGGATATTCAGGAGGAGATTATCAGTATGCCCTGACCATGTTTCGCAAGTCGAACCTCCCTTCCCCACTTTTTGACGGGCATAAAGCAGAAGATGACCAATTTCCTCCCAATTTTGGCTTTCGCTGTGTGGTGAATAACGGATGACGGCGCATATTCTGAAATTTCTTACTCTGGGAATATTTTTGCTGGCGCTGACTGGTTGTGATAGCAGCACCAGTACGGAAAGCCAGCAGCTCACGCAGGCGCTGGTGAAGCGCTCGCTGGATAATATGGTCCCGGTCACGGGCGGTGAGTTTTTAATGGGGGACTTCGGTCCGCTGATTTGGGAAAAACTGCCCTTCAGCTCGAACCAGGATGATAAATACCTGCATAAGGTCAGGCTGAGTGACTTTATGATTGGAAAATATAAGGTCACGCATAAAGATTATAATGAGTGTATTAAAATCACCCATCGAAAAAACTCGTTTATATTTATTAAGTGAAGGCTGTACTTTGAAGAAGAAAGTGACTGGATTTTTTTTTAATATTTTTATTAATTGTCGATTTGTTTCCTTTTATACTGGAGTGAAATATGTCAAAAGGTTTTGTTTTGCTTGGTGATAAAACGACTCATGGTGGAAGTGTAATATCTGCATCTTCAACCATGTTTGTTCAAGGGAAAAAAGTAGTTCTTCTGGGGGATATGGTCAGTTGCCCGATACCATTCCATGGCATTAATCCTATTATTGAAGGTTCGCCAGAATGGTTTTCTGATGGTAAGCCGATAGTTGTCGATGGATGCCACAGTTTGTGTGGATGTCAGGTTATTTCAAGTGCGCCAGAAGCATCAATAGGATGAAATCATGGGCTGGGAACGCCATAGAATTATCATGCCCGTAGCTCCTGAACCTCTTTCTCTCTGGCGATGGACACTGGCTGGTATATTATCAGTAATAATAAGTATCTTACTTTTTGTATTGCATGCAACAGAACATCTATTTTTTATTAATGATGTCAACATCTGGCTGGTTTCGCTCTTTCCAGCGTTCCTGTGGTTAATAATTGCTAGTGTTAGAGCATATTTATATGGGCGAGCGCTTGAATATTATGAATTTTTGCAAAAAGAAATATTGATTTCTCAGCGTGAATGGCAGTCCTGGGGACAGCGCTCTATTGTCGTGATGAATAGCTGCATATTGTTACCAGAGAAAATTACCGTTTCGTTTATTGCAGGTAATCCCACAAATATTGAGAATAAATGTGGTTTAGCTCATCGTATTGACTATTTGCCTAATGTCAAAAATCAAGACAATGCAGTGACTGTTTTGCTGAACAGTATTGCTGAATCTCTGAGTATATTACCGATAGCCATTCCTTTGCATGTAACACTCATCACCGATGGTTCAACGGAAGAACGGCATTTACTGCAAAATAACTTTAATAGCATCTGGCAGATGACTTTCCCTGGCAGGCCACAACCTTCCTCTGTACGAGTAGAAATGGAGTTTCCTTTTTATCGACTGGAAACGAACCTGAAAAATGCAGAAGTCAGGAGCGATCTTGTTCTGGTTTTACAATTTAACGGGAATCAGAATTATTCTGATGGAATGGCAGTCTTTCTTTTAACCAGTGATGACGTAGCGCGTATTTATGGGTTCAACGGTAAGTGCCATTTTCTACGTCCAATGCCTCTGGATAAAGCGTGTTTACCTCAAGATTTAACCACTTTTTTTACTACTCAGGTAAGCGCGATAAATACCAAAAACATTGTGTCTGATGGTCAGTTAATTGATTTGTTGAGTGCGCAACTCTATCCAATTGGTCACAATCATGGCGCTCATTGGCAGGTTGAAAACAAAATTATTCTTGAAAGATTTATGGGGATCCCCGGTCCATTTTCCGGTTGGCTATGCGCTGGCGTGGCGGCTGATATGTCAAAGCATAACTTAGAGTCATATTTAGTCGTTTCTGTTCAGGAAGAACAATCATATATCTGCACCGTTTTACCCTGGAGTAATAATGAATACGACAAGCCATCTGTGGCGTAGGGGAAGTCTGCTTGTTTTAATTGTGGCATTTTTAGCGGGGCTGACATGGCTGATTAGGAGCTATGGTGATCTCCTGGGGGCTGATTCACTTACGAAAAAAGTCATCTTAGGTATATTGACGGTAATTTTGATTATTGTTGTTCGCTGGTATCCACTTATCAACATTTATGCCAAGGAGCACCTTTTTCGGGTAAAAGAAGAAAACGATAGAGTTTTTCCAGACAAAGAATCCCGAATAGAGGAACCGCCCTCCGGGAATATGCTGATAGGGGAAATTCGTGATGTACTCAAGGTATATTACAGTTATCGCTGGCGCGCCAAAACGCGTCTCCTGCTGGTGATGGGGGATGCCTCCCAGGTTGATCAATTAGTACCTAAACTCACCTCTCAACGCTGGGTTGAAGGGGATGGCGTGGTGTTAATCTGGGGAGGTACGCTCACTGAAGCGCCAGATGCCTCGTTGTTTGATGCGATACGCAAGCTGCATCGGCGTCCGCTGGATGGGATTGTATGGGTAACCCCCACTTTTCAGCACCAGGATACACTGGTTCAATCGGCACCTGTTGTCTCTTTAACCGCAGAACAAATAGATAATGCCGCCCGCCATTTTCAGGCTGTTTTTACCACGCTCCGCTGGCGAGTACCGTTATACCTTTGGTCGCTGTATGGCGCTCAATTCGTCCGGGATGACGTAACCTTGCACTCTGCGACATGTTTGTTCCCTGCAGGATGCACCACGGCTTTATGTCGTTCGCAGTTGACCTCGCTGGCAATGCAGATGGCGGAGCAGGGTACGCAGCAGGTTACGCGCAATATCCGTGATAACTTCTTACTGAAAATGGCTAATTTGCTGATGCCTGGCGCAGAAGCTATCAGCGAATCGTTGTCCACTTTTTTCAGCCCGCATCGGCCTCTGCCGCTGGCGGCGGTAATCCTGAGCCAGTATGCGGAAAATACTTCATCGCACGTCGCGCATGCCTGGATGCGTGATGAGCGCTGGCGTGCGCTGCTTGATTCACTCCCTGCGTTACCTGCTGAACTTAAGGCACAGCGTACAGGCCGTTCAGGGATGCGCGTGCTGGCAGTCGGTACAGCCGGTTTGATGCTGCTATGGGGAGCGGGAATGGTGGTGTCTTTCCTGGCGAATCGCAATCTGATTGGCGAAAGTCTGTACCAGGCGAGCCTGGCAGGCGGTGCGGATAAACCGCTCGCCGAGCGTCTTACGGCGCTGTCTGCTCTGCAGCAAACGCCAGGCATGCTTCGCTGGCGTCAGCAGAATGGGACGCCGTGGTACTACCGTTTCGGCTTAAGCCAAAATGATGCTCTGCTGGATGCGCTATGGCCGCGCTATACGCGTATCGCTATTCCGCTCCTGCGTGATGAAGCCGCCCAACATCTTACCCAGGAATTAACGGCGTTAACCCGACTGGCTCCAGACAGCCCGCAGTTTGCCGCCCAGGCAAAGATCGCCTACAACCAGTTGAAAATGTATCTGATGCTTTCCCGGCCTGAACAGATGGAGGCGTCATTTTTTAGTCAGGCGTTGATGCAAGACTGGCCGGAGCGAGCGGGTATTTCGCGCGCATCATGGCAGGGCGTTGGCCCTGTGCTCTGGCAATTCTGGGGAGAGAACCTTCAGGCGCATCCTGAATGGAAGATAGCAGCCGATAAAAATCTTATTAGCCAGGTGCGAACGCTGTTAATTCGTCAGATGGGGATCCGCAATGGCGAAGCCGCCCTGTATCAGAAAATCATTGAACAGGTAACGCCGCATTACACCGCTCTTCGTCTGGAAGACATGACCGGCGATACCCGGGCAGAGCACGTATTTTATACCCACAGTTCGGTTGCTGGCGTGTATACCCACAAAGCCTGGGAAGAGGAGGTTTTGCCCGCCATTGAGAAAATCGTCAACAACCGCCGGGAAGAAATGGATCAGGTGCTGGGAGATGATACGCATTCTGCAAGCGACCCTCTCTCTCCACAGGCCTTAAAGGTGCGTCTTAGCGAGCGTTACTTCACGGATTTTGCCGACAACTGGCTGGATTTTCTCAACAGTATTCGCTGGAAGCGCACCCAGACGCTAAGTGATGCTATCGATCAACTCACGTTGATTGCAGATATCCGTCAGTCTCCTCTGGTTGCGTTAATGAATACGCTCGCCGTTCAGGGACGCACAGGGTTAACCGGAGAAGCGCTGTCGGACTCACTGGTGAAGTCGGCAAAGGATCTATTTAACACCAAAGAAAATCAAACCATTGACCAACATGCGCGGGAAGAAGGCCCTATGGCGAGTACCTTCTCGCCAATCCTGGCATTGATGGATGAACAATCGGCTGGGCAGGATATCAGTCATCTGAGTCTGCAAACCTACCTGACCCGGGTAACGCAGGTCAGGCTGAAACTCCAGCAGATTACTAACGCTGCCGATCCGCAAGGCATGAGCCAGGCCCTGGCGCAAACGGTGTTTCAGGGTAAAACCGTCGATCTCACCACCACGCGTGACTATGGCAATCTGGTGGCTGCCAGTCTGGGGCAAGCATGGAGTGGATTTGGTCAAACGATGTTTGTACAGCCGCTGGAGCAGTCATGGCAGCAGGTGTTGCAACCAACCGCGGCGGGCCTGAATGCGCAATGGAAGGCGCTGATTGTGAATGACTGGAACAGCGCATTCGGCGGACGTTATCCGTTTCGCGATGTTGGCAGTGAGGCTTCTCTGCCGCTGCTGGCGCAATATCTACGAAGCGATAATGGGCGAATCCCGCATTTTCTCGAAAGTCATTTAAGCGGTGTGCTGCATAAACAGGGAAGTCACTGGGTTGCCGACACGGTGAATGCTCAGGGGCTGGAGTTTAATCCGGCGTTCATTGAGGCAATGGATCAGCTCAGTCAAATTGCGGATGTCGCATTTATTCGTGGGGAAGCTGGGATGCGTTTTGAATTGCGTCCTGGAACGGCGCGCGACGTGATGCAGACTGACCTCGTGCTGGATGGACAGAAACTCACCTACGTTAATCAGATGCCAGCGTGGAAAAATGTTGTCTGGCCTGCTGATACTCAGGCTTCAGGGGCAACCCTAAGCTGGGTGAGCACCAATACGGGAACCCGAATCTACTCAGATAACCCCGGTACCTGGGGGTGGATCCGACTGCTTGAGAAAGCGGAGATAACCGATAACGCTGGTGTGAGTAGCGGTTTTAACCTGCGCTGGACTGCGCAGGATGGATTGCCGCTGAACTATACCCTGCGAACGGAAGCCGGTGAAGGTCCTCTTGTATTACTCAAACTCCGCGATTTTGAACTACCAGAAGCAATTTTTGTTGTAAGCGGCAATATTTCCTCAGAGGAAGAAGAATGAGTGCCCTGAAACGTCTACTGGCCGCCAGCACGGCTTCGCCAGATGAACAACAGCAACTAATGGAACAGGCGCAAACGCAGACTACGCTATGGAAAAACTGGCTATTGCCCATTTCAGCAGCCAACCCCGGTGGTGAAGATCCTGGCTATGACGATGATTTTCAGCGCATGCGAGAGGAGGTGAATAAACTTTCTGGCGCACAAACGGATCTCATCATTGAGCTTGCGGAAAAACTTCTGATCACCACCTGTAAGGATGTCCGTGTTGTCACTTACTACACATGGGCACGTTTGTATCAGGATGGTGAGCCCGGCCTGGCGGATGGTCTGATTTTGCTGGCTGGCCTGATGCAACAATATGGCGATTCTCTCCATCCCTTAAGAGCCAACAGCCATAAAGCTGCTCTTGAATGGCTGGCAGGCGGGCGGATGCTGGATAGTCTGGCGCGTTTTCCCGAAGTTTCACGACCTGACGCGCAACGGATCGCCGGTGCGCTGATGCTGCTGGAGCAGCAGTTTGGCCAGCGAGAGGAGAGTATTCGTCCTGGGCTTGGGGCGCTGTATAGCGCGCTGGAGAACCGTCTGGCCCAATCTGGCGGGGCTCAGGCATTGGTGCCGCAAAATATCAGTACCCAAGCCAGTAGGCACAGCGCAGAAACTCCTGTCCTTAAAAGTATTGCCTCTGGCCGTGAGCTGCTGGAGCAGGCGCGGGTGTTGGCGAAATACTTAAGCGATCAGCCGGATGGTTGGCTGGCGGCGCATCATTTGATGAAAAGCGTGCGGCTCGATACGGTCAGCCAGCTTCCACCGCCAGATGGCGCCGGACGTACGCGCCTGGTACCGCCCAAGAGTGATTATCGCGCGCAGCTCAAACGTCTGTATTTGCAGCAAAGTTGGACTGAACTGATTGAGTTAACGGACAGCTTATTTGTTGAGGGAGTGAATCATTTCTGGCTGGACGTGCAGTGGTACCTTCATCAGGCATTAACAAGAGCGGGATCGCCATGGGATAAAAATGCCGGGATTATTATCAGCGATCTGAAAATGCTGCTGCATCGGATGCCGGGGCTGGAAACGCTGGCGTTTAACGATGGGACTCCCTTTGCAGATGATGTCACGCGTGAGTGGATAGCCCGTGACGTGCTACAGGAAAGTGACTGGCAGATGGAAAAAATCGCTGCGGCTAGTGCAGGAGCGGACGACGATATTCTGCTACTTGAAAGCGAAGCTTTGACGTTAGCGGATAGCGAAGGCGTTGAAGCCGCGCTCGCCTGGGTTCAGGCACGACCAGGTATTGTTTCACGTCGACAGCGTTGGTTACGCCAGCTGTTGATGGCCCGTCTGACAGAACAATGTGGGCGCAACGATCTCGCGCTGCATTTGCTTGGGGAATTGAATACTACAGCACACTCTCTCACTCTCAAACAATGGGAGCCTGAACTGCTGTTTGAAGTTAAAGCGCGACGGCTGAAACTTTTGCGATTAAAAGCCAACCGCAGTGAAAGTGACAAAGCGCGTCTGGCACCAGAGATGGACTCACTGTTGTCCGGTTTGGTCGCCATTGATCCCGCCAGAGCCGCCGTTTTGTGCGGTTAAAACAAAATAAGCGAACTGTGAAATGGAAGATTTAACTCTGCGTTATTATGACGCGGAAATGCGTTATTTAAGGGAAGCGGCAAAAGAGTTTGCGCAGGCGCATCCGGATCGTGCAGCGATGCTGGATCTGGATAAAGCCGGCATTCCCGATCCCTATGTGGAACGGTTATTTGAAGGTTTTGCATTTTCGATGGGGCGATTGCGCGCCAAAATAGACGATCATCTCCCTGAATTTACCGAAGGGTTGATGAGTCTGCTGTGGCCACATTATTTACGTACCATTCCCTCCTTAAGTATTGTCGAGCTTTTACCTGATATTGATGTGCTGAAAATGAGCGAGCGGATTAACGCGAGGTTTGGCGTATTGTCACAGCCCGTTGGCCCTAAAAAAACGGTATGTCAGTATCGTACTACCCAGCCCGTCACGCTCAATCCGCTGTCTGTCGCGGCAGTGAAAATCGATGCCGAACCTGATGGGCGCTCGGTTATCCGTATGCGAATAAAGTGCAATCCACAGATGGACTGGTCGCAAACCGATCTGACGCGTCTCAGCCTTTACCTCAGCGGTGACGCGCCGGTAACCCACGCGCTGCACCTTGCTTTGACAAAGCGTCTGGCTTCTCTTCATTTGAGACTCCCCAACAGCGTAGAACGTATTCGACTGGAGGGTTTCTTTTCCCCGGGTGGATTTGCCGATGAAGACAGTTTGTGGCCAAAAGGCGATACGGCGTTTGGCGGCTGGCAATTATTGCTTGAGTATTTTACGTTCCGCGAAAAATTTATGTTTGTCCATCTTAACGGTCTGGAAAAAATATCGTTTCCTGAGGGTATAGACTGCTTTGAAATAGAAGTGATACTGACTCAACAGTGGGATTCTGAGCTTCCTGTGGGGAGTGAAAACATTCGTCTTCATTGTGTTCCGGTTATTAATCTTTTCACTATCGAAGCCGATCCACTGGTAGTTAATGGTCTGGAAAGTGAATATTTGCTGCGTCCGCGAAGGTTGCAAGATGGCCACACGGAAATTTATGCAGTCGATGCGGTTTCAGGATCACAGCGAACGCGTAACGCCGTTTATGCCCCTTTCACCAGTTTTCGCCACAAGGGAGGCATGATGCGCCGTAACGCACCCGAGCGTTATTACCATACGCGTGTCAGACGCGGCGTATCCGGGTTGTATGATACATGGCTGATCCTCGGCGGAGATGCCTGGGAGCGGGAGCGCCTTGCTGAGTATGAAACCTTGTCTTTGAAAGTGACCGGAACAAACGGTCAGCTACCGCGGCGAGCTTTGCAAAGTACATTGCTCAATTGTTGTGAGCAGATCCTCCAGACGCCGCTTGCCGTGCGCAATCTGTCTAAACCGACACTACCTGCTTACCCTCCCGCTGAGGATCGTTTTCACTGGCGAGTGTTGAGTCACCTGGGATCCAGCTTTCTGAATATGATGGCCAGCGCTGAAGTGCTCAAAGGAACGTTGTCTCTCTATAACTGGCAGGATGATGAACTTAATTATCGTCGTCTGGATGCGATCATGGATGTTCAACAACATGAAATACATCGCTTTGAAAAAGGATTTCTACTCCGTGGTGTGGACATCGAAGTAACGCTTGATGAAAACGGATTTACAGGCGAAGGCGATATTCATCTGTTTGGTGAAATGCTTAACCGCTTTTTTGCATTGTATGCGGATATTCATTTGTTTAATCAGCTTACTTTAATCATACAGCCGGCAGGGAAAAGCTTGCGATGGAAAGAGAATCACAATCAGCGACTACCCGGTTGCTAACGAGCCTTGGCGAACACCTGCCCCGTACTAATTTTTATCGTTTCTGTCAGTTGCTGGAACAGTGGGAGCCACAAGCGCCCTGTCCCGGAAGCCAACAAAGCCCACGTTTCGATACTATTCGTTTTCGCCCTCATCCGGGGATGGGATTCCCGGCGGGTGAACTAAAAAGTGCAGAATATGATCCGCAGCAACCCACACTTCCACCAACGGTTCGTGTCACTTTTATGGGGCTGTATGGCGTGGAATCGCCGCTGCCGACAACCTATCAGGATGATATTGCCCAGCGTCAGGAAGGTGCGGACGTTACCGCTGAGTTTCTGGATATTTTTAACCATCGCTTAATTACGCAGTTTTATCGAATCTGGCGTAAATACAGCTATCCAGCGACTTTTCGCTCAGGCGCGACAGATGAGACTTCACAATATTTGCTGGGGTTGACTGGGCTGGGAATTCAGGGGTGCGCCACACAAACAGCTACCCCGATATCGCGCTTTTTGGCGCTGCTGGGAATAATGAGAATGCCAACGCGTACGGCAGAAGGTATATCCGCGCTGGTTTCTTTATTATCGCCAACAACAAATACCACCGTGACCCCTCATGATAAACGCTTAATCCTGCTGGATAAGGCGTTAAAAATGAGTGTGCGGCAACCCGTTAGCCTCCATTCTCGTCCGGTGATGGGACTTAGCGCCGTAGATATTAACAGTCAGGTGCTAATTACGCTTACAACGGACGTTCCCGATGAAGCTCGCGAATGGTTACCGGGTGGCCAGCTTTACCATGATTTTCTCGCGCTGATGCACGTTTATTTAGGTGCCAGAGTGAATGCGAGACTGCAATTACGCATTCCTCGATCGGTGCTTCCGGATGCTCATCTTACCAGTAATAAAAGCGAGCACGCAGTTCAGCTTGGCCGCACGGCTGTGATGCGTCTGGATAACCAGGAAGCGAAGAATCAATTTATAACAATTAAGCTTGGGCTTTGGCAGAGCCTTACTCAACATGTTCAACGGAGGGAAGCCGATGAGGCTGGCGATTATCGCTATTAATTTTGCCGTAATAACCGGAATGGTCAGTTTAGTTACTGGGTGTGGTCTGACACAAAAAGTATCTGAAGGTACCGTGTCATTAACGAAGTCGATTTTTTATAAGGAAATTAAAACCCTGCATTTGGATTTTTCCGCCAGAGAAGCCGCAAATAAAAATGCGCAGGGCATAGCGCTTTCGACGGTCGTGCGTATTTACCAACTCAAAGATCGAAAAGCATTTGACTCGGCTAATTATCAGTCCTTATTTGCGCAAGATAGTACGGTGGTGAAAGCAGATTTATTGGCTCAGAGAGATGTTCGGGTACGACCTGGTGAAAGCGTAACTGTCGATATTCCATTCGAAAACGAAGCGCAATATGTTGCCGTGGCGGGAATGTTTATTTCTCCCGATCAGTCTGAAGATTCATGGCGTGTGGTATTACGTCGTGAAGATCTCGATCCTGATAAGGCGCGAGTGATTGAATTAAATTCTCAGGCTCTGGTTCTCCTGATGCAGGAGGGTGAGTAATGATTAAACAGCCTTCTCTTTATGACATCTTGCTGGGTAATTTTTCCGGTGGTTTTCCTTTGCACGCAGTCAGCGAAAATACGCAGGTCATCTTGTCCGTCCTCGATAATATGCAGCGCATTTTGAATACTCGTGCCGGTAGCCTCAAACATTTACCCGATTATGGTCTGCCGGATATGACCAAAATCCTCCAGGGTATGCCGGGAACAGCACATCAGCTTATCAGCACGCTTTCTCAGGTTTTGTTGAAGTATGAACCGCGACTAAAAGACATTCAGGTAACGATGCAGGAGCAGGAAGCGCCGGGGCATTTGCGTTATTCCATTGATGCGGAACTTCATGATCTTGGCATTGTGCGCTATGGCACTGATTTTACCCCTGAGGGGCGGGTTCTTATTCGTCATCTTAAGAAGCAGGGGTGGCTTGAGACGGGAGTGTACTGACATGGAAAAGAATCGCATCAGCACCGGCGACGATCCGCGTGCTTTCACGGAGTTTGGTCAGTTACGCGATGAAATCAGCAAGCTGACTCACCCCGCACGCCCGGACGTTGACTGGCAAAAGGTGGAACAGTTAAGCCTGGCGCTGTTTCGTCATAACGGAGTCGAACTGCAAACACTGGCCTGGTATACCGTCGCCAGAATTCGTAGCGCAGGTCTGGCTGGGCTGGCCGAAAGCGCTGAACTGCTGGAGGCATTACTGACGCATCACTGGAGCGTAATATGGCCGCAGCAAACCCATGCCCGCGTTGAAATATTGGCATGGCTGTCAGCTCGTTTACAGCAAGAATTACGCACGCTAACGTTGTCATATGCAGATTTATCGATGGTGTATCGGGTTGAGCAGAGTCTGAAACATGTCTGTGAGGTGCTGCAACGCCTTGAGTTAAAATCGTTAAGTAAACTAGACGCTGTCGTTACCTGGATGCATAACGCAGCTTTACGCCTGGAGAAGTCTGAAGCGGATTCGGGATCCACCGCTGTGATGATACCGGCTTCAGTTACGACTAATCACGCTGAGACGTCTTTGCCACAGTTGGTCTTTGTGGTTAATGAGGCATCGTCGCCCGATCAATCAAGCGCAGCGGAGTTTGCTACTCAAAGCGTTCATCGACCCCGGCGAATGTGGGTGGGATTCACCATCGGTGTCATGGTTACGGCAGTGGTGAGTACAGGCGCTTTTCTTGGTATCAGCCCTATGTGGGCCGACAGATTTGAACTGGTTCAGCCATTGCCACGGGGGCTGACACCTGAACAATTGTCCACATTGAAACATTCCTCAGATTTGAAGGAGAAGAAACAGGAATTAATCGCCGCAACGCAAGGGCAATTGGACGTTTTACATCGCCTGTCACCTTTGTGGTCAAGAGAATATGCCACATCATTAGCACAGCAGTTAGTCACCCTGTGGCCGGAAGAATCGCAGACTACGGTATTCGCCAGCGGATTACAGAAACAGTTAAACACGGAAGCGTTGCCGGAAAGTGCTCTGCAAAACTGGCATCATGCCCAGCAGGGGCTGGAGGCGTTAACTGCCCAGCTAAATTCACTTGATGAACGTAAAGGTAAATATCTGACGGGTTCGGAGCTGAAATCAGCCATTTTCACTATCCGCCGCCAGCTTGACCAATCGCCGCCGACAGAAGAGTTATTGCGTCAAATTGATGAGGAGTTAAAAAAGCAGGGAAGTGTATCACCCGCTTTGTATCAGCAACTCGATATGCGGATTAATCAGCTTCTTAATCGTTATGCGTTGTTGAAACAAAGTTCGGTGAAGAGAGAATAGTGACTATTCGCCAAAAGCAAAAACCCGCCTTTTGGGCGGGTTCTTTAAATGAGTGCTGCCTGGACTCGGACTAACGCTTTAAGCGTTGAACAGCGCGCTTGTCGCGCTGGCACCGAAGGGGTGAGCCGCTGGCGGCGAATAATCGAACGAAGTTCGATGAAGAGTCCGTTTCGCCAAAAGCAAAAAACCCGCCATAGGCGGGTTCTTCTAAATAGTGGTGCCCGGACTCGGAATCGAACCAAGGACACGGGGATTTTCAATCCCCTGCTCTACCGACTGAGCTATCCGGGCAACGAGGCGCATTAAACCCGATTCGCTTCGCTTCGTCAACGAAATTTCTTCAAATCAATGCAGACTGCACAATCTATCACCACATTGTTGCTATTGCACGCATTCTCAGGCAAAAAATGCCGTCCACGCGGCGGAAAGCGGCATTGCCAGCAGAAGGGCAGGAAGCATATTCACAACCGCAAACATTTTGATTCCACAAATACGTAAACCGGTTGCCAACAACAGTAGCCCACCTACGGCGCTGAAATCGGCCATCATGGCTGGCGTCGTTAGGGGCAAAATCATTGCCGCGCAGGTGGCAAGCGTTAACTGGATTGCCAGCATTGGTACACAAATTGCCGATACCGCGATACCTAATGAACAGGCAAAAATGATGGCCGTGAAGAAATCAAGAAACGACTTGGCGATTAAAATATTCGGATCGCCGGTCATCCCTTCATGTATCGCCCCGAAGATCCCGGTACCACTGGCGCAAAATAGCACGATGATGGCCACATAGCTCTGGATGAAGGATTCGTGCGTGGTGTTGGCATCCGACCGGGTGAAAAGCTGCTGCGCTTTGGCAACCGCGGTATTGATCCCTTTTTCCAGATAACAGAACTCACCAATTAATGCACCGACCAACGTAGCCAGGACCATCACCGGTAGGTTAGCGCATTTGATAACCAGCAAAATACCAATTCCCAAAGAGCACAATCCGAATATGGAGGTCATGGAGGCACGAATGCGTTCCGGTAAATGCTGGCTGAGTAGTGCGCCGAGAACACCACCAAATAAAATGGCGCCAGCATTAATAAAGGGTCCAATTACCACGTTTGCTCCTGCATACCCATTATCGTCTTGATGCTAAAGGCAATTCTCTGGGTAAAATATGTTTTCAGATTGCATTATTATGCCGCGATTGACAGACGAAATGCTTGTTTATCTGTGAGGTTCAGGCTCCGGATTTTATCTTGCGCCTGAAAGTGAAAGGTGCCATGATTGCGCGAATTTTCTCCTGTCTGAATGGGGCTGCCTGGGATGATATTACTCCCCCTACATCGCCTTCAACATCGCCTTTTTGCGCGACGTTTGCCCCTTCCTGCGACTTATCTTTACGCTCCCACCATGCGGTGAGGGCAGCGCACGCTCACTGCAGGATAACAGTAAAATCAGAGGCTATCTGCTTTTACTGATGTCTGGCGGTCGGGGCTGGTAACCAGTTTGACCTGTCATTTCGTGGGCAAAGCAATATGGCTTTGTCCGGGACTTTTGATTTTCCCGAAACGGGTTATTGCGCTTATGAAATCAATGAAAATTGCCGCCAGTGGAGAACTGGTTTCTCGTCTGTCCAGCCATCGTCAGGTGGTGTCGCTGGACAGTACTGATTTTACTGACGTTGCGGCAGTCGTCATTACCGTTGCGGATAGCCGCAGCGGGATCCTTGCTTTGCTGAAACACACCGGTTTTCATATACCCGTGTTTCTGTTCGCAGAGTCGGATGTTGATCTGCCGGCGGGCGTGAATGCGGTCATTCGCGGTCAGGCGCAGGACTGGCTGGAGCTGGAGTCTGCTGCCTGTCAGTATGAAGAAGATTTGCTGCCGCCGTTCTATGACACGTTGACTCAGTATGTCGAGATGGGGAACAGCACATTTGCCTGCCCAGGACATCAACACGGTGAGTTCTTTAAAAAGCATCCCGCGGGGCGCCATTTCTACGAGTTCTTTGGCGAGAATCTGTTTCGCGCGGATATGTGCAACGCCGACGTTAAGCTTGGCGATCTGCTGATTCATGAAGGCTCGGCGAAACATGCGCAGAAATTTGCCGCGAAAGTTTTCCACGCGGATAAAACCTACTTTGTGCTGAACGGGACCTCTGCGGCCAATAAAGTAGTAACCAATGCGCTGCTGACGCGCGGCGATCTGGTGCTGTTTGACCGTAATAACCATAAGTCGAACCACCACGGTGCGCTGATCCAGGCGGGTGCGACGCCGGTGTATCTGGAAGCGGCGCGTAATCCGTTTGGCTTTATTGGCGGTATTGACGAGCACTGCTTTGATGAGGAGTATCTGCGCCAGCAACTTCGCGAGGTTGCGCCGCAAAAGGCCGATCAACCGCGCCCGTTCCGTCTGGCGATCATTCAGCTCGGCACCTATGACGGTACGATCTACAACGCCCGGCAGGTGATCGACAAGATCGGTCATCTGTGTGATTACATCCTGTTTGACTCTGCATGGGTCGGTTACGAGCAATTTATTCCGATGATGGCCGATGGGTCACCGCTGCTGCTGGAGCTTGATGCTAACGATCCGGGGATTTTTGTCACCCAGTCGGTACACAAACAGCAGGCCGGATTCTCGCAAACTTCGCAGATCCACAAAAAGGATAACCATATTCGCGGTCAGGCGCGGTTCTGCCCGCATAAGCGTCTGAATAATGCATTTATGCTGCATGCTTCTACCAGTCCGTTTTACCCGCTGTTTGCGGCGCTGGATGTTAACGCCAAAATCCATGAAGGCGAGAGCGGCCGTCGGCTGTGGGCGGAGTGTGTGACGCTGGGCATTGAGGCCCGTAAAGCGATACTTACCCGCTGTAAGATGATTCAGCCGTTTGTTCCCCCGGTAGTTGATGGCAAACCGTGGGAAAGCTATCCGACACAGGTGATTGCCAGCGAGCGTCGCTTCTTTAGCTTCGAACCAGGTGCTAAATGGCATGGTTTTTCCGGCTACGCGCGCGACCAGTATTTCGTTGACCCTTGCAAACTGCTGTTAACCACTCCGGGCATTGACGCACAAACCGGGCAATATACCGAGTTTGGTATTCCGGCGACGATTCTGGCGCATTACCTGCGTGAAAACGGCATCGTGCCGGAGAAATGCGACCTTAACTCGATTCTGTTCCTGCTGACCCCGGCAGAAAGCGCAGAGAAACTGGCGCAACTGGTGGCGATGCTGGCGCAGTTTGAGCAGCATATTGAAGACGATACGCCGCTGGCAGATGTGCTGCCCACCATCTTCAATAAGTATCCGGTACGCTATCGGGATTACACCCTGCGTGAACTGTGCCAGGAGATGCACTCACTGTACGTCAGCTTTGATGTGAAAGATCTGCAAAAAGCGATGTTCCGTCAGGAAAGTTTACCTGCCGTGGCGATGAACCCACAGGATGCGAACAGCGCTTTTATCCGTGGTGATGTTGAACTGGTGCGGATTAGTGAAGCAGCTGGCCGCATTGCGGCGGAAGGTGCGCTGCCTTATCCTCCGGGCGTGCTGTGCGTGGTACCGGGCGAAGTATGGGGTGGGGCGGTACAGCAATATTTTCTGGCGCTGGAAGAGGGCGTAAACCTGCTGCCAGGCTTCTCGCCGGAGCTGCAAGGTGTTTACAGTGAAACGGATGCAGACGGTATTAAGCGTCTGTATGGATATGTGGTGAAGTAAGCGCAAAAAAAGCGGGTTACCTTTTGGTAACCCGCTTTTCTCTGCGTAAACGTTAGTGCGCGATAGTCTGTGTGCCTGCTGGAACGCGTACGTGTTTGTATTTAAACAGCGCAACGAAGGCAAAAGCCAGAACCAGCGAGTAACCTGCGAAGATCAACCACACGGTCTGCCAGTCGGTAATACCGTTCAGCGTATAGTGTTCAACAACTTTACCGCTCACCAGTCCGCCCAGAATACAACCGAAGCCGTTGGTCATCATCAGGAACATACCCTGTGCGCTGGCGCGGATTTCAGGGCGTACTTCTTTCTCCACGAACACAGAACCAGAGATGTTGAAGAAGTCGAAGGCGCAGCCGTAAACAATCATCGACAGAACCAGCAGCACGGTACCGAACGGCGTTGGATCGCCGTAGGCAAACAGGCCGAAGCGCAGCATCCACGCCACAATACTGATAAGCATCACGTTCTTAATACCGTAACGGCTTAAGAAGAACGGGATAGTCAGGATAAACAGCGTCTCGGAAATCTGTGAAATCGACATCATCACCGATGCGTGTTCCACGATAAAGCTACCGGAGAACAGCGGGTTGTTATCGAAGCTGTGCAGGAAGGTGTTACCAAACATATTGGTAATCTGCAGCTCTGCGCCCAGCATCATTGAGAAGATGAAGAAAATCGCCATACGCTTGTTTTTAAACAGCGCGAAAGCATCCAGACCGAGCATTGATGTCCAGCTCTGGTTTTTCTGCTGATTGGCAACCGGAATATGCGGCAGCGTCAGGGTGAACAATACCAGTACCAGGGACAATGTCGCACCGATGTACAGCTGCATATGGCTCAGTTCAAAGCCGGAGAAGCTCACGGCCCACATCGCCAGAATAAAGCCGATGGTGCCCCAGATACGAATTGGCGGGAAGTCGGTAACGATATCCATCCCGGCAGATTGCAAGCGATAGTAGGAGATGGTGTTGATTAGCCCCAGTGTTGGCATATAGGCCAGGGAGTTAAGCAAGATCACAAAGAACATGGCCCCTGGCGTGGTGACTTCGGCTGCGGCAAACAGCGTTCCTGCACCGACCAGGTGGCAAAGGGCGTAAACCCACTTCGCACTGATCCATTTATCGGCCACGATCCCTAACAGCGTTGGCATAAGCACGGCGGCGATCCCCAGCGAGCTATACACCGCGCCAATGGATGCACCATCGAATTTAAGGGTGACAAACATATAGGAGCCGAGGGTAGTGAGCCAACTACCCCATAAGCAGAACTGCAGAAACGAGAGAACTTTCAGCTGCAGCTTAAGATTCATGTTAATTTCCTCACACCGTAATGCGGATGAATGTTTTAAAAGGCACATTTGCCGTGGCTATATGATGTGATTCTATCAATGAGATGCACTCTTTTTTTGTTACCTGTGACAAATATTTGCAAACAATTTCTGATTGCAAAGCAAAAGAGTGATGGAGTTAACATTTTTGGTGCTTCAAGCCCCCGGTTTAGGGGGCTGAAGAGGAATACATTAGCGGCGTCGATAGGATTTTTGTGCGGAATTGACCTTGTAAAGGTATCGGCGTGATTCAGCAGAGGGATGTCGGGTGGTCAGCGTTTGATAAACGTCACCAGGAGACATGCTGTTAATGATATTCGCGGCCTGAATTTTATCGTTCGAGAACACGCGTAGCACGCTGCCCGCGCCGCCGTTATACGCGGTGATTACCGCATAGCGGCGTGAGGTCGGATTATCGATACCACCTAAATAGACATTGTTGAGCATTGCCAGATAGGCCGTGCCGGTATCAATGTTGCTGGCCGGATCAAACAAGAAGCTACGGCTTGGTGTGCCTGAGCGCCCTTGCGAGCGGAACACATCTTTCCCGGCGCTGTGCTGTACCACCTGCATCAGTCCCAGCGCATCGGCATGGCTCACCGCATACGGGTTAAACGAGGATTCGGTTTGCATGATAGCCAGAATCAGCGACTCGTCGACGCCATACTTACGTGAAGCCTGACGCACCATGCCAACGTATTTATGCGCGCGCTTATCAAGGTGGTTCGGCACCAGATTGATCGTCACGCTATAGATGATACGCAGGCCATTGCTGCGGCTTTTAAGTCGTGTTTGCAGCAGGTAGTTGGCAAAGTTGGTGGCACGCCCCTCCCAACGAATGGGCTGGCCGGTATTATCAACCACCTGTCCGTACAGGAATGGCTCTTTGGAAATCTTAATGTCGTCGACATCGGAATAGAGGTCGATAGAACCCGGATCATCGCCCATCAGCAATGTCTTGATAATCGCCCGACGCAGGTGTCCGGCGGGATCTGTCCCGGCAATGGTCTCGACGGTTATCGTACCGTCATCAAAGTTGATATGGCTGCGGGTTTGATACTGATCGGTATACTTGACGTAGTCCTTCGGACCCGCAATCAGCACTTCCTTAAATCCCCACAAATTCTCAATATTATGGGCAAATTGCCCCATCAGAATATCAAAACCGTTGGTATCCTTGACCCAGGCTTCGTTATAGGAATCGCCTTTTTTGGTCGAACTGGAACAGGAGATGAGCAACGGCGCAATAACGGCAAGCGCGAGAAATTTTTTCATCATTCCGGGAGTGCGTGTTGTGTTTGTTGTTTGCAAGGACCAGATTAAATCGTAGGCCGGATAAGCGCAGCGCCATCCGGCAACGGTTCTTATGATTCTGGCGTATAGCCTTCAATATGCACATCCTTACCTTCAAACAGGAAGTTAATCATCTCCTGTTCCAGTAACTTACGGTGTTCGACGTTCATCATATTGAGTTTTTTCTCGTTAATCAGCATGGTCTGTTTATGCTGCCATTGCGCCCATGCTTCTTTAGAAATCTCGTTATAAATGCGTTTTCCCAGATCGCCCGGGTACAGCTGAAAATCCTGGCCTTCTGCTTCGCGTTGCAGGAAAGTGCAAAAAATCGTTCTGCTCATAAAAAGTCCTCTTTATCGTCCGGTACGTTAAACGTGTGTACCGGCACGTAATTGCTGTAACAAACGCTCCACGGGAGCCGCCAGTCCGACCGACGGCGGTTGCGCTAAGTTATACCAGAGCGCGTTGCCTTCATCCATGCATGAGGTGAATGAAGACACGGGAAGCCACATAGGCACAATATCTAAGTGGAAATGGCTAAAGGTATGGCGAAACGCATTAAGTTGGGTCAGATTATCTGCGTTAATTTGTCGTTGCGCCAGCCAGTTGCGCAGTCCATCTTCGTCGTCAAACTGCGGAAAACAGTATAAACCACCCCATAAGCCGCTGGGCGGTCGCTGTGAGAGCAGCACTTCGTCATCATGCTGCATCAGTAAAAAATAGCCCGTTCGTTCCGGTAGCGTCTGTTTGGGCTTTTTACCGGGATACAGCGCCCAACTTGCATTGGCGCTCGCCACACAGCCATTTTCCAACGGACACAGGGAACATTTAGGTTTTGAGCGCGTACAGACCATGGCGCCTAAATCCATCATCGCCTGATTAAAACGCTCAACACCCTGGGCCGGCGTAACTTGCTCGCTCAGCTCCCACAGCTTCTTTTCGACCTCTTTTTTACCCGGCCAGCCGCTTACAGCATAACAGCGAGCCAGCACGCGTTTGACGTTACCGTCGAGAATCGGAAAATGCTGACCCAGAGAGAGAGAAAGGATCGCGCCTGCGGTTGAACGTCCGACGCCAGGTAGGGCTGCCACCTCATCAAAGGTTTGCGGAAATATACCGCTATGCAGCGTCACAACCTGCTGCGCGGCTTTATGCAGATTACGCGCACGGGCGTAATAACCCAGCCCGGTCCACAAATGCAGAACTTCATCCAGCGGCGCATGGGCCAAATCCGTTACCGTTGGGAAGCGCGCCATAAAGCGCTCAAAATAGGGGATAACGGTCGCAACCTGAGTTTGTTGCAGCATTACCTCAGAGAGCCATACTTTGTAAGGCGTCTTGTCAATTTGCCAGGGCAGCGTTTTCCGCCCGTATTTGTCGTACCAGCTCAAAACCTGAGCCGAAAATTGAGACGCTTGCATGATTACCGTTTCATTATTGCCGGGGGAAAGATTGCAGCACAGCGGCAACGGGGTGTAAACCGGAACTTTCCGCTGCTCACTTTCTTCCTTTACTTGCATCCGGCAACTAACTTTGGATAATGCCCGTTTTCAGAACTCAAACACAGCAGACTAAACTTTTATGAAGAACGACGTCATTTCACCGGAATTTGATGAAAACGGCCGCCCTCTGCGCCGGATTCGTAGTTTTGTTCGTCGCCAGGGGCGACTGACGAAAGGTCAGGAACACGCGCTGGAAAACTACTGGCCGGTGATGGGCGTTGAGTTCAGCGAAGAGCCTGTAGATTTCGCAGAACTGTTTGGCCGTGACGCGCCAGTCACGCTGGAAATCGGTTTTGGTATGGGAGCGTCGCTGGTTGCAATGGCGAAAGCGCGTCCGGAACAGAATTTCCTCGGCATTGAGGTTCACTCACCTGGCGTTGGTGCGTGTCTGGCTTCAGCCCATGAAGAGGGTGTCGAGAACCTGCGCGTCATGTGCCATGATGCCGTTGAAGTCCTGCATAAAATGATTCCTGACAATTCTTTATCTATGGTTCAGCTGTTTTTCCCTGACCCGTGGCATAAAGCACGTCATAATAAACGCCGTATCGTTCAGGTACCGTTTGCTGAGCATATCTTAAGTAAGCTGAAGCTGGGCGGCGTGTTCCATATGGCGACCGACTGGGAAGCGTATGCGGAGCACATGCTTGAAGTGATGTCCTCGATTGACGGGTATAAAAACCAGTCAGAGAGTAACGATTATGTACCGCGCCCGGAATCGCGCCCGGTAACCAAATTTGAACAACGTGGTCATCGTCTTGGCCACGGCGTATGGGACTTAATGTTCGAGAGGGTGAAATAATGGCAAAGAACCGTAGCCGTCGTCTGCGTAAAAAGATGCACATCGAAGAATTCCAGGAAGTAGGATTTTCGGTTGCATGGCGTTTCCCGGAAGGTACATCTGGAGAGCAGGTCGATCAAATCGTTGATGACTTTATCAATGAAGTCATCGAACCGAACAAGCTGGCTTTTGACGGCAGCGGCTATCTGGCCTGGGAAGGTCTGATCTGTCTGCAGGAAATCGGCAAATGCACCGAAGAACACCAGGCAATCGTGCGTAAGTGGCTGGAAGAGCACAAACTCGAAGAAGTGCGTACCAGCGAACTTTTCGATATTTGGTGGGACTAAGTAGCACAGGGTCGGCAAATGCCGGCCCGATTTGTATTGAGGGAAAGATATGATGCGCAAAACGCTGCTGGCGGCAGTCCTAACGTTCACGGCGATGGCCGCACATGCAGATTACCAGTGCAGCGTCACCCCGCGTGACGATGTGATTTTGAGCCCACAAACGGTGCAGGTGAAGGGCGAGAATGGCGACCTGGTTATTACCCAGGCTGGTGATGTCACCTTCAACGGTAAACAGTACAACCTGAACGCCGCACAGCGTGAGCAGGCCAAAGATTATCAGGCGGCGTTGCGTAGCAGCCTGCCGTGGATCGACGAAGGTGCCAGAGCGCGCGTAGAGAAAGGTCGCGTGGCGCTGGACAAAATCATCGCCAAAGAGGTCGGTGAAAGCAGCAACATGCGTGGCCGCTTAACCAAGCTGGATGCGCAATTGAAAGAGCAGATGAACCGCATCATCGAGCATCGAACTGATGGCCTGACTTTCCATTATAAGGCGATTGATCAGGTCCGCGCGGACGGACAACAGCTGGTGAATCAGGCGATGGGCGGCATTTTGCAGGACAGCATCAACGAGATGGGAGCGAAAGCCGTGCTCAAAGGCGGTGGTAATCCACTGCAGGGCGTACTCGGAAGCCTCGGTGGTTTGCAGACCTCAATTCAGAACGAATGGAAGAATCAGGAACAAGACTTCCAGCAGTTTGGCAAAGATGTTTGTTCCCGCGTTGTGACGCTGGAAAACGATCGTAAAACGCTGGTTAGCACTCTGAAATAATCTTCACCTCTTATTAACGGCACAGAAACATTCTGTGCCGTTTTATTTTGTATATTTCTGTTTTTTTGATATCCATCTCTAAGAACGGCAATTTGGTGGAGATATAAATCTGGTTAATTGGAACTCGTCACATTATTCA
Organism: Citrobacter portucalensis; assembly: GCF_002042885.1. Lineage (GTDB taxonomy): Bacteria > Pseudomonadota > Gammaproteobacteria > Enterobacterales > Enterobacteriaceae > Citrobacter > Citrobacter portucalensis. The sequence goes on from NZ_MVFY01000002.1 coordinate 90,083, forward strand.
TCTGTAGGATAGACATAATGCTGCAAATTCAAGTAACTGGAGAAATAACATGGAGTTTTTCAAGAAAACGGCACTTGCCGCACTGGTTATGGGTTTCAGCGGCGCGGCGCTTGCACTGCCAAACATCACCATTTTAGCGACCGGTGGGACGATTGCCGGCGGCGGTGATTCCGCGACAAAATCTAACTACACGGCAGGCAAGGTTGGCGTAGAAAATCTGGTTGAGGCCGTACCTCAATTGAAAGATATCGCTGTCGTTAAAGGCGAGCAGGTGGTGAATATCGGCTCCCAGGATATGAATGACGAAGTCTGGTTAACGCTGGCGAAAAAGATTAATACCGAGTGTGATAAAACCGACGGCTTCGTGGTAACACATGGTACGGATACCATGGAAGAAACCGCCTATTTCCTCGACCTGACCGTCAAGTGCAACAAGCCGGTGGTGCTGGTCGGTGCAATGCGTCCGTCTACGGGGATGAGCGCTGATGGCCCGTTCAACTTGTATAACGCGGTAGTAACTGCCGCAGACAAAGCCTCTGCCAACCGCGGAGTGCTGGTGGTGATGAACGACACCGTTATGGATGGTCGTGACGTGACTAAAACCAACACTACCGACGTCGCTACCTTCAAATCCGTTAACTACGGCCCGCTGGGTTACATCCATAACGGTAAAATCGACTACCAGCGTACGCCTGCGCGTAAGCACACCACGTCTACTCCGTTCGATGTGTCTAAGCTGACCGAGCTGCCGAAAGTTGGGATTGTTTATAACTACGCTAATGCCTCCGATCTGCCGGCAAAAGCGCTGGTGGATGCGGGTTACGCCGGGATCGTCAGTGCGGGTGTAGGTAACGGTAACCTGTATAAAACCATTTTCGATACGCTGGCAACCGCCGCGCATAAGGGTACCGTTGTAGTGCGTTCATCCCGTGTACCAACGGGCGCCACTACACAGGATGCAGAAGTTGATGATGCAAAATACGGATTTGTGGCTTCAGGTTCCCTGAACCCGCAAAAAGCACGTGTTCTGCTGCAGCTTGCGCTGACTCAAACCAAGGATCCTAAGCAGATCCAGGAAATGTTTAATCAGTATTAATCGATGAAGGTGGCTGCGCTTACCGCCCTAACCCTGTAGGCCGGATAAGACGCAGCCGCCATCCGGCAATTTTCCTGATGGCGCTACGCTTATCAGGCCTACGTTCACCAGCCATCACTCCGCCAGAAACAGCTCCAGCAGCGAATTCAAGAACAGCTTACCGTGTTGGGTAATCTGCCAGTACTCATCGCATTCACTCAGGTAGCCCTGGGAAATAGCCTCATCGATCTGTCGACGAATAACGTCTTCGGTAAGACCGGTATATTGCGTAAACTCCGCGCGAGGCGCGGCTTCCAGCAGCCGGAAACGATTCATGAAGAACTCGAACGGCTTATCGGCTTCGGCGACATCGCGCTGGCTTTCGAGATAACGCCCTTGCATATACCCACGCGGATGCCGTGTTTTGGTGGTGCGCAGGATTCGTCCGTCAGGGAATGTGATCTTACCGTGTGCGCCGCAGCCAATGCCAAGATAGTCGCCAAAACGCCAGTAGTTAAGGTTGTGCTGACACTGATAACCCGGTCTGGCGTAGGCTGAGGTTTCGTACTGCTGATATCCCGCGGCGGTCAGTAGCTGGTGGCCTTGCTCAAAAATATCCCACAGCGCGTCATCGTCCGGTAAAACCGGCGGTCGGGAACCGAACAGCGTGTTGGGTTCGATGGTCAACTGATACCAGGAAAGATGCGGTGGGTTGAGCTCGATGGCCTGCTGTAAATCACCCAGCGCCTCTTCCAGCGTCTGATCCGGCAAACCATGCATCAGGTCGAGGTTAAAGCTGCGTAGCCCCAGACCGCTCGCCAGGTGTGCTGCTCGTTTGGCTTCTTCCGGCCCGTGAATACGTCCCAGACGTTCGAGTTTGGCGGAGCTAAAGCTCTGTACGCCAATCGAGATACGGTTGACGCCAGCGCGTTGATAATCCACAAAGCGATCGGCTTCCACCGTCCCGGGATTCGCCTCCATCGTGATTTCTGCATCTTCGGCCAGATTCAGCCGTGCTCGCACGCCGTCGAGCAGCGTTTGCATCGCCGGGCCAGAAAGCAGGCTCGGCGTGCCACCACCGATAAAAATCGTCTTTACTTCACGTCCCTGGGCGTGGGCCACCTCAGTATCCAGATCGCTCAGCAGATGCTGCACATAGTCGTCATGAGGGACTTCGCCCTTTAGCGCATGCGAGTTGAAGTCGCAGTACGGGCATTTCTGCACGCACCACGGGATGTGAATATAAAGACTTAGCGGTGGAAGCTTAACCATTACGCAGGGCATCCAGCAACAGCTTCAGTGCCTGTCCGCGGTGAGAAATCGCACTCTTTTCTTCACGGGTCAGCTCAGCCGCGGTTTTCCCTTCAGACGGCACAAAGAAGATCGGGTCGTAGCCAAAACCACCGTTTCCGGCAGGTTCACGGGTAATCACGCCCGGCCAGCTTCCGTGGCACACAACAGGCGTTGGATCGTCTGCATGGCGCATATACACCAGCACGCAGTGGAACTGCGCCTGGCGCTTGTCATCAGGAATATCCTGCAGGGTGTGAAGCAGTTTTTCCAGGTTCTGCTGATCGGTCGCATCTTCGCCGGAATAGCGGGCTGAATAGATACCCGGCGCGCCGCCAAGGGCATTTACTGCCAGACCTGAGTCATCAGCAATGGCCGGTAAGCCGGTAATTTGCGCGGCATGACGCGCCTTCAGAATGGCATTCTCAATAAACGTCAGCCCGGTCTCGTCTGCAGAATCAACACCCAGTTCCGTTTGGGCAACAACATCAAGACCGAAATCACTCAGAAGAGAGGCGAGTTCACGCACTTTACCGGCATTGCCGGTCGCGAGGACAACTTTTTGCATGGGATACCTAATCAGTTAACGCCGCAATTTCGGGCGGGATCTGTTGCGGATGAATGATTTTAACCTGTTTGTGACGACCAAGCTCGCCCTTCTCAATGACGACCTGGCTTTTTGCCACACGGAACTGTTTGCCGAGAAACTTCACCAGATGGCTATTGGCCTGGCCATCTACTGGTGGGGCGGTAATGGCGACTTTAACTTCGTCGCCATGTAAACCCACAATACTGTCACGGCTGGCTTTAGGCTGAATGTAGAGCCGTAAAACCAGACCGTCGTCGCAGGGTGTAACGGCACTCATAGCGCCATCCACAGCCCCGGCAGCAGCATGTTGCCTGTCGCCTGCAACACTTCCGCGATGCCCATGTTAATAACGTAGAGCAGCAGAACCAGAATCATTGGGGAGAAATCGATCCCGCCCATGCCTGGAAGTATGCGACGGATAGGACGCAGCAGCGGATCTGCCAGTTGAATCAGCACGTACTCTACAGGACTGCGGCCCTGGCTGACCCAGCTCATAATCGCCATCACAAGCAGCACCCAGAAAATCAACAGCCCGATAGTCTTCAGGACAATCAGTACGGCGGCGATCCAGATGATCGGCTGGAACGTGACCACCTTAAACAGCACGATTGCTTTGATAAAGCTGAGAACGAGCGCAACTAATGCCGAGGCGCTGTCGATCGGCCCCATCGGGGGAATAATGCGGCGTAACGGCCCAATGATGGGCTGAGTGATTTTCACTATAAACTGCGAGAACGGGTTGTAAAAATCGCAGCGAGACCATTGCATCCACACGCGCAGCAGCAGCGCCATGGTATACAGCTCAATTACCGTTGAGAGCAGGAAGGTCAACGTATTCATGGTGTTCCTTAGTTTTCCTTATTTTTTAGTGTAATCACGAGCACCAAAAATGGCAGTGCCAATGCGCACCATCGTGCTACCCGCCGCGATGGCGGCATCCATATCATCAGACATTCCCAGTGAGAGAGTGTCGATGCCTGGGTAGCGTGTTTTCAACCCGGCAAATGCTACCGCCATTTGCTGTGCAACTTCAAACTGCCTTACATAATCTGACTCTGGAGCCGGAATCGCCATCAGACCACGCAGGGTAATGCGCGGCAGTACAGCGACTTCAGCGGCCAGTGCATCAAGCTCTGCCAGCGGAATTCCTGACTTACTGTTCTCATCGCTGATATTAATTTGAATCAGTACATTGAGCGGCGGCAGTTCCGCCGGGCGCTGTTCGCTCAGACGGGCAGCGATACGCAGACGGTCGATCGTATGGCACCAGTCAAAGTGCTCAGCGACCAGACGACTTTTGTTGGACTGCAGCGGGCCGATAAAGTGCCACTGCAGATCGTTGACGCCTTTTTCCTGGAAGTAGCGGATTTTATCCACCCCTTCCTGCACATAGTTTTCACCGAAGGCACGCTGCCCGGCGGCAATGGCTTCTTCGATGGCGCTCGCAGGTTTGGTTTTGCTGACTGCAAGCAATGTAACTTCTTCTGAAGACCGCCCGCAACGCGTCGCGGCGGCTGAGATTTTGTCCCGGACATGTGCCAGGTTATGCGCGATATCGTTCATTTTCCGAGGATGTTCATATGAATATGGAAGAAATAGTGGCCCTTAGTGTAAAGCATAACGTGTCGGATCTACACCTGTGCAATGCATGGCCTGCGCGCTGGCGCATACGTGGAAAAGTCGAAATCGCACCATTTACTACGCCTGGTGGGACTGTGGATGTGCTGAGTACAAAATGTGAGTCTGTAGGAAGATGTAAACAGATTTAACAAATAGAATTTTTAATTCGTTTTTATTTAGCTCAAGTTCGCTTTAATTTAAAGGTTTAAAGTAATAAAAACAGGTGTAAAATTATATCTCTAATAAAATTAAGCTATTGCTTGATTGGTGGGGGGAATATTGTTGCTTATTTTATAACTAAACGATAATACACATTGCAAATATAAGTTTGGGACATGGTGATGATGTCAATAAATGGAGTTGGAAGCATTTAATGTTCATGCTAATGGTTCGCTTTGTGATATTTAATATTCTTCATTTATAAATGAGGTGTTGTAAATGTGGAATAAAGAAGCCGCTATAAATTTTGTTAGACATAATGCTCATCCACACGCTACGGGTTATTGTGCCAGGGCAGTAACAGCAGCTATCGAACATGGCGGCGTATCATTACATCATGATAATGCTAAAAATATGGGTAAATATTTAGTATTAGCTGGTTTTCGTGAAGTATATGGGAATCCTATAAAAGGTGATGTTGCTATAATCCAACCATATACTGGAGGAAATACAGCAGGTCATATGGCGATTTTTGATGGGCATTACTGGTGGTCAGATTTCAAGCAGGAACATGGCGTGTACCCCGGACCTGGTTATCGTAAAAGTCAGCCTTCGTATAAATTATATAGGCACAACTGATGAAGCGATTAATATTATTTACTTTTCTATTCTCATCATTTGCTATGGCAGAAATAGTTCCTGCTGATATGCAAGCATTAAAATTCAATGCCTGGTATATAAAGCAGATTACTCATAATATCATCCCAGTTGCAGATAACCCGACGGCATTAGAGCCTTTTGTTAGTATTGATACATTGAATGAATTAAAACAAGCTTATATGAACAATGAGCTTGAAGAGGATTATTTTCTAAAGGTTCAGGATTTTGCAAATGAAGACTGGAGTAAGCATATTAGTATTGATCTAACTATAACTGATCCTATTTGTACCAATGTCTATTTGACATTTGGAACAGGTGAGTCATCTCAAAAAGTCATTGACTGCATGGTAGAAGAAAATGGTGTATGGAAAATCAAGAGCGTGGCTACTCGCCATTAGTTATTGTTTTCACCAATTGAAAATAATCCTGCGGTAATGGCTTCTTCGATGGCGCTCGCAGGTTTGGTTTTACTGACTGCAAGCAACGTAACTTCTTCTGAAGACCGCCCGCAACGCGTCGCGGCGGCTGAGATTTTGTCCCGGACATGTGCCAGGTTATGCGCGATATCGTTCATTTTCCGAGGATGTTCATATGAATATGGAAGAAATAGTGGCCCTTAGTGTAAAGCATAACGTGTCGGATCTACACCTGTGCAATGCATGGCCTGCGCGCTGGCGCATACGTGGAAAAGTCGAAATCGCACCCTTTACTACGCCTGACGTGGAGAATCTGCTGATGTGCTGGCTCAGTGAGCAACAACAGGTACAGTGGCAGGAACAGGGGCAGATTGATTTTGCTATTGCGCTGGCAGGTTCCCGGCGGCTGCGCGCCAGTGCTTTTGCTCATCAACAGGGAACCTCGCTGGCGCTAAGATTGCTCCCGCTTGATTGCCCACGTTTAGACGATCTCCAGACCCCTGACGTCATACCTGAACTGCTGCGCAGTGAAAATGGGTTAATTCTGGTGACAGGCGCTACCGGTAGCGGTAAATCAACGACTCTTGCGGCGATGGTAGAGTACCTGAATCAGCATGTTGCGGGGCATATTCTGACGCTGGAAGACCCGATTGAATATCGCTACACCAGCCAGCGTTGTCTTATTCACCAACGGGAGGTGGGCGTACACTGCGCTTCTTTCGCCGCCGGTTTGCGCGGCGCGCTGCGCGAAGATCCCGACGTCATTTTGCTGGGCGAACTGCGCGACGCGGAAACCATTCGTCTGGCATTAACGGCAGCGGAAACCGGGCATCTGGTGCTGGCAACGTTACATACGCGAGGGGCGGCACAGGCCATCGCGCGGCTGGTGGACACCTTTTCGGCAACAGAGAAGGATCCGGTGCGTAACCAGTTAGCAGACAGCCTGCGGGCGGTACTTTCGCAAAAGCTGGAGGAAGATAAGCTGGGAGGACGCGTGGCGCTATTTGAGCTGCTCGTCAACACGCCAGCCGTGGGCAATTTGATTCGTGAAGGGAAAACGCATCAGCTACCCGGCGTAATTCAAACCGGGCAGCAGACAGGTATGCAGACGTTTACGCAGAGCCAGCAGCAGCGCCAGGCGCAGGGTCGGCTTTAGTAGCCCTGCTCGAAATAGCTTTCGAGAATAATAACGGCAGAAGCGGAGTCCACTTTGCCTTTATTCAACGCCCGGTATCCGCCTTGTTCGAACAGGCCGGAGCGGGCCTCGACGGTGCTCAAGCGTTCATCGTGCAGCGTTACGGTTACGCCAAAGCGGCCGTGAATACGGTTAGCGAACTTACGCGCGCGCGCGGTAAGGGGCTGTTCTGTGCCATCCATGTTGAGTGGTAGGCCGACAATGATTTCATCCGGCTGCCATTCTTTCAGCAGGCGTTCAATCAAACTCCAGTCTGGCGTACCGTCCTGCGCCTTAATGGCGGGCAACGGTCTGGCCGTACCGGTAATGCGCTGACCAACAGCAACACCAATACTTTTCGTACCAAAATCAAAAGAGAGTAATGTTCCGCTCATCAGGCATGTCCCGCCACGCCAGGCATGGTCTGAATATCTATCCCGATAAGCTTCGCCGCATCGCGCCAGCGGTCGGCAATCGGCGTTTTGAATAAGATGTTGAGGTCTGCGGGCGCCGTGAGCCAGGCGTTATCCAGTAGCTCTTGTTCCAGTTGACCTTTTTCCCATGATGAATAACCCAGCGCAACCAGCACTTCGGACGGTTGCTCCTGCGTACCCAGGGTTTCTAGTACATCGCGGGAGGTTGTGATGATGGTGTTATCTGAGATGCGAATACTGGAGGCAAAGCGTGACGGTGGAGTGTGGAGAATAAATCCACGGTCTTCCGCCAGCGGGCCGCCGAGCATCACTGGTTTATCCAGACGAATGGCCGGATCGCGTTCTTCTGGGGTAATCTTCAGCTTTTCCAGAATCCCTTCAATTTGTAAGTTTTCCAGAGGCTTATTAACGATAATCCCCATTGCTCCGTTCTCATTATGTTCACAGATGTACACCACGGAACGGCGGAAAATCGGATCCTGGAGAGCAGGCATGGCAATAAGAAAGTGATGCTGTAAATTCATTGTCAGAGGTTCTGTTTCCTGGTTCAAAAAAGCAACAGAGCCCAGTATGTGGGCAAAGCTCGAAGATGTCACCCTCTGAAGATAGCATTGCCGGATGACGGCTTCGCCTAATCCGGTCTGCGGGGTGCAATTTCAGGCCGGATAAGACGCGATGGCGTCGCTATCCGGCAACGTATTTACTTCTGCAAACGCGCCTCAATGGCATCCATCAGCATACCGGTAATCGAAACCGGGAACTCCGCTTCGATTTCACGAATACAGGTTGGGCTGGTAACGTTAATTTCCGTCAGACGATCGCCAATGATATCCAGACCGACAAAAATCAAACCTTTCGCTTTCAGCGTTGGCCCAATGCGACGTGCAATTTCCCAGTCGCTGTCGGTCAAAGGACGCGGCTCGCCACGACCGCCAGCGGCCAGGTTGCCACGGGTTTCGCCGCCCTGCGGAATACGCGCCAGGCAATAAGGAACGGGTTCGCCATCGACCACCAGGACGCGTTTATCGCCATCTTTAATTGCTGGCAGATAGTTCTGCGCCATGCAGTAGCGGGTACCGTGCTCGGTCAGCGTTTCAGCAATGACGCCAAGGTTCGGGTCGCCTTCCTTCACACGGAAAATAGATGCGCCGCCCATACCATCCAGCGGTTTGAGAATGATGTCGCTGTGTTTTTGCCAGAAGGCTTTCAGCTGCGCTTTGTTACGCGTGACCAGCGTTTCCGGCGTCAGGTCGGCAAACCATGCGGTGAACAGCTTTTCGTTGCAGTCGCGCAGGCTCTGCGGTTTGTTGACGATCAGCGTCCCTTTTTCTTCTGCACGTTCCAGAATATAGGTAGCGTAGATGAACTCGGTATCAAACGGCGGATCCTTACGCATCAGAATAACGTCCAGGTCTGCCAGCGGGAGATCCTGCTCGCTCTTGAACTCATACCATTTGTCGTAGTTCTGCTCTACGCTCAGGGTACGCGTATGGGCGCGGGCTTCACCGTTGATCAGATAAAGATCGGCCATCTCCATATAATGAATTTCGTAACCGCGACGTTGCGCTTCCAGCAGCATAGCGAAGCTGGAATCTTTCTTGATGTTGATGCTTGCGATGGGATCCATCACGATGCCGAGCTTGATCATTTTCTTCTCCGTTTATGCCTTAGCCCAGATCGCCAAAACGCACCTGTAGCGCAGTAATGGCGGTGAGCGCGGTTGTCTCAGTACGCAGAACGCGAGGTCCTAACAGAATATCAGTAAACTGATAACGTGCGGTCATGGCAATTTCATCTGCCGACAACCCGCCTTCCGGGCCAATCAGCAAGCGGATGCGCTCCACCGGCAGCGGCAGCGTATTGATGCTGGCGCTGGCGCGCGGATGCAGGTTCAGTTTCAGACCTTCGTCCTGTTCCGCGCACCATGCTTCCAAATCCATTGCCGGGCGAATTTCGGGCACCCGGTTTCGACCGCACTGTTCGCAGGCGGCAATGGCGATTTTCTGCCACTGCTGGAGCTTCTTGTTCAGGCGTTCACTGTCCAGTTTAACGCCGCAGCGCTCAGAAAAAAGTGGCGTAATGAGGCTTACACCCAGTTCGATCGATTTCTGGATAGTAAATTCCATTTTTTCACCGCGCGACATCACCTGACCCAGGTGGATGTGTAACGGCGACTCACGATCGTCGAGTTCAGCGTTAAGTACCTTCACATCCACGCTTTTTTTACTGGCGTGGGTGATTTCAGCGTCGAATACCTGATTGCTGCCATCAAACAGCTGTAGCGCCTGGCCCGGTCCCATACGCAGCACGCGGCCGATATGGTTGGCTGCATCTTCACACAGTGAAATTTGGCTGCCGGAAGTGATTGGCTCAGGGTGATAAATGCGAGGAATGCGCATAGTTAAACATCCGCGTCATGGCCCTGGGCTACGAAATGCCAGGGCATGGTTAAAAATATTGACGCTAGTGTAGGTTAGCTCTTTTGCGCCTGGCAAGCGCGTTGCACATATGGGTTATGGTTCCCCTGTACCTTTGCAATGCGTTCGTCGCGCTCACACTCCCAGTCGGTGACCGGATATTGCTTATTCCAGGCGTTAAAAAGCTGAGTTTGCTGGCGGGAGAGCGTTAGATCGTACTGGTCGCGCATGTAAAAATAGGTACGAGCGATGGCACCACGGGCGCGGGCTGGCGGCTCGGCAACTTTCTCTTTGAAGTCGACCTTCATGGCGCATTGCCCATACTGACCCTCGCCACCGTTCCACTGGCTGTACATGAAGTTAGCGCGATCGCCATTTACCTCACCCACCGCAGGTTGCAGGTTATGCATGTCGCTTTCCATCTTACGATAGACTGGATCTTTGGCGCAGTTTTTACGCCCTCCGTCCTGCCAGCACTGACGCTGATGACCAAATTGCCAGGCGGGGACAACGTGCTCCCATTCAATTCGACTGGCGCGGTTTTCATTTTTTCGCACTTTATAGCCGCAGGATTCGAGGTCAACGACCCCTTTTTTGCCTTGCCAGTTAATTTTACAACCGCAGTAGAAATCGCCCGGCGCATCGGCGTTCACCTTTACGCCTGCTGCTTTTGCCTGAGAAAAACTGTTGATGCCTTCGGCTAAAACCGGGCCTGAAAACGCAGCGGCTAACAGGGCCGCAGCAAAAGAAAAATGACGGTACATCACAAACTCCGTGTCAAAACGAGCCCGCAACGTAGCGAAAGTTATTCCAGTATGCAATCAGTTAGGTCAGAAAAGTTCCTGATAATTCTGAAGATTATTCTGCAACCAGCGGTTCGCCGCAGTGAACACAGCGGTAGGTGGCCTCACCGCGCACAACGCGGTTATGGCGGCGGACGGTCAGTTGGTGCTCCTGACACTTACAGCGGTAAGTAAAGGTCTTGCGCTGCACCGATTGCAGTTCAAACTGATGCGTGCGCCGGGCCGGTACGCCCAAAACGCTTTCCATCATCCATTTCCACTCTTTCCCGTGTGGCGGCACGCGCCCAAAGTGCTTCCACACCAGTAAATGCGCCAGTTCATGGGGTACCACTTCGTTAATGAATGCGTCGACGTTTTCCATCAGCAGGACGGGATTAAGGCGAATTTCATAGGTTTGTAGCCACGCAGTGCCCGCGGCGGTGCCGCGCTGTTGGTAAACCAGCTTTGGCTCCGGGTATTGGCGTTCGAGCTTGAGATTGGCCTGGGCGAGTTTTTCCCGCAGGCTACGCATAACGGCTTGCTGGATGGCGATAGGGAGACGGGAGGTTTTCATAACGCCAGAGGATAGTGCGACAGGGAAGGGACTGCAAGAGGAAGGCTTCCTCCGCTGGGGAGGAAGCCTTTGGTGATTAGTTGTGTGCGCCAATTTCGCGCAGTTTACGACCCTTCATCAGGTTACGCTCAATGTGTTCCAGAGAGACGTTTTTAGTTTCAGGGATCAGCCACAGAGTCAGGAAGATGAACAGTACGTTCAGGCCGCCGTAGACCCAGAAGGTGTTGGCGCTGCCCAGTGAGTTCAGCATCGTCAGGAAGGTTGCGCCGACGATCATGTTGGCAATCCAGTTGGTTGCAGTAGAGCAGGTGATGCCGAAATCGCGGCCTTTCAGCGGCTGGATTTCAGAGCACAGTACCCAAATCAGCGGACCGGCGCTCATGGCAAAGCCAACGATAAACATCAGCAGCATCAGTACTGCGAAGTATTGTGCGGATGCCGAGTGAATCCCCACGTGCATCATTGTACCCAGCACGCCCATACCAACGGCCATCACGATAAAGCCAAGGATCAGCGTAGGCTTGCGGCCCCAACGGTCAACCAGGCCAATGGCGATAAAGGTTGCCAGCACGTTGGTCAGACCGACGATAACAGTCCCCCACATCTGCTCGGTGGTGTTGGTGTAGCCCGCCAGCTCAAAGATTTTCGGTGCGTAATACATGATGACGTTCATCCCGGTGAACTGCTGCATCACCTGTAACAGAACGCCAAGGAATACCGCGCGACGGAAGTTGCTGTTTTCTTTAAACAGCGCCCAGCCGCTCTGCTTCACCTGCAGACTTTCACGGATTTCATCCAGCTCGCGTTTGGCTTCTGCGCTGGTGTCACGCAGACGCAACAGGACGCGTTCAGCATCAACAAAACGACGTTTAGCTGCAAACCAACGTGGGCTGTCCGGCAGGAAGATAACGCCAACCAGCAGCAGCAGGGCAGGGATGATGATTACACCCAGCATCCAGCGCCATGCGCCGCTGTAGCTAAACGCTGTATCGGAAAGATACGCGCCCAAAATACCGATGGTGATCATCAGCTGATACATGGAGATCATGCTGCCACGAATCTTTTCCGGGGCAATTTCAGACAGGTACAGCGGCGCGGTATAAGACGCAACGCCTACAGCCAGGCCGAGCAGCACGCGGGAAACCAGCAGGACTTCAACGTTTGGCGCAGCGGCGGAGAACAGTGAACCCGCAACAAACAAGATCGCACCGATCATCAGGCTTTTTTTGCGTCCCAGTTTGAAGGAGAGCCAACCGCTGCCGACAGCACCTACCGCCGCACCAAACATCATGGAGCTCACCACCCATTCCTGAGTGTGCGGGGTAATTTGAAACTCGTCGGTGATGAACGGTAAAGCACCGGCAATAACACCGATATCCAGGCCAAAAAGTAATCCAGCCAGGGCTGCCAGAAAGCAGACAAAAAATGTCATGGCTTTGTTGGAACGCCCCGTTTTTTTATTGTCAGGCATGATGCCCTCCGGTTGGGTAGCTAGTTTTGTTGATGTTAAGGGTAGGTGAGTACGGGGTAAAAAAATGCGAATCACATCACATTAGTGTAATCGATTACACTGTCATTCATGCGGATTATTGGTTAATTCATTGAAAGTTAACATTATTTATTGGGATTAAATAATGTTGGTCGTCTGAATTTAAGACAATGATGAAATATAATGTAACAGTGATGCAAGTGTGCTGGATAAGAGATGTTAATTCAAGGTAGAGGGAAATATGGTGTGATGTAATCGCTTTCATTTTCATTTAAAGCAATAGTAATCAGCGCGGTTTGGTGATGGATGTGGGAGAGGAAATAGGTATAAAAAAAGACCAGCGCGAGGCTGGTCTTCATAAGCGTTAAGTCTGGTTTAAATTACTTCAGACCGGCAGCGTCGCGCAGCAACTGTGCTTTGTCGGTTTTTTCCCATGGGAAATGTTCGCGACCAAAGTGACCGTAAGCAGCGGTTTCTTTGTAAATCGGGTGCAGCAGATCCAGCATCTGAATCAGGCCATACGGGCGCAGGTCGAAGAACTCACGCACCAGAAGAGTCAACTGCTCTGAAGGCACTTTTTCAGTACCGAACGTTTCCACCATGATAGATGTCGGTTCTGCCACGCCGATTGCGTAGGAAACCTGAATCTCACAACGGTCAGCCAGGCCTGCGGCAACGATGTTTTTCGCTACGTAACGGGCTGCATAGGCTGCGGAACGGTCAACTTTAGACGGGTCTTTACCAGAGAATGCACCGCCGCCGTGACGCGCCATGCCGCCGTAGGTATCAACGATGATTTTACGACCGGTCAGACCGCAGTCGCCCATCGGGCCGCCGATAACGAAACGACCAGTTGGGTTGATGAAGAATTTGGTCGAAGCGGTCAGCCATTCAGTCGGCAGTACCGGCTTGATGATCTCTTCCATAACGGCTTCTTGCAGCGATTTCTGGTCGATATCTTCAGAGTGCTGAGTAGACAGAACAACCGCATCAATACCGACGATTTTGCCGTCGTCATACTGGAAGGTTACCTGGCTTTTGGCATCCGGACGCAGCCAGGATAAGGTGCCGTTTTTACGCACTTCAGCCTGACGCTGCACCAGACGGTGAGCATAGGTAATAGGTGCTGGCATCAGCACGTCGGTTTCGTTGGTTGCATAACCAAACATCAGGCCCTGGTCGCCTGCGCCCTGTTCCAGCGGATCAGCACGGTCAACACCCTGGTTGATGTCCGGAGACTGTTTACCAATCGCGCTCAGTACCGCGCAAGAGTTGGCGTCAAAGCCCATGTCGGAATGCACATAGCCAATTTCGCGAACCGTGTTACGGGTGATCTCTTCGATATCAACCCATGCGCTGGTGGTGATCTCACCGCCAACTAAAACCATACCGGTTTTGACGTAGGTTTCGCAGGCAACGCGTGCTTTTGGATCCTGTTCCAGGATTGCATCCAGCACAGCATCAGAGATTTGGTCAGCGATTTTGTCAGGATGCCCTTCTGATACGGACTCGGACGTAAAAAGGTGTTTTGCCATATTTAATTTCACCTAAGGAGAATTTGGTTAGCTCAAACTGTCGAGTGGAATAGCCATGTGTAGAAGATTCTACCATGAGTCTGCAGATGACGGACACTGGCAGTCTGAGTGTTAATCGGTATAGATGGATTAACATCTGGACGGCTATTTTAGGACAGTTCTTCGCCTGATTTCCAGCTTTTTTTGATTGAGGTCGCATTGTACTGAAAATGTAACTGGAAATTTTTCCTGACGGTGCTGGCAATGTGCATATTTATCTTTTGCTTTTTGACTTTCTTATCGGTATAAAACGCGGCGCGCGGCTCATATCCGTCATACTTCAAGTTGCATGTGCGTTGGCTTCCTCGCTCGCCCCAGTCACTTACTCATGTAAGCTCCCGGGGACTCTCTGCGTTGCCGCCTTCCCGCAACTCGAATTATTTAGGGTAGACAAAAGCACACGACGTTTTCATCGTGTTGCCACTTCCAGCCGGGTTAAAACTTTAGCTTTGGCTTGTGGGTTCGTTCCGTAAGGAGCAACCGTGGAGGTGATACGAGATAATGAACCGTTGTATTCTGCAGAATCTGTCGCACCGTTCTGGTGTACATATGTCCCCCGCAATCTGCATCTCTGCTTTGCATACCTGTCGATGTTATATACACAAAATCATTTATGCTGCGTCGAGGCGGCAAGTGAATGAGTCCCCTGAACGTACGAGTAGTACGTGACTGGGGCGAATGAGCGTAGCCAACAAAGTGGCTGCATGAAGGATGAAGTGTATACCCATCTCGGCGTATCTCAGGACTCAAGAGCCGGTAACGGTCACTAAGAACTGAACAAGGGCGCTCTTGGTAAACAAGAGTTTTCTCGTGGTTTCGCCGAACCGTCAGCATTAAGTTCGGTTACGTGTTTACATTGATATGAAAAAGAAACCGGTCGCACAGTCGGAGCGTCAGCACTATCTGCTGCAAATTCTGCCTGTATTTGGGTTGTTATCGCGTCTTCGGATTGCGATAGTAGTCAACTGTTTTACACTTGTTAATAAAATTGAGGTTCGCTATGTCTGACGACATTTCTTTGGGTTCGCCTTCGTCAGCAGGCGAACACGGTGTACTACGCTCCATGCAGGAGGTTGCAATGAGTTCCCAGGAAGCCAGCAAGATGCTGCGTACTTACAATATTGCCTGGTGGGGTAATAACTACTACGACGTCAATGAACTGGGTCACATCAGCGTGTGCCCGGATCCGGACGTACCCGAAGCGCGCGTTGACCTTGCTGAGTTGGTGAAAGCCCGAGAAGCGCAGGGCCAGCGTTTGCCTGCATTGTTCTGCTTCCCGCAGATCCTGCAACACCGTCTGCGTTCGATTAACGCCGCGTTTAAACGTGCCCGTGAATCTTACGGTTACAACGGTGACTATTTCCTCGTTTACCCGATCAAGGTCAACCAGCACCGCCGCGTGATTGAATCGCTGATCCACTCCGGCGAACCGCTGGGACTGGAAGCGGGTTCCAAAGCTGAACTGATGGCCGTTCTGGCTCATGCCGGAATGACCCGTAGCGTGATCGTGTGTAACGGTTATAAAGACCGCGAATATATCCGTCTGGCGCTGATTGGCGAGAAGATGGGCCATAAGGTCTATCTGGTCATCGAGAAGATGTCTGAAATTGCAATCGTGCTGGATGAAGCTGAACGCCTGAATGTCGTTCCGCGTCTGGGCGTGCGTGCGCGTCTGGCGTCGCAGGGCTCTGGCAAGTGGCAGTCCTCCGGCGGGGAAAAATCGAAATTCGGCCTGGCGGCAAACCAGGTGCTGCAACTGGTCGAAATTCTGCGCGAGCGCGGTCGTCTGGACAGCATTCAGTTGCTGCACTTCCACCTTGGCTCGCAGATGGCGAACATTCGTGATATTGCCACCGGCGTACGTGAATCGGCGCGTTTCTACGTTGAGCTGCACAAGCTTGGCGTCAATATCCAGTGCTTCGACGTGGGCGGTGGTCTGGGCGTGGATTACGAAGGTACCCGTTCGCAGTCTGACTGTTCCGTAAACTACGGCCTGAACGAATACGCCAACAACATCATCTGGGCTATTGGCGACGCCTGCGAAGAACACGGTCTGCCGCATCCGACGGTAATCACCGAGTCTGGCCGCGCGGTTACCGCGCACCATACCGTGCTGGTATCAAACATTATCGGCGTTGAGCGTAGCGAACACACAGAAGCAACGCCTCCGGCTGATGATGCGCCGCGTGCTCTGCAAAGCATGTGGGAAACCTGGCAAGAAATGCATGAACCGGGAACTCGCCGTTCGCTGCGTGAATGGCTGCACGACAGCCAGATGGATCTGCACGATATTCACGTTGGTTACTCTTCAGGTACCTTTAGCCTGCAAGAGCGTGCGTGGGCTGAGCAGCTTTATCTGAACATGTGCCATGAAGTGCAGAAACAACTCGACCCGAGCAACCGCGCGCATCGCCCGATTATCGACGAGCTGCAGGAGCGTATGGCGGATAAGATTTACGTCAACTTCTCGCTGTTCCAGTCGATGCCAGATGCGTGGGGGATCGATCAGCTGTTCCCGGTAATGCCGCTGGAAGGACTGAATCAGGTACCTGAGCGCCGCGCGGTGCTGTTGGATATAACCTGTGACTCTGATGGCGCTATCGACCACTACGTTGACGGTGATGGCATTGCGACCACCATGCCGATGCCGGAATATGACCCGGAGAACCCGCCGATGCTGGGCTTCTTTATGGTGGGTGCGTACCAGGAGATCCTCGGCAACATGCACAACCTGTTTGGTGATACCGAAGCGGTTGACGTGTTCGTCTTCCCTGACGGCAGCGTAGAAGTTGAGCTGTCCGACGAAGGGGATACCGTGGCGGATATGCTGCAGTACGTGCAGTTGGATCCGAATACCCTGCTGACGCAGTTCCGTGACCAGGTGAAAAACACCGATCTGGATACCGAGCTGCAGCAACAGTTCCTCGAAGAGTTTGAGGCCGGTCTGTACGGTTATACTTATCTCGAAGACGAGTAATTAAGACATATCTGCTTGAGGGCCGGCTTATTTATATAATCCGGCTCTTTTTTTATTGATGGAATCTGAAATATAGCCACAACCCTTTCTTTTATTTTTTAATACACCTACTGTTGCCGCTGTAATAAATCGGAAACAGAAAGGGAATCGAGATGAAGGGATTAAAGTGGAACGTCTTTTTTGCCGTGATTTTTTTACTTGCTGGTGGGTGTTCTGGGCCAGTACAGTATAGCAGTGCATCTTCGCCAGCTATAGGCACGGCCTGGGGCGAAGACGTTCGCTCAACGGTAACGGGCGTATCGGTAGAACGTGCGGAGCGCGATCCTGCTGAAGTTATATTAATAAATTACTCCGCAAAGCATTCGACGGGTTACGATAGAGTATACAGCATACGCATTAGTGACTTGGAATATGCCGTTCGCGATGCTAATTTTAATTCCGTACCTATTACCCGTTTTTACAACTCATCAGTTGGCCAATGGCAATATAGGCTTCCTGCCAAAGTAGGGGCAAATTATCAATTATATGTGCGCAATTATAGCCGAGATACAAACTATGAAATCGTGGCGACAGTGGATGGGCTTGATGTACTTAACGGTAAACCTGGTTCGCTGAATAATAGCGGCTATATTGTTAATGCAGGAGATTCACTGGCAATCAAAGGGTTCAGAAAAGACAAGCATACTGAAGCGGCATTTCAGTTTTCCGATGTTTCTGACGCCTACGCCGCTAACTCTGCGCAGGGAGACGTGCGCAACATTGGAGTGATTGGTTTTGCCGCCTTTGCTTTGCAGGGGCCGGCCGTCAAAAAACTCCCGCCTTGCTCCGCGCAGGCCTTCCCGGCGGACAGTAATGATTACGCCCCTCCGCCATGTCGTCAATAACGAGCTGCTTGAAGCGGGGAAGTTTTAAGGCGATAATTGCACAAAATGTGTTTTAAAAAATCTAACCCTTCCTCGTCGGGCCTAACGACGCGGAAGGGTTTTTTTATACCGACGAATATGAGGTTTTTGCCATGAGCACCTTAGGTCATCAATACGACAACTCCCTGGTTTCTAACGCCTTTGGTTTTTTACGTCTGCCGATGAACTTCATGCCATACGACAGCGACGCCGATTGGGTGATCACCGGCGTACCGTTTGATATGGCAACGTCTGGTCGTGCGGGCGGGCGTCATGGTCCGGCGGCGATCCGTCAGGTTTCCACTAACCTGGCGTGGGAGCATAACCGCTTCCCGTGGAACTTCGATATGCGCGAGCGCCTGAACGTGGTGGACTGCGGCGATCTGGTTTATGCCTTCGGTGATGCGCGTGAAATGAGTGAAAAACTGCAGGCTCATGCTGAGAAACTGCTTTCTGCCGGTAAGCGCATGCTCTCCTTCGGCGGCGACCACTTCGTCACGCTGCCGCTGTTGCGCGCGCACGCTAAGCATTTTGGTAAAATGGCGCTGGTGCATTTTGATGCCCACACCGATACCTACGCGAACGGCTGCGAATTCGACCACGGCACCATGTTCTACACTGCGCCGAACGAAGGGCTGATCGATCCGAATCACTCTGTGCAGATTGGTATTCGTACCGAATTCGACAAAGACAACGGCTTTACCGTGCTGGATGCTTGCCAGGTGAACGATCGCAGCGTAGATGACATCATCGCCCAGGTTAAGCAGATTGTCGGTGATATGCCGGTGTATCTGACCTTTGATATCGACTGCCTGGATCCAGCATTTGCGCCGGGTACCGGTACGCCAGTGATCGGCGGTCTGACTTCTGACCGCGCGATCAAGCTGGTTCGTGGTCTGAAAGATCTGAACATCGTCGGGATGGATGTTGTTGAAGTGGCTCCGGCCTACGATCAGTCAGAGATCACCGCGCTGGCGGCGGCTACGCTGGCTCTGGAAATGCTGTACATCCAGGCAGCGAAAAAAGGCGAGTAAGTTGTTTTGCCGGATGGCGCTAACGCTTATCCGGCCTACAGCTGGTTGATGTTTGTAGGCCGGATAAGGCGTTCACGCCGCATCCGGCACGATTAACGGTTATTTGATCCCGTCGGCGCTCATGCGATCGCGAATATGTTGCGCACGTTCTGCGGATGCCGGGTGATCGTCAAACATTGAGCTTTGACGTCCAGCTTCCAGTTTGGCCAGTTTCTCAAAGCTGGTGGCTAAACCTGCCGGATTGATCCCGCGTTTGCGCAACAAATCATACGAGTAATCATCCGCCTCGGATTCCTGACGCTGGGAGAACTGCGAGTTCACCAGTTTCTCGCCAAGATCGCCCAATTGCGACTGCGACAGGCTGCCGACAATGCCGCCAGCGGATGCCGCCGCTGCACGTACAGCGTTGGTACCCAGCGCAACCTGCATACCTTTTTTCACGTGACCCAGCGCGACGTGGCCCATTTCATGGCCGATCACCGCTTCGACTTCGTTGTCGGTCATCATATCCATCAGGCCGCTGTACACGCGGATACAGCCGTTTGCCATGGCAAAGGCATTCACATCTTTCGCCATATAGACTTTGTAGTTCACCGGCTGGCCGTTAATGTTATCGCCAAGCGCGGCGGCGATTTTGCCAAGACGCGTTGCGTACTCGCTGCTGGTCGGGGCGATAGTAGCCTTGCTGTCCATATCTTTACAGGCCTGATCGCTCAGCGCTTTTACCTGAGCATCGCTCAGACTGTAGGCCTGAAAAGCCTCCGCGCCAGAAGAAAGCAGTCCGTTGGAGTCCATGTTCTGGCAGCCGGTCAATGCCGCAGCCATGCTCGTAGCAAGCAGTAAAGCGCGAATTTTCATTTTTTCTCTTCCGCACAAAGTCAGGATTATTCTAAAAATTACGTCGTTTGCAGGTGAACCGACGCTCGGCCTAAGTATAAAGAAAAGAACAATACGCGGGCGAGAAGATTGCGCAACTTGCGCGCATGATCCAGAGATTTCTGAAGCGGCAAAAGGATGCTCCATGTACATGACACGCGGCTTGGGTTACATTGTTGGCACTTTTTTCCGGCGTAGCCCAAAACGCGCTGTCGTCAAGTCGTTAAGGGCTCAGCCTTCATTATCCGATCTGGAGTCAAAATGTCCTCACGTAAAGAGCTTGCCAATGCTATTCGTGCGCTGAGCATGGACGCAGTACAGAAAGCCAAATCCGGTCACCCGGGTGCCCCGATGGGTATGGCTGACATTGCCGAAGTCCTGTGGCGTGATTTCCTGAACCACAACCCGACTAACCCGTCCTGGGCTGACCGTGACCGCTTCGTGCTGTCCAACGGCCACGGCTCCATGCTGATTTATAGCCTGCTGCACCTCACCGGCTACGATCTGCCGATGTCCGAGCTGCAGAACTTCCGTCAGCTGCACTCCAAAACTCCGGGTCACCCGGAAGTGGGTTACACCGCGGGTGTTGAAACCACTACAGGTCCTCTGGGTCAGGGCATTGCGAATGCAGTGGGTATGGCTATCGCTGAAAAAACGCTGGCGGCGCAGTTTAACCGTCCAGGTCACGACATCGTTGACCACTTCACCTATGCTTTCATGGGCGACGGCTGCATGATGGAAGGTATCTCTCACGAGGTATGTTCCCTGGCTGGTACGCTGAAGCTGGGCAAACTGGTTGCGTTCTACGATGACAACGGCATCTCTATCGATGGCCACGTTGAAGGTTGGTTCACCGATGACACCGCGAAGCGTTTTGAAGCTTACGGCTGGCATGTGGTTCGTGGTGTTGATGGCCACGATGCTGACGCGATTAAGCGCGCAGTAGAAGAAGCACGCGCAGTGACCGACAAACCGTCCCTGCTGATGTGCAAAACCATCATCGGTTTCGGTTCTCCGAACAAAGCGGGTACTCACGACTCTCACGGTGCACCGCTGGGCGATGCAGAAATCGCACTGACCCGTGAACAGCTGGGCTGGAAATACGCGCCGTTCGAAATCCCGTCTGAAATCTACGCGCAGTGGGATGCGAAAGAAGCCGGTCAGGCAAAAGAAGCTGCATGGAACGAGAAGTTCGCTGCTTATGCGAAAGCCTACCCGCAGGAAGCGGCTGAATTCACCCGTCGTATGAAAGGTGAAATGCCGTCTGACTTCGACGCCAAAGCGAACGAGTTCATTGCTAAGCTGCAGGCTAATCCGGCGAAAATCGCCAGCCGTAAAGCTTCTCAGAACGCGATTGAAGCCTTCGGTCCTCTGCTGCCTGAATTCCTCGGCGGCTCCGCTGACCTGGCACCGTCTAACCTGACGCTGTGGTCTGGTTCGAAAGCGATTAACGAAGATACTGCCGGTAACTACATCCATTACGGTGTGCGTGAATTCGGTATGACCGCTATTGCGAACGGTATCTCCCTGCACGGTGGTTTCCTGCCGTACACCTCCACCTTCCTGATGTTTGTGGAATATGCCCGTAACGCGGTGCGTATGGCTGCGCTGATGAAACAGCGTCAGGTCATGGTCTACACCCACGACTCCATCGGTCTGGGCGAAGACGGCCCGACTCACCAGCCGGTAGAGCAGGTTGCTTCTCTGCGTGTGACCCCGAACATGAGCACATGGCGTCCGTGTGACCAGGTTGAATCCGCCGTTGCGTGGAAATACGGTGTTGAGCGTCAGGACGGCCCGACCGCGCTGATCCTCTCCCGCCAGAACCTGGCACAGCAGGAGCGTACCGAAGAGCAACTGGCAAACATCGCTCGCGGTGGTTACGTGCTGAAAGACTGCGACGGTCAGCCGGAACTGATCTTCATCGCTACCGGTTCTGAAGTTGAGCTGGCTGTGGCTGCGTGGGACAAACTGACTGCCGAAGGCGTGAAGGCTCGCGTGGTTTCCATGCCGTCTACCGACGCGTTCGACAAACAGGATGCCGCTTACCGTGAGTCTGTGCTGCCGAAAGCGGTTTCCGCTCGCGTTGCAGTGGAAGCAGGTATCGCGGACTACTGGTTCAAATACGTGGGCCTGAACGGCGCAATCGTCGGTATGACCACCTTTGGTGAGTCTGCTCCGGCAGAGCTGCTGTTTGAAGAGTTCGGCTTCACCGTAGACAACGTTGTCGCGAAAGCTAAAGAACTGCTGTAATTTCGATTACAGGTGAAAACGGGTCGCTCAGGCGGCCCGTTTTTTTTTGCTTTTCCGGAACGCGCCGCGCGTTGCGCAATCGCACGGCGCAGTCTGCTATCCAGACCGTCTGCGGCATCGTTGAAGGGCTCCGGGACTCGGACCTCGCGCTGGTGATTAGATGCAGGTTAGGGGGCTTTCTGATTTAAATCAGGGTGTGTAACACGACAATGAAATAATTTTGCTACGGTTATTCGTCATTCTGGAATATGGAATAAATTTAGCGTTGAAGGGCGTTAAAATGTGACGCAAGTCAGATAACTGTGTTCTGTTGCTGGACAAACATTCCTTTTATTCCTCGTTTCGCTTATTCTAGCTGAAGCGTTTCAGTCGATTAAATGTTCGACAATTAACCAATTAGTCGCAGTTTGCGACAGGTAAGGTTTCCCTGAGCGATTTGCTGCATTACTCTGTCTGCCACATCGTTTCTGAGAAATCCTTGCAGGAGACCTATGACCGTACGCGTAGCGATTAATGGTTTCGGTCGCATCGGACGCAACGTGGTTCGTGCTTTGTATGAATCCGGGCGTCGGGCGGAAATCACCGTGGTGGCAATCAACGAACTTGCGGATGCTGCAGGCATGGCGCATTTGTTGAAATATGACACCAGCCATGGACGTTTTGCCTGGGATGTTCGTCAGGAACGTGACCAGCTCATCGTTGGCGATGACGCTATCCGCATTCTGCATGAGCGAACACTCGATGCACTTCCATGGCGCGAACTGGGTGTCGACATCGTGCTGGATTGTACGGGGGTCTTCGGCAATCGCGAACACGGCGAGGCGCATATTGCCGCTGGTGCAAAAAAAGTGCTCTTTTCACATCCTGGTAGTCACGACATCGACGCAACCGTTGTGTATGGCGTTAATCAGGATCAGCTGCGCGCTGAGCACCGGATCGTTTCCAACGCTTCCTGCACCACGAATTGCATAATACCCGTCATTAAATTGCTGGATGATGCTTACGGCATTGAGTCTGGTACCGTCACCACGATCCACTCTGCGATGCACGATCAGCAGGTTATTGATGCTTATCATCCTGACCTGCGTCGCACGCGAGCGGCCAGCCAGTCGATTATTCCGGTTGATACCAAACTGGCGGCGGGCATCACGCGAATTTTCCCGCAGTTTAACGATCGTTTTGAAGCGATAGCGGTGCGTGTACCGACCATAAATGTGACGGCGATCGACTTAAGCGTGACGGTGAAAAAACCAGTAAAAGCCAGTGAAGTCAACCAGTTGCTGCAAAAAGCAGCACAAGGTGCATTTCATGGTATAGTTGACTATACGGAATTACCGTTGGTCTCTGTAGATTTTAACCACGACCCGCACAGCGCCATCGTTGATGGTACGCAAACGCGTGTGAGTGGCGCTCACCTGATCAAAACGCTGGTCTGGTGTGATAATGAATGGGGCTTTGCTAACCGTATGCTCGACACTACGTTAGCGATGGCTGCTATTGGTTTCAGGCTCGACGCTTGAGCGTCGACAAAACTTTATGAATCAACGAGAGGATTCACCATGTCTGTAATTAAGATGACCGATCTGGATCTGGCTGGTAAACGCGTTTTTATCCGTGCGGACCTGAACGTACCAGTTAAAGAAGGGAAAGTAACCAGCGATGCGCGTATCCGTGCTTCTCTGCCGACCATCGAACTGGCCCTGAAACAGGGTGCGAAAGTGATGGTAACTTCCCACCTGGGTCGTCCTACCGAAGGCGAGTACAACGAAGAATTCTCTCTGCTGCCGGTAGTTAACTACCTGAAAGACAAACTGTCTGCTCCGGTTCGCCTGGTAAAAGATTACCTGGACGGCGTTGAAGTCGCTGCCGGTGAACTGGTGGTTCTGGAAAACGTTCGCTTCAACAAAGGCGAGAAGAAAGACGACGAAGCACTGTCCAAAAAATATGCTGCGCTGTGCGACGTATTCGTAATGGACGCTTTCGGTACAGCTCACCGTGCACAGGCTTCTACTCACGGTATCGGTAAATTCGCTGATGTAGCTTGCGCAGGTCCGCTGCTGGCTGCTGAGCTGGATGCGCTGGGTAAAGCACTGAAAGAACCTGCTCGTCCGATGGTTGCTATCGTTGGCGGTTCTAAAGTTTCCACCAAACTGACCGTTCTGGATTCTCTGTCAAAAATCGCTGACCAGCTGATCGTTGGCGGTGGTATCGCGAACACCTTCGTTGCCGCTCAAGGCCACAACGTGGGTAAATCCCTGTACGAAGCTGACCTGGTTGACGAAGCTAAGCGTCTGCTGACCACTTGCGACATCCCGGTCCCGACTGACGTTCGCGTAGCGACTGAATTCTCTGAAACTGCACCGGCTACTCTGAAGTCCGTTAGCGATGTGAAAGAAGACGAGCAGATCCTGGACATCGGCGACGCTTCTGCACAGCAGCTGGCTGACATCCTGAAAAATGCGAAAACCATTCTGTGGAATGGCCCGGTTGGCGTGTTCGAATTCCCGAACTTCCGCAAAGGTACTGAAATCGTTGCTAACGCTATCGCAGACAGCGAAGCGTTCTCTATCGCAGGCGGCGGTGACACCTTGGCAGCAATCGACCTGTTCGGCATTGCTGACAAAATCTCCTACATCTCCACTGGCGGCGGCGCTTTCCTCGAATTCGTGGAAGGTAAAGTATTGCCAGCAGTAGCGATGCTCGAAGAGCGCGCTAAAAAGTAAGCATTTAATGGGCAGGGAAACCTGCCCAATTATTAGCGCGCTTTAGAGCGCGCGCCCTTTCCAAGGCCGAAGATACAGGATTCGTAATATGTCTAAAATTTTTGATTTCGTAAAACCAGGCGTAATCACTGGTGATGACGTACAGAAAGTTTTCCAGGTAGCAAAAGAAAACAACTTTGCCCTGCCAGCTGTTAACTGCGTTGGTACCGACTCCATCAACGCCGTTCTGGAAACCGCTGCAAAAGTTAAAGCGCCGGTAATCGTACAGTTCTCCAACGGTGGTGCTTCTTTCATCGCGGGTAAAGGCGTGAAGTCTGACGTTCCTCAGGGCGCTGCAATCCTGGGTGCTATCTCTGGCGCGCATCACGTTCACCAGATGGCTGAACACTACGGTGTTCCGGTTATCCTGCACACTGACCACTGCGCGAAGAAACTGCTGCCGTGGATCGACGGTCTGCTGGACGCGGGTGAAAAACACTTCGCAGCAACCGGCAAACCGCTGTTCTCTTCTCACATGATCGACCTGTCTGAAGAGTCTCTGGAAGAGAACATCGAAATCTGCTCCAAATACCTGGCGCGCATGTCCAAAATGGGCATGACCCTGGAAATCGAACTGGGTTGCACCGGTGGCGAAGAAGACGGCGTGGACAACAGCCACATGGACGCTTCTGCACTGTACACCCAGCCGGAAGACGTTGATTACGCATACACCGAGCTGAGCAAAATCAGCCCGCGTTTCACCATCGCAGCTTCCTTCGGTAACGTACACGGCGTTTATAAGCCGGGTAACGTTGTTCTGACACCGACCATCCTGCGCGACTCTCAGGACTATGTTTCTAAGAAACATAACCTGCCGCACAACAGCCTGAACTTCGTCTTCCACGGCGGTTCCGGTTCTACTGCTCAGGAAATCAAAGACTCCGTAAGCTATGGCGTAGTGAAAATGAACATCGACACCGATACCCAATGGGCTACCTGGGAAGGTGTTCTGAACTACTACAAAGCGAACGAAGCTTACCTGCAGGGCCAGCTGGGCAACCCGAAAGGCGAAGATCAGCCGAACAAGAAATACTACGATCCGCGCGTATGGCTGCGTGCTGGTCAGGCAACCATGATCACCCGTCTGGAACAGGCTTTCAAAGAACTGAACGCGGTTGACGTTCTGTAATTTACGCCGTTCTACGTGACATGAGGCCCGCAAATGCGGGCCTTTTTTATTGCCATTTCAATATGCTGCTGGCAGAGAATTCTGTGATCTGTTTGGCAAAATCCAGGTTTATTGTTTACCCTTGTCAGATTGCCAGTCCCGTTGGGACGGCTTTATTTTTCCCATTTGGGTAAGCAAAAAAGGAATATTGAATGGAAGATTTGAATGTTGTCGACAGCATAAATGGTGCGGGCACCTGGCTGGTCCGCAATCAGGAGCTGCTGTTAAGCTATGCCGTCAACATCGTTGCGGCCATCGCCATTGTCATTATCGGTATGATTGTGGCGCGAATCGTATCAAACACCGTTAACCGCCTGATGGTGGCACGTAAAATTG
This sequence comes from Citrobacter portucalensis, assembly GCF_002042885.1. Classification (GTDB taxonomy): domain Bacteria; phylum Pseudomonadota; class Gammaproteobacteria; order Enterobacterales; family Enterobacteriaceae; genus Citrobacter; species Citrobacter portucalensis. Next base: position 116,644 of record NZ_MVFY01000002.1, read on the forward strand.
ATGCAACCGTTGCTGACTTCCTCTCCGCACTGGTGCGCTACGGTATTATCGCGTTCACGCTGATTGCCGCTCTGGGTCGCGTTGGGGTACAAACCGCTTCTGTGATTGCCGTTCTCGGTGCCGCAGGTTTAGCCGTTGGTCTGGCGCTGCAAGGTTCGCTGTCCAACCTCGCCGCTGGCGTGCTGCTGGTGATGTTCCGTCCGTTCCGCGCAGGTGAGTATGTAGACCTCGGCGGCGTAGCGGGAACCGTACTCAACGTGCAGATTTTCTCCACGACTATGCGTACCGTAGACGGTAAGATTGTGGTGATCCCAAACGGTAAAATCATTGCCGGAAACATCATTAACTTCTCTCGTGAGCCGGTTCGTCGTAACGAATTTATCATCGGCGTGGCTTACGACTCCGATATCGATCAGGTGAAAAAAATCCTCACCGATATCATTCAGTCTGACGAGCGTATCCTTAAAGATCGTGAAATGACGGTGCGCCTGAATGAGCTGGGCGCTTCCTCGATCAATTTTGTGGTACGCGTCTGGAGCAACAGTAGCGATCTGCAAAGCGTCTACTGGGACGTACTGGAGCGTATTAAACGCGAGTTTGACGCCAACGGTATCAGCTTCCCGTACCCGCAGATGGATGTGAACTTCAAGCGTGTGAAAGAGAGCGCGGCAGAGTAATCGCGTGCCCGGTGGCGCTATCGCTTACCGGGCCCGCAGGTTTTGTAGGCCGGATAAGGCGTCAGCCGTCATCCGGCATTTCCCCCCCCCCCTGGGTATTAATTCTTCTTATCCCTGATTAAAATTATCCATTTCCGCTAATGTTTTCCCCGCGCTATAGTCTGCTCCTAAGAGAAACAGTTCGGGATGATTAACGTGTTATCGTATTATTTTCAAGGGCTTGCACTTGGTGCGGCTATGATACTTCCGCTCGGTCCGCAAAACGCCTTCGTGATGAATCAGGGGATCCGTCGCCAGTATCACATCATGATTGCTTTACTCTGCGCTATCAGCGACTTAGTGCTGATTTGCGCGGGGATCTTTGGCGGTAGCGCCTTGCTGATGCAGTCACCATGGCTGATGGCGCTTGTCACCTGGGGTGGGGTGGCATTTTTACTCTGGTACGGTTTCGGGGCGTTAAAAACGGCGATGAGCAGTAACCTGGAACTGGCCAGCGCCGAGGTGATGAAGCAGGGCCGCTGGAAAATTATCGCTACTATGCTGGCGGTGACATGGCTAAACCCCCATGTTTACCTGGATACCTTTGTGGTGCTGGGGAGTCTGGGAGGCCAACTGGACGTTGAGCCTAAGCGCTGGTTTGCGCTGGGTACCGTCAGCGCTTCGTTCCTGTGGTTCTTCGGCCTGGCATTGCTGGCGGCCTGGCTCGCTCCGCGTTTGCGCACTGCTAAAGCACAGCGGATCATCAATACCCTGGTAGGATTGGTGATGTGGTTTATCGCTTTTCAGTTGGCAAAAGAAGGTGTTGCGCACGTTCATGCGTTGTTCAACTAAGTGTTGTCTGATGGACAACGCAGCGAGATCGGCTAAGCTTGCCTGCATGTGCCCTGAGTTTCGGGGTAATTAATGAAACATGGAGGAACGACCGTGAAGTTCAAAATAATGGCCCTGGCGGCATTAGTCGGATTCAGCGCACTATCGGTACAGGCAAATGAGTTGCCAAATGGACCGCACATCGTGACTTCCGGAACGGCAAGCGTGGATGCGACACCAGACATCGCTACTCTGGCGATTGAAGTGAACGTTGCTGCAAAGGATGCGGCTTCAGCGAAGAAGCAGGCAGATGAGCGCGTGGCGCAATATCTGTCCTTCCTTGAACAGAACCAGATAGCGAAGAAAGATATTAGCGCGGCAAACCTGCGCACCCAGCCGGACTACGACTACCAGAATGGTAAAAGCGTCCTTAAAGGCTATCGTGCGGTACGTACCGTTGAGGTCACGCTGCGTCAGTTGGACAAACTCAACGCGCTGCTTGATGGTGCGCTGAAGGCCGGTCTGAATGAGATCCGTTCGGTATCGCTTGGCGTTGCCCAGCCGGATACTTACAAAGATAAAGCGCGTAAAGCAGCAATTGATGATGCTATTCATCAGGCTGAGCAGTTAGCTGCGGGCTTTAACAGCAAATTGGGGCCCGTTTACAGCGTGCGTTACCACGTTTCCAATTATCAACCGAGCCCGATGGTACGGATGATGAAAGCAGATGCAGCGCCTGCGACATCCGCTCAGGAAACCTACGAACAGCCGGTTATTCAGTTTGACGATCAGGTTGATGTGGTCTTCCAGATTGAGCCGACGGCGGGGCAGCCAGCAGCAACGCCAGCCAAAACCCAGTAATCATTGCAGACCCGGCTTTCCAGCCGGGTTTTTTCTGTGAGCAACTGTAAAAATGAGACCCCACATCCAGTCTTTTTTTTCGCCGTAATGAGGATAGGCCATAGCGATTTTTAAGGGGACGCTATGGATATTTTTATCTCGAAAAAGATGCGTAATTTCATTCTGCTGGCGCAAACCAATAACATTGCCAGAGCGGCAGAAAAAATACATATGACCGCATCGCCTTTCGGTAAAAGCATTGCCGCACTGGAAGATCAAATCGGCTATACGCTGTTTACCCGCAAAGATAACAACATCAGCCTGAATAAAGCCGGACAGGAGCTGTATCAGAAGCTGTTTCCCGTTTATCAGCGCCTTTCTGCCATTGATAACGAAATCCATAACGCCTCTCGCCGCTCGCGGGAAATCGTCATCGGTATCGACAATACCTACCCAACGATTATTTTTGACCAGTTGATTAGCCTTGGTGACAAGTATGACGGCGTGACGGCTCAGGCCGTTGAATTCAGCGAGAATGGGGTGATTGATAACCTGTTCGATCGCAAACTGGATTTTATTATCTCGCCGCAGCACGTTTCCCCCCGCGTCCAGGAACTGGAGAATCTGGCGATTAGCGAGTTGCCTCCGCTGCGTTTGGGGTTTCTCGTTTCCCGGCGCTACGAAGAAAAACAGCCGCAGGATCTGCTGCGCGAGCTGCCCTGGCTGCAAATGCGCTTCCAGAATCGCGCCAACTTTGAGGCGATGCTGGATGCATACATGCGGCCCTGCGGGATCAACCCGACGATTATCTACCGTCCGTACAGCTTTATGGCCAAGATCAGCGCGGTAGAGCGCGGGCAGTTTTTGACGGTAATCCCTCACTTCGCCTGGCGGCTGGTGAACCCGTCGACGCTAAAGTATTTCGATGCGCCCGGCAGCCCCATGTATATGCAGGAGTTTCTCTATTCGCTGAAAAATCATCGCTATACCGCCACTATGCTCCAGCATATTGCTGAAGATCGTGACGGTAGCGCAAGTTAACCGAGCATCGATCCTGTTTCGAGAAGATTACGATGCAGATCGAACGCATGGCTGAGATCGTGATGGATATGTCCGCCGGGTGCTTTCTCCAGATAGCGGTGCAGATAATCCCGGTAAAGAGGGTGCGCACAGTTATCGATAATCGTGTGCGCCCGCTGCATCGGAGATAGCCCACGCAGATCGGCAATCCCTTGTTCGGTCACGATCACTTTAACGCTATGTTCGCTGTGGTCGACATGGCTGCACATCGGTACGATGGTGGAGATTTTCCCGCCTTTGGCAATCGACGGCGCCATAAAGATAGACAGGTAGGCATTGCGCTCGAAATCCCCGCTGCCGCCGATGCCATTCATCAGGTTCACCCCCGCAACGTGCGTGGAATTGGCATGGCCGTAGATATCAAACTCCAGACCGACGTTGAGCGCAATAACCCCCAGCCGACGGATGATCTCCGGGTTATTGGAGATCTCCTGCGGGCGCAGCACAATCCGGCTGGCGAAGAAGTCCATGTTGTCGTAAATCTTCTGTAGCGACGGGGCTGAAATGGTCAGGCTGGAGGCGCTGGCACCTGTTATCTTGCCCGTTTCCAGCAGATGCACCACCGACTCCTGCAACACCTCAGAATACATCATAAAGGGCGGGATATCCGGGTTCTCGCCCAGTCGCGCCATTACCGCGTTGTTGATATTGCCCACGCCGCTTTGTAAGGGTAGAAACTCAGCTGGAATACGTTTGTGAGCCATTTCTGCCAGCAGGAAAGTGACGACGTTATCGGCAATTTGCTGGCTGACCGGATTGGTTTTATCCGCCGCATTTCCGGCATCGGGCAGCTCGGTATCCACCACCGCAACCACCTTTTTGGGGTCTATCTGTACGCACTGACTGCCTACGCGATCCATGGTATGAAAAATGGGTACGCTGTTACGCCGCGGCGGCGCACCGGGTATCACGATGTCGGCAAACTCCGCCACGCGCGGATTATGGTAATGATTCAATTCAATGATCACTTTTTTCGCCCGCAGCAGCCAGGTCGGCGCATTACCAATACCGCTGGAAAGCCAAATCCGGCCATCTGGCGCGATAGCGGAGGCTTCAATGACGGCAACATCGATCTCGCCAAAAAAGCCGTAATTAACCATTTGCGCCACTTCACTCAAATGGAGATCGACAAACCTCACCTGGCCCTGATTAATTTTCTCGCGCAGGCCCGATGACGTTTGATAAGGCGCCCGCCAGGAAACGGCATCCGCCGCGGATAGAACATCATCAGCGGCGGCGCCAATTGATGCTCCGGTCAGCAGGCGGATCTGAAAAGGCTGCCCGTTCTGATGCCGTTCGCAGGCGCGTTGGGCAATTGCGCTGGGTAACGCTTTGGGTGAACCCGCAGGGGTAAAGCCGCTAAACGCCACCATATCATCGTGCTGGATAATTTCTGCCGCCTGTTCGGCGCTCATCCGTTTCATGGCCGTCTCCTTCCTCGGACGTGATTAATGGCCAACAAAATTTGGTTTACGTTTTTCCATAAACGCGTTCATCCCTTCCTGATAATCCTCGCTGTCGTACACCGCGCGGCGCATGCCCTGAATACGCTCGAACTCATCAGAATTCATGGTGTGCGCTTCACCCAGCACGCGCAGTTCTTCTTTGATGACGGCGATGGCCAGCGGCGCTTTTTCCGAGATGTGGTGTGCCATTTGCAGAGTGAAATCTTCCAGTTCCTCGACGGGCACGACATGGTTAAGGATCCCGACCGCCATGGCGCGTTGAGCGGTGATGGGCGAAGCGGTAAAAATCAGCTCTTTTACTATGTGAAAACCAGCGTCGCGGGTCAGGTTGTGGATGCCCACCAGGTTATATGGCACACCGAGGTTGACCGGGGTCATCGAGAAAGTGGAGGTACTGGCTGCAATGATCAGATCGGAACTCATGATCATCTCAAACGCGCCGCCCCAGACGCTGCCTTCGACCATCGAGATCACCGGCTTCGGGTATTTTTGGATCATACGGGTTATCTGACGCAGCGGATCGTCATAAGAGAGCGGATCGCGACGTCCGGTCGGGAGTTCATGAATATCATGCCCGGCAGAGAACACTTTGGCCCCGCTCGGGGCGCGCAGAATGATGCAGCGAATGTCCGCACGATTGAGATCGCTCAGCGCCTGCATCAGATCGTCAATAAACACTTTACTCAGGGCATTGAGCTTGCGGGCGTAATTGAACTCAATAACCGCGACTTTCTGGATGATGACCACGTTGACGTATTGATAAGACATAATGTTCTCTTTATTGAAAGTAATGATGCTGAATAAATTCGCTGATGTGCCGCAGACCGGTGCGCGGCGAAAGATCATTGTTTTTGACGGCCTGTAGCGTCTGCTGGAAATAGCGGTCGAAATCAGTGCGGGCAAACAGCAGATGCAGGGCTTCTTCTTCAGCCTGCTGGTGTAACCAGTCCACCGCCTGCTGCTGGCGAACTTTTTCCAGTCGACCGCTGGCGGTCAGGCACGTTTTAAAGTCGCTAATCGCCTGCCAAACCTCCTCGATACCGCGTTTTTCCAGGGCGCTACAGGTCAGAACCCGCGGCTGCCACTCGTCATATTTGCGGCGCAGAATATGCAGGGCGGATTCGTACATATGGCGGGCAATGGCAACGCTGGTATGGTTATCACCGTCGTCCTTATTGATGACGACCAGATCCGCCATTTCCATCAGTCCTTTTTTGATGCCCTGTAAATCGTCGCCACCGCCAGCGATTTGCAGTGAGATAAAGCAATCCACCATGCCTGCGACTTCGGTTTCTGACTGCCCTACGCCGACGGTTTCCACAATCACCACGTCAAAGCCAGCCGCTTCGCACAGCAGCATTAATTCGCGGGCGCGCTGGCTGGCACCGCCTAAATGACCGCTGGAAGGGACCGGTCGAATAAACGCAGATTCGGCGCGGGCCAGCTCCGTCATGCGGGTTTTATCGCCAAGAATGCTGCCGCCGCTGACCGGGCTGCTGGGATCGACGGCGATCACCGCTACCCGTAACCCGTGGCGGATAAGCAGCATGCCGAATGCTTCCAGGAAAGTGCTTTTGCCCGCGCCCGGCGTACCGGTGATCCCCAAGCGCAGGGCGTTACCGGTGAACGGCATAATCGCGTCCAGCAATTGCGTACTCAGCGGCTGGTGGCGCGGGTGGTTGCTTTCGACCAGCGTCATCGCCTGGGCGAGCGTAGCCCGTTCACCGAGTCGCAAACGGCGGACGGTATCTTCAAGCGTGGCGGCGTTAATCATGATGCTGACTGATACGGGTTAACACATCGCGGACGCTGTCGAGCATTGGCGTGCCGGGACCATAAATGGCTGCCACGCCATGTTCGTGCAGGAAGGCGTAATCCTGTGGCGGAATAACGCCTCCTGCTACCACGCAGATATCTTCACGCCCCCATTTTTTGAGTGCGGTAACCAGTTCCGGAATCAGCGTTTTATGACCCGCCGCCAGTGACGATGCGCCTATTACATGCACATCGTTTTCTACCGCCAGACGGGCGATCTCTTCTGGTGTGGAGAACATCGGGCTGAGATCGACATCAAAACCGAGATCGGAATAGGCGCTGGCGATTACCTTCGCGCCGCGATCGTGGCCGTCCTGACCCATCTTGGCGATCAGAATACGCGGGCGGCGGCCATTTTCCGCGAGGAATCGTTCGGTTTGCGCAACGATGGTATCAAACTCATCGGCGGATTTGTCTGACTGATGATAGCTTTGCGCAATCACTCCGGTGACGCAGTGGCTGGGAACCAGATACCGATCAAAAGCGACTTCCAGCGCGTCGGAGATTTCACCCAACGTGGCGCGAACGCGGGCGGCGTTGACGGCAGCAGCCAGCAGGTTTTCATTATGCTGCGCGGCGTGGGTCAGTGCCGTGAGCGCGGCTTTAACGGCATCGTTGTCGCGGGTGGTGCGGATATGTTTCAGCGAGGCAATCTGCTCGTTGCGCACCTTCACGTTGTCGATCTCCAGTACCGACGTCTCGTCTTCTTTATCCAGCTTGTACTTATTGACGCCGACGATAACGCGCTTACCCTGGTCGATCAGCGACTGTTCACGCGCGGAGGCTTCTTCGATCATCCGTTTAGGGAGCCCGGCTTCGATCGCTTTCGCCATGCCGCCTGCCTCGTCAATCTGTTTGATGATCGTGCGTGCCTGCTTCACAATTTGATCGGTGAGTGACTCGACGTAATACGATCCGGCCAGCGGATCAACGGTGCGGCAGATCTCTGATTCTTCCTGAATGATGATTTGCGTATTACGCGCAATACGGGCGGAGAAATCGGTGGGCAGACCGAGCGCTTCATCAAAGGCGTTGGTATGCAGCGACTGGGTGCCGCCAAGCGTAGCGCCGAGTGCTTCAATAGTGGTTCGTACCACGTTGTTATATGGATCCTGCTCGGTCAGGCTCCAGCCAGACGTCTGGCAGTGGGTACGCAGAGCGAGAGATTTCGGGTTGGTCGCGCCAAAGCTGCTGACCGCTTCACTCCACAAATAGCGCGCCGCTCGTAGCATGGCGACGTTCATAAACAGATCCATGCCGATACCGAAGAAGAACGACAGGCGCGGGGCGAAGTCATCAATTTTCAGTCCGGCGGAGAGTGCAGCTTTGATGTATTCAATACCGTCTGCCAGCGTAAACGCTACCTGCTGCACGCAGTTCGCTCCGGCTTCACCCATGTGATAGCCGCTGATGCTGATGGTATTAAAGCGCGGCATGTTGCCGGAGCACCAGGCGATGATGTCGGCGATAATGCGCATGGACGGTTTTGGTGGATAAATGTAGGTGTTGCGGCACAGGTACTCTTTCAGAATATCGTTCTGAATGGTCCCGGTGAGTTGTTCCGGCGTTACGCCTTGTTCTTCTGCTGCGACGATATAAAACGCCAGCACCGGCAGAACCGCGCCGTTCATGGTCATCGATACTGACATCTTATCCAGCGGGATCTGGTCGAACAGTATCTTCATATCTTCGACGGTATCGATCGCCACGCCCGCTTTGCCGACGTCACCCGCCACGCGCGGGTTGTCAGAGTCGTAGCCACGATGGGTGGCAAGGTCAAAGGCGACGGAAAGCCCTTTTTGCCCGGCGGCGAGGTTGCGGCGGTAAAAGGCGTTGGACTCTTTGGCGGTAGAGAAACCAGCGTACTGACGAATGGTCCACGGCTGCGCGGTATACATGGTGGCGCGCGGGCCACGCACGTAAGGCGGCAGGCCGGGAAGGGTGCCCGTGACTTCCAGATTATCGAGGTCCTCTTCGGTGTACAGCGGCTTGATGGCAATCCCTTCCGCCGTCTGTCTTTCCAGCGACTCGACGGTTTTTTCCCGTCGACTGAGTTCTTTATTGGCGAGTGTTTGCCACTCCTGCACGTTTGCCATTTTTTGCTCCGTATTACGCAATAAGTTGAATCTTTGCGAATACGGTGAGCTTTTTCATTTGGCTTGTCGCCAGCAAAAAATAGCCAACAGGGCGTCGTTTTTTGCCGCGTGGCGTGTTTGATTTTGTGATTTATTTCAAAGACGTGGCGGGAATAGCATGAAAAGAGGGTAAAAGGCTTGTCGGCCGGATAGGGCGTTACGCCACCATCCGGCACTCAGAGGTTATGAGCGGTTTAATCCTGACGCAGTACGTTGTGACCATAGGCCAGCAGCGCATCGGTGACGTTGCGCATCATGCGACTTTCCGGTGCAAAACGGTGCCAGTACAGCATCCGGCGCTGGAACAGGCCCGGTGTTAAGTCGATAAGCTCGCCGCTTTCCAGTTCTTTCTCAATCTGCAAGTGGGGGATCATGCAGCAGGTCGTTCCCTGACGCGCCAATTGAACAAAGGCTTCAGACGAGTTAACGATATGGCACGGCACGCTGCCCGGTGGCAGGTCGAAGTTTTGTTGCAGGAACGCCTGGTGCATATCATCAAGATGGTCAAACGCTACCGCTGGGGCTTTCAGCAGGGCCGAGCGGGTGACGCCGTTAGGGAAATAGCGCTCGGCGAAAGGTTTAGAGCCAACAAACAGGTAGTCCAGCGCGCCGAGTTTATCCACCAGACAGCTTGGCAGCGCCTGATGCTGAATACTCACCGCACCGACCACCTCACCACGACGCAGACGCTCCTGAGTGCGCGTTTCATCCTCAACCTGCAGGTTCAGCCGAATCGGCGAATTTGCCAGTACCGGAGCCAGCGCAGGAAGTAACCAGGTCGCCAGACTGTCGGCGTTCACCGCCAGTGAGAGCAGCAGCGGCGTCGAGCCGGTTTGTTCATCACCCAGCCACTCGTCTTCCAGCAGTTCAACCTGACGCAAAAGCGCCAGTAGTTTCTGCCCCTGTTCGGTTGGGCGTGGTGGTACGGTACGCACCAGCAGCGGTTGTCCGAACATATTCTCAAGCTGTTTTATGCGCTGTGAAACCGCGGATTGCGTGATGCACAGCTTTTGCGCCGCGCGCTCAAATCCTCGTTCACGAATAACCGCATCCAGTGCTTGTAGTGTTCTGTAGTCCGGACGTTTCATTGCTTTGACGCACTCCTGAAAATTTTGCTTGTTCTGCACTATGACACAAATTTAGGTTGGGTAAAGACGAAATCCGCCGCTTGCGAGCGGGTGTGGGGACATTTTTCTGCACAATGTTCTATAATGCGCGTGAATTTTCCCACCATATTCACACCACAGGCGAAACGATCATGACGCAGGATGAACTGAAAAAAGCAGTAGGATGGGCGGCACTTCAGTATGTACAGCCCGGTACCATTGTGGGCGTAGGTACAGGTTCAACAGCCGCACACTTTATTGATGCGCTGGGCACAATGAAAGGTCAGATTGAAGGTGCGGTGTCCAGTTCGGACGCTTCAACCGAAAAACTCAAAAGCCTCGGTATCCACGTGTTCGATCTTAACGAAGTGGACAGCCTCGGCGTATACGTTGACGGCGCGGATGAAATCAACGGCCACATGCAGATGATCAAGGGCGGCGGCGCTGCGTTGACCCGTGAAAAAATTATTGCTTCCGTGGCGAAGAAATTTATCTGCATTGCCGACGCGTCCAAAGAAGTCGATATTCTCGGTAACTTCCCGCTGCCGGTTGAAGTGATCCCAATGGCGCGCAGCGCTGTGGCTCGCCAGTTGGTGAAGCTGGGTGGTCGTCCTGAATACCGTCAGGGCGTAGTGACGGACAATGGTAACGTGATCCTTGATGTACACGGTCTGGAGATCCTCGATGCCATCGCGATGGAAAACGCCATCAATGCGATTCCGGGCGTGGTAACCGTCGGTCTGTTTGCCAACCGTGGTGCGGATGTCGCGCTGATCGGTACGCCAGACGGCGTGAAAACTATCGTAAAATGATCTGACGGGAGTGTCTTCTCCCGTTAAAAAAATTTTGGCAGGGCAAATTTGGTGACTTGTGTCACGTTTATAATATTGTCCTGCCGATCTCTCCAAAGAAAAAGTTATCGCCAGTATTTTCCTCTGACATTTCTCTCTGAATGACATTTCTTCAGCACGGCGACGCAAACGTTCATATTGCCGCAATATTATTTTTTGATATGTTGAAGAGACGGATGAAAATCCCACACACAACACATCAGTTTGAACAAAAAAAGACAGGGTCGGGGAAATGGCAAAGGTATCACTGGAGAAAGATAAGATTAAATTTCTGCTGGTTGAAGGCGTGCATCAAAAAGCGCTCGAAAGCCTTCGTGCAGCAGGTTATACCAACATCGAGTTTCATAAAGGCGCTCTGGACACTGAACAACTGAAAGAGTCCATCCGTGATGCCCACTTCATTGGCCTGCGATCCCGTACCCATCTGACTGAAGATGTGATTGACGCCGCAGAGAAACTGGTCGCGATTGGCTGCTTCTGTATCGGCACCAACCAGGTTGATCTCAGCGCTGCGGCAAAGCGCGGTATCCCCGTGTTTAACGCACCATTCTCTAACACACGTTCCGTTGCGGAACTGGTGATTGGCGAACTGCTGCTGCTGCTACGCGGCGTACCCGAAGCAAACGCCAAAGCACACCGCGGCGTGTGGAATAAACTGGCTACCGGCTCGTTTGAAGCGCGTGGCAAAAAACTGGGGATCATCGGCTACGGCCACATTGGTACTCAGCTGGGCATTCTGGCGGAATCGCTGGGGATGCACGTCTATTTCTATGATATTGAAAATAAACTCCCGCTCGGCAACGCCACGCAGGTGCAGCATCTTTCCGACCTGCTCAATATGAGCGACGTGGTCAGTTTGCACGTACCGGAAAATGCCTCCACCAAAAATCTGATGGGCGCGCGTGAGATTGCGTTGATGAAACCAGGCGCGCTGCTGATTAACGCCGCACGCGGCACAGTTGTTGATATTCCTGCGCTGTGCGACGCGTTAGCGACCAAGCACCTGGCAGGGGCAGCAATCGACGTATTCCCAACCGAGCCGGCAACCAACAGCGATCCTTTCACTTCGCCGCTGTGTGATTTCGACAACGTGATCCTGACGCCGCACATTGGTGGTTCAACGCTGGAAGCACAGGAAAACATTGGTCTGGAAGTGGCTGGGAAACTGACCAAGTATTCCGACAACGGCTCTACGCTGTCTGCAGTTAACTTCCCGGAAGTTTCGCTGCCGCTGCACGGCGGTCGTCGTCTGATGCACATTCACGAAAACCGTCCGGGCGTACTGACTGCGCTGAACCAGATTTTTGCCGAGCAGGGCGTCAACATTGCCGCGCAGTATCTGCAGACTTCCGCACAGGTAGGTTACGTGGTTATTGATATTGAAGCGGATGAAGATGTGGCAGAGAAAGCGCTGCTGGCGATGAAAGCCCTTCCGGGAACCATTCGCGCTCGTCTGCTGTACTGATTTCCTCTACATGGGCAGGCGATGACCTGCCCATCTTTCCTCTGATTTCCCGGCCTCAAAATCTCTTCCTGTCACGCATACATTCTGTTTTCGAGCCTTGCCGCAATTGGCAAAAAAGCTACCACTCCCAGATTTTGGACGGCGTCACCACCGCAGGCAGCGGGATATCCCATTCTTCGACAGGTAGCTTTTCCACTCGCTGACAATCGTGCGCGTAGCCTACGGGCTGGATCTTATGCTGCTGCCAGTTTTGAAGCGTTCGATCGTAAAATCCACCGCCCATACCCAGGCGTTGCCCGACCTCATCAAATGCCACTAACGGCGTAATCAGTACATCCAGCTGTGAGAGCGGCAATACGTCACGTACATCAAGCCGTGGTTCCTGGATCTTTAAGCGATTGGTTACCAGGTCGCTGTGCGGATGATAGTGCAGGAACAGCAGGTTGCCAGGGCTGAAGGGATGAAGAACCGGAAGATAGACGCGCTTGCCCGCTCGCCACAGCTGATCTATTAGCGGCTGGGTATCGAGTTCGCCATCGAACGAGAGGAATACCGCCACGGTATGAGCGAGTACAACAGGGGGAAAGCTGAGCATTCGGGTTGCGGCTTGCTGACCGTATTGTCGTTGCTGTTCGGAGGTAAGCGCGCGACGACGCTGCCGAATCAGTTGGCGGATTTCTTGCCGGGATAAAGGGAGTTCAGAAAGTAATGTCATGGCTGTTGCCAGGTAGAAGGGAATCTCCGAGATGCCGCCGCAGGCTGTAACCCTTGAACCCTTGGTTCAAGGTGAATGCGTCGTCACAGTTTTAAGGCTTCTCGGACGGGCCGAGCATGCTCACCAACCGTGGAGCGCCACATTCTTGTGGTATGAAATATCGGCTCAGGGGACTGGCCCGCTTGCAAACATCTCAGAGAAATTTTGTCTTCACGGTCACTCTACCACAGTAAACCGAAAAGTGTTATTCAAAGTTTTGGCCCGTTTTTTCGGTTATGCGACCCTGATCAAGCAACGCCTGTTCGATGGTCTGTTGTAGCATCCGAATACGTTGTTCCATGCTCGCCGCGTACTCACGCGTCTTCGCTTTTTCCTGAGTTAATTCATAGCTGATGTTCAACGCGGCGATGAAAACCAACTGCTCAGTATTTGTGACTCTAGTGCGAACTTTCAGATCTTGCAATCGCTGATTGAGATCGTCCGCAGCCTGATTCAACGCATCCCTTTGTTCAGGCGGGCAATTCACTCGCAGTGAACGGCCAAATATTTGGATATCGACGGGTTGTGCAGACATGCCACCTTCCTGCTGATTGACTGCGCTGCCTTCGTCTCCAGACCGTGGGTCCGCGAAGGGGCGACACTATAGCTACCCTGGTATCAAGATACAAGCCCTTTTCTGGTCCACCAGGGTCCAAAGTGGTAGCATATCATGAATATTCCTCCCTTTGATGACGAATGCTTATGTCTATACAGAACGAAATGCCTGGTTACAACGAAGTTAGCCAGTTTTTGAACCAACAAGGGGCTGGATTAACCCCGGCCGAAATGCACGGCTTGATAAGCGGAATGATTTGCGGCGGAAACAACGACAGCTCATGGCAGCCGCTGCTGCACGACCTGACGAACGAAGGTCTGGCCTTTGGTCACGAGCTGGCTCAGGCGCTGCTGAAAATGCACTCAGCCACCAGTGATGCCCTCGAAGACGACGGCTTCCTTTTTCAGCTTTATCTGCCTGAAGGGGATGACGTCAGCGTTTTCGATCGCGCCGATGCGCTGGCGGGGTGGGTAAACCACTTTTTACTGGGCCTTGGCGTCACGCAGCCGAAGCTCGACAAAGTGACCGGCGAAACCGGGGAAGCGATTGACGACCTGCGCAATATCGCTCAATTAGGATATGACGAAGACGAAGATCAGGAAGAGCTGGAAATGTCGCTCGAAGAGATCATCGAATACGTGCGCGTAGCCGCCTTGCTGTGCCATGACACGTTTACGCGTCAGCAGCCGACCGCGCCGGAAGTCCGTAAACCGACTCTGCACTAAGAACGAAACGCAAAGGAGAGTGTGATGAGCGAGATATCTCAGCAAGAATTCCAGCGTCGTCGCCAGGCTTTACTGGCACAAATGCAGCCCGGCAGCGCCGCGCTGATTTTTGCCGCACCGGAAGCGACGCGTAGTGCGGACAGTGAATACCCTTACCGCCAAAGCAGTGATTTCTGGTACTTCACCGGTTTTAACGAACCTGAAGCCGTGCTGGTGCTGATTAAAAGTGATGACACTCATAACCACAGCGTTTTGTTCAATCGGGTTCGCGATCTGACGGCGGAGATCTGGTTTGGCCGCCGTCTGGGTCAGGATGCTGCCCCGGCAAAACTTGGCGTTGACCGGGCGCTGGCCTTCAGTGAAATCAACCAACAGCTGTATTTGCTGCTCAATGGTCTGGACGCGGTATACCACGCCCAGGGCGAGTATGCCTGGGCAGACGAGATTGTGTGCACGGCGCTGGATAAACTGCGCAAAGGCTCCAGACAAAATCTGCACGCGCCTGCCGCGATTATCGACTGGCGTCCGATGGTGCATGAAATGCGCCTGTTCAAATCACCGGAAGAAATTGCGGTCATGCGTCGTGCCGGAGAAATCACCGCACTGGCGCATACCCGCGCGATGGAAAAATGCCGTCCAGGAATGTTTGAATACCAGTTAGAAGGGGAGATTCACCATGAATTTACCCGTCATGGCGCGCGTTATCCGTCCTATAACACGATTGTCGGCAGCGGTGAAAACGGCTGTATTCTGCATTACACCGAAAATGAAAGTGAAATGCGCGATGGCGATCTGGTGCTGATTGACGCTGGCTGTGAATACAAAGGCTATGCGGGTGACATTACGCGAACCTTCCCGGTAAACGGTAAATTTACCCCAGCACAGCGTGAAATCTACGATATCGTACTGGAATCCTTAGAGACCAGCCTGCGTCTGTATCGTCCCGGAACGTCCATTCAGGAAGTCACTGGCGAAGTGGTGCGCATCATGATTACGGGCCTGGTGAAGCTTGGCATTCTGCACGGTGATGTCGATCAGTTGATTACCGAAAATGCGCACCGCCCATTCTTTATGCATGGTCTAAGTCACTGGCTTGGGCTGGATGTGCACGACGTCGGCGTTTATGGTCAGGACCGCTCACGTATTCTTGAGCCGGGAATGGTACTCACCGTCGAACCGGGACTGTATATCGCGCCGGATGCCGATGTACCGCCGGCCTATCGTGGTATCGGCATTCGTATTGAGGATGACATCCTCATCACCGAGGACGGCAATGAAAACCTGACCGCCAGCGTAGTGAAGAAAGCCGATGATATTGAAGCCTTAATGGCTTCGGCGCGACTGCAATGAGCGTGATTATCGTTGGTGGTGGTATGGTTGGCGCGACGCTGGCGCTGGCCATTTCTCAGCTCAGCCATGGGACTCTGCCGGTTCATCTGATAGAAGCGAGCGAACCTGAAACTGACCGCCATCCTGGGTTTGACGCCCGGGCGATCGCGCTGGCGGCAGGAACCTGCCAACAGCTGGCGCGAATTGGCGTATGGCAGGCGATTGCCGATTGCGCAACGGCCATTAAAACGGTTCACGTCAGCGATCGCGGCCATGCCGGATTTGTGACGCTGGATGCGCAGGAATACCGTATTCCGGCTCTGGGTCAGGTGGTAGAACTGCACGACGTCGGGCTGCGTCTGTTTGCGCTGCTGCGCAAAGCACCGGGTGTCACATTGCACTGCCCCGACCGCGTAGCCAGCGTGTCGCGCACGCAGGAGCGCGTTGAAGTGACGCTGGAGAATGGCGAGATGATTACCGGTCGCCTGCTGGTGGCTGCTGACGGCACGCGTTCCGCACTGGCGACTGCCTGCGGTGTTGACTGGCTGCAACAGCCTTATGAGCAACTGGCGGTGATTGCCAACGTCACGACCTCTGTACCGCACGATGGGCGAGCGTTTGAACGCTTCACGCAATATGGCCCGCTGGCAATGCTGCCAATGTCTGACGGTCGCTGCTCGCTGGTGTGGTGCCATCCGCTGGAGCAGCGTGATGAGATCATGGCCTGGTCCGACGAACAGTTTTGCCGTGAACTGCAAACCGCTTTTGGCTGGCGACTGGGACGTATTACCCAGGCTGGTAAACGCAGCGCTTATCCGCTTTCGTTAACTACGGCGCTGAAAGCGATTACCCATCGTACCGTGCTGGTAGGGAACGCCGCCCAGACGCTGCATCCCATTGCCGGGCAAGGTTTCAACCTTGGCCTGCGCGATGTAATGAGCCTTGCTGAGACGTTGACGCAGGCGCAGAACGGCGCAGAAGATGTGGGTGATTATGCGGTGCTGGCACGTTATCAGCAGCGCCGCGAGCGCGATCGCGAGACGACGATTGGTGTGACCAACAATTTAGTGTATTTGTTTGCCAATCACTGGGCCCCGCTGGTTGTTGGGCGCAATGTCGGGTTGATGGCGATGGAATTATTCACCCCTGCGCGCGATGCGCTGGCGGAGCGGACCCTGGGTTGGGTTGCACGATAAATATGACCTGTAGGCCGGATAAGGCAACGCCGACATCCGGCAAGGGTCCCCGCAAAAATGCCTGATGGCGCTGCGCTTATCAGGCCTACGGATTACAGGTTTCGAGGTACAAACAGTGCAAAGTGTTGATGTAGCAATTGTTGGTGGCGGCATGGTGGGGCTGGCGGTTGCCTGCGGCCTGCAGGGCAGTGGGTTGCGCGTTGCTGTATTAGAACAACATGTTCCGCAGCCGTTGGTGGCGGATGCACCTCCTCAGCTTCGCGTTTCGGCCATTAATGCAGCCAGCGAAAAACTGCTTACCCGTCTTGGCGTCTGGTCCGACATTGTTGCCCGTCGCGCTTGCTGCTACCACGGCATGGAAGTCTGGGACAAAGACAGCTTTGGACGCATTGAATTTGATGACCAGAGCATGGGTTACAGCCATTTGGGCCACATCGTTGAAAACTCAGAAATCCATTATGCGTTGTGGCAAAAGGCGCAGCGTTCAGCGGATATTACGCTGATGGCGCCAGCTGAAATACAGCAGGTGGCCTGGGGCGAGAACGAGGCATTTCTGAGCCTCAAAGATGGCGCAATGCTGACGGCGCGTCTGGTCGTCGGTGCCGATGGTGCTAATTCCTGGCTGCGCAATAAAGCGGACATTCCGCTCACCTTCTGGGACTACCGTCATCATGCGCTGGTGGCGACTATCCGTACGCAGGAAGCTCACGGTGCGGTTGCGCGTCAGGCGTTTCATGGCGAGGGGATCCTGGCATTCCTGCCACTCAGCGATCCACACCTGTGTTCTATCGTCTGGTCGCTCTCGCCGCAGGAAGCAGAACGTATGCAGCAGGCAAGCGTTGACGAGTTTAATCAGGCGCTGAATATCGCTTTTGATAATCGTCTGGGGCTGTGCAGCCTTGAAAGCGAACGTCAGGCGTTTCCGCTGACGGGACGTTATGCTCGCCAGTTCGCGGCCCATCGTCTGGCGCTGGTGGGGGATGCGGCGCATACCATCCACCCGCTGGCGGGTCAGGGGGTTAACCTGGGCTTTATGGATGCGGCAGAGCTGATCGATGAACTTAAGCGGCTACAGCGTCAGGGCAAAGATATTGGGCAGTATCTCTATTTACGCCGCTACGAGCGCAGCCGTAAGCACAGCGCAGCGCTGATGCTGGCGGGGATGCAGGGTTTCCGTGAACTGTTTGCAGGCGAGAATCCGGCGAAAAAACTGCTACGCGATATTGGGCTGAAACTGGCCGATACCCTCCCGGGCGTAAAACCACAACTCATCCGTCAGGCGATGGGACTGAACGATCTTCCCGAGTGGTTACGTTAGTGTCCGTAAGGACAATCTTAAGAGTTTGAGACCCGTCACACTTTCCTCTCCCGGCCTTCGCGCCGGGGTGCTTCTCTCATTTGAAATAATCTAATTCCACGCCTTTTTTCGCATTAGTTTTTCTAATATTACGTTTTTTTCATAACGCCATTTTTGACATTTTTTCCACATTTAATGTTGGTTGGTGCTGTAATTTTGCGTTTGTCTTTGTTTGTTGTTCTGATTAATTGCTATATGTATGGAGTTTTATTCTGTTGGCGATCTGGCTGTTTTTCGCCATAAGCTAATGTGATGGTTAATTTTGACTTATGGTTTAGCGTCTGTTTCGGTGGTAAGTTCAGGACAAAGAGAACGTTTGCGTCGTAGCCCCTGGAGCGGCTGCGGTGCTGGGTTTCGTGGCGAAAATTTCACCGCGAAAGAGTTGGTAGCCCCGCTTATTCAACGAGGAAAAGATGGCTCAACAGACTCCTTTGTACGAACAACACACGCTATGTGGCGCGCGCATGGTCGATTTCCATGGCTGGATGATGCCACTGCATTACGGTTCTCAGCTCGATGAACACCATGCTGTTCGCACCGACGCCGGAATGTTTGATGTGTCGCATATGACCATCGTCGACCTGCGCGGTAGCCGCACCCGGGAGTTCTTGCGTTATCTGCTGGCAAACGACGTCGCGAAGCTAACGAAGACGGGTAAAGCCCTCTACTCCGGGATGCTCAACGCTTCGGGCGGCGTGATAGATGACCTGATTGTCTACTACTTCACTGAAGATTTCTTCCGCCTCGTTGTAAACTCCGCCACCCGCGAAAAAGACCTATCCTGGATTACCCAACACGCTGAACCTTACGCCATCGACATCACCGTTCGTGACGACCTGTCGCTGATTGCGGTGCAGGGGCCAAACGCGCAGGAAAAAGCAGCCACGTTGTTTACTGACGAACAGCGCCATGCGGTAGAAGGTATGAAGCCGTTCTTTGGCGTTCAGGCGGGTGATTTGTTTATCGCAACCACCGGTTATACCGGCGAAGCAGGCTATGAAATCGCCATGCCGAATGAAAAAGCGGCTGATTTCTGGCGTGCGCTGGTACAAGCAGGCGTCAAACCTTGTGGTCTCGGCGCGCGCGACACCCTGCGTCTGGAAGCGGGTATGAACCTGTATGGCCAGGAGATGGACGAAGGTATTTCTCCGCTGGCGGCCAACATGGGCTGGACCATCGCGTGGGAACCGGCTGACCGCGACTTTATTGGTCGTGAAGCGCTGGAAATGCAGCGTGAAAAAGGCCACGAACAGCTGGTCGGGCTGGTGATGACTGAGAAGGGCGTGCTGCGTAATGAACTGCCGGTGCGTTTCACCGATGCTTCTGGCAACCAGCATGAAGGCATTATCACCAGTGGCACATTCTCCCCAACCCTGGGTTACAGCATCGCGTTGGCGCGTGTGCCTGCGGGTATCGGTGAGACTGCGATCGTACAGATCCGTAACCGTGAAATGCCGGTAAAAGTGACTAAACCTGTTTTTGTGCGTAACGGCAAAGCCGTCGCGTAATTCATCCTTTTTTGGAGATTGATTGATGAGCAACGTACCTGCAGAACTGAAATATAGCAAAGAACACGAATGGCTGCGCAAAGAAGCTGACGGCTCTTATACCGTTGGTATCACCGAACACGCTCAGGAGCTGTTAGGTGACATGGTTTTCGTTGACCTGCCAGAAGTTGGCGCCACCGTCAGCGCGGGCGATGATTGCGCCGTTGCGGAGTCCGTAAAAGCGGCATCCGATATCTATGCGCCAGTAGGCGGTGAGATTGTTGCGGTTAACGATGCGCTCAGCGACTCCCCGGAACTGGTCAACAGCGAACCGTATGCGGGCGGCTGGATTTTCAAAATCAAAGCCAGCGATGAAAGCGAAATTGAATCGCTGTTGGATGCCACTGCGTACGAGGCATTACTGGAAGACGAATAAGATTGTGCCGGATGGCACTGCGTTTATCCGGCCTACGGTTTTATGTAGGCCCGGTAAGCGTCAGCGCCACCGGGCAATTGAGTTAGAGACCATCACGATTCACTGCACGTTTCAGGAACCATCGCCCATGACACAGACGTTAAGCCAGCTTGAAAACAGCGGCGCTTTCATTGAACGCCACATCGGACCGGACGCCGCGCAGCAGCAAGAGATGCTGAATGCGGTTGGCGCCGAGTCGTTAAACGCGCTGATCGGCCAGATTGTGCCGAAAGACATTCAGCTCGCAACCCCGCCACAGGTGGGCGAGGCGGCAACCGAATACGCTGCGCTGGCTGAATTAAAAGCCATCGCCGGGCGTAACAAGCGCTTCACGTCCTACATTGGCATGGGCTACACCGCCGTGCAGTTGCCACCGGTTATTCTGCGTAACATGCTGGAAAACCCAGGCTGGTACACCGCATATACGCCGTATCAGCCGGAAGTCTCCCAGGGGCGTCTGGAAGCTCTGCTGAACTTCCAACAGGTCACACTGGACCTGACGGGCCTGGATATGGCTTCTGCTTCTCTGCTGGATGAAGCCACTGCGGCTGCTGAAGCCATGGCGATGGCCAAACGTGTCAGCAAACTGAAAAATGCCAACCGTTTCTTTGTGGCGGCTGATGTTCACCCGCAAACGCTGGACGTGGTTCGCACCCGTGCAGAGACCTTTGGCTTTGATGTCATTGTTGATGACGCGGCGAAAGCACTGGATCACCAGGATGTGTTTGGCGTGCTGTTGCAGCAGGTTGGCACCACCGGTGAAGTGCACGACTACAGCAAACTGATTGCCGAGCTGAAATCCCGTAAAGTTGTGGTCAGTGTCGCTGCCGACTTTATGGCGCTGGTACTGCTGACTGCACCGGGCAAACAGGGCGCGGATATTGTTTTCGGCTCTGCGCAACGCTTCGGCGTACCGATGGGTTACGGCGGCCCACACGCGGCATTCTTCGCCGCTAAAGACGAATTCAAACGCTCCATGCCAGGCCGTATTATCGGCGTATCGAAAGATGCGGCGGGCAATACCGCACTGCGCATGGCGATGCAGACTCGCGAGCAGCATATCCGCCGTGAGAAAGCGAACTCCAACATTTGTACCTCGCAGGTTCTGCTGGCCAACATCGCCAGCCTGTATGCCGTTTATCATGGTCCGGTTGGCCTGAAACGTATCGCTAATCGCATCCACCGCCTGACTGATATTCTGGCGGCCGGTCTGCAGCAGAAAGGGCTGAAGCTGCGCCATGCGCACTACTTCGACACTCTGTGTGTTGAAGTGGCCGACAAAGCGGCTGTTCTGGCGCGTGCCGAAGCGGCAGAAATCAACCTGCGTAGCGATATCCATAACGCGGTAGGTATTACGCTCGATGAAACCACCACCCGTGAAAACGTGGTGCAGTTGTTCAATGTTCTGCTGGGCGACAGCCACGGTTTGAATATCGATACGCTGGATAAAGATGTGGCGCTCGACAGCCGTTCCATTCAGGACAGCATGCTGCGTGACGATGCGATCCTCAGCCATCCGGTGTTTAATCGCTATCACAGTGAAACCGAGATGATGCGCTACATGCACTCGCTGGAGCGCAAAGATCTGGCGCTGAACCAGGCAATGATCCCGCTGGGTTCTTGCACCATGAAGCTGAACGCTGCCGCCGAGATGATCCCTATCACCTGGCCGGAATTCGCTGAACTTCACCCGTTCTGCCCGCCAGAGCAGGCAGAAGGTTATCACCAGATGATCGGCCAGCTTTCCGAGTGGTTGGTAAAACTGACCGGTTATGACGCCGTCTGCATGCAGCCGAACTCCGGCGCGCAGGGCGAATATGCGGGTCTGCTGGCGATTCGTCACTATCACGAAAGCCGTAACGAAGGCCACCGCGATATCTGTCTGATCCCGGCTTCTGCCCACGGCACTAACCCGGCATCCGCACAGATGGCGGGGATGCAGGTTGTGGTTGTCGCTTGTGATAAGAACGGCAACATCGACCTGGACGATCTGCGAGCAAAAGCAGAACAACATGCTGCGAATCTCTCCTGCATCATGGTGACCTATCCGTCTACTCACGGCGTGTATGAAGAAACGATCCGTGAAGTGTGCGACGTTGTACACCAGTTTGGCGGCCAGGTTTACCTCGATGGCGCGAACATGAACGCTCAGGTTGGGATCACCACGCCGGGCTTTATCGGCGCAGATGTTTCGCACCTCAACCTGCATAAAACATTCTGCATTCCGCACGGCGGCGGCGGCCCAGGTATGGGACCGATTGGCGTCAAATCACATCTGGCACCGTTCGTACCGGGTCACAGCGTAGTGCAGATTGAAGGAATGCTCACCCGTCAGGGCGCAGTTTCTGCGGCGCCGTTCGGTAGTGCATCCATTCTTCCAATCAGCTGGATGTACATCCGTATGATGGGTGCAGAAGGTCTGAAGCAGGCAAGCCAGGTGGCTATCCTTAACGCTAACTACATTGCCAGCCGTCTGAAAGATGCTTATCCGGTACTGTATACCGGCCGCGACGGTCGCGTGGCGCATGAATGCATTCTCGATATTCGCCCACTGAAAGAAGAGACCGGCATCAGCGAACTGGATATTGCCAAGCGTCTGATCGATTACGGTTTCCATGCGCCGACTATGTCATTCCCGGTCGCGGGTACCCTGATGGTTGAACCGACTGAATCTGAAAGCAAAGTGGAACTTGATCGCTTTATCAATGCGATGCTGGCAATCCGCGCTGAAATCGATCGCGTGAAAGCCGGTGAATGGTCACTGGAAGATAACCCGCTGGTTAACTCACCGCACACGCAAAACGAGCTGGTCGCGGAGTGGAATCACAGTTATAGCCGCGAAATCGCCGTCTTCCCGGCTGGTGTGGCGAACAAATACTGGCCGACCGTGAAACGCCTTGATGATGTTTACGGTGACCGTAACCTGTTCTGCTCCTGCGTGCCGATGAGCGAATATCAGTAACTTTTCCGCGCAGTAAAGCTTTTGTAGGCCGGGTAAGGCGAAGTCGCCTCCCGGCTTTTTCATATCTGGAGGTATCCATGGGAATCGCACTGGTTACTGGCGGCAGTCGCGGCATCGGGCGGGCAACCGCGCTGCAGTTAGCGCAAGAGGGTTACACGGTTGCGGTTAACTTTCATCACAATATCCGTGCAGCAACGGAGGTGGTGAATACCATTGCCGCTACCGGGGGAAAGGCGTTTGCTCTACGGGCTGATATCAGCGATGAAAGCCAGGTTGTGGCAATGTTTGAATCCATTGACCGCGAAGGTGAACCACTGTCTGCGTTAGTGAATAATGCCGGGATTTTGTTTGAACAGAGCACGGTGGAAAGCCTAACCGCCGAAAGAATTAACCGCGTGCTGGCGACCAATGTTACCGGCTATTTTTTGTGTTGTCGGGAAGCGGTAAAGCGCATGTCTTTCAAACACGGAGGGCAAGGCGGGGCGATTGTGAATGTCTCTTCGGCGGCATCGCGGCTTGGTGCGCCATTCGAATATGTTGATTACGCGGCCTCAAAAGGCGCTGTGGACACGCTCACCACCGGCCTTGCGCTGGAGGTTGCGGCGCAAGGGATCCGCGTAAACTGCGTGCGACCTGGTCTTATCTACACTGAAATGCACGCTTCAGGCGGCGAGCCGGGAAGGGTCGATCGCGTGAAATCGATGTTGCCTATGCAGCGCGGCGGACAACCGGAGGAGGTCGCGCAGGCGATTACCTGGCTGCTGAGCGAGAAGGCGTCGTACGTAACGGGCAGTTTTCTGGAACTGGCTGGCGGGAAGTAGGGTTTAATCGCCGGTTGGCGCTACGCTTATCCGGCCTACGGGAATTTAATCTGTAGGCTGGATAAGGCGTTTACGCCGCCATCCGGCAAAAAATCAAAGTTTCTCGCCGTTGCTGGCAATCACCGCTTTGTACCAGTTAAAACTTTTCTTGCGTGAACGCGACATATCGCCGGTGCCGTCGTCGTGTTTGTTCACGTAGATAAAGCCGTAGCGCTTGCTGTACTGACCGGTGGTGAACGAGACACAGTCGATGCAGCCCCACGGCGTGTAGCCCATCAGGTCTACGCCATCATAGGTTACCGCTTTCATCATCTCTTCAACGTGGGCGCGCAAATAGTCGATGCGATAGTCGTCGTTGATGCTGCCGTCTTCTTCCACTTTGTCGTAGGCACCAAATCCGTTTTCTACGATAAATAGCGGTTTCTGATAGCGCTCATACAGTTCGCATAAGGCGTAACGCAGACCGACCGGATCAATCTGCCAGCCCCAGTCGGACGCTTTTACGTGCGGGTTCGGTACGCTGCCCTCAAAACCAGAAATGGCATCGCCGCTGCCGCCTTCCGCTTTTACCGCGTTGGTCATGTAGTAACTGAATCCGAGATAGTCACAGGTGCCTTCACGCAGGATTTGCTCATCTCCAGCTTCCATTCGGATGTTGAATTCGCGGCGTTCCCACTCGTTCAGTACATATGATGGATAGTAGCCGCGCAGTTGAACGTCGGTGAAAACGTAGCGCTCACGCATCGATTCCTGCGCGAACATCACATCTTCAGGCTTACAGGAGAACGGGTACAGCGGCACCATCGCCAGCATGCAGCCGACTTTCATTTCCGGGTTGATGCGACGTGCGGCTTTCACTGCCAGAGCGCTGGCCACGAACTGGTGATGCAGCACCTGGTACATGGTTTCTTCCGGGTTTTCATGCTCGGTATACACCACGCCGGAGCAGCAATAACCAAACAGCGGTGCGCGCCAGTTGCGCTGGTTGTTGATCTCGTTAAAGGTCATCCAGTATTTGACCTTGTGCTTGTAGCGCTCAAAAACGACTTCAGCAAATCGGACAAAGAAATCGACGACTTTACGATTGGTCCAGCTGCCGTATTGTTGAACCAGGTGCAGCGGCATTTCAAAGTGGGAAAGGGTGATGACCGGTTCGATGTTGTACTTCAGCAGTTCATCGAACATGTCGTCGTAGAACTTTAGCCCTTCTTCATTCGGCTGGCTTTCATCCCCTTTGGGGAAGATACGCGTCCAGGCGATTGAGGTACGGAAGCATTTGAAGCCCATCTCGGCAAACAGCTTAATGTCTTCTTTGTAATGACCGTAAAAATCGACGGCTTCGTGGTTGGGGTAGTACTTACCGGGCACAACTTCCTGAGTGATTTCTCGCGGAACGCCGTGCGCACCACCGGTCAGTACATCGCAAATACTGGGGCCTTTGCCACCTTTGTTCCAGCCGCCTTCAACCTGGTGCGCCGCAACCGCGCCGCCCCATAAAAAATCTTTTGGTAAGGTGAGTTTTTTCATCTGCGCTCAGTCTCAAATTAATACAATCTGATTTTGAGTCTAACAAAGGAAAGATAAATGTCACGATATAACAAAATAGTGCTAATGTGATTTGTTACATCCAAAAAACAGATTGTTTTTTTACGCTATTCTTTTCGCCAGCTTGCGGCCGAGTGACTCCAGAATATAAATAACGGGGATCTGTGTGGTTATATCGTATACCCCGGCAATGCGCGTCTGTGGAACGTGCCAGGAGAGATTAAAGTCAGCCAATTTGGCCAGCCGCGAATGTTCATGACTGGTGACAGACAGGACCCTACAGTTATGCAGGCTGAACTGGCTGGCAAAACGCAGGATCTCTTCTGTTTCACCGGAAACGGAAAGCACGATCGCCAGCGCGTTTCTGGCCATGTCATTCGTTACCGGGAAATAAGGATCATCAATGTGATTACTGAATTTTCCAACGTTTGAGAAAAAACGTGCGCCATATTTGGCTAAGGCTCCGGATGTTCCCGCTCCGACGAATATAATACGTTCGGAAGATAATATAATATCAACAGCCTGATCGAGCAGGTTATCGAACTCATCATTATTAACGCCTTTAAAGAAGCTGATAATTTCGCTGGCACCGAAATTAGCCTGTTGCGGTTCATTCTGCTCTAAATATAATTTGAAGCGCACGCGAAATTCTGAGTAACCTTCACACTTAAGCTTGCGGCAAAAGCGCAGTACGGTGGTAGTGGAAACACCCACGGCATCGGCCAGTTCGCGAATGGTCATGTACATGACTTTGTCACGGTTTTTGATGACATAGTTGTAGACCAGCATCTCAAGATTGTTGAGACTGGCGATGGCAGCGTGGGAGAACATACTCACAATGGCAAAACTCACTCATCAGACTTCATCTACAGGGAATAATAACATGCAGCCAAATGACATCACTTTTTTTCAGCGTTTCCAGGATGACATTCTGGCCGGACGCAAGACCATCACTATTCGTGACGAGTCTGAATCACACTTCAAAGCCGGGGACATTTTACGGGTTGGGCGCTTCGAAGATGACGGTTACTTCTGCACGATTGAGGTTGTTGGCACCTCAACCGTCACGCTGGATACGCTGACGGATAAACATGCCCAGCAGGAAAACATGACGCTTGAAGAACTTAAACATGTCATTGCCGAGATTTACCCGAATCAGACGCAATTTTATGTGATTGATTTTAAATGCCTTTGATTTTAATAGTACACATGTTAGCTGAAATTTAAAAACTAACACCATGATTTTTAATGGTAAATATTTATCTGGTAATTATTTTAGCTAACAGGTGTTCACTGGAACCATTCTCAGTTACGCTAGAGGAGCAATCACGATAGGGTTCGTTTCTCGGGAGTAAGTTATGGTTCAGAAGCCATTAATCGCGCAGGGATATTCGCTGGCAGAGGAAATAGCCAACAGCATCAGTCACGGTATCGGGCTGGTGTTTGGGATTGTCGGACTGGTGTTGTTGCTGGTTCAGGCAGTGGATACCAATGCCAGCGCTATGGCGATTACCAGCTATAGCCTGTACGGCGGCAGCATGATCCTGCTGTTCCTCGCCTCAACCTTGTATCACGCGATCCCCCATCAGAGAGCGAAAGTCTGGCTGAAAAAGTTCGACCACTGTGCGATTTATCTGCTGATTGCCGGGACCTACACGCCATTTCTGCTGGTGGGGCTTGATTCGCCGCTGGCACGTGGACTTATGATTGTTATCTGGAGCCTGGCGCTGATCGGTATTTTATTCAAACTGACCATCGCACACCGGTTTAAAATTCTGTCGCTGGTGACTTACCTGACAATGGGCTGGCTTTCGCTGATTGTGGTGTATCAACTGGCGGTGAAGTTGGCGACGGGAGGCGTGACGTTGCTGGCTGTTGGCGGTGTAGTGTATTCGCTGGGCGTAATTTTCTACGTCTGTAAGCGTATTCCTTATAACCATGCGATCTGGCACGGCTTTGTGCTGGGCGGTAGCGTTTGCCACTTCCTGGCGATCTATCTGTACGTGGGGCAACACGCATAGATTCAGTGCAACCCCGGGGGCGGCGTAAACGCCTCGCCCGGGCTGTATTTTGTTGGCCGGACGAGGCAATGCCGCAATCCGGCGGCCTGTGCCGAATTGCCTAATGGCGCTGCGCTTATCAGGCCTACCAATTACTCTTCGTCTAACGAATATGGCAGCGGTACGATACGCAGCGTTTTTGCGTCGTCACGGACGCGGAACACGCTGTCGGCCTCCATGTCGTTATTCATCACAACCTGCACCAGTACCTGACCATCGGCCAGTTGTACTGCAGCAAGTACGGTACCAGTACGACGCCAGTTCTCGCCCATTTTTAATTCAAGGTCTTCGCCAGCTTCCGGTACTCGACCGGCGGCACCCGCCAAAGTCCACATGGCGCGTTTGTTGGCTCCGCGGAATTTTGCACGAGCCACCATTTCCTGACCGGTGTAGCAGCCTTTTTTAAAGCTGATCCCGCCCAGAGCCTGCAGATTGGTAGCCTGTGGAATAAACTGTGCACTGTTGGCTGTATCAATCACGGGGATACCCGCTTCGATATCCAGCGCCAGCCACTGCTGGCTGTTATTTAACTCAGCTTCGCCACGCAGCTTTTCAACCAAGGTTTCTGCGGTGGTGGCATCAACGATCAGCAGAAAACGTTCGGCAGGGTGTTCGAACCACAATACCGTGGAGGCACCTTCGGTAATGACCTGCTTATCACTGTTCGGTAATTCGCTGAAGATATTGGCCAGCGCTGCACGTGCCTGGAATCCCGCTACGCCCAGCAAGACGCGCTCGTCGTCTGGGGCGATCGCCACCTTCGAGAAGACCGCGTATTTTTTCAGCTCAGTGAGCTGCGCATCACGCAGGCTACGGCGCTCAAGCCATGCAAAACCGTCACCCTGGCGGAACAGACGCAGGTTGCTCCACATTTTACCTTTGGCGTCACAATGTGCAGCCAACAGGTGCTGATGCTCGGTCATCTGGCTGACATCCGCCGTGACCTGACCCTGAATATACTTCTCACTGTCGACACCTGTGATGGTGGCGAGCGCCCAGTCATCGAGCGTCATTAGCGTCAGAGGTAAACGCGTTGACGCAAAAGGCTGGCGAGGAGGAAAAGATGTAAAAGCCATAATAATGTCCTGATTTGCTTAACGCAGTGATGATGACTAATGGTAAAAGAGCTATGGACCATTGCAAGCGGTTTAAACAGGCTATTTGTGCCATATATTGTGCTTTGCGAGGAGACATCCAAAATTGGTGAATCCTTTGGCTTAATAAGGTTTTATTTAGCGAGCGAGCTTCAGTTTACTGATATTCCCGTAAAAAGAGCGGGAAAAACACGTTACAATAGCGGGATACTTCGTTTTCGCGAGACAGGGAGAAGAACATGGATATTAACAACAAAGCACGTATTCATTGGGCATGCCGCCGCGGTATGCGCGAGCTGGACATCTCGATCATGCCGTTTTTTGAACATGAATATGACAGCTTAAGTGACGAAGAAAAACGTATCTTCATCCGTCTGCTAGAATGTGATGATCCAGATTTATTTAACTGGTTGATGAATCATGGGAAACCAGCTGATGAGCAGCTGGAACAGATGGTGCGACTTATCCAGACACGGAATCGGGAACGTGGTCCAGTGGCAATCTGATTTACGCGTATCATGGCGCGCGCAGTGGCTTTCACTGCTAATTCATGGGCTGGTCGCGGTGTTTATTTTATTGATGCCCTGGCCATTGAGCTACACCCCATTATGGCTGGTTTTGCTCTCTCTGGTGGTGTTCGATAGCGTTCGCAGTCAGCGTCGAATCAACGCCTGTCAGGGTGAGATTCGGCTATTGATGGATGGCCGTCTGCGCTGGCAAGGGCAAGAGTGGTCTATCGTTAGCGCCCCCTGGATGGTTAAAACAGGTATGATGCTACGCTTGCGATCTGATGCCGGAAAACGTCAACATTTGTGGCTGGCAGCAGACAGTATGGATGATACAGAGTGGCGGGATTTACGGCGGTTGATGCTGCAAAAGGCGAAGCAAGGGTAACGCATGACACATGCCTGATGGCGCGCAGCTTGAAGGCCTACAGTTAGGTGCGTCATGCAGGCCGGATAAGGCATTTACGCCGTCATCCGGCAAATCGGTTATCAGGACCAGTGCTCGGCCATTTCCCCAAGAATTTGCTCGCACCAGGCCTGAATGCGTTCATCGCTGAGATCGTACTGGTTCGTCTCATCCAGCGCCAGGCCAACAAACAGCTGTCCATCAGCAATGACGGGTTTATCGCTGGTGAATTCGTAGCCTTCTGTGGGCCAGTAGCCGACAAACTTTACACCTTTGGTGATCAGTTTATCGTGCAGCATACCCAACGCATCCAGGAACCATTCGCCGTATCCCAACTGATCGCCCATACCGTAAAGCGCGACAATCTTGCCCTCCAGGTTGAGGTCGTCCAGTTGCTCCCAGACCGCTTCCCAGTCCTCCTGAATTTCACCGAAATCCCAGGTTGGGATGCCCAAAATGAGCACGTCATATTGCTCCATTAGGGTCGGAGAATCGTCTTTGAGGTTGTGCAGTGTCACCAGTTCGGGACCCAGGATATCGCGGATTTTTTCTGCTGCCATTTCGGTGTAGCAGGTGCTGGAACCGTAAAAAAGACCCATGTTCATGACGTAAACATCTCAATTCTGCTGTAGCGTTGCGGGTAGTGTAACAGAATCGCCGCATTCTCGGCACAATGAGGCATAATGCATCAAAAATGAGAGTGGAATAAGGGGCGCGAGTGGAACAGGATCTGGCGCGCATCGAGCAGTTTCTTGATGCCCTGTGGCTGGAACGAAATCTGGCGGAAAACACATTAAGTGCGTATCGTCGCGATCTGACCATGCTTGTGGAATGGTTACATCACCGCGGCGCTTCGCTTGCGACCGCGCAAAGTGATGATCTGCAAGCCTTGCTGGCTGAGCGGATGGATGGAGGGTATAAAGCCACCAGTTCCGCACGTTTGCTCAGTGCGACGCGACGTTTTTTTCAGCATCTGTACCGCGAAAAATATCGCGAAGATGACCCCAGCGCCTCGCTTGCATCACCTAAACTTCCGCAGCGCCTGCCTAAAGATCTCAGCGAAGCGCAGGTTGAGCGGCTGCTACAAGCGCCGCTTATTGAGCAACCGCTGGAGCTACGCGACAAAGCCATGCTGGAAGTGCTGTATGCAACAGGCCTGCGCGTGTCTGAACTGGTAGGACTGACGATGAGTGACGTCAGCCTGCGTCAGGGTGTGGTACGGGTGATCGGTAAAGGTAACAAAGAGCGCCTTGTCCCGTTGGGTGAGGAGGCTGTGTACTGGCTGGAAACTTACCTGGAGCATGGGCGTCCATGGTTGCTCAACGGCGTATCGATTGATGTGCTGTTTCCTAGTCAGCGGGCGCAACAGATGACCCGTCAGACCTTCTGGCATCGTATCAAACACTATGCTGTGTTGGCGGGAATCGACAGCGAAAAGCTGTCACCGCACGTCCTGCGGCACGCGTTTGCCACGCATCTGCTCAACCATGGCGCAGACCTGCGCGTGGTGCAGATGCTACTGGGGCATAGCGATCTCTCGACAACGCAGATTTATACTCATGTCGCAACGGAGCGCTTGCGGCAACTACATCAACAGCATCACCCGCGAGCGTGAGTGCTGACAGGATAGGATAGGCTATGAAAAAACGTTTTATGATGTTCACCCTTCTGGCGACGGCGTTTTCCGGCATGGTACATGCAGACGACGCGGCAATTCGTCAGTCATTAGCAAAGCTGGGTGTGCAGAGCACCGAGATTCAACCTGCTCCGGTTGCGGGCATGAAAACCGTACTGACCAATAGCGGCGTGCTGTACGTAACTGAAGATGGTAAACATATTATTCAGGGACCGATGTACGACGTGAGCGGCGCAAGTCCGGTGAATGTCACCAACCAACTGCTGATGAAGCATCTGAACGCGCTGGAAAAAGAGATGATCATCTACAAAGCGCCGCAGGAAAAACACGTCATTACCGTTTTCACCGACATCACTTGTGGTTACTGCCACAAGCTGCATGAAGAGATGAAAGATTACAATGCGTTGGGGATCACCGTTCGTTATCTGGCCTTCCCACGTCAGGGGCTGGACAGCCAGGCTGAGCAGGACATGAAGTCTATCTGGTGTGCTAAGGACAAAAACAAAGCCTTTGATGATGCGATGGCAGGCAAGGGCGTGAAAGCGGCGACCTGTGATGTGGATATCGCTAACCACTATGCGCTGGGCGTACAGTTTGGCGTCAGCGGTACACCGGCGATTGTGCTGAGCAATGGCTATGTCGTACCTGGTTATCAGGGCCCGAAAGAGATGAAAGAATTCCTCGACGCACATGCAAAACAGACCAGCGGTAAATAATTCGCGTGAAACAACAGATACAACTTCGTCGGCGTGAAGCCGACGAGACAGCCGAGCTGCCTGATGACTTGCCGCCATTGTTGCGTCGTTTATACGCCAGTCGCGGTGTACGTAGCGCGCAGGAGCTTGAGCGTAGCGTCAAAGGAATGCTGCCGTGGCAGCATTTAAACGGTGTCGAAAAGGCGGTTGAGATCCTCTACAGCGCCTTTCGTGCGGGAACTCGCATCATCGTTGTTGGCGATTTCGATGCCGATGGCGCGACCAGCACGGCGCTAAGCATCCTGGCGATGCGCGCGTTGGGCTGCAGTAACGTTGACTACCTGGTGCCAAATCGTTTTGAGGACGGTTATGGTTTAAGCCCGGAAGTCGTTGATCAGGCCCATGCCCGTGGTGCTCAGCTGATTGTCACCGTAGACAACGGCATCTCGTCTCACGCGGGTGTCGAACATGCCAGAACGTTGGGGATCCCGGTCGTTGTGACCGATCACCACCTGCCAGGGGATACGCTGCCGGGCGCGGAGGCGATCATCAATCCTAACCTGCACGACTGTGAGTTCCCGTCGAAATCGCTGGCAGGCGTTGGTGTAGCCTTCTATCTGATGCTGGCGCTGCGCACTTTCCTGCGTGACAAAGGCTGGTTTGATGAGCGAGGCATTGCACCGCCGAACCTGGCGGATTTGCTCGATCTGGTTGCGCTTGGCACGGTGGCGGACGTAGTACCGCTGGATGCCAATAACCGCATTCTGACGTGGCAAGGCTTAAGCCGTATCCGTGCTGGAAAATGCCGCCCTGGTATCAAAGCGCTGCTGGAGATTTCCAATCGCGACCCCCTAAAGCTGGCAGCCAGTGATTTAGGTTTTGCCCTCGGGCCACGGCTGAATGCGGCGGGGCGTCTGGACGATATGTCCGTTGGCGTAGCGCTGTTGCTGTGCGACAACATTGGTGAAGCGCGCGTGCTGGCCAATGAGCTGGACGCACTCAACCAGACGCGCAAAGAAATTGAGCAGGGTATGCAGGCAGAAGCGCTGACCCTGTGTGAAAAGCTGGAACGCAGTAGCGATACGCTACCGGGCGGTCTGGCGATGTATCATCCCGAGTGGCATCAGGGCGTTGTGGGGATTCTGGCATCGCGTATTAAAGAGCGATTCCATCGCCCGGTGATAGCGTTTGCCCCGGCAGGTGACGGTACTCTTAAAGGCTCCGGGCGTTCGATTCAGGGGCTGCACATGCGCGATGCGCTGGAGCGCCTGGACACCCTTTATCCGGGCATGATCCTCAAGTTTGGCGGTCACGCCATGGCTGCGGGCTTATCGCTTGAAGAGGCGCAGTTTGAGCGTTTCCAGCAGCGTTTTGGCGAACTGGTAACCGAGTGGTTGGATCCCGCCTTACTGCAAGGTGAAGTGGTGTCGGATGGCCCACTGAACGCGTCGGAGATGACCATGGAGGTCGCACAAATGCTGCGCGATGCCGGACCGTGGGGGCAAATGTTCCCGGAACCGCTGTTTGACGGGCATTTCCGTTTGCTCCAGCAGCGTCTGGTCGGTGAGCGTCATCTGAAGGTGATGGTCGAGCCTGTTGGCGGCGGCCCACTGCTGGACGGTATTGCGTTTAACGTCGATACCACCTGCTGGCCGGACAACGGCGTGCGCGAAGTTCAGCTTGCCTACAAACTGGATATTAACGAGTTTCGCGGCAACCGTAGTTTGCAGATTATAATCGACAATATCTGGCCACTTTAGCGTCACTAATCGCTATAAAAAAGGGCGTGGATTAGTTACAATCCCGCTCTTATCACCGCATTTTGACTAGTCCAATAAAAGAAATCAGACAATGTTTGAAATTAATCCGGTAAATAACCGCATTCAGGACCTCACGGAGCGCTCTGACGTTCTTAGGGGGTATCTTTGACTATGATGCCAAGAAAGAGCGTCTGGAAGAAGTAAACGCCGAGCTGGAACAGCCGGACGTATGGAACGAACCCGAACGCGCGCAGGCGCTGGGTAAAGAGCGTTCTTCTCTTGAAGCCATCGTTGATACGCTCGATCAGATGAGCCAGGGCCTGGAAGATGTCTCCGGCCTGCTGGAACTGGCTGTAGAAGCCGACGACGAAGAAACCTTTAACGAAGCCGTAGCAGAACTCGACACGCTGGAAGATAAACTGGCCCAGCTGGAATTCCGTCGTATGTTCTCCGGTGAATATGACAGCGCAGATTGCTATCTCGATATTCAGGCAGGTTCTGGCGGTACGGAAGCGCAGGACTGGGCAAGCATGCTGATGCGCATGTATCTGCGTTGGGCTGAAGCGCGCGGCTTTAAGACTGAAATTATTGAAGAGTCTGAAGGTGAAGTGGCGGGTATTAAATCCGTGACCATCAGAATTGCTGGCGAATATGCGTACGGTTGGCTGCGTACTGAAACCGGCGTACACCGTCTGGTTCGTAAGAGTCCGTTCGACTCCGGCGGACGTCGCCATACGTCGTTCAGTTCTGCGTTTGTTT
This sequence comes from Citrobacter portucalensis, assembly GCF_002042885.1. GTDB lineage: Bacteria > Pseudomonadota > Gammaproteobacteria > Enterobacterales > Enterobacteriaceae > Citrobacter > Citrobacter portucalensis. Next base: position 151,012 of record NZ_MVFY01000002.1, read on the forward strand.
ATCCGGAAGTTGATGATGATATTGATATCGATATCAACCCGGCGGATCTGCGTATTGACGTTTACCGTGCCTCTGGTGCGGGTGGTCAGCACGTTAACCGTACGGAATCTGCGGTGCGTATTACCCACATCCCGACTGGGATTGTGACGCAGTGTCAGAACGACCGTTCCCAGCACAAGAACAAAGACCAGGCCATGAAGCAGATGAAAGCGAAGCTTTATGAACTGGAAATGCAGAAGAAGAATGCCGAGAAACAGGCGATGGAAGACAACAAGTCAGATATCGGCTGGGGTAGCCAGATTCGTTCTTATGTCCTTGATGACTCCCGCATCAAAGATCTGCGTACCGGGGTTGAAACCCGTAACACGCAGGCGGTGCTGGATGGCAGCCTGGATCAATTTATCGAAGCAAGTTTGAAAGCAGGGTTATGAGGAACCAAAATGTCTGAACAACACGTACAGGGCGCTGACGCGGTAGCCGACCTTAACAATGAACTGAAAACGCGCCGTGAGAAGCTGGCGAGCCTGCGTGAGCAGGGGATCCCGTTCCCGAACGATTTCCGTCGCGATCATACCTCAGACCAACTGCATGCTGACTTCGACGCGAAAGAAAACGAAGAGCTGGAAGCGCTGAACATTGAGGTATCCGTTGCTGGCCGTATGATGACCCGTCGTATTATGGGTAAAGCATCATTCGTTACGCTGCAGGACGTTGGCGGCCGTATTCAGCTGTACGTTGCTCGCGATGACCTGCCTGAAGGCGTCTACAACGAGCAGTTCAAAAAATGGGATCTGGGCGATATCCTCGGCGCGAAAGGTAAGTTGTTCAAGACCAAGACCGGTGAGTTGTCTATTCACTGCACCGAACTGCGTCTGCTGACCAAAGCGCTGCGCCCGCTGCCGGACAAATTCCACGGTCTGCAGGATCAGGAAGCCCGCTATCGTCAACGTTACCTGGATCTCATCTCTAACGATGAATCCCGCAATACCTTTAAAGTGCGTTCACAAATTATGGCTGGCATCCGTCAGTTCATGGTTGCTCGTGGCTTTATGGAAGTGGAAACCCCGATGATGCAGGTGATCCCTGGCGGTGCCGCTGCGCGTCCGTTCATCACCCATCATAACGCGCTGGATCTGGATATGTACCTGCGTATCGCGCCGGAACTGTACCTCAAGCGTCTGGTGGTTGGCGGCTTCGAACGCGTATTCGAAATTAACCGTAACTTCCGTAACGAAGGCATCTCTGTTCGCCATAACCCAGAGTTCACCATGATGGAACTCTACATGGCTTATGCGGACTACAAAGATCTGATCGAACTGACCGAATCGCTGTTCCGTACGCTGGCGCAGAACGTTCTGGGAACGACTGAAGTGCCTTACGGTGAAGAAGTCTTCGACTTCGGTAAGCCGTTCGAAAAACTGACCATGCGCGAAGCGATTCAGAAATACCGTCCGGAAACCAACATGGCCGATCTGGATAACTTCGACTCTGCAAAAGCGATTGCTGAATCTATCGGCATCAAAGTTGAGAAGAGCTGGGGTCTGGGCCGTATCGTGACCGAGATCTTTGAAGAAGTTGCGGAAGCGCACCTGATTCAACCGACCTTCATTACCGAGTACCCGGCAGAAGTTTCTCCGCTGGCGCGTCGTAATGACGAAAACCCGGAAATCACTGACCGCTTCGAATTCTTCATCGGCGGACGTGAAATCGGTAACGGTTTCAGCGAGCTGAACGATGCGGAAGATCAGGCGCAGCGTTTCCAGGATCAGGTTAACGCTAAAGATGCGGGTGATGACGAAGCAATGTTCTATGACGAAGACTACGTTACCGCTCTGGAACACGGTCTGCCGCCGACTGCGGGTCTGGGCATTGGTATCGACCGTATGGTTATGCTGTTCACCAACAGCCACACTATCCGCGACGTGATCCTGTTCCCGGCGATGCGCCCGGTTAAGTAAGGTGTGAAATGCCGGATGGCGGCTGACGCCTTATCCGGCCTACGATTCGTTATGTAGGCCAGATAAGCGTAGCGCCATCAGGCAATAATTTGTTGGCAGTAATTCCGCAACAGCGCACGCGCTTCTTTGTCTGCAACCTGCATTACCATCCACGGGCTAAAAGCCCACGGCGTCGCGTCAATCCCGCTTAAGACATCCTCAAGACTGCTCCACTGGCAATCCATCACTTCATCTGGGTTTAGCTGTAGCGGACTCACGATATGTGCGGCATAAACCGGGCACACTTCGTTTTCCACAATTCCACTCGGGTCTGTAGCGCGATAACGAAAGTCAGCATACACGGGGCTGAGCGAGTCGATGTCTGCACCCAGTTCGAAGCGAGCCCGGCGGACAATAGCGGCTTCGTGGGTTTCACCCAACTGCGGGTGACCACAGACAGAGTTGGTCCAGACGCCAGGCCAGGCTTTTTTGTGCAGCGAGCGGCGGGTGACCAGCAGTTGGCCCAGCTCGTTAAATATCCAGCACGAGAAAGCGGAATGCAGGGGGGTTGTGGCGGTATGCGCCGCATATTTTTCCAGCGTTCCGCAGGGTTGGTCCTGCTCATTCAATAAAATGACATGTTCCTGTCGCATAGCGTCCACCATCAATCTTAAGCATCCATATTATATGCTTAATTAAGTCAGATTGATTAACAGAGGGTGTGAAATGCCAGGGCCGACGGTTCGTTGCGCGATATGATTTGGCATCCGGTTTCTGGCTGCTATGATAAAGCGTCTGAAAATGTTGCGAGGTATTGTTTTGAGTGCAGGACGCCTGAAGAAAAATGGCCTGGGTATCGTGATGTTGCTGTGCGTCGGTCTGCTGTTAGCAGGGTGTTCCGGGAGCAAGTCGTCTGATACAGGAAGTTATTCCGGCTCCGTGTATACCGTGAAGCGGGGGGATACGCTATACCGTATTTCGCGCGCTACCGGGACCAGCGTGAAAGAGATCGCCCGCCTGAATAATATTTCACCGCCCTATACCATTGAAGTAGGGCAAAAACTGAAGGTCAGCGGTGGCGCGAAAACCAGTTCTAACTCTGGCAAAACAACCAAGAAATCCTCAACCAAAACGGCAGCGGTCAGACCGTCTTCGTCCGTACCGCAGTCTTCCTGGCCTCCGGTAGGGCAACGTTGCTGGCTGTGGCCTGCCAGCGGTAAGGTGATCCTGCCTTATTCAACCGCGGACGGCGGCAACAAGGGCATTGATATCTCGGCTGCGCGCGGTACACCGATTTATGCCGCCGGCGCCGGGAAGGTGGTTTACGTCGGTAATCAGCTGCGGGGCTATGGTAATCTCATCATGATTAAGCACAGTGAGGACTACATCACTGCGTATGCGCATAATGACACCATGCTGGTGAACAACGGTCAAAACGTGAAGGCCGGGCAGAAAATCGCAACGATGGGCAGCTCGGATGCGACTACGGTGCGGCTGCATTTCCAAATCCGCTACCGGGCGACGGCTATCGATCCGCTGCGTTATTTGCCGCCGCAGGGCAGTAAGCCAAAATGCTGACGGTGATTTAATCGCCAGTCAGTCGGTTAGTCCCTTGCCAAGAAGAGCGTAAGGTTTATAATCCCTTACGCACTTCGATGCGGGCGTAGTTCAATGGTAGAACGAGAGCTTCCCAAGCTCTATACGAGGGTTCGATTCCCTTCGCCCGCTCCACGACACTTCTTGAAGTTCAATAACTTACTGAATCCTAAGGGATACGGCTTAAAGCCTTCCGATAGTTTTACTCACTGTAACCAACACTGTGACTAACTTTGTTGAAGTAGTGAGCAGACCTAAGGTCTCAGTACATGCTCAACTCAAGAACCTACCTTTATCAGCGTAATGGTGTCTTTTACATCCGTCTTAGGATGAAGACCACTGGTCGCCTGACCGCTTCGCTTCCTTCTCACAACCGTTATAAACTAGCGTCAGTATCACTACGGACTAAGGACAGACGCATCGCTATGGCTCACTCCAGGCACATCAAGTCAGCACTTAAAGCAATCCACGCAGACAACCCTAACGCCTCTTATGAGGAGCTACGGGAGCACCTGAAGACCATTGTCGAGTGGGAACTTAGTGTCAGCCGTGATGACCTTAACGACCCGGAGTCCTACCAGCTTTACGTTGACCAGTACGACGACATCAAGTCCAACCTTCGGGAAGCTGTAGCGACTGAGCGTCTGACTGTAGACCAGCATCGCTATATCAATGACGTTATCGGTGTACTTAAAGCCTGTCAGGATAGACTCAAGGGCGATAACTCTGGCCTGTTGTCTTACCTTGAGCCTGAGACTGGCAGTCTAAGACCGTCCGTCTCCCTATCTGTATCATCGGAGCCTGAAGTCCCCGAACCTAAAGCTCTGACCCTCGCGTCTCTCATTGAGCAGTACGAGCAGGAGAACGCCCAGAACTGGAAGCCAGCGACCCTAAGCGAGAACCGAGCGTCTCACTCTACGTTAATCGAGATATTCGACTATCTGGATATTCAGGATGTCGGCAAGGCGACCCGTGCAGATATGCTTAGGGTCCGTGAAGTCCTCCAACTGTTACCGAAGAACCGCAAGCAACGTTTTAAGGCTATGCCGCTGTCTGACCTGCTGAACCGGGAGTCTAAGACTGACTGTTTGGATGTCGTTACCATCAACAATAAATACCTTATCAAGATGGCTGCTGTCTTTAAGTGGGCGGTACGCAACGACCTGATAGCTAAGAACCTGACAGAAGGTCTTGAGCTGAAAGTCCCGCAGCGTAAAGCCTCAGACGCTCGTGATGCGTTCAGTCCTGAGCAGGTAGGGCAACTACTGGTCGCCGCTAAAGCGTACTCTCAGAAGACCTCAGGTAAACCATATCATTATTACGTCACTGCTCTGGCTGCGATTACAGGTGCGAGACTTAACGAGGTGGCCCAACTTCAGGTCAAAGACGTCAGGACCACTGAGGCTGGGACCGTGTATATCCATATCAACGAAGACGATAGCAGCCTACCGGGTAAAAGTATTAAGAACGCTCATAGCGACCGCTGTGTCCCGCTGGTCGATGGCGCTTATGGTTTTGTATTGGCTGACTTTATGTCGCTTGTGGAAGACCGTAGAAAGACTGCGGGTGATAATGCTATGGTATTCGATGGCCTCAAGCTGATGAAGAATGGCTACGGTGAGCAGGTGAGCAAATGGTTTAACAGAACGTTGCTGCCTAAAGTCCTCGCTGACCGTAGCGGCTTAGCGTTCCACTCATTCAGACATACAGTGGCGACCCAGTTAAAACAACACGGGGTCGAGTTAGCGTATGCTCAGGCGATTATGGGTCATAGCTCAGGGTCAATAACTTACGACCGTTACGCGAAAGAGGTCGAGGTAGATAGATTGGTTAATGTGATGGCTGATGTTTATAAGGAGACTTTAGTAAATGGCTGAGTATTATCCGGCGGTGTTTGAAGCAGAGGCTTTTAATTGTCCTCACTGTGGTGTATATGCCCGTCAGTTCTGGCGTAGGATGTATGGAAGTGCGCGTGAGTTGGCGCAAAGGACAACTGAGTTCCGAATGTCAACATGCTCTCATTGCGGTGATGATGCTTATTGGTATGACGGCAATATGATTATTCCGGCGGCTGGCAATGTTGAACTACCAAATCCAGATATGCCAGATAACTGCAAGTCCGACTATATGGAAGCCCGAAGCATCATTAATCTGTCTCCTAAAGGGGCAGCTGCACTCCTTCGTCTTTGCCTTCAGAAGCTAATGGTCCACTTAGGCGAGCCGGGAGAAAACATTAATAAAGACATCCGGTCACTCGTCCAGAAAGGACTACCTGTACGCATCCAGCAGGCGGCAGATATCTGTCGTATTGTCGGCAATCAGGCGGTCCATCCCGGAGAGATTAGTCTTGATGATGACCCGCAGTTGGCACACGGTCTCTTTAAGCTGCTGAACATTATTGTCGATGACCGAATCACGAGACCGAAAGAAATTGAGGCTATGTTCCAGAGTATGCCTGAAGGTCCACGTCAAGGTATTGAGAATCAGGACAGACAGGCGAGGGAGCAGCAGCAGGCCGCTAACGAATAACCCCTCACTATAGGGGAAGGGGACTTAACTATCACTATAGGGAGAGACCATAAGTCACCAGCCTGCTGGCATTCTCCGACACACATACATTCATTTAGTCTCAGGCTTCCGATAGCGGACCGATTGGAAACCATCCGCAGACGCCTAGTGTTAAATCACCTTGGCCTGAGACCATTCTCTTTTAATGTAGGTTATCTTCCCTTTTGACAGGCAGGGAGCAGAAGACCACATCCGACTTTAAGTTGGCTCTGTGATAATCGCTGCGCGGATAACTGAAGAACCAAGACATCATTGCTGAGGTCTGCCATCCATTTGTGGACAGGCGGAAACTCAAAGAGGTTAGACCAGTGGTGGTGTCTGGGTTGACCTTGAGTCCTGACCAGCAGGCTGGAGGAGACCATGAGTTTATCTTGTTATGGATTGTGTTTATCACAATTCCAATAAGAAGAACTTTAAGTCCAGCCTCCAGTCCTGTCAGCCCGAAGTAAACTATGGTCGCTATGATGTGGTCTCCATGCTTCGGGTCTAACTGGAGGTCAGATTATGGCCTTATCAGGTAGCACATCTTATACCCTCACTATAGGGAATGGACCCTTAGCTATCACTATAGGGACCATACATTCCGCCTCTGGTCTTGATGCGTCAAGTTATGCGGAAGCTCTCCCGACATTAAGTCTTTCTCCTAAGTAAGCAAGGCCAGCAATCCGCCTCTGTCAGACCTCCTGTATCGACCTCCAGCTCGTTAGCGTTCTTTAGTCGTCTCATTGGCTTAAGTCTATCACCGCTCACCATCTGGAGTCCTTACAGCTCGTCCTGACATGCGGCCTGCAACCTTCGTCTCTATGGTCGAAGAACTTAACGCGCTCAAAACTGAGCAGTCCTCAAAAGAGGAAAATTTCCTTTTATTAGCCGCTATGGTCATCTCTGGTCTTCACACGACCTCATCAATCCTCAAGTCTTTCTGTATGTCTCCTGTTGCCTGTGAGTCTCCCTATCGTTGGGGGCTTGAGTAGGCTTTCAGGGTGTGACTTCAGGAGACATAACAAAAGGAGTACAACGATATGTCAAAGCTTAACGCTAACCACATCATCTACATCGATGGTCAACCATTCAAAGCGAATGAGGACGGGATGTGGAACCTGACCGAAATCTGGAAGACCCTGGAGCTGCATCGCGGGAAGTCTCCCTCCGAGTGGAGGACCAAAGACGCTAAGCGTTTCTCTACCGTCCCGCAAAAAATGCGGTCCGCTCGTAATGAGCTGGGTCATGATTATATTCTGGCTGACAAGCAAGTGACCATGAAGTATGCCGGATGGGTCTCTCATGATTTCGAGGACATGGTCTACGCTGCCTTTGAAGCTGTTCTGGCAATGCCTGAAGTCCAGACCGTTGTCGTTAACAAGATGGTTGAGCTGGGCTATCACGCCGAAGCTGAGCTACTGGAGCGACACTCTAACGCTGACCGAGACTACGCCCATCACCAGATGTCTACCCTGTTTAGCAAAGCGGACGGACGCAAGCCTGAGCGACTGTATAAGGCTGTTAAAGCTGGTCACATGACCAAAGGTATGGCGCTGAGTCTCATCCCTACAGGGAGCGTCTGGGCGTCCCGAGTGGAGGGACTCTAAGATGATTGACCCACGCACACCTGAGGGTCGCATGACTCTCCGTTACCGTGGCTACCGGACTGAAGTCCTCCTGAAGGAGCTAGGTCTGGACCCAGAAGACGAGACCCGCCAGCACCAATCCCGAGACGAGCTAATAGCCCAACTGGTCGCTATGAAACTGCCGTCAGCTAGCAAGCTAGCACCAGCACACCGTTAGTAGCTCACCTACTCAATACCTAATTTTAAACCTTTTGAGATGACCGATGCGGGGAGACGCCGCAGGACTAAACACGCCTGTAGCAGACCGATAGTCTCAACTCTCAAGAGGAGAATTACCTATGATGTTCAACAACAACAACTGGAAGCTGTCAGTCACCGACATCAACCTTTATGAAAACACTGTGAGTCTGGACGGTCAGCCATACCCGTTGTCGCTCGCTATCAAGACCCTCATTCCGGGCTACTTGTCAGGCCTGCCGTCTACCAGCCGCGAGGCAATGGAGCTGTTAGAGGCTCTGGCTGAAGCTGGCGTGACCATTGGTAACTTCATGTCCAACGACCTGATGACCGCCTACCAACGCCGCCAGATGAATAAGCGTGTCGAGGCTGAGCGTATCGCTAAAGAGCTGGCGTCTCAGAAAGAGCGTACCCGCGAAATGTTCATGACCGAAGACGAATGGCAGAAAGAGTTACAGCGCCGCGAACAGGTCAAAGCTGAACGCCGGACCTATGGTGAGAACCTCCGCAGTGCTACCCATTCCGCTGGTCGCTCCCGTGCCGCTATCGTCGCTGACCTTGAGTCAGGCGGTAACTGGATGGACAGCCTGTAAGACATACGCACACACAAATGGTCCTGACCTAATGTTGGGACCCACAGTATCTAAACTAATTTAGGAGATTGATTATTATGACAACTATTAAAGACGCTTACCAGTTCGGCATTGAACCAGTACGAATCACCGACACCGACAACATTCAGGTTAACGAAGGTCTGCCAACCAATGCTGACCCACAGGTTTACGCTCTGCGTTTAGCCCAGACCGTTAAGGCTATGCTGAACGGTGTGCTGAAGTCCGCTCAGGAGAACATCCCGTTCCCTGTAGAAGTCCTGCCGACCCGTAACAGCTTACCGACGCCAATCATTGCTCACACTCTGGCTGACCGCTCTGTGGTCGTTCCTGTCCGTGGTGGTAAGCGACCTGAAGTCGTTACCGTTCCGTCCGGTCAGGAGATTGTGGTCGAACCGATTGAACAGGCTATTCTCATCTCTGAGCAGACTAAACTGTGGGACGCTAAGTCGACTACTGGTTTCACTCAGGGGACGCTCCAACAAGATGCGTTGAACATTTGTGAGAATGTGGTCCGTACCATTAACTCTAAGATGGTTGACGTTCTGGAGTCCTCTAAGCTGTTGAAGACAGTAGAGCTTCCGGTTCTAACTGGCAGTCTGACCGCTAAGGCTGACGCTATCATGGATGCCCTGTATGAGAACACCGAGCCTTCTTTCGGTTCTGAGGTTACTGATTATGGACTCATCGCCCATGAGTCACACCTCAAGGCTCTCTCCCGTCTTGCTGCTAAGCAGGGCTTCGGTGGTGAAGACGCTATCGTCGATATGCTGGGGACAGACATCGCCTATTACAACGGTGAAGACCGTGGTGTGTTCATGATGGCTAAACGCTTCACGGCTCTGAGCTTCGGTTGCTTCCGTCACGATGGCGAGAACATTACTGTGGTCCTGTCCCGAGATGGCAACACCCAGTCTCACGACCTTGAGATTCTCGGTAAGGTCTTCGTGGTCGCTGAGGCTGCAACGACTGTAAAGATGGGGACTGGTAGCGCTGCTGCTGTCCTGCCTGTAGTCAAACGCCTGAGCTTTACCAAGACAAGCTAACTAACAATAACGACTATTGGTCAGACTTCCGTAACTGGATGTCTGGCCTTTATTTTGTACTAGTGATCTAGTTCATGGGTACGGAGGGAGGAGGACCTAATGGACCTACACAAAGTCTATCTCGGGGTCTTCCTGCTGAAGTTAGCGCTTGTTGTTTGGCTGATGGCTATTAGACGATGAGTTTTGACTGAAAAATGTGAGACCCTATCTAATACAATGAGCCTGACGATTTACCCCATAGCCCGACCCTCAGTCAGACCAAAGGGCCGGGTAGTCCGTGACCGTGTTCTATTCCTTTTGTGGGAATGTTACGTACTTCAAGTCTTGACCTTCAGCCTCTCCACGTGTAACCATCACTGTAACCACTGGATTCATCAATCTTTAAGAAACAAGAAGTTAGCTAGTTGTCCTCGGCTCCCTTCGCCCGCTCCAAAAATTCTCTCCCTGTAGTTAATCCTTAAAAACGTTAGATAGCGACACCGGAATCCGGTGGCAGCGTGCTGTTACCTTCACCCAGATTACGTTGTAGCAATACCGTGTCGAGCCATAGCCCATGTTTGAAGCCAATGTTTTTCAGTGTGCCGATTTGCGTAAATCCGGCCTGCTGATGGACTTTTAACGATCCCTGATTATTGCTGTCGCCGACGATGGCAATCAGTTGCCGATAACCCTGTGCTTCAGCCCAGCCAATCACATGACGCAGTAAGGCTTTTCCTACACCCTGACGCTGAGCCGTTGGAGCAATATAAATCGAATCCTCAAGGGTATAGCGGTAGGCATAGCGCTCGCGGTAGCGGGTGAGGTAGCAATACCCGATGACCTTATCTTCCTGCAGAGCGACGACCCACGGCAGCCCGAGGCTGCGGATTTTTTCCAGACGAGCAAGCATCTCGTGTGCATCCGGCGGGTCGGTTTCAAAGCTGCCGGTACCGTGAAGAACATGATGTGCATAGATATCGCGTATGGTGAGGATGTGCTTTTCTTCTGCGTTAACGATTTTCATTGACCGGCTCCCATTGGCGTCTTTGCCCAGATTACCTGAAAGACTGAGGGGAAGGTAAGTGCAAAAAATTATGCTTCTATCAGTTGCTTGTAATGCAAATAGGCTTGCATATTGTAAGGGGAAATAATTGATTGTGGTTGATATTGTCAATAGTACGCAAGGTTGGTAAATATATTAACAGGTAGAGTAATACACAATTATTCACGCACGTATTTGATTGAGTTTCCAAATACCAATTATGGTAGGTTTCGAAAAATGATAAATAAAGTTGTTTGATTTCAACGCATTGTTACTGTATCTAATTCTTCTTGCGCCTGTACCCTTATTTTCATTTCATTGGCCCTGTTTGAGCCCTAAAAATTAAGTTATATTTTGTTGTTAGCAGAGAGCCTATTATCAGATTTTTCTCTATTCACCTCTCAAAATAGTTACCATGCAAACAGTTGCGCGGTGTAGCTATGCTAACCAGCAATAGTAAGCATCGTCACATGATGTCACCGGGCAAACTTTGTTTAAATCCAGAATTCAATCCCAAGAGTATTAGGATTATTTAGTCTAAAATACTTTTTTGCCTAAGACTTTTCTTATTGCGTAGCCACGAACTACATGGAGTGATAAAATTCCCGAGTTTATGCCTCCTGTCCAACGATTAGAGGACGCGGTGCGGGTAGTCAATAAGACGAAAGAATTAATTGCTTCATAACCCTATTACGAAATAAGCGGCAGTGCATCTTACATGGTCGGCAACTGTCATGGATTGACCGTAACTTATTGAAAACGCTTATTTTTACTCTGATGTAAGATATAAGGGCAGATATGTTCAGTATGCGTCGACATGCCAACTTCATTAAACGTTTTAAGTCTGTAAGCTGTTTATTTACGGCAAGCATTCTTTTCCCTATGCAAATCTCTGCTGCGGTATCAGATTATGATGCTTTGGTTATTGAAGCGCGGGGGGGGAATAGTGCGCCACTATTGCGCTACCTTGAGGATCAGGGAAAGAAAAGTGCGCTAACGCCAAATCAGGTTGCCGACTGGCTGCAAGTTTCTGGTTGGGTTGAGAACAACGATAAAACAACCATTCAAATCTGGCAGCGGTATCGTGGGCAGATGGATGTGCCTGCGCGCGGCAAAGTCGCCGCTGCACGTGCGTACCGTAACCAGAAAAACTGGAATGATTCATTGGCGGTGTGGGAAAGCGTTTTACAGGAAGAGCCTGATAACGTGGATGTACGCACCGGCTGGATAATGACGTTGGCGGATGCGCGCTACAACCAACAAGCCCTTACTGAAGCGAATAAATGGGCGCAGGCGCATCCGGGCGCAGACTCCGACGCACTGCTTGCCTACGTATATCATTCTCAGGGGAAAAACTGGGATGCACTGTTGGTTGCCAGCCAGGCGGATGATGTTGATCCAGGCAACAAAAATGCAAAATCCACGCTGCTATCTGCGCTGTCGGCGAACCGCGTTTCCGGACCCGCTTTAAATATGGCTGAGGTCGTTCCCACGGCTGATCCAGTGAAGCGCCGTCTTGAGCTTGATGCGGCGGCTGAAATGGTACGCTCCTCCTATACGTCCGCACGTAATGAAGAAGAACGGTTTATCGTGGCCGATAAAGCGCTGGCCCGTTATGACCAGTTGCTGGCGGCCTGGAAAGATGAGCCGTCTGCGCAGAATGATGTCCGTCGGGCGAGAATTGACCGTATGGGTGCCCTGTTGGTGCGTAAGCGTACTGCCGAAGTGATTGATGAGTATGAATCCCTTTCTGCAAGCGGCGAAGTACCAAACTATGCAAAACGCTGGGTGGCATCAGCATGGTTAAGCGAACGCCAGCCGGAAAAAACCGAAGCGATGCTGGCGAGCATCTACTACCCGAATGGACCTATCCCGGTGACGCCGCTCAGTCCTGAGGATCAACAAGATCTGTTCTACGCGCACATTGATAATGAAAACTTCGATGCTGCCAAAAAACAAGTCGATGATTTGATCAAAGAGAGTCCGTATCTGCGGCGTATCTATGGCTCGCCAACGCCGCAGCCTAACGATAACTGGCTGCTCGGACAGTCGCTACTGACGCAATATCATATCGCTGCCAATGAACTGCCAGAGGCAGAAAAGCTCGCAGAGCATCTGGCACGAACAGGCTCTGGTAACCAGGGATTGCGCATATCTTATGCCTCTGTGCTTGAAGCGCGTGGATTGCCGCATGCGGCGGAGAAAGAGCTTAAGCTGGCGGAAGTCATTGAGCCAAGCAACCTGGAGCTGGAACGTCAGCAGGCTTACGTTGCGCTGGATCTCCAGGAGTGGAAACAGGCAGATGAACTGACGGATGACGTTATTGCCCGTAGCCCGGATGATGAAGCGACGCTGCGCCTCGCGCGTATTCGTGATGTCCACAAAATGTCGGAAGTGCGCATTAGCGGTACGCAGGGGATCTCGTCCGATAGCCCGGTCAGCGGTAAGAATGACTTCAACATCAACACGGCTATTTACAGTCCGCCGATTAATGACAACTGGCGACTGTTTACCGGATTCAACTTTGCTACCGGTGAATTTGAGGAAGGGAAGGGCATCAGCCGCGATCTGGCGGCGGGGGCAGAATGGACTTCCCGTGATTACTGGGCGGAAATGGAAGTGTCTGGCCGAAATTATGGCGATGGTCAGAAGATTGGCGGGCGTCTATCCGGCTGGCATGACTTTAATGACAACTGGCGCGTTGGTGGGTCGGCCGAGCGCCTCTCTCGCAATACCCCGTTGCGCGCGCTGCGTAGTGGCGTGTATGCCAACGGCGGCGATATGTTTGTTCGCTGGTATCAAAACGAACGACGTGAATATCAACTGTCGTTTGCCGCATCACATTTCTCGGACGGTAACGATCGCATCGAATATGGACTCAGCGGAAAAGAGCGCATGTGGACCACGCCGCGCTTCACGCTGGACTTTACGCCGGGTATCGGCGGGAGCACCAACACCAAAGAAAATGTTCCGTATTACAACCCGAAGAGTGATTTTTCGGTTGTCCCTGGCCTGAGCGCAGAGCAGGTTCTTTACCGCCACTATGATACCGTCTGGACGCAGCAAGGCCTGGCAGGCGTAGGTGGCTACTGGCAGCAAGGTGAAGATGCAGGTGCTATCGTCCAGGTGGGATACGGCCAACGGCTTAAATGGAACAACGTCGTAGATGGCGGGGTGATGCTGATTTGGGATAAACGCCCCTATGACGGTAAACGTGAGCGGAATATCTCCCTCGCTTTCGATTTAAATGTCAGGTTTTAAGGATTGTTCATGCTGAAAAGATGCCTGTGGCTTAGCGCATTAATCGCTGGCTGGTTGATGATTACCGCGTGCAGCAGCGCGCACAATACAACGCCTCGCTATGTTCCTCCCGCAGAGAGAACACCGCTGACGGCGGATCATCCGTGGCCGAAAAATAGCTTTCTGGTGCTCGGCTACCATGATGTGGAGGATGGTGCAGCCGACCAGCGCTACCTCTCTGTGCGTACCAGCGCGTTGAGCGACCAAATGGCCTGGCTGCGTGATAATGGCTATCAGCCGATCAGCGTGCAGCAAATTCTGGACGCCCATGACGGTAAAATTGTACTGCCGGAAAAAGCGGTATTACTCACCTTTGACGACGGATATAGCAGTTTTTATACCCGCGTCTGGCCATTGCTGAAAGCCTACAACTGGCCTGCACTCTGGGCACCAGTAGGCAGTTGGGTTGATGCGCCAGCCAACAAAAAAGTCGATTTTGGCGGCTTAATGACCGCGCGAGACAAATTCGCCACCTGGAAAATGGTCGAAGAAATGGGCAAGTCGCCGTTGGTAGAAGTCGGTGCGCACACCTGGAACTCGCACTTTGGCGCTGAGGCCAACCCGCAGGGGAGTAAAGAGCCCGCTGTGGCGAACCGCCTGTATGATAAGAAAACCGGCACTTACGAAACGGACGAACAGTACACGCGACGTATAAACACGGATATCTCTCTGATCACTAACAAGATCAAAGCGGTGACCGGCAAATCGCCGCGCGCGTGGGTATGGCCTTACGGCGCAGCCAACGGTACAACGTTAAACCTGGCCAAAGAGCATGGCTATAAGATGGCCTTTACGCTTAATGAAGGGTTGGCAAATGCCGCGTTTCTCGATGATATTCCGCGCGTGCTGATTTCTGATAACCCATCCCTTAAGCGCTTTGCCAGTCAGGTCGCTCAGGTCCGTGAACCACAGACGATGCGCGTGATGCATGTCGATCTGGATTACGTGTATGACAAAGACCCTGCTCAGCAGAAGCGAAATATCGATAAGCTGATCCAGCGCGTTTATGACATGCGTATTTCTCATGTCTTCCTGCAGGCGTACGCCGATCCGCAGGGCGACGGGAATATTCGCGAACTCTATTTCCCCAACCGCTGGCTGCCGATGCGTGCCGATCTCTTTAACTATATCTCCTGGCAGTTACAAACGCGGGCAGGGGTGACGGTGTATGCCTGGATGCCGGTTCTGGCTTTCGATCTCGACGCGTCCATTCCACGCGTAACCGCATGGGATCCGAAAACGGGACGCACTGCTATCAATCACGAGAACTATGTTCGTCTCTCGCCCTGGGACAGCGAAGCGCGCAAACGCATCACTGAAATCTATGAAGACCTGGCGAAGCACGCCAGCTTCAAAGGTATTTTGTTCCATGACGATGCTTTCCTGACGGATTTTGAAGATGCGTCACCGGAGGCGTTAGCCGCCTACCGTGCCGCAGGGCTTCCGGGCAGTATCGAGCAAATACGTAATAATCCTCAGGCGTTCGAGCGCTGGACTCGCCTGAAAAGTAAGATGCTGATTGACTTCACCAAACAACTGACCCGGACGGTGCGTAATATTCGCGGTCCACAGGTGCAAACTGCGCGCAATATTTACGCCATGCCGGTACTGGAGCCTGAAAGTGAAGCCTGGTTTGCACAAAACCTGAATGATTTCCTCAATACCTATGACTGGACGGCGCCGATGGCGATGCCATTCATGGAACAGATCCCGGCCAATGATGCCAACGCATGGCTTGACCGACTGGTGAATGCCGTTGCACAAACCCCTGGGGCGCTGGATAAAACCGTGTTTGAACTGCAGGCACGAGACTGGCGTAAATCCGGGGATCAGGCTGAAATCAGCGGAAAACAAATAGCCGAATGGATGCGCCAGCTGAAATTAAGCGGTGCAGGTAACTACGGCTATTACCCGGATGATTTCATCAGCGACAAACCTGAGATGTCAGAGATTCGCTCGACGTTCTCCTCATACTGGTATCCGCAAAAATGACCGATCGCATTATTGCTTTCCTGATACTTTGTCTGATGTTCAGCCTGCCGTTTGGCGTGGCTGTCATCTTTACAGGTGAAGTGATGTTGAACTTCGTCTTCTTCTGGCCATTGTTCATGTCTGCTTTGTGGATAAGCGGCGGGGTCTATTTCTGGTTTTACCGTGAACGTCACTGGAAATGGGGAGATGACACGCCACCACCAACCCTGCCGGGGAATCCACTGGTTTCCATTCTGATCCCCTGTTTTAACGAAGGGATCAACGCGCGTGAAACCATTGAGGCAGCACTGGCACAGCGATATAAGAATATCGAAGTGATCGCCATCAACGATGGCTCGACGGATGACACTCACGACGTGCTGGAACAACTGGCAGTGGAATACCCCAGCCTGCGGGTGATTCATCTGGCTGAAAACCAGGGTAAAGCGCTGGCGCTCAAGACCGGTGCAGCCGCTGCGCGCAGTGATTACCTGGTGTGCATTGATGGCGATGCGTTACTGGATCGTGATGCCGTTGCCTATATTGTGGCTCCTCTGATCCAGTTCCCGCGCGTTGGTGCAGTGACGGGGAACCCGCGTATTCGAACCCGCTCTACGTTAATCGGTCGTGTGCAGGTCGGTGAGTTCTCTTCCATTATCGGCTTAATTAAGCGTACTCAGCGAGTCTATGGGCAGATCTTTACCGTTTCCGGCGTAGTTGCGGCGTTTCGCCGTCGCGCGTTGGCCGAGGTCGGTTACTGGAGCCCGGACATGATCACCGAAGATATCGATATCAGTTGGAAGCTGCAATTGCGCCACTGGTCGGTATTCTTTGAGCCGCGCGCACTGTGCTGGATCCTGATGCCTGAAACATTAAAAGGGCTATGGAAGCAGCGTTTGCGCTGGGCGCAGGGTGGTGCAGAGGTGTTTATCGTTAACATGCGTCGTCTGTGGTCGTGGGAGTTCCGTCGCATGTGGCCGCTGTTTCTTGAGTTCTGTTTTTCTACCGCCTGGTCGTTTGCCTATGCGATCAGTATCGTGCTGTTCCTGTTAGGACTGATGATCCCGATGCCGGACTCGCTGTATGTACAGCATCTTTTCCCGCCAGCCTTTACTGGGCTTATCCTCGGCGTGGTGTGCTTGCTGCAGTTTGCGGTGAGCCTGATGATTGAACGACGCTATGAAAAAGGCATTGGCGCCTCGTTGTTCTGGATTATCTGGTTCCCGGTGGTGTACTGGATGCTAAGCCTGTTCACCACGCTGGTCGCGTTCCCGAAAGTGATGCTCAAACGTAAACGTGGCAGAGCGCGTTGGGTGAGTCCTGACCGCGGTATTGGGAGGATCGAATCATGAACCAGCCACTGATCTTCACGGAGCGGCGTTTGCTGCCGCGCATCATCGATGTGTTGTTGACGGCCATCGCATGGGTTGGATTTATCTATTTGATCTATAAAGGGCTGATCACAGCCCTGGCGCATTCACCGTATATGGGTGTGCGACCCTTTTTCACCACGCTGGATACGGTCACGTTTTATATCCTTGTCGCCCTGGTCAACGGCCTGGTGCTGATTGGCTGGGCGAAGTACAACCAGTTTCGTTTTCGGGTCGAACGCCGCAGTCGCAGACCCGGGCTTGAAGACCATGAGCTGGCAGAAAGTTTGCGTATTACCCGGGAGCTGGTTACGGAACTGAACAAGGCGAGGGTGCTGACGGTCCACCATCATGAGAATGGCGAAATCAGTCATATCGATGTGGACAGGGATATTGCCGATAACCGCCTCCCGCCGCCGACGCCTGCGATGCTGGAGTATTTGCCGCCAGAGCCGCAGCCGTCGATACAGAAAAAGCCTGAATGATATTTCTGCTTTCAGCCGCTTCCTTCAGCCTCGCATAGGTCTATGATTAGACCCAGACAATAAAAAAATGCGAGGCAATGTCGTGGATAAGGAACTACTGGATGCAGGTTACCGGGCCTATACCGGCGAGAAGATTGACGTCTACTTCAACACGGCGATGTGTCAGCATTCGGGCAATTGCGTGCGGGGAAGCGCGAAGCTGTTTAACCTGAAACGTAAACCGTGGATTATTCCGGATGAAGTGGACGTTGCCACGGTCATCAAGGTCATCGATACCTGTCCGAGCGGTGCGCTGAAATATCGCCAAAAATGAGTGAGGGAAGCATGGAAATTCTTGCAGGCCATAACAAGTTTTATGTCAATGATGCTGAGGGCAACCAGGTTGCCGAGATTGTTTTCGTGCCGACGGGCGAGCATCTGAGCATCATTGAACATACCGATGTTGATCCCAGCCTGAAAGGTCAGGGCGTCGGCAAACAGCTGGTGGCGAAAGTGGTAGAGAAGATGCGCGCTGAAAACCGCAAAGTTATTCCGCTGTGCCCGTTTGCCAAACATGAATTTGATAAAACCCGCGAGTACGACGATATCCGCGCCTGATTATCTTATATGCACCGGAAGGTATAACAGCCATCCGGTGCATCACGCCCGATGCAGTAAATCCTGATAAATCCCCGTCAGTATCCCTTGTGGGCCAAACTCTTTTTTAATCCACTGAGTGACACGACCGGTTGCCGAATGCTGGGTTGCCAAAAGCATTCGTGAATCCTGACGTGGGTTGTGGATCTGCCGTGTCACCAGCAACGACTTTTCCATCGCCTCGCGCACCATATAGTCTGGCAGAAAACCGATGCCCTCCCCCAGGATCTGGCACTGGCACTTGGTATTAAAATCGGGAACCAGAATCGACTCTTGACCGTGTAACAGCCAACCGACTTTTTTGTTGATGGTGTGTGCGGTGTCTTCCACCATGATGTTCGGGTACAGGCGCAGTTGGCTCTCAGAGATGGGTTCAGGCATAAACGCCAGCGGATGATCCGGGGCAATCGCGAACGACCAACGGATCGCGCCGATCTCGGTGTAATCAATTCCGCCGCCGTCCAGTAATGTATCGGGCGCGCCAATCGCGATATTGGCCAGGTTATTGATGATCGAATCCCAGACGCCGTTATACACCTCTGTAGTGACGGTTATCTGGCAGGTTGGAAACTGTTTCTTGAGTACCTGCAGCAGCCTCGCCGTATGTTGAGGGGTATACAACAGCTGGTTAATGCAGATGCGCACCCGAGCCTCAATTCCCTGAGCGATGGTATCAATGCTGCGCTTGATGGCGTGGAAATCGTTGAGCAGGTCGGTCGCCTTGCGAAACAGGTAACGCCCGGACTCGGTCAACTCAATGCTGCGAGTACTGCGGGTAAACAGCACCACGTCGAGACCCATTTCCATGCGCTTAATGGTGTAACTAATTGCCGATGTGGTTAAGCCAAGCTCCTCCGCCGCCTTGCTGAAACTGCTATAGCGGGCAGCCATCGTAAATGCCAGTAGGTTTTCCTCGGTAAATATTGAATTCATCTTTCTCCCCTCCGGCGACAATGCGCATCCGCAACACGATGATTGTTGAATGTATTTGTAATCCTTATACAGAGCAATCAGTTTTGAACAGAATTTAACACTAGTTTTACATTTGATTTGAAGGCAATCACACTTCTGTATTTTAATTGCAGGCCGCTATCCGTGCAGCATACTGCCTGATTTCCCGGACTACTGATTAGTGGCTAAAAGGGCCCCAGCCATAAGGGAAAGATTGCACTACAGCACGTTTTGTTCTCATTGTTAAAATTGATTCAATAATCGATGCGCTAACGATGAATGAAATTTAAGCGGATGTTATTCTCTGCACTCTATTGCTATTCTCAGGTTATCGGATATTTAAAAAGTCTAAAAAACTGCAGGAGAGCGATTATGTCAGAGAAAGAACTCATTACTGAATTTCTGCTGGCGGCAGAGCAGGGCAATGCCGATGGATTAAAATCCTGTCTGGCAAAAAATGTGGATATTAACGCCACCAACCGCCAGGGGCGTACTGCCATTATTATTGCCAGCCTGAATAAACATTATGACTGTGTTTCTTTATTGATTGCTGCGGGTGCCGATATTAATAAACAAGA
Source organism: Citrobacter portucalensis (assembly GCF_002042885.1). Classification (GTDB taxonomy): domain Bacteria; phylum Pseudomonadota; class Gammaproteobacteria; order Enterobacterales; family Enterobacteriaceae; genus Citrobacter; species Citrobacter portucalensis. The sequence continues at coordinate 170,887 of NZ_MVFY01000002.1, forward strand.
TCAAACTTGTTTTAACCCTTTCCTGATTAGCTGCCTGACTAATGATTTAACGCTGTTGCGTACGGTATTACCGGCTGACCCCGACCTCAATTGCCTGAGCCGTTTTGGCGGCGTTGGTATTACACCAGCCAGCGAAAAAGGTCATGTCGAGATCGTGCGCGAGCTGCTGCTGCGTACCGATATCAATGTCAACCATACTAATTTTGTTGGCTGGACGCCGCTCCTGGAAGCCATCGTGCTAAATGACGGCGGTGCGAAGCAGCAGGAGATCGTTAAGCTGCTGCTCGACCATGGCGCAAACCCGCACATGACGGATAAATACGGTAAAACCCCGCTGGAACTGGCGCGAGAGAAAGGGTACCACGAAATTGCCGAGCTGCTGATTGCGGCCGGAGCCTGACACAGGAGCGCCATTATCGCTACGCCATCACGGCGATGCGTACGGGCGCTAACCGCAGACAGCGCGTTTCTCACTTTCCGGGGAACGGGACGGGTTGAACAGGTTTTTTCCCACGCGGTAAACCTGTTGATACCCGAACAGCAGCGGCTGCTGACGTTACTGAGTGAAGATTGTGATAACGCACCTAACAGCTGTCGGTTGGCGCTGACGCATTGTGAAGACCTGTTTCACCCCGGTGAGCGGGTCAATTTTAGCGGGTCGGGAATAGTTGTTGGCAATGATAAATGGATAGAAACCGCCGGTTGCCAGCTGTGGCGAATACCACGGTGGACATCTGATGCAGCAAGCCTTGCCGCAGTCGGCTGGCAGCACTGGGAAGAGGTTATCCGCCAACAGCTAACAAGCGACGACACATTATTTCTGTACCGGGGTGACAATCCGTTTTATCAGGAAATCACCCGTCAATTACTCAACCGCCGACAAACATTACTGACGGCGTTGCGTACAGGAGAAAATATTACTACGGCGGTCAGCCATTTAATTGGTTTGGGGATAGGGCTGACGCCCTCATCGGATGATTATTTAGTAGGCTTAAGCACCATTTTATTTATTCCCGGATATCCGCTGAGGAAATATAGAGATGATTTTTTAGCGGCATTGCCACGTGCAGGAAATAATACAACGCTACTTAGCAAAATAACGCTAGAGGAAGCATTTAATCAGCGTTATCGGGAAAGCATCGGACGGCTGCTGAACCAATTTATTACTGAGCAACAACCCGTTTCTACGCAATATATTACTGACATTAAAAATATCGGCTCAAGTTCTGGCTGCGACATGCTGTATGGCATGGCGGATGCCTGCGCCCTGAGCCACAGGTCCGGAGGGAATTATGTCAATCAGGATAGTTGTTAAAAAGAACACGTATTTTGATTCTGTCTCACTGATGTCTATCTCCACGCGCGCAAATAAGCTCGATGGCGTTGAGCAGGCGTTTGTGGCTATGGCGACAGAGATGAATAAGGGCGTGCTGAAGAATCTCGGCCTGCTGACGCCTGAACTGGAAGAGGCGAAAAGTGGCGATCTGATGATTGTCATTAAAGGCGCCAGCGAGGCGGCGAACGACCAGACGCTGATGGCGATTGACGATCTGTTTACGCATAAAGAGCAGGGGGGCCAGCATGAATCGCGCTATGCCACGCTTGCCAGCGCGAAGAAGCATGTTCCTGAGAGCAATCTGGCGGTGATCTCAGTCAATGGCCTGTTTGCCGCGCGTGAAGCGCGCCAGGCGCTGCAAAATAACCTCAATGTGATGCTGTTCTCTGACAACGTCTCTCTTGAGGACGAGCTGGCGCTTAAGCAGCTGGCGCATGAAAAAGGACTGTTGATGATGGGGCCAGATTGCGGAACCGCCATCATTAACGGCGCGGCGCTGTGTTTTGGCAACGCGGTGCGTCGCGGCAACATCGGAATTATTGGTGCCTCCGGTACCGGTAGCCAGGAGCTGAGCGTACGCATTCACGAGTTTGGCGGCGGAATTTCCCAGTTGATTGGCACAGGTGGACGCGATCTGAGTGAAAAGATTGGCGGCCTGATGATGCTTGACGCGATTGGCATGCTGGAGGCCGATCCGCAAACTGAGATCATCGCACTTATCTCCAAACCGCCTGCGCCAGCGGTGGTGCGCAAGGTGCTGGAACGTGCGCGCGCCTGTCATAAGCCCGTGGTGGTGTGTTTCCTCGGACGTGAAGCCGCGCCTGCGGATGAAAAAGGCCTACAGTTTGCCCGCGGTACTAAAGAGGCGGCGTTGAAAGCGGTACTGCTGACCGGCGTGAAAAAAGAGAGTCTGGATCTACATCCGCTCAACTGGCCGCTGATTGAAGAGGTTCGCGCCCGTCTGACTCCACAGCAAAAGTACATCCGTGGCTTGTTCTGCGGCGGCACGTTGTGCGATGAGGCGATGTTTGCTGCCATGGAAAAACATGCCGAAGTTTACAGCAACATTCATCCGGATCCGGCGTTCCGCCTGAAAGATCTCAACCGCAGCGTGGCGCATACCTTCCTCGATTTCGGTGATGACGATTTTACCAATGGCAAACCGCACCCGATGATCGATCCCACCAACCGCATTAGTCGTCTGTTACAGGAAGCGCGCGATCCTGAAGTTGGCGTGATCGTGATGGACTTCGTCCTTGGATTTGGATCGCATGAAGATCCGGTTGGCGTGATGCTCGATGCGATCGTTGAAGCCAAAGCGATCGCCGTCGCAGACGGTCGTCCGCTTGAGATCCTCGGCTATGTGCTGGGAACCGATATTGATACGCCGTCGCTGGAAAAACAGTGTCAGATGCTGACCGACGCCGGGGTTATCTGGGCGAGCAGTAGCACCAACACCGGATTGCTGGCGCGTGAATTTATCTGTAAAGGGGAGGAAGCCTGATGAGCCAGACACTGTTTAACCAGCCGCTGAACGTGATTAACGTTGGCATCGCGATGTTCAGCGATGACCTGAAAAAGCAGAACGTACCGGTGACCCAGCTCGACTGGACGCCGCCGGGGCAGGGCAACATGCAGGTCGTGGCTGCGCTGGACGACATTGCCGATTCGCCGCTGGCAGACAAAATCGCGGCCGCTAACCAGCAGGCGCTGGAACGCATTATCCAGTCGCATCCGGTGCTGATTGGCTATGACCAGGCGATCAACGTCGTGCCGGGCATGACCCGTAACACCATCCTGCACGCCGGGCCGCCAATCCGCTGGGAAAAAATGTGCGGCGCAATGAAGGGGGCGGTAACCGGGGCGCTGGTCTTTGAAGGGCTGGCGAAAGATCTGGATGAAGCCGCCGAACTGGCCGCCTCGGGTGAAATCATCTTCTCTCCATGCCACGAGCATGACTGTGTCGGCTCGATGGCGGGCGTGACGTCGGCATCGATGTTTATGCACATCGTCGAGAACAAAACCTATGGCAACCGCGCATATACCAATATGAGCGAGCAGATGGCGAAGATCCTGCGTATGGGCGCGAACGATCAGAGCGTTATCGATCGTTTGAACTGGATGCGCGATGTGCTGGGACCGATGCTGCGCGACGCTATGAAACTGGCGGGCGAAATCGATCTGCGCCTGATGCTGGCGCAGGCATTGCACATGGGTGATGAGTGCCATAACCGCAACAACGCCGGGACGGCGCTGCTGATTCAGGCGCTGACGCCGTGGATTATTCAGACCGGCTATCCGGTTGAGCAGCAACGTGAGGTGTTCGAGTTCGTCCTCAGTAGTGATTACTTCTCCGGACCGACCTGGATGGCGATGTGTAAAGCCGCAATGGACGCTGCACACGGTATTGAATACAGCACCGTGGTGACGACGATGGCGCGCAATGGCGTTGAGTTCGGTCTGCGCATTAGTGGCTTACCGGGCCAGTGGTTTACCGGTCCGGCGCAGCAGGTGATTGGGCCGATGTTTGCGGGCTACAAGCCGGAAGATTCCGGACGTGATATCGGCGATAGCGCGATCACCGAAACCTACGGCATTGGCGGTTTCGCGATGGCGACGGCACCGGCCATCGTAGCGCTGGTGGGCGGTACGGTCGAAGAGGCCGTTGATTTCTCTCGCCAGATGCGAGAAATCACTCTCGGCGAAAACCCCAACGTCACCATTCCGCTGCTTGGTTTTATGGGCGTACCGACCGCTATTGATATTACGCGCGTAGGCAGCACCGGCATTCTGCCGGTGATCAACACCGCTATTGCGCACAAAGACGCGGGGATCGGCATGATCGGCGCCGGAATAGTTCACCCGCCGTTCGCCTGTTTTGAAAAGGCGATCCTCAACTGGCGCGACCGCTACTGCCAATAACAATAACCGGGGCTAACGCGGTTAGCCCCACAGTAGCGAAGCGAAAAACGTTGCTTACCTGCAGGGCTGGGCGATCTCCGCGATCGCAAATGATGCTTAACCTGTTAAGGATATTCCATGAACAGCATAAAACTAGAATGGAAACGTGGTGACTGGGCGGCTTACTTTGGGCTGATGACCAACAACCTGACTAACCTGCTGACAATGATGGGGCTGCTCATTTTTGTCGTCGGGATCCCTACCGAAATTGTCTATGGTCGCATTGCGCCTGCCTTTGGTCTGGCGGTGCTGGTGGCCAGCGTCTGCTACGCCTGGTTTGGCCTGCAGATGGCAAAGCACACCGGGCGTAACGACGTAACGGCGCTGCCGTCCGGACCGAGTGCACCGTCAATCTTCACCGTGACCTTCCTGGTGCTGATGCCGGTTTATCAGCAAACCAAAGATGCCAACTTCGCTATCCAGATAGCCCTGGTGTGGTGCTTTGTCGAAGCGTTGATCCTGGTCGGCGGCTCCTTCCTGGGCGAGACCATCCGCAAGATGATCCCGCGTACGGTACTGCTTTCTTGTCTGTCCGGCCTGGGGCTGTTGCTGCTGGCGATGAACCCGATGCTGCAGGCATTCGAAGCGCCGACGGTTTCTTTCATCGTCCTGTTGCTGATCTTCATTAACTGGTTCGGTAAGAAGCCGATTTTTGCCCGTATTCCTACCGGTTTACTGCTGCTGATTGCCGGTACGGCCCTGGCGTGGATCTCCGGTTTACAAAGCCCGGAAGCCATTAAAGCTTCGATGTCTTCCTTTGGCTTCAACCCGCCGGAAATTCATGTCGACAGCTTCTTGCAAGGTTTACCGCACGCACTGCCGTATCTGGCTTCTGCAGTTCCTTTGGGCCTGGCGAACTATATTTTTGACCTTGAGAACATTGAAAGTGCGCACGCGGCGGGCGATGAGTACAACACCCGTAAGGTCATGATGGCGAACGGCTTTGCCTCCATGCTCGGCTGCATGCTGGGTAACCCGTTCCCGGTGACCGTATATGTTGGGCATGCGGGCTGGAAAGCGATGGGCGCCAGCATCGGCTATACCCTCGCTTCAGGCATCACCATGTTCCTGGTGCCGCTGTTTGGGCTGGGCGCGTTTATGCTCGCCATTATTCCGATGACCGCGATAGTGCCGATTCTGGTGTTTATCGGCGTGGTGACCGCCAACCAGGTGGTGCGAGAAACGCCCAAAGTCGAGGTTCCCGTTATCTTCATCTGTCTGTTCCCGTGGATCGCCAACTGGGCATTAACCATCGTCAACAGCGTGATGGGTGCCGCCGGAACATCCGCGGGGAAACTGGGTAGTGACTTGCTGCACAGCAAAGGTGTCTATTACGACGGACTGGTGCATCTGGGAAGCGGCGCACCGCTGGCCAGCATGCTGTGGGGCTGCGTCGCTATCTTCGCCATTATGAACAAGCCGTTACGCGGGGCGATTGCCGCAGCCTTTGGCGCGCTGTTATCGCTGTTTGGCGTGATTCACTCCCCGGCGGTTGGCTTTGCGGAAGGCAGCTCGATGATGTTTGTTGTGGCCTACCTGATGATGAGTGGCATGTTTGTCCTCAAGCATGTTCTTGATAGCCGTGAAGCGGTGACTGCGCCTGAGCAGGAACCAACGAAAACGACCTGAATTGCCTGCAAGCGGAAGATAACACTATGAAAGAACTTGTGGTCGTTGCCATTGGCGGCAACAGCATTATCAAAGATAACGCCAGCCAGTCGATTGAACACCAGGCTGAAGCGGTGAAAGCGGTAGCGGATACGGTGCTGGAGATGCTGGCATCGGACTACAACATTGTGCTGACGCACGGTAACGGGCCACAGGTAGGGCTGGATCTGCGGCGTGCGGAAATCGCGCACGAGCGTGAAGGGCTGCCGCTTACCCCGCTGGCAAACTGCGTTGCCGATACGCAGGGCGGTATCGGTTACCTGATCCAACAGGCGCTGAATAACCGTCTGGCGCGGCGCGGTGAGCAGAAGGCAGTTACGGTGGTCACGCAGGTGGAGGTCGACAAAAACGATCCGGGCTTCGCTAATCCGACCAAGCCCATTGGAGCGTTCTTTAGCGAAGTGCAGCGTGATGAACTGCAGCGGGTCAATCCGGGCTGGCGCTTTGTTGAGGATTCGGGGCGCGGCTACCGTCGGGTAGTCGCCTCTCCACAACCGAAGCGCATTGTCGAGGCGGAGGCGATCAAAACGCTGACCCAGCAAGGCTTTGTGGTTATTGGCGCGGGTGGCGGCGGGATCCCGGTGGTGCGTAGCGATCAAGGGGATTACCAGAGCGTGGACGCGGTGATTGATAAAGATCTCTCCACGGCGCTACTGGCGCAGGAGATCCGCGCCGACATTTTGGTTATCACCACCGGCGTCGAGCAGGTCTGTATTCATTTTGGCAAACCCAACCAGCAGGCGCTGGATACGGTGGATGTTGCAACGATGACCCGTTACATGCAGGAGGGTCATTTCCCGCCTGGCAGCATGTTACCCAAGATCGTTGCCAGCCTGGCGTTTCTGGAGCGTGGCGGTAAACGAGTGATCATCACCACGCCGGAATGCCTGCCTGCCGCACTGCGCGGCGAAACGGGCACCCATATTGTCCATTCCTGAGAGGAGACGTGAATGAAGGAAAGTAACAGCCGCCGTGAATTTTTAAGCCAGAGCGGAAAAATGGTGACCGCTGCCGCGCTGTTTGGCGCGGTCGCTCCGGTCGCGTATGCTGCTAATCCTGTCGGGAACACCTGCGGGTCGAAGAGCACAATGACGATTAACGATAAACACTATTACCTGGATAACGTCCTGCTGGAAGCGGGCTTTGATTACGAAAACTCGGTGGTGGTGCACACCCGTACCGCGCTGCAAACCGTTGAAATCCAGGACGGAAAAATCGTTGCGCTGCGCGAGAATAAGCAGCATCCGGATGCGACGCTGCCGCACTATGATGCGGGAGGAAAGCTGATGCTGCCCGCCATGCGCGACATGCACATCCATCTGGATAAAACCTTTTACGGCGGTCCCTGGCGTTCGCTGAACCGTCCGGCTGGCACCACTATTCAGGATATGATCCGCCTGGAACAAAAGCTGCTGCCTGAACTCCAGCCTTATACGCAGGAGCGTGCGGAAAAGCTGATCGATCTACTGCAGTCAAAAGGCACCTCGATCGCGCGCAGCCACTGTAATATCGAACCGGTTTCCGGGCTGAAAAATCTCGAAAACCTGCAGGCGGTACTGGCGCGTCGCCAACCGGGTTTTGCCTGTGAAATCGTGGCGTTTCCGCAGCATGGCCTGCTGTTATCAAAATCTGAACCGCTGATGCGCGAAGCGATGCAGGCGGGAGCGCATTATGTCGGCGGTCTGGACCCCACCAGCGTCGATGGGGCGATGGAAAAATCCCTCGACACCATGTTCCAGATTGCGCTGGATTACGATAAAGGCGTAGATATCCATCTGCATGAAACCAGCCCGGCGGGTGTGGCGGCGGTGAATTACATGGTGGAAACGGTGGAGAAAACGCCACAGTTAAAGGGCAAACTGACCATCAGCCACGCGTTTGCGCTGGCAACGTTGAACGAACAGCAGGTAGACACGTTGGCGGGCCGTATGGCGGCGCAGCAGATTACCATTGCCTCGACGGTGCCGATCGGTACCTTGCACATGCCGCTCAAGCAGCTGCGCGATAAAGGCGTGGAAGTGATTACCGGAACCGACAGCGTAATTGATCACTGGTCGCCGTACGGGCTGGGAGACATGCTGGAGAAGGCGAATCTGTACGCCCAGCTCTATATTCGCCCCAATGAGCTTAACCTGTCGCGTGCGCTGTTTCTTGCCACCGGCGATGTGCTGCCGCTAAACGATAAAGGTGAGCGCGTCTGGCCAAAAGCGCAGGATGAAGCCAGCTTTGTACTGGTGGATGCCTCCTGTTCGGCAGAAGCGGTCGCGCGAATTTCCCCACGCACCGCGACCTTCCATAAAGGGCAACTGGTGTGGGGGAGTGTCGAAAGCTAGCCTGGTTTTACGCGCAGCGGCAAGCGCTGCTGCGCTCTCTTGGTGTTAACCGACGATCCCCATATAGCCGTGAATCCCCATATATAAGCCGACCATCGCAATGAGCACACTGGAAAAATAGGGGGCTTTGCGTGCCATCGTGTTAAATCCGCTCCAGCGTTTGGCCGCCTGCTGCACGCTGATTGCCGCTCCCACGCCCACCGTTACGAGCGTCAGCGCCAGCCCGAGGCTGAAGCACAGCACCATGGTCGCACCCAGCGTGAAGGCTTTGAGCTGGATGCAAATCAGCAGCACCGTAATGGCGGCTGGGCACGGGATAAGCCCGCCGGTCAGACCGAACAGTAATATTTGGCCGTTGGTGACCTCTTTGCCCGCAAAGCGGCGCTGAATATCGGTGGCATGCGCCCGTTCGTGGGCATCCTGATACTCTTTCGATCCTTCGGTGAGTCCTGCCAGTGCGGCATGGTCGTGATTATGCTCGTGTTCGTGATGATGATGATGATCGTCATCGTGGTCATGATGGTGGTGATGGTCATCATGATCATGGTGGTGGTGATGCTCGTGATTGTGGTCGTGATGCGTCTGGGCCAGCCAGTTCTGCTCTCCCTGCCAGGTTCGCCAGAACATCCAGAATGCGGTCCCGAGAATAATAATCGCCGAGACAAACTGCAGCCAGGGCTCAACGGCCTGGGCAGTAAACGCTTTGCTGATATACATCCCGCCGAGCGCAATCAGCCATACCACGGCGGTATGCGACAGCGTTGCTGCCAGCCCCAGCATCACTGCCTGTTTGATGGTCCCCTTAATGGCAATAATAAAGGCCGCCATCATCGTCTTGGAATGCCCCGGCTCCAGGCCGTGTAACACACCCAATAGAATCGCGCTGGGAATGAAAAACCAGGCGTTACCTTGCTGAAGAAGCGTAGAAAACTCACCCATGAGAATGATTCTTAGTTGTTTAATTTCGCCTGATTCTACTCCCCCCCAGTATCAAATACTACCCCCCAGTAGAATGTCGATGGTATTGTCCCTACAGCCAGACGTTAAAAAGGTAAAGTTATGTCACATACGATCCGCGACAAACAAAAGCTGAAAGCCCGAACCAGCAAGATTCAGGGGCAGGTAGCGGCGTTGAAAACCATGCTGGATGAACCGCATGAATGCGCGGCAGTATTGCAGCAAATAGCGGCGATCCGCGGGGCAGTAAACGGATTAATGCGTGAAGTGATTAAAGGTCATCTGACCGAGCACATTGTGCATCAGGGCGATGAAATTAAGCGCGAAGAGGATTTGGATGTGGTCCTGAAAGTGCTGGATTCGTACATCAAATAAGTCAGTTTAACGGCTCATCCACGTTCAATACCGTCCAGTTAAGCATGTAGGGTGAACATGTGATTCTTTCTCAGGGTTCCGTTCACCTCAGCAGTGTTATTTTTCTGAAGCATTGATACCCGTGAACGTGTAAAGGGCGTTCTTCGCCACGCCCTTTACAATCCCGGCTCCCGGCGGGAAAATTGCCGCTCCGCGGTCCCCTCCGCTTATTCCTCCAGGCTACCGGGTCGGGCGCGAGGAAGCATCCCTGCAAAGCGCGCCCTGAGCCAGCATCCATGCTGGCTCTCCCGGGCTTACGGAAACACGTCGGCAATTTTCAGCCGGACCAGCCCACACCTCACCATCTGCGTTTTTGGTCTGAACAGCAAAACAGATTTAACTGGAAATCAGAGCGTTGAAGCGATGACTCGGGTCCGGCTGAAAATCGATGAGGAGTTGACGTCTGACCGGGGCTGTCCGCAGGGATGCGGACAGAGGGGACGGGCTGCATGGACGCAGGCTCGGCCCCGACCCGACAGGCAGACGGCATAAGACGAATGAATCGCGTAGCGACGATTTTCCCGCCGGGAGCCTGGGTTGCAAGGGAGGCGGCGGTGAGCCTCCCTTGCACGTTCACAGGAATCGGTGCTTCAGAGAAACGATGAACATGAGGTGAACGGAACCCTTCTCTGAGATAGCATGTTCATTACTTCCGCCAACACAGGTTGAAACTTTCTGAAATTGAGTCGTTAACTGAACGACATCGCACCCACTTTCAGGAGAATGAGCCGTTAAACAACACGTTCTAGCCAAAAAACATCACAGATACGCACAGCAGACCGACAATCAGGGTGATCAGATTACCCACTGAACGGTACGGCTTCAGCGCCGGGATCAGATAGGTAGACAATGTCGGCATGATAAACAGAATCATGGCAATCAGCGGGCCGCTTATCGCGTAAATCATTGAAATGGCATTAGGATTAATGTAGCAGATGATAAACGTGATAGCCGAGACCAGCATGATGGACAGAGCGCGGTTAAAGGCCCGGCTTTTCTTCACACCCACCTGATGCAACGACGTTTTTACTACCTCCGTTGCCCCTTCAATCACGCCAAAGTAGGTGCCGAGGAATGATTTTGACATCGCGACAACGGCAACGATGATCCCGGAAATCGACAGCCATGCCGGTGCGTTTGGCATCATCGACAGCGCGGAAAGAATCGTCACGCCTTCATTTTTCGCGTCTTCGATATAGTTTGTCGGAATCGAAAGCAAGCAGCTGAAGACGAAAAACAGTACGCTCAGGCAGATGATGACGTAGGCTACCTTCATGATTTTTTTGCATTTACCCATGGCCTGCTCGCCGTATTTCTCTCGTCTGTCGATGGCGAACGTAGAGATAATTGGCGTATGGCTAAAAGCGAAAACCATCACGGGAATAGATATCCAAACCTGATGAAGCGTGTGCTGATCGAAAGACATCTGGCCGGTGAGTAGCGTTGGCTGCCAGCTTCCGGTCAGGTAGAGCGAAAGGAACAAAAAGTACGCGATGAGCGGGAACACCAAAAAGCCCATGACCCGAATAGTGGCTTGTCGGCCCATCAGAAAAATCAGGTTCAGCACCAGCACCACGCCAAGGCTGACCAACATGCGGATCCGCAGATCGATAGTGATATGTTTTGCCAGCTGTTCAGTGAGTGAATTGGTTATCGCTACGGCGTAGATCAGCACCACCACAAAGAAGGCAATAAAATAGAGGGTGGTGATCAGGCTGCCAATCTTCTTGCCGTAGTAGTGGGTAACCGCGCCAGTGATCCCTTCACCAGCCGACGTTTTTGAGGACAGGATAAACTGACACAGCGCCTTGTGCGGCCAGTAGGTTAAAGGCCAGGCGACGAGTGCGGTGATAAACAATACCACCGCGCCTGCAGAACCCAGCTGTATGGGTAGGAATAGGGTTCCTGCGCCGACGGCAGTCCCATATAGTGCGAAGCTCCAGAGAGTCTCTTCTTTTGACCAAAATTTCGACATTATTTGAACGTATCAACTATAAAATAAACAAAAAGAAGCGCAATTTACCACAAATGGCAGGGGCTGGGGGAGGTGTGAACAAGAGGGCGAGTGAATGGGACAATAGCCGGAACCGAGAAGATTCCGACTATTATTTTAATTATCAGGCAGTAACGCGCTGCTGGCGGCGCTTCATAACGCGCTCGCGTAACGTGTCATAAGCCCAGTTATAGAACATGGTGTACGGCAGGAAGAACAGGAAGAAACCTATTTCCAGCGTGAATGCCTGAACCAGGCTGACGTTCAGCACATACGCCACGATGCTCACCCCGATCACAATAAAACCGCTCTCGAAGCCTAAGGCGTGAAATGCTCGCACTTTCGCCGTACGTTTTACCAGGTGTGACGGCCACAAACGGTCAAACAGGGCGTTATAAATGATATTCCAGATCATCGCTGTGGTGGCGAGAAGAATGGTCAGTCCGCCCATTTCCAGCACCGAGCGCTGCATCAACCATGCGGTGGTTGGTGCGAGGATCGCGGTGGCAATGCCTTCAAAGCAGACGGCATGAAAAATACGCTCCACTAACGAGCGGCGTTGGACAGTGTCGTGTTGCATAACCTAAAACCTTCTTTGATGCCCGGATAACGGAATGGTGGCAATTTTATCGTTTTATGTGATATCTAAAAGATAGTATCCATCGATAAAGTAGATAGCTCATGCGTTATTCTCCTGAAGCATTAACGGCATTTGTGGAGACCGTTTCCTGCGGTTCATTTTCTGCGGCGGCCCGGCGGCTACGTAAAAGCCAATCCACTATCAGTACGGCCATTGCGCATCTGGAAGCCGATCTTGGTTTTGCGCTGTTTGACCGCTCATCCCGCCAGCCAACGCTGACCGAGGAAGGTAAGCGGGTGTTGGGCTATGTGCAGGCTATTCTGACGGCCAGCGAACGTCTCGATGAGGCGGCGATCTCGCTGTCGGGGGAAACTGAGGCGCGTCTGACCTTTGTGCTGTCTGACACGCTGCATCCGGATGTGCTGGAAGAGTTGATGGTGCAGTTTGATCGCAAGTTTCCCCATACCGAGTTTGAATGCCTGATTGGTGAAGATGAAGACGTGATCGATCTGCTGCAAAAAGGACGTGCTCAGGTGGGGTTGATCGAGGCGCGGGAAGATTACCCGACCGACATGGGCGTTACGCGTCTGCCGATGCAAACCTGGATGGGATTATACGTTGCAGCGTCGCATCCGCTCGCGGCTCAAGAAAAACTGCAGTGGGAGCAGCTACACACCTGGCGCGAGCTGCGTTTGAATACCTATCTGGAAAGCGGCACCAACGTGGCGCGCGGCCCCGTCTGGTCTGCTCCTAACTATCTGTTATTGCTAAGTATGGCTGTTCAGGGATTCGGCTGGTGCGTGCTCCCTTGTGCGCTGGTGGAGGAGTTTGCGGCAGAAAAACCACTGGTGCAATTAAAGATGCCTGGCTGGCCAAAGGCTATCTCTATCGATCTGTTGTGGAATAAGAAATCACCGCCTGGTGTGGCAGGAAGCTGGTTGCGTGACCATTTACAGCAGAGTGGCGTTCAGATGACCAATAAGTGATACGAATTTCCTTTGTGATAAAAATCACCGTTTTTAAACAACCTTGATAACTATTTTTAACAATCATCTACTATTGCGGTGTTATTTTGCGCTGAGGTAGTGATGAAAGAGGTTGTGATCGTCGGGGCATTAAGGACACCGATTGGCTGCTTCCAGGGGACGCTGGCGCGCCACTCTGCCGTTGAGTTAGGCAGCATGGTGGTCAAGGCGTTACTGGAACGCACGGGCGTGGACGTTCACGCTGTGGATGAAGTGATCCTCGGACAGGTGCTTACCGCAGGTGCCGGGCAGAACCCTGCGCGTCAGTCTGCCATCAATGGTGGGCTACCCAATACCGTTTCCGCCATCACCATTAACGATGTCTGTGGCTCGGGTCTGAAAGCGCTGCATCTGGCGACCCAGGCTATCCAGTGTGGCGAAGCCGACATTGTGATTGCGGGCGGGCAAGAGAATATGAGCCGTGCACCGCATGTCCTTACCGATAGCCGCACTGGCGCACAGCTGGGGAACAGCCAACTGGTCGACAGCCTGGTACATGACGGTCTGTGGGATGCCTTCAACGATTATCACATGGGCGTTACCGCGGAAAACCTGGCGCGAGAATACGGAATCAGCCGCGAATTGCAGGATGCCTACGCGCTGCACTCGCAGCACAAAGCGCGGATGGCAATTGATGCCGGACGCTTTAAAGATGAAATCGTGCCGGTGGTAACACAGCGTAACGGGCAATCGTTCGTGGTGGATACCGACGAACAACCGCGTACCGATGCCAGCGCCGAGGGGCTGGCGCGTCTGGATCCTACCTTTGACAGACTCGGTTCGGTAACGGCGGGTAACGCGTCATCCATCAACGACGGTGCCGCTGCGGTGATGATGATGAGCGAGGCCAAGGCGCAGGAACTTAACTTACCTGTGTTGGCTCGTATTCGCGCCTTTGCCAGCGTCGGAGTCGACCCTGCGCTCATGGGGATTGCGCCAGTGTATGCAACGCGCCGCTGCCTTGAGCGCGTGGGCTGGCAACTGGCTGATGTTGATCTTATCGAAGCTAATGAGGCCTTCGCCGCGCAGGCATTATCCGTTGGGAAAATGCTGGAGTGGGATGAACGGCGGGTGAATGTGAACGGCGGGGCCATTGCGCTCGGCCATCCGATTGGCGCTTCTGGCTGTCGTATTCTGGTTTCGCTGGTACATGAAATGGTGAAACGTCGGGCGCACAAGGGCCTGGCAACACTGTGTATTGGTGGTGGTCAGGGGGTGGCGCTCGCTATCGAACGAGACTAATCCCCGTCATACTTCAAGCTGCATGTGCGTTGGCTTTACTCGCTCACCCCAGTCACGTACTTATGTACGCTCCGGGGAATTCGCTGCGTCGCCGCGTGATTCGGCCTTACGGCCTCACCCCTTCGGGGCCAGCGCAAGCGCTGTTCAAAACGGCCGGGAAGTTTTGTCCTGCAACTCGAATTATTTAGGGTATATATTTTTCCTCTCGAACAGTTTTCTGCCGTGTTATCTCTTCCTCTATAAAAAAGCCCTCCAACAGGAGGGCAAGGCCAGTTACAGAAACATACACTCTAAACCCTGCCAACATATCAAAACGTTGTTTCATTTCATGTGATTGATAGCGCACTTTGTTAGAAAAGGTGTGTGAATGACGTATGAGCCTGGCTGTATTTTCAATATCTTATCCCTGCCACTAATGATCTACTCTTTTGTGTTTTTATCTATCTAATTGTTTTAAGTGATTTTATTGAAACCATTTTGCGATTTATATGCGCTAGCGTGATCGCACTTACACTTTTGATAATAAGATGCGTAAAAAGTGAAACATCGTTTTAGTTATAATTGAAAACACATTCAGGGAGGGATATCATGAGCGCATAAGATAAAACGGAACAGCGTTTTGCTATTCGTTTAAGCATTCACGGTCAATTTATCACTGGAGGTAAATGTGGACGTAAGACAAAGCATCCATAGTGCGCATGCGAAAACCCTGGACACTCAGGGGCTGCGTAATGAGTTTTTGGTCGAAGAAGTGTTTGTCGCAGATGAATACACCATGGTCTACAGCCACATCGACCGCATCATTGTTGGCGGCATTATGCCAGTGGCCAAAACCGTCTCTGTGGGTGGCGAAGTCGGCAAACAGCTGGGCGTAACCTATTTCCTCGAACGTCGTGAGCTGGGTGTGATCAATATCGGCGGCCCGGGCACGATTACCGTTGACGGCCAGTGCTATGAAATTGGTCATCGCGACGCGCTGTACGTCGGAAAAGGGGCAAAAGAAGTGGTATTCGCCAGTATTGATACGGCGAAACCGGCGAAGTTTTACTACAACTGCGCGCCGGCACACACGACTTACCCAACTAAGAAAGTCACGCCTGCAGACGTTGCGCCAGTGACGCTGGGCGATAACCTCACCAGTAACCGTCGTACCATCAACAAATACTTTGTGCCGGATGTTCTGGAAACCTGCCAGTTGAGCATGGGTCTGACTGAACTGGCACCGGGTAACCTATGGAACACCATGCCGTGTCATACCCATGAACGTCGTATGGAAGTCTATTTCTATTTCAATATGGAAGAAGACACCTGCGTCTTCCACATGATGGGTCAGCCTCAGGAAACGCGTCATATTGTGATGCACAACGAGCAGGCGGTGATTTCTCCGAGCTGGTCTATTCACTCCGGTGTCGGCACAAAAGCTTATACGTTCATTTGGGGCATGGTCGGCGAAAACCAGGTCTTTGATGATATGGACCATGTTGCAGTAAAAGATCTGCGCTAGTTGCGGGCGACAGCCGTGCCTGTTGCGGCGGGCATTATAAAAAATTAAGGATTTACAATGATTTTGAATGCATTCTCTCTTGAAGGTAAAGTCGCCGTTGTGACCGGTTGTGACACAGGTTTGGGTCAGGGTATGGCGCTGGGTCTGGCTGAAGCGGGCTGCGATATCGTCGGTATCAACATTGTTGAACCGACAGAAACCATCGAACGCGTGACCGCATTGGGCCGCCGTTTTTTAAGCCTGACCGCCGATCTGCGTCAAATCGATGGTATTCCGGCACTGCTGGAGCGCGCAGTGGCAGAATTCGGCCATATCGATATTCTGGTCAACAACGCGGGTCTTATCCGTCGTGACGATGCGATCGACTTCAGCGAAAAAGACTGGGATGACGTGATGAACCTGAACATTAAGAGCGTGTTCTTTATGTCTCAGGCCGCGGCGAAGCACTTTATCGCTCAGGGTAACGGCGGCAAAATTATCAATATCGCCTCTATGCTTTCCTTCCAGGGCGGGATCCGCGTGCCGTCTTACACCGCATCTAAAAGCGGCGTAATGGGTGTTACCCGTCTGATGGCGAACGAGTGGGCAAAACATAACATCAACGTCAACGCGATTGCACCGGGTTACATGGCGACGAATAACACTCAACAGCTGCGTGCTGATGAGCAACGTAGCGCAGAGATCCTCGATCGTATCCCGGCGGGTCGTTGGGGTCTGCCGAGCGATCTGATGGGGCCTGTCGTGTTCCTGGCGTCCAGCGCATCTGACTATATCAACGGCTATACCGTTGCAGTAGATGGCGGCTGGCTGGCACGTTAATTCGCTTTCCTGAACCGTCAAACCCTGCCCTCTGGCAGGGTTTTTTTATATTCGGATCATTAAAATCCATATTGTGGTTATAAATTATTCCATATTAAATTTCATACGTATAAATTTATTGTTTTTAATATTCTTTAATATCAATGAATTAAATTTAATTGAGTGATTGTCGGTAAATTTTAAAATTGGAATATCCATCACATAACCATGTGGTGTAGCTATTTAATCCATGTTTTTGCCGTTTCCCGCCTGACGCTTCCTGCAAGGGATCCCTTACTTTCAATGGCATGGTTACTCTGTATCTGGCAGGAAAAAATGGTCTCAATAAATAATGATGCTGCTTTAGCGCCGCGCCCAGTGCGCGATACGCGACGTATGAATATGTTTGTTTCTATCTCTGCGGCTGTCGCAGGGTTGTTATTCGGCCTGGATATTGGCGTGATTGCTGGCGCGTTGCCTTTTATCACCGATCACTTTGTGTTGACCAGCCGCCTGCAGGAGTGGGTGGTAAGCAGCATGATGCTGGGTGCGGCAATTGGTGCGCTGTTTAACGGTTGGTTGTCATTCCGCCTGGGGCGCAAATACAGCCTGATGGCGGGCGCGATCCTTTTCGTCGTCGGATCTCTGGGCTCGGCGCTTGCCTCCAGCGTAGAAATGCTCATTTTTGCTCGCGTGGTGCTGGGCGTAGCGGTGGGGATCGCGTCTTACACCGCACCACTCTATCTCTCTGAAATGGCCAGCGAAAACGTGCGTGGCAAGATGATCAGTATGTATCAGCTGATGGTGACGCTGGGCATCGTTCTGGCCTTTTTGTCCGATACCGCGTTCAGCTACAGCGGTAACTGGCGCGCTATGCTTGGCGTGCTGGCGCTTCCGGCTGTATTGCTGATTATTCTGGTTGTTTTCTTGCCCAACAGCCCGCGCTGGCTGGCGGAGAAAGGTCGCCACATCGAAGCTGAAGAAGTACTGCGCATGTTGCGCGATACGTCAGAAAAAGCCCGCGATGAGCTGAACGAAATCCGTGAAAGCCTGAAGCTGAAGCAGGGTGGTTGGGCGCTGTTTAAAATTAACCGTAACGTGCGTCGTGCGGTTTTCCTCGGAATGTTACTGCAGGCGATGCAGCAGTTCACCGGGATGAACATCATCATGTACTACGCGCCGCGCATTTTTAAAATGGCGGGTTTTACCACCACAGAGCAGCAGATGATTGCCACGCTGGTAGTTGGCTTAACGTTTATGTTCGCCACCTTTATTGCCGTCTTCACGGTCGACAAAGCAGGACGTAAACCGGCGCTGAAAATTGGTTTCAGCGTAATGGCTATCGGGACGCTGGTGCTTGGTTATTGCCTGATGCAGTTTGATAACGGCACGGCTTCCAGTGGGCTATCCTGGCTGTCAGTTGGCATGACGATGATGTGTATTGCAGGCTATGCGATGAGCGCCGCGCCGGTGGTGTGGATCCTGTGTTCGGAAATTCAGCCACTGAAATGCCGTGATTTTGGTATTACCTGCTCCACCACCACCAACTGGGTGTCGAACATGATCATTGGCGCAACGTTCCTGACGCTGCTCGACAGCATTGGCGCTGCCGGTACGTTCTGGCTTTATACCGCGCTGAACGTCGTGTTTATTGGCATCACGTTCTGGCTGATTCCAGAAACCAAAAACGTCACGCTAGAGCATATCGAACGTAAGCTGATGGCAGGCGAGAAGTTAAGAGATATTGGGGTGTAAGTCAGACAAGCATGCCGGATAGCGGTTCAGCCTTATCCGGCCTGCGAGTGGAGTCTCTTACAGGCCGGGAAAGCGTCAACGCGACCCGGTTTTTTTATTTAGCACCTTACCCGTGCAGAAAATCTTCGCGAATTGGGGTAAAGGTATCCAGCAGCGTTCCCGGTTTTAAGCAGACGCAGCCATGCATAATGTTGGGCTGTTTATACAGGGTATCACCTGCCCTAACGACATGCTTTTCTTCGCCGATGGTAAATTCAAACTCACCGGACAACACGTAAGTCAGCTGCTCATGCGGATGATTGTGCATCGGGCCGATTGCGCCTTGCTCGAAGTTCACCTCAACCGCCATCATGTTACCGCCGTGAGCAAGAATGCGCCGGGTAACGCCATTGCCCAGATCGTCAAGCGTGGTCTCTTTATGAAAAATAAACATCCGGCCTTCCTGTAATTAATTAAAACAATGTTTCATTAAAGCTATATCAGAAAATTAAAAAAAGAAATGCACGCCAACAGATGTGGAAAGTTGATCACATCTTTGGTTCACTGGAGAGACAACAACGAGTCAGGGGAAATGATGAAAACGATCGGTCTGTTAGGCGGTATGAGCTGGGAATCTACCATTCCTTATTACCGACTCATTAATGAAGGGGTAAAACAGCGTCTGGGTGGCCTGCATTCGGCACAGATTCTGTTGCACAGCGTGGATTTTCACGAGATTGAAGCCTGTCAGTCAAGCGGTGACTGGCAGCGAGCCGGTGAGATCCTCGCGCAGGCCGCCACAGGGCTACAGCAAGCCGGGGCGCAAGGAATTGTGCTGTGTACCAACACCATGCACAAAGTTGCTGAGGCGATTGAAAGCGCCTGTGATGTGCCGTTTCTGCATATTGCTGACGCGACGGGGCGGGCGATACAAAAGCAGCAGATGAACAACGTGGCGCTACTGGGTACGCGTTACACCATGGAGCAGGATTTTTACCGCGGGCGTTTACAGACTGAATTCGGCATTAGCACGTTGATCCCTGAAGCTGCTGATCGTCAGAAAATAAACCAGATTATTTTCGATGAGCTGTGTCTCGGTGAATTCAGCGAGGCTTCCCGCGATTATTACCTGGGCGTCATCGACCAACTGGCGAAACAGGGGGCGCAAGGGGTGATCTTTGGCTGTACCGAGATTGGTCTGCTGGTTCCCACCGAGCTAAGCCCACTACCGGTTTTCGACACCGCGGCAATCCATGCGCAAGATGCGGTGGCGTTTATGCTTTCGGCTGCGGATGCAAAATAGCCTCCAGCGGGTCAATAAGCCTCGGTAGATGGGCTTGCAGATGCGCCGTAAAAGCATCAACCAGCGCCGAGGCGGGGCGATGAAGCGGGTGAATCAGGCTGACTGTAAAGGGTACCGAAATACTGAAGCGGCGGATAACGACTCCGCTGCTGGCGTAATCCAGCGCGGTCAGTGGGTTCACCACCGAGATCCCCACACCTGCCCGTACCATTGCACAAATTGAAGCGGCGCTATGGGTTTCAATCACCATGCGGCGCTTCACCTGGTGCTCATTAAACAGTGTATCCAGTAGCTGACGGTAGCTGTCGGTGCGCGACAGGCTGATGTAGTTTTCTCCCTGAAAATCCTGCGGCGTTAACACCGCTTTCTTAGTCAGCGGATGGCCCTGCGGCAGCACGCACACTTCATCCAGCGCCAGCAATTCGGTGCGTTTCGTTCCGGCAGGCGTATGCAGCGTTTCCGTTAACCCCAGATCGTGGCGCTGCGCCGACAGCCACTCTTCCAGCAGCGGTGACTCCTGCGGCACTATCTGAATATTGACCTGTGGATAGCGAGCGAGGAATGGCTGCAGCAGCGGCGGTAAAAAAGACTGTGAGAATACCGGCAGGCAAACAATCGACAATTCGCCTTGGCGAAACTCGCGCAGGCTTTCGGCGGCGCTCACAATTCTGTCCAGGCCATACCACGAACGTTGCACCTCTTCAAACAGACGTAACCCTTGCACGGTTGGATGCAGTCGGCCACGCGTACGTTCAAACAGCGTTAATCCCAGCACTTTCTCGAATCGGGCCAGTTCCCGGCTGACGGTGGGCTGCGAGGTATGTAGCATGCGCGCGGCTTCTGTCAGATTACCTGCCGTCATGATGGCGTGAAAAATTTCGATGTGTCGCAGGTTAACGGCGGGCATGGGCAATCCTCGAATGAATCAATCCATATCATTTTTGCATAGACTCACGATAAAACGATATTTTTTATTCTTTTCGGACTGTGGCGTAATCATAAAAAAGCCAATACCGGAGCACACCATGCCACGCCCACTCAATAGTACTGACACTGACCTGACCGCCGACAACCTGCTGCGCCTGCCTGCCGAATTCGGCTGCCCGGTGTGGGTCTATGATGCTCAGATTATCCGCGGGCAGATTGCCAAATTGAGTCAGTTTGACGTGGTGCGTTTCGCCCAAAAGGCATGTTCGAATATTCATATTTTGCGCCTGATGCGCGAGCAGGGCGTGAAGGTTGATTCCGTCTCGCTTGGCGAAATTGAACGTGCGCTGGCGGCAGGCTTCGTACCGGGGAAAGATGAAATCGTCTTTACCGCCGATATGATTGATGAAGCGACGCTTGCGCGGGTGCATGAATTGCGCATTCCGGTAAATGCCGGGTCGGTGGATATGCTGGAACAACTGGGCCAGGTCTCGCCGGGCCATCGCGTGTGGCTACGCGTAAACCCTGGCTTTGGGCATGGGCACAGTCAGAAAACCAATACCGGCGGCGAAAACAGCAAGCACGGGATCTGGTATAGCGATCTTCCCGCGGCGCTGGAGGTGATTCAGCGCTATAAGCTGAAGCTGGTGGGGATTCATATGCATATCGGCTCCGGCGTGGACTATGCGCATCTGGAGCAGGTGTGCGGTGCGATGGTGCGCCAGGTGGTTGAATTTGGCCAGGATCTGGAGGCGATCTCCGCAGGTGGTGGTTTATCAATCCCGTATCGCGAAGGCGAAGAGGCGATCGATACCGATCACTACTTTGGATTGTGGAACGCTGCGCGTGAACAGATTGCTAAACACCTGGGTCACCCGATCGCGCTTGAGATAGAGCCTGGTCGTTTTCTGGTCGCGGAAGCTGGCGTGTTAGTGGCGCAGGTACGTAGCGTAAAAGAAATGGGTAGCCGTCACTTTGTGCTGATCGATGCGGGCTTCAACGATCTAATGCGCCCGGCCATGTACGGTAGCTATCACCATATCTCAGCGCTGTCAGGAGATGGTCGCTCTCTGGAGCACACACCGCAACGGGAAACCGTGGTAGCCGGGCCGCTGTGCGAATCTGGTGACGTGTTTACCCAGCAGGAAGGCGGAAATGTGGAAACCCGTCTGTTGCCTGCGGTGGTGCCGGGCGATTATCTGGTGCTGCATGATACCGGGGCGTACGGCGCGTCAATGTCGTCAAACTACAATAGCCGTCCGCTGCTGCCGGAAGTTTTGTTCGATAACGGCGTGGCGCGGCTGATTCGCCGTCGCCAGACCATTGATGAGCTATTAGCGTTGGAATTAATCTGATTACAGCGTTGTGAAATGCCGGATGGCGCTACGCTTATCCGGCCTACAAGATTAACTGCGCCGCCATCCGGCATTTGATTACTTAAAGTATGGCCCGAGCGTTACTGAGTCACGTAGTACCAGTTTGCCGGTGAACGGTGGGATTGGCTCGACGCTCTCGCCGTTGGCCAGCCGGATAGCCTGGTCGATTGCCGTGGTTATCATGGTATCAATCGGTAGATAAACGGTAGACAGCCCCGGCTCCAGCCATTTGGCGCTGGGCGCATCATCAAAACCAAACAGTGAGACGTCCGTTGGGATCCTTAGCCCGGCCTGATGTAACGCTTTTGATGCGCCTAATGCCATGTCATCGTTACAGGCGAACAGGGCGCTAAATTTCACCCCTTCCTCCAGCAGTTCACGGCAGGCCTCATAGCCTCGCGTCATCGTGGAGTCGCCGTATTTGACCTTATCGGGATCCCAGGGAATACCGTTTTTTTCCAGCGCTTTACGATACCCCATCAGGCGTGATTTACCGGTAGGCGTATGGCCAGGCACAGTGATACAAGCAATATCGCTATGGCCCTGCGAGATCAGATAATTGACCGCCTGATAGGCCGCGTCTTCCTGTTCAAAGAAAATTGCGCGATCGCGGGCCTGGCTGACATCACGGTTGATGACCAGCAAGGGCATAGCAATGCTGTTCATCAACGACATAATCGCCTTTTCACTCATATAGCGGGTATAGAGAATAATGGCGTCGCACTGCCTGTCCGCCAGCATTTGCACGGCTTCCTGCTCACGCTCTGGTGTGTCGTGGCCGTCGGTGACGATCAACTGCTTGCCGTGAGATTCCGTCTGGCGTGAAGCCTGTTGCAGCAGGCGGCCAAAGTAGAATCCATCAAATGTGGAAACTACCAGACCAATGCTGTTGCTGGTGCGGTTTGCCAAAGAGCGCGCTAAAAAATTAGGCCGATAATCAAGTGCCTGCATGGCCTTAAACACTTTCTGGCGCGTGCTCTCTTTTACCTGACCCGTGCCATTCAGTACGCGCGAAACGGTCGCTTTTGAGACGCCTGCGTGTCGTGAAACGTCCAACATCGTAGTCATAACGCTATCCTGGTTATTCGTTTGACGATGAATTCCCCGGCTCTGTCAGCGTCGAAACGGAATGGCGACGCACCAGAGTTGGGTTAAAAACGTGGGTAATTTCAGGCACGGGACGCTTCTCCGCCAGCGCGAGCGCCAGTTCGGCAGCCTGGGTTGCCATCGTCACGATCGGGTAGCGCACCGTGGTCAGACGCGGGCGCACGTAGCGGGAAACCAGCACATCATCAAAACCAATCAGCGAGATTTCTCCCGGCACATCAATGCCGTTATCATTCAATACGCCCATGGCACCAGCCGCCATTGAGTCGTTGTAGCAGGCTACCGCAGTGAAGTTTTTGCCACGGCCAAGTAACTCGGTCATAGCCTGTTCACCGCCGCTTTCATCCGGTTCACCAAACGTTACCAGTCGATCGCTGACAGGAATATTGCTCTCTGCCAGCGCGTCGTAATAGCCTTGCAGACGATCTTCCGCATCTGAAATCGTGTGATTGGAGCACAGATAACCAATGCGCGTATGGCCCTGCTGAATGAGGTGTCGGGTCGCGAGCCAGGCGCCGAAACGGTCATCAAGGGCAACGCAGCGTTGTTCGAATCCCGGCAGAATTCGGTTAATCAATACCATGCCGGGGATTTGCTTCATGAGTGATGCCAGCTCAGCATCCGGGATAATTTTCGCGTGGACAACAAGGGCTGCGCAGCGGTGGCGAATGAGCTGTTCAATCGCCTGTCGTTCCTTCTGTTCGTTATGGTAGCCGTTACCAATCAGTAAAAAATTACCGGTGTTATACGCCACCTGCTCGACAGCTTTAACCATTGCCCCAAAAAATGGATCGGACACATCTCCAACCACCAGACCGATGGTTTCAGTGGATTGTTGTGCCAGCGCACGCGCATTGGCGTTGGGGTGGTAGCTGAGTGATTCCATTGCACTCGTTACGGCCAGGCGCGATGCTTCGCTGGCTTTAGGAGAATCATTAATCACTCGAGAAACGGTGGCGACTGATACACCAGCTAGTCGGGCTACATCCTTTATGGTCGCCATGATAGTACCTGTTGTGGGTAAACGCTTACATTCCGTCAGTGTTACGGAAAATGGCTGGCTGTTCAAGCAGATTGCCCGTCAGAACGTCGCAAATGTGAGCGCAAACGAGCGAAGTAAGACAGAAAATAGAAAATGCTAATTTTTGCTTACACTTTGCGATGTGCTGTTGCGATTGTTCGCTGGTGAGAGAACTGAGCAGATTGCTAGAGTTGAGATCCCAGAGGTATTGATAGGTGAAATCAACTTTCGGGTTGATCACTAGAATTACACCAGCCTGCGCAGATGCGCAGGTTTTTTTTTACCTTCAGTCTATCTGTAACAGTAACCGATAATTTACACAACTCGTTGCATTTGGGTTCATTTCTTTGCGTTTTCGCACTGGCGTATCTGGCTGCTGACGACCACAATCAAGATCCCAGAGGTATTGATTGGTGAGATTATTCGGTACGCACTTCGTACCTGTCTCTTGCACCAACCTGCGCGGATGCGCAGGTTTTTTTTCGGATTGTATTTACCAGTTACCTGTCGCGCCAATTCCCCAACTCGTATACTCTCCCACCATTGATGTTTATATAATTAATGGCACAGGGAGTTGAGATGCTATTTGGCTTTTTTCGTAATCTGTTTCGCGTGCTTTTCCGCGTTCGCGTCACGGGCGATGTCAGCGCGCTACAGGGAGAACGCGTTCTAATCACTCCCAACCATGTCTCATTTATAGACGGCATCCTGTTGGCGCTCTTTTTACCGATTCGTCCCGTCTTCGCTGTTTACACCTCGATCAGCCAGCAATGGTATATGCGCTGGCTAACCCCGCTGATTGATTTTGTACCGTTAGATCCAACCAAACCGATGTCGATTAAACATCTGGTTCGTCTGGTCGAACAGGGCCGTCCGGTGGTTATTTTCCCGGAAGGACGTATTTCGACCTCCGGCTCGTTAATGAAAATTTATGACGGCGCGGGGTTTGTTGCCGCTAAGTCGGGGGCGACGGTGGTTCCTGTGCGCATTGAAGGCGCGGAGCTTTCCCGCTTTAGCCGCCTGAAAGGTTTGGTTAAACAGCGATTCTTCCCGCGCATCCGCTTACACATCCTACCGCCGACACAACTGCCGATGCCGGAAGCTCCGCGTGCTCGCGATCGCCGCAAAATTGCCGGAGAGATGCTGCATCAAATTATGATGGAAGCACGCATGGCGGTTCGTCCGCGTGAAACGCTATACGAGTCGCTGCTGGCGGCGAAATACCGTTTTGGCGCAGGCAAAAACTGCATTGAAGATGTTAACTTTACCCCGGACAGCTACCGCAAGCTGCTGACAAAGACGCTCTTTGTGGCCCGTATTCTGGAAAAATACAGCGTCGAAGGTGAAAAAATCGGCCTGATGCTGCCAAACGCGGGGATCAGCGCAGCGGTCATTTTTGGCGCCATTGCGCGCCGACGCATTCCGGCCATGATGAACTACACCGCGGGCGTGAAAGGATTAACCAGTGCCATTACTGCGTCTGAAATTAAAACGATCTTCACATCCCGACAGTTTCTCGATAAAGGCAAACTCTGGCATTTACCGGAACAGCTCACCCAGGTGCGTTGGGTTTATCTGGAAGACTTAAAAGCTGATGTGACCTTTAGCGATAAGCTGTGGATTTTCTCACATCTGCTGGCACCGCATCTGGCGCAGGTGAAGCAGCAGCCGGAAGACGCTGCGGTGATCCTCTTTACTTCTGGTTCAGAAGGCCATCCGAAAGGTGTGGTTCACAGTCATAAAAGCATTCTGGCGAACGTTGAGCAGATCAAAACGATTGCCGATTTCACCGCCGATGACCGTTTTATGTCGGCGCTGCCGCTGTTCCACTCCTTTGGCCTGACGGTGGGATTATTCACGCCGCTACTGACTGGCGCAGAAGTGTTTCTTTATCCCAGCCCGCTGCATTACCGCATTGTGCCAGAGCTGGTATACGACCGGAACTGCACCGTGTTGTTTGGTACTTCAACGTTCCTCGGCAACTACGCGCGTTTTGCGCATCCGTACGATTTCCACCGCCTGCGCTATGTGGTGGCGGGAGCGGAAAAACTTCAGGACAGCACAAAGCAGCTGTGGCAGGAGAAATTTGGCCTGCGCGTTCTTGAAGGCTATGGCGTGACGGAATGTGCGCCGGTTGTGTCGATTAACGTACCAATGGCGGCAAAATCGGGAACGGTAGGGCGCATCTTGCCTGGTATGGATGCTCGACTGTTGGCTGTTCCGGGAATTGAGGACGGTGGGCGTTTACAGCTGAAAGGTCCTAATATTATGAGCGGCTATTTGCGCGTCGAAAAACCTGGCGTGCTGGAAGTGCCGACAGCAGAAAATGCGCAAGGTGAGATTGAGCGCGGCTGGTATGACACCGGAGACATCGTGCGCTTTGATGAAAACGGCTTTGTACAGATTCAGGGGCGCGCTAAGCGATTCGCTAAAATTGCCGGAGAGATGGTTTCGCTGGAAATGGTTGAGCAACTGGCGTTGGCGGTATCCGCAGACAAAATGCACGCCACGGCGATCAAGAGTGATGCCAGCAAAGGTGAGGCGCTGGTGCTGTTCACTACCGACAGCGAGCTGACACGTGAAAAACTACAGCAGTATGCGCGGGCGCACGGTGTACCTGAACTTGCCGTACCGCGTGATATTCGCCATCTGAAGCAACTCCCCTTACTCGGCAGCGGTAAGCCGGATTTTGTTACGCTGAAAAGCTGGGTCGATGAGCCGGAAAAACAACATGAGTGAGTCAGTGCACACTAACACTTCAATCTGGTCCAAAGGGATGATGTCCGTTATCGCCGCGCAATTTCTGTCGGCGTTTGGCGATAACGCGTTGCTGTTTGCTACGCTGGCGTTGCTGAAGGAGCAATTTTATCCGGACTGGAGTCAGCCAATCCTGCAAATGGTGTTTGTGGGCGCTTACATTCTGTTTGCTCCCTTTGTGGGACAGGTGGCGGATAGCTTTGCCAAAGGCAGAGTGATGATGTTCGCGAACGCTCTGAAACTGCTGGGCGCGGCGAGTATTTGCTTCGGCATTAATCCGTTTCTTGGGTATACGCTGGTGGGGATCGGCGCGGCGGCATATTCACCGGCCAAGTACGGCATTCTCGGTGAACTGACTACCGGCGACAAACTGGTGAAGGCTAACGGCCTGATGGAAGCCTCCACCATTGCCGCGATTTTGCTCGGTTCTGTCGCCGGCGGCGTTCTGGCCGACTGGCACGTGATTGCCGCGCTTTCTGCCTGTGCCCTGGCCTATGCTGGCGCGGTGGTGGCTAACCTGTATATCCCGAAACTGGCCGCGGCTCGTCCTGGCCAGTCCTGGCATCTGGGGAAAATGACGCGCAGTTTCTTCTGTGCTGCTTCATCGTTGTGGCGTAATGGCGAGACGCGTTTCTCGCTGGTGGGAACCAGCCTTTTTTGGGGCGCGGGTGTTACGCTGCGTTTTCTGCTGGTGCTGTGGGTCCCGGTGGCGCTCGGCATCACCGATAACGCCACACCGACCTACCTCAATGCCATGGTAGCAATCGGGATTGTGGTCGGTGCGGGTGCGGCAGCGAAGCTCGTAACGCTGGAAACCGTGTCGCGCTGTATGCCTGCGGGGATCCTGATTGGCGTCGTGGTGCTGATTTTCTCTCTTCAACATTCGCTGCTTCCGGCTTACGCATTGCTGATGCTTATCGGCGTGTCGGGTGGCTTCTTTGTGGTACCGCTGAATGCGTTGCTGCAGGAACGGGGTAAGAAAAGCGTCGGCGCGGGTAATGCGATAGCGGTGCAAAACCTGGGCGAAAACAGCGCGATGCTGTTGATGCTCGGTATTTACTCACTGGCGGTGCTGGTGGGGATCCCGGCTGTTGCGATTGGTATTGGATTTGGTGCACTGTTTGCGCTGGCGATTGCGGCGCTGTGGATTTGGCAGCGCCGCCATTAGTCTGTTGTATGCTGTTGCCGGATGGCGGCGTTGCCTTATCCGGCCTACAGGATGCTCACTTTGTAGGCCTGATAAGCGCAGCGCCATCAGGCGCTAATCGTCACGGTTCGAGATGAGCATGCTATGAATGTGCCGGATGGCGGCGTTGCCTTATCCGGCCTACAGGATGCTCACTTTGTAGGCCTGATAAGCGTAGCGCCATCAGGCGCTAATCGTCACGGTGCGAGATGAGTATGCTATGAATGTGCCGGATGGCGGCGTTACCGTATACGGCCTACAGGGCGTTCACTTTGTAGGCCTGATAAGCGTAGCGCCATCAGGCGCTAACTGTTACGGTGCAGGATAGGTATACACCTGATGCACCGCTTCAATCTCTGCCAGTACTTCTTCGCTCAACTCCAGATGCAGGCTTTCAACGTTGGTTTTTAGCTGCTCCATCGTCGTGGCGCCCAGCAAAGTGCTGGCGACAAACGGCTGACGACGCACGAATGCCAGCGCCATTTGCGCAGGATCCAGATTATGGCGTTTCGCGATATCTACATAGGCCGCAACGGCTTTCTGCGTCTGCTCGCCGCTGTAGCGCGTGAAACGACTAAACAACGTATTGCGTGCACCGGCAGGTTTCGCGCCGTTCAGGTATTTCCCGGTTAACGTACCGAAGCCCAGGCAAGAGTAAGCCAGCAGCTCAACGCCTTCATACTGGCTCACTTCAGCCAGTCCAACCTCAAAGCTGCGGTTCAGCAGGCTGTAGGGGTTCTGGATGGTGGCGATGCGTGGCAGATCGTGTTTGTCCGCCAGGTGCAGATAGCGCATCACGCCAAACGCGGTTTCATTAGAAACGCCGATGTAGCGAATTTTCCCGGCGCGCTGAAACTCGGCCAGAGCGTCCAGCGTATCGAGAAGGGAAACGACCGGCGCGGAGTCTGTCCAGCTGTAGCCTAACTTACCAAAACAGTTGGTCGGGCGCTGCGGCCAGTGAACCTGATACAGATCCAGATAATCGGTTTTCAGTCTTTTCAGGCTGTCGTGCAGCGCTTCACGGATATTTTTACGGTCCAGCGCCTGATTCGGTCGAATGCCGCTGTCGTTGTTACGTGATGGTCCGCTGACCTTAGACGCAACGATCAGCTTTTCGCGGCTGCCGTGTTTGGCGAGCCAGTTACCTACGTAGGTTTCGGTGAGACCCTGGGTTTCAGGACGCGGCGGTACCGGATACATCTCGGCAACGTCGATCAAATTAATGCCCTGTGCTACGGCATAATCGAGCTGTGCATGTGCGTCGGCTTCGCTGTTTTGTTCACCAAACGTCATTGTGCCCAGCCCCAGTGTACTGACTTCCAGCGAGCTGTGGGGTATACGGTGATATTGCATAGCCGTTTCCTTTTTATAATCACGACATAAGGATTATAAAAATGGCTGAGGGAAGAGAAAAAGGGAAGTAAAATTGTTAAGGCCAGCGCGCTGCTGACCTCAACCATCAGCGTTCAATGATTTGAGACACATCATCGCGGTTAATCTGCATCGCATTGCCCTGCTGGTCGTGATAGCTCACCAGACCGGTATCATCGTCAATTTCTGGTTTTCCATCGGTCAGGATCATTCGACCATCTTTTGTCGCCATTACATAATCGCTGCTGCATCCGGAAACGGCAAAAGCCAGTCCTACGGCGGAAATCAAAACTGCCCATTTTTTCATCTGCTTATCCTCACATGGCCTGCGTCTGACAATAGTTTAGTAATAACGCGAAGTTGTGCAGGGTGAAAGCAGTAAAATCTTAAACTGTGAGAAGGGGTAGGTGTGGCTGGCATTCGCTCCCCTTGCGGGGAGCGATGGATTTCATCAGAGCGGATTTTTTTTATTACGCCACAGGTTCAGGGTCTCTACCGCGATAGAGAAGAACATGGCGAAATAGATATATCCTTTCGGAACGTGGACGTCGAAACTTTCCAGAATCAGCGTAAAACCGACCAGAATCAGAAACGAGAGCGCCAGCATTTTTACCGAAGGGTGGCGATCGACAAACTCACCAATCGGGCGAGCAGCAAACATCATCACGCCTACGGCAATCACCACCGCCGCCATCATGATAAACAGATGATCGGACAAACCAACCGCAGTAATCACGGAATCCAGACTGAAGATAATGTCTAACAACATGATCTGCACAATCGCGCCCAGGAAAGAAGATACGCGGGTTTTTAACCCCTCTTCCTCACCTTCAATGGATTCGTGGATCTCTTTACTGGCTTTCCAGATCAGGAACAATCCCCCCAGCAGAAGGATCAGGTCGCGTGCTGATATCGCCTCGCCAAACAGCTCGAATAACGGGTTTGTCAGCCGCGTTACCCAGGCGATAGAAGCCAGCAGTGCCAGACGCATGATCATCGCCGCCGCCAGCCCAATACGTCGGGCATGATTGCGTTGCGCTGTCGGGAGTTTGGCTACAACCAGAGAAAGGAAAATAATATTGTCGATCCCAAGAACGATCTCCAGCAGCGTCAGCGTACCGAGCGCAAGCCAGGCGTTAGGATCGGTTATCCATGCAAATAACATCGAACAAAGTCCTGCCAAAAAAAAGAAGCGGTAATTATAGGCCCGTAACGCGGCGGGTGAAAGGCCGGACGGTGCCTATTGCGCCTGGAACAAGAAATGTCGCTCAAGCAATGCGCGGGTGAAGTTCTTTTTCAGGTAAAAGCCGCGTGGCAGGGTCAGGATGGGTTCGCCGTTGGCGCCAATGGCCTCGGTAAGCGCGCGGGCGTTGGCGGCTTTAGGACGCAGTTGCAGTACTTCCCCATGGCGAGCGGTGATGCGTTCGACATGTCCTAACACAATCATGTCCATTAACTCTTCCCAGTCCAGACGCAATTGCCGGTCTTCTTCTTCATTCGGGCTCCACAGCAGGGGAGAGCCGACGCGGCGCTCAGCCAGAGGGATGCTGCGTTCGCCTTCTACCGGGATCCACAGAACACGTTTGAGTTTGTGCCGTACATGGCTGGTTTCCCAGGTGACGCCGGTATTGCCGGTTAACGGCGCCACACACACAAAGGTGGTTTCCAGCGGTCTGCCAAGACTGTCCACAGGGATCGTTTTCAGCTCCACGCCCAGCGCCGCAAAATCCTGCTCTGGTTTACTGCCCGCGCTTGCACCGAGCCAGATTTCCAGCAGGACGCCAATCCAGCCTTTATCGCGCTTAAGATCCTTCGGCGTAACGATTCCCGCCATTGCCGCTAATTCTCCTAACGCGTAGCCCGAAAGCTGCCGTGCCTGGCTCAGCAACTGGGCTTCAGATTCAGGGGGAGAAAGCAACGGACGGAGTTCTGGCATCGGGTTAACCCTTAGGTGAAAAAATGAGCAATGATTTTATACCGTGTGGACAGAGTTTATCTTTTTCCACATGCTTTATTCAATTCTATGATTTATATTGGTTTTTAGATTCACGTTCGCAGAGTTGCGCAACAGCGAAGCGGGTTTTCCAATTCTGGTCACTGACAATGAACAGGATCTTACACCATGTTATCCACAGAAAGATGGGATAACTGTGAAAAACCCCCACTACTGTTTCAATTTACAGCCTTGACGTGCGACGAAAATCGAATTTTCACACAAATTGTGCCTAACTTATTGGCATAATCTGTGGATAAAACCAACGCTGGTCGATCTTTCATCAGCGTGAAGATCGTATGCGTGATGCACATCACATTTCTGTGTGTTTATCTGCGTGGAACGGTTTTAACTTTATGAATGTATAAGAGTATTTTTGATATGTGACGAATGTCTTATTCGGACTGTTCTGGGTTTTCCCATAGTAATTCCGTACTTCTTCACAACTATATCCACAGAAAAGGTGAATAAAATCGCCTTGCTTGCCCTTCTTCTGTTTATAACTCGGCCTTTAACTGTGAGTTATTCAATTGTTATTAGAATATCGCACCCTTAACAGAGTGGTTTACCGCCCCTCAGGAGTGTGAAACAATCGTTTGTATATAAGGTTTATGTTGAGGTAGTCCGGTGATTGATGACGATGGCTACCGCCCGAATGTAGGGATAGTAATTTGTAACCGCCAGGGGCAGGTCATGTGGGCCCGGCGATTTGGTCAGCACTCCTGGCAATTCCCACAAGGTGGGATCAACGCAGGAGAGACAGCAGAGCAGGCGATGTACCGGGAACTCTTTGAAGAAGTGGGTCTCAGTCGTAAAGATGTACGGATCCTTGCTTCTACTCGTAACTGGTTGCGTTACAAGTTACCGAAACGTTTGGTGCGTTGGGACACGAAGCCGGTTTGTATCGGCCAGAAACAAAAATGGTTTCTTCTGCAATTGGTCAGCAGCGATGCTGAAATCAATATGCAAACCAGCAGTACACCTGAGTTCGACGGCTGGCGCTGGGTGAGTTACTGGTATCCGGTTCGACAGGTGGTGTCATTTAAACGCGATGTCTATCGCAGGGTGATGAAAGAATTCGCAAGTGTTGTCATGGCGCTTCAGGAGAGCACTCCTAAACCGCAAAGCGCACCTGCATACAGACGTAAAAGAGGTTAAGCTACGCAAATTATGCTCACCCGCCTGCGCGAAATAGTCGAAAAGGTGGCCAGTGCTCCGCGTCTGAACGAAGCGCTGAATATACTGGTTACCGACATCTGTCTTGCGATGGATACAGAGGTCTGTTCGGTTTATCTGGCCGATCACGATCGACGTTGTTATTACCTCATGGCGACCCGGGGACTAAAAAAACCACGTGGTCGCACTGTCGCACTCGCGTTTGATGAAGGTATCGTTGGCCTGGTTGGCAGGCTGGCGGAACCTATCAACCTCGCCGATGCGCAAAAACATCCCAGCTTTAAATACATTCCTTCGGTAAAAGAAGAGCGTTTTCGTGCATTCTTAGGCGTACCGATCATTCAGCGTCGCCAGCTTTTAGGTGTGCTGGTGGTGCAGCAGCGTGAACTGCGTCAGTACGATGAAAGTGAAGAGTCTTTCCTCGTCACGC
This sequence comes from Citrobacter portucalensis, assembly GCF_002042885.1. GTDB lineage: Bacteria > Pseudomonadota > Gammaproteobacteria > Enterobacterales > Enterobacteriaceae > Citrobacter > Citrobacter portucalensis. Next base: position 204,079 of record NZ_MVFY01000002.1, read on the forward strand.
TCGCCACGCAAATGGCGGCCATACTTTCGCAGTCGCAGCTAAACGCGCTGTTCGGCCAGTACCGTCAAACGCGCATCCGTGCGCTGCCTGCCGCTCCCGGTGTGGCAATAGCCGAAGGTTGGCAGGATGCGACGCTGCCGTTGATGGAACAGGTCTACCAGGCTTCAACGCTGGATCCTGTGCTTGAACGCGAGCGACTGACCGGTGCGCTGGAAGAGGCGGCGAACGAATTCCGCCGCTACAGCAAGCGTTTTACCGCTGGGGCGCAGAAAGAAACGGCGGCGATCTTTGATCTTTACTCGCACTTACTTTCCGATACCCGTCTGCGCCGCGAGCTGTTTGCGGAAGTGGATAACGGTTCGGTGGCCGAGTGGGCGGTTAAAACGATCATTGAAAAGTTTGCCGAACAGTTCGCCGCGCTGAGCGATAACTACCTCAAAGAGCGGGCCGGAGATTTACGCGCGCTGGGCCAGCGCCTGCTGTTCCACCTTGATGACTCTATCCAGGGGCCGAATGCCTGGCCGGAACGCTTTGTGCTGGTGGCGGACGAACTTTCGGCGACCACGCTGGCGGAGCTTCCTCAGGACCGGTTAGTTGGCGTGGTTGTCCGGGACGGCGCAGCCAACTCTCATGCGGCAATTATGGTGCGTGCGCTGGGTATCCCTACCGTCATGGGGGCCGATATCCAGCCGTCGGTACTGCATCGCCGTACGCTGGTGGTGGACGGTTATCGCGGTGAACTGCTGGTCGATCCGGAACCGGTATTGATCCAGGAATACCAGCGTCTTATCAGTGAAGAAATTGAGCTGAGCCGCCTGGCGGAAGACGACGTCAACCAGCCAGCACAGTTGAAAAGCGGCGAGCGCGTGAAGGTGATGCTCAATGCGGGCCTCAGCCCGGAACATGAAGAAAAGCTGGGTAGCCGAATCGACGGCATTGGCCTGTATCGCACCGAAATTCCGTTCATGCTGCAAAGCGGTTTTCCTTCGGAAGAAGAACAGGTTGCGCAGTATCAGGGGATGCTGCAAATGTTTAACGACAAGCCGGTGACCCTGCGTACGCTGGATGTCGGCGCCGATAAACAGCTGCCCTATATGCCGATCAGTGAAGAGAACCCCTGCCTTGGCTGGCGAGGGATCCGCATAACGCTCGATCAGCCGGAGATCTTTTTGATCCAGGTTCGCGCTATGCTGCGTGCGAATGCGGCAACCGGAAACCTGAGCATTTTGCTGCCGATGGTAACCAGCATCGATGAAGTGGACGAAGCGCGACGTTTGATTGAACGCGCCGGACGCGAAGTGGAGGAGATGATCGGTTACGAGATCCCGAAACCGCGCATTGGCATCATGCTGGAAGTTCCGTCGATGGTGTTCATGCTGCCGCATCTGACAAACCGGATAGACTTTATCTCGGTCGGAACCAACGACCTTACCCAGTACATACTGGCCGTCGATCGTAACAACACACGGGTAGCCAGCATTTATGACAGCCTGCATCCGGGGATGTTGCGTGCGCTGGCGATGATTGCGCAGGAAGCCGAAAGAAGCGGTATCGATTTGCGCCTGTGTGGTGAAATGGCGGGCGACCCGATGTGCGTGGCTATTCTGATCGGTCTCGGTTTCCGTCATTTGTCGATGAACGGTCGTTCTGTCGCTCGCGTAAAATATCTGCTGCGTCATATCGATTTTGATGAGGCGCAAACGCTGGCGCAGCGCAGCCTGGAGGCACAGATGGCAACAGAAGTACGCCATCAGGTAGCGGCCTTCATGGAGCGTCGTGGCATGGGGGGCTTGATTCGCGGGGGATTGTAGGTCTGACAAGCGTAGCGCTATCAGGTATTACGGGGGATAGAGATTACCTATACAGATCTTTTACATCTTCCCGGCATCCGCTTCTAACCCCTTGTGCTATCATTCGCACCTTTGGAGCGCCTGCATTATGCAGGCGCGCTTATCAATTGCTGTCTGACTTCAGCGAAATAACAAGAACTTGTGGTGACAGATGACCAGTAGCTATCTGCATTTTCCGGATTTCGATCCGGTCATTTTCTCAATCGGACCCGTCGCGCTTCACTGGTACGGCTTAATGTATTTGGTGGGGTTTATTTTCGCGATGTGGCTGGCGACGCGCCGCGCGAATCGTCCGGGCAGTGGCTGGACCAAAAATGAAGTAGAAAACTTACTGTATGCGGGCTTCCTCGGGGTTTTCCTCGGTGGGCGTATTGGTTACGTACTGTTCTATAACTTCCCGTTATTCCTCGATAATCCCCTGTATCTGTTCCGCGTCTGGGACGGCGGTATGTCCTTCCACGGTGGACTTATCGGTGTGATCCTGGTGATGATCATCTTCGCCAAACGCACTAAGCGTTCGTTCTTCCAGGTTTCTGATTTCATTGCCCCGCTGATTCCGTTTGGCTTGGGTGCAGGGCGTCTGGGCAACTTTATCAACGGTGAGCTGTGGGGACGCGTTGACCCGAACTTCAAGTACGCCATGCTGTTCCCCGGCTCCCGTACCGAAGATATTTTACTGCTGCAAACTAACCCGCAATGGCAGTCTATTTTTGATACCTACGGCTCGCTGCCACGCCACGCCTCACAGCTTTATGAGATGGCGTTGGAAGGCGTTGTGCTGTTTATCATTCTGAACTTGTACATTCGCAAACCGCGCCCGATGGGTTCGGTATCCGGTCTGTTCCTGATTGGTTATGGCGCGTTTCGTATTATTGTTGAATTCTTCCGCCAGCCGGATGCGCAGTTTACCGGCACCTGGGTACAGTACATCAGCATGGGGCAGATTCTCTCTATCCCGATGATTGTCGCAGGCATTATTATGATGGTTTGGGCGTACCGCCGCAGCCCACAGCAACACGTTTCCTGAGGAACCATGAAACAGTATTTAGAACTGATGCAAAAAGTGCTGGATGAAGGCACACAGAAAAACGACCGTACCGGAACCGGAACGCTTTCCATTTTTGGTCATCAGATGCGTTTTAATCTGCAGGAAGGGTTCCCGCTGGTTACGACTAAACGCTGCCATTTACGCTCGATCATTCATGAGCTGCTGTGGTTCTTGCAGGGCGATACTAACGTTGCCTACCTGCATGAAAACAACGTCTCAATCTGGGACGAATGGGCGGATGAAAACGGTAATTTAGGCCCGGTTTACGGCAAACAATGGCGCGCGTGGCCTACGCCAGATGGTCGCCATATCGACCAGATCACCACCGTGCTAAACCAGCTGAAAAATGATCCGGACTCTCGCCGCATCATCGTTTCCGCATGGAACGTCGGTGAGCTGGATAAAATGGCGCTGGCACCGTGCCATGCGTTCTTCCAGTTCTACGTGGCGGATGGCAAGCTCTCCTGCCAGCTGTATCAGCGTTCGTGCGATGTGTTCCTCGGCCTGCCGTTTAACATTGCCAGCTACGCTTTGCTGGTACACATGATGGCGCAGCAGTGCGATCTGGAAGTGGGTGATTTTGTCTGGACCGGCGGCGACACGCACCTGTACAGCAACCATATGGATCAAACGCATCTGCAGCTTAGCCGTGAACCGCGCGCGCTGCCGAAACTGGTTATCAAACGTAAGCCTGAATCAATCTTTGACTATCGCTTCGAAGACTTCGAAATTGAAGGCTACGATCCGCACCCGGGTATTAAAGCACCGGTAGCTATCTAACCTGTTTCATGCTGTCACAACCGACGCCCATGTGCGTCGGTTTTTTTTGTCTCAAATCGCGTTCTTCGGCGTGGATTCCTGAAATATTGCAACGGCCTGTAACGTGCTAAATATTCCCCATAGCTCGCCGTAGAAACCGAATTTCCCGCTCGTTATTCATTTTCCTCACGCCATACTGGCGACATGAAAAAACAACAAGGTTACACGCTTCTCGAAACCCTGATTGCGATGCTGATTGTCGCGGCGCTTGGTGCATCTGGACTGTATGGTTGGCAGCGCTGGCAGCAGCAACAGCGGCTGTGGCAGACCGCCTGCCAGGTGCGGGACTACCTGCTGCAACTGCGTGAAGATGCTAACTGGCGTAACCGCGATCATGTGATAAGCGTGATTCGGGATGGCACATCATGGTGTTTTGTCAGCTCTGCGGCTTCGCAAACCACGTGTCGACCCGCTTCGTCTTTGGTTTTTACATCGCCCTGGGACGACGTCGAAATGGCAGAGATAACACCTTCACTGGCCTTTTTTGGACTGCGCAATACGGCATGGGCCGGACATATACGCCTGAAAAATACGGCAGGGGAATGGCGCGTGGTGGTGTCTGGCTGGGGACGAATCAGGCTTTGCGAGCGCGATGAGGCGAGATTATGTCAGTAAATGAACGGGGATTTTCACTGCTGGAGATGCTCATTGCCATGGCGATTAGCAGTATTTTATTGCTTAGCTCAGCACGATTTTTACCGGCGCTACAGCGAGAGATTCTGCGTAACACGCGCCAGTTAGTACTGGAAGATGAAATATGGCAGCGGGTCTACACCGTGGCGAAGCATCTTCAGCGGGCGGGGTATTGCCGGGGAAACTGTGTCGGAGAGGGACTGGTGATATCGGCTAAGGGAGACTGTGTTATTGCCCGATGGGATGCCAACAGCAATGGCGTTTGGGAAAGCAGTCCCGTGAAAGAGGCTGATTCTATTGGGTTTCGTTTACAGGACAAGGTGTTGGAAACCGTGCGTGGAGCCACCGGCTGCACTGGCAAAGGATGGGAGAAAATGACCGATCCGGCCACGATGCAGATTGAGGCATTCCAGGTTGAAAGGCTGAATTTCAGCGGATATTCCCCGCTTCTTACGCTGCGTTTGCGTGGAGTGAGCAATGACCAACCACAAAAAGTTGTTGAAGCGGTCTACAGCGTTACGGGATTCAACCTGTGAACCGTGAGCGAGGCGTATCTTCTCTGGCAATGGTCCTGTTGCTGCTGGTGCTCGGTAGTCTGCTGCTGCAAAGCGTTAGCAGACAGGAGGCCAGTTTTGCTGCGCGTGTGGTCACACAAAGTCAGGCGCTGCAGCGTCAGGCGGTAGTGCAATCCGGGATGGAATGGGGGCGTATGCAGCCCTGGCGCTTACAACCCCCTGTACAGTGTCGGCGCGTTCCCACGCAGGACGCCGCGGTTTGCCTGCGCCTGCTTACCAATAATTTTGTTCTGCTTATTGCCCACTATGAAGGGATATCGTTATGGCGTCAGGGGGTGGTTATTGATGGCAACATAGAATTCTCGGCGCGTGGCTGGAGCGATTTTTGTCCGCTAAAGGAGCAGACGTTATGCCAGATCCCCTGAACAGACAGCGTGGCTTTAGTCTGCCGGAAGTGATGCTGGCAATGGTACTAATGATAATGATTGTGACCGCGTTGTCAGGATACCAGCGGGTGCTAATGAACAGCTTTATCATCAGAAACCAGTATCAGCAACTCTGGCGCCACGCCTGGCAGCAAACCCAGCTGTACCCGTTTTCATCGCCTGTGAACTGGCAGGTTAACCGAATGCAGACAACGAGAGCGGGATGTGTCAGCATCAACGTTATAATTTCTTCACCCCTCGGCAGGCAGGGTCAGATGACGCGTCTGCATTGCCCGAATCGTCAGTAGTCAGGAGTCGCTATGTTAAGGGTCTACCACTCCAACCGTCTGGATGTGCTGGAAGCGTTAATGGAATTTATCGTTGAGCGCGAGCGGCTGGACGACCCCTTTGAACCTGAGATGATCCTGGTTCAAAGTACCGGTATGGCGCAGTGGCTACAAATGACTCTTGCACAGAAGTTTAGTATTGCCGCCAATATCGATTTTCCGCTGCCCGCGAGTTTTATCTGGGATATGTTTGTGCGCGTGCTGCCGGATATCCCGAAAGAGAGTGCGTTCAGCAAACAGAGTATGAGCTGGAAGTTGATGACGCTGTTGCCACAATTGCTGGATAGCGATGACTTCGCATTGCTACGCCACTATCTGACGGACGATACTGATAAACGTAAGCTTTTTCAGCTTTCCTCGCGCGCGGCTGACCTTTTCGACCAGTATTTAGTCTACCGCCCTGATTGGTTGACCCAGTGGGAATCGGGGCGACTGGTTGAGGGACTCGGCGAGTCTCAGGCCTGGCAGGCACCGTTGTGGAAAGCGCTGGTGGAATACACCGCGGAATTGGGCCAGCCGCGCTGGCATCGTGCCAATTTATACCAACGATTTATTCAGACCCTGGAAAATGCGTCTGAATGTCCGCAGGGGCTGCCTTCTCGCGTCTTTATTTGCGGAATTTCGGCGCTACCGCCGGTTTACCTGCAGGCCTTGCAGGCGTTGGGTAAGCATATTGATATTCATCTGCTGTTTACCAACCCTTGTCGCTACTATTGGGGCGACATTAAAGATCCTGCCTGGCTGGCGAAGCTGATGGCTCGTCAGCGTCGGCACAGCTTTGAAGAACGGCATCTGCCGCTGTTTCGTGATAACCAGAAAGCCGAAGGATTATTTAACAGCGATGGCGAACAGGATGTGGGCAACCCGATGCTGGCCTCGTGGGGCAAGCTGGGGCGTGATTACATTTATTTGCTTTCGGAGCTGGAAAACAGTCAGGAACTGGATGCGTTTGTCGATATTACGCCTGACAACCTTTTGCATAATATTCAATCAGATATTCTGGAACTCGAAAGTAATGCCGTGGCGGGCGTTACGCTGGAAGAATATTCCCGTAGCGACAATAAACGCCGGCTTGAGCTGAACGACACCAGTGTGACTTTCCATGTCTGCCATAGCCCACAGCGCGAGGTGGAAATTCTTCATGACCGGCTGTTGGCCATGCTGGAAGCGGACCCAACGCTGACGCCGCGCGATATTATTGTGATGGTGGCGGACATCGACAGCTACAGCCCATTCATTCAGTCGGTCTTTGGTAGCGCGCCAGCCGAGCGTTACTTACCTTATGCAATATCTGACCGTCGGGCACGCCAGTCTCATCCCGTCTTACAGGCCTTTATCAGCCTGCTGTCGCTGCCGGATAGCCGTTTTGTCTCAGAGGATGTCCTGGCGTTACTGGATGTTCCCGTGCTGGCGGCGCGTTTCAACATTGATGAAGAAGGGTTGCGCTATCTTCGCTTATGGGTCAATGAATCCGGGATTCGTTGGGGAATTGACGACGATAACGTGCGTGAACTGGAACTTCCACCTACAGGTCAGCATACCTGGCAATTTGGTTTAACGCGTATGCTGCTCGGCTACGCGATGGAAAGCTCGCAGGGCGAGTGGCAATCGGTATTGCCTTACGATGAGTCCAGCGGCCTGATTGCCGAGCTGGTAGGGCATCTGGCCTCGTTGCTGATGCAGCTTAATCTCTGGCGTAGAGGGTTAGCGCAGGAACGACCGCTGGAAGAGTGGCTACCTGTTTGTCGGGAAATGCTTAATGATTTCTTCCTACCGGACGCGGACACCGAAGCTGCAATGACGCTGATTGAACAGCAGTGGCAGGCCATTATTACCGAAGGTTTAGGGGCCGAGTACGGCGATGCTATACCGCTCTCTCTGTTGCGTGATGAGCTAGCCCAGCGCCTTGACCAGGAACGCATCAGCCAGCGCTTCCTGGCGGGGCCCGTTAACATTTGTACGCTGATGCCGATGCGCTCCATTCCGTTCAAAGTGGTGTGCCTGCTGGGTATGAACGATGGGGTTTATCCGCGTCAGCTTGCGCCGCTGGGCTTTGATTTAATGAGCCAAAAACCGATGCGGGGTGACCGCAGTCGTCGCGATGATGACCGCTATTTGTTCCTCGAAGCATTAATCTCGGCACAGCAGACGCTCTACATCAGCTACATTGGCCGCTCTATTCAGGATAACAGCGAGCGCTTCCCGTCGGTGCTGGTGCAAGAACTGATGGACTACATTGGACAAAGCCATTATCTGCCGGGCGATGAATCGTTGACCTGTGATCAAAGCGAGGCAAGGGTAAAAGCGCATATAACCCGTTTGCATACCCGTATGCCCTTTGATGCACAAAACTATTTGCCGGGCGAACAGCAAAGCTATGCCCGGGAATGGCTGCCTGCGGCGAGTCTGTCAGGAAAAGCGCACACGGATTTTGTGCAGCCTCTTCCCTTTGAAATGCCAGAAACGCTAACGCTGGAAACGCTGCAGCGATTTTGGGCACATCCGGTACGCGCCTTTTTCCAGATGCGTTTAAGGGTCAACTTCCGCTCTGAAGAGAGTGAGATCCCGGATACGGAACCTTTCACTCTTGAAGGGTTAACCCGCTACCAGCTTAATCAGCAATTGCTTAATACGCTGGTTGAAGAGAACGATGCTGAACGACTGTTCCGCCGTTTTCGTGCGGCGGGCGCGCTACCCTATGGGCCGTTTGGCGAAATTCTGTGGGATACGCAGCGTCAGGAAATGCAGTCACTGGCTGAACGCATTATCGCCTGTCGTCAGCCCTGTCAGAGCATGGAAATCGATCTTAACTGTCACGGCGTGCAAATCACCGGCTGGCTGCCGCAGGTGCAAGAAGACGGTTTGTTGCGCTGGCGCCCATCTTTGATAAGCATTGCGCAGGGTGTGCAACTTTGGCTGGAACATCTTGTCTATTGTGCCAGTGGCGGTAGGGGAGAGAGCCGATTGTTCCTGCGTAAAGACGGAGAATGGCGTTTTCCGCCGCTGGATGCAGAACAGGCGTTGCTGTACCTGTCGCAACTCATTGAGGGGTATCGGGAAGGCATGTCGTCACCATTGCTGGTATTACCCGAAAGCGGCGGTGCATGGATAAAAACCTGTTATGACGCCGCAAATGATGCCATGTTAGATGACGATGCAACGTTGCAAAAAGCGCGTAGTAAGTTTCTGCAAGCCTATGAAGGCAACATGATGGTACGTGGCGAAGGTGATGATATCTGGTATCAGCGTCTTTGGCGTCAACTGGATGCTGATACGCTGGAGGCTATTGTTTTACAGTCTCAGCGCTACCTGTTACCGATTTTTCGCTTTAATCAGTCATGATGATTGTATAAAAATTGCGCAATTCGATGGCTTCCACTATGATGCGCATTCTGTCACGGACTGATTCTTACAAAGAGAAGATGCTGGCTCGTTCAGCACATAGTCTTGCCCTGTTCAGATCATGTATTTATGCGTGGTTTGTAGTGAACAGGTGAATTCGTTAATGATGAGGTTTGTGAATGCCCCGCAGCACCTGGTTCAGCGCATTACTGTTGTTCGTCGCCCTTTGGGTTCCCGTAAGTCAGGCAGATACCGGTTGGCAGCCTTTAGCTGAAACCATCCGTAAAAGCGATAAAGACACCCGTCAGTATCAGGCCGTGCGCCTTGATAACGGCATGGTTGTGCTGCTGGTATCCGATCCTCAGGCCGTGAAATCCCTTTCTGCACTGGTAGTCCCCGTGGGCTCGCTGGAAGATCCGGACGATCATCAGGGGCTGGCGCACTATCTCGAACACATGTGTCTGATGGGCTCGAAAAAATACCCACAGCCGGACAGCCTGGCTGAATTCCTGAAAATGCACGGCGGTAGCCACAATGCCAGCACTGCGCCTTATCGTACGGCCTTCTATCTTGAAGTCGAAAACGACGCGCTGGTGGGGGCGGTGGATCGCCTGGCGGATGCTATTGCCGATCCATTGCTGGATAAAAAATATGCTGACCGCGAGCGTAACGCGGTTAACTCCGAGCTGACACTGGCGCGTACCCGAGACGGGATGCGTATGGCGCAGGTGAGCGCTGAGACGATCAACCCGGCGCACCCAGGTTCGCGTTTCTCTGGCGGGAATCTTGAGACATTAAGCGATAAACCGGGTAACCCGGTGCTGCAAGCATTACAAAAATTTCATGAAAAGTACTACTCTGCGAACCTGATGAAGGCGGTGATTTATAGCAATAAACCGCTGCCAGAGCTGGCGCGGATAGCGGCTGACACCTTTGGGCGCGTACCGAACAGGAATATCGCAAAGCCTGAGATTACCGTCCCGGTCGTCACTGATGCGCAAAAGGGCATCATCATCCACTATGTTCCGGCAATGCCGCGTAAAGTATTGCGCGTCGAGTTTCGTATCGATAACAACAGCGCGCAGTTCCGCAGTAAAACCGATGAACTGGTGACCTACCTGATTGGCAATCGTAGCCCGGGCACGTTGTCTGACTGGCTGCAAAAGCAGGGCCTGGTTGAAGGTATTCGCGCAGACTCCGATCCGGTGGTCAACGGGAACAGCGGCGTATTAGCCATTTCCGCGACGTTAACCGACAAGGGGCTGGCGAACCGCGATGAAGTTGTCGCGGCAATCTTTAGCTACCTCAATTTGTTACGCGAGAAAGGTGTCGATAAACGCTATTTTGACGAGCTGGCGCACGTGCTGGATCTCGATTTCCGTTATCCCTCCATCACCCGTGATATGGACTACGTGGAATGGCTGGCTGATACCATGATCCGCGTTCCCGTCGAGCATACGCTGGATGCGGTGAATATTGCTGACCAGTACGATGCGAAAGCCGTTGAGCAACGTCTGGCAATGATGACGCCGCAGAATGCGCGTATCTGGTATATCAGCGCGAAAGAGCCGCATAATAAAACCGCTTATTTTGTCGATGCGCCTTACCAGGTGGATAAAATCAGCGACAAAACCTTTGCCGACTGGCAGCAAAAAGCGCAGGGCATTGCGCTGTCGTTACCGGAGTTGAACCCCTACATTCCGGATGATTTCACGCTGATTAAGACGGATAAAAAATACGCTCACCCAGAGCTGATTGTTGATGAGCCGGATTTACGCGTGGTGTATGCCCCGAGCCAGTATTTTGCCAGCGAGCCGAAGGCTGACGTCAGCGTGATCCTGCGTAACCCGAAAGCCATGGACAGCGCCCGCAACCAGGTCTTATTCGCCCTGAACGATTACCTGGCAGGGATTGCGCTCGATCAGTTAAGTAACCAGGCATCGGTAGGTGGAATTGGTTTCTCTACCAACGCTAACAATGGGTTGATGCTTAACGCCAACGGCTACACTCAACGTCTGCCGCAGCTTTTTCAGGCGCTGCTGAGTGGCTATTTCAGCTATACCTCAACGGACGAACAGCTGGAACAGGCGAAATCCTGGTATGCCCAGATGATGGATTCCGCAGAAAAGGGTAAAGCTTACGATCAGGCTATTATGCCGGTGCAGATGCTTTCTCAGGTGCCGTACTTCTCCCGCGACGAGCGCCGTAAGCTGCTGCCTTCCATCACCCTGAAAGAGGTGATGACCTACCGCGACGCTTTAAAAACCGGTGCGCGACCTGAATTCCTGGTCATTGGCAATATGAGCGAAGCTCAGACAACGAGCATGGCGCGGGATATCCAAAAACAGCTTGGTGCGAACGGGTCACAGTGGTGTCGCAACAAAGATGTGGTTGTGGACAAGAAGCAGTCCGTCATCTTTGAAAAAGCAGGCAGCAGCACGGATTCAGCGCTGGCGGCGGTATTTGTGCCAACCGGATACGATGAATACGCCAGTTCAGCCTACAGCGCTATGTTAGGTCAGATTGTTCAGCCGTGGTTCTACAATCAGCTGCGTACTGAAGAACAGTTAGGCTACGCCGTATTTGCTTTCCCGATGAGTGTTGGCCGTCAGTGGGGAATGGGGTTCCTGCTGCAAAGCAGTGATAAGCAGCCGTCTTACCTCTGGGAGCGTTATAAAGCGTTCTTCCCGACGGCGGAAGCGAAGCTGCGGGCGATGAAACCTGAAGAGTTCGCGCAAATTCAGCAGGCGATTATTGCGCAAATGCTGCAGGCGCCGCAAACGCTGGGGGCAGAAGCCTCACAGTTAAGCAAAGATTTTGATCGCGGCAATATGCGCTTCGATTCACGTGATAAAATAGTGGCTCAGATTAAACTGCTGACGCCGCAAAAACTTGCCGACTTCTTCCATCAGGCGGTGGTTGAGCCGCAAGGCATGGCGATATTGTCACAGGTTTCCGGCAGTCAGAATGGGAAAGCAGAATATGTGCACCCGGAAGGCTGGAAAGTGTGGCAGACCGTCAGCGCGTTGCAGCAAACCTTACCCCTGATGAGTGATAAGAATGAATGATGCCGCTGAGTCCCTTGATCCACTGCGCTTGCCCCTGACGGGCGAGCGTCTGATTGAAGCCTCTGCGGGCACCGGTAAAACCTTTACCATCGCCGCCCTGTATTTACGTTTACTGCTTGGACTGGGCGGCTCTGCCGCCTTTCCTCGTCCTCTGACCGTCGAAGAACTACTGGTGGTCACCTTCACCGAGGCGGCTACCGAAGAGTTGCGTGGTCGAATTCGTAGCAATATTCATGAACTGCGAATTGCCTGCCTGCGTGAAACCACCGACAACCCGCTATATGCCCGTTTGTTAGATGAAATTGCCGATAAAAAACAGGCCGCGCAGTGGCTGCTATTGGCTGAAAGACAGATGGATGAAGCGGCGGTGTTTACCATCCACGGCTTTTGTCAGCGTATGCTCAGTCTCAATGCCTTTGAGTCAGGCATGCTGTTCGAACAGCAGCTGATAGAAGATGAATCGCTGCTGCGCTATCAGGCCTGTGCGGACTTCTGGCGTCGGCACTGCTACCCGCTGCCCCGCGACATTGCGCAGGTGGTTTTTGAAACGTGGAAAGGACCGCAAGCGCTGTTGAGAGATATCGATCGCTATCTGCAGGGGGAAGCGCCGGTTATCAAGGCGCCACCGTCTGATGACGAAACGCTGGCCGCCCGGCATGAACAAATTCTCGCACGCATTAACCAGATCAAGCAGCAATGGCGTGATTCTGTTGATGAGCTGGATGGCCTGATGGAAGCCTCCGGAATTGACCGGCGTAAATTTAATCGCGGTAATCAGGGCAAGTGGATCGAAAAGATCAGCGCGTGGGCGCAGGAAGAAACACAAAGTTACCAGCTTCCTGACGCGCTGGAGAAATTCTCACAGCGTTTTCTGGAAGAGCGAACCAAAGCGGGCGGGATAACCCCTCAGCACCCGCTGTTTGTCGCTATTGATGAACTGCTTAGCGAACCGTTAACTCTCCGCGATCTGGTGATCACCCGGGCGCTGGCGGAGATCCGCTCGGCAGTTGCCGAGGAAAAACGTCGCCGCGGCGAGCTGGGTTTTGACGATATGCTCAGCCGTCTGGATGCGGCGTTGCGCAGTGAAAGCGGCGATGCGCTGGCGACGGCTATTCGTACTCGTTTTCCGGTCGCCATGATCGATGAATTCCAGGATACCGATCCGCAGCAGTACCGTATTTTTCGTCGGATCTGGCAGCATCAGCCGGATACCGCACTGCTGCTAATTGGTGATCCGAAACAGGCAATTTACGCGTTTCGCGGCGCGGATATCTTCACCTATATGAAGGCGCGCAGCGAAGTCAGCGCACACTATACGCTTGATACCAACTGGCGTTCGGCCCCCGGCATGGTCAATAGCGTGAATACGCTTTTCAGCCAGATGGACGACGCCTTTATGTTCCGCGAAATCCCTTTCAGCCCGGTAAAATCCGCAGAAAAAAACCAGGCGTTACGGTTTGTTTTGCACGGCGAAACGCAGCCAGCTATGAGTATGTGGCTGATGGAAGGAGAAAGTTGCGGCGTAGGCGATTATCAGAGCTACATGGCCCAGGTGTGCGCCACACAAATTCGCGACTGGCTTAAGGCCGGGCATTCTGGCGCAGCGCAACTGGTCAGTGGCAAAGCATCCAGCCCGGTACGCGCGTCAGATATCAGCGTACTGGTGCGAAGCCGCCAGGAGGCGGCGCTGGTCCGTGATGCGCTGACGCAACTGGCCATTCCCTCTGTCTACCTCTCCAACCGTGACAGCGTATTTGAAACGCTGGAAGCGCAGGAGTTGCTATGGGTGCTGCAGGCGGTGATGACGCCGGAACGTGAGAACACGTTGCGTAGCGCGCTGGCGACCTCAATGATGGGTCTGAATGCGCAGGATATTGAAGCGTTAAATACCGACGAGAATGCCTGGGATGCGGTGGTCGAAGAATTCGACGGCTATCGTCAGATCTGGCATAAACGCGGCGTGATGCCGATGCTACGTGCGCTGATGACGGCTCGCCAGATTGCAGAGAACCTGCTGGCGACGGCGGGAGGCGAACGTCGACTGACCGACATTTTACATATCAGCGAACTGTTGCAGGAAGCGGGCTCGCAGCTGGAAAGCGAGCATGCGCTGGTGCGCTGGTTGTCCCAGCATATTCTTGAACCCGACAGCAACGCGTCCAGCCAGCAGCTCAGGCTGGAAAGCGACAAGCATCTGGTCAAAATCGTCACCATCCATAAATCGAAAGGGCTGGAGTATCCGCTGGTCTGGCTGCCGTTTATCACCAATTTCCGCGTTCAGGATCAGGCTTTCTACCACGATCGTAGCTCTTTTGAAGCCGTGCTGGATCTCAGCGATGCTGAGGAGAGCGTTGAGCTAGCCGAAGCAGAGCGTCTGGCGGAAGATCTGCGTTTGCTGTATGTCGCGCTAACCCGTTCGGTATGGCATTGCAGCCTTGGCGTTGCGCCGTTGGTACGACGTCGGGGCGATAAAAAAGGGGATACCGATGTGCATCAGAGCGCGCTTGGTCGCCTGTTGCAAAAAGGTGAGCCGATGGATGCCGTGGGTCTGCGTAGCGCGATTGAAGCGCTTTGTAGCAACGATATTGCTTGCCAGACTCCCGCGCAGCCTGACGGTGAACCCTGGCAGGTTGCGCAGGCTGTTAGCAGCGAACTGAGTGCGAAAATACTGCAGCGTAAGCCCGGTGATAGCTGGCGCGTGACCAGTTATTCCGGTTTGCAACAGCGTGGACAGGGTATCGCGCAGGATCTGATCCCAAGACTGGATATCGATGCCGCAGGCGTCGGTGAGGTTATTGAAGAACCAGGACTCACACCGCACCAGTTCCCGCGTGGCGCTTCGCCGGGTACGTTCTTGCATAGCCTGTTTGAAAATCTCGATTTTACGCAACCGGTGGATCCGCATTGGGTCGAGGAGCAACTGGCGTTGGGCGGTTATGACGCACACTGGACGCCAGTTTTGACCGAATGGCTGGCCGCCATTTTGCAGGCGCCTCTCAACGAGACGGGCGTGAGTTTGAGCCAGCTATCCGCGCGTGAAAAACAGGTGGAGATGGAGTTTTATCTGCCGATTTCGCAGCCGTTGATGGCCAACCAGCTTGATGCGTTAATTCGCCAATACGATCCGCTCTCGGCGGGGTGCCCTGCGTTGGACTTTATGCAGGTTCGCGGCATGCTGAAAGGCTTTATTGACCTGGTATTTCGCCACCAGGGGCGTTATTACCTGCTCGATTACAAATCGAACTGGCTGGGTGAAGACAGCTCCGCCTATACGCAGCAGGCAATGGCCTCTGCCATGCAGGCGCATCGCTACGACCTTCAATACCAACTTTATACCCTCGCGCTGCATCGCTACTTACGCCATCGCATTGCTGATTACGATTATGAACGCCATTTTGGCGGCGTTATCTATCTCTTCCTGCGCGGCGTTGACAGTGAAAATCCGCAGCAGGGAATTTACGCGACCCGACCTGACGGAGAGTTGATTGCGTTGATGGACGAGATGTTTGCCGGTGCGGTGCAGGAGACGATGCTATGACAATCCAGAAACGATTTCTGGAGGCTGTTGAGCAAAAACAGCTCCGGCCTCTGGATGCTCAGTTCGCGCTGGCGGTTGCCGGAAGTGACAACCCTGCCGTTGCGCTGGCTGCGGCGTTGCTCAGTCGTGAAGCGGGAGAAGGGCACGTCTGCTTACCGCTTTCACGGTTATCTCTGAGCGAGGACGCGCATCCTCTGTTAAGCGCCTGGCTCGCTGAAACGGGCGAGCCAGAAGACTGGGCGGAATGTCTGCTGGCTTCCAGTGCGGTAAGCCGTGGCGAGCAACCCACGCCGCTGGTGCTGTACGGCGATCGCTTGTATCTGAACCGGATGTGGCACAACGAACGTACGGTAGCTCGCTTTTTCAGTGAAGTGAACCACGCCATTGAAGTGGATGAACAACGGCTGACCCACACGCTGGCGGCGCTGTTTCCGCCATCGGAGGGGGTTAACTGGCAAAAAGTAGCCGCTGCTGTTGCGCTCACCCGCCGGATATCGGTGATCTCAGGCGGACCGGGGACGGGAAAAACGACAACGGTCGCAAGGCTGCTGGCGGCGTTGATTCAAATGGCAGACGGTGAGCGCTGTCGTATTCGACTGGCGGCGCCAACGGGAAAAGCGGCTGCGCGCCTGACCGCCTCACTAGGCGCGGCGCTACGAGAACTACCGCTAACCGATGAGCAAAAGAAACGCATCCCCGATGACGCCAGTACGCTGCATCGATTATTAGGCGCTCAGCCTGGCAGTCAGCGCCTGCGTCATCATGCGGGAAACCCGCTGCATTTGGATGTGCTGGTGGTGGATGAAGCCTCGATGATTGATTTGCCGATGATGTCGCGCCTTATCGATGCGCTGCCGCCGCACGGACGGGTGATTTTTCTGGGCGATCGCGACCAGCTCGCTTCCGTCGAAGCGGGGGCCGTGCTGGGGGATATCTGTGCTTTCGTTGGTGACGGGTTTACCCCGGAACGCGCCCGCCAGCTCAGTCGCCTGACCGGGAGCGCTATTCCTGCCGGTTCGGGAATTCAGGCAGCAGCGTTGCGCGACAGTCTGTGCCTGCTGCAAAAGAGCTACCGTTTCGGCAGCGATTCCGGAATCGGTCAGTTGGCTGCGGCAATTAATCGCGGCGACAAAACTGCGATAAAAACGGTGTTCCAGCAGGGATTTAGCGACATCGAAAAAAGCACGCTACACAGCAGCGAGGATTATGCCGCGATGCTGGATGAGGCGCTGGCGGGATATGGGCACTACCTGGATTTGTTGCACGAGGGTGCGGAGCCGGGGGCTGTCATTCAGGCCTTCAATGAGTATCAACTGCTATGCGCCCTGCGGGAAGGTCCGTTTGGCGTTAGTGGTTTGAATGAACGCATTGAGCAGGTGATGGCGCAAAAACGTAAAATTCATCGTTCGACGCATAGCCGCTGGTATGAGGGAAGGCCGGTGATGATCGCGCGCAATGACAGTTCGCTGGGATTATTTAACGGTGATATCGGCATTGCCCTCGACCGTGGACAGGGCCTGAGGGTGTGGTTTGCGCTGCCGGATGGTTCTATCAAATCGGTGCAGCCCAGCCGTTTGCCTGAACATGAAACCACCTGGGCGATGACGGTGCACAAATCGCAGGGATCTGAGTTTGACCACGCGGCGTTGATTTTACCCAGCCAGCATTCACCCGTGGTTACCCGCGAGCTGGTCTATACCGCCGTTACCCGCGCGCGTCGCCGCCTGTCGCTGTATGCCGATGAGCGGATATTGAGCCGCGCCATTGCCACCCGTACCGAACGTCGCAGCGGACTGTCAGCATTATTTAATGACGGCATGATGTAGATGTAGGCCGGATAAGCGTCAGCGCCATCCGGCCTAAAAAAGATGTGCCAGCGATGTAGGCCGGATAAGGCTGTTATGCCGCATCCGGCAACGACTCTTACCCCAAATCCGCCATCAGCACTTTTGACCGCCGCTGATAGTTGTACATCTCTTTCTTGCTTTCCGGCAGCAGGTCGATATCCACCGGCGTGAAGCCGCGCTCCTGGAACCAGTGGATGCTGCGTGTGGTTAACACAAACAGCTTGCTCAACCCCATTTGCCGGGCCTGCGCGGCGATTCGTTCCAGCAACACTTCCCCGCGTGACGAGCTACGGTAGTCCGGATGCACTGCTACACACGCCATTTCGCCAATCCTCTCTTCCGGGAAAGGGTACAGAGCGGCACAGGCGATGGTCAGGTTATCACGCTGAATAATCGTGAATTTGTCGATCTCCATTTCCAACTGCTCGCGCGAGCGGCGCACCAGAATACCTTGCTGCTCCAGCGGGCGGATAAGCTCCAGAATCCCGCCGATATCGTTAATGGTAGCGCGACGGATCTGCTCGGCGCTTTCCATTACGATCTGCGTACCGATCCCGTCGCGGGAGAACAGTTCCTGCAGCAATGCACCATCTTCCTGATAGCTGATCAGATGGCAACGGCGTACGCCACTGCGACAGGCCTTCACTGCCCCACGCAGGAAGCGCACCGTGCCGGAGCTGTAATCGCCTTTCTCTTCCTGCAACTCAACGCGAGCCTGAGCTTCGTTAGGAAACAGCTCGGAAATAATATCGCCGTCATCGTTGGTGACACCCTGAGAGGAGCAAAAGCCGATCATTTTCTCGGCCTTCAGTTTGATAGCCAACTGCGTGGCGACCTCTTCTGACGTCAGGTTAAAGCTCTCACCGGTGACGGAAACGGCGACCGGGCCCATCAGCACAATTGCGCCGCTGTCTAACTGGCGGTGAATGGCCTCTTCATCAATACGACGAATACGCCCGCTATGGCAGTAATCTACGCCGTCATCAACGCCCAGCGGCTGAGAGATAATAAAATTACCGCTGACCACATTGATGTGAGCACCCTGCAATGGCGTATTATTCAGGCTCATCGACAGGCGGGCGGTAATATCAAGCTGAAGTAAACCCGCAGCCTGTTTGACCAGCTCCAGCGTTTTAGCGTCGGTAACGCGCGTATTTTTGTGGTACACCGGCTCATGATGATGCGCCGCAAGATTGGCATCAATCTGCGGTCGTGCGCCATAGACCACGACCAGGCGGATGCCGAGGCTATGAAGAAGCCCAATGTCATTGACGATACTGGAAAAGTTTTCATGCTCGATAGCTTCGCCGCCCAGCATAATGACAAACGTTTTTCCCCGATGGGTATTGATATAGGGAACAGAATGGCGGAATCCCTGTACCAGTTCGGTTCTACGCTCCTTCACCACGGCACACCCTCATTGCATGATTATTCGTAATTTGTGTATTTTTATTCTGTTTTTGCGCTGTGCGCAAGCGTAATTTTTACCCATGCCGAAGATTTTTCTCAGTAATGCCGTGAATATAAAAAGAATGTTTACCCTTTTATAGATGACAGATTATGCGTCATTCGCTAAAGTTTCCGGTCAATTCGGACGTTTTACGTATTACCTCTAAAAAAGATTTCTTTTGCTCGGGAGAAGCATGTCGGGATCCAATTCAGCAATCAGTCGCCGCCGTTTATTGAAAGGTGCGGGTGCTATGTGGCTTTTGAGCGTCAGCCAGGTGGGTCTGGCGGCCGTGAGTCAGGTCGTTGCCGTACGTATCTGGCCTGCGTCCAGCTACACTCGCGTCACGGTAGAATCTAACCGTCTGCTGAAATACAAACAGTTTGCCCTGAGTAATCCTGAGCGTGTGGTTGTGGATATTGAAGACGTTAATTTGAACTCGGTGCTCAAGGGCATTGGGACGCAGATTCGTCCTGACGATCCGTATATTAAGTCGGCGCGCGTTGGTCAGTTTGATCCAAAGACCGTGCGGATGGTGTTCGAGCTGAAACAGAATGTGAAGCCGCAACTTTTTGCTCTGGCTCCGGTGGCAGGCTTTAAAGAACGTCTGGTGATGGATCTCTATCCCGCGAATGCCCAGGACGTTCAGGATCCGCTGCTGGCATTGCTGGAAGATTACAACAAGGGCGATCTGGATAAACAGGTGCCACCTGCACAAAGTGGCCCGCAGCCGGGTAAAGCGGGGCGCGATCGTCCCATTGTCATTATGCTCGATCCAGGCCACGGCGGAGAAGACTCCGGTGCGGTGGGGAAATACAAGACGCGTGAAAAGGATGTGGTGCTGCAGATTGCCCGCCGCCTGCGAGCCCTCATAGAGAAAGAGGGCAACATGAAGGTCTTTATGACACGAAATGAAGATATTTTCATTCCGCTTAAAGTCCGCGTGGCGAAAGCGCAGAAGCAGCGTGCTGACCTGTTTGTCTCTATTCACGCTGATGCCTTTACCAGTCGACAACCCTGCGGTTCGTCGGTGTTTGCGCTCTCGACCAAAGGCGCGACAAGTACCGCCGCGAAATATCTGGCGCAGACCCAGAACGCCTCGGATCTCATTGGTGGCGTCAGTAAGAGCGGTGACCGCTACGTCGACCACACCATGTTCGACATGGTGCAGTCGCTGACCATCGCCGACAGCCTGAAGTTTGGTAAAGCGGTATTGAACAAGCTTGGCAAAATCAACAATCTGCACAAGAACCAGGTTGAACAGGCCGGGTTTGCGGTACTAAAAGCGCCGGATATCCCGTCTATTCTGGTCGAAACGGCATTTATCAGTAACGTTGAGGAAGAGCGCAAACTCAAAACGGCGACCTTCCAGCAGGAAGTTGCAGAGTCGATTCTGGCAGGGATTAAAGCCTACTTTGCCGATGGGGCGACGCTGGCGAGAAGGGGATAACAAAAAAGCGCTGAAAAGCGCTTTTTTTATGGGCGGCAGAAACAAAAAAACACCCGTTAAGGTGTTTAATGTGTTGGTTGCGGGGGCCGGATTTGAACCGACGACCTTCGGGTTATGAGCCCGACGAGCTACCAGGCTGCTCCACCCCGCGTCACCGTACTGCTTATATTTTATCAAATTTGATTGGTTGCGGGGGCCAGATTTGAACTGACGACCTTCGGGTTATGAGCCCGACGAGCTACCAGGCTGCTCCACCCCGCGTCCGTCTTTTTGCTTCGTATTTCAAACCACATCAGCGTTGGCTTTCCTCGTTCACCTCAGTCACTTACTGGAGTATGTTCCTAAGGATTCACTGCGTCGCCGCCTTGCTGTGATTCGAACTACTTTGCAAAAATCTTACATCAAATTTTAATTGGTTGCGGGGGCCAGATTTGAACTGACGACCTTCGGGTTATGAGCCCGACGAGCTACCAGGCTGCTCCACCCCGCGTCCGTGGATGCGCACTATACTCTGCTCGCATTTTCATGCAACCCTTTTTTCACCTTGATCACGTTTTTAGGGTGAAAATGAACAAAAACAACGCATTCTGGATTATTTTTTGCTCAAAATTTGCGTTCGGGTATGTATACGCATTTCATTAGGTTCGGGGGTTTGTTATCTTCGTCTCGCATTCAGGCAACATAAGACGAGAACAATGAAAGGACGTTGGGCAAAATATCTTCTGGCGGGAGCTGTAGTCGCGATGCTCGCCGCGTGTTCCTCAAAACCCACCGATCGTGGGCAGCAGTATAAAGACGGGAAATTTACCCAGCCTTTCTCACTGGTGAACCAGCCTGATGCGGTTGGCGCGCCAATCAATGCCGGTGATTTCGCCGAGCAGGTTAATCAAATTCGCAGCGCTTCGCCACGTTTGTACGGCAACCAGAGCGACGTCTACAACGCTATCCAGCAATGGTTACGTGCGGGCGGTGATACGCGCAGTATGCGCCAGTTTGGTATTGATGCCTGGCAAATGGAAGGGGCGGACAACTACGGTAACGTCCAGTTTACCGGTTACTACACACCGGTTATCCAGGCGCGCCATACGCGCCAGGGCGAGTTTCAGTATCCTATCTATCGCATGCCGCCAAAACGTGGGCGCTTACCCTCTCGTGCCGAGATCTACGCGGGCGCGCTAAGCGACAATTATATTCTGGCATACAGCAACTCCCTGATGGATAACTTCATTATGGATGTTCAGGGCAGTGGTTACATCGATTTTGGCGATGGCAGCCCGCTCAACTTCTTTAGCTATGCCGGGAAAAACGGCCACGCCTATCGCAGTATCGGTAAAGTGCTTATCGACCGTGGCGAAGTGAAAAAAGAAGATATGTCGATGCAGGCTATTCGCCACTGGGGTGAAACGCACAGCGAAGCCGAAGTGCGTGAGTTGCTGGAGCAGAACCCATCGTTTGTCTTCTTTAAACCGCAATCTTTTGCTCCGGTGAAAGGGGCCAGCGCGGTGCCGCTGATTGGCCGCGCGTCCGTAGCTTCTGACCGTAGTATCATTCCTGCGGGCACAACGTTACTGGCGGAAGTCCCGTTACTGGACAATAACGGCAAGTTTACCGGCCAGTACGAACTGCGCCTGATGGTGGCGTTAGATGTGGGTGGGGCTATTAAAGGGCAACACTTCGACATCTATCAGGGTATTGGCGCTGACGCCGGACACCGTGCCGGGTGGTATAATCACTACGGTCGCGTATGGGTGCTAAAAACAGCGCCGGGTGCGGGTAACGTGTTCAGCGGTTAATGGCGGGATGGCACTTCGCTTATCAAGCCTACATTATTGAGTAGGCCTGATAAGGCGTAGCCGACATCAGGCAGTCAGACTGCTCGGTATTAATGAATTTGAGGTTCTATGTCTGTGGTTATTAGCGATGCCTGGCGCCAACGTTTTGGCGGTACGGCACGTCTGTATGGCGAAAATGCGTTGCAGCTGTTTGCCCAATCACACGTTTGCGTTGTTGGGATTGGTGGAGTAGGGTCATGGGCGGCGGAAGCGCTGGCGCGAACCGGTATTGGCGCTATCACACTCATCGATATGGATGATGTGTGCGTCACCAATACAAACCGCCAGATCCATGCGCTGCGTGATAACGTCGGTCTGGCAAAAGCTGAAGTGATGGCGGAGCGTATCCGACAGATTAACCCGGAGTGCCGGGTGAACGTGGTCGATGATTTTGTTACGCCAGATAACGTTGCTGAATATATGAATGCGGGATTTTCGTACGTCATCGATGCGATTGATAGCGTGCGCCCAAAAGCGGCACTGATCGCGTACTGTCGGCGTAACAAAATTCCGCTGGTGACCACCGGTGGTGCGGGCGGACAGATCGATCCTACCCAGATTCAGGTCGTTGATTTGGCAAAAACCATCCAGGATCCGCTGGCGGCCAAGCTACGTGAGCGGCTGAAAAGCGATTTTGGCGTGGTGAAAAACAGTAAAGGCAAGCTGGGCGTGGACTGCGTGTTCTCGACCGAAGCGCTGGTTTACCCGCAGGCAGATGGCTCGGTATGTGCGATGAAAGCGACGGCGGAAGGGCCGAAGCGTATGGATTGCGCGTCCGGGTTTGGCGCGGCCACCATGGTGACAGCCACCTTTGGCTTTGTTGCTGTCTCCCATGCGCTGAAGAAGATGATGGCGAAGGCCGCGCGTCAGGCCTGATTGTGTCGGATGTCGCTACGCTTATCCGACCTACGGTTCGTGCAGTGTTGTAGGCCGGATAAGACGTATCAGCGTCGTCATCCGGCTTTCTGGGCCGCCTCGAGAATCGCCTCGTTCAGAGCATGTAGTCCCTGGCTACGCGAGGCGCTGAGCTGCGCGCGTAAACCCAGTTCATCAAATAACGCCATCGGCGAACGCGCCAGTAACTCGGCTGCCGTTTTACCTTCGACCGCGGTGAGTAATACCGCCAACAGTCCGCGTACTATTCGACCTTCGCTGTCGCCGAAGAAATGCAGAGTGCCATTCTCATTAAAAGTATGCCCCAGCCAGACGCGGTTTTCGCAGCCCGCAATTTCTTTGGCCTGCGCCTTTAGCGCATCCGGGAGCGCCGGCAACTGCTTACCCAGCAGAATCAGCTGGCGATATTTATCTTCCCACTGAGTAAGCGGGATAAAGGTATTGCGTAACGTCTCTTCGGTTACGGTTGTGCCAAACGGGTGTCCGGCGAACTGAGGTCTTGTCATTAATCCACCAATATTTCAAGCGCGCGGTCGACGGCTGCGACCAACGCATCCACATCGCTTTGGGTATTATAAGGGGCAAATGAGGCGCGTAGTGTTCCGGATACGCCAAGTTCCGCCAGCAGCGGTTGTGCGCAGTGTTGCCCCGCGCGCAGCGCAATGCCATATTCGGCCAATAGAGTGACCATATCACTGTGATGAACACCCGCGAAATCAAAGGCTAACAGACTGGAGTCCTGGCAGCGGAAGGAACGAAAGCCAGGGCGTTTCGCCAGGGCATCTTCTGCCAGCGTCGCCAGACCCCGGCTCCAGTTTTCGGCCTGCGCAACGTCGACGTCCGCCAGCCATTCGAGCGCCGCGCTTAGCCCGATAACGCCTGCAACGTTAGGCGTACCGGCTTCCAGCTTCCATGGTGCGGGCTTAGTGGTGAAACCGTCAAAACTGACTTCGCTAATCATCTTACCGCCCCCAAGCCAGGGAGACATGGCTTCCAGCAGTTCCGGCTTACCGTACAGCACGCCAATACCGGTGGGGCCATATAGCTTGTGGCCTGAAAACGCATAGAAATCAATATCCAATTGCTGTACATCGGCAGGGTAATGCACAATCCCCTGGGCACCATCAACCATCACCACCATGCCAGCCGCATGGGCGAGCGTAATGGCGCGGACCAGATCCGGGCAGCCACCGGTGACGTTCGACATTTGCCCGAGCGCCAGAATGCGGCTGCGCGGGGTGATGAGCTGCGTGAGGCGCTCAACGTCTGGCAATAAATGGGGGGTGAGTGGGAGTTTGACAACCTTAGCCCCCGTTTGCTCCGCGACCATCAGCCAGGGAACGAGGTTGGCGTGATGTTCCGCTGCGCTAACGATAATCTCATCACCCGGTTGAAGGCGTGGACGCGCATAGCTTTGGGCAACCATGTTGATCGCTTCCGTTGTGCCGCGGGTCCAGACGATGGTTTTGTCATCCGACGCATTAATCAGGTGTGCGACTTTTTCCCGCGCGGCTTCATAGCGTGCGGTCAGGCGCTGGGCTTCAGCAAACTGGCTGCGATGGACGTTCCCGGCACTCAGGCTATAAAACTGATGGGTAGCCTCAATGACTGCCTGTGGCTTCAGCGCCGTAGCAGCGCTGTCGAGATAGACGCCAGCATCGTTGAGTGCGGGAAATTGTGCGCGAAACTGCGCGGGGTTAAAAGCGTTCATGGTATTCCTCAGTTCAGTAAACCGATCGTGGCGCAAAAAGGGCATTGATACAAGGGTTGTGCTAACCATCGGAATACTCTGGATATCCTGGCAAAGTCCGTTCAGTGTCTTATGCTAAATAGCGTTAGGCGAACAATTTTGCCTGTTACGGAGTATGTTTTTAATAGCATAAATCGCTTTAAGGAGAAGAAGATGAAAAAGACTGCCGCCATAATTTCTGCCTGTATGCTGACTTTTGCCCTGAGCGCCTGTTCTGGTTCGAATTACGTGATGCACACCAATGATGGCCGATCAATCGTAGCTGATGGTAAACCACAGACCGATAATGAGACGGGGATGATTTCGTATAAAGACGCTAACGGCAACAAACAGCAGATTAACCGCACTGACGTGAAAGAGATGGTAGAACTGGAGCAATAACAGCCGGTCGGCCATCGACGAAATGTGGACAAAAAAAAGCACCGCAATTTGGCGGTGCTACATTAATCACTATGGACAGACAGGGTAAATGTACAGGAAGTGAAAAAGGGTAGCTTTGCTACCATGGTCTGAATCGCAGACCAATTGCAAACACAACAACACAACATCACAACCGTAAGCCAAAAGCCCACCAGAACACGCATTCCGATAAAACTTTTCGTTCCGGCTTCAGGAAGTGCCGCCACTATAGGTATTTGCTGGTAGAACCTCAACGGACAATTTATAATGGCTCAGATAAAAAAAACTAATAGGTTACAGCCTGTTAGCTAATTGTTAAATTCATTTAACATCAAAGCCTAAAAGTCATGTCAAAACGATTACCACCCTTAAATGCGTTACGTGTTTTTGATGCTGCAGCGCGTCATTTAAGCTTTACTCGCGCAGCAGAAGAGCTTTTTGTGACGCAGGCCGCAGTAAGTCACCAAATCAAGTCACTTGAGGATTTTTTGGGGCTAAAACTGTTTCGTCGACGCAATCGATCTTTGCTGTTAACGGAAGAAGGTCAAAGCTACTTTCTCGACATTAAAGAGATTTTTTCGCAATTAACCGACGCGACGCGTAAACTTCAGGCACGCAGTGCAAAAGGTGCGCTTACCGTTAGTTTATTGCCCAGTTTTGCGATCCAATGGCTGGTGCCCAGACTCTCTAGCTTTAACTCAGCTTATCCGGGAATCGATGTCAGGATCCAGGCGGTGGACCGTCAGGAAGACAAACTGGCTGATGATGTTGATGTGGCGATTTTCTACGGACGCGGCAACTGGCCGGGTCTGCGCGTTGAAAAATTGTACGCAGAATATTTATTGCCGGTCTGCTCTCCGCTGTTGCTTACCGGTGATAAACCGCTAAAGACACCGGACGACCTGGCAAAACACACTTTATTGCATGATGCGTCGCGACGAGACTGGCAAGCCTATACGCGCCAGCTTGGCCTGAATCATATCAACGTGCAGCAGGGACCTATCTTCAGCCATAGCGCCATGGTGCTACAGGCTGCAATCCATGGACAGGGGATCGCGCTGGCTAACAACGTCATGGCGCAGTCCGAAATTGAAGCCGGACGTCTGGTCTGTCCGTTTAACGATGTTCTGGTCAGCAAAAACGCATTTTATCTGGTTTGTCATGACAGTCAGGCAGAACTGGGTAAAATAGCCGCCTTCCGTCAGTGGATTCTGGCGAAAGCGGCCACGGAACAAGAAAAATTCCGCTTTCGTTATGAACAATAATTTACGTAGGGTATTCAAATGACCAGCCGTTTTATGCTGATTTTTGCCGCCGTAAGTGGCTTTATCTTTGTGGCGTTGGGCGCCTTTGGGGCTCATGTTCTGAGCAAAACCCTCGGTGTTGTTGAAATGGGGTGGATTCAGACCGGCCTTGAGTATCAGGCGTTTCATACGCTGGCTATCTTTGGCCTGGCCGTCGCCATGCAACGGCGCATTAGTATTTGGTTTTACTGGAGTAGCGTGTTTCTGGCATTAGGTACAGTGCTGTTTAGCGGCAGTCTGTATTGTCTCGCGCTCTCTCATTTACGCCTGTGGGCGTTTGTTACCCCTGTCGGCGGCTTCAGCTTCCTCGTAGGCTGGGCGCTGATGTTAGTGGGCGCTATTCGATTGAAACGTAAGGGCGTTAGCCATGAATAAGGTTGTATTGTTGTGTCGCCCAGGTTTTGAAAAAGAGTGCGCCGCAGAAATTACGGATAAAGCAGGACGCCGGGAAATCTTCGGTTTTGCCCGCGTGAAAGACAATGCGGGTTACGTCATCTTCGAATGCTATCAGCAGGACGATGCTGAAAAGTTAGTGAAAGAGCTGCCGTTTAGTTCGCTGATTTTTGCGCGTCAAATGTTTGTGGTGGGCGAGCTGCTGCAATACTTACCGCCGGAAGATCGTATTACACCGATCGTTGGCATGTTGCAGGGCGTGGTGGAAAAGGGTGGCGATCTGCGAGTAGAAGTTGCCGACACCAATGAAAGCAAAGAGCTGGTTAAATTTTGCCGTAAATTTACCGTACCGTTGCGTGCAGCGCTGCGCGAAGCGGGCGTACTGGCAAAGTATGAAACGCCAAAGCGTCCGGTGGTTCACGTCTTCTTTATCGCCCCTGGCTGTTGTTATACCGGCTATTCCTGGCCTGACAATAACTCACCGTTTTACATGGGGATTCCGCGTCTGAAGTTTCCAGCCGATGCGCCGAGCCGTTCAACGCTCAAGCTGGAAGAAGCGCTGCACGTGTTTATCCCTGCCGATGAATGGGATGAGCGTCTGGCGAACGGAATGTATGCGGTGGATTTAGGCGCCTGCCCGGGCGGATGGACCTATCAGCTGGTTAAACGCAACATGTGGGTTTATTCCGTGGATAACGGCCCGATGGCGCAAAGCCTGATGGATACCGGACAGGTCACCTGGCTACGTGAAGACGGATTTAAGTACCGTCCGAATCGCAACAACATTTCGTGGATGGTCTGTGACATGGTGGAGAAGCCGGCGAAGGTTGCCGCGCTGATGGCGCAATGGCTGGTCAACGGCTGGTGTCGTGAGACGATCTTCAACCTCAAGCTGCCGATGAAAAAACGCTACGAAGAGGTATCACAGAACCTGGCTTACATTCAGGCCCAGCTTGATGAACATGGTGTAAATGCCCAGATTCAGGCGCGTCAGCTGTATCATGACCGTGAAGAAGTAACCGTTCACGTACGTCGTCTGTGGGCTGCCGTCGGCGGTCGTCGCGACGAGCGATAAGGCTACAATCCAGGTCGGATGGCGGCGTAATCGCCCTATTCGGCCTGGATTGCTTCAATCAGCTGTGTATCTGAAACAATATGCGTCACATCATCCAGATGCCCAATTCTGGCCTCTCCCGAACGATTAAATTTACTTTTATCGATCAGTAATAAAGACTGCGATGCACGCTTAAGCAGAATGGATTTGAAGTCTGCGTTGGTTGCATTTGAGTCCCAGAGCGCACCGTCGCTGTCGATCCCTTCGCAGGAAAAAATAAACAGGTCAATCTCGAGTGGTTTTAGCTGCGAGATAAGCGAGGGATTAACGTAGCAACCGTATTTGCGCTCAAGGCGACCGCCGGAGCTGATAAGCTGAATGTGTTCACGTTTAGCCAATTCCTGGCAGATGGGCTGGCTGTTGGTAAAAACGTGAATGTTGATGTCCGGTAATTGTCGCGCCAGATACCAGCAGGTAGAGCTGGCGTCTAAGGCAATCACCATACCTTCTTCGATCCATGCCAACGCTTCACGGGCGATATCCGCTTTGTGCGCATAGTGGCTTTTGAGTCGAATATGAAATGGGTCACCGCTGTCCTGATTTTCCCGGTGAATAACTTTGGCCCGACCGTGGTTGCGTAACACTTTTCCCTGGGTCTGTAACTCGCTGAGATCGCGGCGGATGGTCTCTTTGCTGACGTTAAGCTGCAAAGCCAGGGCTTCGGTTGTCAGGCTTTTGTGGTTAGTAAGCAGATCTACGATTGCCTGCTGGCGCGCCGCTTTCATGTTCTGATCCTCATCTAATGATGAATGCCCGTACCTGACGGGCATTCTGACCAGAGATTACGGCGTTACCCCTTTTTTTAAAAGAATATTCCCGTACTTTGCCCGCTCTCCTGTGATAACGATCGCAAACGCCTTTTGTGCTCGTTCGTAAAAGGCATAGCGGTCAATACGCGTGATGTCCGGGCAGGGGGTCTGTAATGAAAGCGCCTGACGATAGCGAGTCTCAACGTCAGGATCGAGAGTGTCACCTTCAACCGCAGCCATCATCACCAGCGGTGGGGCGTAGCTGTCCAGTTCAAATAGCGGAATAAGCGCCTGCAGCAGATCGCTGACCAGCAGACCGTCAGCGCGGATGACCTGTGGCCCCATGCTGTTGGCCGGGAAGTGGGCATCGGAAAAGATAATCTCATCGCCGTGTCCCATTTCGGCCAGCACTTTCAGTAAGTCGGGGGAAATTAAGGGAGATATCGTTTTAAGCATGTTACTCGACTCCTGTGAGTTCGGATTCGGTTTGCGGATAGAAGTAACGGTACTGATAGCGCACCTGTTCGCGTGCCTGCTCCGGAGAGATAAATTCCCCGATGCCTGACCAGGCAAACATTGCGGCGCCTGCCACGGTGGTTTCGGCATCATCCAGCACTTTGACAGGGATCCCGAGAACGTTCGCTTTGATTTGGTTCCACAAGATGTTGCGGCTGCCCCCGCCAACTAATAGCAGTTCAGTGGCTTGGAAATGGCCGATT
The DNA here is from genome assembly GCF_002042885.1 of Citrobacter portucalensis. Classification (GTDB taxonomy): domain Bacteria; phylum Pseudomonadota; class Gammaproteobacteria; order Enterobacterales; family Enterobacteriaceae; genus Citrobacter; species Citrobacter portucalensis. The sequence goes on from NZ_MVFY01000002.1 coordinate 233,562, forward strand.
TTTTCCAGCGTTTGCAGATTCCGCTGCAGCTGTTCTGTCAGTCCTTCCAGCGCGGCGCGATAAAAGTGCCCACGGGTAGTATTGAGGGTAACCCCTTGCCAGCCCGCATTCTGACAGGCCAGCAGGTCGCAGTGCATCTTCACCCCTTCGGCACCAGCGGGAATATCCCGAGCTTCATCAATCAACGTTTGCCAGGGCGTGTCCGCGGTCCATAACAGCTTACGAACCCATTCAAGCACACCGGAGGCCAGCCACTGCATACCGGGATTGTTAAGCCCAGCCTGACTATCCAGCTCACAGGTGGAGCCCGCATAATGACTGAGCAGGGAGGTATTTACCTGCGCACTGCGTACCATCAGAATTTCCCATGTGCCGGAAGAGAGCACCGGTTCATCCTGTTGGGCTCCTGCGCCAAATAGCGCAAACTGTGTGTCGTGTCCGGCAGAGATGACTGGAATACCCTCTGGAAGTCCGAGCTGGCTGGCGGCCTCGCGTTGCAGTACCCCAATTTGTTCGCCTGCTTCAACCAGGCGCGGAAACAGGCGACGCGGTATGCCTGTTGCCTGCAAAATGTCCTGGCTGAAATCACGTTGCTGGATATCCAGCATCTGGCTGGTTCCCGCCATGGTGATGTCAGTTGTGAACTCGCCGGTTAAACGTTGGTTGATAAGCGACGAGATAAACAGCCAGGCGTGCGCCTGTTCCAGTAATTGCGGGTGGTTCTCTTTCAGCCACACCAGTTTGTACAGTGTATTGAAGCTAAACGCGCCAACGCCGGAGATTTCCTGCAGTTGCTGCGGCGACATGTAGCGATGGATATTCTCCATTACCGCTGCGGTACGTGGGCATTTCCAACTGATCACCGGGTACAGTTGTTTGCCGTTCTTATCCACCAGCGCGCCATCCACGCCGAAGGTGGTGACGGCGATCCCGCGAATTTGGCAGGCGGCCAATTGTGAGGAAAGCCGCTGACAGCAGTCGGCAAAGCGCTGCAGAATGGCCTCCAGCGACCATTGGTGCCAGGCACTGTTTTCTGCGGCGATGTCACTGGCGTTCGGGGTCGCTGCGCGGGCGACAATCTTTCCCTGTCGGTCAACGGCAATGGCCCGTACGTTGGTCGCGCCACAGTCGAGAACCAGAATAACCTCTTGTTTCATAATTGCTCCTGGGAGATTACCTATTGCCGGATGGCGGCTTCGCCTTATCCGGCCTACAAAACCGTGTGCTTCGTAGGCCGCGCCGCCATCAGGCAATCGCTCGATGTTTAACGCTTATACAGCGGACCGTAGTTCTGACAAGCGCGGTAATCCTGACCTTCCGTATCCATACCGTGGGCGGCCCAGGAGGAAGGACGATAAATTTTCTCGTCTTCCACGTTGTGCATGCACACCGGGATACGCAGCATGGCAGCCAGAGTGATAAAGTCCGCACCTACGTGACCAATCGTCAGCACCCCGTGGTTAGCGCCCCAGTTAGCCATGACGGAATAGACGTCGCTGAACGGGCCCTTGCCGGTTAAGCGCGGAGCAAACCAGGTGGTTGGCCATGTGGAGTTGGTACGCGCATCAAGCTGGTCGTTCATATCTTTCGGCAACTCCACGCTCCAGCCTTCCGCGATTTGCAGCACCGGCCCCAACCCTTTGATGATGTTGATACGGCTCATGGTGAACGGCACACCGCCTTCAGTCAGGAAGCGAGATGAGTAACCGCCCCCGCGGAAGTATTCGTGAATAGCCGGGCACCATTCGGTTGCCGCCAGGCATTCATCCGCCTCTTTCTGCGAGATTTCCCAGTGTGGTTTCATGGTCGGTTTACCTTCGCTGTCGCGCTGTTTGCAGGAACCGTCCAGTGCCGCAGAACCGGAGTTAATCAAGTGAATAATGCCGTGCTCAGCAAGACCGGTCAGCGGTTTACCCGTGACGCGTTCAACCGCCTCTGGCGACCAGTAGGTACGCACATCGGCAAAGACCTGGGCCGTGCCGGTGAGTTGATGGCCGAACAGCATCGCCACGCCGTTCAGGCTGTCGTTTTCTGTCGCGACAACGAACGGTTCACGAACGCCATTCCAGTCAAAGGAGCTGTTGAGCAACGCTTCGGCGGTATCGCCATTTGGGTATTGATCGGTCCAGTGACGCTGGCCCTGGAAGCCTGCGGCGATCGCGTTATAGCCCAGGGATTCTTCGACCAGACCTTTGTCTGCCAGCTTTTTGTTACCCTGCATCATGTCGCGAATGCACATAGCCATCAGCAGGCTTTCTTTCAGCACTGCGCGGCTTTGTTCTGCGTTACGCTTATATTGCTGCGCGTTCTGATCTTCGCCGTAGCGGAAGTTTTTGTCCGCCCACGCCAGCGCCATTTCCAGCTCGGTTTCATCATAGATTTTCTGGTCAATGCGACGACGCAGTTCGGTCATATCAACCGCCTGCACCTTCATACCCAGCCAGGATTCAAAGAAGTTATGGTCGACGATAGAACCGGCGATGCCCATTGATACACCACCGACAGACAGGTAGCTTTTCCCTTTCATACTGGCGACCGCTAAGCCGGCACGGGCAAAGCGCAGCAGTTTTTCTTCAACATCGGCAGGGATAGATGTGTCGTCTGCATCCTGTACGTCATGACCATAGATGGAGAAGGCAGGAAGTCCTTTTTGGCTGTGAGCTGCCAGTGCGGCGGCCAGGTAAACCGCCCCCGGACGTTCCGTGCCGTTGAAGCCCCAGATCGCTTTCGGGCGCATCGGATCCATGTCGATGGTTTCACTGCCGTAGCACCAACATGGGGTAACGGTAATCGTCACGCCAACATTCTGGCTGCTGAATTTTTCTTCACAGGCTGCGGATTCCGCCATGCCGGCGATACAGGTATCGGCAATCACACATTCAATTTGTGCGCCGCAGGCATGACGAAGTTTTTCAGTGATAAGCGCTGCGGTAGCTTTAGCCATATTCATGGTTTGCTCTTCGAGCGACTCACGTACACCCATACGACGTCCGTCAATAACCGGGCGAATACCAATTTTTGGTAAGCTGATTTTTTTCATCACAGATTCCTCACGTTATTCGGATAAATATTCAGTTGGCTGCCGTTTGTGAACGGAAGCGGGCAAAAATAAAGATGATGGCGAAGCAAAGCGCCGGGACCAGTTCAGCGGTCGGGATATTGCCAGCGGCATCGCTGACAAAGCCCATCACCGGGGTCACAATGCCGCCGCCAATGATGGTCATGACGATAAAAGACGAGCCGTATTTGGTGTCTTGTCCCAGATTTTTGATCCCCAGAGAAAAAATGGTTGGGTACTGAATCGACATAAATGCGCTGCACAACGTCAGGGCCAGCAGGCCGATCTGGCCACCGGTGAAGGCGGAAATCAGGCACAGAATCATGGCAAGCAGGGCATATGCGGCCAGCACTTTATGCGGCGCAAAGCGACTGATAAGCCAGGTGCCGGAGAAACGACCGATAAAGAAGCACACCATGGTGCCGGTCAGGTAGTTGGCGGCGAAACCTGGCGTCATGCCTGGGATCTCTTCGATTGCGTAGCGAATCAGGTAGCTCCAGCAGGCAGTTTGTGCACCGACGTAGCAGAACTGCGCCAGTACCGCCCAACGCCAGTGGCGAATGCGCACCAGGCGGGAAAGGGACGCGGAGAATGAACTCTGAGCGTTGTCACTGTGATCGTCACTTTGCAGGGTCGGAAACTTGGTAAACATGATCAGCAGGGCGACCAGCAAAACGACCGCGACGATGATCATATAAGGGGTTTGAACCGATAACACCAGGCTGTGCTTGTAGGCGCTTAGCTGTTCTGGCGCCATCTTATCGAGTACGTCTTGAGATTGATGTGGCACATTAGACAAAATAAGACTTTGCCCAAAAACAACCGCAATAATGGCACCAAATGAGTTAAAAGTTTGCGCGAGATTTAATCGGAAATGACCGCCGCTTTCCGGGCCCAGTACGGTTACAAAGGGGTTGGCAGCCGTTTCCAGACAACCTAAGCCCGCCGCAATAATAAATAGGCCAATCAAGAATAAGGTGTAATTCATTACTTCAGCCGCTGGCCAGAATAATGCTGCACCGATGGCATATAAGAATAATCCGGTAATAATGCCTGCTTTATAACTTAGTTTTTTCATCAGGATCCCAGCTGGGATTGGAATGACGAAATAACCAAAATAAAAAGCAGATTGAATCAGACCAGCCTGAAAGTTTGTTAATGTAAAAGCTTGCTGAAATTGTGGTAATAAAATGTCATTAAGATTATTGGCAACCGCCCAAAGAAAAAACAGTGAACAGAGCAACGCGAAGGGAATGACATAATTTTTTGTCTGCCCCCGCTCTACCGCATGAAAACTTTGTGTTTGTATTGATGTGTTTCCCATAGAATCCTCATCAGTTCATAAGCATGTTCAACAGCTTAAGAGTACGATTGGTGATTTTTACCAACCTGCTAATCCAGGTGAGTTCCGGTAACCTGCCAGATAAAATTGGCCTTCATGAATGAACTCATGAATTCATTTTCAAATAAAAACCGGCCATTAATATGATGGTGGTCACATTTATGCTCAGGGTGTGGGTTTATGTGATTATCATCACTTTAATTTCTTTAAAACAATGACCGTTTGAGAAAAATAAATTAAAAAGCCACAGGGATAATGCCCGAATTAATTAGTTAAGTGGAAAACGGGCAATGGTAACAATTTATTCGCAAATGACCGTTTTACAATGGTTTTATTAAGAACGGACATTTTGCAATTGTAATATTATGCCTGCATGTTTTTATTCAGCGTTATTAGTTGATGAACATCACAAAATCCAGTGCTAAAAATTCCCTTCTCTTTATTCAGCATGATGATAGTTAGCAAATACCCGCTTAAATCAACAGAGCGTCGAGGTATTAGCAATGTTCTGTTGTCGCATTTTGACTCACTGAGAGAGGTAAGTAATGGAACGAAATACGCTGGCACGGCAGATTATCAATACCTGCCTGGAAATGACCCGTCTGGGGTTGAATCAGGGGACTGCGGGTAATGTAAGTGTGCGTTACCAGGACGGGATGTTAATTACCCCGACGGGTATTCCGTATGACAAACTCACCGAATCCCACATTGTGTACATCAACGCTGAGGGGCAGCACGAAGAAGGGAAATTACCTTCCAGCGAGTGGCGGTTCCATATGGCCGCTTATCAGACGCGTCCCGATGCTCAGGCGGTGGTCCATAATCATGCCGTGCATTGTACTGCTGTTTCTATTCTCAATCGGCCAATCCCGGCAATCCATTACATGATTGCGGCGGCTGGCGGTAACTCAATTCCCTGTGCGCCATATGCGACGTTTGGCACGCGTGAGCTTTCCGAGCACGTTGCGGTAGCGCTGAAAAACCGAAAAGCAACGCTGTTGCAGCATCATGGGCTGATCGCCTGCGAGGAAAATCTGGAAAAAGCCCTGTGGTTAGCGCATGAAGTGGAAGTGCTGGCGCAGCTTTATCTCAGCACGCTGGCGATTACCGATCCGGTTCCGGTACTGGACGATGAGGCTATCGCTATTGTGCTGGAAAAATTCAAAACATATGGATTGCGTATTGAGGAATAGGAGATAAAACGATGGCGAACAGAATGATTCTGAACGAAACGGCATGGTTTGGCCGGGGAGCTGTTGGCGCATTAACCGATGAAGTTATTCGTCGTGGTTATCGCAAAGCATTGATTGTGACTGATAAAAATCTGGTGCAGTGCGGCATTGTTGAGAAGGTGACTTCCCGAATGGATGCTGCAGGTCTGGCATGGGAAATCTATTCAGGCGTTATTCCTAATCCAACCATTGCGGTAGTGCAGGAAGGATTGAGTGTCTTTCAGCAAAGCGGCGCAGACTATCTGGTCGCCATTGGCGGTGGCTCCCCGCAGGATACCTGTAAAGCGATTGGCATTATTAACAATAACCCGGAGTTTGCGGATGTACGCAGCCTTGAAGGGTTATCGCCGACACGCTTCCCGAGCGTGCCTGTTATGGCTATACCAACCACTGCGGGAACGGCGGCGGAAGTGACCATTAACTACGTGATCACTGACGAAGAGAATCGGCGTAAGTTTGTTTGTGTCGATCCACATGACATCCCGCAGGTGGCGTTCATTGATGCTGACATGATGGACGGCATGCCTGCTGCATTAAAAGCGGCTACTGGCGTAGATGCACTGACTCATGCCATTGAAGGCTACATCACGCGGGCTGCGTGGGCGCTTACCGATGCGCTGCACATTAAAGCCATCGAAATTATTGCCGGGTCATTACGCGGTTCCGTTGTGGGCGACAGCCAGGCGGGGGAAGCGATGGCTCTGGGCCAGTACGTTGCCGGGATGGGTTTCTCCAACGTAGGTCTGGGATTAGTGCATGGCATGGCACACCCGTTAGGCGCGTTCTACAACACGCCGCACGGCGTCGCGAATGCCATTTTGCTGCCGCACGTGATGCACTATAACGCCGAATTCACCGGGGAAAAATTCCGCGATATCGCCCGGGTAATGGGGGTTAAGGTTGAAGGACTGACGCTGGCAGAGGCACGCAAAGCGGCGGTGGATGCCGTCTTCGCCCTTAATCGCGATGTAGGTATCCCACTGCATCTACGCGATGTTGGCGTCCGTAAAGAGGATATTCCTGCGCTGGCGCAAGCCGCATTTGACGATGTTTGTACCGGGGGAAATCCGCGTGAAGCGAGCCTTGGGGATATCGTTGAGCTGTACCATACCGCCTGGTAATCACCTGGCGTTTATCTGGCCTACAGGGTTGTACAATAAGTAGGCCGGATAAGCGCAGCGCCATCCGGAAATAAGACTACCGCGCCAGCCGTAGCTGCTGTAGGTTTCCGTCGATATGTAAGTCTGTTTGCAGCCGCGCGATATCGCGACACAAAAACGCCATCTCCCGATGTTCTTCGAGTTTCTTGCGCCATTTCTCCGGTACATCATCCAGGTGTTCATACAGCGCTTCCAGCGTTGGAAACTGTGCCAGCAGTTGTGTGGCGCTTTTAGGACCAATACCGGCTACCCCCGGTATTTTAGAACTGCTGATCCCAGCCAGTCCCCAGTAATCAGGCAACTGTTGCGGCAGTACGCCGAACTCTTTCTCGATAAACGGCGCATCCAGCCAGCGTTTCTGGAAATAATCGCGAATCCGCAGCGTTGGGGAGAGTAGCTGACAGTAGCCTTTATCGGTTGAGACGATAGTCGCCTGGTGTCCCGCCTGGCTAACTTTCACCGCCAGAGTGGCGGCTAAATCATCGGCTTCATTCCCGCTGGATACCCAGCAGCAGACGCCGCGCTGTTCAAAAGCGGCGCGTAAGGCGGGCATTTCCTGGTGTAAATCGTCAGGCATCGGCGGGCGACCGGCTTTGTAGTCAGGTAACCGTTGGTGACGCCAGCCGCTGTTACGCGCTTCGTCATCAAATACCGCCACGGCGTGCGTGGGCTGACTGTGCACAATCAGCTGATCGAGTGCGTGCTGGCATGTCTCCACGCAGGGGGAGCCCTGTACGGCGTGAATACGGCGGATGAGATTCAGTGCATCAACAATGAGCAGGTGGACGGCCACGGTGTTCTCCCTAACAAATTAGTCTGTAGGGTAACATTCACGACGAGTGGAGACGAGCATTGCGAAAGAGCGCTATCCGTAAGCCTGACAAGCGAAGCGCCATCAGGCAATAAAAGCCGGATGCGGCGAGCGCCTTATCCGGCCTACAGATACGAAAATGTGCTGAGAATTAATCGCAGGTGACAATCTTCATCGCCAGACCACCACGAGAGGTTTCACGGTATTTGGCGTTCATGTCTTTACCGGTTTCGTACATGGTCTCGATAACTTTATCGAGGCACACGCGTGGTTCACTGGTACGGCGCAGCGCCATACGTGCAGCGTTCACCGCTTTAACCGAAGCAATGGCATTACGCTCAATGCACGGTACCTGAACCTGGCCGGCAACCGGGTCGCAGGTCAGACCCAGGTTGTGTTCCATACCGATTTCTGCCGCGATGCACACCTGCATTGGGCTACCGCCCAGCAGTTCAGCCAGACCAGCCGCTGCCATGGAGCAGGCGACGCCAACTTCACCCTGACAGCCGACTTCGGCACCAGAGATAGAGGCGTTCATCTTGTACAGTGAACCAATGGCGCTCGCGACCAGCATGTAGCGTGCCAGCGAGTTAGCGTTCACTTCACGGATAAACTTGTCGTAATACGCCAGTACGGCAGGAACAATCCCGCATGCACCGTTGGTTGGTGCAGTCACCACGCGTCCACCGGCTGCGTTTTCTTCGTTCACGGCCAACGCGAACATGTTGATCCAGTCAACAACCGCCATCGGGTCGGTGGTGGTTTTGTCGCTGCTGACCAGCATGCGACGCAGCGCAGCAGCACGACGCGGAACGCGCAGTTTGCCCGGCAATACACCTTCGGTGGTGATGCCGCGTTCAATCCCGCTACGCATCACTTCCCAGACGTTAGCAAAGTGCTGTTCCAGCTCTTCTTTGCTGTGCAGCGCCAGTTCGTTTTGCATCATCAGACCGGAAAGCGACAGGCCGGTTTCCTGGCAATGACGTTGCAAATCAGCTGCGGATTTATACGGATATGGCACGTTTACCGGAGAGTTGTTCGGTAAACCAAAATGTTCTTCATCAACGATGAACCCACCGCCAATGGAATAGTAAGTCTGGCTGTAAATAGCCTTTTCGCCCGCCAGTGCGGTAATGCGCATCCCGTTTTCGTGCAGGGACAGATTGTCCGCATGGAAATTCATGCACTTGTCGACCGGGAACTCGACCTCATGTTGACCGTCTGCCAGCAGCAAACGCCCATGAGTATTCACATCCTGGATAAAGGACGGAATGGCATCAATGTCTACGGTATCCGGCAGATTACCCGCCAGGCCCATAATTATCGCGATGTCGGTATGGTGACCTTTCCCCGTCAGAGATAAAGAGCCATAGACATCAACCACTACGCGGGTTACGTCAGTGAGAATTCCGCGTGCAATCAGGTCATCCGTGAATTGTTTGCCTGCTTTCATCGGGCCAACAGTGTGGGAGCTGGAAGGGCCAATGCCGATTTTGAAAATATCGAATACGCTAATCATGAGGCGTCCATTGTGTATCGAGGTGCGCCGCCCCGAGGAGCGGCGCAGGGGAATTAACTGAACAGAGAGTAGAAAATAGCGGAGATAGCGATCAGGCCCATAATCACAACGAAGACGTTGCTGATATGGCCGCTGTACTTACGCATTGCCGGTACTTTCTGAATGGCATACATCGGCATCAGGAACAGAATCATCGCGATGATTGGGCCACCCAGGGTCTCAATCATGCCGAGGATGCTTGGGTTCAGCGTCGCCACAATCCAGGTGGTTACCAGCATGAACAGCGCAGTGATTTTGTTCAGTTTGTTGATTTCGATGGATTTGCCTTTGCCACGCAGAGACTTAATCACCATACCATTGAAGCCTTCACGTGCGCCCAGGTAGTGGCCCAGGAAGGATTTGGTGATAGCGATAATCGCGATGATCGGTGCCATCCAGGCAATAATCGGCGCGTTAAAGTGGTTCGCCAGGTAAGACAGAATCGAGATGTTCTGCTCTTTCGCTGCTGCCAGGTCTGCCGGAGTCAGGCTGAACACGCAGCTGAAGACGAAGAACATAACGGTCAGTACCATCATGATGTGAGCGAATGCCAGAATCTTGGAGCATTTTTTCTCTGCTTCATCACCGTACTCTTCACGCTTCGCCACGGCGAAGGAGGAGATGATCGGGGAGTGGTTGAAGGAGAACACCATTACCGGAATTGCCAGCCACAGGGTCAACAGCAGGCCGTTGCCGGTGGTTGCCGCAGAGTCAAAAGACATGGTTTCCAGAATCGCACCGCTCCACTGAGGGATCAGGTACAGCGCCAGTAGCATCAGAGCCGCAACGAACGGGAATACCAGGATGCTCATCGCCTTAACGATCATCTGCTCACCGAAGCGCACGATGGTCATCATACCGACAATCAGGATCAGTGACAGGATTGCGCGCGGCGGCGGCGTAATCGCCAGCTGGTGGGTCAGGAAGCTTTCAACCGTGTTGGTGATTGCTACGCTGTAAACCAACAGAATCGGGTAGATAGCGAAGAAGTAGAGCAGGGTAATCAGTTTACCTGCACCAACACCAAAGTGTTCTTCTACAACTTCGGTGATGTCTTCACCCGGATTTTTACCGGACAGCACAAAGCGAGTCAGGCCGCGGTGTGCAAAGAAGGTCATTGGGAAGGCAAGGATCGCCATGATGATCAGCGGGATCATACCGCCTACGCCTGCGTTAATCGGCAGGAACAATACACCCGCCCCAATCGCCGTGCCGTAAAGGCCCAGCATCCACATGGTGTCTGTTTTGCGCCATGCGCTGCGGGTCTGGCCCGTAACGATAGTGCTGGTTTGAGTGTTTTCCATCTATTTCTCCTGGAGGAAGCTTAAAAAGTCGGGTTTGGGGTCAATCCAATGAGAAAGTACCCGACTGTAAATCGAAATTCGTTGAGCGATTTTTATATAATTTTTCGCCGTAATAATTTTCGGGCGGAAAGATACATTTTAGTAATGAATGTATCAGTGATCGGGATCCCAAATGCAATAATCCACCTTTTATGTGGATAAATTTGGGCCATTAATCTGTTAAAAAATAGTCAAAGCGAATTTACGGGCGCGAAGGCTAACATTAACGACATATCTCATGAAAGCGAAGGCGCGAAGATAGGCGTGTTCAGCTGTAAAAACTGTTGTTTTTAGATGATTTCGGCGACTAATAATAATTTTCTAAGATAAATCACGGTTGGTTTTTCAAGGTAATCGTTTGCGTAGCGCGCTGTTTTTTATGAATCATCACTGGTATTTATATGATTGTCGGAGCTATGTGACTGGTATCACTAAAAAAAGCCGGGAGGCAAGTGCGCCAAACCCGGCTTTGATATGGACAAAACTGTCACCGCTCTAGCGCTGCTAGCCGGTGTTGAAGGTCAGGCGCAGATCTCGTAGCAAGGGATGTACGCGGAGCCTGGCAACTTCATGCGATGTTGTGCAACAAAGCCCTGCAGGAGATCGTCCATGCGGCGCATCATTTCGCGGTCACCGTGGATTTTGTACGGGCCAAACTCTTCGATGGCGCGAATGCCGACCTCCTTCACGTTACCGGCCACAATACCCGAGAATGCACGACGCAGGTCGGCGGCCAATACTTCAACGGGTTGATCCGGGTACAGCTTCAGGTTGGCCATGTTTTCATGGGACGGCTCGAACGGCATCTGCAAATCAGGTGCGATACGAATCGACCAGTTAAAGCTGTAAGCATCTCCTGTGTCGCGACGGTTTTCTTTCACCAGCGGCATCGCTTTTTTCATCAGACGCGCCACTTCGGCCGCATCGTCAATGATAATGCGATAGTGGCGACGCGCATCTTCCCCTAGCGTGTGCACGATAAATTCGTCCAGCACGCGGAAGTAATCCGCACTCTCTTTTGGTCCGGTCAGGATCAGCGGTAGAACCTGATCTTTGTTGGCCGGATTCATCAGGATCCCCAGCAGATACAGCAGCTCTTCTGCTGTCCCTACGCCACCCGGGAAGATGATAATACCGTGAGCGATACGCACGAACGCTTCCAGACGTTTTTCAATGTCCGGCATGATGATCAGTTCGTTTACCAGCGGGTTAGGCGGTTCAGCGGCGATGATTGACGGTTCGGTCATGCCAATAAAGCGGCTGTCTTTGTATCGCTGCTGGGCGTGGCCGACCGCAGCGCCTTTCATTGGCGCTTCCATCGCCCCCGGACCGCAGCCGGTACAGATGTTCAGTTCGCGCAGACCCAGTTGGGTGCCGACGCGACGGGCATACAGGTACTCATTTTCGTTGATTGAGTGACCGCCCCAGCAGACGACCATGTTCGGCGCTTCACCAACGTGTAGCGCCCGCGCATTACGCAGGATCGAGAATACGAGGTTGGTAATATGTACCGAGCTTTCGAGATCCAGATGCTGAAAACGACCGGCGTTATGGATCTGTCCATTGACGAACAGAATGTCGCGCAGTACGGCAAACAGGTTAGCCTGTAGCGCACGAATAATGCGTCCATCAACAAACGCATCTTCAGGTGGGTTGATCAGTTCCAGCTTCACGCCCCGTTCGCGGCGCAGTACGTTAATATCGAAACTTTCAAAGCGGGACAGCAGTTCTTTACTGTTGTCGGTCAAACTGCCGGAGTTCAGAACGGCAAGCGAACAGTTACGAAACAGTTGATACAGGTCGCTGCTGGCCGTGCGTTTAAGCATATCGACTTCCAGCTGCGACAACATGTCCATTGAGCCAAGCGGGCTAATATGTGTAATCAAGTAAACTCCTTATGGGACGCAACACGTCATTCCCTATTGATTACAATAGCCCTGGCTTATGACCTTTCACAACCTTGCGCGCGGAATCCGGCACGCAAAATTGAGAAAAAAGATTACTGACGTACCAGACGACCGGTTGCCGGAGTGAAATCGGTGTTGGTGCGCCATGGGTTAATGTCCAGGCCGCCACGTCGCGTGTAGCGTGCATAGACGCTCAGTTTCTCTGGCTGGCAGAAGCGCAGAATGTCATTGAAAATACGTTCCACGCACTGCTCATGAAATTCATTATGGTGGCGGAAGGAGACCAGATAACGCAGCAGCTTCTCTCTGTCGATTTTCCGTCCACGATACTGAATTTGTATGGAGCCCCAGTCGGGCTGGTGGGTGATCAGACAGTTGGATTTCAGCAGGTGGCTGACCAGCGTCTCTTCGACTGCCTTTTCACCGCTCACGGCATTTTCCAGATACGCAGTGCTGAACTGATAGTTGTCGATGACGATATCCTGATTGTCGATACAGGTCCCATTAAAGTGGGCTATCGGCTGCCCTTCCAGTTCGTCAAGGCGGTACAGCGCCACGCTGACATCGCCCTGAGCGCAGGCGCGCAGATCGTTTTCCAGCGTCTGGCGTACCGCGTCCCAGGAATCAAAACGCGTCTGGTTAAAACTGTTCAGGTAAAGCTTAAAGCTTTTCGACTCAATCAGATTTACGCTGGTGTAATCCAGTTCCACGTGACCGACCGCGACCTGCGGTAAGCCGTTGGCATTCAGCCACGACAGTTCATATAGCGTCCAGATATCCGCACCGTGAAAAGGCAAGTTATCGGCCTTTAAATCCAGCGGGTCGCGATTCAGGCTGCGCGGAACGCCCTGCAACAGACTTGCATCGTAATTGTCTCGGTAATCCGTTGATTTACCGAGTGTCAGGCCGTTAAGCGCCTGATGATTTTCATAAGAGGACATGTTTCACCGTCATAAACCAGATACACTATGCGACAAGTGTATCCTGGCTTTTGTGAAGAGAGAAATCAGTGGACGAATTGACAGCGCAGGCGTTGATAGCCTTTACGACGCGTTATTGCGACGCATGGCATGAAAAAAACAACAGTTGGCCGCTCAGCGAAGAGCTGTATGGCGTACCTTCTCCGTGTATCATTTCTTCCACAGACGATGCGGTATTTTGGCAGCCTCAACCTTTTGTCGGCGAAAATAACCTCAATGCGGTTGAACGGGCCTTTGATATTGTGGTACAACCTGCCGTTCACGCTTTTTACACCACCCAGTTTGCTGGTGATATGCACGCGCAGTTTGCGGATGAAAAGCTCACGCTGCTGCAAACCTGGAGTGAAGATGACTTCAGGCGCGTTCAGGAAAACCTGATTGGTCATCTGGTTACGCAAAAGCGCCTCAGGCTATCACCTACGCTTTTTATTGCCACACAAGATAATGAGCTTGACGTCATTTCGGTGTGCAATCTGTCCGGTGAAGTATGCAAAGAAACGCTGGGAACCCGTAAACGAACGGTGCTGGCGGCCTCACTTGCGGAATTCCTCACTCAACTTAAGCCAGTTCTGTAATCCAGTTTGCCCTGAATCTTGTGAGAGATCTCTTACAAACCCTGTAGGACATTGCCAGGTGATAAGTAAAGACTTAATGAATTGATAAAATAATAATTTATTATTATTCAATTGGTTAGTGTTTTATTGTCAACTTTCATATGAAAATAATCATAAGGGTAAGCCTGTAAGCATCTTGTAAGACAAAGCGAAACAGGCGATTCTATATCTGTCGACAAGGAGTCGCACAACGAAGAGAACATCAGGATGATGGCTCTTCGCCAGGACACACCAGGACGGTGTTGCAAGGACAGGCTTCAGGACGAAGCAAAGAGGAAGACGCTGGATGCGTTAAAGGACACCTCCAGGATGGAGAATGAGAGCCGGTCAGGATGTTCGGCGGGTCTGGATGGCCAGGATACTTCAGGATGAAGTTTTCACATCGGGGTGATGTGAGCAGGATGCAAAAGTTCAGGATGAACACGGTCGCAAGACCACAGGAAAAGTTGTCAAGGATGAGCAGGGAGCACTAAAAGTAGCTGGAATGCTGCGAAACGAACCGGGAGCACTGTTTTTACAGTGCTCCCTTTTTTTATTTCCCTTCACTAGTGCTATTCTTCGCGCCAGATTTTTTCATCATTGAGGTTAATTTCATGACGACTCATGACCGTGTGCGCCAGCAGTTACACGCACTTGAAGCGCTACTGCGTGAACATCATCACTGGCGGATGGATGAGCCAGCAGAGCATCTGTTTACCAGTACGCAGCCTTTTTGTATGGATACCATGGAACCGGTCGAGTGGCTGCAGTGGGTGTTGATTCCCCGCATGCATACGTTGATTGATAACGCGCAGCCGCTTCCGCAGGCTTTTGCCGTCGCACCGTATTACGAAATGGCGCTGGCAGCCGATCACCCGCAACGCGACATTCTTCTGGCGGCATTGCAGGAGCTGGATGCGCTGTTTACAAGTGATAACGCCTGATGCTGGAAATTCTTTATCAGGACGAATGGCTGGTCGCCGTCAATAAACCTTCGGGCTGGTTGGTTCACCGCAGTTGGCTCGACCGGGATGAGAAAGTGGTGGTGATGCAAACGGTGCGCGACCAAATTGGTCAGCACGTATTTACCGCCCATCGACTCGACAGACCAACCTCCGGCGTGCTGCTGATGGGACTGTCCAGCGAAGCCGGGCGTTTGCTGTCCCAGCAGTTTGAACATCATCAAATTCAGAAACGCTATCATGCGATTGTGCGTGGCTGGCTGATGGATGATGCCGTGCTGGATTACCCGCTGGTCGAAGAGCTGGATAAGATTGCCGATAAGTTTGCCCGCGATGATAAAGGCCCGCAGCCTGCTGTCACCCATTATCGTGGCCTGGCAACGGTAGAAATGCCGGTAGCGACCGGGCGTTATCCGACTACTCGTTACGGGCTGGTGGAGCTGGATCCTAAAACCGGTCGCAAGCACCAGCTCAGACGCCATCTGGCGCACTTGCGCCATCCGATTATCGGCGACAGCAAGCACGGTGATTTGCGGCAAAATCGCAGCGCCGCAGAGCATTTTGGTTGTCAGCGATTAATGCTGCATGCCAGCCAGCTTGCGCTGACCCATCCTTTCACCGGCGAACCGCTGGTTATTCGCGCCGGACTGGATGACGTCTGGATGCAGGCGTTATCACAGTTTGGCTGGCGTGGACTTCTCCCTGAGAATGAAAGGGTTGAGTTCAGCGGGCTGTCAGGTCAGGATGAGCAGATAGATTCTTAAGTCCCAGGAGATTACGGTTATGGCGGAAATTGGAATTTTTGTCGGCACGATGTACGGAAACGCGCTGCTGGTTGCCGAAGAGGCCGAAGCTATTTTGACGGCGCAGGGTCATAAAGCTACGGTGTTCGAAGATCCGGAGCTTAGCGACTGGCAGGCATATCAGGATAAATATGTACTGGTGGTGACTTCCACGACCGGGCAGGGCGATCTGCCGGATAGCATCGTGCCGCTGTTTCAGGGGATCAAAGATAATCTCGGTTTCCAGCCAAATCTGCATTACGGGGTAATTGGGCTGGGCGACAGTAGCTACGTTAATTTCTGCAATGGCGGCAAACAGTTCGATGCCTTGTTGCAGGAACAAAGCGCCCACCGTGTAGGAGAAATGCTGCTGATTGATGCCAGCGAGCATCCTGAACCGGAAAGCGAATCCAATCCCTGGGTAGAAAACTGGGGAACCTTGCTTAAATAACTCCCTCGCTCGTACGGGCATGCAACCCCCATTTGAACCGCAAGCCGGGCCAGGCGAAGCCGCCACCCGGCAATAAAACCCCAATTACGTGAACTAACTTCCACTACTTTGGGCTTATGCCCCAAACAACTTCTCACTGCCTCCCTAATGTTGTGTTCATGCACGGTGAGGGTCAGTGGCACTCCTTCATATACTTTTCCCGTCAGTTCCCGGAATGGCAGCGAGTCAGAATAAAACGGCCCTGAGCTGTACCAACACTGCCACACACTAACCTCTCATTCTGATCACCCTACAGGTGCTGTACAGAATGAACTGGCGAAAGCCAGGATTCAGGAGTGCAACAATGAGTTCATTAAGTCAGGCGGCGAGCAGCGCGGAAAAACGCACTAACGCTCGCTACTGGATAGTGGTGATGCTGTTTATCGTCACATCCTTCAACTACGGTGATCGCGCCACCTTATCCATTGCCGGTTCGGAGATGGCCAAAGACATTGGTCTGGATGCGGTAGGGATGGGGTATGTATTCTCCGCTTTCTCATGGGCCTATGTTATCGGCCAGATCCCCGGCGGCTGGTTGCTCGACCGCTTTGGTTCAAAACGCGTTTATTTCTGGTCCATCTTTATTTGGTCCATGTTTACCCTGTTGCAGGGTTTTGTCGATATCTTCAGTGGTTTCGGCATTATCGTTGCGCTGTTTACCCTGCGTTTCCTCGTCGGTTTAGCTGAAGCGCCCTCCTTCCCCGGCAACAGTCGTATTGTGGCGGCGTGGTTCCCGGCACAGGAAAGGGGCACGGCGGTCGCTATCTTTAACTCTGCGCAATACTTTGCCACCGTTATCTTCGCGCCAATCATGGGTTGGCTGACCCACGAAGTGGGTTGGTCGCACGTGTTCTTCTTTATGGGCGGTCTTGGGATTGTTATCAGCTTCGTCTGGCTGAAGGTGATTCATGAACCGAACCAGCACCCGGGCGTAAACCAAAAAGAGCTGGATTACATTGCCGAAGGTGGGGCGCTGATCAACATGGATCAGGCGGCAGCCAAAACCAAAGTGCCGTTTAGCGTGAAGTGGGGGCAAATCAAACAGCTGCTGGGTTCACGGATGATGATCGGGATTTACATCGGCCAGTACTGCATTAACGCGCTGACCTACTTCTTTATCACCTGGTTCCCGGTTTATCTGGTGCAGGCTCGCGGTATGTCGATTTTGAAAGCTGGCTTTGTTGCTTCGGTTCCGGCCATTTGCGGATTCGCCGGCGGCGTGCTCGGCGGCATTATTTCCGACTGGTTGATGCGCCGTACCGGTTCGCTGAATATCGCCCGTAAAACGCCAATCGTACTCGGTATGCTGCTGTCGATGGTGATGGTGTTCTGTAACTACGTCAATGTGGAGTGGATGATCATCGGCTTTATGGCGCTGGCCTTCTTCGGCAAAGGTATCGGTGCGCTGGGATGGGCGGTGATGGCTGATACCGCACCTAAAGAGATCAGCGGTCTGAGCGGCGGTTTGTTCAACATGTTTGGCAACATCTCCGGCATCGTCACGCCAATTGCTATCGGCTACATCGTCGGGACTACCGGCTCGTTTAACGGCGCGTTGATTTACGTCGGGGTACATGCGCTGATTGCGGTGGTGAGCTATCTGGTGCTGGTGGGCGATATTAAACGTATCGAACTGAAACCTGTCGCAGGACAATGATGATGACAACACAATCGAGTCCCGTTATTACCGATATGAAGGTCATCCCGGTGGCCGGTCATGACAGCATGCTGCTCAATATTGGCGGCGCGCATAACGCATACTTTACTCGTAATATCGTGGTGCTCACCGATAATGCCGGAAACACCGGTGTCGGTGAAGCGCCTGGTGGTGAAGTGATTTATCAGACGCTGGTGGATGCGATTCCGCAGGTGTTGGGCCAGGAAGTGGCGCGCCTGAATAAGGTGGTGCAGCAGGTGCATAAAGGCAATCAGGCCGCTGATTTTGACACCTTTGGCAAAGGCGCCTGGACCTTTGAACTACGGGTCAATGCGGTAGCAGCGCTGGAAGCCGCATTGCTCGACCTGCTGGGTAAGGCGCTGAACGTGCCGGTTTGTGAACTGTTAGGGCCGGGCAAGCAGCGCGATGCGGTCACCGTACTCGGCTATCTGTTCTACGTGGGTGATCGCACAAAGACCGATTTACCGTATCTGGAAAGTACGCCGGGAAACCATGAGTGGTATCACCTGCGTCATCAGCAAGCGATGAACAGTGAGGCTGTGGTACGTCTGGCTCAGGCTTCGCAGGATCGCTACGGCTTTAAAGATTTCAAACTCAAGGGCGGTGTACTGCCTGGCGAGCAGGAAATCGACACCGCTCGTGCGCTGAAAAAATGCTTCCCGGATGCGCGTATTACGGTTGATCCCAACGGTGCCTGGCTGCTGGATGAAGCCATCTCCCTGTGTAAAGGGCTGAACGATGTTCTGACCTACGCTGAAGATCCATGCGGCGCTGAACAGGGTTTTTCTGGCCGCGAAGTGATGGCCGAGTTCCGCCGTGCAACCGGTCTGCCGGTAGCAACGAACATGATAGCCACCAACTGGCGTGAAATGGGCCATGCGGTGATGCTGAATTCAGTAGATATTCCGCTGGCCGATCCGCACTTCTGGACCCTTTCTGGCGCGGTACGCGTGGCACAGTTATGCGACGACTGGGGCCTGACCTGGGGCTGCCATTCTAACAATCATTTTGATATTTCCCTGGCGATGTTCACCCACGTTGGCGCGGCTGCACCGGGTAATCCAACGGCTATTGATACCCACTGGATCTGGCAGGAGGGCGATTGCCGCCTGACCAAAAATCCGCTGGAGATTAAAAACGGAAAAATTGCGGTACCCGATGCGCCCGGTCTGGGCGTGGAACTGGACTGGGATCAGGTACAGAAAGCGCATGAAGCCTATAAGGCGCTGCCCGGCGGTGCGCGTAATGACGCAGGCCCAATGCAGTATCTGATCCCCGGATGGACTTTTGACCGTAAACGTCCCGTTTTCGGCCGCCACTAATTTTGAATAAGGACTTAATTATGAGCGCACAATTTTCTACCCCATTGGTTACCTCTATGCAGGTTATTCCGGTTGCGGGTCATGACAGCATGCTGATGAACCTGAGCGGCGCACATGCTCCGTTCTTCACGCGCAATATTGTGATTATTAAAGATAACTCCGGTCATACCGGCGTGGGTGAAATTCCCGGCGGCGAAAAAATCCGCAAAACGCTGGAAGATGCGATCCCGTTGGTGGTAGGCAAAACGTTAGGCGAATATAAAAATGTGCTGAATGCAGTACGCAATACTTTTGCCGATCGTGATGCGGGCGGTCGCGGTTTGCAGACCTTCGATTTACGTACCACTATTCATGTGGTTACAGGGATCGAAGCGGCCATGTTGGATCTGTTAGGTCAGCATCTGGGCGTAAACGTCGCCTCTTTGCTGGGGGATGGACAGCAGCGTAGCGAAGTTGAAATGTTGGGTTATCTGTTCTTCGTGGGTAACCGTAAGGCAACGCCGCTGCCGTACCAGAGTCAGCCGGATGATAAATGCGACTGGTATCGTCTGCGTCATGAAGAAGCGATGACCCCGGATGCGGTAGTGCGCCTGGCGGAAGCCGCGTATGAGAAGTATGGTTTCAACGACTTTAAACTGAAAGGCGGAGTACTGGCCGGGGAAGAAGAAGCGGAATCTATTGTCGCGCTAGCGAAACGCTTTCCGCAGGCCCGCGTCACGCTGGATCCGAACGGCGCGTGGTCGCTAAATGAAGCGATTAAGATCGGCAAATATCTGAAGGGTTCTCTGGCCTATGCGGAAGATCCGTGCGGTGCCGAGCAGGGCTTCTCTGGTCGTGAAGTGATGGCGGAGTTCCGCCGCGCCACCGGTCTGCCGACCGCCACCAACATGATCGCCACCGACTGGCGTCAGATGGGGCATACGCTGTCGTTGCAGTCTGTGGATATCCCACTGGCGGACCCGCACTTCTGGACTATGCAGGGTTCTGTCCGTGTGGCGCAGATGTGCCATGAGTTCGGGCTGACCTGGGGATCGCACTCTAACAACCACTTTGATATTTCGCTGGCGATGTTTACGCATGTTGCGGCGGCGGCTCCAGGAAAAATTACCGCTATCGACACCCACTGGATCTGGCAGGAAGGCAACCAGCGCTTGACCAAAGAGCCGTTTGAAATCAAAGGCGGCATGGTGCAGGTTCCGGCAAAACCGGGTCTGGGCGTGGCGCTGGATATGGATCAGGTCATGAAAGCGCATGAGCTGTACCAGCAACATGGACTGGGTGCGCGTGATGATGCGATGGGTATGCAGTATCTTATCCCGAACTGGACGTTTGATAATAAGCGTCCGTGCATGGTTCGCTAAGTGATCCAGGACCGCTCCTATAGAGTGAGCGGTTTTGCTCCTGGTGTATGCTTAACATAATCAACATGCGTAAGGATGCTTTATGAAAATAGTAATCGCACCCGATTCCTATAAGGAAAGTTTGAGTGCGCTTGAGGTGGCAACGGCTATAGAGCTGGGGTTTCGTGAGATCTGGCCCGATGCGGATTACGTGAAGATTCCGGTTGCAGATGGCGGTGAAGGAACGGCCGAAGCGATGGTTGCCGCAACGCAAGGTCACCTTGTGCATGTTGATGTTACCGGCCCTTTGGGCAACACAATTCAGGCATTTTATGGTTTATCTGGTGATGAGCGCTCGGCGTTTATCGAAATGGCGGCCGCCAGCGGACTGGAACAGGTTCCTGTGGGGTTACGCGATCCGCTGAAAACGACATCCTGGGGAACCGGGGAGTTAATCCGTCATGCGCTGGACGCTGGCGTTGAGCATATCATCATTGGGATTGGCGGTAGCGCCACCAATGATGGCGGTGCCGGGATGGTGCAAGCGCTGGGAGCAAAACTGCTGGATGCGCAAAATAACGAAATTGCGCAAGGCGGAATCGGTCTGGAATCTCTGTCCCAGATTGATATTTCTCAGTTAGACAGCCGTCTTGCCGGGTGCCTTATAGAAGTGGCTTGCGATGTGACCAACCCGTTGACTGGAAAAGAGGGCGCATCTGCGGTTTTTGGTCCGCAAAAAGGGGCGACGCCGGAGATGATTACCCGCCTGGATCGGGCGCTCACGCACTATGCGCAACTCATTGCCCGCGATCTGGACGTCAACGTGCTGGATCTGGCCGGTGGTGGTGCGGCGGGTGGTATGGGGGCGGCGCTGTATGCGTTTTGCGGCGCACAGTTACGCTGCGGTATTGAGATAGTGACCGATGCGTTACACCTTGATGCCTGCGTTGCGGATGCGGATTTAGTGGTCACAGGTGAAGGGCGCATTGATAGTCAGACCATTCACGGTAAGGTTCCGGTTGGCGTGGCGAAGGTCGCAAAGCGTTACAACAAGCCGGTTATCGGTATCGCAGGTAGCCTGACGGCCGATGTGGGGGTCGTACACGAGCATGGGCTGGATGCGGTTTTCAGCGTCATCTACTCCATTTGTACCCTGGATGAGGCGCTGAAGAACGCGAGCGACAACGTACGAATGACGGCGCGAAACGTAGCCGCAACGCTCAAAGCAGGGCAGCAATTACGCTGAGTTGTTAGCCGCATTCGTCGATGTGCCCGATGCGCGACGCTTATCGGGCCTACGGCAAACAGCGAAACCTGTAGGCCGGATAAGGCGTTTACTACCCGATGCGCGACGCTTATCGGGCCTACGGCAAACAGCGAAGCCTGTAGGCTGGATAAGGCGTTTACGCCGCATCCGGCGATGTGCCCGATGCACGACGCTTATCGGGCCTACGGTAAACAGCGAAACCTGTAGGCCGGACGTTTACGCCGCATCCGGCGATGTGCCCGATGCACGACGTTTATCGGGTCTACAGTAAACAGCGAAACCTGTAGGCCGGATAAGGCGTTTACGCCGCATCCGGCGAATATCACCCCAATATCCGTTTCGCTTCGCGCGCAACGTTGTCCATTTCATCCAGAAGCTCTAAAAATTCAGGTTCCAGCTCTTCTTCTTTGGTTCCACTGCGTAGCTGTTGTTCAATGAGCTGACACAGGTTTTTCATGCGGGGGACACCACTATAACCGCAACTGCCGTGCAGCTTGTGAATCATATCCACTAGCCCTTCGGGGTTCTCTCCGACCAGTTGCTCTTCGATTTTGTTACGCACCTCAGGCAGAAAATCGATCAGCATTTGCAGCATATCCCGCGCCAAATCGTTCTTACCCGCGGCTTGCCTTAATGCCAGTTGCCAGTCGAGCGTCGTGTTCGGATTGACGACCGGCTCAAGAGGTTCTGCGGTGAGTGCCCGCAGCGATGTGCTTGCGCCCGGTTTGTAACGTAACAGCAGATTATGCAGCTTATCTTCCTCGATAGGCTTCGCCAGGTAATCGTTCATCCCGGCGCTGAGCAGCTTCTCTTTCTGCCCGGCCATGGCGTGTGCGGTGACCGCAATGACCGGTGTCTGCTGTTGATGAGGAAGCTGGTGGATCAGTTCGCAGGCACGAATACCGTCCATGTCTGGCATCTGAATATCCATCAGGATCAGGTCAAACGGCATTTGTCTGGCGCGATCCACCGCCTGATGCCCGCTGTCACACAGCACGACGTGCTGTACCTTATCTTCCAGCAATGCGCCAATCAGCTTGAGGTTCGCCGGGTTGTCGTCTACCGCCATGACGGTCATCGCAATTTTGCTTTCATCTAACAGCAGCGGATCCGCGCTGTGGTTTAGCTGACAATACTCTGTCAGCGCAGGCAGTAAACGGGTTGAGGTGAGAGGTTTCAACAGACACGCCGCCGCGCCGCCCTGTTTCAATTTCTCAGCGTTAATTTGTGCATGACAAGGCAAGGCTAGCAACAGGAAGTCGGTCATCGCTGCTGCGCTTGCCAGCCGCTCATGCTGCATGGTGAGTGGTTCGCGCAAAGTGACCGGAATGCCCAGCAACAGAATGTCGTAGTGCTCCGCTGGCAACCCGGAGAACGAAGGGCTGTAAATCACCTCCAGCGGTGTTTCACTCAAGATATCTAACGTGCATTGTGCGGCGGTGGCGTTAGGTTCGACGTAGGCCAATCGTTTACCGGCAAGGCATCGGGTTGTCGAACGATCAATAAGCACGTTAGGGTTGAGATCGAGGCTGATATGGAACCAGAACGTGGAACCCCGATTAGGTTGGCTGTGGAAGGAGATATCCCCACCCATTTCGTTGACCAGTTTTTGCGTAATGACCAGACCTAGCCCGGTTCCGCCATGACGCCGGGAAATACTGGCATCCGCCTGACGGAAAGCCTGGAACAGACGGGATTGATCGCGCTCAGGAATACCGATCCCGGTATCGCGGATTTGTACTTCAATTTGCACTTTCGTGTTACTAAGGGCTCGCTTCTCGACCAGAATGTCGATGTTGCCGCCTTCGGTAAATTTGATGGCGTTGCCGACCAGATTGGTGATCACCTGCTGTAAACGCAGCGGGTCACCGATGACGTTGTCCGGTACGTCATTCTTAATATTCAGCGTCAGCTCAAGCCCTTTATCATGGGATGAATGCGCTAACAGCGTAACGACGTCATCCAGCGTGCTGCGCAGCGGGAACGGAATGCTTTCCAGAATCAGCTTGCCCGCCTCAAGTTTGGAGAAGTCGAGTACATCATTGATGATGGCCAGCAGATTGTTAGCCGAGCGTTCAATGGTATTCAGGTGATCGCGCTGTGTGGTGTTGAGCTCGGTTTTTAGCGTCAGACGGGTGAAGCCAATCACGCCATTCAGCGGTGTTCGCAGCTCGTGGGACATGTTTGCCAGAAACTCAGACTTAATACGTGCCGCTTCCTGGGCGCGTTTCTTCGCCAGATCCAGTTCGACGTTCTGGATTTCCATCTGCTCCAGCGTTTCGCGCAGGTCAGAGGTGGCCTGATCGATGTTGTGCTGCATCTCTTCATGGTAAGCAGCGAGAGACATAGCCATCGAGTTGATGCCATTTTTAAGCATATCCAGCTCGCCCAGCATGAAACCTTCCACGCGGCTGTCGAGCTGTCCTCTACGTATTCGGTCAACGGTATTCACCATATTGCGAATCGGGCCGGTCACGTCGCGCATCAGACGCCAGCCGAAAATTAACGCAATACCAATACAAAACAGCATCATTACGCTGGAGATAAAGATCTCTTTGTACTGCTGCAATCGTACGGACTTAAGGTCCAGCTCAAGCGCCACATACCCCAGCATATTTTTGGTGTTTTTGGCGTCGCTTACGGCGGATTCATCCGGTGAATAGCTTTCCGATATAATAGGGGTTCGCAGGATCATGATATCCCCGTGCCGGGTGACGCTCAGCTTCCGGGGAAACGGTGAACCTGTCGCCAACTGCATTTCAGACGGATCGAGATGAAAATTTGAGGTGACGAACAGTCGGTTATTTTCGTCATAAACAGAAATTGCCCGCACGATATCGGAATGGCGACGATGCAGCACGCTGATAAGCTGGCCGATGGATTCCCTGTTTTGCAGGTTCATGCCATATTCGCTGGAGACCGCGAGTGGTTCAATGATGCTGGCACCAGCATCTTCCAGTTGACGCTGCAAGTCGTTATAGCGATGCACAACAAAAAAGATACTGAGCAACAAACCTATCAGGACGGTCGGGGCCAGGATCAGAATCATCATGCGTGCGCGCAGGCTGTAGTTGGTCATGGAGTTCCGTTATGGGACAATTAGGGTCACACTGTTAAATAGAGAAATATCTCGTCGATGGCGCAATTCTACTCTGCAAAACGACGCGTGACGACGCGTCAGATCATAACCGTTACCGTCAATGACCTCGATCCTTTTGGTCAGGGCGTCGCTCGCCATAACGGAAAGGCGTTGTTTATACCGGAATTGCTACCCCAGGAAAGCGCCGAGGTGGTGATTACCGAAGATAAAAAACAGTTTGCCCGCGCGCAAGTAAAACGACGTTTAAACGACAGCCCACAGCGTGAAGTGCCACGTTGCCCGCATTTTGGCGTGTGCGGCGGTTGCCAGCAGCAGCATGCCAGCATCTCATTGCAGCAGCGTAGCAAAAGCGCAGCGTTGTCGCGTTTAATGAAATGTGAGGTGTCGGATGTTATAGCTGATGCCCCGTGGGGCTATCGTCGTCGCGCACGTTTGAGTCTGAACTATCGGCCAAAAGAACAAAAATTGCAGATGGGGTTTCGCAAATCCGGTTCCAGCGACATTATCGATGTCAAACAATGCCCTATTTTGGTGCCCCAGCTTGAGGCGTTATTACCCCATCTCAGAGCGTGTCTGGAAAGTCTGCAAGGGTTACGCCATCTTGGCCATGTCGAACTGGTGCAGGCGGGAAGCGGAACCCTGATGATTTTGCGCCACACGGCGCCATTGAGTGCTGCGGATAAAGAAAAACTGGAATGCTTTTCGCATTCTCAGGGGCTGTCTTTGTTTCTGGCCCCGCAAAGCGAGATACTGGAATCAATATCAGAAGAATCGCCCTGGTATGATTCAAATGGACTACGGTTAACCTTCAGCCCGCGCGATTTTATTCAGGTCAATGAAGGGGTAAACCAACAAATGGTCGCCCGTGCGCTGGAATGGCTCGATGTGCAACCTGAAGATCGTGTACTCGATCTGTTCTGTGGAATGGGTAATTTTACCCTACCGCTGGCAACTCGGGCAGCAAGCGTGGTTGGCGTAGAAGGTGTTCCTGCGTTGGTGGAAAAAGGCCGAGAAAACGCGCTGAATAACGGATTACACAATGTGACATTCTTTCATGAAAACCTTGAGGAAGATGTTACCCGACAGCCGTGGGCGAAAAACGGATTCGACAAAGTATTGCTCGATCCTGCGCGTGCGGGGGCTGCAGGTGTGATGCAACATATTATAAAATTAGAACCTATACGCGTTGTTTATGTATCCTGTAACCCAGCAACGCTGGCTCGTGACAGCGATGCTTTGCTCAACGCTGGATACGCCATACGGCGACTGGCGATGCTCGATATGTTTCCGCACACTGGACACCTGGAATCAATGGTCCTGTTTGAGCGTTTGTAATGAATTTTGTACCCATTGGATTTAGGGTTGTAATGCAGCATGAAAGACAATGGGTAGGGCTTGTCGACTTCGACAGGCCTGGCCCCTTAAGGAGAGGACAATGGTTGCGGTAAGAAGTGCACATATAAATAAAGCTGGTGAGTTTGATCCAAAGAAATGGATCGCGAGTCTGGGGATCTCCAGCCAGCAGTCGTGTGAACGCTTAGCCGAAACCTGGGCGTACTGCCTCCAGCAGACACAGGGGCATCCGGATGCGGATCTGCTGCTGTGGCGTGGCGTGGAGATGGTAGAAATTCTCTCTATGTTGAGCATGGATATCGACACGCTGCGTGCAGCAATGCTGTTCCCTCTGGCTGATGCCAACGTGGTCAGTGAAGACATCCTGCGCGAGAGCGTGGGCAAATCCATTGTTCATCTTATCCACGGTGTGCGTGATATGGCGGCGATACGCCAGCTTAAAGCCACGCATACCGATTCAGTTTCTTCCGAGCAGGTCGATAACGTCCGTCGCATGCTGCTGGCAATGGTGGATGACTTCCGCTGTGTGGTCATCAAGCTGGCAGAGCGGATTGCCCATCTGCGTGAAGTGAAAGATGCGCCGGAAGATGAACGCGTTCTGGCGGCAAAAGAGTGCACCAATATCTATGCACCGCTGGCCAACCGTTTGGGAATCGGGCAATTAAAATGGGAGCTGGAAGATTATTGCTTCCGTTATCTGCACCCGGCTGAATACAAACGCATTGCCAAGCTGCTGCATGAACGTCGTATCGACAGGGAACATTACATTGATGAGTTCGTCGGTCATTTGCGCTCAGAGATGAAAACGGAAGGCGTCAAAGCCGAAGTGTATGGACGTCCGAAGCATATCTACAGCATCTGGCGCAAAATGCAGAAAAAGCAGTTGGCCTTCGATGAACTGTTCGATGTACGCGCAGTGCGTATCGTGGCAGAGCGTTTACAGGACTGCTATGCCGCACTCGGGATAGTACATACTCACTATCGCCATCTGCCGGATGAGTTCGATGATTACGTTGCAAATCCGAAACCCAATGGCTACCAGTCAATCCATACGGTTGTACTGGGGCCGGGCGGGAAAACCATCGAAATTCAGATCCGTACAAAACAGATGCACGAAGATGCCGAACTGGGCGTCGCGGCGCACTGGAAGTACAAAGAGGGCACCGCTTCAGGCGCGGCGCGTTCTGGTCATGAAGATCGCATTGCGTGGCTGCGTAAGCTGATCGCCTGGCAGGAAGAGATGGCAGATTCCGGTGAAATGCTGGATGAAGTCCGTAGCCAGGTCTTTGATGACCGCGTGTACGTCTTTACGCCAAAAGGCGACGTTGTGGACTTACCTGCGGGCTCCACGCCGCTCGATTTTGCTTACCACATTCATAGCGATGTGGGGCATCGATGCATTGGCGCGAAAATTGGTGGGCGCATCGTACCGTTTACCTACCAGCTGCAGATGGGCGATCAAATTGAAATTATCACCCAGAAACAGCCAAACCCAAGCCGCGACTGGCTGAATCCTAACCTTGGCTACGTAACCACCAGTCGTGGGCGTTCGAAGATCCACGCCTGGTTCCGTAAACAGGACCGCGACAAAAACATCCTTGCTGGTCGCCAGATCCTCGACGATGAACTGGCGCATTTAGGTATCAGCCTGAAAGAGGCGGAAAAACACCTGCTGCCGCGCTACAGCTTCAATGAGCTGGACGAGTTGCTGGCGGCGATTGGCGGAGGAGACATCCGCCTCAACCAAATGGTGAACTTCCTGCAGGCGCAGTTTAATAAGCCAAGCGCTGCCGAACAGGATGCCGCCGCGCTGAAACAGCTTCAGCAGAAAACGCAGGCACCGCAGAGCCGTCGTAAAGACGACGGTCGTGTGGTGGTGGAAGGGGTAGGTAACCTGATGCACCACATCGCCCGCTGCTGCCAGCCGATTCCAGGCGATGAGATTGTCGGGTTTATTACCCAGGGACGCGGTATTTCCGTGCACCGGGCGGATTGTGAACAGCTGGCTGAGCTGCGCTCCCATGCGCCGGAACGTATTGTTGATGCAGTCTGGGGTGAAAGCTACTCGGCAGGGTATTCGCTGGTGGTTCGCGTCCAGGCCAACGATCGCAGCGGCTTGTTACGTGATATCACCACGATTCTCGCCAACGAGAAGGTGAACGTGCTGGGAGTTGCCAGCCGAAGTGATACCAAACAACAGCTGGCCACCATCGATATGACCATCGAAATTTATAACCTGCAGGTGCTTGGGCGCGTGCTCGGCAAGCTGAACCAGGTACCGGATGTGATTGACGCACGTCGCTTGCACGGTAATTAATTATTTTGTAGGCCGGATAACCTTGTAGGCCTGATAGGACGCGTTAGCGTTGCCATCAGGCATTGCTATGTTGCCGGATGTCGGCTATCGCCTTATCCGGTCTACTGTATTGAAATTTCAGGACATTCCAATGAATCAAATCGACCGACTGCTCGGTATTATGCAGCGCCTGCGCGACCCGGAAAACGGCTGCCCGTGGGACAAAGAGCAGACATTCTCCACTATTGCTCCTTACACCCTCGAAGAAACCTATGAAGTGCTGGACGCGATTGCGCGTGAAGACTTTGACGACCTGCGCGGAGAGCTGGGCGACCTGCTGTTCCAGGTGGTGTTTTACGCCCAGATGGCGCAGGAAGAAGGGCGCTTCAACTTCGATGATATTTGTGCTGCGATAAGCGATAAACTTGAACGCCGTCATCCACATGTTTTTGCTGATGTTTCTGCCAGTAACAGTACTGAGGTTTTGACCCGTTGGGAAAAAATCAAAAGTGAAGAACGCGCCCAGAAGGCACAGCATTCCGCACTCGACGATATTCCCCGCAGTTTACCGGCATTAATGCGCGCCCAAAAAATCCAGAAACGCTGCTCAAATGTTGGCTTCGACTGGAAAACGTTAGGACCGGTTGTCGACAAGGTTTACGAAGAGATCGACGAAGTCATGTTTGAGGCTAAGCAGGCTGTTGTTGACCAGGCTAAACTGGAGGAGGAAATGGGCGATCTGCTATTTGCTACGGTTAATATGGCCCGGCATTTAGGCACTAAAGCAGAGACCGCATTGCAGAAAGCGAACGAGAAGTTTGAGCGGCGTTTTCGTGAAGTTGAGCGAATTGTGGCTTCGCGCGGTCTGGAAATGACTGGTGTTGATCTGGAAACTATGGAAGAAGTCTGGCAACAGGTAAAACGGCAGGAAATTGATCTCTAAGGGATTTCGTCGGTCAAGGGCGATTTGTGTGATTTTTTAAATAACAAGCGCTTGATTTACGTCAAAAACATTTACCCAAAAGAGGCTATTTTCTCTTCCCGTTATGTTGATGAAACACCTTGTATACTGCCTCTTCGAGTTATTCGAGTCGCAACAAGGCGGCGACTGAAAGAATCCCCAGGAACATAGAAATGCTATGTGACTGGGGTGAGTGAAGGAAGCCAACACCGGTGCGGCTTGAAGAACGAAGGAGAGGGGATAATGAAAGTTTGTGGCGCTCGTCATGTTCGGGTATACTACTTTCCCGTCTTGGTAATTCCATCGTTTCACCCTAACTTCTCAGGTCCAGCATGACAACGAACTATATTTTTGTGACCGGCGGGGTCGTATCCTCTCTGGGAAAAGGCATTGCCGCAGCCTCCCTGGCAGCCATTCTTGAAGCCCGTGGCCTCAATGTAACCATGATGAAACTGGATCCGTACATCAACGTCGATCCAGGTACTATGAGCCCAATCCAACACGGGGAAGTGTTCGTTACCGAAGACGGCGCTGAAACCGACCTGGACCTGGGTCACTATGAGCGTTTCATTCGTACCAAAATGAGCCGCCGCAACAACTTCACTACGGGTCGTATCTACTCCGACGTTCTGCGTAAAGAGCGCCGTGGCGACTACCTGGGCGCAACAGTTCAGGTTATCCCGCACATCACGAATGCCATTAAAGAGCGCGTTCTGGAAGGCGGTGAAGGTCATGATGTTGTTCTGGTCGAAATCGGCGGAACCGTTGGGGATATCGAATCTCTGCCGTTCCTTGAAGCGATTCGCCAGATGGCCGTAGAAATTGGCCGTGAGCACACGCTGTTTATGCATCTGACGCTGGTTCCGTACATGGCGGCGGCAGGTGAAGTCAAAACTAAACCGACTCAGCACTCTGTAAAAGAGCTGCTTTCTATCGGTATTCAGCCAGATATCCTGATTTGCCGCTCCGATCGCGCAGTTCCGGCTAATGAACGTGCAAAAATTGCATTGTTCTGTAACGTTCCGGAAAAAGCGGTTATTTCTCTGAAAGATGTCGATTCCATCTATAAAATCCCGGGCCTGTTGAAATCTCAGGGCCTTGACGATTATATTTGTAAACGATTCAGCTTGAACTGTCCGGAAGCTAATCTGTCAGAATGGGAACAGGTTATCTACGAAGAAGCGAATCCGGCAGGCGAAGTGACTATCGGTATGGTCGGCAAGTACATTGAACTGCCGGATGCCTATAAGTCAGTTATCGAAGCGCTGAAGCACGGTGGTCTGAAGAATCGTGTCACCGTCAACATCAAGCTGATCGATTCGCAAGATGTCGAAACGCGTGGCGTTGAGATCCTGAAAGGTCTTGATGCAATCCTGATCCCAGGCGGCTTCGGCTACCGTGGTGTTGAAGGTAAAATCGCGACGGCGCGCTTTGCGCGTGAGAACAATATTCCTTATCTGGGCATTTGCCTGGGTATGCAGGTTGCGTTGATTGAGTTTGCACGTAACGTAGTGGGTATGGATAACGCCAACTCCACGGAATTTGTGCCAGACTGTAAGTACCCGGTGGTGGCCCTGATTACCGAATGGCGCGATGAAGACGGCAACGTCGAAATCCGTACCGAGAAGAGCGATTTGGGCGGCACAATGCGCCTTGGCGCGCAGCAGTGTCAGTTGAGCGACGATAGCCTGGTTCGTCAACTGTACGGCGCGCCGACAATTGTTGAACGCCATCGCCACCGTTACGAAGTCAACAATATGCTGTTGAAACAGATTGAAGCTGCGGGTCTGCGTATTGCAGGCCGTTCCGGTGATGATCAGTTGGTCGAGATCATTGAGGTACCGAATCATCCGTGGTTCGTGGCCTGTCAGTTCCACCCGGAATTTACTTCCACGCCACGTGATGGGCACCCGCTGTTTGCCGGCTTTGTGAAAGCCGCCAGTGAACATCAGAAGCGTCAGGCGAAGTAAGAAGTAAATAAGTTAGAACGGCAATGCACCCATTAGGGTGCATTGTTTGTCTGGAGTTTTAGTTTAACTTGTACTGAGGAAAATCTAATGTCCAAAATCGTTAAAATCATCGGTCGTGAAATCATCGACTCCCGTGGTAACCCGACTGTTGAAGCCGAAGTACACCTGGAAGGTGGTTTCGTTGGTATGGCAGCAGCTCCGTCAGGTGCTTCTACTGGTTCCCGCGAAGCACTGGAACTGCGCGATGGCGACAAATCCCGTTTCATGGGTAAAGGCGTACTGAAAGCTGTTGCAGCTGTTAACGGCCCAATTGCTCAGGCTCTGCTGGGTAAAGATGCTAAAGATCAGGCTGGCATCGACAAGATCATGATCGATCTGGACGGTACTGAAAACAAATCCAACTTCGGTGCAAACGCCATCCTGGCTGTGTCCCTGGCGAACGCCAAAGCAGCAGCTGCTGCTAAAGGCCTGCCGCTGTATGCACACATCGCTGAACTGAACGGTACTCCGGGTAAATACTCCATGCCGGTTCCGATGATGAACATCATCAACGGTGGTGAGCACGCTGACAACAACGTCGACATCCAGGAATTCATGATTCAGCCGGTTGGCGCTAAGACTCTGAAAGAAGCCGTTCGTATGGGTTCTGAAGTGTTCCACAACCTGGCTAAAGTTCTGAAAGCTAAAGGTATGAACACTGCAGTTGGTGACGAAGGTGGCTACGCGCCGAACCTGGGTTCCAACGCTGAAGCTCTGGCTGTAATCGCTGAAGCGGTTAAAGCAGCTGGCTACGAGCTGGGCAAAGATATCACCCTGGCGATGGACTGTGCAGCTTCTGAATTCTACAAAGACGGTAAATACGTTCTGGCTGGCGAAGGCAACAAAGCATTCACCTCCGAAGAATTCACTCACTTCCTGGAAGAACTGACCAAACAGTACCCGATCGTGTCCATCGAAGATGGTCTGGACGAGTCTGACTGGGACGGTTTCGCATACCAGACTAAAGTACTGGGTGACAAAATCCAGCTGGTTGGTGACGATCTGTTCGTAACTAACACCAAGATCCTGAAAGAAGGCATCGAAAAAGGCATCGTTAACTCCATCCTGATCAAATTCAACCAGATCGGTTCTCTGACCGAAACTCTGGCTGCGATCAAAATGGCGAAAGACGCTGGCTACACCGCTGTCATCTCTCACCGTTCTGGCGAAACTGAAGATGCTACCATCGCTGACCTGGCTGTTGGTACTGCTGCAGGCCAGATCAAAACTGGTTCTATGAGCCGTTCTGACCGCGTTGCTAAGTACAACCAGCTGATTCGTATCGAAGAAGCTCTGGGTGAACAAGCACCGTACAACGGTCGTAAAGAGATCAAAGGTCAGGCGTAATCCTGTTCTTTAACTCTTAACGTAAAAACCCGCTGCGGCGGGTTTTTTTATGCTCTTAAAGCAGTAGAGGAAGGGTCGCGCTGGCGGTTTGCTGGCTCACATTACTGTACTTTTCATCCAGAGCAATCAGCGACGTAGTCAGTAGTTCTACCAACAGCATCACTCCCACCTTGGCGTTTAGCGCGCCAGCACTCAACGGACCTTCTGGTTTGGCTGCGACCAGTTGAATATCACTCAGCGAAGCCAACGGGCTGCGCGGCGTATTACTTAACGCCAGTACGCGCACGCCTTGCTTACGCGCCAGTTTAACGACATGCAGTAGATCGCGCGTCGAACCTGAACTGGAAATCGCTACCACCAGCGTGTCTTTGTTAAGCGTTGTGGCGTTCATGGCTGCACGATGCATGTCACTGAACAATTGTGCAGGTTTGCCGAGGCGCAGGAGTTTGTAATGTAAATACTCACCCAGAATAGCGCTGGCCGCTACGCCATAAATCTGTACCGACTGGGCCTGATGCAGCGCCAAAGCGGCGGATTCCAGTAATGTCCTGTCGAGTAATTTTGCTGTGTCCTGCAGCGCTTGTACGGATTCATTGACCACATTGTCAATCTCATCTCCGCTGTGCTCTACCGGCTGTCCTTGCTGGAGATCGAGTGCCAGCGCCATTTTGAATTCGTTATAACCCTTACACCCTAGTGCGCGGCACAGACGTGTGACGCTCGCCTCGCTGGTGTCGCTTTCACGCGCCAGTTCGGTAATCGTCAGGTAGACAACTTTTGCCGGATCGCTGAGCACAAACTCTCCCAGCTTCTGCTGTGTTCGGCTATATCCGTCAACGCCCTGGCGCAATCTCAGCAGCAGGTTTTCATTTTCTGACATGCAAAATCCTTAATGCGTTTCTCTGTTGATAGTGTGGCGGAAAGCAGGGGAGAGATGCCAGTCATTTTAAAAAAGTATGATCGGCTTCCTGGATTTTGATGAAAATTTTCATTATTAATATTAAATATGGTAAAAATTTTCATCATTAATCGGAGAGATGAAAAAATGATGCAAATGTTTAGCGGCGCTTCATCGGGCGCATGGTTCGAAAAGGCACAGCGGTTCGGCAAATCGTTCATGCTGCCGATTGCGGTACTGCCCGCTGCGGGGCTGTTGTTAGGGATTGGCGGCGCGCTGTCGAATCCAAACACATTGACTGCTTATCCGTTTTTGGACGTTGACTGGTTACAGGCAATCTTCACGATCATGACCAGCGCAGGTTCTATTGTGTTTGCCAACCTGTCGGTGCTCTTTGCAGTAGGTGTTGCAGTAGGACTGGCTAAAACGGATAAAGGCACCGCTGGGCTTGCGGCATTGCTGGCATTTCTGGTGATGAACGCCACCATCAACGCTTTATTGACGCTCAACGGAACGCTGGCACATGAGAATCCCGGTGCCGTAGGCCAGGGGATGACGCTGGGTATTCAGACACTGGAAACGGGTGTGTTCGGTGGGGTGGTGATTGGGCTTGTCACCTGCGCGCTGCATAGCCGTTTCAATAAAGTCTCATTACCTCAGTTCCTTGGTTTCTTCAGCGGTTCGCGCTTTGTACCGATTATTAGCTCCCTCGCCGCGATTGTCGTGGGGGCGGTCATGACGGTGGTTTGGCCGCATTTCCAGAAACTCATTTTTGGACTGGGAGGTCTGGTGGATGCGACAGGCTATCTGGGGACGCTGTTGTACGGCTTCATCCTGCGTATGCTTGGCCCACTGGGGTTACACCATATCTTCTATTTGCCGTTCTGGACGACGGCGCTTGGCGGTAGTGAAATCGTCAACGGCCAGTTAGTTGAAGGTACGCAGCGTATTTTCTTCGCGCAACTTGCCGATCCGAATACGCAGCAGTTCTATGCGGGCACCTCGCGCTTTATGTCCGGGCGCTTCATCACCATGATGTTTGGCCTGCTTGGCGCATGTCTGGCGATGTACCACACCGCCAAGCCTGAGAACAGAAAACTTGTCGCTGGTCTGCTGTTATCAGCAGCCCTGACCTCTTTCCTGACAGGTATCACTGAGCCTATCGAGTTCTCCTTCCTGTTTGTCGCACCCGTGTTATACATCATTCACGCCTTCTTCGATGGTCTGGCGTTTATGATCGCGCATATTTTACATATCACTATCGGGCAAACCTTTTCGGGCGGGCTTATCGATTTCCTCCTTTTCGGCGTGCTACAGGGGGAAGCTAAAACCAACTGGATGTACGTCCCCATGGTGGGGATCCCGTGGTTCTTCCTTTACTACTTCACCTTCCGCTATTTGATTAACCGCTTTAACTGGTTGACACCTGGTCGTGAAAACGCAGCGCCGACTGAATCCGGCCTGCCGCAGAGTGAGCGAGCAGCGGCAGTGATCGCCGGGCTGGGAGGCAAAGAGAATCTGGAAGAGGTGGATTGTTGTGCCACACGCCTGCGCGTGACGGTGAAAGAGAGCAGCAAGGTCGATGAAGCGGCGCTGAAAGCGACCGGGGCCCGTGGCGTAATTATTCGCGGCAACGGGGTTCAGGTGATTTATGGCCCGCATGTCACCATCATTAAAAACGAAGTCGAAGAGATCTTATCGTAATGAAAACTGTACTGGATTCCCTGAAAGGTAAATTAATTGTTTCCTGTCAGGCGCTGGAAAATGAGCCTCTGCACAGCCCGTTTATTATGTCACGTATGGCGCTGGCGGCAGCGCAGGGCGGTGCGGTAGGTATTCGTGCGAACAGCGTGGTGGACATTCGCGCGATCAAAGAGAGCGTCTCCCTGCCGGTGATTGGGATTATCAAGCGTGATTATCCGGGTAGCGATGTGTTTATCACGGCCACTTTACAGGAAGTCGATGAACTGATGACCGTTGAGCCGGAAATTATTGCTCTGGATGCGACAGCGCGCCCGCGCCCCGGTGGGCAAACGCTGAAAGAACTGGTTACGCAGATCCGCGCTCGCTATCCGTCCGTACTGCTGATGGCGGATATTGCCACCGTAGACGAAGCGGTGACCGCTGAGCGCCTGGGTTTTGACTGTGTGGGCACTACGCTCTACGGCTATACCGCTGATACTGCCGGGCATGTGCTGGCGGAAAACGACTGCGGTTTTTTACGTGATGTGTTGGCTGCGGTTAGCGTACCGGTTGTGGCGGAAGGGAACGTTGATACTCCTGAACGTGCTGCACGATGCCTGGCATTAGGTGCCCATACCGTGGTGGTTGGTGGGGCTATCACGCGCCCGCAGCAGATAACGGCACGCTTTGTCGCAGCGATCGCCTCGTAAAGCATCGATGGGGCATGATACTTTGGCGGGGATCTGCGATAATTATCGTTTATCCCCATATTGAGAGCGCTATGCAGTACCCGATTAACGAGATGTTCCAGACCCTGCAAGGTGAGGGTTACTTTACCGGCGTCCCCGCCATTTTTATTCGTTTACAGGGATGCCCGGTTGGCTGTGCCTGGTGCGATACCAAACACACCTGGGATAAGCTTGAGGATCGGGAAGTCTCCCTGTACAGCATCCTGGCCAAGACCAAAGAAAGCGATAAATGGGGTGCTGCGAGCAGCGAAGATCTGCTGGCGGTCATTTCGCGTCAGGGCTATACCGCCCGTCACGTGGTGATCACCGGTGGCGAGCCCTGCATTCATGACCTGATGCCGCTGACTGACCTGCTGGAAAAGAACGGCTTTAGTTGCCAGATTGAGACCAGCGGCACGCACGAAGTACGCTGTACGCCGAATACCTGGGTGACCGTATCGCCGAAGGTGAATATGCGCGGTGGCTATGATGTGCTGTCACAGGCGCTGGAGCGCGCGAATGAAATCAAGCATCCGGTTGGCCGTGTCCGCGATATTGAAGCGCTGGATGAACTGCTGGCGACGTTGAGTGACGACAAACCGCGAATCATCGCCTTACAGCCAATCAGCCAGAAAGAAGATGCGACGCGTTTGTGCATTGATACCTGTATTGCGCGTAACTGGCGTCTGTCGATGCAGACCCATAAGTATCTGAATATTGCCTGATAACTGTGCCGGGGGCGTTTCGCTTACCCGGCCAGAGTTTGTTGCTCGTTGCAGGCCGGATAAGACGCATTGCCATCCGGCAAGCCTATAATCACTCGCCGCGGTATACGCAGCCCGCTGTGCAGGTCTCTTTCACCATTACGGCACTCAGCAGAGGGACCACAGGTTTAACCTGATCCCAAATCCATTTGGCCAGCACTTCGCTGGTTGGATTTTCTAAGCCAGGAATATCGTTCAAATAGTAGTGATCGAGTCTGTCGTAAGTCGGCTTAAACGCGGCTTTTAACTCAGCAAAATCCATGATCCAACCGGTATGCGGATCGACTTCACCGGTAATTTCAAGACGCACCATAAATGAGTGACCATGCAGGCGGCCACACTTATGCCCTTCCGGTACATGCGGCAGGTGGTGAGCGGCTTCGAAGGTGAAATCTTTAAACAAGGTGGTGGACATTTTTTACTCTCAAGAATGCGAAAAACCGCGGTAGGGTACCGTAAAGAGCAAATTTTATCATTATTTATACACGTCATTCTTTAAGCTGCTTCTTTGTTGGCTGCCTTTGCTCGCCCCAGTCACTTACTCATGTAAGCTCCCGGGGACTTGCTCAGTTGCCGCCTCGATGCATCTTAAATTATTTAGTGTATAAAAGGATGCTCAGCACTAAAGCTACGTATTCATACGATCAATATTAATTAATCATTTGTATATCAAATGCTTATATAATCTGTTTTGCAGTTAATAACTATAACTAAAACAGGTTAGTCCATTTGGTTATTTGTTATTTCCATCCCTTCTTTAATTGTTACTATCCCCGCCGTTAACCTTATCTTCAGTTTGGGTTTTATTGCTGAAATCCGCTTTGCTTACTGGAACATGACAACGCATGACGACACAGGCCCCACCTTCCGCTTTGCTACCGCTAAACCCGGAGCAACTGGCACGCCTTCAGGCGGCCACGACCGATTTCACTCCCGCACAGCTTGCGTGGGTTTCTGGCTATTTTTGGGGCGTGCTGAATCAGCAGCCTGGCAGCAACGCGGTGGCGCCTGCGCCTGTCGCTGAAATGCCTGGCATTACGCTTATCTCCGCCTCGCAAACCGGTAATGCGCGACGTGTGGCGGAAGCCCTGCGCGATGATCTGATCG
This sequence comes from Citrobacter portucalensis, assembly GCF_002042885.1. Lineage (GTDB taxonomy): Bacteria > Pseudomonadota > Gammaproteobacteria > Enterobacterales > Enterobacteriaceae > Citrobacter > Citrobacter portucalensis. The sequence goes on from NZ_MVFY01000002.1 coordinate 271,633, forward strand.
CCGCGAAGCTCAACGTCACTCTCATCAACGCTGGCGACTATAAATTCAAACAAATCGCCAATGAAAAACTGCTGATCGTGGTGGCGTCGACGCAAGGGGAAGGTGAACCGGCGGAAGAAGCCGTGGCGTTGCATAAATTCTTGTTCTCGAAAAAAGCGCCGAAGCTTGATAACACCGCTTTTGCCGTGTTTGGTCTTGGCGATACCTCTTATGAGTTTTTCTGCCAGGCAGGAAAAGACTTCGATGCGAAACTGGCTGATCTGGGCGGTGAACGTCTGCTCGATCGCGTCGATGCCGACGTTGAATACCAGGCCGCCGCCGCGCAGTGGCGTGCTCGCCTCGTTGATGTTCTGAAAGCGCGTGCGCCTGCGGCACCGTCTGTGCAAGTTGCCGCGAGCGGTGCAGTAAATGAAGTACACACCAGCCCATACACCAAAGAAGCGCCGCTGACGGCGTCGCTTGCGGTGAATCAGAAAATTACCGGCCGCGACTCTGAAAAAGACGTGCGCCATATTGAAATTGATTTAGGCGATTCCGGCCTGCGTTATCAGCCGGGCGATGCGCTGGGCGTCTGGTATCAGAATGACCCGGCTCTGGTTAAAGAACTGGTTGAACTGCTGTGGCTGAAAGGTGATGAGCCGGTCACGGTTGAAGGAAAAACCCTGTCGCTCGCTGAAGCGTTGCAGTGGCATTTCGAGCTGACGGTTAACACCGGCAATATCGTGGAAAACTATGCCACCTTAACCCGCAGCGAAACTTTGCTGCCGTTAGTGGGTGACAAAGCACAGTTGCAGCATTACGCCGCAACCACGCCCATCGTCGATATGGTGCGCTTCTCTCCGGCACAACTGGATGCTCAGGCGTTAGTTGATCTTCTGCGTCCGCTGACGCCGCGTTTGTACTCCATTGCTTCTTCCCAGGCGGAAGTGGAAAGCGAAGTGCACGTCACCTTGGGCGTGGTGCGTTATGAGATAGAAGGTCGCGCCCGTGCTGGTGGTGCTTCCAGTTTCCTCGCCGACCGCGTGGAAGAAGAAGGTGAAGTTCGCGTGTTCATTGAACACAACGACAACTTCCGTCTGCCGGCGAACCCGCAGACGCCGGTAATTATGATTGGACCGGGTACGGGGATTGCGCCGTTCCGTGCATTCATGCAGCAACGTGCGGCTGACGGAGCCGAAGGCAAAAACTGGCTGTTTTTTGGTAACCCACACTTTACCGAAGATTTCCTGTATCAGGTGGAATGGCAGCGTTACGTCAAAGAGGGCGTACTGAGCCGTATCGATCTCGCCTGGTCCCGCGATCAAAAAGAAAAAGTCTACGTACAAGATAAACTGCGCCAACAGGGCGCGGAACTGTGGCGCTGGATTAACGACGGTGCGCACATTTATGTCTGTGGCGACGCCAATCGCATGGCGAAAGACGTTGAGCAGGCGTTGTTGGAAGTGATTGCCGAATTCGGTGGTATGGATATCGAAGCGGCGGATGAATTTTTAAGTGAGCTGCGCATTGAGCGCCGTTATCAGCGAGATGTCTACTAATGAGCGAAAAACATCCAGGACCATTGGTGGTCGAAGGCAAACTGTCCGACGCTGAGCGTATGAAGCTGGAAAGCAACTATCTGCGCGGTACCATTGCCGAAGATTTAAACGACGGCCTGACCGGCGGGTTTAAAGGCGACAACTTCCTGCTGATCCGTTTTCACGGTATGTACCAGCAGGACGACCGCGATATCCGCGCCGAACGTGCCGAGCAAAAGCTGGAGCCGCGTCACGCGATGCTGCTGCGCTGTCGTCTGCCAGGTGGGGTGATCACCACCAAACAGTGGCAGGCGATCGATAAGTTCGCCCATGACAACACCATTTACGGCAGCATTCGTCTGACCAACCGTCAGACCTTCCAGTTTCACGGCATTCTGAAGAAGAACGTTAAGCCGGTACACCAGATGCTGCATTCAGTCGGGCTTGACGCTCTGGCGACCGCCAACGATATGAACCGTAACGTGCTGTGCACCTCGAATCCGTATGAATCTGAGCTGCACGCGGAAGCCTACGAGTGGGCGAAAAAGATCTCCGAACATCTGCTGCCGCGCACCCGCGCCTATGCAGAGATCTGGCTTGATCAGGAAAAAGTCGCGACCACCGACGAAGAGCCGATCCTCGGTCAAACCTATCTGCCGCGTAAGTTTAAAACCACGGTCGTGATCCCACCGCAAAACGACATCGATCTGCACGCCAACGACATGAACTTCGTGGCGATTGCGGAAAACGGCAAGCTGGTGGGCTTTAACCTGCTGGTGGGCGGCGGTTTGTCGATTGAGCACGGCAACAAGAAAACCTACGCCCGCACAGCAAGCGAGTTTGGTTATCTGCCGCTTGAGCATACGCTGGCCGTGGCGGAGGCTGTGGTGACCACGCAGCGTGACTGGGGTAACCGTACCGACCGTAAAAATGCCAAAACCAAATACACCCTTGAGCGCGTCGGCGTCGACACCTTCAAGGAAGAGGTTGAGCGCCGGGCGGGGATCAAGTTTGAGCCGATCCGTCCGTACGAGTTTACCGGTCGCGGCGATCGTATCGGCTGGGTGAAAGGGATCGACAATAAATGGCATCTGACGTTGTTTATTGAAAACGGCCGTATCCTCGATTATCCGGGCCGACCGCTGAAAACCGGTCTGCTTGAGATCGCGAAGATCCACAAAGGTGAGTTCCGCATTACCGCGAACCAGAACCTGATCATTGCCGGTGTTCCTGAGAGTGAAAAGGTGAAGATCGAGAAGATTGCGCAGAAGAGTGGCTTAATGAACGCGGTCACTCCGCAGCGTGAAAACTCGATGGCCTGCGTCTCGTTCCCGACCTGTCCGCTGGCGATGGCGGAAGCTGAGCGCTTCCTGCCAATGTTTATCGACAACATCGACACTCTGATGGCGAAGCACTGCCTGAGTGATGAAAACATTGTCATGCGTGTGACCGGCTGCCCTAACGGCTGCGGCCGCGCGATGCTGGCGGAAGTTGGTCTGGTGGGTAAAGCACCCGGGCGTTATAACCTCCATTTAGGGGGCAACCGTATCGGAACCCGCATTCCCCGGATGTTTAAAGAGAACATCACCGAGCCGGAAATTCTGGCATCGCTGGATGAACTGATTGGGCGCTGGGCGAAAGAGCGCGAAGCGGGTGAAGGCTTCGGTGACTTTACGGTGCGTGCGGGCATTATTCGCCCGGTGCTCGATCCCGCCCGGGATTTCTGGGAATAATGTGAAATTGACTTATCGGGTCTGCTGAATCGGTAGGCCTGATAAGCGCAGCGCCATCAGGCAAGGCAAACAGTGAGGAACTTATGTCCAAACTCGATCTCAACGCGTTGAACGAACTGCCGAAAGTTGAACGCGTTATGGCGTTGGCACAAACCAACGACCAACTGGAAAAATTGAGCGCCGAGGATCGCGTAGCGTGGGCGCTGGAAAACCTGCCTGGTGAATATGTACTGTCATCAAGTTTTGGTATCCAGGCGGCAGTGAGCCTTCATCTGGTAAATCAGGTTTGCCCGGATATCCCGGTGATCCTCACCGATACTGGCTACCTGTTCCCGGAAACCTATCAGTTTATTGATGAGTTAACGGACAAGCTTAAGCTTAATCTGCAAGTCTACCGGGCAAAGGAAAGTGCGGCCTGGCAAGAAGCGCGCTACGGCAAACTGTGGGAGCAGGGCGTTGAAGGCATTGAAAAATACAATGACATCAACAAAGTCGAGCCGATGAACCGGGCGCTGCATGAGCTGAACGCGCAAACCTGGTTTGCCGGTCTGCGCCGTGAGCAATCGGGTAGTCGTGCGCATTTGCCGGTGCTGGCTATCCAGCGTGGCGTGTTTAAAGTTCTGCCGATCATCGACTGGGATAACCGTACGGTTTACCAGTATCTGCAAAAACACGGTTTGAAATACCATCCGTTGTGGGATCAGGGCTATCTGTCGGTAGGCGATACCCACACCACCCGCAAATGGGAGCCGGGTATGGCGGAAGAAGAGACGCGCTTCTTCGGATTGAAGCGTGAGTGCGGACTGCACGAAGGGTAAATTAACCCATGATGGGCCAGTATTGAACAAATGTTGGCCCGTCATTATCTTCCGAGGCCTGTCCGTTTATTGTAATAACCCGCTTCACCTTCTGGCGATACCAGAATCACCTGTGCTGTCGGGCGGTGTTGTTTCTTACGGAACAGCTCAAGCTGTTCATCGCTGGGGAGTAAAAAGTCGCCTGATTGTTTACGCCACCACGACAGGCGTACTGATAACCGGCTCATTTCCCATCGGAAATCGCCTTCATCGACGATGGGATGAAACTCACCCTCCTCATTTTGCCATGCGAGGTAAACATCCACGCTCTCTTCGCCCAGGCGAGTCGAAAATTCTCTGTCTTTGTCCCATAAAAAATCGCTGGCTTCCCGATCATAACCGAGATCGTGACGTAACAGATTTTGTGCGGCAACTGATCGTTGGCTGAGTACTTTACCGAAGGCAATATCGGAAAGTGTCTGTAAGCCCGCCGGAGCAGCTATCTCCTGCTTGTAGACGCCATCCACTAATGCTCTGGCGTTTTCTGGCATACGGATTTCTCCGTGCTGGCGCAGCACTGCCTGGGTACGCCACAAACAGGCATGATCGGCATAAACAAAACCGGTTCCTTTTATTTCTTGCCCCAGCCAGCCCTCTTCAGCTTGTTCCTGCCATTCCGGCACCAGAATATGCAATACCGGCAGCTGGCGACCATCAGGCAACGTGGGTTTACGCTGCCCATCAGCATCGCGGATATGACGTTGCAGACGACCAGCGCGCTGGATCAATAAATCAATGGGGGCCAGATCGGAGATCATCCAGTCAAAGTCCAGATCGAGGCTCTGTTCAACGACCTGCGTGGCGATCAATACTTTACCCCGTCGTTCTGAAACGGGAGCGTTATTACCGAACCAACTGAGCGTTTTATTTTCAATATCAATACGATCGGTAAAAGCGAAGCGACTGTGGAAAAGTAACAGATCCTGTTCTGGCAGCATTCCTTCGTGAAGTAACTGCTGGTAAACGTCTCGCGCATCATCCACCGTGTTACGAATCCAGCAAACACACTGCCCGGCAGCCACAACACGATAAATAATATCCAACGCTTGCTGGCGTTGCTGTATCCATTTTATGGTTACGGTACGTTGGACCTCGGGGCGCGTATCCAGCGATTGCTCCAGCAGACCGCTGGAAGATAGATGGCTTAGCCAGGGGTAGCCCGCATCCTCGTTGGTTTCAGTAGCCGTAAAATCGGCACCGTCATTGAATGCGTGGAGTAGTTTCTCTCGTAAGGCGGCAGGAAGCGTCGCACTCAGAATAATGGCGCTGCCCCCCTGTGCGGCATGGAATCTCAATAGCCCTTCCAGTAATTTCACCATATAGCCATCGTAGGCGTGGACCTCATCCAGCAACAGAATTTTATCGCGCATTCCCAGCAGGCGGAGCGACTGGTGGCGAAAAGGCATGACGGCCATTAAGAGTTGATCAAGCGTTCCGACGCCAACTTCTGCCAGCAGCGCTTTTTTGCGTGAATCGGCAAACCATGCGTGGCACTCACTGTTCGCGTTACCATCATTGTGAGCATAATCTTTCGCCGTATCTCCATCTGGTTGCCAGATAGATTGTCGGAAGGCGTCAGTCATTTCTCGCCCACCGTGCGCCAGAATTAGCGAGGGTCTGGAATCATCGGTAAAAAGCGCGTGATAGGCCGCGGCCAGACGTTTATACATGGCGTTTGCAGTGGCCATAGTCGGTAGTCCAACGTAGAGACCGTGGCCTTTATTGGCTGACATTAAACGATGAGTCAGGATCAGCGCAGCCTCTGTTTTGCCGGCTCCGGTAACGTCTTCCAGAATAACCAACTGTGGGCCGGGGGCTGAGATATCTAATGTGGTTGCCCGCTCCTGCAGTGGGGTCAGCGTATGAATGAACGGAAATAATGCCTGGTGGCTCTGATAATGGCTATGCTGCGATAACGGGGGCATTTTAAGAATGGCCTGCTGCGCTTTTTCACAAGCAAGAGGCCAATAATCGACCAATGGCATAGGCTGGCTAAGCAGAGGGAACTGCGTTTCGTCAGATCCCATCCAGTCAGCGAGGGTGACGAGACCTGCAAAAAACCAGCTATGTTGCTTTAAGCATTTTCTGCCTGCTTTAGTCTTCCATTCCTGCGGGATCGTAAAGGGGAATAACTGACTTAATGCTTCCAGATAATGTGTTGCTGCAACAATATCTTCATCAGCGAATGCCAATGAACTTCTGTTCTTCATGGTTTCCGGTGGGATGCCATGATGTCCGGTGCTAATGAGCATCCAGGTATTTAAGGGGCTTTCAAATCTGGCACGGTTTTCAGATTCAATGCCTGCGATAATTTCATTACTACCTGAACACCACGCTTCAAATAATTTCCCCCACAAATAGAATCCTAAGGAATCATGTCTCTCAAATGCGGAAATCCCACTAACAGGAGGAAATAAAGGGGAGTCGGGGAATTCTGCATATCTTTGAAATCCTCTGGCGAATTTTCCAATATCATGACTGGCAAGAAACCAGATTAACCAGTTTTCGGCATCCGTGCCAGTAATGCCGCATTTCTGTAATATATCTTTAGAGTCAAATATATTGTTTTCAATTATGTAATACCCGCATGCGGCAACATCGAGGCAATGGTATGCCAATAAATGATAATTATTAATTATGTTTTTAGTTGATTTATTGGTTTTCCCCCAATATCGGAGGTAGTCAAGGTTTTCTATTTGCGTCATCTTTTTACTGTAAGGAGGAAGATAAATGACATCCATTTTAATACAGAGTAAGTAACTTATTGGGTTTTTTGAGAAAAACTGAGGTTACCCCCGCTGGCGCGGGGAACGTTTTGCTATTCAGACTGTATCTACGGTTTATCCCATAACTTAAGGGAACGTATTAAAGATAACAAATAATAATAAAAAATACATTGTATGATTTAAGACTGTATCTACTTTTTATTTATGTTTTCGTTTTTGAAAAAATGGAGTATAACTCCAATGGAAGTATTAAATGGAAATCTCAGAACGGAGCTTACCTGTGGGTAGGTAATATTTCAATTGGCTTGAGAAATAGTCTTACAGGAGTAATTCTATGGATTTAACCAGAGAGAAATGGCTTCCCGTCATATTCTCAAGCGGCGAGAAAAAGAGAATATCATTAAGCGAACTTCTGGATAACAATATTCAGGATCTTGCATACCCTCGGGCCGATTTTCAGGGGGCGGCATGGCAAATGCTGATTGGTATTTTGCAATGTACCGTCGCGCCGGAAGATAAAGAAGAATGGGCTGATATCTGGCATGACGGTATCGAATTCGAACAATGGGAGAAGACGTTAACAACGCTCTCTCTGGCTCTACAGTTCGGCGAGCAAAAGCCCTCCTTCCTGCAAAGTTTCGATCCTCTGGATAGCGAATATGGATCTATTGCCGGGTTGTTAGTCGATGCGCCTGGCGGCAATACGCTTAAGCTCAATAAAGATCATTTTGTTAAACGCGGCAATGTGGAGCAAATTTGCCCGCACTGTGCGGCGATAGCGCTGTTTGCGATTCAAGCCAATTCACCTGCCGGTGGGGCGGGCTACCGGGTCGGAATGCGCGGCGGTGGTCCGCTCACCACGCTGGTGGTACCGCAGGAAGAAGATAAATACCCACTCTGGAAAAAACTCTGGCTAAACGTCTTACCGCAGGAGGCTAAGCCTACCGTCGCACAGTATCCCCTTATTTTCCCGTGGCTTGCGCCGACAAAAACCAGTGAAAATGCCGGAAATGTGGTGACGCCGGAAAATGCCCACCCGTTGCAAGCTTACTGGGGAATACCGCGGCGTATCGAGCTGGATTTCTCCCAGACTATGGCAGGTATCTGCGATTTGTGCGGAGAACATCATGAGTCGCTGTTACTGCAAATGCGCAGTAAAAATTATGGCGTTCAGTACGACAGCTGGCGGCATCCTTTCTCCCCCTATCGGCAGGCATTGAAAGATCCTTCCTCACCCTGGCTGGCGTTTAAAGGGCAGCCGGGCGGGTTAAGTTATAAAGACTGGCTGGGGCTGATGCTCAATCGCGAGGATAAGTTCAACAAAATGCAGCCTGCGAAGGTGGTCTCTGCTGCTGGTCAGAGGAATAACATGAGCCTGTGGTGCTTTGCCTGGGATATGGATAACGCCAAGGCCCGCTGCTGGTATCAGCATCGTATTCCGCTTATCAGCGTTTCGCATGAAGAGCAATTTCTCGCTGCGCTTAACATTGTGTTGGTGCTGGCTAGTGAGGCGCTGTCGTTGTTAAGGAACGCGTTAAAGAGCGCCAAATTCGATACGCCGAAAGAAGCCAAAATGGATTTCAGTATGGTGGATATCGCCTTTTGGCAGGAAACCGAGCCTGCTTTTCGGGTGCTGCAAGAGGCGCTGGTTGCTGACCCATTACGTCAAAATCCGCTGACTCACCGCGCAGTTCGCCAGTGGGAGCAGGAATTAGCGCGTTATTTATTTCACGTTTTTGACCGTGATGCCCTGACCAACCCCGATTGCCCGGACGATATCCTGTTGCGCCAACTGACGGCCAGGCAGGATTTTGCCAGCAGCTATCGTAAACATAAAGCGCGCAAGGATGTGTTGGCGCTGGTCGAATAACCGAAGGATCTAAATATGCTGAACAGTAATACCGCAGCGTTATGCAGAATTCTCAACTCTGACGCGCAGAAAGCTCTCCTTGACTGGTTTGCCACGCTGTCTGAGCGCTATGAGCGCAAAGATGATAAACGAATCAACGGTCGAGCTTGGCGGGCTGAGTTGAAAAGAATGGCGCCGCCTTATGGCGTGATGATGTGCGAGGGGTATGACGCGCTTCGTCAGGCGCTACTGAAACATATGCCGCTGCAACCTCTTGATGAAATGGCGCTGGCGCTGTTTGTCAGCGTTGCCGCACATATTAAGAGTCATAAGGAAAAAGCCAGTTTTGCCGCGCAACTGGGGGAAAAGCTAAAAGGTTCCACGCCGTGCGTTTCTGCATTGCGTTTTGAACGTTTACAAAAAGCGTCCGACCCGGAGACGTTTTGTCTGTTGTTGATTCAGGCGGTGAAAATTCGTGGAACAGAAGGGGTGAATGTTCTGTCGCTGGCCGATGGAATATTCCTGTGGATGGAAGAGTGGCAACGACGCGAAAACCATCAGCCGGAACCCGCCAATCCCTTTGAACGCAACCGTACACGTTGGGCGAATGAATACCTTTCCATGTCGCGCGGCAAATAATCATTTTTAGAAGGATTTAACGATGACCTCTTTTATTCAACTGCATTTATTGACTGCTTATGCGCCTGCTAACCTGAACCGTGATGAATCCGGACGCCCGAAAACGGCTTATATGGGCGGTGTAGAGCGCCTGCGCGTTTCGTCGCAAAGCCTGAAACGCGCCTGGCGTGTGTCGGAAACCTTTGAGGGCGCGATGGATGGATTTATGGGTAAGCGTACCCGCCGAATTGGCGTGGATTATGTTTATCGCCCGATGACTGCCGCTGGCGTTATTGGGAAAACAGCGAAAAGCGCAGCGGAGAAAATTGCGGCGCAGTTCGGCAAACTGAAAAGTGACAAAAACGCGCCTGAAGAAAAGAATCTTGAAATTGAACAGATCGTTCACGTCAGCAACCATGAAATTAGTTTGATCAAACAGTTGGTCGATACGCTAATTGCCGAAAAACGCGAACCCAGCGATGAAGAAGTGAAGCTATTACGCAAAGAGCAGCGAAGCGTAGATATGGCGCTGTTTGGGCGTATGCTGGCGTCATCACCGGAGTTTAACGTAGAGGCGGCCTGTCAGGTCTCGCATGCGCTGGGCGTAAGCGCTGTGACCGTTGAATCTGATTTTTTCACCGCCGTTGACGATCTGAATAATAAAGAAGAAGACGCAGGCTCCGGACATATGGGCGAACAAGGTTTTGCCTCAGCGCTTTTCTATACCTATGTCTGCATCAGCCGCGATCTGTTGGTGGAAAACCTCGGCGGTAATGAAGATCTGGCGAAACGCGCCATCGCCGCGCTTACCGAAACGGCGTTAACGGTCTCTCCGACCGGAAAGCAAAACAGCTTCGCTTCTCGCGCCTACGCAACCTATGCGCTGGCGGAAATCGGTCAAAAACAACCGCGTTCTCTGGCGGCGGCGTTCTTCCAGCCAGTGCGTGATACCGATCAAATTCCCGCAGCAATCGCCCGTTTAACACAGCAGCGCGCGAGTTTCGATAGCGTATACGGGAATTGTGCTGATGATTATCGCGAGCTGAACGTTCAGGAAGGCACGGGTTCTCTGGCGGAATTACTGGCCTTTGTTAGCCAGTAAGGATGAATAATGAAGGAATATCTGGTTTTCCAGCTCTATGCACCGCTGGCGTCGTGGGGGGAAGAAGCATCTGGCGAGATTCGCCATTCTGCAACGGTTCCCACGCGATCCGCATTATTGGGGATACTTGCCGCTGCGCTAGGAATTCGTCGTGACGAAGAAGAGAGGCTGAATAGCTTTAATCAGCATTACCATCTGGCGGTACACGCGCTAGCTTCACAAGATCGCTGGTTGCGGGATTATCACACGGTTAGCGCGCCGCGAGAAAATAAAAAGTATCGCTACTACACGCGCCGGGATGAATTGACTCTCGCGCCGGATGAAGTGGGGACGCTTATTTCGCAGCGGGAATATCGCTGCGACGGCTACTGGCATGTGGCAATAAGTGTAACGCCCGATGCACCGCATACGCTTAGCGAAATGCGAGCGGCGCTACTGACCCCACATTTCCCTCTCTATTTGGGGCGAAAATCTTGCCCTCTGGCGTTACCGTTGGCACCACGTTTAATGACGGGCACGTTAAAAGAGATATTCACTCAGGCTGTTGAGGAACTGTCCGCTGCGGAGTTAAGCGGCTTTACCCTGCGTGAAGGCGTTTGTTACTGGGACGATCCTGACGAAGCGAGTTTGGTCTGGCAGCAAAAGCAGCATAGCAATAATCAACCTGTTAGCCGCCAGCGCTGGCAGTTTGGCGGCTATACCCGCTTCTATGGCCCCTTACAGGAGAGAACATAATGTATCTTTCTCGTATCCAGCTTCGGTTTAATCAATTGCGACCGGAAATGCTGGAAAAATGGCATTCAGCCAGGCCTTATGCCAGCCACCAATGGCTATGGCAGCTTTTTCCTGAACAAGAGTCACGTCAGTTTTTATTTCGTGAGGAAGCGCATGGCGGTTTTTTCATGCTTTCGGCGATACCGCCGTTAGCTCAGCATTCCCTGTTTCTCGTTGAAACCAAAGCGTTTAATCCACAGCTGACCAATGGTCTTATGCTTGATTTTCAACTTCGCGCAAATCCTGTCATTACTCGTAACGGTAAGCGCAGCGATGTGATGATGGATGCGAAGTTTCAGGCAAAAACGCAGGGAGTCGCGCAGGAACAATGGTGGGAGCTGCAACAGCAGGCTGCACAGGCCTGGCTGGAAAGGCAAGGGCAGCAGCATGGTTTCCGTTTGCTTGAGGAGGAGACTGATGATTTCGCCCAGTGGGCAGACGCGGAACAGAGTGAAATGCAGGCGCGTTGTGGGTGTGTGCAAGCCTATCAACAACATCGTTTTGTCCGTAACGATCGGGAAGAGTCGATTGCTTTCAGTAGCGTTGATTTTAGTGGAACGCTTTGCATTACTGATGCCTCACGATTTGAACAGGCGCTGTATTCTGGATTAGGTAAGAGTAAAGCGCTGGGCTGCGGAATGCTGATGGTGAAAAGGAAGCGCTGATGGCCTGGCTACCGTTGAACCCCATCCCGTTAAAAGATCGCGTATCGATGATTTTTCTCCAGTATGGGCAGATTGATGTTATCGACGGCGCGTTTATATTGATCGATAAAACGGGCGTTCGTACACATATCCCCGTTGGCTCGGTTGCCTGCATCATGCTAGAACCGGGGACGCGTGTTTCCCATGCGGCAGTACGTCTTGCCGCGACGGTGGGGACATTGCTGGTGTGGTTGGGGGAAGCAGGCGTTCGTGTTTATGCTTCGGGGCAGCCGGGCGGGGCTCGTTCAGACAAATTGCTTTATCAGGCGAAACTCGCACTGGATGAGGATTTGCGGCTGAAGGTAGTGCGTAAAATGTTTGAGTTACGTTTTGGCGAACCCGCGCCAAGCCGTCGTTCCGTTGAACAATTGCGCGGCATTGAAGGTAGTCGCGTACGGGCAACCTACGCATTGCTGGCGAAGCAATATGGCGTGAAGTGGCAGGGGCGTCGTTACGATCCGAAAGATTGGGAAAAAGGCGATGTGATTAATCAATGCATCAGCTCAGCAACTGCCTGTCTTTATGGTGTGACGGAAGCGGCGACATTGGCAGCTGGGTATGCGCCTGCGATCGGTTTTGTGCATACGGGGAAGCCTCTATCTTTTGTTTATGACATCGCTGATATCATTAAATTTGATACCGTCGTACCGAAAGCATTCGAAATAGCAAAGCGTAATCCTACCGATCCCGATCGCGAAGTCCGCCTTGCTTGCCGGGATATTTTTCGTAGCGGTAAAACGCTGGCTAAATTAATACCTCTTATCGAAGATGTTCTCGCAGCAGGTGAAATCCAACCGCCGTTACCTCCTGAAGATTCACAGCCCATCGCAATCCCACTTCCTGTTTCTGTGGGGGATTCTGGCCATCGGAGTAACTAACGATGAGTGTGCTGGTTGTTGTTACAGAAAACGTACCACCTCGCTTGCGAGGCCGACTTGCCGTCTGGTTGCTGGAAATTCGAGCTGGTGTATACGTTGGTAATGTTTCAACGAAGATCCGCGAGATGATATGGCAACAGGTCTCCGTTCTGGCAGAAGAAGGGAACGTTGTCATGGCGTGGGCAACGAATACGGAGTCGGGCTTTGAATTTCAGACGTGGGGTGAAAACCGACGTATTCCGGTGGATCTCGATGGATTACGATTAGTGTCGTTTCTGCCTGTTTTAAATCAATGAGTTAGCGATCTTTAAAAATACGGAAAAGTTGGTGGATTTCTTGTATGCCAAAAAAGGCTTAAAATTCAGTTGGGTAGTTTTAGAGTGTTCCCCGCGCCAGCGGGGATAAACCGCGGCGCGGGCAGACTGGGCACCGGTGCTGCTTGTGTTCCCCGCGCCAGCGGGGATAAACCGGGCGAGCCGAACATTCGCAAACACCTGCAATCGTGTTCCCCGCGCCAGCGGGGATAAACCGCCAGTTCTCTTAATGGGTTTTCTAAAAGAGAAGTGTTCCCCGCGCCAGCGGGGATAAACCGATCCGGCGTTCCCCTTCCTCGGTCGACACGTCGTGTTCCCCGCGCCAGCGGGGATAAACCGCGATATGGAGGATTCGCAGGGCCGACCGCTGTGTGTTCCCCGCGCCAGCGGGGATAAACCGTCCTGGTCAACGACTCCACCCACCAGCGGCACGTGTTCCCCGCGCCAGCGGGGATAAACCGAGGTCCAGGAGAGCGCCATGCGTATCACGACAGTGTTCCCCGCGCCAGCGGGGATAAACCGCAATTCGGTGCGACTCAGCATCAAATGTTGATGTGTTCCCCGCGCCAGCGGGGATAAACCGCAATTCAGCAGCGGCACACCGCCCATGCCCTGGTGTTCCCCGCGCCAGCGGGGATAAACCGGGATCCAGATCCTCTCCTGCTCCATGAATACCGTGTTCCCCGCGCCAGCGGGGATAAACCGACGCAGGGCAGCTCGGCGAGTTTATAACTACCGTGTTCCCCGCGCCAGCGGGGATAAACCGGGCCAGATCATCAGTCAAAAAATCCTCGTTGCGTGTTCCCCGCGCCAGCGGGGATAAACCGTTCATCACCCTATTCATTTCCGGTATCGTGCCGTGTTCCCCGCGCCAGCGGGGATAAACCGCACTCCAAAAATGATTTCCTTCAACCCCTTATGTGTTCCCCGCGCCAGCGGGGATAAACCGGTGATATTATTACTCTGTGAACTATCTACCTAGTGTTCCCCGCGCCAGCGGGGATAAACCGCCAAAGAATAAGATGCTCACCAGTCGCCCCAGGTGTTCCCCGCGCCAGCGGGGATAAACCGTTTTTTGTATCCAGTTCCATGTCACCTTCGGCGTGTTCCCCGCGCCAGCGGGGATAAACCGATATTTCGTCTGTAACAGGTATTCCGGTTGGCGTGTTCCCCGCGCCAGCGGGGATAAACCAGAGGCGATATTAGCCACGCCTGCCGAGGTTAAGTGTTCCCCGCGCCAGCGGGGATAAACCGGAAAAATGAGGGGATGACCATGCGCGATTTACGTGTTCCCCGCGCCAGCGGGGATAAACCGGAGCAATGGGGCGTCATCCAGCGCACTCTTAGGTGTTCCCCGCGCCAGCGGGGATAAACCGGTTTCCTTAATGAGCATAGAGCTCGAAACGAAGTGTTCCCCGCGCCAGCGGGGATAAACCGTGGCAATAACCCGGACCGGGAGTGGATTTACCGTGTTCCCCGCGCCAGCGGGGATAAACCGCGATTTAAATTCGCCATTGGTTAATTTTCCCCGTGTTCCCCGCACCAGCGGGGATAAACCGTCATCTTTATAGATGAATCCGATGGGTCATCAGTGTTCCCCGCGCCAGCGGGGATAAACCGGCATATCCCAGACTTTCCACGTCAACTTGTACGTGTTCCCCGCGCCAGCGGGGATAAACCGAAACGCCAGATCCGCGCCAGTAAACAGCACTAGTGTTCCCCGCGCCAGCGGGGATAAACCGCGGCCAGAATTGCCATTTCCATTTCGCGGGACGTGTTCCCCGCGCCAGCGGGGATAAACCGAGGGTGATATAGTTATTACGTGGATTGATTCAGTGTTCCCCGCGCCAGCGGGGATAAACCGTGGGCTTATCAGTCTTAGATAAAATTGTGAAGGTGTTCCCCGCGCCAGCGGGGATAAACCGCCTTTTACAAAGAGATGATCAGGCTTGCTGACGTGTTCCCCGCGCCAGCGGGGATAAACCGGCTAATTGCTTTTATTTCTCGGTGCTTTAATCGTGTTCCCCGCGCCAGCGGGGATAAACCGCAAAACTACCAGGTCCGTTTGTCTCGACCATGGTGTTCCCCGCGCCAGCGGGGATAAACCCGTTGCCGGCATGGTATGCGTCATGGACATCTCGTGTTCCCCGCGCCAGCGGGGATAAACCGGATACGCCTGAATTCGACGTTATCTCGCCAACGTGTTCCCCGCACCAGCGGGGATAAACCGAATTTATCCGGGACTACAACATATCTCTTTATGTGTTCCCCGCGCCAGCGGGGATAAAGTCATTTTAGCGTTACGTATTGAGCCGATGATGTCGTATTCCCTGCTGGCACAGGGACGAAAATGATAGCCCAACGTCTTCATCTAAAAAGGTGCTAAGAGTTTTTACCCGCTTTTGCCAGTTCTTTTACCAGTGGCAGCATAATGCGTACCACGTCGCGGCTACGGTGCTCTATCCGGCCCGGTAACGCTTTATCAATGTGCTGCTGGTTATCCAGTCGCACATCGTGCCAGCTGTTGCCTGCCGGAAATGAGGCGCTTTTGGCGAGCTGTTGATAGCCATCTTTCTTGCCCAGGTTCCAGTTGGTCGCTTCAACGGAGAGAACGGCAATCCCCGCGTTGTCGAAGACCTCTGCATCGTTACAACATCCAGTGCCTTTCGGATAGTCTTTGTTCAGACCTGGATTGGTGCTGGCAACGATACCGCGGCTGTGCGCGATAGCCAGTGCCCGGTCGCGCGTCAGTTTTCGCACCGCTTCCGGGGTTTTCTTACCGCTATTGAAATAGAGCTTATCACCGACAATCAGGTTATCGAGGTTGATAACCAGCAGCGTGTTTTTCTTCTCTGCAGCGCTCATTCGCTTCAGAATGTTCTCCGCGCCCAGTTTGCCTTCTTCCTCGCCGCTGGTGGCGATAAAGCGAATACCGTACTGCGTCGGCACGTTCTTGAGTTTTTCCGCCAGTTCCAGCATTACGCCAACACCTGCGGCGTTGTCATCGATACCTTGCAGGGTTAATCCACCCAGATTGGCATCGGAATCGGCGTCGCTTTGTGCGGCGTAGGTGTCGAGGTGCGCCATAATAATAATCTGCTGCGGCGCTTTGCCTTCATGTGCTGCAATAACGGTGCTTCCCGTTACGTTATGCCAGTTTTTACGGTTATCTTTGGCGGTATAAACATAACGGCTATTAAACGTCCGAATATCGCTGCTATAGCCCATCTGCTGAAATTGTTGACGTATATAATCAGCAGACAACATTTCTGCCGGAGATCCCGTCACGCGGCCTGGGAAAAACGTTGCGATATATCGAGCCTGGGTATTTGCGATATCTCCGGGCTTCGAAGATGTTGCCTGTGCGGGAAGGATGAAGCACGCGCCGAGCGCCAGGGCGGTAGTCAGGTGGCGCAATGCGGAAAACATAGTGAGTCCTTAAATACCAAGCAGAAATTTTCAGCCGCTAGTATGAAACCGTGATCGAGGTAAAACAATTTCATTTGCTCTTAAATGCCCGAATTCCGGTAGCTTAAGCACTTTTTGATATTTGCTTTTCCGGATCGTTATTCCTTTGAGGAACTACTCATTCCAATTCGTAATTTCATTCGCCCCCTTGCCCTCCCTATAGTCAGGTTATCTGAGCATCGTTAGCAAAATAACGGCATTACATAGGAACGGTTATGGATCAAAAACGACTTACCCACCTGCGGCAACTGGAAGCGGAAAGCATCCATATCATTCGTGAGGTGGCCGCCGAGTTTTCTAATCCGGTGATGATGTATTCCATCGGCAAAGATTCCAGCGTAATGCTGCATCTGGCGCGTAAAGCGTTTTATCCGGGCACGCTGCCGTTCCCATTGCTGCACGTTGATACCGGCTGGAAATTCAGCGAAATGTACGAGTTTCGTGACCGCACGGCGAAAGCCTACGGCTGCGAACTGCTGGTGCATAAAAACCCGGAAGGGGTGGCGATGGGCATCAACCCGTTTGTCCACGGTAGCGCCAAGCATACCGACATTATGAAAACTGAAGGGCTGAAGCAGGCACTGAATAAATACGGTTTCGATGCCGCGTTTGGCGGTGCTCGTCGTGACGAAGAGAAATCGCGTGCCAAAGAGCGTATTTACTCTTTCCGCGATCGTTTTCATCGCTGGGATCCTAAAAATCAGCGCCCGGAGCTGTGGCACAACTACAACGGGCAGATTAACAAAGGCGAAAGCATTCGCGTCTTCCCGCTTTCTAACTGGACTGAACAGGATATCTGGCAGTACATCTGGCTGGAAAATATCGACATCGTACCGCTGTATCTGGCGGCGGAGCGTCCGGTGCTGGAACGCGACGGCATGCTGATGATGATTGATGACGACAGAATCGATCTGCAACCTGGTGAAGTGATTAAAAAACGCATGGTGCGTTTCCGTACGCTCGGTTGCTGGCCGCTGACAGGCGCGGTGGAGTCGAATGCGCAGACGCTACCGGAAATCATCGAAGAGATGCTGGTTTCAACCACCAGTGAACGTCAGGGCCGCGTGATTGACCGCGACCAGGCGGGCTCCATGGAGCTGAAGAAACGTCAGGGGTATTTCTAAGGAGCCGCCATGAATACGACACTTGCACAACAAATTGCTAATGAAGGCGGCGTTGAAGCCTGGATGGTTGCCCAGCAACACAAAAGTCTGCTGCGCTTTTTAACCTGCGGTAGCGTGGATGATGGGAAAAGTACCCTGATTGGCCGCCTGCTGCACGACACGCGTCAGATTTATGAAGACCAGCTTTCATCGCTGCACAATGACAGTAAACGTCACGGCACTCAGGGCGAAAAGCTTGATCTGGCGTTATTGGTTGACGGCTTGCAGGCCGAGCGTGAGCAAGGCATCACCATCGACGTGGCGTATCGTTATTTCTCTACCGAAAAGCGTAAATTTATTATTGCGGACACTCCCGGGCATGAGCAGTACACCCGTAACATGGCGACCGGTGCGTCGACCTGCGACCTGGCGATCCTATTGATCGATGCGCGTAAAGGCGTGCTGGATCAGACTCGTCGTCATAGCTTTATCTCCACGCTGCTTGGGATCAAACACCTGGTGGTGGCGATCAACAAAATGGATCTGGTGGACTTTAGCGAAGAGACATTTAACCGCATTCGCGAAGACTATCTTACTTTTGCTGAACAACTGCCGGGCAACCTGGATATCCGGTTTGTGCCGCTCTCTGCGCTGGAAGGCGATAACGTGGCTTCGCAAAGCGCCAGTATGCCGTGGTACAGCGGTCCGACGCTGCTGGAAGTGCTGGAAACCGTTGAGATCCAGCGCATTGTTGATACTCAGCCGATGCGCTTCCCGGTGCAGTATGTGAACCGACCGAATCTGGATTTCCGTGGTTATGCCGGAACGCTGGCCTCCGGTAGCGTGAAGGTTGGACAGCGCGTCAAAGTGTTGCCGTCCGGCGTGGAGTCGAGCGTGGCGCGGATCGTAACCTTTGATGGCGATTTACAGGAAGCGCATGCGGGTGAAGCGATCACCCTGGTGCTGAAAGATGAGATCGATATTAGCCGGGGTGACCTGTTACTTGATGCCGGTGAAACGCTGCCGACAGTACAAAGCGCAGCTGTTGATGTGGTGTGGATGGCGGAACAACCGTTGTCGCCAGGGCAGAGCTACGACATAAAAGTCGCAGGTAAGAAGACCCGCGCACGTGTTGATAGCGTGCAGTATCAGGTCGATATTAATAACCTGACCCAACGTGACGTTGAAGCGCTACCGCTGAACGGTATCGGTCTGGTTAATCTGACTTTTGATGAGCCGCTGGTGCTGGATACCTATCAGCAGAATCCGGTTACGGGCGGGCTGATTATCATTGATCGCCTGACCAACGTTACCGTTGGCGCGGGACTGGTGCGTGAGCCAATCGTCCAGGAGCTTGCCACAGCTTCTCAGTTCAGCGCGTTTGAGCTGGAGCTTAATGCACTGGTGCGTCGCCACTTCCCACACTGGGGTGCGCGCGATCTGCTGGGAGGAAAATAATGGCGCTGCATGACGAAAACGTCGTCTGGCATGCCCATCCTGTTACACCGCAACAGCGGGAACAACGCCACGGTCATCGTGGTGTTGTGCTGTGGTTTACCGGGCTGTCAGGTTCCGGTAAATCCACGGTAGCAGGGGCGCTGGAAGAGGCGCTGCATAAGCTAGGGGTGAGCACCTATCTGCTGGATGGCGATAACGTGCGTCACGGTCTGTGCAGCGATCTTGGGTTTAGCGATGCCGATCGTAAGGAGAATATTCGTCGGGTTGGTGAAGTGGCTAACCTAATGGTAGACGCCGGCCTGGTGGTGTTGACTGCGTTTATCTCTCCACATCGCGCCGAGCGAAAAATGGTTCGCGAGCGCGTGGGTGAAGGGCGTTTTATTGAGGTTTTTGTCGATACGCCATTAGCAACGTGCGAAGCTCGCGATCCAAAAGGGCTGTATAAAAAAGCGCGTGCGGGAGAGTTGCGCAATTTCACCGGAATTGACTCGGTTTACGAAGCGCCTGAATCGCCAGAGATTCATCTTGATGGTGAACAATTGGTAACAAATTTGGTTCCTCAATTATTAGACCTGCTGAGGCAGGAAGATATTATCAGATCCTGAGACACCCGAGCTTACACGCCCGGTCAGTCACGGTCACAGGATTAGATATGCGTAACAGCCATAACATTACTATTACAGAGTCAGATACCTTCGCCGCCGACGACGAAACTACCTGGTCACTCCCAGGAGCCGTGGTCGGTTTTGTCGCGTGGTTGCTGGCGCTGGGATTCCCGTGTCTGATGTATGGCCCTAACACACTGTTTTTCTTCCTTTATACATGGCCCTTTTTCCTCGCATTGTTGCCCGTGGCGATTGTCGCGGGTATTGCCCTACATTCGCTATTGAAGGGGCGGTTGCTGCTGAGTATTACCTGTACCCTGCTGGTGGTTGGCGCAATGTTTGGCGCACTGTTCCTGTGGCTACTGGGTTAGGCATACGTCCTTTCACGCGATCGCCGCTGTTGTTCACTGTCTGGCCATAATTCAAACCGTAACCAACAATGAGATTATGTTCTCCTTACATGGGGTATACGTAACAACGGGCAAATGTGGTACATTTGCCCGCGTTGTCGCGGCATTCCCGTCCGTTGATGTAAAGTTGTCAGCGGAGTTTATGGGATGTTGATGCCGTTTTTCAGGGGGCAGGATGGGTAAACTTACGTTGCTGTTGCTGGCTTTATTAGTCTGGCTACAGTATTCGCTGTGGTTCGGTAAGAACGGCATACATGACTATAGTCGCGTCAACGATGATGTTGCGGCGCAGCAAGCTACAAACGCGAAACTGAAAGCGCGTAACGATCAGCTTTTTGCCGAAATTGACGATCTCAATGGCGGGCAAGAGGCTATCGAAGAGCGCGCGCGTAACGAACTCAGTATGACTAAGCCAGGCGAAACCTTTTATCGTCTGGTGCCTGACGCGTCTAAACGCGCTCAGACTGCAGGGCAAAACAATCGATAAACCGTCCAGGGATTTAACATGGCAGCCACTTTAATGGACGTTTGCGCCGTGGTGCCGGCTGCCGGGTTTGGCCGCCGAATGCAAACAGAGTGTCCTAAGCAGTACCTCTCTATTGGCAATAAAACCATTCTCGAACACTCGGTTGATGCGCTGCTGGCTCATCCCCGGGTGACGCGAGTCGTCATCGCTATTAGCCCAGGCGACAGTCGCTTTGCCCAACTTCCACTCGCAGCGCACCCGCAAATTACCGTGGTGGATGGTGGCAACGAGCGTGCCGATTCTGTCCTTGCTGGTTTGCAAGCCGCAGGTGAGGCCAGTTGGGTACTGGTACATGATGCCGCGCGTCCGTGCCTGCATCAGGAAGATTTATCTCGTTTGCTGGCAATAAGTGAAACCAGCCGCATCGGTGGGATCCTTGCTGCGCCGGTGCGCGACACGATGAAACGCGCGGAGCCGGGCCGAACAGACATCGCCCATACGGTCGATCGCACCGATTTATGGCATGCGTTGACGCCGCAGTTTTTCCCTCGCGAGCTGTTGCATGACTGTCTGACCCGTGCGCTAAACGAAGGCGCAACCATTACGGACGAAGCCTCGGCGCTTGAATATTGCGGTTTTCATCCGCTGCTGGTCGAAGGACGCGCTGACAACATTAAAGTCACCCGCCCGGAAGACCTGGCGCTGGCGGAATTTTATCTGACCCGAACTATCTAGATACATCATTCTTCAGGCTGCCTGGAGGATGTTGTGTATATCAGGAGAAAGCATAATGCGAATTGGACACGGTTTCGACGTACACGCTTTTGGCGGAGTTGGCCCAATTATCATTGGTGGTGTGCGCATCCCGTATGAAAAAGGATTGCTGGCGCATTCTGATGGCGACGTGGCGTTACACGCGTTAACCGATGCACTGCTGGGCGCGGCTGCGCTGGGGGATATCGGTAAACTCTTCCCGGACACCGACCCGGCCTTTAAAGGTGCAGATAGTCGTGAATTATTGCGAGAAGCCTGGCGGCGTATTCAGGCCAAAGGCTATACGCTTGGTAATGTGGATGTGACGATTATTGCTCAGGCGCCGAAGATGCTGCCGCACATTCCGCAAATGCGCGTGTTTATTGCCGAAGATCTCGGCTGCCATATGGATGATGTTAACGTGAAAGCGACCACCACGGAAAAACTCGGTTTTACCGGGCGTGGGGAAGGGATTGCCTGTGAAGCGGTGGCGTTACTCATTAAGGCAACGAAATGACTGCGTTTGAAGATCTGACGTATCTCCATGGCAAACCACAAGGCCATGGCGTTCTGAAAGCGAATCCTGAAGACTTTGTCGTCGTCGAAGATTTAGGCTTCGAACCGGATGGCGAAGGTGAGCACATTTTGGTGCGTATCCTGAAAAACGGTTGTAATACCCGTTTTGTGGCTGACGCGCTGGCGAAGTTCCTGAAAATTCACGCCCGTGAAGTGAGCTTTGCTGGCCAGAAAGACAAGCATGCAGTCACGGAACAGTGGCTGTGCGCGCGCGTGCCGGGCAATGCAATGCCTGATTTAAGCAAATTTGAACTCGAAGGCTGTAAAGTGCTGGAGTACGCGCGCCACAAGCGTAAGCTGCGTTTAGGGGCGCTGAAAGGTAACGAATTTATGCTGGTGCTGCGTGAAGTGAGCCAGCGAAATGACGTTGAAGCGCGTTTGCAGGCGATTAGCGAGCGCGGCGTACCGAACTATTTTGGCGCTCAGCGTTTTGGTATTGGCGGCAGCAACCTGCAAGGGGCGCTGCGTTGGGCGCAAAGCGATGCGCCGGTGCGCGATCGCAATAAGCGCAGTTTTTGGTTGTCGGCGGCCCGTAGCGCGTTGTTTAATCAGATAGTCAGTGAACGCTTGAAAAAAACAGACTTTAATCAAGTTGTTGACGGCGATGCGCTACAATTGTCGGGACGCGGAAGTTGGTTTGTCGCCACGCAGGAAGAACAGACCGAATTACAGCGTCGCGTCGATGATAAAGAATTGATGATTACAGCGGCATTACCGGGCAGCGGTGAGTGGGGAACTCAGCGCGACGCGCTGGCGTTTGAAGAAGCCGCTATTGCTGATGAAACCGCGCTGCAGTCGCTGTTGTTGCGCGAGAAAGTCGACGCATCGCGTCGTGCTATGTTGCTGTATCCACAACAATTAAGCTGGAACTGGTGGGATGACGTAACCGTTGAGTTACGTTTCTGGCTACCGGCAGGTAGCTTCGCCACCAGTGTTGTAAGGGAACTTATTAACACAATGGGTGATTATGCGTATATTGCTGAGTAACGATGATGGGGTCCACGCACCCGGTATACAAACGCTGGCGAAAGCGCTGCGTGAGTTTGCTGACGTACAGGTGGTTGCCCCGGATCGTAACCGCAGTGGCGCGTCTAACTCGCTGACGCTGGAATCCTCACTTCGCACGTTCACCTATGAAAACGGTGATATCGCCGTACAAATGGGTACACCTACCGATTGCGTCTATCTGGGCGTGAACGCATTAATGCGTCCGCGTCCGGACATTGTCGTGTCTGGTATTAACGCAGGTCCTAATCTGGGCGATGATGTTATCTATTCCGGTACCGTTGCGGCGGCGATGGAAGGTCGTCACCTGGGCTTTCCTGCGCTGGCGGTCTCACTTGATGGGCATAAACACTACGATACTGCTGCCGCAGTAACTTGCCGTATCTTACGGGCGCTGAGTCGCGAACCGCTGCGCACCGGGCGAATTTTGAATATCAACGTGCCGGATTTACCGCTGGATCAGATTAAAGGTATCCGCGTCACCCGCTGCGGTAGCCGCCATCCTGCGGATCAGGTGATCCCACAGCAGGACCCGCGCGGTAATACGCTGTACTGGATCGGGCCGCCGGGCGAAAAGTGCGACGCCGGACCGGATACAGATTTTGCCGCCGTCGATGAAGGCTATGTTTCCATTACGCCGCTGCATGTCGATTTAACCGCCTACGGCGCGCATGAAGTTGTTTCTGACTGGTTAGACAGCGTGGGAGCCGACACGCAATGGTAAGCAGACGCGTACACACTCTTCTTGAACAATTACGTGCGCAGGGCATCAGAGATGAGCTTGTTCTCGATGCACTTGCCGCCGTGCCGCGTGAAAAATTCATTGATGAGGCGTTTGAACATAAGGCCTGGGATAATATTGCCCTGCCGATTGGTCAGGGGCAGACGATTTCGCAGCCCTATATGGTTGCGCGGATGACCGAGCTGCTTGAGTTAACGCCGCAGTCCCGGGTGCTGGAAATTGGTACCGGCTCTGGCTACCAAACGGCGATTCTGGCGCACCTGGTGCATCATGTGTGCTCTGTTGAGCGCATTAAAGGTTTGCAGTGGCAGGCGCGTCGTCGACTTAAACAGCTTGATTTACATAATGTTTCTACCCGTCATGGTGATGGATGGCAGGGCTGGCAAGCGCGAGCCCCGTTTGACGCTATCATTGTTACGGCAGCGCCGCCTGAGATCCCAACTGCGCTAATGATGCAGTTGGATGAAGGCGGCATTCTCGTCTTACCCGTGGGCGACGAGCATCAGTTTCTGAAACGGGTGCGTCGTCGGGGAGGCGAATTTATTATCGATACCGTGGAGGCCGTACGTTTCGTTCCCTTAGTAAAAGGGGAGCTTGCGTAGATACAGGCAATGAATACCTGGAGTTTTCCTGGATATTCTGGAATTAGTAAGCGTATCGTGGTCACGTTTCCAGTGCCCAGTCCGATGCCTTGCACGGTGATTACGTCACTGGTTTTAACCAAATTTTCCTGGGGGATAAATGAGCGCGGGAAGCCACAAATTTACCGTTCGCCGCATTGCGGCATTGTCACTGGTTTCATTATGGCTGGCAGGTTGTTCAAATACCTCGAATCCACCTGCACCGGTCAGTTCCGTTGATGGCGGTGCATCAACGAACACCAATTCCGGCATGCTGATTACGCCTCCACCAAAAATGGGCTCGACGTCGACAGTACAGCAAACGCCACAGATCCAGCCGGTGCAGCGTCCGACCACACAGTCAACACAGATCCAGCCTGTTGCGGAACAGCCTGTGCAGATGGAAAACGGTCGTATTGTGTACAACCGTAAGTATGGGAACATTCCGAAAGGTAGCTATACGGGCGGCAGTACCTATACTGTTAAGAAAGGCGATACCCTTTTCTATATCGCCTGGATTACCGGGAACGATTTCCGTGATCTCGCACAACGCAATAACGTTCCGGCCCCGTATGGCCTGAATGTCGGTCAAACTCTGCAAGTGGGCAACGCGTCGGGTACACCGATTACTGGTGGGAATGCCATCACCCAGGCGGATGCAGCACAGCAAGGAGTTGTGACCAACCCTGCACAAAATTCCACCGTTGCTGTTGCTTCGAAACCAACAATTACGTATTCTGAGGATTCAGGTGAACAAAGTGCTAATAAAATGTTGCCGAACAACAAGCCTGCTGGGACCGTTGTCACAGCGCCTGTAACGGCTCCAGCAGTTAGCGCAACCGAATCAACTGCAAGCTCAACGTCAACCAGCTCGCCAATCTCTACCTGGCGCTGGCCGACTGACGGCAAAGTAATCGAAAACTTCGCGGCTACTGAAGGTGGCAATAAAGGGATCGATATTGCAGGCAGTAAAGGACAGGCTATTGTCGCGACCGCAGATGGACGCGTCGTATATGCCGGTAACGCACTGCGCGGTTACGGTAATCTTATTATCATCAAACACAACGATGATTACCTGAGTGCCTACGCCCATAACGATACAATGCTGGTCCGGGAACAACAAGAAATCAAGGCGGGGCAGAAAATAGCTACCATGGGTAGCACCGGAACCAGTTCAACACGCTTGCATTTTGAAATTCGTTACAAGGGGAAATCCGTAAACCCGCTGCGCTATTTACCGCAGCGATAATTCGGCGGAACCAGGCTTTCACGTGCTAGTTCCGTTAGGGATCACGGGTAGGAGCCACCTTTATGAGTCAGAATACGCTGAAAGTTCATGATTTAAATGAAGATGCGGAATTTGATGAGAACGGAGTAGAGGCTTTTGATGAAAAAGCCTTGAGTGAAGAGGAACCCAGTGATAACGACCTGGCTGAAGAAGAGCTGTTATCGCAGGGGGCCACACAGCGTGTGTTGGACGCGACTCAGCTTTACCTTGGTGAGATTGGTTATTCACCACTGTTAACAGCCGAAGAAGAAGTTTATTTTGCGCGTCGCGCACTGCGTGGGGATGTCGCTTCTCGCCGTCGCATGATTGAAAGTAACCTGCGTCTGGTGGTGAAAATTGCTCGTCGTTATGGCAATCGTGGTCTGGCATTGCTGGACCTGATTGAAGAGGGCAATCTGGGACTGATCCGTGCAGTCGAGAAGTTTGACCCGGAACGCGGGTTCCGCTTCTCAACATACGCAACCTGGTGGATCCGCCAGACGATTGAACGGGCGATTATGAACCAAACCCGTACGATCCGACTGCCGATTCATATTGTAAAAGAGCTGAACGTCTATCTGCGTACCGCGCGTGAGTTGTCGCATAAACTGGACCACGAACCGAGCGCAGAAGAGATTGCTGAACAACTGGATAAACCGGTTGATGACGTCAGCCGTATGCTCCGACTCAACGAGCGTATTACCTCGGTAGACACCCCGCTGGGTGGCGATTCCGAAAAAGCGTTGCTGGATATTCTGGCCGATGAAAAGGAAAACGGCCCGGAAGACACCACGCAAGACGATGATATGAAACAGAGCATCGTCAAATGGCTGTTCGAACTGAACGCCAAACAGCGTGAAGTGCTGGCACGTCGTTTTGGTCTGCTGGGGTACGAAGCTGCGACACTGGAAGATGTGGGCCGTGAAATTGGTCTCACCCGTGAACGTGTTCGCCAGATTCAGGTTGAAGGTCTGCGTCGTCTGCGTGAAATCCTGCAGACTCAGGGACTGAATATCGAAGCGTTATTCCGCGAGTAAGCACAAGTTCTATCAAGAAAGGCCAGTCTCATTGGGACTGGCCTTTTTCTATGTTTGTTGCCTGATGGCACTGCGTTTATCAGGCCTACGGGGAGCTGGACTTTGTTGGCCGGATAAGACATTTATGTCGCCATCCGGCAGATTAGTTCATCATCTTACGCACCAGACGTGTGAACTGCTCACGTTCTGCATCAGATAATCGCCCCAGAAACTCATCATCCACGCTATCGCCTAACGGAGTTGCGCTGGCCAGTAACGCTTCTCCTTGCGCGGTCAAATAAACAAACCGTCGACGCTTATCTGCCGGGTCATGTTCACGCCTGACCAGCTCCCGTTTTTCCATTCGGCTCAGCATTTCCGCAAGGGTTGCCTTGGTACAGACTGCGGCTTCGGTCAGGTCAACCTGCTCAATGCCGGGACGTTCAGCAATGGCGCGCATTACCGCATACTGTGGTTTGGTCAGGTCCGGTAATTCATGTTGCCAGCGGGATGTATGCTGCTGGAAGAGCTGACGTAAAAGGTGAAATGCTTTATTTCGTAACGGCATGAGCGCTCCGGAATTCCTGTCAGTCTCTATCATAGCGGGTTACGCATCTTTTTTTAACAATTGCGGCTTTAGCGATCTGTGCTCGATGACCTTGCCCGAAATGTTATGTGAGAGTATTTTAATCAAAATGTTCGTATACGAACAAAAATTGAGAGGCTAAATGAGGCTAATTGTCGGAATGACCGGGGCAACCGGCGCTCCCCTTGGTGTGTCGCTATTGCAGGCACTGCGAGAAATGCCCGAGGTGGAAACCCATCTGGTGCTGTCAAAGTGGGCCAAAACCACTATTGAACTGGAAACGCCGTACAGCGTCCGCGATGTGTCTGCGTTGGCCGATTTTTGCCACAACCCGGCGGACCAGGCGGCGACCATCTCCTCTGGATCGTTTCGCACTGACGGCATGATCATTATCCCCTGCAGTATGAAAACCCTGGCCGGTATTCGTGCAGGCTACGCGGAAGGGCTGGTGGGGCGCGCTGCCGATGTGGTGCTGAAAGAAGGGCGCAAGCTGGTGCTGGTTCCGCGTGAAATGCCGCTTAGCACTATTCATCTGGAAAACATGCTCGCGCTTTCCCGCATGGGCGCGGCGATGGTCCCGCCCATGCCCGCGTATTACAACCACCCGCAAACGGTCGATGACATCACTCAGCATATCGTTGCGCGTGTGCTCGATCAGTTTGGTCTGGAACACCCCAACGCCCGTCGCTGGCAGGGTTTACGGCAGGCGCAGAATTTTTCACAGGAGAATGAATAATGGCATTTGATGATTTGCGCAGCTTTTTACAGGCGCTGGATGACCAGGGACAATTGCTGAAAATCAGTGAAGAAGTTAACGCCGAGCCGGATCTGGCTGCGGCAGCCAATGCGACCGGACGCATTGGTGACGGTGCGCCAGCGCTGTGGTTTGACAATATTCGTGGTTTTACCGACGCCCGTGTGGCGATGAACACTATTGGTTCGTGGCAGAATCACGCCATCTCTTTAGGCCTGCTGCCAAATACCCCAGTGAAAAAACAGATTGATGAGTTTATTCGCCGTTGGGATAAATTTCCGGTTACGCCGGAGCGTCGCGCCAATCCGGCGTGGGCTGAAAACTGTGTTGATGGTGATGAGATCAACCTGTTTGATATTCTGCCGCTGTTTCGCCTGAACGATGGCGACGGCGGTTTCTATCTTGATAAAGCCTGCGTGGTGTCGCGCGATCCGCTGGATCCGGACAACTTTGGCAAACAGAACGTCGGCATTTATCGTATGGAAGTGAAGGGTAAACGCAAGCTTGGCCTGCAGCCGGTGCCGATGCACGATATCGCGCTGCACCTGCATAAAGCCGAAGAGCGCGGTGAAGATCTGCCGATTGCCATCACGCTGGGTAACGATCCGATCATCACCCTGATGGGGGCCACGCCGCTGAAGTACGATCAGTCGGAATACGAAATGGCGGGAGCGCTGCGTGAAAGTCCGTATCCGATCGCTACCGCGCCGCTCACCGGCTTTGACGTGCCATGGGGTTCAGAAGTGATCCTCGAAGGGGTAATTGAAAGCCGTAAGCGTGAAATCGAAGGGCCGTTTGGCGAGTTTACCGGGCACTATTCCGGTGGACGTAATATGACGGTCGTGCGTATCGATAAAGTCTCTTATCGCACCAAACCTATTTTTGAATCGCTGTATCTGGGGATGCCGTGGACGGAGATTGACTACCTGATGGGGCCGGCAACCTGCGTACCGCTGTATCAACAGTTGAAAGCCGAATTCCCGGAGGTGCAGGCGGTGAATGCCATGTATACCCACGGTTTGCTGGCAATTATCTCCACCAAAAAACGCTACGGCGGCTTTGCCCGCGCGGTGGGGCTGCGCGCAATGACGACGCCGCATGGCCTGGGTTACGTGAAAATGGTGATTATGGTTGATGAGGATGTTGATCCGTTCAACCTGCCGCAGGTGATGTGGGCGCTGTCTTCGAAGGTCAATCCGGCGGGCGATCTGGTGCAATTGCCGAATATGTCGGTGCTGGAGCTTGATCCGGGTTCCAGTCCGGCGGGGATTACCGACAAGTTAATTATTGATGCGACCACGCCGGTTGCGCCGGATAACCGTGGGCACTACAGCCAGCCGGTATGCGATTTACCGGAAACGAAAGCCTGGGCAGAAAAACTGACCGCCATGCTGGCCAACCGTAAATAAGGAGTAGCAGATGATTTGTCCACGTTGTGCCGATGAACATATTGAAATGATGGCAAACTCGCCGGTAAAAGGTATCTGGACGGTATATCAGTGCCAGCATTGTCTATACACCTGGCGTGATACTGAGCCGCTACGCCGTACCAGCCGCGAGCACTATCCGCAAGCGTTTCGCATGACGCAGAAGGATATTGATGACGCACCGATGGTGCCGAGTATTCCACCGCTACTGGCAGAAGATAAGCGCTAATCAACACGCCGGGTGCGGCTTTGCCTTACCCGGCCTACATATAGTGATATTTTATAGGCCCGATAAGCGTATCACCATCGGGCATTACGGCGTTACACCAGACTCTTCAACCGGTAGATCCACTCCAGCGCCTGGCGAGGCGTTAGCGAATCCGGGTCGAGATTTTCCAGTGCTTCAACGGCGGGCGACGTTTCTTCCGGAGCTGACAGGAGCGACATCTGTGTGCCGTCGACCTGAGTTGCAGCAACATTCGGCGCGATGCTTTCCAGTTCGCGCAGTTTTTGCCGCGCGCGTTTAATAACCTCTTTTGGTACACCAGCCAGGGCAGCTACCGCCAGACCATAGCTCTTGCTCGCCGCACCATCCTGTACGCTGTGCATGAAGGCGATGGTATCGCCGTGCTCTAACGCATCAAGATGCACATTTGCTACGCCTTCCATTTTCTCCGGTAACTGAGTCAGTTCGAAGTAGTGGGTGGCAAACAACGTTAATGCTTTGATTTTATTGGCCAGATTTTCAGCGCACGCCCACGCCAGCGACAGGCCGTCGTAGGTGGAGGTGCCGCGTCCAATCTCATCCATCAGCACCAGGCTGTTCTCGGTGGCGTTATGCAGAATGTTGGCGGTTTCGGTCATTTCTACCATGAAGGTAGAACGACCGGAGGCCAGATCATCCGCCGCGCCCACGCGGGTAAAGATGCGGTCGATAGGCCCAATCTCTACTTTCTGCGCCGGAACGTAGCTGCCGATGTAGGCCAGCAGCGCAATTAACGCAGTCTGGCGCATATAGGTACTTTTACCCCCCATGTTCGGGCCGGTGATAATCAGCATCCGTCGCTGAGGCGAGAGGTTAAGTGGGTTGGCGATAAACGGCTCGGTCAGCACCTGTTCAACCACCGGATGACGTCCCTCGGTAATACGAATACCAGGCTTGTCGGTGAAGGTCGGGCAGGTGTAATTCAGGGTATAAGCGCGTTCCGCAAGGTTGACCAGTACGTCCAGCTCTGCCAGCGCGCTGGCGCTTTGTTGCAAATCAGCCAGGTGCGGCAGCAGCATGTCGAACAGCTCATCGTACAGCTGTTTTTCCAGCGCCAGCGCTTTGCCTTTTGATGTCAGAACTTTGTCTTCGTACTCTTTCAGCTCCGGAATAATGTAGCGTTCGGCATTTTTCAGCGTCTGGCGACGCACATAGTTAATCGGCGCCAGATGACTTTGCCCGCGACTGATCTGAATGTAGTAGCCATGGACGGCGTTAAACCCAACTTTCAGCGTATCCAGACCTGTGCGCTCGCGCTCACGAATTTCCAGTCTGTCCAGATAGTCAGTTGCGCCATCAGCCAGCGCTCGCCACTCGTCCAGTTCTTCGTTATAGCCGGGGGCGATGACGCCACCGTCGCGAACCAGCACAGGTGGAGCTTCCACTACGGCACGTTCCAGCAGTTCACGCAGGTCAGCAAACTCACCCATTTTCTCGCGCAGCATCTGCACGGGGGCACTGTCTATGCTTTCCAGTTGTGCGCGCAGTTCTGGTAATTGCTGGAAGGCATGACGCATACGGGCCAGATCGCGCGGGCGCGCGGTACGCAGGGCCAGACGAGCAAGGATACGTTCCAGATCGCCGACCTGACGCAGCACGGGTTGCAATTCACCGGTGGAATCCTGTAGCGCGCCGATGGTCTGTTGGCGCTCAGTGAGGACTTTGGTGTCACGGACCGGCATATGCAGCCAGCGTTTGAGCATACGGCTGCCCATCGGCGTCACGGTGCAGTCGAGTACTGAAGCCAGCGTGTTTTCAACACCACCCGCCAGGTTCTGGGTAATTTCCAGATTGCGGCGCGTGGCGGCATCCATAATGATGCTGTCCTGCTGACGTTCCATGGTGATGGAACGAATATGCGGCAGCGAGGTACGCTGGGTATCTTTTACGTATTGCAGCAGGCAGCCTGCCGCGCATAATCCACGCGGGGCGTTTTCCACGCCAAAGCCAATCAGATCCCGTGTGCCAAACTGCAGGTTTAGCTGCTGGCGAGCGGTATCGATTTCAAATTCCCATAGTGGACGACGACGTAATCCGCGACGTCCCTCAATCAGTGAAGTTTCAGCGAAATCTTCGGCATACAGCAGTTCAGCTGGATTGGTGCGCTGCAATTCTGCGGCCATGGTCTCGCGGTCGGCGGGTTCGCTAACAC
Organism: Citrobacter portucalensis; assembly: GCF_002042885.1. Taxonomy (GTDB): domain Bacteria; phylum Pseudomonadota; class Gammaproteobacteria; order Enterobacterales; family Enterobacteriaceae; genus Citrobacter; species Citrobacter portucalensis. Next base: position 303,378 of record NZ_MVFY01000002.1, read on the forward strand.
GAAAACGCCCGGAGCTGATATCCAGCGTGGCGTAACCATAACCTTTACTGTCCTGCCAGATAGCGGCCAGCAGGTTGTCCTGGCGTTCCTGTAACAGCGCTTCATCACTGATGGTGCCTGGCGTGACGATACGCACCACTTTGCGCTCGACCGGACCTTTGCTGGTCGCCGGATCACCAATCTGCTCACAAATAGCGACGGACTCACCCTGGTTGACCAGCTTGGCGAGGTAGTTTTCTACCGCATGGTGAGGAATGCCCGCCATCGGGATTGGCTCGCCCGCAGACGCGCCGCGTTTGGTCAGGGAAATATCAAGCAGCTGAGACGCACGTTTCGCATCGTCATAAAACAGTTCGTAAAAGTCGCCCATGCGGTAAAACAACAGTATCTCCGGGTGCTGGGCTTTCAGCTTGAGATACTGCTGCATCATTGGGGTGTGGTTCGTGAAGTCCGTATCAAGTGACTCTTTCATATCGCTTTTGCTCTTTTTTTAATCTTTTTGGGGACCTGGGCAGTCTCACGTGAGCCCCTGGAAACTCACATAAACCCACAAATTTGTCATTCGAAAGCCGCCTGATGGGCAGTAACGACGAGCGTTGGCTCGACCTGAATGGTCTATCTTATCACCGACAACGACTGAGATTCATCCGTAGGTTTTGCCGCCAGAACGCTTATTGATTATTCATTTTCCGGCAAAGCATAATTCTGGCAGTACAGATAGGGGATCCCCTCTTTGGTAATCAGGTATGTCGCGCTGTTCAGTGCAAAAAAATCGACGTTGGATACGCTGGTGTTGGTCAGGAAAAAATCGGGGAGGAGTTCCTGAATAAGGCTGGCGGGAGCTGTTTCGCGATTGGAAATTTGGATTTTCTGTGAAATCCAAACCGGGCTTGAGCCGTAGCTGGATTGTGTAAAAAGTACCATGCGTTGCACGGTTTGCTCATTATTTTCGGCATCTTTGATAATACCATCAATATTCACAATACCTTTACTGCCCCCGGTTTTAATATCAATAATCCCTCGGAACGAGCTTGTATTGCGTACAATTTCGATGGCAGAGCGGCAGGTGAGATCATGTAACTCGCCATTGTTCTTACTGTACCGATAGACGACAGTAAGAATAAGCGCAGCAAAACAAAACAGCAGGATAATACCTGTCTGGATGCGGGACGTTCGGGGATATAAGTTCATTAGCTATCATACCGTGGGTAATATACCGACTGACAGGCATTTTCTTGCCTAGCTTTTATCGGTGAGCGACACACCAGCACGGACAGTTTCTTAGACTCAGGATAGGTCGTGATATAGATAAATTTATGGCTCTGACACAGTCCTGGGTTTTTGTCGATAAACGCGGTATGCCGGGAGAAATTACTGGCATCGTTATTGAAATAATACTGACAGCCAGTGGGTGCTTTATCCGCAGTGATATAGCCGGAGAAATAATCATCGCTGGCTTGCCACGGATATAATATCAGCACACAAATTATCAGGGTAAGTGCCAACATTACTGTTTCTGCAGCCGTTATCAAAGGTTGACGCGGTGTGTCAGCCAAAAATTCCTCAATGGTGGCATCTGGCGCTAAGGATTCTTCAGCAGAAGCAGAGTTCTCCTCCTGTGTTTCAATGACCTGAATATCAAACTCTTCTTGAATGATCAGCCCTTTGCGGGGGATCGTTGTGATCAGCGGTTGTTCAAGCTCCAGCTGCAGTAAGCTTTTACGCAACGAGAGAATGCTTTGATAAAAGGCGTTGAAACTCACCTGCCGGTGATTTTTACCCCAACCGAATTCCAGCAATTCGTTTTGAGAAACCACTTGCCCGCGATGTTGAATAAGTAATAAAAGACATAACGACGCTGAGTGTTTGAGTTTTATCCGCTGATTGGGGTGATCTACCCGCGCCAGACATTGTGTGGCTGGCGTAAATATTATTCTATTTTCAATCAGATAACTGACATTGCCAGTCTCAGACATATTGTCTCTACTCTTGATGATGCGTCTGGTGGTTGTTTAGTCATGATACCACTGAGCCTATAAAGACCACCAGCATGGACCTGATTCCACAGCGAGAACCGCGAAGTGTTGCAAATTGGTATCATAATATAACAAGAATGAAAACTTTTTAATGAAAATAAAATCCATTAAAATCAATTGATTGTATCTTTTTGGCTACTCTGCAAAGAACAGAAAGATGAAAAAATGTCGACAAAGATGATTGCCATTAATTCTTTATGGACAGCGCCATATACTGCATGGCACCACCACGCGAAAACAGCATGAACCTTAACGCGTCAATGGTACCAGGGAATGCCGGTGGTAGATGTAGATGGGAATAAATGTCAGCTTGTTTGCGAGCTGACATTTATTTTTAGTGCCGAGTAAATTTAACCATCTTTTTGACTAAGCCATAATTTGCGGTAGAGAGTCCCATGTTCCAGAAAGAAATTGAAAATGCTGTAGTGCTCGTTGGCGATGAAATGAAGAAGTCGGATAATGCCTGGCTGTCGTTACGTAAAAAACGTCAGCGTATTGATTTGAAGACCGATGGACAAATCTTATTTCTGGAGAAAGGGACTGTCTCTGTTTATCGTGTGGAAAACGATTTAGTCACCGTGAGTATTTCTGCACCTGCTATTCTCGGCCTGCCACAAATGCGTACGGAAGTGGCTGGTCACTATTTACGTTGTGATACCGATTGTGAAATGTGGGCGATGAGCGTACAAAATGCCGATCACCTGTTTACGACCAAAAACTTATGGAAGCAGGCGTTTGATATCTTAACGCATCATCTTCAACGTTATTTTCAGCGTGAGGCGTTGCAGTCGCACCGCACTATACGTGAGCAGATTATTGAACACGTGAAATATATCTGGTCGATGGAACCAGAGGTTCGCGAGAAAACATCCGTGTATACTTTTATTTTGACCCGTAACCATATTTCACGTAGTGCCATCCATAAGGTGTTACAGGAGCTGGTTAATGACGGGAAAATCACCCTGAATCGTGGAAAGCTCTCTTTTTGCACGCCGTTATAAATTCATGCGCTCCCCGGCAAAATGTAAGGGAGCGCAACCGATCAACGTTCTCTGAGTGCTTCCGCGCGTGCGCGAATAATCGGTTTTAACAGGTAGCTCAGAATCGTTTTCTTGCCGGTGAGAATATCGACGCTCGCCACCATGCCGGGAATGATCAGCATCGGATGCTCTTTTGTTCCCAGGTAATTTTTGTCCGTCTGCAAACGCACAATATAAAAGCTTCGCCCCTGCTTATCGGTAACGGTGTCCGGGCTTATCTGCACTACTTCGCCTTGCAGACCGCCATAAATGGTGTAATCGTAAGCGGTAAATTTCACCATCGCATGTTGACCCGGATGGAGGAAGGCGATATCGCGCGGCTGGATTTTGGCTTCGATTAACAGTTTGTCATCCAGCGGAACGATTTCCACCAGATCGCTGCCCGGTTGAATGACGCCGCCGATAGTATTCACCATCACCTGCTGGACGATACCCCGCACCGGTGAGGTGACCATGGTACGGTTCACCCGATCCTCCAGTGCTTTAACGCTTGCCTGGGTTTTACTCAGATTAGTGCGAGCTTCATTGAGTTGGGCCAGCGCATCGCTCTGGAAACGGCCACGGCTTTCACCGATTTTATTCTCAATCTCTTTAATTTCTGACGTAGCCTTGGGCAGCGACAGGCTAATAGAATTGAGCTGCCCGGCGGTTTCCACTTCGGTACGACGCAGTCGCAGCAGTTCGACTTTTGAAATGGCGCCTGAAGCGAGCAGCGGCTCGGACATTTTGATTTCCTGACGGATTAACCCGAGGCTGTGCTTAAACTGATCCTCCTTGGACTCAAAGTCGCGCAGTTCCTGTTTTTTCTGCACCAGCTGTTCTTCGAGCCCGGAAATTTCGTTGTGAAATTGTTCCCGGCGGCTGTTGTACAGCTCGGTTTCTCCCCGGGCGACTTCCGGCGCCTGGCTGGCTATCTCGGGTGAAATCACAAAGTCCCGGTTTTCAACTTCCGCCGTCAGGCGTTCTACCTTGGCGCGCAGACCGAGTTTGTCGGCTTCAGTTTCACCCACGTTGGAGGCGAAGCGCGTGTCATCGAGGTGCAGTAGTGGAGTTCCGGCGTTAACGATTTGCCCTTCATGCACGTACAGCTCGGTGACAATGCCCCCTTCCAGGTTCTGGATTTTTTGCAGTTTTGATGAAGGGATCGCTTTGCCTTCACCGCGTGTCACTTCATCAATTTTTGCAAAACCAGCCCAGATGAAGGACAGCACCACCAGCGCGAGGATCACCCACAACGTCAGTCGTATCACTCTTGGGGCATCATCAATTATGGCCTGACTGACCTCATTAATACTGTCGGTTTGATTTTCATCACGACCGCGAAAATAGTGCTGCATATAGCTGCGGGCACGAGTCAGGAGATCAGCGAGACGCATTAATTTGCCCCTTTTTCAACGCATCCATCACTACCCCTTTCGGACCGTCTGCGATGATGCGACCTTTATCAACAATAATCAGACGGTCAACCAGCGACAGCATGGAAGCGCGGTGCGTGACCAGTAATAACGTTTTTCCCGCAATACAGGGGGCCAGCGCGTGTTTGATCTTCTCTTCGCTGGTGTTGTCCATCGAACTGGTGGGTTCATCCAGTAGCAGGAGAGGGGGATCAAGCAACAGTGCGCGCGCGAGCGCCACCGCCTGCCGTTGCCCGCCGGAAAGCTGGGAGCCGCGTTCGCCGACCTGCAGGTTATAGCCGTCGGGATGCAGGCGTGCGAATTCGTTGACGCCAGCCAGTTCTGCCGCTCGCAGCATGGTTTCGTCATCGACATAGCGCGCTCCGCACAGCAGGTTATCGCGCAGCGTGCCGTTGAATAGCTGGATGTCCTGTGGCACGTAGCCGATGCTGTGGCGCAGATCGTTCACATCCAACTGACGAGAGTCGATACCATCGATCAGCAGGTTCCCGGCGCTCGGCTGGTATAAATTGACGATTAGTTTACTCAGCGAACTTTTACCGGAACCGCTGCGCCCGATAATGCCGATGCGCTCACCTGGCTGAATGGTCAGGTTAATTTTGTGCAGCGACAGGTTTTGTTGCTCCGGGTAGCTGAAATCCACATCGCGAAATTCAATGCTGCCCTGTAACTGTTCACGCTTGAGCGGGTTTTCATCCGCACGGCGCTCCTGCGTCAGCGACATCATTTTCTCAGTGTTTTTGATGGTCAGTTTCGCCTGCTGATAGCGGGCGATAAGGCCTGTGAGCTGACCCAGCGGCATCAAGGCGCGACCATTGAGCATGTAGCAGGCGATCAAGCCACCCATACTCAGTTTGCCGTCGATAATCATGTACACCCCGACGATGATCATCACCACGCCTGAAATTTGCTGGAACCAGCCGGTAAGGTTGCTGGCCAGGCTGGACAAGGTTTTCACCCGCAGTTCGAGACGGCTCAGGCTGCCCAGCGTTTGTTCCCACTGGAACTGGCGTTCGCTTTGGGCATTATTCACTTTGATGGCATCCAGACTGCTCAGGGTTTCAATCAGTAGCGCCTGACGTTCGCTGGCGAGGCTCATGGTTTTTGCCACAGCAGCGTTGACCGGCTTTTGTAGTGCCCAACTGCACAACAGGGCAATCGGTAATGTCAGTACCGGGATCCATGCCAGCGCGCCGCCGATAATGCCAATAACAATCAGCAGTAACAGGGTGAAGGGCAAATCGATAATCGTCGTCAAAGTGAGGGATGAGAGGAAATCACGCAGTGACTGAAACTCGTGAATGTTTTGTGCAAAGCTGCCCACGCGTGCCGGGCGCTCTTTCATCTCCATACCGACAATGCGCTCAAACAGGGTTGAAGAGATGATGAGATCGCTTTTCTTACCTGCAATATCAAGGCAGATACCGCGCAGCATTTTTAAAATCAGATCAAAGACAAAAGCCAAGCAGATGCCGACTGCCAGCACCCATAGTGTGACCGTTGCCTGGTTTGGCACGACGCGGTCATACACATTCATGGTAAAGAGCGGTGTGCCGAGCGCAATCAGGTTGATTAACAGACTGGCCAATACCGCATCCATATACAGAAAATGCGACAGCTTCAGCGTGTCTTTAAACCAGGATTTGGTACGCGGCAGAAAGGCCTCTGCCTGCAAATCGAATTCGTGGCGCGGATGCGCAAAAATGACTTTGCCCGCATAGTTTTGCTCAAGCGTGGCGGCATCAACGCAAATTTCCCCACCTTCGCTTTCGCTGGGCATAAAGCGGGCGCTGCCGTCATCGTTCCATGCCAACAACACCCCGGTTCCCCCTGCGTTCAATAACAAGACAGCAGGCAGAGACATTGCCGGAATTTCATCGAGCGTGCGCGTGACGACTCGCGCCTTTAAACCGGCCCTTGCCGCTGCGCGTGGAAATATATTCAGCGTGAGCCGATCGTTTTCTAATGGCAGGCCACTGCTTAATGTTGAACGACTCGCCGGTTTACCGTGCAGAGAACACAGAATCAGTAAGCTATCTAATAACGGGTCGTCATTATGGCTACGTGGGTCGTGATGTTGAGAATTAGGACGAGCGTAATTCTCAGGGACGTCATTTAATAATTCGGCTTGTGCACTCATTTTCGCAACCATTCTGACCGTGCACGGTTAAATAATAGCAAGCTAATTATAAGCGTGCAGGTCAGGGATTTATTGGGGATTAATAATTATTAATGAAGTTCCGGTAGGCTATTTTCTTCTGCTGAATCTACCGGTTGCCCCGATGGCGGAGGTGTAATTTTTAGAATATTCATTAATTCACCGGTGCGTTCGCTAATACGATAGCCACTGGTCATGGCCAGATAACGTAATTCAACAAGACGGCGTTTAGAGGAGAACACTTCATTTTCACTATCGAGTAAATCCAGCAGCGTACGCTCGCCAAGACTAAATTGATCCTGATAAGCCGTGCGCACTTTGACGCTGCGGTCGGCATATTCTTCCGCCGAAGGAAGCTGGGCGCGAGCGTTTTGCAGTGCGGTCCAGGCCAGGCGTAGCTCCTGATTCAGCTGGCGCAGCGTGTTATTACGTACATCCTGAGCCTGCTTGTGCAGATAAGCGCGGGAGTTCATGTTGGCTTTGTCGCTGCCGCCCTGGTACAGGTTGTAATGCAGTTTGACCATCGCTTCCCACTCTTCGGTGTGTGCGCTGGTGGTATCGGTGTTGTTGCTAATCCCTCGGGAAAGCTCAACGTCCACACGTGGATAGAAGGTTGATTTCGACGCTTCATACTGCTGGTGCGCAGCTTCGATGTCCGCATTGGCAGACTTCAGTAATGGATTATTTTTTTCCATCCGACTTTTGGCATCTTCCAGCGAGGTTGGCAGCTGAGAGTCAATGCTTTCTGGCTGGCTTAAGCCCTGCGGATCCATGCCCGTCACGCTGACAAAGGTGGTTTTCGCGTCTTCAAGGTTAGTCTGCTCGGTCAGCAGGTTGTTACGCGCCTGCGCCAGACGCGCTTCGGCCTGCATAAAATCCCCGGAGCGCCCAACGCCCTGATCGGTACGCAGTTTTATCTGGTCATAAATGCGCTCGTGGTTCGCCAGATCGTCTTCAGCAAGGCGAACAAACTCTTCGCGTTGCAGCACGTCGAAATAGGCCTGAATCACCGCATAAGCGGTGCTTTCGCTGGTGTTCATCACGCTGTAAGCGCGTGAGTCTACGGTCGCTTTTTGGCGCGCCACTTCGCTGTTGGTCGCAAAGCCGTTAAACACATTTTGCTCGAGGCTGATAGTCGCCTCGTTAGGTGATTGAGTCAGACCGTTATTGCGTCCTGCAGCGCGGGTAGTTGCATCATCAACATTTTTGCGCCCGGCCTCGGCATTTAAATTCAGTGATGGCAAATAGCCACCTTGTGCCGCACGCAGATCTTGCTCCGAGGAATAACGGCTATTTATTGCAGCATTAACTTCAGGATGATTCGCTAATGCATCTTTAACGGTATTTTGTAAGTCTTCTGCGTTTACTGCATTTATTGAAAAACATGAAAGCAGAAAAACTAAAAACTTCTTCATGACATGAATGCCCTATATCTCACGGTTATGACATCCAGGTGTCGTCGCTATCATCCATTTTTACAAACACGTTATATTAATTAACAAATATGAATTGTCTTAATTGATGACTGTAATCAGCTATTCAGCGACATGTTTTGTCACATCGTGTTTTATTTTTGGTTATTTTTTATTATATTCATTTGCCAGTCAAGTCTCATGTAATTGCATTCTATAAAATGTGTTTTTTTCTACATTGAGATATTAATGTTTACATTAATTGAATGTGATATTTGTTTGTTAATATATTAACGAGTTTATAAAAATAATGATGGTAATTAAGTGAGGTTACGGTGAGCAAATTACTCGGTGTGATCAAAGCAATTATTGGACAGGTTTACGTAGTTGATGCCAATGGTGCACAACGACTGGTTCATGAAGGCGACAGGGTATATAGCGGTGAAGAAATTGTGACCGGTGCCAGCGGCGCGGTAAGTATCTCTTTACCAGACGGAAAAACGCTGGATATAGGCCGTAATAGCCATTGGGGTGAGCACGGTCTACAGGCCAGCCATCATCCGGAAAGTAGTGCTCAGGATATTGCCGCCGCACAAAAGGCCATTGCCGATGGCGCTGACCCGACGCAGGTGCTGGAAGCCACCGCGGCGGGTAATGAAGCACCGGTAACATTAGAAGGTGGCGGCGGGGGGCACACTCTGGTTCAGCTTGAATTGACCGGGCAGGTGGTTGATCCGACAGCAGGTTTTAACACTAAAGGTCTGGGAAGCCCGAACTGGGATATCAATCTGCCGATAGGGGGAGTTACCGCAGGTTCCGCGAGTGTTTTCCCGCCTGAGGTACAAATTACCGAGTTTGCCGGCAACGACGGTTTCATTAACAAAAGCGAATTCCATCAGACCCATTTAAGCGGCACCAGTAATCAAAATCACATCACACTCACCTTCACCGATAGCCAAAAAAACACATTCACCGTTACTGTTCCAGTGAGCAACGGGCACTGGAATATTGATACCGATCTGGGGGGACTGGTCCCGGGAAATGTAACAGTGGTGGCAATAGCCACCGATGTGACGGGACGAACGGCAGAAAGTTTTGATCATGCGCTGATTGATATTACCGGACCACACATCGACATTACCGTTGATAACGTCACGCCGGATAACCTCATTAACTACGAAGAGTCGCGTCAACCGCAAACCCTGATCCACGGGTCGGTCGGCGGCGACACTAAACCCGGCGATATCGTTACTTTATTGGTTGATGGTAAAGAATATACCGGTGTTGTTACCGACCCAGGAAATGGGACTCTGACTTATACCATCCCGGTACTGACCCAGGGGTTACTGCATGAACCGAACATCCACGCCACGTTAACCTCTACTGACGACGCAGGAAATACCACCATTGTTTCCACTGATCATCATGTCGATAACGACCTGTATGCGCAAAATGCCGTGACCATTGAAACGGTGGCGAATGATGATGTCGTCAACGCTAATGAGTTTCGTATGCCGACCATTATTTCTGGCATTGCCAGCGGTGATGCGAAAGCGGGTGATCCGGTCACGTTGACCATTCAGGGCAAAGCGTTTCACGGCACGGTTTTCGACGATCATGGCCAGCTACGCTATGAAATCGTTGTGCCTTCCGCAACTCTCAAAGAGGGGGCTAACGATGTGCAGGTGACGCTGGTAAGCCATGACGCGGTAGGCAATGAAGCCACTGCCGTGACGCACCGCACCGTGGTACTGGACACCCAGGCGGCCAACGCCATCAGCATTGATACCGTGGCAGGGGATAATGTCGTGAACCGCAGTGAGTCGCGGATGCCGACGCTGATCAGCGGGGCGGTGACCGGGGATGCGCAGCCGGGCGATAACGTTGCGGTGGTGGTGAACGGCAGGACCTTTACCGGCCTGGTGGTGACCGATGAACACGGGGCGCTGCGCTATGAAGTGGCGGTGGACTCGTCGGTACTGACCGAAGGCAGTAACAATGTGGAAGTGACGGTGACCGGGGTGGATACGGCAGGCAACACCGCGGTGGCGGTGCAGCACACCACGGTGGTGCTGGACACTAAAGCGCATAACACCGTCAATATTCATGATGTCACCGCCGACAACACCCTGAACTTTACTGAGCTGTCGACGGCGAAGCAGACGATTGCCGGAAACGTGCGCGGGGAAGACGCGAAAGCGGGCGACCCGGTGCTGGTGGAAATTAACGGCCACCAGTATCACGGCCAGGTGATTGATACCGGGAAAAATACCCTCGGTTATCGCATCGAGGTGGATTCGGACGCATTCTCCGATAACCAGGGTCATGTGCTGAAAGAGGTGACGGTCCATGTCAGCGTCACCTCTCACGATGCGGCGGGCAACCTGGCGATTGCCACCAGCAGCCACGATGTGCATATCGACAACTTCGCGGAAAACACGGTACATATCGACACCGTCGCGAACGACAATGTGGTCAACGCCATTGAAAACCGCATGACCGCGCTGATAAGCGGCGTGGCAGGCGGCGATGCCAAAGCGGGGGATACCGTTACCGTCAGTGTACAGGGGCAGAATTTTACCGGGACGGTGGTCGAGGATAACGGCGAACTGCGCTACGAAGTGGCGGTGCCGGTCGGCACGCTGAAGGAAGGTAAAAATGCGGTGGTGGTGACGCTGGTCAGCCACGATGCGGTGGGTAACGAAGTGACCGCGCTGGCGCACCGTACCGTGGTGCTGGACACTAAAGCGCATAACACCGTCAATATTCATGATGTCACCGCCGACAACACCCTGAACTTTACTGAGCTGTCGGCGGCGAAGCAGACGATTACCGGAAACGTGCGCGGGGAAGACGCGAAAGCGGGCGACCCGGTGCTGGTGGAGATTAACGGCCACCAGTATCACGGCCAGGTGATTGATACCGGGAAAAATACCCTCGGTTATCGCATCGAGGTGGATTCTGCGGCGTTCTCTGACAACGTCGGTCATGTGCTGAAAGAGGTGACGGTCCATGTCAGCGTCACGTCTCACGATGCGGCGGGCAACCTGGCGATTGCCACCGACACCCACAGCGTGCATCTCGACAACTTCGCGGAAAACACGGTACATATCGATACCGTCGCGAACGACAATGTGGTCAACGCCATTGAAAACCGCATGACCACGCTGATAAGCGGCGTGGCAGGCGGCGATGCCAAAGCGGGGGATACCGTTACCGTCAGCGTGCGGGGGCAGAATTTTACCGGAACGGTGGTCGATGATAACGGCGAACTGCGCTACGAAGTGGCGGTGCCGGTCGGCACGCTGAAGGAAGGTAAAAATGCGGTGGTGGTGACGCTGGTCAGCCACGATGCGGTGGGTAATGAAGTGACCGCGCTGGCGCACCATACCGTGGTGCTGGACACTAAAGCGCATAACACCGTCAATATTCATGATGTCACCGCCGACAACACCCTGAACTTTACTGAGCTGTCGGCGGCGAAGCAGACGATTACCGGAAACGTGCGCGGGGAAGACGCGAAAGCGGGCGACCCGGTGCTGGTGGAAATTAACGGCCACCAGTATCACGGCCAGGTGATTGATACCGGGAAAAATACCCTCGGTTATCGCATCGAGGTGGATTCTGCGGTGTTCTCTGACAACGTCGGTCAGGTGCTGAAAGACGTGACGGTCCACGTCAGCGTCACTTCCCACGATGCGGCAGGTAACCTGGCAATTGCCACCAGCAACCACAACGTACATCTCGATAACTTCGCTGAAAACGCGGTGCATATTGATACCGTCGCGGGTGATGACCTTATTAATATCAAGGAGTTTTTAGCCAACGGCGGGATCACGCAAATTACCGGTACCGTAACCGGCGTGGATGCGAAGGTGGGGGATGCGGTTACCCTGGCACTGAAGGGCGGCGAGGTGATTCACAGTGTGGTTATCGCGCTGGCGGGCGGTGGACTGGGCTATAGCATCCCGGTAAATAGCCATAAGCTGGTAACTCATCCGGAATTTACGGTTTCTGTTACCTCTACGGATCCGGCAGGGAACAGCGTCACGCATTCTGAAACCAAAACCATCAGCGCCGATCTGTATACACAGTCGTATATCACCATTGATGACGTGACGGCTGATAACTTTATCAACATCAAGGAATCGACGGACAATCACGGCAAGACCACCATCAGTGGCACGGTGAGCGGAGATGCAAAAGAGCATGACACCGTTCAGCTGGTGATTAATGGTCAACACTATTCGGGGGAAGTGGAGAAGCTGGCGAACGGCAATCTGGTCTACCATATCCCGGTGGATACCCAGAACCTGGTCAACAACCCGGTGATTCATGCCAGCATCCATACCACGGACGAGCATGGCAACGAAATGACGGCGGTGACGAAACACCACGTTGGGCTGGATCTGGACGCCAGCGCCTCTATCGGCATCGATACCGTCGCAAGTGATGACATTATCAGTAAAGCCGAGTCCAACCTGCATAAGACGATCATCACGGGGCCGGTTGGCGGCGATGCGCAGAAAGACGATGTTGTCACCTTAACCTTCAATGGCAAAACCTATAGCGGCAAGGTCTTTGAACTGCCTGACCATTCGCTGGGTTACAGCATTGAAGTCAGCACCGATAATCTGAAAGATGGCAGCGACCAGAAGGTCCATGTCTCCATTTCAACCGTCGATGAACACGGTAACCCGTCAACGGTAACGCACGACCATATGGTGCATATCGATCTGCACGCGGAAGCGAGCATTACGATTGATAAGGTGACCGCCGATAACACCCTGAACCATAGCGAACTGAATATGGCTCAGCAACTCATCACCGGCACCGTCGATGGTGATGCGAAGCTTCACGACGTTGTCAGCCTTGAGATCAATGGCCACACGTTTACGGGTGAAGTCATTACGCTGAATAACGGTCAACTGGGCTACCAAATCCCGGTCGATTCGTCGGCGTTCAGCAACAACCAGGGCCACCAGGATAAAAACGTCAACATCAGGGCGACGGTTGTCTCGCATGATGCGGTAGGCAACGAAGTGACGGCGATCAGCAACCACAGCGTGCATATCGACAACTTTGCGGTAAACCAGGTGCATATTGATACCGTCGCGGGTGATGACGTTATTAATATCAAGGAGTTTTCCGCCAACGGCGGTATCACGCAAATTACCGGTACCGTTACCGGCGCGGATGCGAAAGTGGGGGATGCGGTTACTCTGGCGCTGAAGGGCGGCGAGGTGATTCACAGTGTGGTTATCCCGCTGACAGGCGGCGGGCTGGGCTTTAGCTTCCCGGTCAATACTCATATGCTGATGACCCACCCGCAAATTACCGTTTCCGTAACTTCCTCGGATGCGGCGCATAATAGTGTCACCAGTCAGAATACCCTGACCATTAGCAACGATATGTACACGCAATCGCATATCACCATTGATGGTGTGACGGATGATAACTTCATCAACATCAAGGAATCGACGGACAATAACGGCAAGACCACCATCAGCGGCTCGGTGAGCGGCGATGCAAAAGAGCACGATATCGTTGAGCTGGTGATTAATGGCCAACATTATTCGGGGGAAGTGGAGAAGCTGGCAAACGGTGGCCTCGGCTACCATATCCCGGTGGATACCCAGAACCTGGTCAACAACCCGGTGATTCATGCCAGCATTCATACCACGGACGATCATGATAACGAAACCACGGCAACTGCGGAGCGTACCGTGGGGCTGGATCTGAACGCCAGCGCCTCTATCGGCATCGATACCGTCGCAAGTGATGACATTATCAGCAAAGCTGAGTCTCAGTTGCACAAGACGACGATTACAGGGGCAGTCGGCGGCGATGCGCAGAAAGACGATGTTGTCACCTTAACCTTCAATGGCAAAACCTATAGCGGCAAGGTCTTTGAACTGCCTGACCATTCGCTGGGTTACAGCATTGAAGTCAGCACCGATAATCTGAAAGATGGCAGCGACCAGAAGGTCCATGTCTCCATTTCAACCGTCGATGAACACGGTAACCCGTCAACGGTAACGCACGACCATATGGTGCATATCGATCTGCACGCGGAAGCGACGATTACGATTGATCCGGTGACGGATGATAACGTACTCAACCATTTCGAGTTGGACAAGACCTGGCAGTTGGTTAGCGGCGTCGTGGGTAAAGACGCCCAGGTTGACGATGATGTGCGCGTTGAGATTAACGGTAACACCTATACCGGCAAGGTTATCGTTCTGGGCAACGGTCAATTGGGGTATCAAATCCCGGTTCTGTCCTCTGACTTTAGCGACAACCAGAGCAACCAGGACAAAGATGTCACCTTCAAGGCTACCGTAACGTCGCACGATGCCGTGGGGAACGAAGTTGTCAAGTCCACGACGCATACAGTAAAAATTGATAACCACGCCCAGGCAGGGATTACCATTGATACCGTGGCGGGCGACAATATGATTAACGGCGCCGAGTCCACAAAACACACCACCGAAGTGATGGGTACCGTTTCTGGTGATGTGCACATGGGCGATAAAGTGATCGTTACCATCAATGGTCACCACTACGACGCAACTGTCCAGAAACTCCCGGAGCACAATAATGCGCTGGGCTATAAGCTGGATGTGCTGACGGGCGATCTGGTGAAAGATCCGCATATTTTTGCGCAGGTAGTTGGAGTAGATCGTGCTGGCAACCAGCAGAGAGCTGAAACCACGCATGATTTGTCGGTGGATTTGCACGCGAAAGCGCTGCTGACTATCGATCCGGTTACTGGCGACAATATGATTAACGGTGCGGAGTCGCATGATCAGTTTACGATGGTCACCGGCAAAGTCGGCGGTGATGTGCATGTGAACGACATCGTGTATCTGACCGTCAATGGTCACACTCTGACCGGGAAAGTCATCGATCAGGGTGGGCATCTCGGGTATAGCATCAAAGTCAGTACTGCCGATCTGCTGTCCGATCCGCATTTAACGGCCACCGTTAGCACCACCGATGTTGCGGGCAACCCGGCGACGGCCAATGCTGAGACCACGGTGGTGATCGATACCCGCATCGACGCGACGATTACAATCGACGACGTTACGCCAGACAACACGCTGAATTATGACGAGCAGCATCAGACCACTACGGTTGTGAGCGGCACCGTGACCGGCGAAGTTCAAAAAGGCGACCCGCTGGTCATGACCATCAACGGCGTCACTTATAAAGGTTCGGTGGACGATATCAATGGCCATCTGGGCTACCGTATTATCGTCAATACCGCCGATCTGGTCGCCAACCCGCATATTGAAGTCACCATGGACGTTACCGATGCGGCGAAGAACCATGCGCACGTGGTGGCGCACCATGACGTTAATCTGGACGACCGGGCTTTTGCTGCGATCACCATCGATCGCGTGACGGGTGATAACGTTCTGAACGGTACTGAACTGCAGGCACCGAAAACGATCATCAGCGGCACGGTGGGCGGCGACGCGCACAAGGGAAATATCGTTCACTTGGTAATTGACGGCAATACGGTTGATGCGACGGTGGTCGAACTGCCGAAGCTGGGGACGCTGGGCTATAGCGTCGAGGTGGATACCCAGTGGTTGAAAAACGATCCAAATATTACGGCGACGATTAGCACCCATGATGCCGCAGGAAATACCGCGACGGCGGATGCGACAAGCACGGTGAAAATTGACGATCGCGCCGAGGCTATCGTCCATATTGACCCGCTGGTGACGGATCATAATGATGATGTTATCAGCTACAAAGATGCGCATAACCCGCTGACCACCGTGACCGGTACCTTGGGTGGCGATGTACGAGTGGGGGATCTGGTTGAACTGACCATCAACCATCAGACCTACTATGCCCCGGTGCAGGATGGCAGCAACGGCCAGCACGTGTTCAGCACTCAGGTTTCAACGCTCGATCTGCTGATGGACCCGAATATCCATGCTGAAGTGACGGCAAAGGATGCAGCTGGCAACGTTGCGCGCGGGCATGATGATAGGCCGGTGGAGATTGATACCGTTGCTCAGATTGGCATCACTATTGACTCAGCTAAAAACTGGGTTCCGCAAGACCTTGCTGCTGGAGCCAGACCTGATTATGTAACGGTTGTGGGACATGTTGATCATGATGCGCAATTCGGCGATCTTATCCATATTGACGTAGGTCATGGAAACAGATTGGACACCACCGTTATCACCTTACCGGATGGGAAGCTGGGATACACACTGAACATTAGCACTGATTATTGGGATGATGACGGCAATATTACTGTAACTGTCATTGGCCACGACAATCATGGCAATGTCGCTATGGCGGTGGCACATCAATATTATGACCTACCTTGGGTAGCACAAATTCCTGTTGCTGGCGGTAGCAGTTTTAATACCAATTTGACGCCAATCACTACATCTACAACCGGCACGGGAACCTCGCTGCCACAGAAACCGCATGTCCACCTCACCGTCGATCCGGTGACGGGCGATGATGTAATCAACCAAGTTGAAGAGGGTAAATCCACTACGCCGATTCGTGGTCTGATAACTGGGGATGTAAGCGTCAATGATACGGTTATTGTCACCATTAACGGCAATCAATACCCTGGCAAAATGATCGCGATTCCTGGCCTGCCGGGTGAATTAGGCTATCAGGTTGATGTTCCTACCGACGTACTTAAGGCGCACCCGACATTTGAGGTATCAATTACCGTCAGTAACTCCGCGGGTAGCGACACCTCGAGCGTGCTGAAAACCATTCAGGTCGATATCGATAACCCAGTCCACATCACCATGGACAATGTCGCCGGTGATGACGTTATCAATGGTTCGGAAGCGAAAAGCGGCACAATAACGATCAGCGGTACGGTCAGCGGCGAAGGCATCCATGACGGTAGCGTAGTCTCGCTGCAGGTGAATGGTAATACTTTAACCGCTGTGGTACATGCAGGCACCACGGGATGGGTCTGGTCGCAGGATGTCAGCATCAACGATCTGCGTAATAACCCGGACATTACCGCGTCGGTAAGCGCTACCGATGCTGCCGGAAACACTGGTACTGACTCGACGTCGAAGCACGTTGAGGTCGATCTCAACGCTGATGCGGGCGTTACGATTGATAACATCACAACTGATAACGTACTGAACTCGCAAGAAGTTGGACAAGCAAAGACCACGGTGAGTGGTTCCGTTTCCGGCGATGTTAAACCCGGTGAAAACGTGACCTTGACGGTCAATGGTCATGATTACAATGCCGTTATTAATGCAAGTAATCACTACACAGTTGATGTAAATACGTCAGACCTGGTAGCTGACCATACCATCGACGCTAAAGTGACCGGCCACGACAAGGCTGGCAACGTTCAGGACACCAGTATCATCAAAGCGTTTTCTGTCGATACCACGGCATCGGCAGCGGTAACGGTTAATACCGTGGGCGGTGACGACGTTATCAATGCCGCTGAGATTCAGGCTGGCAAGGTTGAAGTCAGCGGTACCGTGGATGGTGACGTACACAAAAACGACAAGGTCTATATCACCGTTAATGGCAACCAGGTTGAGGCCACTGTCATTGAGCTGCCGCATATGAACGGGCAGTTGGGGTATAAAGCATTCGTGAGTACCACGGATCTTCAGGCCGATCCGACTATTCATGTCAGCGTGACGGGTCATGATACGGCAGGCAATATCCAGACTGCGACGTATGACAAAATCGTGATAATTGACGAGCGCGTGGATGCGACAATTGTCCTGGACCCAGTGTCCAATGATGACGTGCTGAATAACGTTGAAGCCGGGAAACCGACCACCATCATCACCGGTTCTGTGACCGGCGACGTTGAGGTCGGCGATCAGGTTACCGTCACCGTCAATGGCAAAGATCTGCCGGCGATAGTCTCCGACAGCGGCGGTAAGAAGGTGTTCCGCGTTGAAGCCAGTACGGTTGATTTGGTTCACAACCAGCATATTACCGCCCATGTCGTCGCCCATGACGATGCCGGTAACCGCCAGCAGATTTATACCGATAAGACGATCCTCATCGACCGCGTGGCTTCAGGTACCGTCGACATTGACAGCGTCACGGCGGATAACGTCCTCAACCACCAGGAGCTGTCGGGGCAGAAGGTGACCATCACCGGCCATGTCGGCGGTGACGCGCAGCTTTATGATCCGGTTACCTTGACCATCGGCGGGCATAAGTATCAAGGGAGCGTCATCACCCTGAGCGGCGGCGGTCTGGGCTATCAGATTGACGTGGATTCGGCGGTTCTACGTAGTGATGCGCACAAAGTTATTGACGTTGAGCTTACCGGCCATGACGCGCCGGGGAACCCGTTCACCGCAAAATCGACACATACCTATTCCATTGATGAGCAGGCCAACGGTGCAATTACCATTAATGACCACATCGCAGGCGACAACGTCGTTAACCTGAATGAATCGAAGTCAGACACGGTGATTAAATTTACGGTTTCCGGCGACACTCACCCGACCGATGTCGTTGATGTTAGCGTCAACGGCAACAACTTGAAGGCTTCGTTGGTACCTGGCTCCTCGACGGTTTATCAGGTTGCGGTTCCGGGAACGTATCTGAATGAGGGCGATAATAAGATTGAGGTGAAAACGACGTTACACGATGACGCAGGGAATACGTTAGACGTGCACGATCAGAAAAACGTGGTGCTGGATACTCATGCCGATGGTGCGATTACTATCAATGACGGCATCGCAGCAGATAACGTCGTTAACCTGAAAGAATCGCAGTCAGACACAGTGATTCGCTTTACGGTCTCCGGGGATACCCATTCTACCGATGTTGTTGAAGTGAATATCAACGGTCACCTTATGAAGGCTACGCTGGCACCTGGATCATCAACGGTTTATCAGGTTGCTGTCCAGAGCGCATATCTGAAGGAAGGTATCAATGATATTGATGTGAAAACGACGTTACACGACGACGCGGGTAATACAATCGATGTGAGCGATCACAAAACCATCGTCCTTGATACACACGCTGACGCCAGTATCGTGGTAGATAAGATCGCCGGTGATAACCACATCTCGCGTGCCGAATCACAGGATACCGTCACGCATATTACCGGCAGCGTGAGCGGTGATGTGAATGATGGCGATCATATTAAAGCGCTGGTAAATGGTCATCAGTACGATGCCATTCTTCATCAGGGCATTAATGGGTTGACCTATGACATTGAGGCCGATACCTCCGCATTCCGTGCCGGTCATAACCGCGTGAACGTATTGGTCGAGGCGCATGATAACCACGGTAATATTACGCCTTATAGCCAAACGTTGAACGTGACGATGGACGATCCTGCACCAGTGAAAGGGCATACGGTGGATAAAGGGAATCATGCTGCGATGCAGCATGCGCTGCATAACCTGTTCGACGACAACGCATTATCTCTGTCTTATGCACCAGCAGCGACCGGACACGGTCAGGCGACAGCGGTACTCAGCGCCGATGATAAGGCGAAGGGGGTGCTTGAAAAAGTCGATCTCAGCGATCTGGCGCGTGAACTGCATGAAGGTGTGGATATTGCGAAGTACATTCAAAGCGGCGGCGATCATCACCTGATCGCCAGTCCGGCAAAAGTGGCGCATGGAATAGATACCGCGCTGTCTACTCCGGCAAGCGGCGATCTGCATTCTCCGACCTACTCGTTGGATCACCTGATTGCTAAACCCGATCAAAACCACACTCACTAACGATTGCCTGCTGCCCTGTGTAAACAGGGCAGCAGCGTCATGCAAAATGAAAAGGCACTGATATGAATTCTGATTCATCTGCTGCAAACGTGCAGGCAGAAGGCGTGGCAAAAAGTCCTGAAAATGACAACCAGCAGGCTTTAGCGATGCTGCAAAAAAGCGACCTGGAGATGGTTCGCGTGCTCGACGATTTGATTTACCTGTTGATCCGTAAAGGCGTGATTGCTATTACCGATCTTCCAGCGATGGCGCAGGTTAAATTAATGAATCGCGCGAACGCGCGCCAGGAACTTGGCGGGTTAGAACAACTGCTTGGCAACGATGATCGTATATTTTAGCTGATGCAGGCAGTTTGTAGGCCGGATAAGCGTAGCGCCATCCGGCTATACAAAGGCGTATCAAGACGCCAGTTTTATCACAATGGTGCGGGCTCACCTAATAATTGCCCCATTGCACCATCAATCCCTAATTCTTGCAGCACCATAAGCTCACCTTCCGTTTCAACACGTTCGGCAATGAGCGGCAAATCAATACTGCGCGTGGCACTGCACAATACTTCAATAAACAAACGCTTATCATTTTCCTCATCAATTTTGCGGATATAGCTGCTGTCGATTTTCAGATAGGCAAGACCCCATTGCGACAGATGACCGATCATATCGAAACGGCTACCGAAGTGTTGCAGTCCCAGCGCGCAGCGATGCTGACCTACGGCTTTAACAAATGCCGCCATCTGATGGGGGCCTGGTAACTGATTTTCATCCAGTTCCAGAATCAGCTTGCTGGCTAATTTCGGTGAGTACCGTAACGGATTGAGCAGGTCTGCAATGGCGGTCGCGCTGGCGACAGAACTGCCAGAAATACTCAACGCTAGTTTTCCGGGCGCGGTTTTCAACTGGTTCAATGTGAGCTTCAACATGACTTTATCGAGTCGATGACTCCAGCCAAAGCGGTGGATCCAGGGCAAGAACCGCCCCGCGGTAATGGCGTTACCCTGCTCATCAATAATGCGCGACAGTACCTTGTAATGCAGGATTTTGTCCGGCTGGCGGCAATCGACCACCGGCTGATAAACCAACTGAAACTGTTGATTTGTCAGCGCATGCTCCAGGCGAACAAACCACAAATGCTGATCTTCTGTAGCTGCAGGTATTTCGGTGGTAGGAACGACCTGATGGTTGGTGTGTGTTTCCGCTTCAACCAGCAGGCGATCGGCCTGGATCAGCAATGACTGGGCATTTTCTCCGGCGCTGAATGGCACCATGCTGGTATAGGCAACCGGCTGTTGGTCTGACATTCCAGTAGCGTAAAAGGCCGTGAGTTTCTGAGACAATGAATTACACAGCTCCAGCATTTCTCCGTGCGTCACGCCAGGGCAGAGTAGGGCGAATTCACCGCCGCGAATGCGGGCGAGCGTGCTGTCGAGAGGGGCATACTTTTCTCTGTGCGCGTTCAGCAGGTTGGCGATGTTGAGCAACAGCTTATCAGTATGCGGTCCGCCAAAGCGCTGATTCAGGCCACCTAAATCCTGAACGCGAACCAGCATCAGATATCCTGGTGCCGTATCGGCATCACTCAGTCGCGCCTGGAGCTGCATATCGAATGCCCGGCGGTTAGCTACCCCGGTCTGGCTGTCGAGATAAGCTTCATTGTGCAGGCGTTCGCTGTAGATAGCTTGTTCTTCAAATAACGATTTAAGCTTAGCTGCCATTAAATTCATGGCGCCTACAACGCGGCGTAATTCCGGCGTTTTGGGTAACTCGTGGAGTGTCAGAAACTCGCGACGGGTAATAGCTTCGGATTGTTTTGCCATGTAATTGAGTGGGCGCAGCAGTTTGCGCAGCAGCAGAATACCGGCGATTAAGCAGGCAAGACTACAGGACAGCATCCACAACAGATTGCCTAAGGTATTGTCCCACAGACGCTGCACGGCAAAGATAGGATCGCTGGTCACTTCCACGCGAGCTGCCTGCTGCCAGCCGCGCATAATCGTTGCTTCACCGGTTTGCGGGGTGACATCCACCAGATCGACGAACCAACCGGGAACGTTGGGAATTGTCGCTACCGCGCTACGCTCAAGCATTATTTTGCCGTTTGCCAGATCGACGATGCGGATTTTTTTGTAGTAACCGCTATCGAAAATGGAGCTGACCATCAGCTCGATCATTGCCGGGTCGTTGACGTTGGGCGTCAGCGAAACGCCTAGCGCCGTTGCGGCATCCTGGGCATGTGAAAGGAGTTGGTTATTGGACTGATTGCGAGAACTCTCCAGCGTCACAATAAAATTGCCGCTGAACACAACCATCATAAAGAGAGAGATTGCCAGAAGTAACTGTTTAAAAAGAGACACGGGCGATTCCTATTTATCCATCGGGAAGCCTTCTTCCCGCATTTTGGTGAAAACTTGCTGCCAGCGAGAAAGCCTCTTGCTGTCCCCAACGCGTTTATTGTTTTGATTGCCGGGAAGCCAAAGGCCGGTGTTGTTAAAGGAGTAGACGGGTAATAGATCCATGCGCTGCGTCGCAGGCGAAATGGTGCTGGTCAGACTGTCGAGTACCAGAGGAATCGCCTCAGGGGTGGCGTACCAGGTCAGCACCATGTGTGCGCGGTTTAAACGCAGGGCTTTAACATAGGTGATGCGAAGTTTGTCTTCGGATACTCCCAACTGGCGGAGGGTGAAATATTTGGCGATCGCGTAGTCTTCACAATCTGCCTCACCCTTGCGCAGCGACTCGATAGGGGTCGCCCAGTAATCGACGTTATGCCAGACATCAATATCTTCGGTATAGCGGATCTTCTCGTTAAAGAATTGGTTTACGGCGCGTAATTGCGTTTGCTCGTCAGCATTACGCAACTGGAGCAGAAGCTGTTGCCAGGCGTGGATCCGTTGCTGTGCTTCTGGTGTTGCCGGGCCATATAGCGCATCGGACTTTTGTTGAATATTGGCAAAATCCCAGGCCGCGCGTAGCGAATGGACTGACAGCAATAGCAGCAGCGCCCCGGGGATTTTCCACAGGCGTAGCAGGCGGTGGCGTAAGCAGCGGCGGATAATGTTCAATGGCTATGCTGGCAACTGCCCGGTGACGGGTTTTTCATCTTTTCGCAGGACCAGGGGGACAACCACTTTTTACGTAATTGCACGTTGGCCGGCGAGGCAAAAAAATCTTTCAGCGTACTGTCAACAAACGTCACAAACTGCGGATCGTTTTTCCTCATCATAATGGCATAGTGCATCTCATTGCCGATGCTCTCAGAAGAGACGCTGAACAGTTCAGGTTGCTCGCTATGATTAATCAGCGGCCAGGCCAGAATGTCATCGACAAAGAAAGCGGCGGATTCATTATGCGCCATTTTCTCAAATGCGCCGTTTATGGTGGTGGTGGTAATCGTTGAAATATTAAGGTGTTGCTCTCTGTTGGCTTTATTAAATTCCAGCAAATCTTTAGAGCTACCGGTCAGACTTACCGTGCGTCCTTTTAGATCGGCAATTGAATTTATATTATTTTTACGCAAAGAGATGATGCGCATTTTCGCGGTGTAGTAGTTGAGCGAAAATGAAACGCTGGAGGTCCGCTCCGGTGCGTTAGTATTTACACCACAGTCCATATCTATTTTCCGTGTGTTTAATGCGGAGAAGCGTTCTGCAAAATTCACGGGAATATAATGAATGGTTAAGCTGTTGAGCTTCAAATACTGGCGCAACTTATCGGCAATCATGTTACATACCGCGATGGTATAACCCGTGACTTTGCCATTGTGGTCAGTAAAAGAAAACGGTGGCAGCTGGCGATAACCCACGTTGAGCACGCTGCTGTTCTGAATATGATCGAGCGTCGCGGCGTTCTGCTGCGCCATCAGCGCGGGGGTGATACCGATGCCTGCCAGTAAAAACAGCCATTGCACTATGCGGTTCACCCTTGTCATCTCACGATTAATTATATTTTTCATAATCAAAACTGATCTTCTTTTTAGCAGACGTTAATGCTTTCAGGTTATCTGACATGGGAATGTTTAAATTAATGGCTTTCGGCGGAATCGGTGACTGAAACCATTTATTGTACAGCGCAGTAAATTCGTTGCTGGCCATCAGCGAGGAGAGAGTGTCATCAACAAATTCTTTAAATTCTTTATCGTGTAACGGGAGTAACAAGCCGGCCGGTAGCGGGGCGCTGAGCGCAATGTCGGAAAGTTTATAGTCTCCAGGATTAGGCGTTTGCGCGATCATCCCTTTGAGTAAAACCGTACTGGAGATCAGTGCAGAATACTCACCATTCTTCAGTTCATTGAAGGCGGTAATGTTGTTGGTATCGAGTTGAATATTAATATCCAGGTCATTGGCGGCATTCACTTTTTGCAGTTGCTCAACGTAAATCGTGCCGCTTTTTACCAGTACGCTATGTCCGGAAAGCTCTGCCAGATTGTCGTTGCTTTCATTTTTACGCATGACGAAGCGGGTACTTGAAAAATAAAACGGAAGCGAGAACTCGCTAATGCTGTGGCGACTTTTCGAATAAAAGGCCGGGATACACATGATGTCTGCCATGTGATTTTTAATCAGGACAAACTGCGATGCTGAGTTAGCTTTTACCCACTCGACCTTCAGGTTTTTAAGCTGAAGTTTTGTCTTGAGCGCGCTGACGATACTGTTGCAAATATCAATGGAATAGCCGGCAGGTACGTTGCCATTCTGCCATGAGAAAGGAAACGCATCATCCTGATAACCAAGGGTAATGCTTTTCTTGCTGGCGATTTGCTCCAGCGTGTGCAACGGCAGGGCTGAGCCTGCTAAGCATGGCGTTGCTGAAACTATTAACAGGACAAAAATCGTCAGCATGCGCTTTACCGGGCGAAAGAAGTCAGACATTGCACAGTCCTTCTTCAATGACCTCTTTGGCAAATGCGGAAAGCACTTCACGCTCGCGCAGCGGATAGCTAAAGAAATAGCCCTGAACATTCTGGCACTCAATGTCGCGCAGAATGTCACGCTGCTGCGCGGTTTCTACCCCTTCAGCGGTGACCGACATATTGTACTTATGGGCAAACTGAATCAGCATCACAATCAAATACTGACTGGCATTATCTTGCTGGAGCTTATCGACCAGCGTGCGCGCTATCTTGATGCGAGTGAAAGGATAGATCAGCAGATAATCCAGTGCCGCGTAGCCGGTGCCTAAATCATCCATCGCGATTTCAATGCCCAGAGAGCGAATCTCTTGCAGCACGGGTAAGGCAATCGACTTATCCAGCTTTTCGGATTCGGTAATTTCTATTTCAAGACGTTCGGCTGAAAGTTGACTGATGCGTAACGCATCTTTGATAACGTCAACCAGTCCTGGGCTGTGCAGTTGGTAGGCCGATATATTGACGGCTACCCTGATACGCTCCGGCCATTTGGCAGCGGCTTCACAGGACTGACGAATAATCCATTCGCCCAAACGGACAATCAGACCGGAGTTCTCGGCGATGTTGATAAAATAATCAGGGTAAATCAGACCCTTGGTGGGATGATTCCAGCGTATCAGCGATTCGTAGCCATATACGCTTTCATCTTCCAGATTGATGATTGGCTGGTAATGAAGCTCGAATTCCTTGTTATCAATACCATCGATGATTTCCTGATTAATAAACAGGCTGTGGGTATGCTTCATCACCATGCCGTCTTCGAAGAAATGGAAGCAACCCCGGCCATGATGTTTTGAGGCGTACATGGCAAGGTCGGCATTGATCATCAACGTCGAGGTATTATTGCCCTGATACGGCGCGGTGGTGATACCGATACTGCAGCTGATGGAAAAAGTATGCGTACTCCAGGTAAACGGGGTGCTCAGCGCACGAATAATCCGCTTCGCCAGCCGATTCGCTTCTTTGATGGCGTTATCGCTGACATGTTGCAGAATGGCGAATTCATCACCGCCCAGACGCGCTGCGATATCGTTAGGTCCCAGCAAGAGCTGCAGGCGCTGGGCAACGCTGATTAACAGCTCATCGCCCGCTTTATGACCAAAGGTGTCGTTTACTGGTTTGAAGTTGTCGAGGTCAATCAACAGCAGGTTAAATGGTTTTTCGTCCTGATGGATTTCACTGACGCGTTTATCTAACGCCTGGCCAAACGAAACGCGGTTGGGTAATCCGGTCAGTGAATCATGATGGGCCATATGCTCCATCTTTTGCGACATTTCATGCATTCGTTGCAGATAGCCGCGTTCTTTCATGGCGACGCGCAATTTTTCAATCGCCCCGGCCAGATGTCCAATCTCATCGTCCTGATCAAGATAGGGCGTTATACAGTCCGTCTCTTCATGGGCGATGCGGGTAAGGGAGTTAATCAGCAGCGGAACCGGACGGAATAAACGGCGCATAAACATCGTGACCAGTGCCAGCGTTACCAGCAAAATCAGGACGAAAATGATACTGCTTTTTTTCAGCATCGCATCGTAGGTGGCGTAGAGATCGCTTTTTTTTCCAATGCTGCTAATCAGGCTACCGAGGATCTCACCTGAAGGCGTCAAAATAGGAACGGCGCTGATAAAGCACTCTTCGCCATTAATTTGGGCGAAGCCAACATAGTAGTTACCCAGCACATCGCGCGGCAGACGACCGGGGAAAGAGATGATCCCTTCACCCTCTTCTGACTTGTTGTTGATGCCAACAAACCCTTTCTCCGGCGTATACAGAAACAACCAGGTGGGGCTATGGGTCTGTACTGATGCCAGTGCCAGGACGTCAACCGGGTTATAACCGGTTTGCATAATAGAGTCGGTGTCACCAATCTGTCTGTCGGAGACAATGCGGGATATCTGCCCTGCGTCGCTGGTTTCGACCGAAACGGTGGTATACACGTTGCGGATGATGTAGGTCATAATCTGTGCATTCGCTTCAGCCCGCTGTACCCACTGCTGATAAGAAAAGTTATCTATCAGGCTCCAGTTGGTAAACGCGCCAGCACTAAACGCAATAACGATACCCGCCAGCAAGAATTGCGTTATTTTGCCAGTGATTGAATGTTGCCACCCTTTTATTGCTTTAAGGGAAAACAGAGACTTTGCCACGGATTATGTTAATTCCTGAAAAGATTATTCGATACTAAAATTAATTTCTGTTATTACTTGATGGAATATTATTGTTGCAAATAAGTAGATGAAAGATGTGAAACGTAATGACGTAACAAATAACTAACATTGAACCATGGTGAGTAATGACAAAAATAACGGTATGCGAATATAGATAACGCTGCTCTTTTCGTCAATAGGCAAAAGTGTACATAAAAATACATTTTCTGAATGCCCCTTTCAGGATATTAATGTTGACATTCATGGTGCTTGAGAAGATTTTTTATACGTACTGGTTGGAGGTGTTGGGAAACTGACAAAGGCTTTTTTGTTTTTTACTAAACATCAATGAATTAGCAGTTTTTTGGACAGGCATTTTAGTGATTTCATCCCCGCCGGATGTCCATTTTTGTCTATAAATGGGTATTTATTTCCTGATTTGATATGAATAACATGCTCTCTTCATTATAGAACCTTATTTTATTTTCTCAGTGCGCGGTCAATGTTGACAATTTTGCTATGGTTCATCGGCTGACCCAAAAGGATTTGTTTGTGACATTCGAGTCTGGATTAAAGTCCTATTGGTATAGTGCATAGCGGATAAATTGATTTGGACGCAATAATAAATTCAAACACGATAAAAAACATTCGGGAATGGTGCCTGCCACTTGTCTTACCTGGCCTTTTTTACCCGCTGGCACAATATCTTAACGGTTATAGCATTCTCAATAATACTATTTTAACAGTTTACGATCTCAAGCTAGCCGTATTTTCTGCCGCATTGGTCTTGTTTGGTTTTCGGGTGTTGCCGGGATTTCTTCTGTTCCTGACGGTCATGTTTGTGGTCGGTCCGCAAAATGAACGGGTAGATGCGTTGTGCCTGATCATCGCGTCGACCTTAAGTTATGCCGCGTACCGCAAATTCACCGGCAGACGCAGCTGCGTTAGCTTTGGTCGCATCAAAATTAGCTTTAATCGTCTGCTCTGGCTTTGTGGCTACAACGTCCTGCTGTATCTGGTGTTCAGCAAACTCTTTGCAATGTTTGTCGCCCACGGACAACGCCCCGATGTGGATAACATTCCGGCGTTGAGTCTGGGCATGCTGGTACGTATTCAGGGGATCATCAACGGTTGCCTGACGGGGATCCCTTTATTTTACAAGATTTACCGCATCATTCGTCGACCGTCTTTCCTGCTGACCTTTCTGCGGGCCATTGCCGAACAGTGTAAAGGCAATGTCGGCGTCTACGGCGTTATATCCTGGTGCATCTTGCTGTTTTTTCTGATGTTCTTCTTAACATCACCGGATAATTTGGATGTTTTTTTCTCTATCTATAGCCTGATCCTGTTATTTCCGTTGATGTTGTGGGGAGCAATCAAGATTGGCCACTTGCTCACAATGCTGGTGTGGACGATCGTATTAATCATCTTAGGCAAACATAACGACAGCTATATCGCCAGCAATGTTAACTTCATGCTGCATCAGGCGCTGGTTTCGACGTTGATCTTTGTCTTTTCACTCACCATTGTGATCATGGGGGTACTGGCAAAATTTACCCGTCAGCGTTTTAACCAGGCGCTGCTGCTGGGGCTGACTGACCCGATGACAGGCATGGCAAATTTACGGGCGCTGAAGACGGAGCTATTTACCACTGAACGCGCGACCGTATGTCTGATACAGATCCCCGAGCTGGAGCTTTTTTCGCGTCGCTATGGTTTTCATTTCCGCGCCCGCTACCAGAAGATCCTTGCTGAGCATTTGCGCAGACATCTGGTGAAAAGCGAGAAAGTCTATTACCACGCGGGTTATGATCTGCTCATCCGGCTGGAAAATGGCACCTGGGAGCGGCTATGCGATCTGTATCAGGCCGCCAACAGTTTTCGTCTCTTTTACAACAACCATCGGTTGGGTTTTCGCAGTGGTTTGGGCTATTGCCTGATTAACGATCTGAGTGATGATATTTATCAGCTGGTGGGGAAACTGGGCATGGTGGCGGGTTTATCTCTCACCAACGGCAGGCCGGAAAACCTTGAGGCGCAGCATAGCCGGATCCTTGGCAACCACATTGTTGATAAAACGGAAATTCGCACTGCGCTGCAAAATGCGCTGGATAACAATGCGTTTGTCCTGATGGCACAGCCAATAGTCAGTACCCACGGTGAAGCGCCGTATCATGAAATATTGATCCGTATGCTTAACGAACGGGGTGAATTTATTCCACCGAACAGTTTCCTGCCGGTTGCTCATGATGCGGGGCTGGCACCGGATATCGATCTCTGGGTTATCGAAAACACCCTCAAATTTATGCGTAGCCACCCGCAGCGTTGTTTTTCTATTAACCTGGCACCAGTAACGGTGTGTCGTTCAAATATTGTCATGAAGATCACCCAACTCCTGCACGACTACGCGGTGGAGCCACAGCGGATTATTTTTGAAATAACGGAAGCAGATACGTTATCAGACAAAGAACAAACCGTGGAAACGCTACGTTTAATACGTCAGCTGGGATGTCGGGTGGCAATTGATGACTTTGGCACCGGGTTTGCGAGTCATGCGCGCTTGATGAACATCGAAGCAGATATCCTGAAAATAGATGGCTCTTTTATTCGACGGATCACCGAAAGTGAAATTAGTTACTACATCGTTGAGTCATTCTGCCGCGTTGCTGAAATGAAAAAAATGCAGGTGGTCGCTGAATTTGTCGAGAACGCCACTATTCAGGCCTGTCTGGAAAAAATGAATGTGGGCTGGTTACAGGGATATCACATTGGCAAACCTACGCCGCTGTTCACACTCGAATCACAGGGCGCTAGCTCCTGATGACCAAAAAAAGAGTAATTTCTTCTCAGGTAGAGAATAAAAATCATGAGTGACATTATTAAAGTAAAAAATCGAACGGCGAATACCACCAGTGAGGGACCGCGCGCTCGACTATTGTCCTGGCTGCACAACATCCATCCCGGTGTGGCGATGAAGCTCGGTATGATTTTGGTTGTTTGTATCGCAACGTTGCTGATTGGCGCCTCTTTTATATTATCGTCTTATCTTTCCAGAGAATTGCAGGTCAATGCGCTGGAGATGATTAAAACCAACACGCGGATATTCCGCAACAGTATTTCTAACGAGTTTCAGCGCGTGACTCGCGATGCGGAACATTACAGCAATGTTTATATTAATAATTATCAAAACGTTGCCAATAAACCGCTGCGTTATATGGACTCTACTGAATTAAAAACGGTGCTGAGCAACCCGAATACTAACTCACATTTCACCGAGTTAACCAGCGTATTTGCCAGTACGTTTATTCTGCAAGGCGAGCAATTTGTACGTGTCAGCAGTACGTTACTGGCGAGTTCAGGCAATACGGCAACAGCAACAGCGCTAGGGCATGATAATCCTGCGTTGCCGCTGCTTTTGAAAAATAAACCCTTTTCCGGTGTGGTCACACTGTTCGGTAAACAGTTTATTAGTCACTACGAACCGATTGCCGACAAATATGGTCAGGTCGTGGGGGCCGTCGCGGTGGGTTTCGACGTCAAACAGAGTTTGCAACCGATCATTCAGCGTTTGTTGAATGTGCATATTGGTAAAGATGGCTACGCCTATGTGCTGGATGCCGGATTTGAACCTGGTCGTATGTTGGTCCACCCCTCGTTGAGCAACCAGCAGGCAATTAATATTACCGATGCCAATGGTTTTAAGCTGTTTGCCGACATGCTCGAACACAAGAATGGCATCACTTACTACAACTGGGTGAGCGGTTATGGGGCATTGCCGAAGACCAAAGTTGCCGTTTATGAATACGTTGAAGGGATAAACTGGATAATCGCCACCACCAACTATGTTGATGATGTCGCCAAGAGCAGCAATCTGGTGCGTAACGGTCTGCTGCTGTTTACCGCGCTGCTGCTGCCCATCATTTTACTGCTGATTGCTGTGGCCAGCCGTTTCCTGATTTCCCGGCGCTTAAACCGTGTCCTGGGGATTGCACAAACCATTGCCGAAGGCGACTTAACGGTGGATGTTCAGGTCGATCACCACGATGAGATCGGCGAACTGCTGAGTGCGGTGGAGATGATGCGTCAGCGTCTGCACTCGTTGGTAGGCGGTATGGTTTCTCATGCAAATTCGGTACATCAGGCATCTTTGCATATTACCGAAGCGGTCGATGGGCAGGCATCAACCAGCGTGGAAACCTCATCTTCAGTGGCTGAAATTACCTCCACCATGGAAGAACTGTCTGCCTCATCGACACAGATAGCCGAACACTCACGGGCGGTTGTGGATATTGCCAACCAGACGCTCGAGGATTGCAATAAAGGCTCCGAGTCGATGTCGCAATTGCTGATGCGTATGACGGATATTGATACCGACAATCAGCAAAATATGCGTGAAATCATGATGCTCGGTAATAAGTCGACGGAAATCAGTCGCGTGATGGTGATCATTAACAGCGTCGCGGATCAGACGAAACTTATCGCCTTTAACGCAGCGCTCGAAGCTGCCAGCGCCGGGGAAGCCGGTAAGCGTTTCTCGGTGGTGGCAGCTGAAATCCGCCGTCTGGCTGATTCGGTGACGGAATCGACGGTTGAAATTGAAAATAAGATCAGTGAGATCCAAAACGCGATTAATCGTCTGGTGCTGAACGCGGAAAAAGGCGGTGAGAGCATTAAAGCAGGCGCAATAGCCTGTAAAGTCAGTGCTGAACATCTGAACGATATCGTTGTTACGGCTGAGCAAACTTCGACGGCGGCGCTGCAAATATCGCTTTCAACACAGCAACAGAAAACGGCGAGTAATCAGGTGGTCATGGCGCTACGTGAGATCGTTGTTGCCAGTAACTATACCTCGCAATCTATCAAAGACATTCTGGTTGTCAGTCAGGATATGACACAACTGTCGAAAGCGCTGAAAGAGGCTTCGTCCTCATTCACACTGACGGAAACAGATGCATGAATAGCAGCAACATTCGGGTGCTGATCCTCGACCTGGGCAGCGCATCGCGTAATGAGCTGGTCAGGCAACTGGAGGATCACCCGCACATTAAGGTGGTGGGGCAAGCAGCCCATCGCAGGCAGGCGATCCGACTGTTGCAACAGCTGATGCCGGACCTGCTGATTCTGACGCTGGATATTTCGAGCGCCGATAACGTCGAGATCGTGGAAACGATCATGGCAACCAGCGCAATCCCGATCCTTGTCATGAGATTTTGTCCAGAGAATCAATGGGATGATGATTACATTTCCCGTGGTGCGTTAGCGGTGTTGCACCATAGCAGTGATTCACCACTCTCAACGGATGCTTTGCATCGTAAAGTAGAATTATTGGTCGGTGTAAAAGTCATTCGACATATCAAGGGATTACGCTATCCAAGCGAACCAGTAATCCCCACTGTACGACCGATGACAGACGTTGTAAAAACGCCACAGGACTGGCCTTTTGTGCTGGCGATTGCCTGTTCGACGGGCGGGCCGCAGGCGCTCAGTAAGCTGTTACAGGAGCTGCCCGGTACGTTCCCGTGCCCGGTACTTATTGCCCAACATATTGCCGATGGCTTCGCGAAAAATATGGTGCATTGGCTGGATAGCGTGACCGATCTGAAGGTGCGACTGGCGCAGGAGGACGATCGGGTGGAAGCGGGGTATGTGTATATATTGCCACCGGAGCAGCACCTGATCGTCAAAAGCAACCAGCGTTTAGCGGCGATCCCAAGACAGGAAAGCGACGTTTACCATCCCAGTTGCAACCTGTTGCTGGAGTCGGTGGCTGAGGTGTTTCGCGAAAAAGCCGTCGGACTGATTATGACCGGCATGGGCAGCGATGGCTGCCGCGGCATTGAGCTTATTGTCCGCCGTGGCGGAACAACGCTGGCGCAGGACGAAGAAAGTTCGGTGGTATTCGGTATGAATAAGAACGCGATCGACAAGCAACTGATACACCGCACGATCCCTCTGGATGGCCTTGCTGCGGTACTGCTTTCGATGGCTTGCCACGGGCATGTTGAGAGTAAATTGCCATGATCCCTAATCTTCCTGACTATGCGCGCCTGATCAAAGAACGGGTCGGTTTGCACTTCGATAATGCCATGGAAGCATTGCTGAAAACGGCGCTGGGTCGGCGAATGTCCGAGCGAAAAATCAATGATTACTATGAATACTATGAACAACTGCGTAGCTCGCAGAATGAGTTTGATAGTTTCATCACGCTGATTACGATTAACGAAACCTATTTTTTCCGTGAAAGCGATACGCTGGATTTAATCTGCGATAAATGGATCCCGCGTCTGTTGCAACAGCGCAGCGGCCCGGTGCGAATTCTGAGTGCCGGATGCTCTTCCGGAGAGGAAGCCTACTCGTTGGCGATCAAGCTGCATGAGAAATACCTTGGCGGAATGGCCCAGCGCATTGAAATTTACGGCTGTGATATTGACCCGGCAATCCTGGCAAAAGCCCGCAACGCCTGCTATTCAAGCTACTCGTTTCGCGGCGTCGACCCGAGTATTCAGCAACGCTATTTTACCCGCTCGGGAAACCTCTACCGACTGCATGATGAGATCCGTGAGAAGGTCTCCTTCCATCGCACCAACATTATAAAAGAACAGTTACTGCCGGAAGTGGACATCATTTTGCTGCGCAATGTGTCCATCTATTTTGATACGCCAACGCGTCGCGAGCTGCACGGTAATTTGCTGAAGATGTTGCAACCGCAGGGAGCCTTATTTTTTGGCAATGCGGAAACGCTGGCTAACAATTTCGACATTCTGAAGCTGGAGCAGGAAGAGGGGATTTTCTATTTTTGCCACCATCGTGAAGCGGCAAGGGTTGTGCCTGTCCCCAGAGTTGCGGTGCGCATTCCGCAGTCGAGAGCGGTAGTTGAACAGGTTCCTCTGGTGCCCACGGCGCAGCAGAGTAATGACTGGTTGAAGAAAGCACGCGCCAGCCTCGATGAAAAATGTTTTTCTGAAGCTGAAAAATGTATCGCCTGTGTATTACGTGACGATCCCCGTAATCAGGATGCGCTTTTGATCCAGGGCGTTATTGCCCTCGAACAGCGTGAGTTTTCTCAAACAGCCGGAAACGCACAGCAGATCCTCGCCCAGGATGAGTGGTCGGCAGAGGCCAAAATGCTGCTCGGACTGGCGATGATGTGGCAACACCAGACCCAGCAGGCCATCGCCTGGTTCAAACAGGTGGTTTATCAGGAACCCGGCTACTGGCCTGCGCACTATTATCTGGCTGAAATGTACCGGCAAAGCGAGTTATACCAGCCTGCTCAACGGACTTATCGTGTGGTGATGCAGTTACTGAACGACGAGATAAACAATCCGTCCTCGGTTTGTCGTCTGCGTTTGCCAATGGTATTTCCTGGCAATACGTTTCGTTTCCTGTGTGAACATCAACTGGCGCAATTCGCCCATCAAAGTGGCTAATAAGAGCGATTATGGCTATCGATCTGAAAAAATTCGTTCTGCGCTTTATTGATGAAGGGAGAGGTCATTTGCAGACGATCAGCGAAGGGGCGTTTCTCCTCTCCGCTGATGAACATACCGACGCCTGGATAGGTGAGATGTTTCGCGCTGCGCATACCCTGAAAGGGGGCGCGCGGATGCTGAAGCTGCAAAGTATTGCCGATGTCACGCATCATCTTGAAGATGTATTGAGTGAACTACGTGATAACAAACTGACGCCGGACAGGGCGCTGGGCAATCTGATCCATGAGTCTGTGGAGTACCTTTCTGGTCAGCTTACCCAGCTTTTTGTCAGCGAAGGGGATAATCAATTGCCACCGGCGGATGCCGGGCTGTGCGAACGCCTTGCCCGCGCCAGTCGGGGAGAGGATATCACGCTGACTGTCGAAACTGCCGGGGCAACAGAAAAACCGGTAGTCCCTGCGCCTGCGACACCTTCCAGCATGGATGCCGGAATTAAGCAGGCGGATTTCGTTCGGGTAAAGCTGAATAAGCTCGATGGCCTGATCGACATTCTGGGGGAGGTGCTCGCCGGACATGATCGCCTGGAACAGCAGATACAAAACCTGAGTCAACTAGTACCACGGTTACCGGGATTAAGCGCTGAACAGCTTCGCCAGCAGATCCACGACTTTAGTGCCCAGTTAAAAGAAAGCGTTCAGCTCCAGCATTTGCAGATGTTTGAACTATACGATGTGGCGGCGCGGATCCGTATGCTGCCACTTTCAACGTTGTTTGAACCCATTTCGCTGCAGGTCAGCGAACTGGCTTCCACACTGAACAAGCAGGTGGTGTGCCGCTTTGTTGGCGGAGAAGTGGAAATCGACCGCCAGCTCATTGATCGGCTTTCAGAGTCGCTGACACATCTACTGCGTAATGCCGTTGATCACGGGATTGGTGAGATCGATGAACGTCTGGCGCTCGGTAAATCCACTCGCGGCACGATTACCATCACTACTCAGCAGGACGGCAGCGGGATACTACTGCGTATCGAAGATGATGGCCGTGGTCTGAACTATGAGGCCATCAGCGCGAAGGCGGTCAGTAAAGGTCTGGTTCCCGCTTCAATGGTCGGGCAGCTCTCCGAGCAAGAATGTAATGAGCTGATTTTTCATCCCGGCTTTTCGACCAGCAAGATAGTCTCCGAGCTTTCTGGTCGCGGCGTTGGTCTTGATGTGGTGCGCAAAACGGTGGTGACCGACCTGCAAGGCGATTTGCAGGTTTATAGCCGTCCGGGAGTCGGAACCAGCTTTAACCTGCGGTTGCCTGTTTCGTTAACCATGATGCGGATTTTGCAATTTGAAGAGCAGGGGCACCTTTTTGGACTGGCTGCGCAGTATGTGGTTGAGGTGGTGGAATGCACGACACAGGGGATCAGCGATATCGCCGGACGTCCTGCAATTATCTTGCATAACGAGTTTATCCCGGTGGTTTGCGTAGGTAGCTTGCTGGGCATTCATGAACGCCAGAGCAGCTTTTCAACGCCCGGACAGCGATTAATCGTGGTGCAGAACCAGTACAGCAAAATGGCGCTGCAAGTGGATAAGCTCCTCGATGAACGCAAGATGATGATCAAACCGTTACCGAAGCATATGCAACAGCAGTCGCTGGTCTCCGGGATGGTACAAACACCGGATAACCAACTGGTCAGCATCCTGCACGTTCCCGCGCTGATGGCGATGGCGCAACAATCACGGCAAACCAGTACACCAGCGCCCGCCACGAGCGTAACGCAGGATGCCTGGCATGTGTTGGTGGTCGATGACTCACTGAATACCCGTGAGATAGAAAAGAACGTGCTGGAAGCGCACGGCTATCAGGTGACTCTGGCAGAAGACGGGCTGTCGGGGCTGCAAAAAGCGAAACTGACCCAGTTTGATGCCGTACTGACGGATGTCGAAATGCCGTTTATGGATGGTTTCACCTTCACCAAATCGTTGCGTGGGGAGAAAAACTACCAGCATACGCCAATCATCATCGTGACGTCCCGCGCGAAGGAAGAGGACCGGCGACGGGGGATTCAGGTGGGTGCGGATGCCTACATCGCCAAGGGCGATTTCGAGCAGGACAGTTTGATAAAAACATTAAAAATGCTTTTGTGCTGATGGCGCAAAATCGAGAGAGAAAATGCGAATTTTATTAGTTGATGATGATCTTTTTGCGGCTGAACTGGCATCCATATTTTTGCAAATGGACGGCTACGATGTGGTGATTGTGGAAAGCGCGATTTCCGCCCTGGCGTGCCTGGACTCGGATAACAACATCGACCTGGTGATTAGCGATCTGCATATGCCAGAGATCAGTGGGTTGGATTTGCTGGCGCTGTTACGCGCTCAGGATTGGGCTAAGCCTTTTATTTTACTGAGTGCCAATGAAGTAACGGGCAGCGACGCTCTGTACGACCGTTGGGTGAAAAAAGATGAAAACCTCGCGGAAAATCTGGGGGCTGCTGTCAATGCGCTACTGCAACCATCTGCGATTAACTGAATAAGCCTACGTGTTTGATGAAACAAGAAAATAAGCATATAGCGATGGCGGCAGCGCAGGAAAAAATAGCGCGTTTACGGCAGGGGTTTCTACGCCGAATTCCCGACATGCTGGCACAAGCGGAAAGATTACTCGTTCAACTGGTCGCAGAGCCTAGCGAAGCCTGTCGCAAACAGCTACACATCCTGCTGCACAGTATTCACGGTTCGGCAGGGTCCTTTGGCTTTAGCCCGCTGGCGAATGCCTCAGCAGAAGGTGAGCGTTTACTAACAGAGCCGGAAACAGAGCAAAGCACATTGCATTACGATGAGCTGCGGCGAATCATCAGGTGGTTGTACACCCTGACTCAGGAGCAGCTCAATCTTGAACATCGTATCAGCGATACGGAGTTCACATTACCGATCGCCGCACAGCGCCCGGAAGAGGGATATGTTCGGCGGGCCAGTAAGCCTATCTACCTGTGTGATGATGATATTGACCAGGTCGAGCTTCTCGCGACCCAACTGCGCTGTTTTGGTTTTACCTGCCATGTGTTCGCGAACACGCAGGATTTCACTCAGGCCGTATTGTCGCAACCGCCTGCCGTGGTGATTATGGATGTTAGCTTTCCGGACAACGCCTACGGTGGACCGCTGGCAATGTCGGATTTGAAACAAAAAGTGGGCAAACCTTTCCCTGTGCTGTTTCTCTCGTGTCATAGCGATTTCAATGCCCGCGTCAACGCCATCAAATCTGGCTGCGATGGCTACTACGTAAAACCTGCGTCTATCACCGATTTAGTCCAGGAACTTCATCGCCTGACTCAACCGTCGCTGAAAAAGCCTTACCAGGTATTGTTGATTGATGACGAACCCGCGGTGGCGGAATACAACGCGGAGATGCTGCGCATGGCGGGCATGGAAGTGCATGTGCTGGAAAAACCTCACTATCTACTGCATGTACTGAATGCGCAGCCGATTGATCTGGTGTTGATGGATTATCACATGCCGGAGTTCAGCGGTGAGGAACTGACAAAACTGATTCGCCAAATACCGCAGCATATTGGCCTGCCTATCGCCTATCTCTCCAGCGAGACCAACAAGCATGCGCAGTTGGGAGCAATGAGCATCGGCGCGGAGGATTTTATCCTCAAACAGAGCGACCCAGAGGAGCTGATCCGCGCCGTATCGATTCGCGCGGAAAGAATGCGCGTCCTGCGTGCACGCATGTCGCAGGACAGTCTGAGCGGGTTATATAACCACTCAACGACCACCCATTTTCTCAAAAGCGCGATTGCCGAGTCGAACTACAGCGGCAACCCGTTTTGTATGGTGATGGTGGACCTGGATCGCTTTAAAAGTATTAACGATACCTACGGTCATGCGGTCGGTGACCAGGTAATTGTCGGTATTTCGCAGTTGTTCTCCCATCGCTTACGCAGCACCGATATCGTTGGCCGTTATGGTGGTGAAGAGTTTGTCATCATTATGCCCAACACCAGCAGTGACAAGGCCGCGCGCGTGGTCGAACGATTGCGCAGGGATTACGAGCAGGTCACGTTTTCCGTTAACGACGCCAGTTTTCACAGTACCTTCAGCGCGGGTATTGCCCAGTGGCAGTTTGGCGATCGGATTGAAACGCTACGCGAACGTGCCGATCAGGCGCTGTATGCCGCGAAACAAAATGGCCGTAACACTTTCTGCATTGCCGAGTAAAAGGAGTCAATATGAGCCAACAGCTGGAGCAGATTCTTGCGCTGAACCATGGTGAAAAACCGGAGTGTGAAAACGTTGATGAACCCCAGCGCACGCTGGTGTTATTTCAACTGGCGGGTAAAAATTTTGCCTTCTATGGGGCGCAAATTAAAGAGATCCTTGCTGAGCGCCCGATCTCCTGGGTTCCCTGTTGCGCGCCAATGCTTGAAGGGGTCATCAACTATCGTGGACGGGTGGAATCGGTAATGAGACTGGACAGCCTGATCGATAAACCTACCGTCAATTCGGCAGGTAAGCGCACTATTTTGATTGGATGCGCCGAGAAAATGCAAAGTGGGATCCTGATAGATAAACTGATTGATGTGTTGGAAGTCGCCGAAAGCCAGATTCATTTGCCAGGAGATTCGTTGCCCCCGGCGTTACAAAGCATCGCTGTGGGGGTGGTTAACGTGATAGAAACCTGGTACACGCTGCTCGATCTGAATCTGGTCTTTGAGCGTTATCAGGAGACCAGCGGTTATGACGGCACCCACTAATCTGGCGGCGGTACGTATTACTTTGGGAGCGCTAACGTTGTATATACCGGCAAACCAGGTTGGTGTGTGTTCGTTAGTGACTCAGGTTGTGCCTGAAATCCCTCGATTTAGCCAGTGGCTGGGGATTGCGGATGAGCCGCATGAGGGATGGCATTTGCATTTACGCGTCCCGGACAGTGGCGTTGAAACCGGCTGGTACCTATGGGGACAACTTGAGAATGTGATGCTCTCCGGCGACATTATTTTTGCCGTACCTCCGCTTCTGGCGCGTAACTGTCATCTGCCTGCGCTTCGTGCCCTGGTGGGACGTGAGGCGTTTAGCCCGCTATTAAGCTGGCGCTGACACGCTGCGGGAGCTTTAACGGTCCCGCAGCATGAGAAGGCTGGGAGTGCTAAATCCCGTTACTGGATATAAGCATCAACAGCCCG
This sequence comes from Citrobacter portucalensis, assembly GCF_002042885.1. Taxonomy (GTDB): domain Bacteria; phylum Pseudomonadota; class Gammaproteobacteria; order Enterobacterales; family Enterobacteriaceae; genus Citrobacter; species Citrobacter portucalensis. Next base: position 342,832 of record NZ_MVFY01000002.1, read on the forward strand.
ACTGACCAGCTTAGTCATAAAGTTGTCAATCTTATCAATGGTCTGCTTGTCCTGAAGATCGTAGGTTTTTGCTACGTCATCCAGGTTTTCATAACCGACCCAAACTCGCCCGATCTTATCCTGCCATATGGAGACACGTAACGGCAGATCCAGCGCGACACCCTGTTTATCCTGCATCAGTTTTGTGCCGACTTTAGGGTTACCAAATACCAGGACTTTCGTTGGCCTGAGGTTCATTCCCGCGCCCTCGGCATTTTTCTCGTGATCAATTTCGGTGAATACCGGAACGCCTTCGCTTTTCAGAATGGCTTTCAGTCGGGAGACCGTCTCATCGACTGAGAATTTACTTTCCTGGTTTTTGATCTTCTCTGAATTTAACCCAGAACCCAGCCCGATTTTATAGGCTTCAGCGATATCACGAGCCACCTGAGTCATGTCTACGCCTTCTTTGTTGGTCAGCATTGTCACGCAAACCAGTTCATCACCGGCGGTAAAGCGGCTCAGATAGGCACTAAAGCCACCTGTGGTTCCTTTGATTTCCAGAAAACCAGGATGGTGGGTAAATTCCCAGCCGGCCATGGCAGGCACGACTTTGCCATTTTTCAGTTTTGCCGGGCTATAGATAATGTCGCGCAGCTTTTTGTCTTTAACCAGCGTGCTGCCGGCAAGACCGATATCCCACTTACTGATGTCTTCCGCTGACGACCACAGACCACCGTAGGCGAACAGATTATCAGTGGCGATCGCGCTGACAGGCGCCAGTTTGTCACCCGCTGCGACGTAACCTGTTGCAGGCTCAACAGGGTTGATCCAGTCAATTTCTGACTTAAATTTCGAATGCTGATTATGTTGCTTATCAGGCGTCGGGCGATCAAGGAATGCTTTCGTTGGCATGTCTTTTGCGAACATGGTGCTTTGCAGACCTAACGGCGCAATTTGGTATTTGTTGACGAAGTCTACGTAACTCATTCCGCTGACTTTCTCGATAGCCATTCCTAACAGGATAAAGTCAGTTGCGCTGGAGTTGATATCCGTGCCGTTTTTAAATTCGAGCGGTTTATCTTTAACAAGATCCACCAGCTGCGCAGGTGTATATTTTTGCTCTTGTTTATAGCCGAAAGATCTGAAATCAGGGATCCCGGATGAGTGCTGCATTAATTCCAGAATCGTAATGTTATGCCAGCTTTCCGGCAGGCCAGGCAAATAAACACTCACAGGAGTATTAAGATCCAATTTACCTTGCTCTACCAGTTGCATTACTGCGACTGCAGTAAAAGCTTGCGTGATAGGGCCAATTCCCCACATGGTTTTGGTGGAAGCAAGCTCATCATTGGCAGCCGTTGCCAGACCGTATCCCGCTGAGCGCGGAATATAAGGCGCCTGAACAATCGCCATGGATAAACCCGGCAGATTATTTTTCGCCATTACCTCGGCAATGATCTGATCGATATATTTGCCGTTGACCTTTAATTGTGGATCACCACGGTTAACTAAGTAAGTAGTCTCATTTGTATTGGCAGCGGCCAATACCTGAGTAGCTGAAACAGACATGGAAAGTAAAATACATGCCGAAATAACCTTAAACTTAAGATTCATGGAAAAGCTCCGCGCTTAATTAAATTTATTTTGATGGCTAATGGATGAGCGATGTTGTACATACAATTACCCTCGGTAACCGTACTCATAGCTATTACTTAGCTGCTGCCTTTACCTTTTCAACCGTGGTGTTGGTGTCCCATAAATCATTGGCAATGATGCGGTAGTTGGTTAGAGCGGCGAGATAACCGTCACCTTCCGGAATGCGCGGACCCGCTGTCGCATCTTTAACGACGACAACTTCAAAACCTTGCTCAATCAATTCACGCATATGGGATTCAATACACAGATTGGCAGCCATACCGGCGAGAATGACCTGTGAGACACCGCGTTTTCTTAATTGCAGTACCAGGTCGTTGGTTTCTGGTCCGAAAATCTTATGCGGTGAGGCAATGACCGTTTCGCCATCATAAATATATGGCTTAAACTGCGGTAAAAAGTCTGCGCCGGAATTTTCAAAATTCTCCATCGTCAGTGGACCTTTACGACTGAACATTCCAGTGCCGTGCATAAATGTTTCTCCCGGTGCGGTAGATTGCCATTTATGGTCGTGCGGAAAGTAATAATGTGGAGAAATAAAAACAGGCATTTGTGCTTCTTTTGCCATTTTGAACAACGTCTCGAGATTTTCTACAGTATTATTTTCAATAATGCTGTCTTTAAAAACCTCCCAGCCAATACCCTGAGGACTTAAAAAATCGATCTGTGGATCGACTACCACCAACGCAGCTTCCTTATTATTAAGTGTTATACCTTTGCGTGGTAAGCCATAGGCCTCTGGTTCAGAATAGATTTCTGACATGCTCATCTTGCTCATAAAATTTACCTGTATTTTTATCTAATGTGATAGTGACTATCTGATTATTAAATAGCGCTGGTAAATATGGCATGGTTTCAGAACGGGGCATTTGTTCAGGACGCTGGGAATATTGTCATTACGTATTCTAATAACGATAGTGGGCATATCACTGCCCACTCCGTTAGAGGTCGTATTGCTGGCGTCGCCGTTCTAAACGACGATCGCGCAGGGTGGAATAAATAAAGGTCATCACAAACAGTAGCGAAAATAGTACGACGATGGTGGGGGCCGGTGCACTGTCGATGAAAAAAGACAGGTACACGCCCATAAACGAGGTAACGACCGACATAATCACCGCCAGCCACAAGGCGTGGGAAAATTTCCGCGTCATTAAAATCGCAATGGCGCCAGGCGCAATCAGTAAGGAGATCGACAAAATAATCCCTACTGATTTTAGCGTGGCGACAATCGTCAGGGCGATCATGCACAGCAGGCCGTAATGTAGCAGTGCAGTGTTAAGCCCACTGGCCTTTGCCTGATGCGGGTCGAACGCATGCAGCAGCAGATCTTTCCACTTAAGCCCAATAATAAGCGCTATCCCAAGCGTAATAACCGCGGTTTGTATGATGTCGCTGAACGATACGCCCAGCATATCGCCGAACAGAATATGATCGAGATGGACCTCTGACTGGATAGAGACGTACAGCACCAGCCCTGCGCCAAACATGCCGGAAAAGACGATTCCCATCAGGGTATCGCGTTTGATGCGGCTGTTATCGTCGAGATAACCCGTCGCCACCGCACAGAACAGCCCGGCGATAAATGCGCCAATTGCCAGTGGGATGCCCGCAATCCACGCCAGTACAATTCCCGGGAAAACCGCGTGGCTCATTGCATCGCCCATCAGCGCCCAGCCTTTGAGTACTAAAAATACAGACAGCAGCGCGCAGGGCACGGCGACAATGGTGGAGATGACCAGCGCATTGACCATAAAACCAAACTGAAAGGGTTCCAGCAGCGTTGTTAAGATCATACTGACTCCTTGTTCACCAGACGGGCGCGGCGGCGATTCGCCAGCAGACCGTGTTTTGGCGCGAAGACAAATGCCAGCAGGAACAGCAGCGTTTGCAGAACGACAATAATTCCGCCGGTTGCACCGTCCAGCCAGTAGCTCAGCCAGGCGCCGAAAAAGCTGGTCAGGCTGCCAATAGCTACGGCGATAGTGAGCAGGCGTGGAAAACGATCGGTCAGCAGCCAGGCCGTTGCACCGGGCGTAACCACCAGGCAAATCACCAGAAATGCGCCGACGGTTTGCAGCGCGGCGACCGTGGAAACGGAGAGCAGCGTAAAAAATAACAGCTTCAACCGGCCCGGATTCAGACCGATAGAGCGCGCGTGGTTTTCATCAAAAAAAACCACCATCAGATCTTTCCACTTCAAAAACAGGATGGTTAGCGAAATAACCCCGATGATGGCCAGTTGCAGAATATCTTCTGGCGCAATCGCCAGCACGTTGCCGAGAATAATGGTCTGAATATTCACCGACATCGGATTGAGCGACACCATAAACAGCCCGATACCGAAAAAAGACGAAAAAATCAGTCCGATAATCGCATCTTCCTTCAGGCGCGAACGTTGATTAAGAAACAGCATACTGCCCGCCGCCAGTCCGCCGGAAAGGAATGCGCCAAGCGCGAAGGGAAGCCCTAACATATAAGCGCCTGCCACGCCCGGCACGATAGAGTGCGACAGCGCATCGCCAATCAGCGACCAGCCTTTGAGCATCAGATAGCAGGAGAGAAACGCACACAGGCCGCCGACCATTGCCGAGACCCACATGGCGTTGAGCATGTACTGGTAGCCAAACGGCTCCGTTAGCCAGTTCATGGTTATTCCCCCTCGTTTGCCGTGCGTCGCGAAATAAACGGGCGTTCATCATCGGTAATTACGTGCTGTTCACCGCCGCTCAGCGCAACGTGACGCAGTACACCGCTGAATGCCAGTTCGAGATTCTCGGGGGTAAAGGTGGTTTCGGTGGGTCCACTTGCCAGCACCGTGCCCTTAATCATCACCGTGTAATCACAAAACTCGGTGACGGATCCCAAATTATGGGTAGAGACCAGCATGGTTCGACCCTCATCACGCAGTTCACGCAGCAGGTCGATGATCCGGGCCTCGGTTTTTACATCCACGCCGGTAAAGGGTTCATCCAGTAAAATAACCTGTCCGTCCTGTGCAATGGCCCTTGCCAGAAAAACACGCTTTTTCTGCCCACCGGACAGTTCACCTATCTGACGATGGCGATAATCCAGCATATCAACTCGCGCCAGCGCCGCATCTACGCAGGCGTGGTCAATTTGTTTTGGTCGACGCAGCCAGCCCATATGGCCAAAGCGTCCCATCATCACCACATCTTCCACCAGTACCGGAAACGACCAGTCCACCTCTTCTGACTGGGGGACATAGGCGATCAGATTCTGTTTGAGCGCCTTATTTACCGGCTGTTGCAGAATTGAGATTTCCCCCTGCGCCAGGCGGACAAAACCCATCAGCGCTTTAAAAAGCGTTGATTTTCCCGAACCGTTTACGCCGACCAGCGCGGCAATTGAGCCGCCCGGAACCTGAAAAGTGGCGTCCCGCAATGCGGTATGACCGTTGCGATACGTCACCGTAACCTGATTTACGGTAATCGCAGAGTGACTCATGGTTGGCTCTCCAGACCCTTGTTGATGCCGTTAACAATGGTTTGCGTGGTGACGCGCAGTAAATCCAGATAGGTCGGTACCGGACCGTCGGCTGCACTGAGGGAATCGACATACAGCACGCCGCCGTAATGTGCGCCAGACTCACGGGCAACCTGACGCGCTGGTTTGTCGGACACGGTGCTTTCGCTAAATACCGTCGGGATATGATGCTCTCTGATGGCATCGATAACCTTGCGTACCTGCTTGGGCGTACCCTGCTGATCGGCATTGATCGGCCACAGATACAGCTCCTTGAGATTGTTATCACGAGCTAAATAAGAGAATGCGCCTTCGCTGGTGACCAGCCAGCGTTTATCAGCAGGGAGCTTTGCCAGTTCTGTATGCAGTGGCGCCAGGGTCTGCTGGATTTTCGCTTTATAATTCTGCGCATTATTCTGGTAGGTTGCGGCATTGTCCGGATCATATTTGATCAGCGCATCGCGAATGTTATCCACGTAGATCAGCGCGTTCTCTGCTGACATCCAGGCATGCGGGTTTGGTTTACCGTTGTACGGCCCTTCGCTGATGCCCATTGGCTGCACGCCGTTTGAGACCATCACTTCAGGTACGCCGGACAAATTTTGGTAGAAGCGGGCAAACCATAGTTCGAGGTTTAGACCGTTGGAGAGAATAAGCTGTGCACCTTGCGCCCGTTTAATATCGCCTGGGGTTGGTTGATATTCGTGAATTTCAGCACCCGGTTTGGTGATAGAACTAACGTCCGCCGCGTCACCTGCTACATTGCTTGCCATATCGGCAATCACCGTAAAGGTGGTTACCACTTTGAATTTTTCTTTCGCCCAGGCGGGTGACAGCGTCAGCGCTGTTAACACGCTGGCAAGGAGAAATGACTTCAGATGGGGCAGATGCGGCATAGTATCCCTCGCAACAAAGTGGTTAATTTATCATCGAATATAGCCTTTGCTATGTTATATAGCACATGGCATAAACAAATGAAAATAATTCTTATTTGCGTAGGGTGCTAAGGATGTATCACCTTCAGGTAATAGTTCTGTGCTTTGTTAAGGTGTATTATTTATGCAACTTAATTGTGGAGGCATCATGTCCGGCAAACGCATTGCACGTGAAAAAATGACGATCCAGAGAATGATTTCGCTCTACGAGAGCCAGTGCCCGCAGGCTTCAGACGAGCCGGGGCATTACGATGCGTTATTTGCCTATGCGCAAAAGCGCCTCGACAAGTGCGTATTTGGTGAGGAAAAACCGGCCTGTAAACAGTGTCCTGTGCACTGTTATCAACCTGCTAAACGCGAAGAGATGAAGCAAATTATGCGTTGGGCTGGGCCGAGAATGCTCTGGCGTCACCCGATTCTGACCGTACGTCACCTGATTGATGACAAACGTCCAGTGCCGGAGTTACCCGAGAAGTACCAGCGGAAAAAATAAGGTCGCTGTGCGCCGGATGGCGGCTGCGCCTTATCTGGCCTACGAGAATAAGTGCATCTGTCGCGTAGGCCCGATGCGCATTGCGCCATCGGGCAACTTAGCCATGTGGTGATGAATGGCGACTACGCTTTGGTGGCAATCAGAATAGCTGAGGCTTTGATCAGCGCAACAACACGGCTTCCCTGACTCAGTTTCATCTCTTGCTGACTTTCGTTGGTGACGACGGCAACAATCTCGAAGCCTGCGTCAGTTTTGATATGTACCGTGGCGTTGACTGCGCCTTCTGTGACCTGGGAAACACTGCCAGCAAACTGGTTGCGGGCAGAGAACTTCAGACCACAGTCTTCAGTTGCCAGCGTCACCCATGGCGCTTTAATCAGGGCAATTGCTTCTTTCCCTTTCGCCAGACCCAGCGCCTGCTGGCTGCTATGGGTTACAATCGCGACCAGTTTTGCGCCGCCAGCCAGCGTCAGTTCAACTTCATCATTCACTGCGCCCGTAGCGACTGCGCTCACCGTACCGGTTAATTGATTACGTGCTGATACCGCCATACTGCCTCCTTTCGTTGAGATATCACCCAGTATAGCCACACTGGCTAAACCAGTGCATCCTTATCAATGCCTAATCGCTTCATGCGTGAGAGTAACGTTGTACGTTTCAACCCCAGCCTTTGTGCCGCGCCTTTGGGACCGGCAACCACCCCGTTGGTTTCTTTCAGTACGCGCATAATCAACTGGTATTCATCTTCACCGTCCTGCGCGACTTCGGTTGCCACCGGAGGCGTGGACGGCGTCAAAGGGGCAATATCCGGAAGGGACAGTTGCAGTACGTTGCCCCGGGTAAGCAGAACCGCACGTTCTACCACGTTTTCCAGCTCACGCACGTTACCCGGCCATTCCATACAGCTCAGCGTGCGCAGAGCCTCGGCAGGAATACTGTCGATATTGCGTCCCATCCGACGAGCAATTTTAAAGGTGAAGGCTTTTACCAGCAGCGGAATATCTTCCGGGCGCTCACGCAGCGGCGGCAGATGGATCGGGAAGACGTTCAGCCGGTAGTATAGATCGTTACGAAATTCGCGATCGGCAACCATCTTCTTCAGATCGCGGTTGGTAGCGGCGATCAAGCGCACGTCGGTCTGGATCAGCTTATTACTGCCCAGACGTTCAAATTCCTGCTCTTGCAGAACGCGCAGTAGCTTAGGCTGAAGCTCCAGCGGCATATCGCCAACTTCATCGAGGAACAGCGAACTTTTATCTGCCAGCTCGAAACGCCCAATACGTTGCGTGCTGGCCCCGGTAAACGCGCCGCGCTCATGACCAAACAGATCGCTCTCCAGCAATCCGGCAGGCATTGCCGCGCAGTTCATCTTCACCATCCGACGGGCGTTACGTCCGCTCAGGTTGTGAATGGCTCGTGCGATCAGCTCTTTACCCGTTCCGGTCTCACCCAGAATCAAGACGGTGCTGTCGCTTTGCGCCACCATTTCGACCTGCTTGAGTACGCTGTACATCGCTTCGCTGCGACCAATGATTTCGCCGAACTCACTCTCTACGTTGTTGAGTTGTTCAGTCAACGCCAGGTTTTCATCGACCAGACGTTCCTTCAGGCGGTGGATCTCCTGATAGGCAAGGGCGTTATCCACGGCAATTGCCACACGCTCGGCAATCTGGCGCAATAGCTTGAGGTTGGCGGTAGTGAAAACTTTCTCTTCGCACTGTGCCAGCTTGAGTACGCCGAGCATAGTATTGCCGGACATCAGCGGTAGCAGACACAGGGTTTGTAGCTGGTTGCCCCAGGTTTCGAACAGCATCCGTTCGTAAGGGGCAAGGATGTCACGTTCGCTCAGGTTGATCAGCAGCATCTCTTTGCTTTTGAAGACCCGTTCAGAGAGCGTTCCCGCTTCGTCCACTTCACTCTGTTCGTGTGCCGGATGATGTTCATCCAGATAGTGAGTGGAATAGATACTGAGTTTATTTTTGCGATCGCTGCGTAACACGATGCTGATGGCATCGATGTCGAAGTAGTGGTGGATCTCTTTGGCGACTTCGCTGACCAGCTCATCAATATCCAGTCGGGAGAGCACGGCATTGGTGATGGCGACCAGGATGCGAAAGTTGTCACGCTCACGACACAGCAGATCGTAATCGACGTTGTTGCTGACTCTGCTTTGAATTTGTTCAGCAACGACGCCGACTATCTGAGTGAAGGTCTGTAGACGGTTATATTCTTTTTCACTCCACGGACGGTCTTCGTTACGGATGAATTCGCAACCGCCAAAGATGCGCCCATCTGCCGCCAGTGGCAGCAGGCAGTAGTGGCCAAATTCAGAATACAGTCCACCTGAAGCCAATTGTGGCCATGTTTCCGTAAACTCATGATAGTTGCAGTGCAACGCATCAGGGCGAGACAAAATACGGCGTACCGGACCATGTGCCAGCACCGTTTCGTCTTCATAATCGATGGGTTTACCATTTTCACGCGTTGCAAAATAACGCGCACGTTGCGTTTGTGCCTGCCATAAGACAATAGCCGCGCAGTCGGCCAGCGCTGAACGCTTGACCAGCTGCGAAAGCGCCTCGCTAAGAGACGGGAGATCGGGCTGCTGTAATAATGTACGAGTAATATCGAACAGGCCTTGCTGTCCGAGGTCACTCATCGGTGTATACGACATATTGCTTTTCCAGGGAAAGCACCGCAGAACGGTGCGAAAACGGTAAATGAATTATAGGTATAAGTCGTAAATTATTGCCGGATGGCCTGCCACTGAACTGGCCAGGATATACAATCCGTTGGCCCGATCAGCAAAGCGGTATCAGGCATAATGCAGCATTAACGCCGGATGTTGACGCTAATGCGTCTTATCCAGCCTACAGCATGCTGCCAACCGGCTGCTAGCATATACGAGGTAATGGTTCGGCGTGTGGTAAATCGAGGGTTCGTTTCACACCGTAGAGTCCGGCAAGACGAACACCTTTGCGTTCGACCACTTCACCAATCATTGCGGCATCACACCCTAACGGATGCGCGCGCAGTGCGGCAAGTACGGTTTCAGCGGCCTGGCGCTCAACGGCAATCACCAGCTTGCCTTCGTTAGCAAAGTTGAGCGCATCCAGACCCAGCAGCTCGCAAACGCCACGCACCGCTGGCTTCACGGGCAGAGCAGCTTCCGACAGCTCAATACCAAATCCGCATGCTGCGGCAAATTCATGCGTGACCGCATTCACGCCGCCACGGGTGGCGTCACGAAGCGCCTTCACGCCAGGAATATCACGCAGCGTCTGGATAAGAGGTGTTAACACCGCGCAGTCGCTGACCAGTTCGCCATCCAGACCCAATTGCTCGCGTAGGTTAAGGATAGTTGCCCCGTGATCGCCAAGAGAGCCACTGACCAGCAGCACATCACCCACGCTGAGAGTCTGTGCACCCCAGTGAATGTTGGCGGGAATTGCCCCCATTCCGGCAGTGTTAATGAACAGCTTGTCTGCTGCACCACGCTGCACGACTTTGGTATCGCCAGTCACGATGGCGATGCCTGCTTCGCGCGCGGTTGCTGCCATGCTGTTAACAACGGTTTTCAGTGTCTCCATCGGCAGACCCTCTTCGAGGATAAAACCGCAGGAGAGGTAGCGTGGAATAGCCCCGCTGACCGCTACGTCGTTAGCCGTACCACAGATGGCCAGCTTGCCGATATTGCCGCCGGGGAAGAACAACGGATCGATAACGTAGCTGTCAGTTGAAAACGCCAGACGGTCGCCTTCTGCCACCAGTTGTGCCAGTTCCAGACGCGCTTGATCTTCTTGTTCCGCCAGCCACGGATTCGCGAAAGCCTCCATAAACAGACTGTTGATCAACTGCTGCATAGCCTGACCGCCGCTACCGTGGGCGAGTTGTACGCTGCTCATGCTTCACACTCCTGCTGACGATACTGATACCAGGCGGCACATGCGCCTTCTGAGGAGACCATCAGGGCGCCAAACGCGGTCTCCGGGTTACACGTTTTGCCAAATAACGGGCACTGATGTGGTTTACATCTGCCCGTCAGCACTTCCCCACAACGCGCGCGCGGATCGTCATATACCTGCTGCGGCGCTGGCTGGAAATGTGCTTCGGCATCAAAGCGCTGATAGTCCGGCGTCAGGTGAACGCCAGAGGATTCGATAACGCCCAGACCACGCCATTCGCTGTCACCATTGACGCAGAACACCTCGGCAATGGCCTGTTGCGCTAACGCGTTACCGGCATCCGGTACCACGCGGCGGTACTGGTTTTCTACCTGGCTTTGGGCTGCAATTTTCTGCTCAATTAACATCACTACGCCTTGCAGGAGATCAAGCGGTTCGAAACCGGCGACCACCAGCGGGCGATGGAAATCTGAAGCAATGAAGTTGTAGGCGTCGGTGCCAATCACCATGCTGACGTGGCCCGGCGCTAAAAAGGCGTCGATACCGTTGTCCGGCTGTTCCAGCAGGCTGCGCAGCGTAGGGATAAGCGTGATGTGCTGGCAGAAAAAGTAAAAGTTCTGCACATCACGCTGCTTTGCCTGTTGCAGGGTGATAGCGGTCGTTGGCATTGTGGTTTCAAAACCCAGACCAAAGAACACCACTTTACGCGTTGGGTTTTCCTGCGCCAGCTTCAGTGCATCCATCGGTGAATAGACAATACGGATATCCGCACCGCGCGCCTTGGCTTGCAGCAGGGAGCCTTGCTTACCCGGGACGCGCATAGCGTCGCCAAAGGTGCAGAAAATCACTTCTGGATGGCTGGCGATTTCTACACAGCTGTCGATTCTGCCCATCGGCAGAACGCAAACCGGGCAACCCGGACCATGAATAAACTCCACGTTTTCCGGTAGCAACTGGTCGAGCCCGAATTTGAAGATAGCGTGGGTATGACCACCACAAACTTCCATGATCCGCAGCGGGCGTTCAGCCGTGTAGGAGAGGTGGGCGGCACGTTCGCACAGGTGCTCTATCAACTGCATCACCTGTTCTGGTGCGCGGTATTCGTCAACAAAACGCATTTATTTTTCCTCGCCGTACAGCAACGCGCCGACATCCGGCTCAACGTCAAACATGTTTTGCAGCGCGTCGAGCGTATCGCGCGCTTCAGCTTCATTAATGATGCTCATGGCAAAACCGACGTGGACCAGTACCCACTGGCCGAGGCGCGGTTGACCATGTTCATCACAGCTACCGACCAGCGTCAGGTCGACGTCGCGCTGAATACCGCAAACGTCGACTTTGGCCTGGTTGCCATCAATGGTGCGGATTTGACCCGGAACACCTATGCACATCGCTGCGTCTCCAGCCAGGAGAGCCATTGATCCATCCCTTCACCACTGGTGGCGGAAATTAGGATAATCTCAATCCCCGGGTTCACTTCCCGGGCGCTGGCGATGCATTTTTCAACGTCAAAATTGAGGTACGGCAATAGATCCACTTTGTTGAGCAGCATCAGCGATGCGGCGGCAAACATATGCGGGTATTTCAGCGGTTTGTCTTCACCTTCGGTTACTGAAAGCACGGCCACTTTATGGCGCTCGCCGAGGTCGAAGCTGGCCGGGCAGACCAGGTTGCCGACGTTTTCAATGAACAGAATACCGTTATCGTCAAGCGGCAAACGCGGCGCGGCGTCAGCAATCATTTGTGCGTCAAGGTGGCAACCTTTACCGGTGTTGACCTGAATGGCGGGTGTGCCTGTGGCGCGAATACGGGCGGCATCGTTCACCGTTTGCTGGTCACCTTCAATAACGGCGCACGGCACGCTATCTTTCAGCTTCATCAGCGTTTCGGTCAGCAGGGTAGTTTTACCAGAGCCCGGGCTTGAAACAAGGTTCAGCACCAGATGCTGACGGGCCGCAAAGCGGGCACGGTTGCGCTCGGCGAGGCGGTTGTTTTTGTCCAGTACGTCAATTTCCACTTCCAGCATACGGCGTTGGCTCATACCTGGTGCGTGGGTTCCGGCCTCACCGTGACCGTAGTGCAAATCGCCTTCTTCAGTCTGGCTCGGTGTGAAATTTGAGGTCTTCACACCGGTAATATTCAGCGCCGGACGAGCCGCCGGGGCAAATGGCGCGCTGCGAAACGCCGAGTGGGGATTATGCTCATCACCCTCTATATATAGGTTGCCTTCAGCGCAACCACATGTCGTACACATCGCTCACTCCTGATCTTTTTACTTGCGATACATCTGTTGCCGGATGGCTGCGTTGCCTTATCCGGCCTACAAACGAGCTGTTTCTGTAGGCTGGATAAGACGCTTAAGCGTCGCCATCCGGCGCTGGAGTTTCATCTATTTCAATACGTCGAATCTGTAAGCCGTCATCGGCCACAATTCTCAGCATATCGCTGTTGCATTGCGGGCATCGGCGCACGCGTTGCGTCAGTAACGTGACGTATTGCTGACAAGATTCGCACCAACATTCGGCTTCTTGTTCTTCGAGGTGGAGTTTACAACCTTCTGCAAGGGTCCCGCGGCATACCAGATCAAAACAAAAGGAGAGAGCGCTGGTTTCTACGCAAGAAAATGCGCCAATTTTGAGCCAGACCCCAGTTACTCGCTTAGCACCGTGTTGCGTGGCCTGTTGTTCAATCAATTCCAGTGCCCGTTGGCAGAGGGTTATTTCGTGCATACCGCCTCCTGTGAAGTTGCCGTAGTAAAAGCAATAAGCATGCCAGGTTGATTTTTTTCATTCGTGACAATGACGACGATGACGAAATGACATGTCGTCACCCGCCTTTGATTTTTTATCTATATGAAAATTAAGTAATTTAATTTTGGCATGAAATGTGCTTAAGGCTGTTCATCTCTGCTAAACGGGTAACCTGACATGACTATTTGGGAAATAAGCGAAAAAGCCGATTACATCGCTGAACGGCATCGTCGCCTACAGGACCAGTGGCGTATTTACTGCAACTCGCTGGTTCAGGGGATCACCCTGTCAAAAGCGCGTTTGCATCATGCGATGAGCTGCGCACCGGACAAGGATCTCTGCTTCGTCCTTTTTGAACACTTCACTATCTACGTCACGCTGGCGGACGGCTTTAACAGCCATACCATCGAATACTACGTCGAAACGAAAGACGGTGATGATAAGCAGCTGATTGCACAGGCAGAATTGACTATCGACGGTAAGGTCGATGAGCGTATTAGCAACCGCGATCGCGAGCAGGTGCTGGAGCACTATCTCGAAAAAATCGCCACCGTCTACGACAGCCTGTACACCGCGGTTGAGAACAATATGCCGGTGAATTTAAGCCAGCTGGTTGAGGGACAAAGCCCGGCTTAAGCCTCGGGTGCTGCCCACTTTGTCATGGTGCGGTCTACATACTGCGTCACGACGTTTTAGGGAATGGGCATGTCGAAAAATGTCGAAATGACATTTGGTAGACATGTTTTCGTCAAAAATGACTATCACCTGAGGAATGCCTGGTGAATCGTTTTGTAATTGCTGACTCCACTCTTTGTATTGGCTGCCACACCTGTGAAGCCGCCTGCTCAGAGACACATCGCCAGCATGGCCTGCAGTCAATGCCGCGCCTGAAAGTGATGTTAAATGAAAAAGAATCCGCGCCGCAGCTTTGCCACCAGTGTGAAGATGCGCCTTGCGCCACCGTGTGTCCGGTTAATGCCATTAACCGCGTTGATGGCGCCGTACAGCTGAACGAAAGCCTGTGCGTAAGCTGCAAACTGTGCGGGATCGCTTGTCCGTTTGGCGCGATAGAGTTTTCCGGTAGCCGTCCGCTACACATTCCGGCAAACGCCAATACGCCAAAAGCGCCTCCGGCTCCGCCAGCGCCTGCTCGCGTGAGTTCGCTGTTGGACTGGGTTCCTGGCGTTCGTGCCATCGCGGTGAAATGCGATCTGTGTAGTTTTGACGAGCAAGGTCCTGCCTGCGTGCGCATGTGTCCGACCAAAGCCCTGCATCTGGTGAGCAACATGGATATCGCCCGCGCCAGCAAACGTAAGCGAGAGCTGACTTTCAATACCGATTTCGGCGATCTCACCTTGTTTCAGCAGGCTCAGAGTGGGGATGCAAAATGAGCGCAATTTCACTGATTAACAGCGGCGTAGCCTGGTTTACAGCGGCTGCGGTTCTGGCATTTCTGTTTTCATTTCATAAATCGCTGAGCGGATGGATTGCTGGGGTTGGCGGTGCAGTCGGCAGCCTGTGTACGGCAGCCGCGGGTTTTACCGTTCTGACTAATGCGCTGGCAGTGAGCGGCGTGATGCCGTTTATTGGTCACAGTCTGCAAATTACTCCGCTGAATGCTATCTGGCTGATTACACTGGGCCTGTGCGGCCTGTTTGTCAGCCTGTACAACATTGACTGGCATCGTCATCCTCAGGTGAAAGCTAACGGCCTGCTGGTGAATCTGCTGATGGCCGCGGCGGTATGTGCGGTGGTTGCCAGCAACCTCGGTACGCTGGTGGTGATGGCGGAAATTATGGCGCTGTGTGCCGTGTTCCTCACCGGATGCAGTAAAGAAGGCAAACTGTGGTTTGCGCTGGGGCGTATTGGTACGCTGCTGCTGGCGGTCGCCTGCTACCTGGTGTGGCAACGTTACGGCACGCTGGAGCTGCGTCTGCTAGACCTGCGCACCCAGGAGCTGCCGCTCGGGTCTGACATCTGGCTGCTGGGCGTGGCAGGTTTTGGCCTGCTGGCCGGGATTATTCCGCTGCACGGTTGGGTGCCACAGGCACACGCCAATGCCAGCGCACCGGCTGCTGCGCTGTTCTCTACCGTCGTCATGAAGGTTGGTCTGCTGGGTATTCTCTCCCTGTCGCTGCTGGGCGGTAACGCGCCGCTGTGGTGGGGGATTACGCTGCTGGTGCTGGGTATGATCACCGCGTTTGTTGGCGGTCTGTATGCGCTGATGGAACACAACATCCAGCGCCTGCTGGCGTACCACACGCTGGAAAACATCGGCATTATTCTGCTGGGTCTGGGCGCTGGCGTGACCGGAATCTCCCTGAATCAACCGGCGCTGATCGCGCTGGGTTTGACCGGCGGTCTGTACCACCTGGTAAACCACAGCTTGTTCAAAAGCGTTCTGTTCCTGGGTGCCGGCAGCATCTGGTTCCGTACCGGTCATCGTGATATCGAAAAACTGGGCGGTATCGGTAAACGTATGCCGGTTATCTCGCTGGCGATGCTGGTTGGTCTGATGGCGATGGCCGCACTGCCGCCGCTGAACGGTTTTGCCGGTGAGTGGGTTATCTACCAATCCTTCTTTAAGCTTGGCAATAGCGGCGCATTTGTCGGTAGCCTGTTAGGACCGTTGCTGGCGGTAGGGCTGGCAATTACCGGCGCGCTGGCGGTGATGTGTATGGCGAAAGTCTATGGCGTTACGTTCCTTGGCGCACCGCGCACGAAGGAAGCTGAAAATGCCTGCTGCGCGCCAATCCTGATGGGAGTGAGCGTCGTCGCGCTGGCTATCTGCTGCGTGATTGGCGGCGTTGCTGCGCCGTGGCTGCTGCCGATGATCTCCTCTGCCGTTCCGCTGCCGTTGGAAACCGCGAACACCACCGTTTCTCAGCCAATGATCACGCTGCTGCTGATCGCGTGTCCGCTGCTGCCGTTCATCATCATGGCCATTTTCAAAGGCAACCGTCTGCCGTCGCGTTCACGCGGTGCGGCATGGGTGTGTGGTTACGATCACGAGCAGTCAATGGTGATTACCGCGCACGGTTTTGCCATGCCGGTGAAAGAAGCCTTTGCCCCGGTACTCAAACTGCGTAAATGGCTGAACCCGGTATCACTGGTTCCGGGCTGGCAGAATGCGGCTGCACCGGTGCTGTTCCGTCGCCTGGCGCTGATTGAGCTGGCGGTGCTGGTGGTGATTGTGGTTTCACGAGGAGCCTGAGAATGAGTGTTTTATATCCGTTAATTCAGGCGCTGGTGCTGTTTGCCGTTGCGCCGCTGCTGTCCGGTGTTACCCGCGTGGCGCGTGCGCGTTTGCACAATCGCCGCGGTCCGGGCGTTTTGCAGGAATACCGCGACATTATCAAACTGTTGGGCCGTCAGAGCATTGCGCCTGCGGATTCCAGCTGGGTTTTCCGCCTGACGCCGTTTGTGATGGTGGGCGTGATGCTGACTATCGCCACTGCGTTGCCGGTAGTGACCGTTGGCTCGCCGCTGCCACAACTGGGCGATCTGATCACCTTAATTTACCTGTTCGCCATCGCCCGTTTCTTCTTTTCTATCGCGGGACTGGATACCGGTAGCCCGTTTACCGCCATTGGCGCCAGCCGTGAAGCGATGCTCGGCGTGCTGGTTGAACCTATCCTGCTGCTGGGGCTGTGGGTAGCGGCACAGGTTGCGGGTTCAACCCATATCAGCAATATCGCCGATACCATTTACCACTGGCCTGCTGCGCGCAGCATCCCGCTGATTCTGGCACTGTGCGCCTGTGCTTTCGCCACTTTTATCGAAATGGGCAAACTGCCGTTCGATCTGGCGGAAGCAGAGCAGGAGCTGCAGGAAGGTCCATTGACTGAATACAGCGGCAGCGGTTTTGCCGTGCTGAAGTGGGGCATTAGCCTCAAACAGCTGGTCGTTCTGCAAATGTTCGTTGGCGTGTTCCTGCCGTGGGGACAGATGGAAACCTTCACCGCCGGTGGACTGCTGCTGGCGCTGGTGATTGCCGTCGTCAAGCTGGTCCTCGGCGTGCTGGTCATCGCCCTGTTCGAAAACAGCATGGCGCGTCTGCGTTTTTGCGCCACTTCACGCGTGACCTGGGCCGGTTTTGGGTTTGCGTTTTTAGCGTTCGTCTCCTTGCTGGTGGCGTGATTTAAGAGAGTTTGAGCATGTCTGAAGAAAAATTAGGTCAACAATATCTCGCTGCGCTGCACCAGGCCTTTCCGGGCGTGGTGCTGGATGAAGCCTGGCAGACCAAAGATCAGCTGACGATCACCGTCAAGGTGAACTACCTGCCGGAAGTGGTGGAGTTCCTGTACTACAAACAGGGCGGCTGGTTATCCGTGCTGTTTGGTAACGACGAACGTCAGCTGTGCGGTCATTACGCCGTTTATTACGTGATGTCGATGGAGCAGGGCACCAAGTGCTGGATAACCGTCCGCGTTGAAGTCGATGCCAATAAACTGGAGTTCCCGTCCGTCACGCCGCGCGTTCCAGCAGCGGTCTGGGGCGAGCGTGAAGTGCGCGACATGTACGGTTTGATCCCGGTTGGTTTACCGGATGAGCGCCGTCTGGTGTTACCGGATGACTGGCCGGACGAACTCTATCCGCTGCGTAAAGACAGCATGGATTATCGTCAGCGCCCGGCGCCGACTACCGATGCTGAAACCTACGAGTTCATCAACGAACTGGGCGACAAGAAAAATAACGTGGTGCCGATTGGCCCGTTGCACGTCACCTCCGATGAACCCGGTCACTTCCGCCTGTTTGTTGACGGTGAGAACATCATCGACGCCGATTACCGTCTGTTCTATGTCCACCGCGGCATGGAGAAACTGGCGGAAACCCGCATGGGTTACAACGAAGTGACGTTCCTGTCAGATCGCGTGTGCGGCATCTGCGGCTTTGCGCATAGCACCGCTTATACCACCTCCGTTGAGAATGCGATGGGCATCGTGGTGCCGGAACGTGCGCAGATGATCCGCGCTATTCTGCTGGAAGTTGAGCGTCTGCACTCGCACCTGCTCAACCTCGGCCTGGCCTGTCACTTCACCGGTTTTGACTCCGGCTTTATGCAGTTCTTCCGCGTGCGTGAAACGTCGATGAAGATGGCGGAGATCCTCACTGGGGCACGTAAAACCTACGGTCTGAACCTGATCGGCGGTATCCGTCGTGATCTGCTGAAAGAAGATATGATCCAGACCCGTCAACTGGCGCAGCAGATGCGTCGTGACGTGCAGGAATTGGTCGATATGCTGCTCAGCACGCCGAACATGGAACAGCGTACCGTTGGTATTGGTCGTCTTGATCCGGAAATTGCCCGTGACTTCAGTAACGTCGGCCCGATGGTTCGCGCCAGCGGCCACGCGCGTGACACCCGCGCTGATCACCCGTTTGTCGGCTATGGTCTGCTGCCGATGGAAGTTCACAGCGAGCAGGGCTGCGACGTTATTTCTCGCCTGAAAGTCCGTATTAATGAAGTCTACACCGCGCTGAATATGATCGACTTTGGTCTGGACAACCTGCCGGGCGGTCCGCTGATGGTGGAAGGCTTTACCTATATTCCTCACCGTTTCGCACTGGGCTTTGCTGAAGCGCCGCGTGGAGATGACATCCACTGGAGCATGACCGGCGACAACCAGAAACTGTATCGCTGGCGCTGCCGTGCGGCGACTTACGCCAACTGGCCGACGCTGCGCTACATGCTGCGTGGCAATACCGTTTCCGATGCCCCGCTGATTATCGGTAGCCTCGATCCTTGCTACTCCTGTACTGACCGTATGACTGTGGTTGATGTGCGTAAGAAGAAGAGCAAAGTCGTGCCGTACAAAGAACTTGAGCGCTACAGCATCGAGCGTAAAAACTCGCCGCTGAAATAAGGAATCGCCATGTTTACCTTTATCAAAAAAGTCATCAAAACCGGGGCACCGACGTCGTCGTATCCGCTGGAGCCGATTGCGGTCGATAAAAACTTCCGTGGCAAACCGGAACATAATCCGCAGCAGTGCATCGGCTGTGCGGCCTGTGTGAACGCGTGCCCGTCGAACGCGCTGACGGTAGAAACCGATCTGGTCACCAATGAGCTGGCGTGGCAGTTCAACCTTGGGCGCTGCATTTTCTGCGCCCGCTGCGAAGAAGTCTGCCCGACAGCGGCAATCAAGCTGTCGCAGGAGTATGAGCTGGCGGTGTGGAAGAAAGATGATTTCCTGCAGCAGTCTCGTTTTGCGCTGTGCAATTGCCGCGTATGTAACCGTCCGTTTGCGGTGCAAAAAGAGATTGATTACGCCATTGCGCTGCTTAAGCACAACGGTGATACCCGCGCGGAAAACCACCGTGAAAGCTTTGAGACCTGCCCGGACTGTAAGCGCCAGAAATGCCTGGTGCCGTCTGACCGTATTGAACTGACTCGCCATATGAAAGAGGCCAGCTGATGAGCAATTTATTAGGCCCACGTGACGCCAACGGTATTCCGGTACCGATGACGGTGGATGAATCCATTGCCAGCATGAAAGCATCGCTGCTGAAAAGCATCAAGCGTTCAGCGTATGTTTACCGCGTGGACTGCGGCGGCTGCAACGGTTGCGAAATCGAAATCTTTGCTACGCTTTCTCCGCTGTTTGATGCCGAACGTTTTGGCATCAAAGTCGTCCCGTCACCGCGCCATGCGGATATTCTGCTGTTTACCGGCGCGGTAACCCGTGCCATGCGCTCTCCGGCGCTGCGTGCCTGGCATTCTGCGCCAGATCCGAAAATTTGTATCTCTTACGGTGCCTGCGGTAACAGCGGCGGTATCTTCCACGACTTATACTGCGTATGGGGCGGCACGGACAAAATCGTACCGGTGGACGTGTATATTCCAGGTTGTCCGCCGACGCCTGCGGCAACGCTGTATGGTTTTGCCATGGCGCTGGGTCTGCTGGAGCAAAAAATTCACGCGCGTGCGCCGGGTGAACTGGACGAACAGCCGGCGGAAATTCTGCATCCGAACATGGTTCAGCCGCTGCGCGTGAAGGTGGATCGCGAGGCTCGCCGTCTGGCGGGATACCGCTATGGTCGCCAGATTGCTGATGACTATATGACGCAGTTAGGGCAGGGCGAGCATCAGGTGGCGCGCTGGCTGGAAGCGGAAAACGATCCGCGTCTGACCGAGATCGTCACGCATCTTAATCATGTTGTCGAAGAGGCGCGTATCCGATGAGTGAAACGGTGGTGTTCAGTCAACTGAGCCGTAAGTTTATTGATGAGAACGATGCGACGCCTGCTGAGGCGCAGCAGGTTGTCTATTACAGCCTGGCGATTGGTCACCACCTTGGGATCATCGATTGCCTGGAAGCGGCGTTAACTTGTCCATGGGACGAATATCTGGCATGGATTGCTACCCTTGCTGAGGGAAGCGAAGCCCGCCGGAAAATGGAAGGCGTGCCGAAATACGGCGAGATCGTTATCGATTTCAACCATGTGCAAATGCTGGCGCGCGCGTTCGATGATGCGCGTGCCGTGCAGACCCCGCAGCAGCAGGAGTGGAGCAAGCTGATGCTTAGCATGCTGCACGACATACACCAGGAAAGCGCCATCTATCTGATGGTGAGGAGACACCGTGACTGACGTTTTATTATGTGTGGGTAACAGCATGATGGGCGATGACGGCGCGGGCCCGCTGCTGGCTGAAATGTGTGCTGCAAATCCTCAAGGCAACTGGGTTGTCATCGACGGCGGTAGCGCGCCGGAGAACGATATTGTCGCGATCCGTGAATTGTGCCCGCAGCGTCTGTTGATTGTGGATGCCACCGACATGGGGTTAAACCCTGGTGAAATCCGCATTATCGACCCGGATGATATTGCCGAAATGTTCATGATGACCACCCACAACATGCCGCTGAACTATCTGGTAGATCAGCTGAAAGACGATGTTGGTGAGGTAATTTTCCTCGGCGTTCAACCGGACATCGTCGGTTTTTACTACCCGATGACACAGCCGATCAAAGATGCGGTTGATACCGTCTATCAGCGATTAGCCGGTTGGGAAGGACACGGTGGATTCTCCGAGCTGGAAGCACCAGAAGAGTAAACCGTATCAGTGCCGGATGTGAACGACATCCGGCCTGTTTTCCCAGTGTATCCTCGTCATTCAATTGCCTGCTCAATAATTAATTTCCCCTGCATCACTGATACATTCACTGCTGTACCGGTCGGAAATCCAGCTTGTTCCAGCCAGTCGCCGTTCAGCGTGAGTGAGGCGTGACGACTGATTCGTCGGGTATAACCCGTTTTTGGATCTTCATGGCGTTTTCTGACATAGCTGACTTTCAAGCGACGTACCGGTTTGGTGATTGCCACCGCTGTTTTGCCCTTTTTATCAAACATGCACGCTTCCTTGTGGTGAATGGCCAGGATTAAAAACTACTGAATAAAATGCCAGTAAAAAAGGGGGAGGGCAAACCTGAAACTGGAAGGACGATTCCAAATCTGGAATGTAATAAATGAAATGAAAATAAGCACTTCTGCCGGAAGGCTGTAACCCCCTCCGGCAGATTCGTCATGCCAGATCGGCACCGTTACTGGCGATGACTTTTTTGTACCACCAGAATGATTTCTTGCGTGTACGTGCCAGCGTGCCGTTGCCCGCGTCATCGCGGTCCACATATACAAAACCGTAGCGTTTGCTCATCTCACCGGTTGAGGCTGAAACCAGATCGATACAGCCCCAGGAGGTGTAACCCATCAGCGGCACGCCATCTTCAATCGCGTCTGCCATGGCGCGAATATGTTCGCGTAAATAGCTGATGCGATAGTCGTCATTGATCTCACCGTTAGCATCAATTTCATCTTTCGCTCCCAGCCCGTTTTCCACCAGAAACAGCGGCTTCTGGTAGCGGTCATACATCATATTCATGGTGATGCGCAGGCCGAGCGGATCGATGCCCCAGCCCCATTCACTGGCGGGAATGTACGGATTACGCAGCGACTTCACCACGTTGGCAGCGCTGGTATTGCCCGTGTTCATTTCAGCGGAGGCGCAGCGCGATGCGTAATAGCTGAAAGAGACGAAATCGACGGTGTTTTTCAGGATGTCGTCATCTTCCGGGGCTTTTTCGATTACCACGCCTTTTTCGCGAAAAACGCGGGCAGAGTATGCCGGGTAGGCCCCGCGCGCCTGCACATCAATGAAGAACAGGTTTTCACGGTCTTTTTCCAGTGCGGTCCACACATCTTCCGGCTTACACGAGTAAGGATAAAAATTACCGCCAGCCAGCATACAACCGACCTGGTTTTGCGGATTAATTTCATGGGCTATTTTAGTCGCCAGGGCGCTGGCTATCAGTTCGTGGTGAGCGGACTGATATTTTACCTGATCCTGATTTTCACCTTCTTCAAATACCAGCCCGGCGCCTGAAAAGGGGCTGTGCAGCATGATGTTGATTTCGTTGAACGTCAGCCAGTACTTCACCAGACCGTCAAAGGCCTCGAAGCAGGTACGGGCGTAGCGGGTAAAGAACTCCACCATTTTGCGGTTACGCCAGGAGCCGTACTCGGTGACCAGATGCATAGGTACATCGAAGTGACACAGCGTGACTAATGGCTCAATACCGTATTTTTTACACTCGGCAAACACGGCCCGATAAAACGCAATTCCGTCTTCATTCGGCGTCAGCTCGTCGCCGTTAGGGTAGAGGCGGCTCCAGGCAATGGAAGTACGAAAAACCGTAAACCCCATTTCCGCCATCAGCGCGATATCTTCTTTATAGCGATGATAAAAGTCGATCGCCTGATGGCTGGGATAAAATTCGTCATCCCGCAGCGTAAAGCGCTTTTCCTGACCCAGTTTGACGGGCATGCGGTGTGTGCCGTGGGGGATCATATCGACGGTAGTCAGCCCTTTGCCGCCTTCCCGGTATGCCCCTTCAGATTGGTTGGCGGCCAGTGCGCCGCCCCATAAAAATCCTTGCGGAAAAACAGACATAATTAACCTCAGTTCGTACCAGTCAAATGCTGGCTCCATTGATATTGCCCGGTTGTGCGGCCTGGTTTTTTCTGGCCTGCGCGGCTGCATCTTCGACAGGAATATCTTCAAAGCCGAGAATCAGCGTTAGTACAAAAGAAAGCACTACCGCCAGCGCCATCACGCCAAATACCCAAACGATGGTCATCGGATTGGCCGGATCGAAAAACTGGACGCTGGTGAACAGACCTGGAGCCGCCATGGAGTGGCTTGCAAGCCCGGCCATTCCAGCAACAGCACCGCAGATAAAACCGCTGATAAGGCTCGCAATCAGCGGACGTTTCAGGCGGATTGCCACGCCATACAGCGCGGGTTCGGAAATGCCCGCCATGATGGCTGAGGCGGCGGCCGCTAACGCCGTCTGGCGCAGCTCCGGGTTTTTGGTTTTCCATGCCACTGCCAGCGATGAACCACCTAACGACAAATTGGCGCCAATTTCCGATGGCATCACCATGCCTTCTTTTCCGGTTTCGGCAATGGTCTGAATAATGGTTGGCGTAAAGACACGGTGCATACCGGTCATTACCAGCAGCGGCCACAGCGCGCCCATAATGGCCACTGACAGCCAGCCGAGATAGCCGTGGATGGTATAGACCAGCGCTGAAATCGCGCTACCGATCCAGATACCGATCGGGCCAATGATGACGATGGCGAGCGGGGCGGCGATCAGCACGATCAGCATCGGTTTGAGGAAGTTTTTGGTCACCGCCGGAGTTATACGATCGACCCAACGTTCGATGTATGACAAGCACCAGGTCATGACCAGCGCTGGGATTACTGTGTAGGTGTATTTCACCGCCGTCACTGGGATCAGGGCAAACTCAACGTGCTCACCCTGCGCGGCCTTCGCCATCAGGTCGATAAAGCTGGGATGCACCAGTACGCCCGCGATGGCGATAGCCAGCGACATGTTGGTTTTGAATTTGATAGCGGCCGACGCGGCGACCATCAGCGGCAGGAAGAAGAATGCACCGTCGCCAATGACGGTCAGAATGGTGAGCGTGGACGATCCTTTCACCAGCACGCCGGTCATTTCCAGAACCATCGCCAGCAGCTTGAGCATTGATCCGCCGATAATCGCCGGGATCAACGGCGACATTGTGCCGATCAGCGCATCAAGGATCCCCGCGCCAATCCGCTTCAGCGTCAGTCGGGGTTTGATTTGCGGCTCAGCAGGCTGCATGTTGGCAGGCAACAGGCTGACCACTTCACGATATGCCTGCGAAACGGTGTTGCCGATAATCACCTGACATTGGTTCTCGTTGCGCACCACGCCCAGCACGCCAGTGAGGGTTTTCAGCGTTGCGCTGTCGACCTGCGAGTCATCTTTGATAACGAAACGCAAACGGGTCATACAGTGGGTCACTGCTGTTATGTTGTCGACGCCTCCCAGAGCCGTCACAACGGAGCGCGCCAGCGCTGCATAATTCTTGGACATCGGATTTAATCCTGTTTTATCAGTAGAGTACGTTATTTTTTATCCGTTTACGTGGGTCGCTTTTCTGGGTTGATGAAACGCAGATAGGAAACCGGTTCCACAAAATAATGTTTAAATTGTATTAACTGATCAAGATTTAATTTTGATCAATTTTTGTAATTGTGACTCCGATCACCAGATGTCAGCGTCTGCGATTTAGCAGCAAGGACAGCGGCAAAACGGTGCAGTACACTGCGTCACATTGAGAGAAAAGGGATGAGTAATATGACCACGATGCTGGAGGTGGCGAAGCGTGCCGGAGTGTCGAAAGCGACGGTTTCCCGGGTGCTTTCCGGAAACGGCTATGTCAGCCAGGAAACCAAAGACCGCGTGTTTCAGGCCATTGAAGAGAGTGGTTACCGTCCAAATTTGCTGGCGCGCAGTCTCGCGGCGAAAACCACGCAGACACTGGGTCTGGTGGTAACAAACACCCTTTATCACGGCGTCTATTTCAGCGAACTGCTGTTTCATACCGCGCGGATGGCGGAAGATAAAGGGCGCCAGCTGTTACTGGCTGACGGTAAGCATAGCGCTGAGGAAGAGCGCCAGGCGATCCAGTACCTGCTCGACCTGCGCTGTGACGCGATTATGATTTATCCGCGTTTTCTCAGCGTGGATGAGATAGATGACATCATCGATGCCCACAGCCAGCCGATTATGGTGCTTAATCGACGCCTGCGGAAAAACAGTAGCCATAGCGTATGGTGCGATCAAAAGCAGACCAGCTTTAACGCCGTTACCCAGCTCATTGCCGCCGGGCATAAAGAGATTGGTTTTATTACCGGCTCGATGGATTCGCCAACCGGCGTGGAGCGACTTTCAGGCTATAAAGACGCGCTGGCACATCATGGGATCGCGCTAAATAATGATCTGATTGTTAAAGGGAAATGGACGCCAGCCTGCGGCGCAGCGGGTGTGGATACTTTGCTTTCGCGCAAGGTCAATTTTACCGCATTGGTGGCCAGCAATGACGATATGGCGATCGGCGCGATGAAGCAGTTGCACGAGCATGGTGTGAGCGTTCCCGCACAGGTGTCGGTGATTGGCTTTGATGATATCGCCCTCGCGCCATACACTATTCCGGCGCTTTCCAGCGTTAAAATCCCGGTAACAGAAATGATTCAGGAAACGATTGGGCGCCTGATCTTTATGTTAGGTGACGGGGCGTTTACGCCGTCAAAGACCTTCACCGGTGAACTCATTGCGCGCGACTCAGTTGCGCCGCCCGTTTCGCGCTGACAGCTGTCATTTGTCATCGTCACTAGTGACGATGACACGCCCTTTTTGCGTTCTTCAGAATTAAATTCCTTTAAAAACAGCAAATTAAATTCTGGCACGATTTGTGTATGCTTCGGCAGATATTCTGTCATTGCTGGAGAAATTGATGAACCGTTTCATCATTGCAGACGCCAATAAATGCATTGGTTGCCGTACCTGTGAAGTGGCCTGCGTGGTATCCCATCAGGATAACCAGGACTGCGCATCGCTGACCCCTGAAACCTTTTTACCCCGCATTCACGTCATCAAAGGTGTTAATGTCTCCACGGCGACGCTGTGCCGCCAGTGCGAAGACGCGCCGTGCGCTAACGTCTGTCCGAACGGTGCGATCAGCCGTGATAAAGGTTTTGTCCACGTAATGCAGGAACGCTGCATTGGCTGTAAAACCTGCGTTGTGGCTTGTCCTTACGGCGCAATGGAAGTGGTCGTGCGTCCGGTCGTGCGTAACAGCGGCGCAGGTCTGAACGTCCGTGCAGAAAAAGCTGAAGCCAATAAGTGCGACCTGTGCCACCATCGTGAGGCCGGTCCTGCCTGTATGGAAGTGTGCCCGACTCACGCACTGATATATGTGGATCGCAATAAGCTTGAGCAACTGAGCGCGGAAAAACGTCGTCGCGCCGCGCTGGATTCCACCGCATCTTTGCTGTTCTGATAGCTGAAAATCCGCGTAAAATACGGTAGTACTTATGCCGGATGGCGGCTTTGCCTTATCCGGCCTACTGTTCGCATCCACGTAGGCCTGATAAGCGTAGCGCCATCAGGCAAACCGGGATAGATGACTGCGGGAACGACTTAATGACAATAAACAACCACTCCGGCGTACAGCTGCGTATTCGCGGCAAAGTACAGGGCGTCGGATTTCGCCCCTACGTCTGGCAACTGGCGCAGCGCTTACAACTGCATGGCGATGTGTGTAACGACGGTGACGGTGTGGTTGTGCGCTTACAGGAAGATCCGGCGGAATTTATTGCGCAGTTGCATCAACACTGCCCACCGCTGGCGCGCATTGACAGCGTTGAGAGCGAACCATTCGCCTGGACGCAGCAGCCTGCCGATTTCTCGATTCGTCAAAGTGCTGGCGGTACGATGAATACGCAAATCGTTCCGGACGCCGCGACCTGTCCCGAATGCCTTGTTGAAATGAACACCCCCGGCGAACGTCGTTACCGCTACCCCTTTATCAACTGCACCCACTGTGGTCCGCGTTTTACGATTATTCGCGCCATGCCCTACGATCGTCCGTTTACCGTAATGGCGTCATTCCCACTCTGCGCGCAATGTGACAAAGAGTATCGCGATCCGTACGACCGTCGATTCCACGCCCAGCCAGTGGCTTGTCCGGCATGCGGCCCTCATCTGGAGTGGTTCTGTGCGGGTGAGCGAGCGGAGAAAGAAGTGGCGCTGCAGGCGGCGGTATCGCGGCTGAAAGCAGGCGGTATTGTGGCGGTTAAAGGCATTGGTGGGTTTCATCTGGTGTGCGATGCGCGAAATGATAACGCCGTAGCGCTACTCAGGCTGCGCAAACACCGTCCGGCGAAACCTCTGGCAGTGATGCTGCCCTCTGATGAGGGATTGCCTGAACCCGCTCGTCGTTTGCTGACTACCCCTGCTGCGCCGATCGTGCTGGTGCAGAAACGCTATGTCGCTGCATTGAGCGAGGGCATTGCGCCGGGGTTAACGGAGGTTGGCGTCATGCTGCCAGCGAATCCGTTACAGCATTTACTCTTACAAGAGATGAATTGTCCGCTGGTGATGACCTCTGGCAACCTCAGCGGCAGGCCTCCGGCCATTACTAACGCCCAGGCGCTGGAAGATTTACATGACATTGCCGACGGTTTCCTGCTGCATAATCGCGAAATTGTGCAGCGGATGGATGACTCCGTGGTGCGTGACAGTGGGGAAATGCTGCGTCGTTCCCGAGGTTATGTGCCGGATGCGGTCGCACTACCACCAGGATTTCGCGACGTGCCGCCGATGCTGTGCTTAGGTGCTGATCTGAAAAATACTTTCTGTCTGGTGCGCGGCGAGCAGGCGGTTATCAGCCAGCATTTGGGCGATCTTAGCGATGACGGTATTCAGCAACAGTGGCGTGATGCGCTACGCCTGATCCAGAACATTTATGACTTTACGCCGCAGCGTATCGTGCATGATGCACACCCTGGCTATGTTTCCAGCCAATGGGCCAGTGAAATGGAGCTGCCAACTGAAACGGTGCTGCATCACCATGCGCATGCCGCTGCGTGTCTTGCGGAGCACGGCTGGCCGCTCAATGGCGGTGATGTGATTGCCCTGACGCTAGACGGTATCGGTATGGGGGAAAACGGCGCGCTGTGGGGTGGGGAGTGTTTGCGAGTTAACTATCGTGAATGCGAACACCTTGGCGGCTTACCGGCGGTAGCGCTGGCGGGCGGCGATCTGGCGGCAAAACAGCCGTGGCGTAATCTGCTCGCGCAGTGCCTGCGTTTTGTTCCTGACTGGCAGCGTTATCCGGAAACATCGGTGCTGCAACATCAAAACTGGAACGTACTGGCGCGCGCTATTGAACGAGGAGTTAACGCTCCGCTGGCGTCATCGTGCGGACGACTGTTTGATGCCGTTGCCGCCGCGTTGCAATGTGCACCGGAATCATTGAGTTATGAAGGTGAAGCGGCCTGTGCGCTTGAGGCGATGGCATCGCAATGTGATGGCGTTGATCACCCAGTCACGGTGCCGCTTGATGACAATCAGCTGGACTTAGCAGTTTTTTGGCAGCAATGGCTGAACTGGCAGGCCAAACCAGCAGAAAGGGCGTGGGCGTTTCACGACGCGCTGGCGCGTGGGTTTGCCACTCTGATGCGAATGCAGGCCGAAGCGCGCGGGATTAAGACGTTAGTATTTAGCGGTGGCGTGATGCATAACCGCTTATTGTCGGCCCGTCTGGCGTTTTATCTGCGTGATTTTACCTTACTGTTCCCGCAGCGTTTACCGGCGGGCGACGGCGGGTTGTCATTGGGGCAGGGCGTGATTGCCGCAGCGCGAGCGTTGGCGCAAAAATAAAAAAAGCCCCGGGACTGGCGGGGCAAGAAAAACATGTCGGGGCATACCGACAAGTGGCAACGCACATCCATGTGCGTGAGGTTAATAAATCAGTAGCAGCGTTGCCGGGCAAAGTCGCAGGCCGGGTAAGACGCGAAGCGGCACCATCCGGCATCCCAGACTTACACAGGCAACGTTTTCAGCAGCGCAAAGGCCTCTTTCATGCGGTCTTCACTGACGACAAACGCACACAGCTGGCCCTCGTCGTTCATCCCTCTGGCAACCATTCCCTGCGCTTCGGCGGCGATGTGCCAGTTTAGATCGCGGCGCTGGGTTTCCCCGGCCAAATGCAGAGGCAGTTCTGGCGTTTTGACTTTTACCAGCATGGCTGGCAGTTTCAATGGCGCATTGCCGCCGAGCAGGTTTTTCGCCAGATACATGGCGCTCAGCTGAATCGGCTGCAGGAACGGGAGCACCTGACCGTTAATCTCCGCACAGTCGCCGAGAGCAAAAATGTCCGGGTGGCTGGTTTGCAGGTAGCTATCGACGCAGACGCCACGATTGATGTTCAATCCGGCACGACGCGCCAGTGCGGTCTCCGGGCGTAAACCGGTGGCGGCGATCACCGCATCGACTTCTACGCTGCGGCTACGATCGAGCGTGGCACAAATACCTGACGCCGTTTTCTCCAGCCCCTGAAGCTGTGATTTCAACAGCAGGTGTACGCCCATATCGGTCAGACGATGCTGTAAGCGACTGCTGACTTCCGGCGGCATCAGCGAAGCCAGAATGCTGGCGGCGTTGTCGATAAGCGTTACCGCTTTACCGGCACGACAGAAATCCATCGCCAGTTCACTGCCAATCAAGCCGCCGCCGACAATCAGTACCCGCTGGGCATCACGCAGCTGTGTTTCACAAGCGCGATACTCTTGTTGGCTGTTCAATGTGAGCATTAACTCACGTCCGGTAACCGGCGGTACAAAGGCTGACGCGCCTGTCGCCAGCACCAGTTTGTCGTACTGCCACTGCTGATCCTGGCTTTTCACTACGTGGGCATCAGCATCGATGTCGGTTACCCAGGTGTGCGGAAACAGACGCAAATTAAACTGTTCGGCAAACTCCCCCGCCGACTGGCGGGTGAGGTCGTCTGCACGCTGTGACTGACTGATAACATGGCTGAGATCGGGCTTGTTGTACTCATCCATGCTGTCCGCAGCAATCAGGGTCAGCGGGACATTTGCATCCTGCTTACGGATATTTTTGACTAACTGGCGGGCGGCGAAGCCCGAACCAATAATGACAATTCCGCGGCTCATTTTGCCTCCGTTGCCAGGACGTCGAAGACGTCTTTACCTAATGAACATTCCGGGCACAGGAAGTTATCCGGCACGTCGCTCCACGGTGTTCCCGGCGCGACATCCTGCAGCGGTTCACCTTTTGCCGGGTCGTAAATCCACTGGCACACGCTGCACTGCATGCTAGGTCCAAGATCGGCGGCAGCCGCAGCGGCGCAAGCGCATTCTTCTTCTTTGGATGCGGCTTTCACGGTTGTTTCCGGCAGTGGCGCAAGCGCCCACTGACGCGCGATTTCACGGCCGTGCTGGCGGCATAGTTCCAGTGCATCCAGGTCCGGACGCCATTTCGCCTTCAGGCTCAGCGACATTTCGAAACCAGCATCCTGCAAACGCGTAGACAAACGGTCTACTGCGCCGCCGCTCCAGCCGTGTGAGCCAAAGGCGCTGGCGCGTTTGTTACGAAAACGCAGGCCGGTCATCTCTTCCACCAAACCGGCGATTTTTGGCATCATCACGTTGTTCATCGTCGAAGTACCGACCAGCACGCCTTTAGAGCGGAAGACGTTAGTCAGAACTTCGTTCTTATCGCTACGGGCGACGTTAAAGATTTTCACTGCCACGTTCGGGTCAACTTCGTTGATGCCCTGGGCTATGGCGTCCGCCATCATGCGGGTGTTGTTGGACATGGTGTCGTAGAAAATGGTGATGCGGTCTTCCTGATAATCCGCCGCCCATTTCAGGTACATTTCCACGATTTGCGTCGGGTTGTCGCGCCATACCACGCCGTGGGAAGTAGCAATCATATCGACAGGCAGGTTGAAGCCGAGGATCTCAGTAATTTTCGGTGTAACCAGACGGCTGAACGGCGTCAGAATGTTGGCGTAGTAACGCTGGCACTGTTCGAACAGTTCGGTCTGGTCAACTTCGTCGTTAAACAGACGTTCGTCGCAGTAGTGCTGGCCGAAGGCGTCGTTACTGAACAGCACCGCGTCGCCGGTCATGTAGGTCATCATGCTGTCAGGCCAGTGCAGCATTGGCGTTTCAACGAAGATCAGCTGTTTGCCGTTTCCAATGTCCAGTGAATCACCGGTTTTCACCACGTTGAAATTCCACTCCGGGTGATGGTGATGCCCGTTGATGGAGTCAATGGCGTTGGCTGTGCAGTAAATCGGCGTGTCCGGGATGCAGGACATCAGTTCAGTCAGCGCCCCGGCATGGTCTTCTTCCGCATGGTTAATGATGATGTAGTCGATATCCGCGAGGTCAATTTCACTGCGCAGATTCTGTACGAATTCACGGCTAAACTTGTGGTCTACTGTATCGATCAGGACATTTTTTTCTTCACGGATGAGATAGCTGTTGTAGCTGCTGCCGCGCAGCGTTTTGTATTCAGTCCCGTGGAAATCACGAACTTCCCAGTCACGTTGGCCAACCCAATGAATGTTATTTTTAACCAGAATAGACATAGCAACCTCAGTAATTAATTCAGCGTTTTTCTAAAAAAGATGTTTTGCTTATTGCAGGTTGCGTGCCAACTTTTTATCTTTTTGATTTTAATGGTTTTATTGTTTTCTGCTTATTAAGTGGTAGTCAAAATGACTATTCATTTTATTGTCAATATGACAATATGAATTGTCAAAATGACAATGAGGTAGTCATGAGCTTTTCCGTAGACGTGCTGGCGGGCATCGCCATTGAATTACAAAGCGGTATTGGACATCAGGACCGTTTTCAACGTCTGATAACCACTTTGCGTCAGGTGCTGGAGTGCGACGCGTCGGCACTGCTGCGCTATGAGTCGCGACAGTTTATTCCGCTGGCGATCGATGGGCTGGCGCAGGATGTTCTCGGCAGACGCTTTACTCTGGAAGGGCATCCGCGTCTGGAGGCGATTGCCCGCGCTGGAGACGTGGTTCGTTTCCCTGCCGACAGCGATTTGCCAGACCCATATGATGGTCTGATTCCGGGGCAGGAGAGTCTGAAGGTGCATGCCTGTATTGGGCTGCCGTTGTTCGCCGGTCAAAATTTGATTGGTGCGTTAACCCTGGATGGCATGGAGCCCGATCAGTTCGATGTTTTCAGCGATGAGGAGCTTAGGCTGATTGCCGCGCTGGCGGCGGGTGCGCTGAGCAATGCGCTGCTGATTGAACAACTGGAAAGCCAGAATATGCTGCCAGGTTCGTCAACCAACTTTGAGCAGGTGACGGAAACCCAGATGATTGGCCTGTCGCCCAATATGATGCAGTTGAAAAAAGAAATTGAGATTGTGGCGGGGTCCGATCTCAACGTGCTGATTAGCGGCGAAACAGGAACCGGGAAGGAGCTGGTGGCTAAAGCTATCCATGAAGGTTCGCCGCGCGCGGTGAATCCACTGGTGTATCTGAACTGCGCGGCGTTGCCGGAAACCGTAGCCGAAAGTGAGCTGTTTGGTCACGTAAAAGGCGCGTTTACCGGGGCTATCAGCAATCGTAGCGGTAAGTTTGAAATGGCCGACAATGGGACGCTGTTTCTCGACGAGATAGGCGAACTCTCGCTGGCGCTACAGGCTAAGCTGCTGCGCGTATTGCAGTACGGCGATATTCAGCGCGTGGGTGACGATCGCAGCCTGCGCGTGGATGTGCGGGTGCTGGCGGCAACGAACCGTGATTTACGCGAAGAGGTGCTGGCCGGGAATTTCCGCGCGGATTTGTTCCACCGTCTGAGCGTCTTCCCCCTTTTTGTACCGCCTCTTCGTGAGCGCGGCGAAGATGTGGTGCTGCTGGCCGGCTATTTTTGCGAGCAATGCCGACTGCGGCTGGGTCTTTCCCGCGTGGTGCTAAGCCCCGGTGCGCGTAGCCATCTGCTGAATTACGGCTGGCCCGGAAACGTGCGCGAGCTGGAACATGCCATTCACCGGGCGGTTGTTCTGGCCCGGGCTACCAGGGCAGGGGATGAAGTGGTGCTGGAGGCGCAGCATTTTGCCTTGCAGGATGAAGGTCCGGCTCCGCAGGTGGCGGAAGTTGTTGCGGAGATCCCACAACATCACAATCTGCGTGAAGCAACAGAGTCGTTCCAGCGGGAGATGATCCGCCGGGCACTGGCGCAAAATAATCACAGTTGGGCGGCAAGTGCGCGGGCGCTGGAAACAGACGTTGCCAACCTGCACCGGCTGGCGAAACGTCTGGGTCTGAAGGATTAGATAATACCGGCCTGATAGAAATCCTGCAGGTTGATAGCACCGGTGAGTTTACCGTTTTCATCGACCACCGGTGCGGCAGTGATTTTACGCTTCATCAGGATCTCTTTGGCGTCAATCGCGCGGCTCTGCGCCTGCAGCGTAATGCCATTCTGAGTCATAGCTTCGCTAACCTGGGTGGTGAGCGCTCCGCCGCCAACCAGCCAGCGGCGCAGGTCACCGTCGGTAAAGACCCCTTTCACCAGTGACTGGTCGTCGCAGACCGCGACCAGGCCAAGACCCGTGCGGCTGAGTTCCAGCATCGCGTCCATAACGCTGGTGGTGAGCTTCACCTGAGGTATGGCATCGTCACGGCGCATCAGATGATGCACTTTATTTAACAGACGAGCGCCCAGCGCACCTGCCGGATGTGAGCGGGCAAAATCTTCTTCGTTAAAGCCGCGCGCCTGCATTACGGCGATCGCCAGCGCGTCGCCCATCATCAACGTATTTACGGTGCTGGACGTCGGTGCCAGGCGCATCGGACAGGCTTCGCGCTCAACGGAAATATCCAGCACGGCTTTGGCTGCCAGACCCAACGGTGAGGTCGGTTTTCCGGTCATTGCCAGCAGTGCGACGGATTTGTCTTCCAGGCGTGGGATGATGAGATCCAGCTCTTTCGCACCGCCGGAGTAGGAGATAAACAGCATGACATCACGGCTTTCGATCATCCCTAAGTCGCCGTGCAGCGCTTCCGCCGGATGCACAAAAAAGGCGGGCGTGCCGGTACTGGCGAGGGTCGCCGCAATTTTTTTGCCAATATGACCTGATTTACCAATACCGGAGACAATGACTTTGCCTTCACAGTGGATAATCGTATTGGCGGCGCGGACAAAATCATCGCCCAGGCGTTCTGGCAGTCGGCTGGCTTCCTGTAGTTCCAGCATTAACGTCTGACGGCCCGCGTTCAGTAGTGCATCACTCATTGGTTTCTCCGGTTATGATCACTTCAATCCCTTTTGCTTCCAGCGCCTGACGAAACGCAGGGTCGATGCCCGCATCGGTAATCAGCTTGTCGACGCTTTCCAGACTGCATACAACATTAGGGCTTTTGCGCCCAAATTTTGACGAGTCAGCCATCAGAATCACTTCGCGAGCGGCATTGCACATCGCTTTACTGACGCTAAACACCTCATTAAAGGTGGTCACGCCGGCATTGAGGTCAATGCCGTCGGTGCCCATAAAGAGTTTATCAAAGCTGAACTGCTCAAAGGCGTTTTCTGCCAGCTGACCGTGAAATGACGCAGATTTTTTGCGAAAGGTCCCGCCGGGCATCAGGATAGTTTGCTCGTTGTCCAGCTCCGAAAGGGCGTTAACAATGTGCAGACTGTTGGTCATGACGGTGATGTTGCTAAAGCGCGTGAGCATCGGCACCATCTGCAGTACGGTGCTACCCGCATCCAGAATAATAGAGTCGCCATCGTGTATAAAACGGACGGCGGCTTCGGCAATCTGCTCTTTTTTATGCGTATTGATTAGCGTTTTGTGATCGATTGGCGGGTCGGATTCGTCTTTATTTAATACCACACCGCCATAGGTACGAATGACGGTTCCGGCATTTTCCAGAATGACCAGGTCTTTGCGAATGGTCGTGCCGGTCGTGTCAAAGTAGTGGGCCAGTTCTTCAACCGAGCATTTGCCCTGCTTTTGCAGATGCTCCAGTATGGCAGCCTGACGCTGACGAGGTTTCATAGGCGTGATTACCCTGACTTAATAAGTTGCAAAATGATAATTTCGCAAGCTATTAGCATTCACAACGA
The DNA here is from genome assembly GCF_002042885.1 of Citrobacter portucalensis. Lineage (GTDB taxonomy): Bacteria > Pseudomonadota > Gammaproteobacteria > Enterobacterales > Enterobacteriaceae > Citrobacter > Citrobacter portucalensis. The sequence continues at coordinate 378,060 of NZ_MVFY01000002.1, forward strand.
AATTACCCATGTTTCAGTTTAAGCGCCAATGATAGTGCATTCTGTGATAACGGATCATGGGGAAAGATCACATCAGGCTGTAAATCATCAAGATGTTTGCCCATTATCGTGGCAATTTTGCCTGGTCGGGCGAATACCGTAAGACCTTTCATAAATAACGTGTCGGTCACCCGTTGCTGCTCATCCAGCGCAATGGCTACCACCACGCGCGGTTTAAAACGCCCACCGGAGCGACCAACACCAACCCGACCTTGCTGGCAGAGTTGATCGAACGCCTGGTTAAAGCGGGATATTTGCCAGCCACCAAGCGCCAGTTGCAGGCACCAGGCGATAGCGGCGACGGTAATCAGTGCGGAAACCATTATGTACTCCTTTGATTTTGCCGGATAAGCGCAGCCGCCATCCGGCAATTCAACATTAAAACATCACCTGACCGCCGGTCACGTTGATGGACTGCCCGGTGCAGTAAGAGGCTTTTGGACTGGCGTAAAACAGCAGCATGTTCAGTACGTCCTGATAATCGCAGCCGCGTTTAAGCGGAACCTTATCAATGTAGTACTGCTCCACTTCGTCTGGCTTAAGGCCCAGCTTGGTCGCATATTGCGGTAATAACGACTGAAACATTGGTGATTTCAGTAGGTTGCCGAGCATCAGCGAATGTACGGTGATCCCGTACTCCGCCAGATCCAGCGCCAGCGACTGGGTTAAGCCCACGCCGCCAAATTTTGCCGCGCTGTAGCCTGAATTGTGTTTGCTGCCCACTTTCCCTGATTTTGAGTTGATCTGGATAATGCGTCCCTGCACGCCATCGCGGATCATCAGGCGTGAAAATTCACGAGCACAGAGGAAGTAGCCGACCAGATTGACCTGCAGCGAGCGGTCGAAATCCCCAAGCTGAAAGTCGCTGATAAACGCGGCTTTAGCGATACCCGCACTGTAAACCAGCAGATCGACACGACCGAATATTTCATCCACTCCGCGCGACAGCGCCAGCACGCTCTGTTCGCTGGTGGCATCTGCGCCAAAACCGTACGCGGTACCTTCGCCAAACTCGGCGTTAATTTCTTGCGCGACGTTGGCAGCTTTATCGCTTTGAATATCCACCACCGCGACGCGGTATCCTTCTGTCGCAAGCCCACGGCAAAGGAATGCCCCCAGGGTCTGGCCTCCACCAATGACAACGGCAACCTGATTCATTTTTATCTCCTTCAATCTTAAGCAACAAACTTCAAAATACAGCCCGGGGTGATACCGTCCGGGACGGGGCCCGCAACGTGTACAGTGCCGGGGAATTCCGCTTCGCTCTGCCCGTCAAAGCGCAGGGTGATATGCCCGAGTTCACGTAAGTTTTGTTCCGCCACGCTGCCAACGGCTGTGACCGGGTAGTGGTGCTGGCCCAGTTCAAACTGGATCCCTGCTTGTAAAGAGCCGTTCAGGTCCCCGTGGCAATGGATGTAACAAAACTCTTCGATATCCGCTGGCGCGCCTTCACGAAAGGTAATCAGCATCTGGTCGCACAGTGCATCCGGGGCGCTCTGGCCGATACGGGTAATGGTGGTTTGATAAATTACGGTCATTTTTGAATGCCCCTTATTGGTAAATAAAGCCAGAAACAAACCAGGCGATGAGAACGGTAGGTGCGCCGGTCAGAAAACGGCTCACCAGTACGGATGGCACGCCGACGCGAACAGTGTCCTGACGCGCTTCGGCCAGCGACAACCCAACCGGAATAAAGTCACATGCAGCCTGGGCGTTAATGGCGAACAGGGCAGGTAGTGCAAGATGCGGAGGAATGTTCCCCAGACCAATCTGTACACCGATCAGCACGCCGATAACCTGGGCGATAACCGCACCGGGGCCGAGGAAAGGCGACAGCAGCGGGAAAGAGCAGATCAGCGCCAGAGTAACCAGTCCCAACGGATGGCTGGCCAGCGGCGCGAGTCCATGGGCAATCCAGTCTCCCAGACCCGAAGCCATAATGATGCCGATCAGTGCCGAGACGAACGCCATAAATGGCAGAATAGTTTTCAGGACGGTATCGATGGTGTCACGTCCGGACTGGAACAGAACCGCAACGGCTGAACCCATGCCCATTCCCACTTTTGCCAACAGGCCGTCGCTTTGTTCGGTAATCTTTTTACTGGTGTCGTAATCGCGACCGATAGTGCTGCTTGCAGGTTGCGGCGCAGCGGATGCCTCGCCGACAATCGTGATGTTTTCTTCTTTCACGCCAGAGACATAGATATCTTCGACAATGTACTGAGCCAGCGGGCCGGATTTACCCGTAGCGTGAATATTCACCGTCGGTATACGGCGTTTGGGATAGATCCCACAGCGCAGCGTGCCGCCGCAGTCGATGATCGCCACACCAATTTCGTTCTCCGGTGGCTCGCCCTCTTTGAAGCCATCAACTGCCTGCCAACCGGTCAGGCTTGCTATCCTGTCGACTATTGCGGGGCGAGTTCCTGCGGTGATATAGACAATTTTCTTGCCCGGAATGGCATCCAGTTCAAGGGGGCCACCCCAGCCGCCGGTGCCTTTTTCAATACGAATACGTGTCATGATGTTGCTCCCGCCAGATGCACCTTCTGTTCAAGTTGAATGCCCATTTTTTTCTCGAAGATAGTGGTGGTGAAATCGGTCACCCAGCCGCGGAAGAAGTTAGTCACCAAACCGACCAGCAGGTAGCTCACCGCCAGTGGGCCAAGCGGAAGCCCCAGCGTGGTCAGGCCGCTGGCGATCCCCAGATAGACAAAGAGTTCGCCGGGGTTGATGTGCGGGAATAAGCCGTTCATGGAATGGCAACTGTAAGAGGCGGCGGCGTAGTAGCTGGGCTTGTATTTTTCTGGCATAAAGCGACCCAGACTCAGCGTCATCGGGTTACAAAATACAAATGTGCCGATGCACGGCAGCAGCAAATAGCGGGACAGTGGATTTCCGGCGCAGCGCTGAGCAAAACGTTCAATACGCTGCTGGCCGATAAAGTTAATCAGCGCATTCATGATGACCAGCAGGCTAATCAGCAGGGGAAGAATACCGGTCACCATACCGGTAAACACTTCTCCGCCTTTCTGGAACAGCCCGATAAACCACTCAGCACCGAGTGTGATGGTGTCGATCATTATTCTCTCCTGTAGGGATTTTAGTTATCTTGCCAAACGGTGGCTAATTTTAATCAGATCGAAAGATATAAAAGTGTTATTTTGATCTCAAAATGAAAGATAAATATTTTAATTTGAAAGTTATTGCGTGAAAGCTCGCAAATGTGAAGGTCAGAGATGAAAGGGGATGTAAATTCTGTGAAGGAGAGCGACTACCGCTTCCTTGTATGGCGGAGGATGCTTTACCATACTTCTCCCAGGCTGAATTTGTTTAATGGATGTCTCATGTTCAAGCGTCGTTATGTAGCGTTACTCCCCCTTTTCGTACTGCTCGCTGCCTGTAGCAGCAAACCTAAACCTTCAGAGACTCAAACGACTACGGGTGCGCCATCCGGCGGCTTCCTGCTTGAGCCACAGCACAACGTCATGCAAACGGGCGGTGATTTTGCCAATAATCCGAACGCGCAGCAGTTCATCGAAAAAATGGTCAACAAGCACGGCTTTGACCGCCAGCAGTTGCAGGAGATCCTGTCGCAGGCCAAGCGTCTGGACTCGGTATTGCGTTTGATGGACCGCCAGGCACCGACGACTCAACCGCCAGCCGGTCCTAACGGCGCATGGCTGCGCTACCGCAAACAGTTCATCACGCCTGACAACGTGCAAAATGGTGTGGCCTTCTGGAATCAATATGAAGATGCGCTGAACCGCGCGTGGCAGGTCTATGGTGTTCCGCCGGAAATTATCGTTGGCATTATCGGCGTTGAAACGCGTTGGGGCCGCGTGATGGGTAAAACGCGGATTCTGGATGCGCTGGCGACGCTGTCGTTTAACTATCCTCGTCGTGCGGAATACTTCTCTGGTGAACTGGAAACCTTCCTGCTGATGGCGCGAGATGAAAGCGACGATCCGCTCGATTTGAAAGGTTCTTTTGCCGGCGCGATGGGCTACGGCCAGTTTATGCCGTCTTCCTATAAGCAATATGCCGTTGATTTTAATGGTGATGGCCACATTAACCTGTGGGATCCGGTTGATGCCATCGGTAGCGTGGCGAATTACTTCAAGGGCCACGGCTGGGTGAAAGGCGATACGGTCGCGGTGCCGGCAAATGGTCAGGCACCTGGGCTGGCGAACGGCTTTAAAACCCAGTACAGCATTTCTCAGCTTGCTGCGGCGGGTCTGACACCACAGCAGTCGTTGGGTAATCATCAGCAGGCCAGCCTGCTGCGCCTGGATATTGGTACCGGCTATCAATACTGGTATGGGCTGCCGAACTTCTACACCATCACCCGCTACAACCACAGTACCCACTACGCGATGGCCGTGTGGCAGTTGGGTCAGGCGGTCGCGCTGGCGCGCGTGCAGTAATCGCTCCACCGGCCTACAGGAAGAAATCTCTTGTAGGCCGGATAAGATGCCCTGACATTGTCATCCGGCAGGTCTTATTAATGCAACGGAGCAATTTTTGGAATCCCCCTCGTAAAACGTTCTCTCCATCCCCACATTGGTTATGAAAGTGCTATCTTGTCCGGCATATTTTTTAACTGACAGAGGCTGAAATGACCGACAGTGAACTGATGCAGTTAAGTGAGCAGGTTGGCCTGGCGCTGAAAGCGCGTGGGGCGACCGTTACGACGGCGGAGTCCTGCACCGGCGGCTGGGTGGCCAAAGCGATTACGGATATTGCCGGAAGCTCCGCCTGGTTTGAACGCGGGTTTGTGACCTACAGCAACGAAGCCAAAGCACAGATGATAGGCGTGCGCGAAGAGACGCTGGCCCAGCATGGGGCGGTGAGCGAGCCTGTAGTGGTGGAGATGGCGATTGGCGCGCTAAAAGCTGCCCGCGCGCATTTCGCGGTCTCGATCAGCGGTATTGCCGGGCCGGATGGCGGCAGTGAAGAAAAGCCCGTGGGTACCGTATGGTTCGCCTTTGCCAGCGCGAGCGGCGAGGGGATTACGCGTCGGGAATGCTTCAGCGGCGATCGCGACGCGGTACGTCGACAGGCGACCGTCTACGCGTTACAAACCCTGTGGCAACAATTTCTACAAAATACTTGATACTGTATGAGCATACAGTATAATTGCCTCAACAGAACATTATCTATCACGTTTCGCGGTTTAACCCGAAAGCGGCATGACAGGAGTAATTAATGGCTATCGACGAAAACAAACAGAAAGCGTTGGCTGCAGCGCTGGGTCAGATCGAAAAGCAATTCGGTAAAGGCTCCATCATGCGCCTGGGTGAAGACCGCTCCATGGATGTGGAAACTATCTCCACCGGTTCGCTTTCTCTGGATATCGCATTGGGCGCGGGCGGTTTGCCAATGGGCCGTATCGTCGAAATCTACGGGCCTGAATCCTCCGGTAAAACAACGCTGACCCTGCAGGTTATTGCCGCTGCGCAGCGTGAAGGTAAAACCTGTGCATTTATCGATGCGGAACACGCGCTGGATCCGGTCTATGCCCGTAAGCTTGGCGTTGATATCGACAACCTGCTGTGTTCTCAGCCGGATACCGGTGAACAAGCGCTGGAAATCTGTGATGCGCTGGCGCGCTCCGGTGCGGTTGACGTTATCGTTGTCGACTCCGTTGCCGCATTGACGCCGAAGGCAGAAATCGAAGGTGAGATTGGCGACTCTCACATGGGCCTTGCGGCGCGTATGATGAGCCAGGCGATGCGTAAGCTGGCCGGTAACCTGAAGCAGTCCAACACGCTGCTGATTTTCATCAACCAGATCCGTATGAAGATTGGCGTTATGTTTGGTAACCCGGAAACCACCACCGGTGGTAACGCCCTGAAATTCTATGCGTCTGTTCGTCTGGATATCCGTCGTATTGGCGCGGTGAAAGAAGGCGACAATGTGGTCGGCAGCGAAACCCGCGTTAAGGTTGTGAAAAACAAAATTGCAGCACCGTTCAAACAGGCTGAATTCCAGATCCTTTACGGTGAAGGCATCAACTTCTACGGCGAACTGGTTGACCTGGGCGTGAAAGAGAAGCTGATTGAAAAAGCCGGTGCATGGTACAGCTACAACGGTGAGAAAATCGGTCAGGGTAAAGCGAATGCGACCAACTGGCTGAAAGAAAACCCGTCAACTGCGAAAGAAATTGAGAAGAAATTACGTGAGTTACTGCTCAATAACCAGGATTCAACGCCTGATTTCTCCGTTGATGACAGCGGCGAAGACGTAAAAGAAACGAACGAAGATTTCTGATAATCTGTTTTGAATCGCATGTTGTGAATCACATATAGTAAAGGGCTGCATATCATGCAGCCCTTTTTCATTTCTGAAGGCTTACTATGACAGAAGCAACTTCCCGCCGTTCTGCTTATTCCCGACTGCTTGACCGTGCCGTACGCATTCTGGCGATGCGCGACCACAGCGAGCAGGAACTGCGGCGCAAGCTGGCCGCTCCGGTGATGGGGAAAAATGGACCAGAAGAAATTGATGCCACGCCGGAGGATTACGACAAGGTCATCGCCTGGTGTATTGAAAGTCGTTATCTGGATGATGATCGTTTCGTGCAGCAGTTTATCGCCAGCCGTAGCCGCAAAGGTTATGGACCAGCCCGAGTGCGCCAGGAATTAAACCAAAAAGGGATCGCACGTGAAGCTATCGAGCGGGCCATGCGTGAGTGCGAAATTGACTGGGCAGTGCTTGCACGCGAGCAGGCCATTCGTAAGTACGGTGAACCTTTACCTGTCGATTTTTCAGATAAGATAAAGGTCCAGCGTTTTTTGCTCTATCGCGGCTATCTGATGGAAGATATTCAGGCAATATGGCGAAATTTTGACGATTGACCGCATACGGGATTTTACTTCCCAGTAAAGAAAACTTATCTTATTCCCACTTTTCGATTGCCAGAGGCGCAGTTTGCGTGCCGATGCTGGTAATGACATTTCGTTAGCTTGATTTCTTCAGGATAATTATGAGCAAGAGCACCGCTGAGATCCGTCAGGCGTTTCTCGATTTTTTCCATAGTAAAGGACACCAGGTAGTTGCCAGCAGCTCCCTGGTACCGAACAATGACCCTACTTTGTTGTTTACCAACGCCGGGATGAACCAGTTCAAGGATGTTTTCCTTGGCCTCGACAAGCGTAATTATTCCCGCGCAACCACCTCGCAGCGTTGTGTACGTGCGGGCGGTAAGCACAATGACCTGGAAAACGTCGGTTACACTGCACGTCACCACACTTTCTTCGAAATGCTGGGCAACTTCAGCTTCGGCGATTACTTCAAACACGACGCTATTCAATATGCATGGGAACTGCTGACCGGTGAAAACTGGTTTGCCCTGCCAAAAGAGCGTCTGTGGGTAACCGTCTATGAAACTGACGATGAAGCCTATGAAATCTGGGAAAAAGAAGTCGGTATTCCGCGCGAACGTATCATCCGTATCGGTGATAACAAAGGTGCGGCTTATGCTTCAGACAACTTCTGGCAGATGGGTGATACCGGTCCTTGCGGTCCATGTACCGAAATTTTCTACGACCACGGCGACCATATCTGGGGTGGACCTCCGGGAAGCGCAGAAGAAGATGGGGATCGCTACATTGAGATCTGGAACATCGTCTTCATGCAGTTCAACCGTCAGGCTGACGGCACCATGGAACCGCTGCCGAAACCGTCCGTGGATACCGGTATGGGTCTGGAGCGTATTGCGGCCGTGCTGCAACACGTTAACTCCAACTATGAAATCGACCTGTTCCGCTCACTGATTGAATCCGTGGCGAAAGTCACTGGCGCAACCGATCTGAGCAACAAGTCTCTGCGCGTTATCGCCGACCATATCCGTTCCTGTGCATTCCTGATTGCCGATGGCGTTGTGCCGTCGAATGAAAACCGTGGCTATGTGCTGCGCCGTATCATTCGTCGCGCGGTACGTCATGGCAACATGCTGGGCGCGAAGGATACCTTCTTCTACAAGCTGGTTGGTCCGTTGGTGGACGTCATGGGCTCTGCAGGTGAAGAACTGAAGCGTCAGCAGGTTATGGTTGAACAGGTTCTGAAAACCGAAGAAGAGCAGTTTGCGCGTACTCTGGAGCGTGGTCTGGCGCTGCTGGACGAAGAACTGGCAAAACTGTCTGGCGATACGCTGGATGGCGAAACCGCATTCCGTCTGTATGACACCTACGGTTTCCCGGTTGACCTGACGGCAGACGTTTGCCGCGAGCGTAACATTAAGGTTGATGAAGCGGGCTTTGAAGCTGCAATGGAAGAACAGCGCCGTCGTGCGCGTGAAGCCAGCGGTTTTGGCGCAGACTACAATGCGATGATTCGCGTTGATGGCGCCTCTGAATTTAAAGGCTACGAGCACCTGGAACTGAACGGCAAAGTGACCGCGCTGTTTGTTGATGGTAAAGCGGTAGACGCAATTAACGCAGGTCAGGATGCCGTTGTCGTACTGGATCAGACGCCGTTCTATGCGGAATCTGGTGGTCAGGTTGGCGACAAGGGTGAGCTGAAAGGCGCAGGCTTCGCGTTTGCCGTTAGCGACACGCAGAAATATGGCCAGGCCATTGGTCACATTGGCAAGCTGTCTGCGGGTTCTCTGAAAATTGGTGATGCGGTACAGGCTGATGTGGATGAAGCCCGTCGTGCGCGTATTCGTTTGAACCACTCCGCAACGCACCTGATGCACGCAGCGCTGCGCCAGGTTCTGGGCACACATGTGGCACAGAAAGGTTCGTTGGTTAACGATAAACTGCTGCGCTTCGACTTCTCTCATACCGAAGCAATGAAGCCTGCTGAAATCCGTGCCGTTGAAGATCTGGTGAACGCGCAAATCCGTCGCAACTTGCCGATTGAAACGAACATCATGGATCTCGAAGCGGCAAAAGCCAAAGGCGCAATGGCACTGTTTGGCGAGAAATATGACGACCATGTGCGCGTTCTGAGCATGGGTGATTTCTCTACCGAATTGTGTGGCGGTACTCACGCCAGCCGTACGGGTGATATCGGTCTGTTCCGCATTGTGTCCGAGTCAGGTACTGCGGCAGGCGTTCGTCGTATTGAAGCCGTAACCGGTGAAGGTGCTATCCAAACCGTGCATGCTGAGAGCGATCGCTTAAGCGATGTTGCGCAGCTGCTGAAAGGCGATAGCCAGAATATCGGTGACAAAGTTCGTTCCGTGCTGGAGCGTACTCGTCAACTGGAAAAAGAATTGCAGCAATTGAAGGAACAGGCTGCGGCGCAGGAGAGTGCAAATCTTTCCAGCAAAGCGGTTGATATCAACGGCGTGAAGCTGCTGGTCAGCGAACTCGCGGACGTTGAGCCGAAAATGTTGCGTACCATGGTTGATGATCTGAAAAATCAACTGGGGTCTACCGTTATCGTTCTGGCAACGGTAGTGGAAGGTAAGGTTTCTCTGATTGCGGGTGTGTCTAAGGACGTGACAGATCGCGTGAAAGCAGGGGAACTGGTTGGAATGGTCGCTCAGCAGGTCGGCGGTAAGGGTGGCGGTCGTCCGGACATGGCGCAAGCCGGTGGTACGGATGCAGCGGCTCTGCCTGCAGCGTTAGCCAGTGTGAAAGGCTGGGTCAGCGCAAAACTGTAATAATTATAAGCGTAAGTCGACGCTGCGGACTTCAATCCGCAGCGTTTGAATCAACGCTATCGACAACGATAAAGTCAGGTTGAAGTTGTGTATATCGGCTAAACTTAGGTTTAACAGAATGTGATGCCGTGACTGCTTACACTTAGGTGTTTGTCATCGCTTACTTTTTGGCGTTATATGATGGATAATGCCGGGATACAGAGAGACCCGACTCTTTTAATCTTTCAAGGAGCAAAGAATGCTGATTCTGACTCGTCGAGTTGGTGAGACCCTCATGATAGGCGATGAGGTCACCGTGACAGTTTTAGGGGTGAAGGGCAACCAGGTGCGCATTGGCGTAAACGCCCCGAAAGAAGTTTCTGTCCATCGTGAAGAGATCTACCAGCGTATCCAGGCTGAAAAATCCCAGCAGTCCAGTTACTAAGGTTTTCGCGTCTCACCTTTCTGGTGAGGCGCAACCTGATTGAGTTACTCTTTTTCTTCTCTTTTCTTCTTCGTCTTCCCCATTTTTTCGATTCCACTGCGCGTAATGCCTTTTCCTGCGAAGTTTCCGTTTGTTCACTCCTTCAGAAAATTGCCAATTTATCTGTTGATAAAACACTCTTTTTGCCGTTTTTGCAGACTAATTGCGCGTGAAATGTGCAAACGATAAAAGCTCTGGAAAAATTGTTTGACTTATAAGTCCCAGAAAGTAATATGTGCGCCACGCAGCGACGATGAGCAGAAACAAGTTCTTCGAAGCACTCGCAAGAGGCGTGTTGGTGAGGTGGCCGAGAGGCTGAAGGCGCTCCCCTGCTAAGGGAGTATGCGGTCAAAAGCTGCATCCGGGGTTCGAATCCCCGCCTCACCGCCATTTGCATCCGTAGCTCAGCTGGATAGAGTACTCGGCTACGAACCGAGCGGTCGGAGGTTCGAATCCTCCCGGATGCACCATATTACTTGATAGCGCTTTAGCAGTGCCATCAAATCTGCAGTAAAGTAAGTTTCCCTGATGCATCCGTAGCTCAGCTGGATAGAGTACTCGGCTACGAACCGAGCGGTCGGAGGTTCGAATCCTCCCGGATGCACCATCTCTTACTTGATATCGCTTATCACGATATCAATATCGGCAGTAAAGCAAGTTTTCCGATGCATCCGTAGCTCAGCTGGATAGAGTACTCGGCTACGAACCGAGCGGTCGGAGGTTCGAATCCTCCCGGATGCACCATATTCTCCGAGATAACAGCAAAACTGTTGTTTCATGGTCTGCGAGATAATCGCGAGCACCAGGGAGGATAACGTTGCTTCAGCAACGGCCCGCAGGGCGAGGCGCAGCCGAGTAATCCTCCCGGATGCACCATCTTCTTCGCAGTATCAGTAGTAATCAGCAATTCCCGATGCATCCGTAGCTCAGCTGGATAGAGTACTCGGCTACGAACCGAGCGGTCGGAGGTTCGAATCCTCCCGGATGCACCATCTTGTCCCTCCCTCTAAATCATTTCCACATACTCTCTGAACACCCCTCAATTCGCTGTCAGCGACAAAATCAATCAATTACGATAAAATAACGTCTGGTCACTCGGCTTGTGAGAAGACGATGTACGAACGTTATGCGGGTTTGATTTTTGATATGGATGGTACCATCCTGGATACCGAGCCTACGCATCGTAAGGCGTGGCATGAGGTATTGGGGCATTATGGACTACGGTTTGATGAACATGCCATGGTCGCTCTCAATGGTTCCCCAACGTGGCGTATTGCGCAGTCGGTAATTGAATTGAACCATGCCGATCTTGATCCTCATGCACTGGCACGTGAAAAAACCGACAAGGTGAGAAGCATGCTGCTGGATAGCGTCCAGCCTTTGCCGTTGGTTGATGTCGTGAAAGCCTGGCATGGTCGTCGTCCTATGTCGGTAGGTACGGGTAGTGAAAGCGCAATTGCAGAAGCGCTGCTCGCTCACCTTGGTCTGCGTCACTATTTTGATGCTGTAGTCGCAGCCGATCACGTACAACACCATAAACCGGCTCCTGATACGTTTTTGCTTTGTGCCGAACGTATGGGGGTTGTTCCGGCTCGCTGCGTCGTGTTTGAAGATGCCGATTTTGGAATACAGGCGGCGCATGCCGCGGGAATGGATGCCGTGGATGTCCGGTTATTGTGAGTGATGGACTGTCGCTCCTGTCACTGTTTGCCAGCAGTTTTCTCAGTGCCACGCTATTACCCGGCAATTCTGAAGTTGTTCTGGTTGCTTTGTTGGTTTCCGGGGTCAGTCATCCCTGGGTCTTAGTCTTAACAGCAACAATGGGTAATAGCCTTGGAGGGTTAACTAACGTTATCCTTGGGCGTTTCTTTCCATTGCGTAAAACATCGCGCTGGCAAGAAAAAGCCACAGGCTGGTTGCGGCGCTATGGCGCTGTCACACTATTATTAAGCTGGATGCCGGTTGTGGGGGATTTGCTGTGCCTGTTAGCCGGGTGGATGCGCATCTCGTGGGGCCCAGTTCTCTTTTTCTTATGCCTTGGCAAGGCGCTGCGCTATGTTGTTGTCGCAGCGGTTACGACACAAGGCATTATGTGGTGGCACTAATTGTGTTGTGGGATAGCCTTCAGGGTAACCAATACCATTATGCTAATTAAAACGATTTTGACAGGCGGGAGGTCAATTTGATCCCGGACGTATCACAGGCGCTGGCCTGGCTGGAAAACCATCCTCAGGCGTTAAAGGGGATTCAACGTGGTCTGGAGCGCGAAACGCTGCGTGTTAATGCAGATGGGTCATTAGCAACGACAGGCCATCCTGAGGTGTTAGGCTCAGCGCTAACGCATAAGTGGATAACCACTGACTTTGCCGAAGCATTGCTGGAGTTCATTACTCCACCCGGTGATGACATTGAGAAAATGCTCACGTTCATGCGCGACTTACATCGTTATACCGCCAGAAACCTTGGCGACGAGCGTATGTGGCCGTTGAGCATGCCTTGCTATATTGCCGAAGGTCAGGATATCGAACTGGCGCAGTATGGTACGTCGAATACCGGTCGCCTGAAGACGCTGTACCGTGAAGGCCTCAAAAACCGCTATGGCGCGTTGATGCAGACAATCTCGGGCGTACACTACAACTTCTCGCTGCCTATGGCTTTCTGGCAGGCGAAATGCGGTGTAACCGAAGGTGAGGATGCTAAAGAGAAGATCTCCGCGGGCTACTTCCGTCTGATCCGCAACTACTACCGTTTTGGTTGGGTGATCCCGTATTTGTTTGGTGCCTCTCCGGCCATTTGTTCCTCATTCCTGCAAGGAAAACCGACAACTCTGCCGTTTGAAAAAACCGACTGTGGGATGTATTACCTGCCGTACGCAACGTCGCTGCGTCTGAGTGATTTGGGCTATACCAATAAGTCGCAAAGCAATCTCGGAATTACGTTTAACGATTTGCATGAGTATGTGGCAGGATTAAAGCGCGCGATTAAGACGCCTTCCGAGGAGTACGCGGCGATCGGTCTGGAGAAAGACGGTAAGCGTCTGCAAATTAACAGCAATGTTCTGCAGATTGAAAATGAGCTGTATGCGCCTATTCGCCCGAAACGCGTCACTCGTCGTGGAGAAACGCCATCAGATGCGCTTCTGCGTGGCGGTATCGAGTACATCGAAGTACGCTCGCTGGATATCAACCCGTTCTCGCCTATCGGCGTGGACGAGCAGCAGGTGCGCTTCCTCGATCTGTTTATGGTCTGGTGTGCGCTGGCTGATGCCCCGGAAATGAGCAGCGATGAATTGCTGTGTACGCGTAAAAACTGGAATCGCGTGATTCTCGAAGGGCGTAAGCCTGGGCTGACGTTAGGTATTGGCTGTGAAACAGCCCAGTTCCCGCTGCCGAAGGTTGGGAAAGATTTGTTCCGCGATCTGAAACGAGTGGCACAAACGCTGGACAGCATCGATGGGGGAGAGGAGTATCAGAAGGTCTGTGATGAACTGGTTGCCTGTTTTGACAATCCTGAACTGACTTTCTCTGCCCGGATCCTACGGTCTATGATTGATGAAGGCATTGGCGGCACGGGCAAAGCGTTGGGTGAGGCTTACCGAAATCTGCTGCGTGAAGAGCCGTTAGAAATAGTGCAGGAAGCTGAATTTATTGCTGAAACCGAGGCTTCAAAGCGTCGTCAGCAGGAGATCGAAGCGGCTGATACTGAGCCGTTTAGCGTGTGGCTGGAAAAGCACGCTTGATACAAAAGAAAAAGGCCACTCGGGAGTGGCCAAAATTTCATCTCTGAAAACAGGGATGATGATAACAAATGCGCGTCTTTCATATACTCAGACTCGCCCCGGAACAAAGAGTTCAGATTATTTTTAAAAAATTTATCGGAGGTGGCTAAATGCCGTTGTTAGATAGTTTTACTGTCGATCACACCCGGATGGAAGCTCCCGCGGTCCGGGTTGCAAAAACGATGAACACCCCGCATGGCGACGCAATCACCGTGTTTGATCTGCGTTTCTGCATTCCGAACAAAGAAGTGATGCCTGAGAAAGGTATCCATACGCTGGAACACCTGTTTGCAGGTTTTATGCGTAACCACCTTAACGGTAACGGCGTTGAGATTATCGATATCTCTCCGATGGGATGCCGTACCGGCTTCTACATGAGCCTGATTGGTACGCCGGACGAACAGCGCGTAGCCGACGCGTGGAAAGCGGCAATGGCGGACGTGCTGAAAGTACAGGATCAGAACCAGATCCCGGAGCTGAACGTTTACCAGTGCGGTACGTATCAGATGCACTCTCTTAGCGAAGCACAGGATATCGCGCGTCATATTCTGGAGCGTGATGTACGCGTGAACAGCAATGAAGAGCTGGCGCTACCGAAAGAGAAACTGCAGGAACTGCATATTTAGTCTTATTGATTAGCTGTTCCAGTATTTAAATTAACCCCGGTTTATGTCCGGGGTTTTTTATTGCTTAATATAATGTGCGTTTATTATATTTGCGGCGAGAATACATTTTAATTTAAGTGATGCTTGACCTGTTAAATAATAAAATGTGATCTGGTAAACAGAAAGAGGTGGATAAATAATGATGCCAGAGTGTATTGATCACATAAACTAAAAAACATAAATAATTAATAGAAAAACATAATGGAATGCGCCAGATATCCGGGTAATAACAAGACTCTTTTAATAGCCGGTAGATAGGGTTTTTATCAAATCTTATCTGGTATACATTAAACTTTAGGGATGAAAATGAAGGCTAAATATTTGGCGCTGATGATCGGTGCTTGCTTTTCTCATAACCTTTGGGCAGCAAATAATATCACTATTGAGCAGCGTCTGGCTGAACTGGAGCAACGTGTTGTTAATGCCGAAAAACGGGCATCCGATGCTGAGGCGCAAATTCGCTCGCTGAAGCAGCAGCAGGTCGCCGCTACGCCGACGGTGAATGTCCAGTCTGCCGAGCCGATTGCAGCAGGTGAAACTCCGCCTAAGCTGACATTATCTGGCTTCAGCGATATTAAGTTCTATGGCGATGTCGAATTTAATATGGATGCGGCAAGCCGTTCCGGTAGCCTGACATCGACGAGAACATCAGCGAATAAAGATTGGGCACCAGGAACCAATGAACGCTGGGATATTAACGGACGCCTGTTACTGGGCTTTGATGGCTACCAGCGGCGGGACAACGGTAATTTTGCAGGGTTCTCGGTACAGCCTCTGGCGGACCTGACCGGAAAAATGAACCTCGATGATGCCGTTTTCTTCTTTGGTCGTGAGAATGACTGGAAAATTAAGGTTGGTCGTTTTGAAGCCTACGATATGTTCCCGCTGAATCAGGATACGTTTGTTGAATATTCGGGGAATACAGCGAACGATCTCTACAGTGACGGTTACGGCTATATCTATATGATGAAAGAAGGACGGGGACGTAGCGACAGCGGGGGTAACTTCCTGCTGAGCAAAACCATCGACAACTGGTATTTCGAAGTTAACACATTGCTGGAAAATGGCAGTACGTTATATACCGAGAAGCAGTACCACGGAATGGATTTAACCAACGATAAAAACGTGGCTTACGTCCGTCCGGTTATCGCCTGGCAAAATGGGCGTTTTTCAACGGCGATAGCGATGGAAAGTAACGTCGTTAACAACGCCTACGGTTATTACCAAAATGGGACGTGGATCGATCAGTCAGATCGTACGGGCTATGGTTTTACCATGACCTGGAATGGTCAAAAAACGGACCCGGAAGATGGCGCGGTGATTAACCTGAATACCGCCTATATGGATGCGACCGATGAGACAGATTTTACCGCAGGGGTGAATGCGTTGTGGCATCGATTTGAACTGGGTTATATCTATGCGCATAACAAAATCGAAGCCTTCAATGCTACCAATATCGATGCCGTTTGTGAGGACGATTGCTGGATCACCGATCCCGGCAATTATGACATTCACACTATTCATGCCTCATATTTATTCCCCAATGTGATGGATATGAAAAACTTTAACATCTACCTAGGTGCCTATGCTTCATGGGTAGAGGCCAATCCGAATAATGGTGATAACAGCGAAGATGCGCGTTACGGCGGGCGTCTGAGATTCAAATATTACTTCTGATTGTAGGTCTAATAAAAAAGGGATCCGCAGATCCCTTTTATCAGATAGTTAGTGTGCGCCACCGCCGCCGCCGCCCGCACCGAAGGGCGGTTTGGCGAACCACACCAGGCCAAGCAGGACCAGGAAGATCCCCGCCGACATCCAGAAGATTTCGTTAGCGGAAATAATCAGCCCCTGATTGGTGATCTGCTGAGCTATCCAACCTGAAGCCTGCTGGTGCGTCATCCCTAAATCTTGCAGCTTATCGTACATAGCCTGTGCATTTGGGTTGTAGGGGTTAACAGATTCCGTTAGCTGAGCATGGTGCAGCGACTCGCGGTTTGTCCACATTGTCGTCGTAATCGATGTACCGATGGAACCTGCCAGCGTTCGCGTAAAGTTCGACAAGCTGGATGCCGCCGCCAGACGCTCTGGCGGTAAGCCGGACAACGTAATGGTGGTTAGCGGCATAAAGAAGCAGGCTACCGCGAACCCCTGAATAAACTGCGGCCAGGCCGATGCGCCAAAGTCCATACCCGGCTCGAACGTCCACGCACGCCAGTAGAAACAGACGGCGTACATAATAAAACTGAACGTTACCAGCCGACGCATATCCAGCTTGTGCGCGAAGCGGCCGATAATCGGAGACAGGATCACCGGAATCACCCCAACCGGCGCTGACGCCAGACCAGCCCAGGTTGCTGTATAGCCGTATACCTCCTGCAACAGCTGCGGCAGCAGGACGATTGCGCCGAAGTAGAGCATATAGGCCAGACTGATACACAGACAGCCGATGGTAAAGTTGCGCGACTTAAACAGCGAGAGATCGACAATGGGGTGCTCGTCGGTAAGCTCCCAGACGATCAGGAAGCTGATAGCGACAACGGCGACCACCGTCAGGATGATAATCTCCTGCGAGGCGAACCAGTCCAGCTCTTTGCCGCGGTCGAGCATAATCTGCAAACTGCCGATACCGATAACCAGCAGTGCCAGACCAATGGCGTCAATGCGCCGCTGCTCGGTTTTGGTTTCCCGACCGCGAAGGGTTTGCAGGGTCATCAATACCACCACAGCCCCGATTGGCACGTTGATAAAAAATATCCAGCCCCAGTGATAGTTGTCGCTGATATAGCCCCCAAGAATAGGACCACATATCGGGGCAACAATCACCGTCATCGACCATAGCGCGAGGGCGATGGAACGCTTGGCGGGTGGATAGTTATTCAGCAACAGGCTCTGTGACAGCGGAATTAATGGACCGGCGACAATACCCTGGATTACGCGGAAGAAAATCAGCATGTTCAGGCTGGTGGACATCCCGCATGCCCATGACGCAATGACGAAGGCGATAGTTGACCACATAAAGAGTCTTACTTCGCCAAAGCGTTTTGCCAGCCAGCCGGTGATCGGAATAGAGATAGCGTTCGCCACCCCGAATGAGGTGATCACCCAGGTCCCCTGGCTCAGTGAAGAGCCGAGGTTCCCGGCGATAGTGGGGATCGCCACGTTAGCAATGGTGGAGTCCAGCACCTGCATGAATGTCGCCAGGGACAGCGCGATCGTCATAATGACGAGCTGCGCGCCTTCCAGCGGTTTTTGCTGTTGCATCACACGCACCTTTGAATTAGCCCGCGTTGGCCCGCACGATCTCTTCGATCATCTTATTGACCGGAGCAAGGTTGATTTCACGTGCATTACTTTCTGATACCGGCGTGGTACGAACCTGGCTTGCCAGAATTTGTCCGTCACGATTTGAGGTATCTACCGTAACCAGCGTAGACAAACCAATACGTAATGGATGCTGTGCCAGTTGCTGCGCATCCAGTTCGATACGTACCGGCAGACGCTGGACGACTTTGATCCAGTTGCCGGTTGCGTTCTGCGCTGGCAGCAGGGAGAAAGCGCTGCCCGTACCCATATCGAGACCGACAACTTTACCGGTATATTTTACGTCATCGCCGTAAATATCGCTGATAACGGTCGCCGGTTGGCCGATACGCATGTGCGCGAGCTGTGTTTCTTTGAAGTTGGCATCTACCCACAGGTTAGTGGCCGGAACAACCGCCATCAGCGGCGTGGTTGGGCTAATTTGCGCACCAGGCTGTACGGCGCGACGGGATACATAACCGGTCATTGGGCTGACAATTCTGGTACGTTCCAGCGCCAGCCAGGCATTGCGCACTTCGGTGGCAGCCTGTTGCACAGCGGGTTGATCTTCCAGCTTGCTACCCAGAATCATCGCCTGGTTAGCATTATATTGTTGGATCGCGACATCAAGCTGGGCCTGAGCGCTGGCGACGGCATCACGAGCGTGTTGCAGCTCTTCGCGGCCAATCAGGTTGGCATTGCCCAGCGGGACTCGGCGATTAAAGTCGCTTTGTGCCTGCGCCAGTGCGGTTTTCTGCACTTCAATGCTTGCCTGTAACTGCTTGCTGTTGATCATCAACTGGTGCGTCTGACGCACGCTGGAAGCCAGCGCAGTTTTGGCTTTTTCAAATGCCTGCTTTGCGTCTGTCTGGTCGAGGGTGACCAGCACATCGCCTTGTTTTACAAAGTCAGTGTTATCAGCCCAGACTTTCGTCACGCTGCCTGATACCTGAGCCATGATTTGAACCTGGTTCCCTGCCACGTACGCATCGTCTGTCTCTTCGACATGACGAAGTACTAAAAACCAATAAATCCCATATGCCACGGCAATGATAATAAAGAGCAAGGTCAGAAGGAGCAGCATACTTTTACGTTTGCCATTCTTCTTGACCGGTTGCTGCGGGGTTTGAGTCTCCGCATTTGCGCTCATGTTGTTCTCCACGATCTTATTTTTTTCACATCGGCTGAGCCGACCTGTTTATCAGACAGGCCAGCAGTATGCGTGCTGGCCTGTCGGTTTTTTCATTTATAAATCTGGATTTCTGAGCGAGTCGGCGCGTTAGCGCAGCGCTTCTAACACCGCGCCATCCTGCTCCATCTGATCAAGACGGGTCAGAAGTTTACGGGTAATTTGCTCAAGCTGATCTTTTTCGGTGGTGCTAAGAGATGACCAGAGCTGATGCAGGCAGTTATGCTGAGGCGGTAACACCTCTTGCAAAAATGCATGGCCTTTCTCGGTCAATTGCAGATGCAGACAGCGGCGATCGTTATCGCTTTCGCGACGTTCGATCCAGCCACGTTTTTCTAACTCATCCGCAATGCGGGTAGCGTTAGTGCGTGACGAGCCAAGCGCGCAACTCAGTTCAGAAGGCTGAATACTGTGGTTTTCCTGAGACTCCAGCGTAATCAACGCCATAAACAATGTCTCGTTAATCCCTTGAGCTTTCAGCATCTTATTGCGGTTTTCCAGCAACTTACCCTGCATGTGCATACAGAGGCGAGTCAGAAGCACTTCCTGATAAGGGAACTCTTCGTAGCGGCTGGCGCGAAATTTTAGCATTTGTTCAATGGGCGTAAACGAACTATCCATTTGGGTATAACCTCATTAATTTCAGCCGATATAGTAACGACAGTGACAAATAAAGTAAATGTATTATTTCTTTAAAATGATTGTTTTTATCTATAAGCCAACAAGCATTTTCCAGGCTAATCCATAGCCCAGAGCACTCAGTAACGTTGGAATGATGATGCTGCGGGTCTTATAGAAGCTTGCGCCCAGTATGACAAACCCCACCAGCGTAGGCACGAACCGACGAGCGTCGTGCATAACTTCTGGTGCGGTAGACACCACCAGCAGGGCGCAAATAGATGCAATGCCAATAGTGTCGAGTAGTATGCCCGTCGCGCCGCGCTTCGTCGGGCGAACATTGCCTACCCCAAGACGGAGTGGCAAATAGCGAAAACAGTAATTAACGCAGCCGACCAACAGGCCAAGTAGCAGAACCTCATAGCTCATCAGGACCTCCCTGCCAAAATGACTGGATGAGCGCCGTCAGGCATCCGCAGACAATACCTGCAAGGATAGCGGCAGGTATGGAAAACAGCATGACGCCAGCCAGCGCCCCAGCCAGGGAGGCAGTCACGCAGAGCGCTTGTTTACGTTGGAATGACGCGAGCAGGAAGCTCATAAACAGCGCCGGGAGCATGAATCCCAGTGCCGCTTCAACCGCCGGGTAATCCTTGAGTAAACCACTGCCGGAAAACGCGCCGATCACCGTACCAAACACCCAGGAGGCCCAGGAGCACAGTGCGATGCCGATCATCCAGTTTTCACTCCAGCGCCGATTATCCCGGACCAGTTTTGCCGTTGCAGCGGCAAAGACTTCATCGGTAAGGCCAAAAGCCCACAGTGCACTTTTGGGTTTACTCAGTCGCTGGGCTATTCGGCTGCGCAGGGAAGGGCCGTACAAAACATGGCGGACATCCATGGCCATGACGGTAAGGGCGGCGACCCACAGCGAACTGCCCGCAGCGAGCATGGTGGTAATGACAAACTGGCTGGCTCCCGCATAGATAATGCAGGAGAAAAAGACGCTTTCAATCGGCGTAAAGCCAAGGCGAGTGGCATTGAGACCAAATGCAAAAGCGACCGGAATATAGCTGATGACTATTGGCAGGCTGTCTTTGAATCCTTCCGTTAACGTTGCCGAACAGGATTCAGACTGGGGTACAGGGCTTTCCATAGGGTTATAGGTTTCATTACCGAAATTAATATAACTTGGTTCAATGAGTTATAACCTTAGCAGACTGATGGGCTCCTTAACACCCTGTGGAGCCCAATCAGCGGTAAACATGCGCTATACGCTTAATTTACGGCTTCCTGACGGTGAAAACCTCGCCACCAGACCACCAGGTTGAGTACGGCAACGGTCGTACCCGCCAGACAAACGCCAGCCCACCCGGCATGCTGCCAGGCAGAGGCTGAAATTAGCGAACCTGCCGCTCCGCCAATAAAATAGCTGGTCATGTATCCGGCGGTCAGGCGATTACGCGCATCCGGATGAATGCGATAGATAACCGTCTGGTTGGTGATGTGTACTCCCTGAACGGTGAGGTCCAACACCAGAATACCGATAATCAGCATGGGGACGGAAGCGTGCCCAAGCCAAATAGCAAGCCAGGAGAGCAGCAGTAATAGCAGCCCAATGGTTGTGGTCAGGTGGGATTTACCTTTATCGGCAAAACCGCCCGCCGGACGTGCGCCTAATGCCCCTGCGGCACCCGCCAGACCGAACAGACCAATCATTCCTTCCGAATAGTTAAACGGCGGCGCGGCGAGCAAAAACGCCATCGAGGTCCACAGGATACTGAAATTGGCAAAAGTCAGGCAGCCCAGCATCGCGCGGGTACGCAGCAATTTATCGTGAATAAACAGGCTGAATACCGAGCCTAACAGCTGAGGATAGTTAAGATGAGTATCGGATTTCATCTTCGGCAGGCCGCGCCACAGAGCAACCGCCATCAGCGCCATTAATACTGATGCGACCCAAAATACGGTGCGCCAGCCGCCAAGATTCGCCAGTAATCCCGCCACGGTGCGCGCCAGCAGAATACCCAGCAGCAGGCCGCTCATAATCGTGCCGACAACCTTCCCGCGCTTATCCGGTGTGGCAAGCGTTGCCGCCAGCGGAACCAAAATCTGTGCCACTACCGAGAACAGTCCGGTCAGGGCAGTACCGAGAATCAGCATACCCAGCGACTGGCTGCTGGCGGTGATCAGCATGCCGCCAGCCGCGAGCAACGTCATGGAGACAATCAGCATCCGACGTTCAAACATATCGCCGAGCGGCACTAAGAACAGCAGGCCGGCAGCGTAGCCGAGCTGGGCCGCAGTGACGATAAACCCTGCAGTACTGGCAGATAGCGAAAAGTTGCGCGCGATGGTGTCGAGCAGCGGCTGCGCATAATAGTTACTGGCGACGGCGAGGCCGGTGGCAATAGACATTAACAGGATCAGCGAAGGGCTAAGTCCCTGAGTAGTTTTCGTCATTGTTTTCAACTGAGTAATGGGTTGCAGAAAACAATCATAACGGAAGTGATTAAATGTTGCTGATTTGTTGAGTGATGGATTGTGCGATTGGGGGAAGGAGGATAGGCCGGATTAGGTGCATCGCGCCACCATCCGGCATTTATGCGGTTACAGGCCTGATGGCGCTACACTCATCAGGCCTGCGAGTGGGTTATTTCTGCGCGGCCAGCGCTTCGTTCACCCAGCCGTCAAACTGCTGCTGGTGGGCTTTGATCCAGCCGTCAACGTGACCCTGTACGTCGGCTTCAGACGCTTTCCCGTCGTGCATCATTGCGTTCTGCGCGTTGATATCCGCCAGCGGCAGCTTCATGATGGCAAACAGTTTCGCCGCAGCCGGGTTTTTCTCCGCCCAGGCTTTATTGGCGACAATATGCATAGTGTTCACCGGGAAGCCGTAGTTGGCGCCGTTTGGCAGTTTGGTATCAATATCTTTCTGCTCGCCTGGCAGGGAAGAGAACGGCACCTGCAGCCAGACCACATCTTTACCAGGTTTCATTACGTCGCTCACCCAGTACGGTGTCCAGGTGTAGTAAAGAATGGGTTTACCTTCTTTGAAGCGGGTAATGGTGTCGGCCATCATCGCCGCATAGTTACCGTGGCTGACCTCGACGGTTTTTTCCAGATCGAAAGCTTTGTTCTGGTGGTTGATTACTGCTTCACAGCCCCAGCCCGGTGAACAGCCCATCATATCGGCTTTTCCGTCACCGTTGGTGTCAAAGATTTTGGCGATCTTCGGATCTTTTAACTGGGCGATATTGGTGATTTTATACTGCTCAGCGGTTTTCTTGTCGATCAGATAACCCTGTGCGGCACCCGTAACGAATACCCCCTCGCGATAAAACTTTTTGTCTCCGCCCGCAGCGGCGTACATATCATCATGCAGCGGCTGCCAGTTCACGGCGGTAAAAGTTGCATCGCCAGAGGCAATGGAGGTATAGCCGACGTTGTAGTCAACTTCGCTGGTTTTGTTAACGGTGTAACCCAGTTTCTCCAGCGCACGGGCGACTAACTGCGTCTGGAAGGATTCTTCAGAGATAGTGCTCTGGATTGGCTGTACGGTGATGCCTTTGCCCGGCAGGTCGGCAGCGAAAGTGCTGGTGGAGACAAGGGTGGCAAACGCTGTGGCAATAATTACTTTCTGTCGCATCGTTGTTCCTTATTACACTTCATCCTTCAAGCTGCCTCTTTGTTGGCTGCACTCATGCACTCCAGTCACGTACTACTTGTACGCTCCTGGGGATACATTCGTTTGCCGCTGCGATGCAACTTGAATGATTTTGTGTAAGTTAATGAATTGTAGGCCCGGTAAGCACAGCGCCACCGGGCAACGGGTGAATTACTTCGTGAAAGGGCGAGTGATAAGCCCAATGGGACCGGTGGTGTACCAGCGACGGTTGCCACGACTACGCGAGTCGCGACCGACGGCCTGCGTCAGGCGGTCGAGAATGATAGCGAGGATCACAATCCCAACCCCGCCGACGGTGGCAAGCCCCATATCCAGACGACCGATTCCGCGTAGAACCATCTGGCCCAGTCCGCCGACGGCAATCATCGACGCGATGACGACCATTGAGAGCGCCAGCATCAGCGTCTGGTTAACCCCAGCCATAATGGTGGGCATTGCCAGCGGGAGCTGCACTTTAAACAGCATCTGACGCGGGCTGGCGCCAAACGAGCGCGAGGCTTCAATCAGATCGGCTGGCACCTGGTTAATCCCCAGAATAGTCAGACGCACGATTGGCGGCAGGGCGAAGATAATCGTCACCACTACGCCCGGGACGTTACCAATACCGAACAGCATGACAATTGGCACCAGATAGACAAACGCGGGTGTGGTTTGCATGGCGTCCAGCAGCGGGCGAACAATTTTTGCTGCCCGTGGACTGCGCGCCAACCAGATCCCCATCGGCAGACCGATCACCACGCAGAACAACAACGCGGTCAACACCAGCGCCAGGGTTATCATGGCCTGCGACCACGCGCCGATGGCACCGATAGCAATCAAGGAAATCAGCGTCGCAACGCCCATCCCCACGCCGGAAATCTGCCAGGCAATCAGCGCGAACAGGATAATCGCTACCGGGGCTGGCATACCTAACAGCAGCTGTTGAAAGCCGTTGAGAATGTAATCCACCGGGACACGAATGCCCTGGAAGACCGGACGGAAATGGGTAACGACCCAGTCGATCCCCTCTGTGACCCAACTGTCCAGCGGGATCAGCGTTTTATGGAACGGATCCATAATATTGAAATGCTCTGGTGCCGGCGCGGGTGCGCTGGTCAGCCAGTCCGCGCCACCACCGTCAGTGGGTGCGCCTGATGGCGTACTCCAGGCATCAGCATTTTGTGTGGCACTATCGGCCGCTGGTGTGGTGTCCCACGGATTAGTTTGATCAGCCATTGTTTACCCCCTCACGATCTAAAGCCTGTAACAGCATGCGTTTTGAAATGACGCCCACATACTGCTGTTCCTCATCTACAACCGGCACCGCGCACGGGGCCTGACCGACATGAGAAAGCAACTCGCTGAGAGGGGTTTGTGCATCTACGGCTAACGGCTCATCGATCAATGCCGCTTCAATACCTTGCGCCTGACTTAACGCTGTTTTTAATGAGTCGATAGAGACAACGCCAACGAATTTATTGCCGCGTTCGATCACGTAACCATATTCGCGATCTTTGTCCTGCAATAATTGCAGCGCAGAACGTGGACCCACCCCGGGGTTTTTACGAATCAAACCTTCGGGACTACGGCGTGAAATATCTTTCGCGCTAAAGACCTGGCTAATATCGACACCACGGAAGAAGGTGCGTACATAATCATTGGCCGGATTATTCAGGATTTCATCTGGCGTGCCGACCTGGACCACTTCACCGTTTTGCATAATGGCAATTCTGTCGCCAATACGCATGGCTTCGTCGAGGTCATGCGATATAAAGACCACGGTACGTTGATGCTTCGCCTGTAGTTTTACCAGTTCATCCTGCATCTCAGTACGAATTAATGGATCGAGGGCTGAGAAGGCCTCATCCATTAATAAGATGTCAGGGTTAATGGCTAATGCGCGGGCGAGGCCTACACGCTGGCGCATCCCCCCGGAAAGTTCATCCGGGTAGCCGTGAGCATAATTCTCCAGACCAACCTGGCGCAGCGCATCTAACGCTTTTTCACGACGTTCATCCGCACCAACACCGGCTAATTCCATGCCGAATGCCGTATTGTCGAGAACCGTCATGTGCGGCATCAGGGCAAAGGACTGGAACACCATCGCAATCTTTTTTCTGCGCACCTCGCGAAGCTCAGCATCGGATATCCGGGCGATGTCTACGCCGTCAATCAATACCTGCCCGCGGGTGGGTTCAATCAGGCGATTGAGAAGGCGTACCATTGTGGATTTACCCGAACCGGATAATCCCATGATGACAAATATCTCGCCTTCTTCAATGGCCAGACTGGCGTTCTTAACGCCAAGCGATAGCCCCGTTTTATCCAGAATCTGCTCTTTTGAAAGTCCTTTTTCAATATATTTGAAGGCTCTCTGGGGATGCTCTCCAAATATCTTATAGAGATTTTTAACTTCTAATTTAATTGCCATGCAATAGAATGATTCCTGTTATTTGTTTATATCGATATATTACCTGATGGAAATAGTGACCTTTTTCTACCCTAACATACTGAGAATCTGAGACAACCCTGAATTTGGTTGTGGCATGAATATTGCCAAAGGCCAAGTGGCGGGACTTCCCGTGATATAAGGGCTGAGCGCGAATGTGAACGGGTTAATATTTTTTGTAAATGGCAATGAAAAATCGCCTGAATTGCTGGAATGCAGGCGAATAATGCGGCTGATATTGAGTGTAGATCACACAATTATATTTGCACGACAAAAGTGTGATCCTGTTAAAATATTTCCGCGAAAAATGTACGGTATTTTCCGTGAAAATGAGTGCTAGAAATTCCAGTCGTCATCTTCGGTTTCGACCGCTTTTCCCATCACATAAGATGAGCCGGAACCCGAGAAGAAATCGTGGTTTTCGTCAGCGTTGGGCGACAGTGCGGCAAGGATTGCCGGGTTAACCTCCGCCATTTCAGGCGGGAATAGCGCCTCATATCCCAAATTCATTAATGCCTTATTGGCGTTGTAACAAAGGAAGGCTTTGACGTCATCCACCCAGCCGGTTTCTGCATACAACTCTTCAGTATAACGCGCTTCGTTATCATACAATTCCATCAGCAGGTCAAAGGCAAAATTCTTTAACTCCTCGCGTGCGGATTCGGAAATATGCTCCAGACCTTTTTGATATTTATAACCAATGTAATACCCATGAACCGCTTCATCACGAATGATCAGACGAATGAGATCGGCGGTATTGGTCAATTTGCCGCGGCTGGAAAAATACATTGGCAACCAGAAGCCAGAATAGAACAGGAAGGATTCCAGAAACACGCTGGCTATTTTTTTCTTCAGCGGTTCGTCGCTGGCGTAATGTGTCAAAACGATCTGCGCTTTGCGCTGGAGTGGGGTATTTTCTTCACTCCAGGCGTAGGCAGCATCCACGTCTTTGGTCTGGCAAAGGGTAGAGAATATAGAGCTGTATGAACGGGCGTGCACCGCCTCCATAAAGCTGATATTCGACAGCACCGCCTCTTCATGCGGCGTTAACGAATCAGCCATTAACGCTGGTGCTCCGGCAACATTCTGAATGGTGTCGAGCAGCGTCAGCCCGGTAAAAACGCGGATTGTTAGCTGCTGTTCGGCGGCGTTCAACGTTTGCCAGGCCGGAATGTCATTGGAGAGCGGGACCTTTTCCGGGAGCCAGAAGTTACTGGTCAGACGGTTCCATACCTCAAGATCTTTATCATCCTCAATCTTGTTCCAGTTGATGGCGCTCACGCGGGATAATGTCATTTTCTCCTCCTTACAGCGCGCATGACACGCAGCCTTCGATTTCGGTGCCTTCCAGCGCCAGCTGGCGTAGTCGGATGTAGTACAGGGATTTGATGCCCTTACGCCAGGCGTAAATCTGCGCTTTATTGATATCGCGCGTGGTGGCGGTATCGGGGAAAAAGAGCGTCAGTGAAAGCCCCTGATCGACATGGCGCGTTGCTTCTGCGTAGGTATCAATGATTTTTTGTGGACCAATCTCGTAGGCATCCTGATACAAGGCCAAATTCTCATTGGTCATAAACGGGGCAGGGTAGTAAACGCGCCCGGTTTTGCCCTCTTTGCGAATCTCCACTTTCGACACGATCGGGTGAATGCTTGACGTGGCATGATTGATGTAAGAGATAGAACCAGTGGGGGGAATCGCCTGTAAATTCTGGTTATAAATGCCGTAGCGCATCACATCTTCACGCAGCTGTGACCACATCTCGCGCGTCGGCAGCGTAATGCCGCTGGCGGCAAACAGCGTGCGAACCTTGTCGGTTTTTGGCTGCCAGTCGCCCTGCAGATACTGGTTAAAATATTCGCCGCTGGCGTAGCGCGACTGTTTGAATCCGGCAAAGGTTTGACCGCGCTCGCGGGCGATCTTCATTGACGTATTCAGCGCATGCCAGGTGATGGTATAGAAATAGAGATTGGTGAAATCCAGCCCTTCCGGCGAACCGTAGGCGATCCCTTCCCGCGCCAGATACCCGTGCAGATTCATCTGCCCAAGACCAATCGCGTGCGACGCGCCGTTTCCGGCCTCAATCGAGGGCACGCTGCGGATATGGCTCATGTCCGAAACGGCGGTTAAGCCACGAACCGCCGTTTCCACGGTACGACCAAAATCGGGTGAATCCATGGTATGGGCAATGTTTAACGAGCCGAGATTGCAGGAAATATCGTGCCCGGTCTGCGCGTAATTGAGATTTTCATCGTAGGTGGAGGCACTGTTAACCTGCAAAATCTCCGAGCACAGGTTGCTCATATTGATCCGACCTGCAATCGGATTGGCGCGATTCACCGTATCTTCAAACATGATGTAAGGATAGCCAGACTCAAACTGGATCTCGGCCAGCCGCTGGAAGAAATCGCGGGCGTTAATGAATTTTTTGCGTACACGTTCGTCGGCAACCAGTTCGTCATACCGCTCACTCACGGCGATATCACCGAAAGGTTTGCCGTAAATCCGTTCCACGTCATACGGTGAGAACAGCGCCATTCGGGCATTTTCTTTCGCCAGTTGAAAGGTAACATCCGGGATCACCACGCCAAGCGAGAGCGTTTTGATGCGGATTTTCTCGTCGGCGTTTTCGCGCTTGGTATCGAGAAAACGTAAAATATCCGGATGGTGTGCGTGCAGATACACCGCCCCCGCACCCTGACGTGCCCCGAGTTGATTCGCATAAGAAAACGCATCTTCCAGCATTTTCATTACCGGTATCACCCCAGATGACTGGTTCTCAATACGCTTAATGGGCGCACCTGCCTCGCGCAGGTTGGAGAGCAAAAATGCCACGCCGCCGCCGCGTTTGGAGAGCTGAAGTGCGGAGTTGACTGCCCGACCAATAGACTCCATGTTGTCTTCAATACGCAACAGGAAGCAGGAGACCAGCTCACCGCGTTGCTGTTTGCCGCAGTTTAAAAAGGTTGGTGTGGCGGGCTGAAAGCGCCCGGAGAGCATTTCATCGGTCAGCTGCATCGCGAGCGCTTCATCGCCCTGCGCCAGCGTGAGCGCCACCATCGTGACCCGATCCTCAAAGTCTTCGAGATAGCGCTTACCGTCGAACGTTTTCAGCGTATAGCTGGTGTAGAACTTCCATGCGCCGAGGAACGTCTGGAAACGGAATCCGCTGGCGTGGGCGTGATCGAATAGCTTCAGCACGAACGCGCGATCGTAGCGGGCTAACACGCTGGCATCGTAATAGCCTTCATCCACCAACGTTTCCAGGCGCTCCTGCTGGCTGGCAAACGCCACCGAGTTTGGGCGGACGTGGGTGGCAAAGAAGGCCTCCACCGCCTGATGGTCTTTGTCGAACTGAATGCGCCCGGCTTTATCGTACAGATTCAGCATGGCGTTCAGGGCGTGATAATCCAGCGTTGGCTGCATTACACGTTCTGCGGTTGTCGTTGCCAAAATTCGCTCACTCCTTTTCGAACGTTGTCGATATCGCTTTGGGTGCCCATCAGCTCAAAGCGATAGAGCCACGGCACGCCGCATTTTTGTGAGATGACATCACCCGCGCGACCGTAGGCGTCACCGAAATTACGATTGCCGGAGGCGATCACTCCACGGATTAACGCCCGGTTGTGCGTATCGTTTAAAAAGCGGATCACCTGTCTTGGGACCGCGCCAGCAGTGCCGCCGCCGCCGTAGGACGGCACGATTAATATGTAAGGTTCGTCTACCCGGATCCGCTCGCGTTCGTTAAGCGGAATGCGGATGGCTGGCAGCCCCAGACGCTGCATAAAGCGGTGCGTATTTTCGGAGCTGCTGGAGAAGTAGACGAGCTGACTCATGCGCTGGCCACACGGTGTTCCGGATGCAGACGGTTGATCATGTCCGGGCGAAACCCTGACCAACTGGTTTCACCCGCGACCACGACAGGTAGCTGGCGAAACCCTTGATCGCGCAGGCTATCAGCCAAATCGGGTTGTGAATCGACGTTTACCATCTCAAAGTCAAAACCACGGCTTTCCATTGCCCGTTTGGTGGCGTGGCACTGAACACAGTTATTGCGAGTGTAAATAATAATACGCATGATTCGTATTTCCATTTAAAAATAAAGGATCGGCGCGATGAAGGGCATCGGGTTGTGTGTGTCCTGATAGGAAAGATACTAGATGTAGTTTTAAAAAGATTCAACCATACAAGATATGGGAATTTTAGATTGATGATGAGCGGGGTGATGAGCGTGGCGGGGGAAGTTGTATGTACCATCGCAGGTTGCCGGATGGCGACGCGTCGCGTCTAATCCGGCCTACCGGAAAGTACTTCCTTGGCCGGATAAGGCATTTATGCCGCCATCCGGCAGCGCAGAATCACATGCGCATCCCCACCGCCAGACGGTTAAAGCAGTTCATCAGACTAATGGCAAATGTCAGGTCGCTAATTTCTTTCGCGCTGAAATGGTCTAGCAGCGGCAGATAAACGTCATCTTCGGCGTGAGTAGTGGCAATCTGGGTGACCGATTCGGCCCACGCCAGCGCCGCACGTTCCTGTTCGCTGAAGTGGTGACTCACCCGCCAGCCTGCCAGTGCGTCCAGTTTGGCCTGCGCAACACCGGATTTGCGCAGTGCTTTACTGTGCATTTCCAGACAAAAGGCGCAGCCGTTGATTTGCGAGACCCGCAGGTAAATCAGCTCCGTCAATGTAGGTTCCAGCGCGCAGTTTTCCAGCGCTTGGCTTGCCTGAACCAGAGCGTTATAGATTTCAGGACTGAGTTCGTAATAGGGCTGGCGTAACATTGTCATGGTATTTCTCCTCGTTTGGATGACCCGCAATGTAGCACTATAATGGACTGCAACAGAGAGCCATATTGTTACCAAAAAAGCAGACCATAAATGCCACGTTATCAGCAAATCGCCCGTCAGTTAAAAAACGCAATTGAGAAAGGTGAACTCAAGCCCGGTACCAGATTGCCCTCCAGCCGGACCTGGGCCCAGGAGCTGGGAGTATCACGCTCGACGGTGGAAAATGCCTATGCAGAGCTGGTGGCGCAGGGCTGGCTCGCGCGGCGTGGACAGGTAGGGACGTTTGTCAGTGAGCAACTGCGACCAGAAAGGGCGCCTGCATCGCCTGCCATCTTCGCCGGAGAAAATCCCAGACCGCAACCTTTTCAGATGGGATTACCCGCACTCGATCTTTTTCCGCGTGAAGTCTGGGCTCGGGTGATGGGACGGCGTTTACGCACCCAAACGCGTTTTGATCTGGCGGTGGGCGATGTATGTGGTGAACGGGTGTTACGCCAGGCAATTGTTGATTATCTGCGCGTTTCACGCAGCATTGAATGCCAGCCAGAGCAGATTTTTATCACTTCAGGCTATGCGGCATCAATGACGTTAATCCTGCGCGCTCTGGCGCATCCCGGTGAGGGAATGTGGGTCGAAGATCCCGGTTTTCCGCTGATCCGGCCCGTGGTGGCTCAGGAACGCATTGAGTTGATGCCGGTAGTGGTGGATGCCGATGGTCTGGATGTCAGCGCCGGGATCCGCGACTACCCGCAGGCGCGTTTTGTACTGCTCACTCCCGCTCATCAAAGCCCTCTGGGGGTAGCACTGTCTTTGGACCGTCGCCACCAGTTGCTGGAGTGGGCGACTCGTGCGCAGGCGTGGGTAATCGAAGATGACTATGACAGTGAATTTCGTTACCACGGTAAGCCGTTGCCGCCGCTAAAAAGTCTGGATGCGCCTCAGCGGGTGATTTATGCCGGAACGTTCAGCAAATCGATGTTTCCGGCTTTGCGTACGGCATGGCTGGTGGTGCCTCTGACCCAGGTTGAACGCTTTCGCCAACAAGCGGCGCTAACGGCCTGTAGCGTTCCGGTTCTATGGCAGCAAACGCTGGCGGATTTCATGCGAGACGGCCACTTCTGGCGACACTTAAAACGTATGCGACAGCATTATGCCGAACGACGACAATGGATGGAAAACGCCCTGACCGAACAAGGATTTAGCGTCATTCCTCAGGAAGGTGGGATTCAACTGGTGATGAGTGTAGACGGAGATGATACTGCGCTGGTGCGCAAAGCGAATCAGGCCGGGTTAGCGGTTCAGGCGCTAAGCCGCTGGCGAATAACGTCAGAAGGAAAGGGGGGAATATTGCTGTCATTTACCAATATCAGCTCGGCGGAAATGGCGCAACAGGCGGCCTACCAACTGCGGTTGGCGCTGACATAAATCTGTACGTTACTTAAGATATTCGTCTCATCGTGTTCACTCGTTTATGGACTTTTCTGAAAGCGTTGCTAATGCTGAATCAGGTAAGGTAAGCCCGCAGTAAAAGATAACGAGGAAAATAATATGTATTTACGACCTGATGAGGTGGCGCGCGTACTTGAAAAAGTGGGCTTTACCGTTGATGTAGTGACGCAGAAAACGTACGGCTATCGGCGTGGCGAAAATTATGTGTATGTTAATCGTGAAGCTCGCATGGGGCGTACCGCATTAATTATCCATCCCACGTTGAAAGAGCGTAGCTCTTCGCTGGCGGAACCGGCAACGGATATTAAAACTTGCGATCATTACCAGCAATTCCCGCTGTATTTAGCCGGAGAGACTCATGAGCATTATGGTATTCCGCACGGCTTTAGCTCGCGTATTGCGCTTGAACGTTATCTGAGCGGGCTGTTTGGCGACGTTAATTCTAACTAATAACGCGACTGGCAGTGCCAGTCGCGAAGAAGCGTGTCAGGCTTTAGCCTGATGATAGCTGCTGACCTTAAACAAGCGGCGGCAATAATCAAGAAAGTAGCCATAGACAGCGCCCATCAGCATTGACACCACGATGTTCGAACTTACTGCAGCCGTAATCTGATGCCAGTCTGCGCCAACCGTCAGCAGAATAATCACATACACCGGCGACTGGAAGGTGACATAAGCCAGCACATCCGCCAGATTTTTTGCCCATCCTGCCTGCGTGGCTTTACGGGCCGCGCGCATGAACAAATCACGATACATGCCGTATGGCCACGCGATCAGTATGTTGACAGGGATAGCGACTAATCTGGAATACAGCGACTGTTCGAAGCTCATTCCAGAAAGGAATATTTCGATCAACATGTTCACGACAGAACAATAAACAACCATCGCGAACGTGTCTGCTACTGCATGACGCAAGCGTGACTGCGGAGAGAACATGTTAATGCTCCTTGTAAAAAGGGGAAAAAAGGTTTTGAATACCTTAACTGCTAGTGATTTGTCTTGCTGCTTTCGCGTTTTAATAGGATATCTGCCTGGATAATAACTAGCAACTAGCTGAAAATTTTTATTTATTGTCTTTTTGTCGATAAAATGCTCTGTAATGGTTTGTTTTTTGTTCGTTTTGGTGTTTTCGTTGCTGTGTTAATTAAAGTCTTTTTAGATCAAAGAGTTATTGTTGCTTGTTTTTCTGAATTTTTTGCGCTCCTTTTCTGAATGTTGACTGATGTGCAATATGTATACTCGTTGGTTCCACGAGATGCCGTGGCTTGTTTCTTAAGTGACGCGCTGAGATACCTTGCAGGTATATTCAAAGCTGCAATCAGGGTAATAGAATATATTGTCTGGGCGATAGCAGAATGGATGCTATAAATATCAGAGTTGGCTATTTGTTTAATGATAAACGAATAAATTAGACTGGAAATATAATAATTGGTTGCATACAATATTTAGCGTAATACCGTTTTTATGTTTTACGTTAAAGAGGTTTTGTTAATATGAGTTCAATGTTAAAAAACTTAAATAATATCCGCTCGCTGCGTGCAATGGCTCGTGAATTTTCCGTTGATGTACTGGAAGATATGCTTGAAAAATTCAGAGTAGTGACCAAAGAACGGCGCGATGAAGAAGAACACCTACAGCGCCAACGTGCGGAACAGCAGGCAAAAATTAATGCCTTGCTGGCGCAGATGCAGGCAGACGGGATCAGCCCGGAGGAGCTGCTGAGCATAACACCTGCGACGGCACGTTCAGTTAAAAAACGCCAACCGCGCCCGGCGAAATATCGTTTTATCGATCTCAATGGTGAAACGAAAACATGGACCGGACAAGGTCGCACACCGAAGCCAATTGCCCAGGCGCTGGCTGCCGGTAAATCTCTTGATGACTTTTTGATCTAATTGCGAAGGCGGTGAGGAGATCCTCACCGCTTATTTTCAGCAAACGCCGAAATCACCCTCTTCGGTATATCGCGTGACATCAGCTGCTTTCAGCGTGAATTTATCACCGCTTTCATTACTGGCTTGTACCGCCACAATTTGATCGTCATTGACTTCAACAACCTTCAGTTTTGGACCGCCCATACGCGGTTGAACCAGATCGCCAGGTTTAAACATAATGTTGCGCTCCTTTATTTATCATTTATCGCAGAACTCACCATAGATCACGTCAACCGGCGGGTACAGTGCTGTTTCAATGATTACCGCTTAATGAGTACGTCGGTTCCAGGGCATGATGTCCAGTAATCGCGCCATACCGCAAAAGCCGGTTACGCCAGCGAGTATCAGCCCGGCGCCCACAAAACCGCTCAGCAAGAAGAAGGCGCTGCTAACGCTATAGCCCAGAATAACGCCGAGTAGGGCAAGGCTGCCTGCGGCTATCTGCACCTGACGCATCAGCGGTAACGGTTGTGAACTGTCTTTCGCCACCGGCAACCCCGCGGCTTTCCAGCCGTCAATTCCACCTTCCAGCAACCAGACCTGCGCGGGTGCGGCGATGGCGCTCAGTTTTGTTGCCGCATTTTGTGTACGTTTGCCTGACTGGCAGTGAAAAATCACCTGCTCGGCGCGTAAATTCGCTGGCAGCGATCCCTGCTCAAGCGCGGGTAATGGCGCCAGATGTGCCTCAGGAATATGCTCGTGCAGATACTCGTCAGCATCGCGGATATCAATCAGTTTTGTACCCTGCGCGACCAGTGTCTGCGCCTCGCGTGGGGAAATCTTCCCAATAGTCATGATGGCTCCTTATGGGCAATACAGTGTTTTTAATGTGGCGATCAGCGAATTCACGGCCGCATTTTTAATGGAGTAGAGGATGCGCTGGGCATCGCGCTGGCTTTCTATCAGACCTTCTTCACGCATACGCGCCAGATGCTGGGAAGTGGCGGAAGGACTAAGGCCGGTAACACGGGCTAACTCACCCGCGCTGGTACCGGGTGAACCACAGAGCATGCACAAAATCAGCAACCGTTTCGGGTTACTCATCGCTTTTAGCAGGGCGGCAGCCTGTTCAGCGCTGGCCTGGAGTTGTTCAAGTTCAGTCATATGTATTTAAGTGTTGTCTAAATTAAGTATATTCTAAAATAAACGGCCAACGTACGCCAGCGTAAAGAGCGTAAAGGAGGGTAAAACAGCAGGGCGAGACGGGAGGAGTTAGCTACACTGATTAATCTTAGAGATAAAATCTCTTTTTAAACAATGATTAATTTTTGCTTGTAGGGAGTGTGTATGGGTTTCTGGAGAATCGTTTTTACTATTATTCTGCCCCCGCTTGGCGTGCTGCTGGGGAAGGGATTCGGCTGGGCATTTATCCTCAATATCGTTCTGACGCTGCTGGGCTACATTCCTGGTTTGATCCATGCCTTCTGGATACAGACGCGTAATTAATTCCTTTCTACTACGGCGCTTCGGCGCCGTTTTCTTTGTGTCCCTTTCTCCTCTGCTACACTTTTGGGTGTTGATTGTTAATTACCGAGGTGGATATGGGACTCTTCAATTTCGTAAAAGATGCAGGTGAAAAACTGTGGGATGCGGTCACTGGAAACCATGACACAGCCGATCTGGCAAAAAGAGTGCAGGAACACCTGAACAAAACCGGCATCCCTGATGCGGATAAAGTGGACGTGCAAATTAATGAAGGCAAAGCCACTGTTTCTGGTGATGGATTAAGTCAGGAAGCGAAAGAAAAAATTCTGATCGCGATTGGTAATATCTCTGGTATCGCCAGCGTAGATGATCAGGTTAAAACTTCTGCACCCGCGAGCGAAAGCCAGTTTTATACCGTGAAATCAGGGGATACCCTGAGCGCTATTGCCAAACAGGTTTACGGTAATGCCAACCTGTATAACCAGATATTTGAAGCGAATAAACCAATGCTGAAAAGCCCGGATAAAATCTATCCTGGGCAGGTTTTACGTATTCCGGAACAGTAATATTATTCAGGCTTATTGCGTCAGCAATTTACCGCTCATAGCCTGTTGAATAATCGGAATCGGCGTCAGCAAGTGCTGGCGCATTAATTCGCTGGCGCGCGCGGCATCACGTGCCAGAATCACTTCGGTCAGCGTCTTGTGCTGATCGTGTTTGTCTTCCAGCATTTCAACCGACAGTACCGTTTTACGCAGCCAGATAAACCGGTAGCGCGCCGCCAGAGAAAACAGCCGTTCACGCATTTGCAGCAGATATTGTGAACCACAGCCGGCGACAATCGCCGAGTGAAACGCCTGATGGCGCTGATCCCACTCGTCGAGCATCTGTTCGCTGGCATCAATGGCTTCAAGCTTACTGAGCATATGCGCGCGCGCCAGAATTTCAGCTTCCCAGGCGTCGTCGCCGCGTTCAATGGCCAGCGCGACCAGCATGGCTTCCATATTGGCGCGGGCATCGAAAATATCGAGCAACTCCTGCTCTGACATCGGGGCGACACGATACCCTTTCTGATTAACCACCGTCACTAACCGCTCGGCAACTAACTGCGAAAGCGCTTCGCGCAGCGGTCCCACGCCTAGCTCATAGCGTGAGGTTAGCAGACTCATACGCAGTTTTTCATCAGGCTGATACACACCGCGGATGATGTCGTTCTTCAGCCAGCGGTATCCATCAATGGCCGTCGGTTGGGGAATGGCGGTCATGGTCATACTCCTGAAAGGATTTCCCGGCCTGCGCCGGGAACAGGTTTAATGCGTATTTTGCAATGGTGCTTTTTGCCACGATAGCAGTTTTTTCCAGCGTGACATAATGGGCACGGTGCAAATAATTCCTATGGCTAACAACCCGGTAGAGATAACTTCCAGCTGTTGGGCCGGGCGAAACAGCATGACCACCAACACAAAGATAATAAACGCGATGACCAGCCAGGTAAGCCACGGATAGAGCCACATTTTCAGTTTAATTTCACCGCCTCGCGCCAGCAGGATTTTGCGCATCCGCAGTTGAGAAACGGCAATGACCAGATACACCAGCAGCGCGATGGCACCGGAGCTGTCGATCAGGAATTTAAATACCTTGGCCGGGGCGTAATAGTTGACGATGACGGTGAGGAACGCAGCACCTGTCGACAGTAACACCGCCACATAAGGCGTTTTGCTGCGGTTCGTTTTACCCATAAAGGCGGGGGCATCGCCACGGCGGCTAAGGGAGTAGAGCATACGCGATGACGTATACAGTGCGGAGTTAAGACAGCTGGTCACCGACAGTAAAATGACGCAGTCCATGATCAATTTCGCGTGCGGGATATGCAGTAGCTCCAGCACCGAGCGATAAGAACCGACTTCTTTCAGGCCCGGCATGTTCCACGGGATCAGCGCCACCACCACAAAAATAGAGCACAGATAGAAGATAGAGATACGCCAGATAACCGAGTTGGTGGCGCGAACGATATGTTTATCCGGGGTATCGGATTCGGCGGCGGCGATGGTAACTATCTCTGCGCCCATAAAGGAGAACATGGTGATTAACATCGCGCTGATCACGGCGCCAAAACCGTTGGGCATAAAGCCGCCCTGATCCCACAGGCGTGAAACTCCGCTAACCTCGGCATAAGGGTAGAAACCGCTAATCGCCGCCGCACCGAGGGTAATAAACGCCAGAATGGCAACCACTTTGCACAGCGCCAGCCAGAACTCGAACTCACCGTAATTTTTGACGCTCAGCAAATTACTGCCGGTTAACGCCAGCGTGATAACCAGAGAAAACAGCCAGATAGGAATACCTGGTACCCAGGAGTGCAGAATGATGGCGGCGATATTCGCTTCCAGAGGGATAACTAACACCCAGAACCACCAGTACAGCCAGCCGATGGTATAACCTGCCCACGGGCCAATGGCCTTATCGGCGTAAGTGGAAAAAGAACCGGTATCCGGGGTGGCAACGGCCATTTCGGCCAGCATGCGCATAATCATCACCACCAGCAATCCGGCGAACAGATAGGCTAATAATACTGCGGGACCGGCTTCTGCAATCGCCACACTTGAACCGACGAACAGACTTGCGCCGATTACCCCGGCAATAGACAGCATGGTGACGTGGCGTGATTTCAGCCCGCCCCCTAAATCATGTGATTGTGACACTTGCCCCATCTTTAAACCTCGTTATTGTTATTGACGTCGCTTCCTGCACCTTACCCGTAGGCCCGGTAAGCGTAGCGCCACCGGGCATCACAACATTGCCGGATGGCAGCGCTTGCGCTTTATCCGGCCTACAATTTCCCGTTTTTATTCGGGGGTTTAACCCTGCTTTGCCTCGGCAAAACACTGGGCGATAATGTCCAGCCCCTGGCGGATTTGCGCATCTTCAATAGTCAGCGGGACAAGAATGCGCAGCACGTTGTAGTAAGGTCCGCAGGAGAGCAGGATCAGTCCTTTCTCGCGTGCACGCGCCACCACTTCCGCAGTCAGTTTGGCGTCTGGTTTCGTGTGGTCGCCGTTTTCGAACAGTTCGATAGCAATCATCGCGCCCAGCCCGCGTACGTCGCCAATCTCGCGATGGGTTTCCGCGATAGCCAGCAGGCCTTCGCGCAGGGTTTGTCCCAGCTCGTTGGCTTTTTGCAGCAGATTTTCCTGTTCAAAAATGTTCAGTACCGCCAGCGCGGCGGCGCAGGCAATTGGGTTACCGGCATAGGTACCGCCCAGACCGCCCGGTGGGATTGCGTCCATGACTTCGGCGCGTCCGGTCACGCCCGCCAGCGGGAAGCCTCCGGCGATGGATTTGGCGAAGGTGGTGAGATCGGGCGCAACGCCCATCTGCTCCATGGCAAACAGCGTACCGGTACGGCCCGCACCGCTCTGTACTTCATCGGCAATCAGCATGATCCCGTGTTCGTCACAAATGGCGCGCAGCCGTTGCATAAAGGAAGGAGAGGCTGCGTAAAAGCCACCTTCGCCCTGAACGGGTTCAATCACGATGGCGGCGACGTCTTCTGGCGCGGCATCGTTTTTGAAAATGCGGTGAATGCTGGCGATAGCATCATCTTCACTGATGCCGTGCAGAGGGCAAGGATAAAGCGCGCGATACACGTGGCCCGGCATCAGCCCCATTCCGGCGGAGTACGGATTGACTTTCCCGGTCAGTGACAGGGTGTAGTGGGTACGACCGTGGTAAGCGCCGCTAAAGGCGATAGTCCCCGTACGCTTGGTGGCGGCGCGGGCGATTTTCACCGCGTTTTCTACCGCTTCAGAACCGGTGGTCACCAGCAGGGTTTTCTTGGCGAAATCACCCGGCACTTTCTTATTCATGATTTCACACAGCTCCAGGTACGGCTCATAGGCCAGCACCTGGAAACAGGTATGGGACAGCTTTTTCAACTGCGCTTCTACCGCAGAGACGATCTGCGGATGCAGGTGACCGGTGTTCAGCACCGCAATACCGCCAGCAAAGTCGAGGAATTCCCGGCCTTCAACGTCCCAGACCCGACAGTTTTCTGCCCGCTCGGCAAAAATAGGGTGGATCTGTCCTACGCCACGGGGAACGGCGTTGCTGCGACGTTGCATAAGTTCTTTGTTGGTGCTCATCAGGTGTTCTCCAGTATTTGTTTTATTAAAGGCCGATGCACATATATTTGATTTCTAAGTAGTCTTCGATGCCGTATTTCGATCCTTCACGGCCAAGACCGGAGGCTTTTATCCCCCCAAACGGGGCGACTTCGTTGGAGATAATGCCGGTGTTAATCCCGACGATGCCGTACTCCAGCGCTTCGCCAACGCGGAAGACGCGGCTTAAATCACGGGCGTAGAAATAGGCGGCCAGACCAAACTCGGTGTCGTTGGCCTGAGCGATGACGTCAGCTTCGTCTTTAAAACGAAACAGCGGAGCCAGCGGGCCGAAGGTTTCCTCTTTGGCGACCTTCGCGTTATCAGGCACATCTACCAGAATGGTGGGCTGGAAGAAGTTACCGCCGAGCGCATGAGGTTTACCGCCCGCGATAATGCGTGCGCCTTTATCCAGAGCGTCGGCGATGTGTTCCTGCACTTTGGCAACCGCTTTCTCGTCGATCAGCGGTCCGGTGGTGACGTCAGGTTGCAGACCATCGCCGAGATGCAGCTTGCTCACCGCCTGCTGGAGTTTTTCAGCAAAGCGCTCATACACGCCGTCCTGCACGTACAGGCGGTTGGCGC
Organism: Citrobacter portucalensis; assembly: GCF_002042885.1. Taxonomy (GTDB): domain Bacteria; phylum Pseudomonadota; class Gammaproteobacteria; order Enterobacterales; family Enterobacteriaceae; genus Citrobacter; species Citrobacter portucalensis. Next base: position 418,188 of record NZ_MVFY01000002.1, read on the forward strand.
AGACGCAGGTTTGACCAGCGTTACGGAACTTCGATGCCAGCGCGCCTTCCACGGCTTTATCAAGATCGGCATCGTCAAAGACGATAAACGGCGCATTGCCGCCCAGCTCCAGCGATACTTTTTTGATGTCTTTGGCGCATTGCTGCATTAACTGACGGCCGATTTCGGTCGAGCCGGTAAATGACAGCTTGCGTACCAGCGGGTTGCCTGTTAGCTCGTTGCCGACCGCGCTCGCAGAACCAGTCACCACGCTGAAAACGCCAGCCGGGATCCCGGCGCGATTAGCCAGTTCTGCCAGCGCCAGTGCGGAGTAGGGGGTCTGGCTGGCGGGTTTAAGCACCATCGTACAGCCTGCTGCCAGCGCCGGACCGGCTTTACGGGTGATCATCGCTGAGGGGAAGTTCCACGGCGTAATCGCGGCGGTAACGCCGATCGGCTGCTTAATGACGATCAGGCGTTTATCAGCCTGATGGCCAGGGATCGTATCGCCATAGATGCGTTTGCCCTCTTCGGCAAACCACTCAATAAATGAGGCTGCATAGGTGATTTCGCCTTTGGCCTCCGCCAGCGGTTTACCCTGTTCCAGGGTCATCAAGCGGGCGAGATCGTCCTGATGCTCAATCATCAGGTTGAACCAGCGGCGCAGGATATTGGCTCGCTCTTTGGCGGTCAGCGCACGCCAGGCCGGCAGGGCGCGGTTAGCGGCGTTAATCGCTTCGCGGGTTTCATCTGCCCCCATTTTAGGTACGCTACCCAATTGCTGACCGTTGGCGGGATTGGTCACCGCGATGGTCTCGCCGCTGTTGGCGTCACGCCAGTTGCCGTCGATCAGTGCCTGCTGGCGAAATAAGGTTGGATCGTTAAGTTGCATGATTGCTTCCTGTCTTAATCGGTTTAACGGGTAAATGCGGCGTGTAATGTCTCCACGCTACGTGCCGCACGCAGCGTGCGTCCGGGGTTACTCTGGTTCTCCAGCAGCGCATGAACTTTGCTGACAATATGTGCGCCGATAGGGATTGCCGACGTTGCTGCCGGAGAAGGGGCGTTACAGGTGTGAATTGAGCGTGGCGTGGTGACAAACAGAAAATCGTCGATAAGCTTGCCATCAGGTGATACCGCCTGTGCCCGTACGCCCGCAGGCCACGGTTGCAGATCCTTAAGCGTCAGGCTCGGGCAGTACTTTTGTACCAGCCGCAGATAACCGCTTTTGCATAGCGAATTCTTCATTTCGCCAAGCCCTGAGCGCAGGTTGTTTTGCAGCACGCGGCGAATACCAGAAGAGCCGAGGATCTCCAGCGTATCGCTGAGCGAGAAGTCACGTTTACGATAGCCTTCACGTTTAAATGCCAGTACCGCGTTGGGGCCGACGGTGACGCTGCCGTCAATCATCCGGGTCAGATGAACGCCGAGAAACGGCATCGCCGGGTCGGGGATGGGGTAGATCAAATGGTTAACTATCTGATTATGTTCTGGCGCCAGGCGGAAATATTCGCCCCGGAACGGACAGATGATAAAGCCAGGTTCAACGCCGAGCATTTTTACCAGTCGGTCCGCCATCAGGCCAGAACAGCTAATCAGCGTCGCGCCTTCATATTCCTGGCCCTGACGGGTACGGACAATCACGCCCGCGGCATGTTCTTTCAGCGCGCTGACCTCGGCGTTGTAAATAATCTCACCGCCTTTAGCCTGGAAAATCTTCGCCATCGCGGCGGTGACTTCGCGGTAGCTGACAATCCCGCTCGACGGGACAAAAATGCCGCCCAGTCCGGTGATATTGGGTTCACGCTCGCGAAGTTCCTGCGCATTCAGCCATTCGCGCTCCAGACCGTTAGCGGCGGTGCGATCCCAAAGCGCGCGCATGCGCTCCATTTCCAGAGCGGAGGTGGCAACCAGCATTTTTCCGCAGACGTCGTAGCGGATGCCGTTTTGGTCGCAAAAGGCTTTTGTGGCGCGATTTCCGGCCAGGCAAAATTGTGCCTTCAGGCTGCCGGGGGTGTAATAGACCCCGGCATGAATGACGCCGCTGTTGTGGCCTGTCTGGTGGCAGGCCGGGCCGGACTCTTTTTCCAGTAGCGCGATTTTGGCGTCCGGATAGACATCAATCAGTTGCATGGCGGTCGACATGCCGATAATGCCGCCGCCAATAATCACAAAATCATACATCCGCTTTTCCTTCGCGCTTACTGATGGGTCTGGTAGTGGTTGGTCGCGTACGCAAAATAACCACGCTGGCGCATCAGTTCGCGGCGCAAGTCCGGATGCGAAGTGAAACGATCGCGCCCGTGCAGCCAGAACAGGTTGTTGATCAGCAGGAATTTACCCACTGAAACCGGAACGGAAATAATGCTCTTGCTGGTTTCCAGCGCATCGGACAGGTCGCTCAGCCAGACGCCTTCTTCATAGTCTTTTGGCTGGACGAACTGGTCGATGTAGCGCATTACCGGGCGGCCCTGCTGGTCAACGTCAAATACCGGATGGAACACTTCCTGACTGACGTTTTTGCTTGGCGGTGCGGCAAAGCGCATGGCGCGACGTGCCAGAGGATGGGTAAAGTACTGCTCCAGATGCTCCCAGTCGTCGAGGTGCAGCAGCAGCGAGTTACCGCCGGTCATGTTCTGCTCGTCGATCTTCATCATCAGCACGTAATCGGTGATTTCTTCGAGGTAGGTTCCGTCGTTGTGCAATTCCATTACTCGGTGAGGCTGGCGCAGATAGCTGTCTGAGTTATCGACGTTTTTCACCACAAAACGTGCGTAATATTGACCGCTCATCGCATCAAAATTAGAGCGTCCGATGAGGTGCGCTACCGCCGTTGCCAGCTTGACCATCTCTTCCGCCTGCGCCACGTCGTCTACGCCAACGGCATTGATTAGCAGTGCGCCTTCGGCACGATCGAGCAGGGTTTTCAGCAGCAGGGGCTGTAACTGATTGCCGCACAGGTCGTCGAGGATCTTGCCCACTTTGAAGCGCAAGAAGGATTTGTATTCCAGCGCCTGAACCGGCCACTGCGCGACGGCCTGCAGAAATTGCTCAGTGGTCTCAGCAGAAAAAGTCAGCTCCAGCAGGCGTGGGGATTGGGCTGACGGTTTCAGCGTGAAACCGCTGTAGTGCTGGGCTGGATCTTCAGCGTTCGGTTTTACGGCAGTCAGTGCGTTCATCAAATCGTTCCTCTCAGTAGATTGTCAGGGAGATATGGCGCAGCTCGTTTCGTAGCCATAAATTAAAAATATCTACATTTTTGAAAAACGCGCACAGAATGAGCTTGTTTGTTTATTATTTGTGATCAAAAGCAACAATTATTTAACATTATGAAGGGTGTGGGTTAATGCGAGGAAAAAGATAAAGTATTTTAAAACAGTGGGTTAATCACGCTGCCGTTGGTGATGTGTCAACGGCAGCGGCAAAGTCAGTAACCGACTTTATAAATACGCCCGGTTTGGATGCCTTCCACACTGCGGCGGTAGGCGTTGGCGACGGTGGTGGCGGGCACGCTTTCAAAGCCCGGGAAGAAACTGTCGTATGCTTCGGCGGACTCACTCAGCACGGTCGGACTTATCAGGTTAATGCGTTGACCATGGCCTAGTTCACAGGCCGCGGCGCGAACAAATCCTTCCAGCCCGGCATTGATCGTTGCGGCGTTTGTCCCCTGGGCGATGGGCTCGTGGGCGATAATGCCGCTAATTAACGTTATCGATCCGCCATCATTCAGGAAATGCTGCCCGGTTAATGCCAGGCGTATCTGGCCTAATAGTTTATCCTGAAGCCCCTGATTAAAGTCCTGGTCGGTCATTGTCGACAGCGGCCCAAAGAACAGATTACCGGTGGCGGAAACGATCGCATCTACCCGACCGACTTTTTCAAACAAGGCCTCGACACTCTCCTGCGAGGTGATATCGACCTGGTAATCACCCTGAGTGCGACCCACGCGGACCACCTCATGTTTACGGCTCAATGCTTGCGTAACTGCGCGACCCACTGTACCACTGGCACCAATAATGACGATTTTCATAACCACCTCCGCAATAGTGTGAGCCGCTATTCTTTAATGAAAATGAAATCAGATAAACTGGCTAAAAGTTAGATGATTACTAACCAGGGGTTTGTAATATGGATAAACTGCGCGGCATGGAAACGTTTGTCGCCGTGGTGGAGAGTGGGAGCTTTACTTCTGCGGCGACGAGGCTCGAGATGTCTGCGGTGATGGTGGGAAAATATATCACCCAACTGGAAGCGCAGCTCGGCACGCGTTTGCTGGAGCGCAATACGCGCCGCCAGAGTCTGACCGATGCCGGACGCGTCTATTTTGAAGAAGCCCGTCGCGTGCTGGAGCAGGTATCGATAGCCGAACGTTCGGTAGAGCGTCTGCGGCTGGCACCTGCGGGGACGCTGCGCATTAGCGCGCCCACTTCTTTTGGCGCTTGCGTGATCTCGCCGCTGGCCGCTGCGTTTTTACAGACCTGGCCAGAGGTGCGTATTGAACTGGATCTCACCAACCGGATGGTTGATCTGGTGAATGAAGGTGTCGATCTGGCGATCCGCATTGGCGATATCCATCAGACTGACGTGGTGGCGAAATACCTGTGTCCCTACCGTATGGCAATTTGTGCTTCGCCAGATTATCTTGCTCGCCATGGCACCCCCCGGACGCCCGCGGATCTGGTGGATCATCTGTGCCTGTCTCATACCGTGTGGACGGCTCGAAACGAGTGGATACTGCCTGGCGTGACGGGGGAGGTCAGATGGAAGCGCGATGCGATCCTGCGCTGTAACGATGGTCATGGCCTGCGTATGGCGGCAGTAGCGGGGGCTGGGCTGTTATTGCAACCTGAGGTGCTGCTGGCGCAAGAACTGGCTACGGGGAAATTGATTCGGATCCTGGAAGGGTTTACGCCGCAGCCGCGGCCAATTCATTTGCTGTGGCGACAGGATTTGCGTCCGTTGCCTAAGCTGACACGGTTTGTTGAGCATGTGCTGGAAGGAACGCAGGGGCTGCGCGGAAAATAAAAATGCCGGATGGCGTTGCACTTATCCGGCCTACAACCGAGCCAAATTGTAGGCCGGATAGGGCGCAATAGCGCCGCCATCCGGCATATTATTAACCGATATCCACCTGCGGTTTGCTGTTGCGTTTACGGATCATGCGCAGCACCGGCGGGACCACGATAACCAGTACCGCCATCACCAGCAGCACTTTCGCCACGCCGCTGGCCCACAGAATATCCATACTGCCGTTACTGATAGACAACGCCCGGCGCAGGTTCTGCTCCAGCATTTCCCCGAGAACGAAGCCCAGAATCAATGGCGACATTGGGAAGTGCATTTTACGCAGGATGTAGCCCAGCACGCCGAGGGCGACCATCAATACCAAATCGAAGGTGGTGCTGTGAACGGCGTACACGCCAACCGCGGAAACTGCCGCGATAGCCGGTACCAAAAACCACAGCGGGATGGTCAGCATGCGGGTAAACAGACCGATCAGCGGAATGTTCATCACCAGCAGCATTACGTTAGCAATCAGCAGCGCTGCAATCAGCCCCCAAACGATATCCGGCTGCTCGGTAAACATGGCTGGACCCGGGGTGATGTTGTACAGCGTCAGCGCGCCCATCATCACCGCCGTAGTACCGGAGCCCGGCACGCCGAGCGTCAGCATCGGAATAAAAGAGCCACAAGCCGAGGCGTTATTGGCGGCTTCTGGCGCCGCTACGCCACGAATATCCCCCTTGCCAAAGCTGTCGCTGTTGCCGCTGAGCTTTTTCTCGGTCATGTAGGTGATGGCACTGGCAATGGTGGCGCCAGCGCCAGGCAGAACGCCGACGAAAAAGCCGATCACTGATGAACGCAGGGTGGCCCCTACGCACTGTGCGCCTTCTTTGGCGTTGAACAACATGCGGCCCGTTTTACGCACCAGCGTCTGGCCACTGCTGGTATGTTCCAGCATTAACAGTATTTCAGAGACAGAGAACAGCCCAATCACCACCACGATAAACTGCACACCGTCAGAGAGATGGACACTGTCAAAAGTAAAGCGATAAACCCCGGTGTTGGCGTCTACGCCGACGGTCGCAAGTCCGAGACCGATAAGCGCTGCCAGAAATGATTTCAGCGGATTTTGCGCCATCATGCTGCCGAGACAGGCAATGGCGAAAACCATTAAGGCAAAGTATTCCGCCGGACCGAAGGCCAGCGACCATTGGGCTAACGCCGGGGCAAACAGAATGATGCCACCGATGGCGATAAGCGAACCAAAGAAAGAGCTGACCGCCGAGATAGAGAGCGCCACGCCGCCGCGTCCTTGCTGCGCCATCGGGTAACCATCCAGCGCGGTCATAATCGCCGCCGCATCGCCAGGAACATTCAGCAGAATGGAGGAGATGCGCCCGCCATATTCACAGCCTATGTAGACTGTAGCCAGCAGGATCAGCGCGGATTCTGCGGGCAGATGCAGCGCAAAGGCCAACGGCAGCAGAATCGCCACGCCGTTGATCGGCCCAAGGCCAGGCAACAAACCCACAATGGTGCCGACAAAACAGCCTATCAAGGCGATGACCAGGTTTTCCGGCGTCATTGCCACCGCGAAACCCTGAGAAAGATAAATCCAGGTATCCATCGTTTCTCCGTTAACCCAGCCAGGCGCCGAGTGGTAAGGTGACGTCAAGCAGTCGGTCGAAGGCAAACCACAGCAGAATGCCGAGCACCGCGCCGGAAATACCCGCAGCCGGGATGGTTGCGCCGAACAGCATGCCAATCACCACGGTGAGAATGGCGGTGGCGATGGGAAAACCGAGCCACTCAAAACCCCAGGCGTACATCAACAGAACAATGACCATCGTCAGCAGCTTTTGCAGCACGTGGCGACGGGGCCAACTGATGGTGTCCGGATGGCGCAACAGCAGCGCCACGGCGCAGACCAGCATCAGACTGATAATGCCAAGCGGGAAGGGACGCGGCCCTACGGGTTCATAGCTGTATTCGCTGCTGATTTGCCAGGCCACGAACAGCCCGGCTATGCAGAGCAACAGCCAGATACCTGCGAAAATACGATCGCTCATCATCTTTGCCTCTGCGTTTACTTCGCCAGACCGAAGGCTTTCGCCTGCTCACGATAATCCGTGACCTGCTTTTTCACGTAGTCGTCGAGCTGTTTGCCGCTCATGTTGAACTCAAACAGACCGCGCAGATCGCGCTGCTTTTTAAACTCATCGGTCTGCTGGAGTTTGTTAAAGGCATCAACCCACCACTGATACTCGGCGTCGCTGACTTTTGGCCCAACGTAGAAGCCACGAATGATAGGCCACACGAGGTCATAACCCTGCTCTTTAGCGGTTGGTACGTTGGCTAACTGGCCCGGCAGGCGTTCATCAGAGAACACTGCGAGCACGCGGATTTTGTCGCCGCTGAGGTAAGGCACCATCTCACTAAGATCGCCGGAAACCACCTGTACGTGATTTCCCATCAATGCGGTAACCGGTTCGCCACCGCCTTCAAAGGCCACGTAGCGCATCTTGTGCGGATCGACATTGGCTTTTTGCGCCAGCAGCGCCGACTTCATCCAGTCCTGGCTACCGATAGAGGCGCCAGCACCAATGACCACGCTGTTGGGATCTTTTTCCATGGCTGTCAGCAGATCTTTCAGCGTCTTCCATGGCGCGTCCTGACGTACGGCAATCATGCCGTAATCGGTACCCACACTGGCCAGCCAGCGGACATCATCCACGCCGTAGCGACCAAACTTGCCCTGTGACAGATTCAGCAAGGAGCCGCCGGAGAAGGCCACCACGGTGCCTGCTTCAGCCGGGCGTTGGGCAACAATCGCGTTATAGGCCACAGCGCCAACGCCGCCGGGCATGTATGTCACGCGCATCGGTTTTTCGATAGCGCCGGTTTCCATCAAACTCACCTGAATCAGCTTACAGGTGAGATCGAAACCACCGCCGGGTTTAGCAGGGGCGATACATTCAGTGCGCGACGGCGCTTGTTCCGCCAGTACAGAGGTACTCATCAGTAAAATGCTTGCAGTAAGGGTACGAAATAACTGTTTTTTCATTGTTTATCCTCACACCGGAAAACCGGATTTTCAGGTACGGAAGAAGATTTTTTTGATTATGTGAGCCGATGTGTAGCAGTTCGGTTGCGTGATTGTTAAAACATTAACCTTTCAATTCCCTTTCAATGCGGCAGAAACTTTACAGGATGTGATATGCGTCTCTTATTAGCGGAAGATAACCGTGAGTTAGCTCACTGGCTGGAGAAAGCGCTAGTGCAAAACGGTTTTGCCGTTGACTGCGTGTTTGATGGCCTGGCAGCCGACCATCTTTTACATAGCGAAACGTATGCGCTGGCGGTGCTGGACATCAATATGCCGGGGCTGGATGGCCTGGAAGTCGTTCAGCGGCTGCGCAAACGCGGGCAGACGCTTCCTGTCCTGCTGCTGACGGCGCGTAGCGCGGTGGCCGATAGGGTGAAAGGGTTGAACGTCGGAGCCGATGATTATCTGGCAAAGCCGTTTGAAATCGAGGAACTGGATGCCCGGCTGCGGGCCTTGCTGCGTCGCAGTGCGGGACAGGTGCAAGGCATACAGCAACTGGGGGAGCTGGCGTTTCACGATGAAGGCTATTTTCTGTTGCAGGGGCAGCCGTTGGCGCTCACGCCACGTGAACAGGCGCTGTTGACGGTGCTGATGTACCGTCGGTTGCGACCGGTTTCACGTCAGCAGTTGTTTGAGCAGGTCTTCAGCCTGAGTGATGAGGTTAGTCCCGAAAGCATTGAGCTGTATATCCATCGCTTACGTAAAAAGCTACAGGGAAGCGATGTGCGTATTGCTACGCTGCGTGGTCTGGGCTATGTGCTGGAGCGTAGCGATGAAGTGGGTTAAACCCCAATCGTTGTACCTGCAACTGCTGATGTTTCTGGGCCTGCCGCTAATGTTGCTGTGGGGACTATCGGCATTTAACAGCTATGTCAGTGCGCTACAAGCGGCGACCCAGGCGTATGACCGGACGCTGCTTTCATCCGCCAGGACCGTCTCCGAGCGGCTGGTGGTGCGCAATAAACAGCTTGAAGTGAACGTGCCATGGGTGGTGCTGGACAGCTTTGAACTGAATATGAACGACCGACTGTATTACAAAGTGGTTGATCCGGCGGGGAAGGTTATCTCGGGTTATGACGATTTACCGGCGATGCCGCCTGCTACCTCGCGCACGCGGCTTTATCCGGCGCTGGCATGGTTTTATCACACCGAATATCGCGGTGAGGCAATCCGCGTGGCACGTCTTCTGCAGCCCGTCAACGAAGGCGGCATTGTCGGCATGGCGGAGATTTATGTTGCTGAAACGCTGCAATCGCGGCGTTATCTGGCGCGACAGCTGCTGTTTTCCTCGTGGGTTTCGCAAGGGCTGCTGGTGCTACTGACTCTGGTGCTGGTTGGCTGGCTGCTGCGCCGGGTGCTACGCCCGATGCGCCAGCTGTCATCGCTGATGGTGCGTCGTGAGCCAGGCCTGCTGACGCCGCTGCCGGAGCTGCTGCCATGGTCGGAAACCCGTCTGCTGATTGTGGCATTCAACCGTTATCTGGACCGACTTCGCGGTCTGATCTCTCGCCAGGAGCGCTTCAGCGCGGATGCTTCCCATCAGCTCAAAACGCCGTTGGCGGTACTGAAAACTCAGGCATCGGTGGCTCTCGCCAGCGCCGAACCGCGGCAATGGTATGAGAGTTTACAAGCCATGAGTAGCACGCTCGATAATACCATTCAACTGACGGAGAGGCTGTTGCAGCTGTCTGCGGTGAAGCGCAAAGAGCAGGGGGAAAGGCATTTCTCGCCGGTTAATCTGTATGAGGTGGTGCAAACCAGCTGTTTTACCCGACTGGCGCAGTCGCGTAGTAAAGGGATCGATCTGGGCTATGAAGGGGAACAGGACGCGGTGTGGGTCGAGGGAGATGAAGTGCTGCTCGGTGAACTGTGTGGGAATCTGCTGGATAACGCACTGAAATACACGCCGTCGCAGGGGATGGTGACCGCCCGGCTGCAACGAGAAGGAGAGGCCGTGGTGCTGGTAGTCGAAGATAGCGGGCCGGGCATAGATGAGCAGATGGTTCATCAGGCTCTGCTACCGTTTCATCGTCTTGATAACGTAGGCAATCTCCCAGGCGCCGGGATCGGCCTGGCGCTGGTCAATGATATTGCTCGTCTGCATCGCACGCATCCTCAGCTAACGCGTAGTGAGACATTAGGTGGGCTGAGGGTTCGGGTACGCTTTTTAAGCGTTACCGTATGAGGTATTCATGGCGATGATATTTGTTGTTTAATTATAATAAAAAGTAATTAATTGTATTATTAATATCATTTGAAATGTTGTCGTAAGGCAGCTGTTTTTTATTTTAATTACGGTATTAAACAGCAACTCTAAGGTGATTCAACGTCACTGAAACAATACTTTTGTGCAATTTATCATACATAAAACACTTTTTCATAGACCATGAGATGTTATCTGTCAATAGCGAAAATGTTGTTAAAGGTTATCTTTTTTGCTGAGGTAGATAAAACTTCTATTGATGTCATCTGCATTAAAATCATATAGATACGATTTCACTGGGGGGTGTTGTCACAGTAATGAGTATTATTTTTTACATTTACTGACAATGTACCATTGCGTTTTTTAGACTTGTGATATAATTAGCAACATGAAATGAGAAAAAAACAATTAAAGATCAATAAATAATGGGCTGAGATATGCTTAAAAAATCGCTAAAGATTAGCAGCCAGGGATATCCAGTCTTTTTAAAACTGGTCGATTTCATTGTTATCAATGTGACGTTAATTTTTAGCGCCCATCTGCTGGGTTTGGTGCCCTTTAACACCATTGCCATTTTGAGTCTTCTCTTCTCAATCTTTTTCTTGCTGTTTGCTGAATACATTAAAATGTACCAGCAAAAGATTAAGACGATCGGTTTACGTAATCAAAAGCGCTTGGTTTTTTGTACGCTGCTGGCGATTTTTTTTAACGAACTGGTCAGTATGACGGTGGCTGAACCTGAGTCACTGGGCTACTTAGACAGACTGCCTTCCCCTTTTTATTCAGCCATTATTTACTGGTACTTCATTCCATTACCTTTTCTTTACTACATTCGTTTTTTTATTTTTAAGTATTCAACGAAAAAGAGTATCCGTGTGGCGATTATTGGTCTGACCGACAATGGTCTGGCCGCAGAAACCGCTCTAATGAATGAATACGCCAATATCACATTAGATCTGGCCTTTTATGATGAGCGCGCCTTATCTCGCTGTGGCGATGTCGTTGATAAGGTTAAAAGCCCCTTTCGTGGTCCGGTGATCAATCTGGTCGAGGAAGCCAAGAAGGGAAACATAGACGAAATCTATATTGCTTTACCGATGGTTGCTTTACATCGCATTCGTCACTTTTTGGCCATGATGTCAGACACCACCGTAGATACCTATATTGTTCCTGACTTTTATACCTACAGTAACAACATGTCCAAGTTACGCTCCATCCACAATCTGCAAACTATCGGTATTTTCAGTTCACCGTTCGAAGGGGCTGGCTCGTTTATTAAGCGGGCGGAAGATTTGGTTCTTGGCAGCATCATTATGGTGATGATTTCCTCCCTGATGCTGGCGATTGCCATTGGTATCAAACTCACGTCCCGTGGGCCGGTTTTTTTCAAACAGGACCGCTATGGCTTGAGTGGGCAAAAAATTAAGGTCTGGAAATTTCGTTCTATGCGCGTCATGGAGAATTCCGATACGGTTATTCAGGCCACTAAAAACGATCCGCGGGTAACCAAATTCGGGAGCTTTTTGCGCCGCACTTCGCTGGATGAACTTCCGCAATTTATTAATGTTTTGCAGGGAAGTATGTCGATTGTCGGTCCCAGACCTCATGCGGTTACGCATAATGAGCAGTACCGCAAACAGGTCGAAAATTACATGATTCGCCATAAAGTTAAGCCAGGGATCACTGGGCTTGCGCAGATCAACGGATTCCGCGGGGAGATCGATGCGCTTTATAAGATGGAAAAAAGGGTTCAGTACGATATTGAGTACATTCAAAACTGGTCGTTATGGCTGGATATAAAAATTATTATTAAAACTATTTTCAAAGGATTTGTCGGTAAGAATGCATACTAAATTACTCGTTATTACCGGAATCGTGATATCGCAGTCCGCATGGGCTGATTTAACACCGAAATCACACATTGGCTTTGCGGGGATAGACTTCCAGGGCAAGGTCGCTGTGGACTACGGTTATAATGATAACGTGTCTTATCAGCCACATAGCAGTGATGCTATCGGTTCCTCGTTTCAGAGTGCGGCGCCCGTTCTGAGTATGATTGGAGAGCGTGGTCAGGATAAGTATTTGCTGATGTACTCCGGGGATTATCGTAACTACTCAAGCGATTCTGCTGATAACTACAACGATCATTTTTTCCGTTTTAACGGTGCCTGGCGGTATGGGCTCAAGCATGGCTTAACCCTCAATCTGGAGGATTCGCTTGGGCATGAATCCCGCGGCCGTGGTATCACTGAGGGTTTTTTACCGAGCCAGTTTGAACAGTATGGGATTAAATCTCCGCTGACGACGAATTTTATCAATAGTGAATTGCGCTACAGCTACGGTGCACCTGATGGTCGCGGCAAAGCGGAACTGGCGTTGTTATACAAAAAACTGACTTTCGGTAACACTTCTGATGTTCAGGACAGTAGTGAAGACTTCTACAATTATATTCAGGAACAGGAATGGCATGAAAATAGCCTGATAGCGGAAGTTTTTGACCAATACTCATCCAGAACGCGATTTCGCTATAGCTTTATTACTAACCAGCGTCGTTATGATAACAACTCAGAAAAAGACACTAATGAGTATTATTTGCTGTATGGCCTGAAGTCGCAGTTGACGGGGAAAACCAATGTCGACATGAATATTTCATGGCTGTATAAAACATTTGAAAACAACGCAAACTCGCATGATTTTAATGGTCTAAACTGGGACATAAAAGCGGAGTGGAAGCCGTTACAGCAGTCTGTTTTCACGGCCCACTCTGCGCAAAGCATTAAAGACCCATCGGAAGTTGGGGGATATATTTTAGTGACCCAGTATGGCCTTTCTTACCAGCATTTCTGGTTAGGCACTCGTTTTTCTACTTTATTGGACTACTCATTCACTTCGGAAGACTATAAAAAACAGAACAAGGATCGACATGATAAAGATGGCGTGTTTAGCGTCACCATGAGCTATGACTACACACCGTCGGTTAATTTTGAGATTAAATATCAGATAGATACATTAAATTCGAATAAGGATACTGACTCGTTTTATATCGGTCCCAACGACAATCAGGAAGTCATTAGAACGTTGGGTTATGATAATTCTATGATTATGCTTAAAGCTAAGGTTCAGATCTAAAATGAAAATAATAGAACTGTGCGCGGTTTTGCTATTCAGTATCCTGTTGGTCGGATGCACAGCGTCCAGCCCGCGATTAATGGACGATCCTGCTACTGTTCAGCAGGATTACCGACTTGGGGCGGGGGATACGGTCAATATCGCTGTTCATGGTCAACCCGATATGACGATGCGGTTTATTTTGGATAAGAGCGGGGAAATTAATTTCCCGTTTGTTGGTGCTCTTAAATTACAAGATAAAACCGTTGATCAAGTGACTAAAGAATTAACTCAACGCCTGACCGGAGATTATTTTACATCTCCAATGGTGACGGTGAGTATTGCTGAGTTCCGCAAATACTATGTTTCAGGTGAGGTAAAAAGTCCAAATGGCTTCGCTTATGAGCCAGGGCTTACCGTCGAGAAATCTATTGCGCAGGCGGGTGGATTTACAGATCGTGCTGACCGAAAAGATATCAACATTCGCCTGTCAGGGAGCAATCAGCTGCTTGAGAATGTCGATTTAACGCACTCTGTTCATCCTGGGGATGTCGTGATTATTGGCATGGGGTTCTTCTGACGATGAAACTATCAATAGTGGAAAACGGCAAAAAACGAGAAAGCAGTGTCGAATTCTCCCGCTTTGCCAAAGAGCTGAAAAAGAACGCCTGGAAAATCGCGCTGGCCGGTATCGTTGCCGGGGTCGTCGCATATCCGTTAATCAGCATGATGTCTTCAAAGTATGTTTCAACGGCGACGGTGCTGATTAAGGCGCAGGCTGATAACGTTTCTCCGTTTCCACAGGTTGATGGTTTCGATTCAACACGCAGTGGTTACTACGAAACACAATATGCGTTGATGCATTCACGTATTGTGCTGGAGCAAGCCGTACGTGATATGAAGCTGGATGAAAACCCGGAGTTTACCGGGGAAAAAGCCGGTGCTCAGGGGGCTGATAGCAATGAAAGTCGGCAACTGAGAATGGAGCAAGCGCTGAAAACGTTATCGAAAAACCTGAATGTCATCGGTATTCGCACGACGAACCTGGCTTCCATTACCTATGAATCAACTTCGCCTCAGGTTGCGGCTGATATTGCCAACGGCGTCGCGCAGGCTTTCATCAACTATACGGTGGAGCAGAAACGTCTGAAGGTGGAGAAAGCTCGCGAACTGAATTTTGAAAAAATGGAAGAGATTCAGAAGTCGATAGCTAAGCAAAAAGACGAGATGGACAGCTATCTGAAAAATGCCGGGCTGCTGACCTTCCGCGGTATCGATGGTTTTGAAACCGAGCAGTTAAGTATCGTAACTAATCGCCTGGCCGATGCGACCCAGCGTCGGGTTGCCGCTGAATCCGTCTATAACGAGGTGAACGGGGGAGGTAAGTCCCTTGAGAGCGTTATCTCGCTGCCTTCGGTCTCTAACCACGCTCAGATCCAGGATTTGCGCATCGCGTTGATTCAGGCGCAACGAACGTTGTCCGAACAGCGTAAAGTCTATGGGCCAAAAAATCCCGCCATTTTAAAAGCAGAAGCCGATGTTCAGTCGATCCAAAGCCAGACCGGGCGGGTATTGGGCGAGCTGAAAGTCGGTTTACGTCAGCAATATCTGGCGGCGCTGGCGGACGAAAAAAACTATCAACAGCAAGTGATTGAGCAGAAAGAGATCTTCCAGAAAATGGCGTCAAAACGGGATGCCTGGAACAGTCAAAAGCTGTCGTTAGATAAAATGGAAGACCTGTATAAATCGCTTTATCAACGTACTCAGGAGTTGTCGCTGTCCGGCGTGAATGCCGATGCGGTGTTATACGACCCTGCGGTACCCGCGTTAAAACCGGCGAAACCGAATAAATCTTTATTGTTGCTGATGGTGGTCATGCTGGTGGTGGTGTTCAGCATCATGTATTTCATTGTCAAAGCGGCAATGGATAACTCAATCGGTACCCTCAGTCGCATGAAAAAACGGCTCAATGTTGTTCCGTTGGGTGAAATTCGTCGTTTTAGCGGAACCTCAGGGCGCGCACAGGTGCGGGACATGATCATGAAGAACCCGCTTAATGCCGATATTGTGCACGGTATCCGTACCCGGATTATGCTGGATAATCGACCTTTACAGACGCTCGCTATGGCGTCGACGGAGCACGGCGATGGGCGTTCTTTGTTGGCGAATCTGTTAGCGAACTCTTTTAGTTTCGACCAGAAAACACTGCTTATTGATGCAGATTTCTTTAACACTGGTGGGCTCACATCCGAGCTGGCGTCAGCTACATCCGCAGGCTTAGCGGAACTGCTGCGCGGGGAGACAGAGCTTGAACAGGCGAGGATCAAACTCAGTGATAACCTCGACTTTATTCCACACGGCAAGAACACCATCTCATCTTTACTGATGCTGTCGTCGGAGCATGTTGAACTCTTAATGCGCGAGTTGAAATCGCATTATCAGCGCATCATTATTGATGTTGCTGCCGTGAACCAGAGCCAGGATGTTCAACTGATCAAACGTGCCGTCGATGGCGTTGTTTTCATTGTGAAAGCCGGGGCGGGGTCCGCGGGACAAATAGCCAACGCGCTGGATAAGATCGAGGAAAATAACGGCGTGGTGATTGGTGCGGTGCTCAATGCAGTTGAAGAAAAGGATCTTGAGACACAAGAGGGTCTGCGTTCACTGAACTTCAGTACCGATCAACTGATGGCAACGCCAGGCCGCGTATGAGTCTACTGAAGAGCGCTTCCACAATAGCCGGTTCATCAGTCATCTCGCAGTTGATTGGTGCACTGTCTATTTGGTTGATTTCACACAAGTACGATATGGCTGAAGTGGGGCTTTATGCGCTCAACTACAGCATCGCCGTGGTGGGCGCTCAGGTGTGTACCTTTGCATCACAGCTGTTAATTCCTAAACAGCAGGATGACGAACTGGTGCAGAATGTTGTGTTTTGCCTGATCCAAAGCACGATCATTGCCTTACCGTACGCTGTGCTGACCGCGTGGCTGTTTCACCAGAACATTCTGTTCCTCTATTTACTGACGCTGGCAACGGCGTGGGTTTTAATCTCGGAAAACCTGTCACTACGCACGGCTAACTTTCGTTTTCTGATCTTCCAGCGCATTTCTGTTTCTGTGGTCGTTGTACTTTCCGTCCTTCTTACGCACCATGTACAGCTGTTTTATTGGTCGTGGGCCTGCGCGACGATGGTGCTGACCATAAGCTGTATTTTGCATTCGTTTGATATTCGTTCGGTGGCGGCCAGACATCTGCGACCCGCCAGTAATTGGCATTTTTTCAAACAGAATATTCATCACATTACCAAAGTGGGCAGCGCGGAAGTGCTGGCGATGGCCAGCAGCAATTTGCCTATTATGCTGATTAACTTTTGGTTCTCGGCGCTGACGGCGGGTTATTTTTCCGTGGTTAGCCGCTTTTGCCTTGCTCCGGTGGTGATCATCGGGAATGCGGTGCGCAATACTATTTTTTCCAAATGGTCTATCGACTTCAGAAATAATACCTTTAACTATCAAGAGTATACCAAGGTACGTATGCTATTGCTGGTACTAGGGGTTATCTGTACCCTTGGGGTTTTTATTTTCTATCCGATTGTGATGCGCCTCGGTTTTAGCGAAGACTGGATAAACTCCATTGAGACGTCACGCTACATGTTGCCCTATTTATTCCCGGCGCTGGCGATAAGCCCTCTGACGGTGATAGAGCTTATTTTTGGTTCCCATCGCTATTTTCTGCGTATCCAACTGGAACAGCTGGCGATTGTACTCTTCGCTTTTGTTGTGACGCCCTATTTTTATAAAGATTATGCAACGTCGGTCATCTTGTTTTCTTCACTGACATTTATTCGCTACGCCTTCATTTATCTGAAAATGAATAAGCGAGCCAATCTCCTGAAAGACAAGCCGGTGATACTATGACGCTGAATACCGGATACTATTTACAGGTTTATACCTTTGTCACGCTGATCCTGTGTGGCCTGGTGCAATACTTTACCGGCATGCAGTCAGTGCTGTGGATACCTTTTTTCCTGACCCTGTTGATGGTGGGATTATTGGTGATGCAGACGCGTGATGGCTCCTTACATCTGGATGCCCAGGAGACGATTGTCCTGGCGTTGTACTTTTCGTTTCTGGTGCTGGCTGGAGCATCGACGCTGATTCAGGGCGGGATCACCGTAGCGATTGTGGCATTTAAAAACGAAATTGCGCTGTCGCTGGTGATGATCTGTTTGCTGCTTGGCTTTTGCCGGGAATCACAGATTTACCGCGCAACGCGCTATCTGTATTGGGTGTTTTACGCACAGATTCCGGTAATGATATATCAGGTTTTACTGGTTGTTCCCCAGCGCGTTGCGGTGCGCGGCGAAGATGAGAAATGGGACTCCGTGGTTGGCACGTTTGGCGGTGACCCTATGGGAGGCGGGAATACTGCCGCAATGGGTTTGTTTTGCCTGTTAATTATGTTGTTAAAAGTCTCCGAATATAAGCATGGGCTCACCACGTTCAAGTCCATGGCGCTGCATATTGTTCTCGGTATCGGGTTATGCATCATTGGTGAAGTGAAGTTTGTCATCCTGCTATCGCCTATATTCCTGGCGTGGGTGTGGCTTTCACCGAGCTACGTCAAAGACGTTAGTAAGGTCAATCTGAAGACGTTGTTGGTTATTGTGGCGGGAATGCTGTTGCTTATTAGCCTGTCGATTGTGATCCTCGCGTACTATTATTCTACGGCGTTCGGCGGCGATCCGTCGAAAAGCTCGTTAAGTATTTTTATCGACTCCTTAAGCTATATCTTTGATCCGAACTATATTATGTCTACCGGTGAATTAGGGCGCTTTACGACGTTCCTGTTCTGGTTGAAAAATAACGATCTGTGGGGGCTTTCAGGAACGTTATTTGGCTACGGTCTCAATGCAACTAACAGTGGTAGTACGGTGTCGCCGGGCTTTTTGAATATTATCTACAACTTAATTCTCGACTCGACTTCCCTGAGTATGCTGCTGTGGGAAGTTGGGGTGATCGGCACGTTACTCTTTATTAGCTTATTCATTTATATCCTGAAAGTTTGTCAGCCAAAGCCATTACTGACGCTTGAACAACTGGACCAGCAGGATCTCCAGTTATTGAGCTTTGCACCGGCGTTTAACGCTTTTGCTATCAGTTGCTTAATTAGCTTACCTTACAGCCAGATACTGATGATTACACCGATGTTACAATTCCTGTTCTATTTATCACTAGGATCAAGTTTAGTGATTCGTCGAACCGTCCTTCGCTGTGTAGGGTAATTGTATGGACCAAAAACCGTTTATTTCAGTGAGTATTAAAACACTCAATGAATCTGAATGTATTGAGAAAACGATCGACAGTATTCGCCGGCAGCTTGTTGATTATCCGCATAAAATTATAGTGGCAGATAGTCTGTCAACGGATAACACCCAACAGCTTGCTATCGATAAAGGGGCGACCGTGGTGTCCTTAACTAACCCAGACGATCGCTGCTGCGGCGTCGGGCATCAGTTAGGTTATCTGTATAGTGAAGGGGAATATCTGCTACTGATGGACGGCGACATGGAGCTGGAAGAGGGCTTTGTGGATCAGGCCGTCGCGTTTTTGCAGGCTGAGCCGGAATATGCAGGCGTTGCGGGAACCGTTGAAATGGACGATGCTGTTAACTATGAATTTAAATCGCGTAAGCAGCGTATTAATAAAATTTATCCGCTCGGAGATAGTGACCATTTAGGCGGTGGCGGGTTATATCGCCGATCTGCAATTGAAAAAATTGGTTATCTTACCAACCGTAATTTGCATGCTTATGAAGAAGCCGAACTGGGCCTGCGTTTGCGCGATGCGGGTTATAAACTGCGTCGTCTGAATATTCCGTATTTTATTCATACTTCCCATACTATGCCGACCTTTCAGATGCTCAAACACCGCTGGAAAAGCGGATACTATCAGGCTCCGGGCGAGCTTTTACGTTGTGCCTGGGGAAAACCTTATTTCGGCAAAGCGTTAAAAATGGTCAGGAACGAAGCGATTTTTTCTGTTTATCTGATTGCTTTGTTCATTGCGGCGGTGACCTTCAATCTCGAACTTTTCGACATTGCCTTTTTGCCGTTGCTTGCGTTTATTGTCCTGAAAACCGTGCAGAATCGATCGTTATTGAACGGATTGCAGAGCGTAATGAACCTGGCCGTGCTTTCAGCCGGGCTGGTTAAAGGCTTGACTAAACCAGTACGCGATCCGTTGACTCCGCCTGACAGTAAAATCATTCATGAATAACTAAGGCTGGCGCAATGAAAGTTTTATTAGTGAATAAGTTTTTTTTCATTAAAGGCGGCGCGGAAACGGTTTATTTTCAAGAGCGCGATATGCTGAAACAGGCCGGAGTGCAGGTTATTGATTTCTCTATGCTTCATGAGAATAATTTCCCCTCGGACTATACGGATCATTTCGTCAGTAATGTGGACTACCACAAAGCGAGCAATCTGCTGGGTGGTATCAAAACGGCGGTTAACTTTATTCATAATTCGCAGGCCTGCAAAAAAATGCTGGCGTTATTAGAAAAAGAGCGCCCGGATATTGTCCACTTTCACAACATCTACCATCAGTTAACACCGGCGTTGATTAAAGTTGCGCGCAATTTTGGCTGCAAAACGGTGCTGACTGCGCATGACTATAAGATTGTGTGCCCCGCGTATTCCATGCTGCGCGACGGCAAAGTGTGTGATTCCTGTATTACCGGAACGGTTTTCAATGCCTTCAGGTATCGTTGTCAGGAAGGTTCAGCCTCAAAAAGTTTACTGCTCTCCCTGGAGGCAACCTGGCAGTACATTGCACAAAACTATCAGGCACTGGATGTGATTGTTTCACCAAGCGTTTTTTTACGCGGTGTCTTGCTGCGTACGCTGCCGAATTCGCGCATTGATGTCATCGTCAATGGCGTTGATGACAGCCGTCCCCTGGCCGAAGTAAGCGATGAGGGCTATATGCTGTACTTTGGCCGTCTGAGCCGTGAAAAGGGCGTGGCAACGTTGTTGGCAGCGCATAAAAAAATGCAGAACAAAGCGCCGCTGAAAGTTGTAGGGCACGGTCCGTTGCATGATGAATTAGCCGCCAAATACCCTGATGTTGAGTTTTTAGGTTATGTGCAACAAGGGGAAGCCCTCGACAACCTTATTAAGCATGCGCGAGCGGTGATCCTGCCTTCAGAATGCTATGAAAACTGTTCTATGGCGATATTAGAAGCGATGTCCTTAGGCAAGCCGGTTATCGGATCGCGCATCGGCGGTATACCAGAACAAATTCGTGACGGTATCGAAGGGATTTTATTCGAACCGGGCAATGCGCAGGAGTTAGCCAATGCGATGGATGCCCTGGCCGACTCGCCAGAGAAAGCGAGGAATATGGGTTTACATGGCCGTGCGCGGTTGAGTGAAAAATATGCGCTGAGTAAACATATGGATACCCTACAGGCGCTGTATAAAGAACTGCTGAGCAGGCCATAGTATGAGTAAAAAAATAACGGTTTTTGGAACGCGTGGTATTCCCGATGTATTGGGCGGTGTGGAGACACACTGTCAGAATCTATATCCTGCCATTAAGCAGCAGTTCGACGTGGATATTTGCGTGATTGCTCGCTCGCCATATGTAAATTACAAACGATCGGTATATAAAAAAGTCGAAACCTACGCGCTGTGGGCACCCAAAAAGCGCTCGCTGGAAGCGATTGTCCATTCCGTTATAGCGGCGTTTAGGACACGTATCGACCATTCAGATATTGTGCATGTCCATGCTATCGGCCCTGGCCTTGTGATCCCACTCTTACGCGTGATGGGTAAGAAGGTGGTTTTTACCCACCATGGGCCCGATTACGATCGCCAGAAATGGGGATTTGTAGCCAAAAAAATATTGTTGCTGGGTGAGCGTTGGGCGGTGAGATATGCCAACGAGGTGATTGTGATTTCTGACGTTATTAATCAACTGATCCAGAAAAAACACGGTCGCTATGATGCGCATTTAATTCACAATGGCGTGAACGAGCCGCGGTTATTATCACAGCTCACCATCGACAATACGCTCTCCCGCTTTGGACTGCAGCCGAAAAACTACCTCGTGGTGGTTGGGCGGTTTGTGGAAGAAAAAGGGATGCATGATGCCATCGCCGCTTATCAACACAGTGGTTTGACCATGCCGTTAGTGTTAATTGGCGATGCGGATCATCCGACCGAATACAGCGTGCGCCTCAAAAAGCTTGCCGCCGACACGCCAGGTGTTGTGATGACTGGTTTTTTACGTGGTGACGAACTTCAGGCGGTGTTTTCGCAGGCTAAATTGTTTGTGATGCCCTCATACCATGAAGGATTGCCCATTGCGCTGCTGGAGGCAATGTCATTTTCTCTTCCGGCCATCGTCAGTGATATTCCGGCTAACCTTGAAGTTCAACTGCCCGCCGAGGCCTATTTTAAGGTGGGAGATGTAACCGGTCTGGCTGAAAAATTAGGCCAAGGGGCAACAGCAAATAGCGTGGACTATGGTGTATATTTGCAAAACTACAATTGGCATGAAATCGCCAAAAAGACGGTTAACGTCTACCACTCCATTGATAAAGATATAGGTTAATTTTGACCAGTCCTCAAAATCGTCCTCCTGCCATCGAACGGTTTTACGCTCACCTTGATGAGCGGATAGCGGAGGAATTGACCCCTGAACAAAAAGAAGGGGTGGAAAAAGCGCTCCTTGCTACAACCCTGACTTCGCGGCATCAGATCGATATTCGCAGAAGCTTTCCTTTTTTCAGTAAGCGTTATTATCTGGTTTTTTTATTTGGCAGAGATTTACGCCGCCAGCATCGCCAGGAATCAACCCTGTCGAGAATGTTACTCACTTTTTTGCTGCTGATTGCCGTGCTATTCGTCACCTGCTGCATATTGCTGACGCTGTATATGATCAAATCCGCGTTAGGTATTGATGTGTTCCAAAATTTTCACGTAGGTATCTGGGACTGGTGGTTAAGCCTGAAAGACCGCTAGCGTTAACAAATTGGTGGAGGACGTCATTGCGATGAAGCGTAAATGGGTTTGTGCGTTGTTGAGCATGTTTTTCCCGCTGACGGTTATGGCCGCATTGACGACCGTCACCCCCAAAGGATTGACGGGCCCGTTAACCAATCCGGGGATTGGCGTGGCAAGTTTTCATCAGGGATACGGTGAAACGCTGGGGCTGGCGGACTATCCCAATACCGGATTTGAATACGAGCGTTTTTACTGGCGGGATCTGGAGCCAGTCGAAGGCCAGTACAATTTTGCGTTGGTGGATGATGCCTTCAAATACGCGGCGGCACATCGTCCTGCGATGAATGTCGGGTTACGATTTATGGCGCTTGCCGACCCGGCGGATGGCACTAAAATTCCCGACTGGCTAATTAAAAAAGGCGTAAAAGGAACCTGGACGTCTGATAATAAGACGTTTATACCGGATTTAGACGATCCTCTGTTTATTCAATACAGCCAGCGTCTGTTGAACGCATTTGGTAAGCGCTACGATGGTAATGAGAATCTCGCGTTTGTTGATATTGGCATGGTGGGGTCGTGGGGAGAATGGCATAACAGCAACTTCCCGAACCTGAAGCCATTACTGGAGCGATACACCACGGCGCAACTGGATCGCTACGTCGCGATGCACTTTTCTGCTTTCCCGGTGACACCAAAAATAATGTTGATAAGCGGCGGTCAAAGTCTGGCGAATGCGGTGGCGCGTGGGGCTGGGTGGCGTGCGGACTGTTGGGGGGACCTGCGCGTATTTTCGGACACCTGGAACCATATGGCTGATGATTACCCGCAGCGATTGCTGGCTGCGCAGCAGAGTTATTCAGGGTTCAACGACGTCTGGAAACGTGCGCCGGTGAGTCTGGAGATCTGCTCGTATATGCAGGACTGGAAGAACACCTTTCACTATACACGTGCTGAAGTGCAGGGGATTTTTGACTGGGCGGTCAAGCAGCACGCCAGTACCATTAACCTGAAATCGAGAACGATACCCAGCGACTATCGACCGATTGTCGACGATGCGCTGACCAAATTGGGCTATCGATTTCGCCTTGCGTCCCTGAGCCATGAGTCCGTGTGGGACAGCGGACAAACGCTGACATTAAACAGTACCTGGTACAATGAGGGTGTCGCACCGATTTATCTGCCTTACATGCTGGCATTCCGGGTCGTAGACAGCGCCAATAAGGTGGTGGCACAGGGGAATTCCGCGGAGGATATTCGCCGCTGGCTCCCCGGTAAGTATCAAGTCAGTTATGCGTTATCTATGCCAGGCCGACTGGCGAAAGGGCAATATGCGATTGAGGTTGCGATGCTGGATAAATCCGGTTTCGCGAGAATCAACTTTGCCAATGAAGGGAAGCAGAGCAACGGCTGGTACCAGGTATCAACAATAACGGTACGCTAGTCAGACACAGCAGCGAGCCTGACGGTCAGGCTCGCTGCTGAGAACATTAAATTTGATACCCATTCGGGTTATTTTTTTGCCAGTTCCAGGTGTCACGCATCATTTCATCAAGGTTATAGATGGCCTTCCAACCTAGCTCTTTGTATGCCAGCGATGGGTCAGACCAACATTCGGCAATATCTCCGGGTCTTCTGGCGACAAACTGATAATTAATTTTTGTCTGTGCCGCTTTTTCAAATGCCTCAATGAGGTCAAGTACGGAATACCCGACTCCAGTACCGAGATTAATCACTTTGTAAGCCGCGCCTTTGTTCTGGCAATCAAGTGCGGCTAAATGACCGGTCGCCAGATCCATGACGTGAATATAATCACGCACACCGGTACCATCAGGGGTTGGATAATCATTACCGTACACCGACACGGTTTCCAGCTTACCAATCGCGACCTGGGAAATATACGGAACCAGGTTATTAGGGATACCGTTAGGATCTTCACCAATCCGACCTGATGGATGGGCGCCAACCGGGTTGAAATAGCGCAGGCAGGTAATGCGAAAATCGGGTTGTGCACGTGAGAAATCGGCCAGAATTTGTTCGACCATCAACTTAGACGTGCCGTACGGATTAGTGGTACCACCCGTGCGCGATTGCTCGCTCAGCGGCACGCTTTCTGGATTACCATATACCGTGGCAGATGAGCTAAAAATGAAACGATTAACGCCAGCGGCCAGCATCTCATCCAGTAAAACCAGCGTTCCGGTAACGTTGTTTTCATAGTAGGCGAGGGGCTCTTTTATCGACTCTGAAACCGATTTGAGTCCCGCAAAATGAATGACATCGGTGATGTTATGGTCGGCGAAAATGTTTTTTAATGCCTGCCTGTCGAGAACATCGGCGATATAGACAATGGGCTCTCTTCCGGTGAGTTCCGCGACCCTGTCCAGCGAGATTCTGCTGGCGTTCGCCAGATTATCGATGACTACGACATCATCGCCTCTTTCCAGTAGCGTTAACACAGTATGTGAACCAATATAACCTGCACCACCAGTGACAAGAATTGCCATACAGACTCCAGAAAAATGCTATAAACCCGAGCGATTTTCTACCAATGCCACCCGAGGATCCAGTGAATCAGTTATTTTGCCGGGTAAGGTAAGTGTTTCTGTATTTTATCATACATTTATATGATATTTTTTTAAAGATTGCCAACAGACTGAACTTATTAATTTTTGTATCATAAACAATATAGTTATTTGAGAAGTTCAGCGTGTGGACGCCATCACTGTGGTTGATCGACGAATTGATTTGTTCGATCAGAGCTTCAGCAAAATTAGCGTCATTCAGCGTCACTAATTCTTTGATATAGATTGATTTTCCATAAGTTTCAGGCGTGCATTCCTGAGTAAGGAAGTATATTTTGTTATCAACATGATAAGGGGCACCCGCTCCCCGATGATGAGGATTGCTCACCTTCAACGCCGGGGTAATCCGCTGCCATTGTCCATAAATATGATCTGTCGAATGAATAATTATTTCGTTATCCATCGTGGTGGACAACAGATAACAGGTTTCATTAATTGAGATAAATACGTTGTCGGTTAATTTGGTATCAGAGATTAAAACTTTAACTTGCTTCCAGCGTGCAGGGAACTCAATTGACTGAAACAGTATTACCTCTTTTCTTTCTGAAGACTCGGGGATCATGAACAGTTGATCGTTGATATGTATCAGATAAGGGAAAGACAAATGACACTTTAAGTCGTCAAAGCCTTCAAGCCTAATATCTTCAAGTTCAACCAGATCACGGTCAAGAACGCGACATCGTAGCGTGCCTTTTGAGTTACGAAAGCTAAAAGCTTCATAGAAAACATACAGTTTATCGTCTTTTTCAATCAGAAAAGGATCGGCCTGAAATGTATATTTCTTTTTTAACTGCTGCGCAGTGGAATTGCTTAATATCTCCAGAGTGTTGTCGGGGAATAAGTGTGTACCATTATCCTTAATAAGCATGATATCCCACGACTCATGATAAAATATCATATTTATTATTTTTTTTATTTTTGCTTGCATTCGTACCGGCTCCTTTTTATCGCCTGCACCATGTATGAACAGCTGTCTGTACTCTGTGCATGAGACCTGTCGCAATATTTTATAATATGTGCGAAATCCGATGTAGGAACACCAGTAGCTATTTTAAAGCTAGTCGCAAGTCTGTGCTTTGTCTATAGCACAAAAGTAGGTAAAAGCTATCCAGAGCATCCTTGCTCCAGTGGGGGAATTACTCGAAATGCACCTGCGGGTTATCTGCAAGGGAAACGTAGGTTTTGCTGTTTTTATCCAGGGTACGGATTTCACCGCTTTCGATGTCATACACCCAACCGTGCAGACGAAGCGCATTATTGCGCAGCCCAACCGCGACACAAGGATGCGTTTTAATGTTGTTAAGCTGTGCGATAACGTTTTCTTCCACCATGGCGTTAACTTTATCTATTGGGTTATCCCAGGTTTTTTTATCGACCACGGCTTTCGCGGCATCGGCATAGTGCAGCCAGTGAGCGACAGCGGGCATTGGATCCAGGGGCTGGCTATCGGCAATGGCTTTCATTGCGCCACAATTAGAGTGACCGCAGATGACGATATCCGTTACGCCAAGTGCGACAACCGCGTATTCGATGGTTGCGGATACACCACCCGGTTCCGGACCAAATGACGGTACGATATTACCGGCGTTGCGGATAACGAAAAGCTGTCCTGGATCTTGCTGAGTAACGAGTTCTGGTACCAGACGGCTATCGGAACAGGAGATGAAAAGTGCCTTAGGATTCTGGCTGGATGCCAGGCTGCGGAAGAGTTCCTTGCGTTGAGGGAAAATCTCTTTTTGGAAGTTGAGGAAGCCCTCGATGATATGTTGCATAGCAGTGTCTCTTGTCTCTGTTTAAGCAGGTTATGATGAAGATCACACTTTCCAGTTTAACACCAGCCGACAGAAGGGAAAGACTTTATAGCAGTTCAGCAACATCTTTGGATAATTTTGCCCCACCGTGGCAGGGCAAATCGTGTGATATACGCTATGCGTTCTGCCATTTCTGGTATGCCGCTTTTAGCCTGTTCATCGCGTCTACCAGTACCGGGCGCGGGCAGCCAACGTTGAGTCTCATGTGCCCCTCTCCACCGGGACCGTATTGCGCCCCAGGTGACAGGCCAAGCCTGGCGTCATGCACAAAAAAAGCGCTTAGCTGCTCATCGCTGAGATCCATTTTTTCCGCATTCAGAAATAACAGATACGACGCGCCGCCATACACTATTGAGATCAAAGGACAGTGCTTTTCAATTTCACTTTTCACAAACGCTACATTGTCGGCCAGATAGGCCAATAATTTCTGGTGCCAGTCGGCGCAATGGGTAAAAGCGCTATAAATGGCCGCCTGCTGCAATGAATGCGTCTCGGCAAGGTAGCAGTTATCCAGAAAGTGGTAGAACTGATGGCGTAATTCATCATTCTTAATAATGGCGATTCCGCCCTGGATCGCCGCCGTATTGAAGGTCTTGCTGATGGAAGTAAGCACGATTGACCGACTATCTGGCGCTTCATCAACAGTAAAAAACGGCAAATGGCGCTTTCCTGGCAGGGTTAAATCACTGTGCACTTCATCAGACAGAATGATGACGCCAGCCTGCTGGCAATAGTGGCTTATTTTTTCCAACGTTTCCCGCGACCACACCATTCCACCTGGATTATGCGGTGAAGGGAACAAAAACATTTTGCACTGCTTGAGTTTCTCTCTGAAATCATGCCAGTCAAATTCATAGTGCCCGTTTTTCTCAATGAGGCGCGTCTGAATCAAATTCCTACCGCTGGTGTTTACCAGATTAGGATAGGGATCATAGATTGGCGTACAGGTTAAAATATTATCGCCTGGACGGGTAAGCGCCATTAAAGAGAGTACGATAGTTTTTATAACACCGGGAATAAAATGTAACCAGTGTGCCTTGATATCGGCATCATACTGTTGTGCATACCAATGAATAACAGATTCTTTCCATTGTGGATAATCCAGGTTATAGCCTTGCACAGGCTGCGACACCACCGAACGCAGCGTGCTCATGATTGGCTCTGGTGTCGCAAAATCCATATCTGCAATCCACAGCGGTAATACATCGGTGGTACCGTACATCTGTTGTAATTGCCCGTATTTACGACAATTAACATCCCTTGTGACAATATCATCAAACAAAGACATTGTTGACTCCTGGAAAGTCTCTGAAAATAGTGTAAGCAACGCAAAAGCGAAGAATGTTTATGTATATCTAATGGATATATTTAATTTACCCTGGTGATAGCTAATATTTAGCTATTTAGTAGTCTATGATTTTTGCTCAACCATATTCTCAGTGGCTTCATTGGGCTCATATTTAGCAATGCCAATACCGGTTGCCGCCCACAGTAGGGCAAAGATGACACCGCTGTAACAGAGGATTGCCCAGGGCAAGTAATCAAGCGTGGCAACGCCCAGCATAGTGGCGCAGTAAACGCCTGAGGCAGACCATGGGATAATCGGTTCGACAACGGTTCCGGCATCTTCAGTGGTTCGCGAGAGGTTTTTTGCCGCAAGACCTCGCTTTTTGTACTCCTCTTTAAAGGCATCACCGCACAGCAGTAACGGTAAGGTCCCATTTGCCGTGCAGGCACAGATGGTAAATGTCGTCACAATCGTGGTAGCCACCAGGCGGAATGTGGATTTAACGCCTTTTGTCAGTGCGTTTATCACGGTGTGCAGAGAGCCTGTCGCACTCATTGCCCCGGCAAAGCTGAAGGCGCTGAAAACGGTAACGAAGCTGCTAAACATTGAAATAGCGCCGCCTCGCTCCAGTAAGCGGGAAACATCGGAAGACAGTGTCGGCAGATTATCTCCGGTAAGCATTGCGAGCTTAAAGCCACTGACCACGGATTCGCCGACAGAGGATGCCGTGAATTGCTGAAAGACTAACGCCAAAATCATTGAGACTATCGTAGATAAAAAGAGCATCGGAATGGGCGGTCTTTTTGACAGTGAGCCATATAAAACGATGATCGGCGGGAGTAGCAGCAGAATATTAAAGTGATAAATCTGACCAATAGAATTCATTAAGTTGGTGATATTTTCTGGCGCGCTGGACGAGGCATCAATGCCCATGCCCATATAGCTGTAAACGACGCAGCAAATAATAAAACCCGGGCCGGTAGTCCACAGCAGGTGGCCGATATGCGAGTACAGGTTTACCCCGGCAGCCAGTGCAGCCATGTTGGTTGAATCAGAAACCGGTGAGAGCTTATCACCAAACCAGCAGCCTGAAACAATAGCACCAGCGGCAATGGGCAGCGAGACATTCAGACCAATCGCTACGCCAATCATGGCAATACCAACGGTCCCTATAGAACCCCAGGAGGTACCGGTGCATACTGAGATCAGTGCTCCCAGCATAAATGCCGAAATATAGAAATATTGAGGGTTAATCCACTTCAGACCATAATAAATCATCATTGGAATAGTACCTGACACCATCCATGCGCCAATTAAGAAACCGATACTGGCGACGATTAATATGACCGGCAGCGCTTCAGATATTTTATTGCAAATAGATTGTAGAATGTCATCCCACGTGTAGCCGTGAGCGATGGCGATAAACGAGGCGGCTGCCGTTCCCATCAGGATCATGGGTTCAGCACGAATATTGAAGATAAAATATCCGATGCTAATCCCGCCCAGCATAACTACCATGGGTAAAACTGACCAAAAGAAAGACAATGGCTTTCTGTTGTTGGGGGTACAGTTATTTAATTCCATAATTTCATCCCAATCATTAATGGTTGAACACGTCAAATAAATACCTGCTACAGGTCACTCATGTCTGAGTAACATAGTTGCCAGAGTTCATGGCTGAACCCTATTTTATTAACTGTTGCAGATTATCTTTTTTGACCTGCTATTCTGGTACTTATATTTTAGTAGTAAGGTAAGAGAACGTTTGTTGAATAAATTACCCCTCGGCATAAGGTGAATGATGTCGGCGTTGTTGACTCAATTTTCGATACTGCTGTGGCGGCATGCCGACGTATTTATGGAACGAACTGTAAAATCGACTGCTGGAGCGAAAACCTGCAATTGTAGCGATATCCAGAATTGTTTTATCCGTATCACTGAGTAAAGCCCGCACATGGTTGATGCGCATCGCGGTAATATACTGTTTCATCGTCAGTTGCATCACCCGATGAAAAATACCCATCGCATAATTGGGATTGAGCTTAACGTGTTCGGCAATAGCATCAACCGTAAGCTGTTTGTCGCAGTTGGCGGCAATAAACTCCAGCATCTGGCTGACGTAAAACTGTGAATGCCGTGAAATACTGTTTTTCTGGGTGCGCGACGTTTTGTTACCCAGTACCGGCCGCCAGCCAGCGAGGCTAAAGCGCTTGAGCATCAGCGCGATTTCATCAATGGCTAACTGGCGAATTTGTTCGTTATCGCTATTGAGTTCATTCTGCCAACGCCGTACTTCAAACGCGCTCAGCTGCTGTGAAGCCAACGAAGTAATCACCATCCCGTGGGTTACGTGATTAATCAGCTCCCTGTCCAGCGGCCAGGATAAAAACAGATGCATCGGTAAGTTGAAGATGGCCATCTGTTTACAGTGTCCGGCATCCGTGAGTTGATGGGGAGTACAGGCCCAGAACAAGGTGATAAAACCCTGTTTGCTCTTCACCACTTCGTCATTAAAAAGATACTCCACATCACCATCAAATGGCACGTTCACCTCAACCTGGCCATGCCAGTGGCTGTAGGTCATAGCCAGCGGCGCCCGCAGTTCGACATCCATACGCTGATACTCGGAATAGAGCGCCAGCGGACTTCGCGACTTTTTCTCATAGCTACGACACATATGAGGGTCGAGCGGCAGCTGCGGGGTACTTTTTGCCATTATGGTTGGGTTCCTGGATAGTGATTCCGGCCATGGGGTAACGCCAAAGCATGAACATAGCTTAACCGAAAAAAAACGTCGTTTTCTCTCCATTTTCGCGAAGTTATTCCCAAAAACTCAGATCCTGTGCCTGTCGCTTGCCGATCTGAGATAGCGGGAATGGCGAGCTGTAATCTCAAAAACGCTCAATCTGGGGAGCCCATGGCAAAGCAACATCCTTAACGTGGCCAGGCAGTATGCCGTCAGATACGGTCTAACGGGCTATAAGTCACTGCCTCCAGGTATTGCCAAAAATCTGGCGCGAGGAAAACCGCTTCCTCCGGGGATCGCCAGGAAGAGCGTTCCGCCATCAATGTTGAATCAACTTCCGTATTACCCGGGCTATGAATGGCAGGTTATTGGCGATAATCTGGTGCTGATTGCACTGAGCACGGCGATTGTCACCGCTGTTATTAATGGTGTGTTTGATTAAGTTTCAACACCATGTCCAGACGAAAGGCCATGTTATTAACATGGCCTTTTTGTTGTGCATAATTCACTAAGGATCACCTGCATAATCAAAGAATTATATTTTGCACATTTCCCAGTTAATATCTGATAGTTCCGACATGGATCACAATCGCAGTTAAATGAGTTGGCTTGCCGTTGGAGCATCTCCATTATGTGCCTTTTCTTAACAAGGATTACGTTTTATGAACATTCGGCCTCTCCTCGCCTTCACTTTCATCGGAATATTGTGGGGTGCGGGATCTTCACAGGGACAAGCAAAAGAGTGGAATAAAGAACCTGTGGCTGTTTTACAGCAGGGTGCTGAGGCGGGAGATGCGCAGGCGCAGTTTGTGCTTGCAACCGTGTACTTAAAAGGTAAAGAGGTAGAGCAGAATTTCAGTAAAGGCAGCGAGTGGCTGACCAAATCGGCTGAGCAGGGTAATGCGAGTGCTCAGCATCTGCTTGCACTGATGTACTACGAGGGCAAAGGCGGCCTGAAAGATGACAAGAAAGCGGCCGAATGGTTTAGCAAAGCGGCGGCCCAGGGGAATGTCGATGCCCAATACTATCTCGGTGTGCTGTATTTCGAAGGTAAGGGCGTGCAGCAGAATGACAAGAAAGCTGTTGAATGGCTGACCCGTGCGGCTGAGCAGGGCAATCTCGATGCGCGTTATCTGCTCGCCTTAGTCTACTTTGATGGTGAGGGCGCGCGCTGGTATGACGGTAAGGTCATTGAGTGGTTTGACAACGAAGTCGGAAAAGGCAATAAGCAGGCCCTAGAGTGGTTAAGCATTGCTGCCGAGCGCGGAAACTATCATGCCATTGAGTGGCTCCATCGTGCGGTTGAGAAGGGCAATCCTGACGCAAAGCGTTTCCTTGAAAGTAAGGCGTCGCTATTAGAGGGCTACAACACCGTTAAGTCATTGAGTAAAGCGGCTGAACGAGGGGATGCCAAAGCGCAGGGATTACTGGGCAGAAAGTACTTTGAAGGTGATGGTGTCGGTCTGGATACTGACAAAGCTTTCGCGCTGTTTAAACAGTCCGCCAGCAAAGGGGACGCGCTGGGCCAGAGCATGCTCGGCGCGATGTATTACCTTGGCGAGGGGGTTGGCGTGGCTCAGGACCACAAAAAAGCGTTTGAGCTGTTTAATCAGGCTGCTCTTCAAGGGGATATGCTGGCCCAGGGCATGCTTGGCATGATGTACGCAAAAGGAGAGGGAACGGTCCAGGACAGTAAAAAAGCGGTGGAGTGGCTGGATAAAGCCGCGGCCCAGGGAGATGCAGGCTCGCAGAAAGATCTTGGCTTGATGTATTTAGAAGGTAATGGCGTCGCTCAGGATGATAAAAAAGCCGCTGAGTGGTTTGAACAGGCCGCAAGAAAGGGAAATGCGGAAGCTCAGGGGATGCTGGGAACCATGTACCTTGAAGGCAAAGGGGTAACTCAGGATTATGCTCAGGCGTATATCTGGAGTGCGGTGGCCTTTGCTAATGGGAATTCTGATGCACAAAATGGACTGGATATCGCGCAGAAGAACCTGAATCCGACAGCCCTGAAAGAAGCTGACGACAAGGCCAGACGCTATTTCGAGCAGCATCGAAATCAATCGGCCCTGTAACGCGCTCGGTTGCACAGTATGGTTTTACGTGAGCCTCTTCGTTAAGAGGGGGAGGCTCACAAACCGTACAGTTTTATTTTTCTATAGAGCGTGGCAATGCTGATCCCCAGTTCTGTCGCGGCTTGTTTTTTCCCCTCAACGCTTGAGCCGAATCGCTGGATGACGTTTTCGATAGCTTCCCTTTCCGCCTGTTTTCCTTTGCTGGCAAGCTGACGGGGTTGCGCGGTCATCGTCGTTTTTCTACCGTCAGCGGCGGTGAGCAGGTAAGGGGGAAGATGGCTGGCGTTGATCCCGGCGGCTTCTCCGCGCATCACAAAAATGTATTCGATCACGTTGCG
This sequence comes from Citrobacter portucalensis, assembly GCF_002042885.1. Taxonomy (GTDB): domain Bacteria; phylum Pseudomonadota; class Gammaproteobacteria; order Enterobacterales; family Enterobacteriaceae; genus Citrobacter; species Citrobacter portucalensis. Next base: position 451,441 of record NZ_MVFY01000002.1, read on the forward strand.
TAATTCACGAATGTTGCCCGGCCAGTGCCAGGCATAAAGGCGGTTAATAACGTCATCAGGCAGTTTTTGCGGTGGTCGCTGGTAACTGACCGAGAACTCATCGGCAAAATACTGTGCGAGGACCGCGATATCAGCCCGGCGTTCACGCAGGGAAGGAAGTACCAGAGGGACCACGTTCAGCCGATAGAAAAGATCTTCGCGAAACTGATTATTCTCCACCATCGCATTAATGTTTTTGTTAGTTGCAGCAATAATGCGCACATCAATATTGATGGTGTTATTAGAGCCAACGCGGGTGATCGCCTTTTCCTGCAAGACCCTGAGCAGCTTGGCCTGCAGATGCAACGGCATATCGCCAATTTCATCCAGAAACAGGCTGCCGCCGTTGGCCAGTTCAAATTTTCCCATTCGTCCTTTGGGATCGGCCCCGCTGAATGCGCCACGAACATAACCAAACAGTTCGCTTTCCAGCAGTTGTTCGGGGATAGCCGCGCAGTTGATTGTCACGAAAGGCGCGGCTTTACGTGGACTGCTTTGGTGAATGGCAAAAGCCACGACCTCCTTCCCCGAACCACTTTCCCCGGTGATGAGCACGCTGGCGTAACTGTTGGCGATTTTACCGATGGTGCTTCTGAGTTGCTCCATTGAGGGAGAGTGACCAATCAGTCGCACCTGCATGTCGGACTCATAAGGGGATGGAGTAAGGTTACTCAGGTAGTCGTGTGCATCACGAAAGATAACCATGGTTAAGCGATCGTTATCCTGTGAGGAGAGCGAAATTTGTTTGCACAGTACATGATGTTTCTGACCTTCAAGCGTCAGCCACGCTTCTTCATCGCCATACAGGCTATCCCCGGTTGTTTCAATGGTCAGTGGTAATCCCTGAACCTCACGGTTGAGGATGCGATCGGCTGAATGATTGGCATGCCAGATAAGACCCTTGCCATCAATTGCCACCACGCCGCGGTCCATAGCATCGATCAGACGCCGAAATGCGCCAAGCGTTTCCTGCGCGCGTAAACGCTCCAGGCATTCAAAGACCTTACTGGAGATCATTACGGCAATTTGCTCAATAAAGGTGACAAATTTATCAATCTGGCTCAGTAACGTGTCACGCTGTGCCTGGGTTGAGCAAATAATCCCGATCACGCCAATCACGCGATTATTGAGAAAAATGGGTGCGTTCAAATCCAGCATTTCAGAACAGTAGTGGTGTTTTTCACATAACTGGCACAGCGGATGCTCGCCGGGATTTTTGATCAGTACCGTTTCTCGCACCTGCAAAACGTGACGATAGATGTAGCCATTTTTGGCCACGTTCTCATTGAGCATATGCCGATATTTCCCGGTACCCGCGATGCGCATTAAATATTCATCAATGATTTCAACGTCCGTGCCCGTTATGCCAGAAATAGCATCGGCATAATTGCATATATCATCCTGAATATTGCTGAGTACTGAAATCATGGTACTTCTCCGGCAGTGTGTCGCATTTCTCAAGGAAAATGATAAATAGGCGAAGCAATGCAAAAATGATTTGCGAAAAATCAATATATCACGCTGTTTTTGGATGTTTTTCTTATTTTATCTTCAGCGATCACACTATTTATCAATAATGAGAATTTATCAAAATGAGGCGATAAACTGACGCAGTGATATTTTTTGGTGTCAATTTTTATTTCTATTTAATTTATTGAAATTAAAGCCTTTATTAAAATATCCATAAGAATTTACTCGGTTAATAAAAAGCTGGTAAGCATTTTGCTCTATTGCCAATACCGATAACGGAAATATCTCTGTATTGCACCGATTACAGGGAATGAAATACCAGGACAATGAGGTTTTATGATGCAGGAAAACTTATCATTTTTTATTAACCAGACACCGTTTACCGAACATCCGAACGCGCCGTTGGCACCGTTTAGCCGCCAGGAACTGGTAAAAGCGTTGAATTTTCATCGGTCTATTCCGGGTTACGCGCCGACGCCGCTGTATACGCTACCGGCGCTTTCACAAAAACTGGGCGTAAAAAATATCTACCTCAAAGATGAATCTCAGCGTTTTGGCCTGAAAGCCTTTAAAGCGCTGGGTGGCTCCTATGCGATGGCGTGCCATATCGCTGAATTAGTTGGTAAGGATATCAGCGAACTGCCGTTTGACGTGATGACCAGCGAAGAGGTACGCCACGATCTGCAAACCGTCACGTTTGCCACCACTACTGATGGCAACCACGGTCGCGGCGTGGCATGGATGGCGCGCCAACTGAAGCAAAACGCCGTGGTGTATATGCCGAAGGGCTCTTCGCAGCAACGTCTGACCTCTATCCGTAACGAAGGCGCTACCGCTGAGATCGTCGATATGAACTATGACGATGCGGTTCGTATGACCGCAGAACAGGCCGAAAAGTATGGCTGGATTGTGGTGCAGGATACCGCGTGGGAAGGATACGAAAAGATCCCGCAGTGGATTATGCAGGGCTACGGCACGCTAATGCTGGAGGCGATAGATCAGCTGCATCAGGTTGCGCCGACGCACATTTTTGTGCAGGCAGGCGTCGGCTCGTTTGCCGGAATGGTTCAGGGAATGGTGACGGCAGCCTGGGGGGAGAATCGCCCGAAAGTGATCGTCGCCGAAGCGTTAATTGCCGATTGCCTCTACCGCTCAGCCCGTTCGAAAGAGGGGGATGCCATTGCGGTGGGCGGTGATTTACAAACCGTGATGGCCGGTCTCGCCTGCGGTGAGGCGAACAGTATCGGCTGGAAACTGCTGCGCGATTATGCCAACGCATTTGCCTCCTGTCCTGATGAAGTTGCAGCGTTGGGCATGCGCATGTTGGGCAACCCGCTGGCAGGTGATCCACAGATTATTTCGGGTGAGTCAGGTGCGGTTACTACCGGTCTGCTGGCGCTGCTGATGACCTCGCCTGAACTGGCGCAAACGCGTGAGCAACTGGGGTTGGATGCGCACTCTCGTGTGCTGTTAGTCAGCACCGAAGGGGATACCGACCCGCAACAATATCTGGATATTGTCTGGGGCGGTCAGTACCCGGGCATCAACAAATAATTCCCTGATTGAGAGATATAACGGAGAAACCCATGTTATCTGCAAACCGCATTGAAGAAGTCATTAAAAATTGTCAGGCGCTGATCCAACAAAAAAGTTATTCCGGTCAGGAAGGGGAAGTGGTTAATGCCATAAAAACAATGATGCAGCATTACCAATTCGATGACATCCACGTTGATAAGTACGGCAACATTGTTGGCGGCATTGTCGGCAACCAGCCGGGGAAAACGCTGGTTCTCGATGGACATATCGATACCGTGCCGGTGAATGAAGAGAAGTGGTCCCGCAACCCATACGGCGGCGATATTGAAGATGGCAAAATTTATGGTCGCGGCACAACAGACATGAAAGGCGCCGTGGCGGCGATGATCTCCGCCGTGGGCTTTTTCGGTCAGGACAATCAGCGAAATTTTGCCGGGAAAATCTACGTTGCGTGCATCGTGCATGAAGAGTGTTTTGAAGGTATTGCTGCCCGCCTGGTCAGCGAGCGCTATAAGCCAGACTACGTGATCATCGGTGAAGCTTCCGAGTTAAACCTGAAAATTGGTCAGCGTGGCCGCGCTGAGATTGTGGTCGAAACCTTTGGTAAGCCCGCGCACTCCGCTAACCCACAGGCGGGGATTAACGCGGTGTACAAAATGGCGCAATTGATCGACAAAATTCGCACGATCACGCCGCCGACGCATCCGGTTCTGGGGCCTGGCATTCTGGAACTGACCGACATTAAATCTTCGCCGTACCCGGGAGCCTCGGTGGTACCGGATTACTGTCGCGCAACCTACGATCGCCGTTTGCTGGTGGGTGAAACCAAAGAAAGCGTGATTGCTCCGCTGGAAAATGCGCTTGCTGAACTTATTGCTCAGGATCCGCAGTTTAAGGCCCGAGTGTCCTACGCGGTGGGTCAGGAGTCTTGCTATACCGGCGCCACGATTGAGGGAGAGCGTTTCTTCCCCGGCTGGGTGTACGACGAGTCCGACGAATTTGTGCAGGCAGCGTTAGTGGGCATTCGCGAGGCTGGCTTTAATCCAACCATTACGCAGTACTCATTTTGTACCAACGGTAGCCACTATGCGGGCGAAGCGGGAATCAAAACCATCGGCTTCGGTCCTTCACGAGAAAACCTGGCACACACCATTGATGAGTATATCGAGATCGATCAGTTAACCGGCTCGGCCAGCGGCTATTACAGCATCATCCAGACACTCTATCGCCAATAAAAATAAAGATAACCACCTCTTACCTTACAGGCGGTGTCGCTCAGCAGCACCGCCATGGAGAATAACGATGAAAACCATTTTCAAAAACGGAAATGTAATCGATGGGACAGGCAGTGAAGGCAGAATTGCCGATGTGATGGTTGATGAAGGACGTATTGTCGAAATCGGTCAAATTGAAGTTGGCATCAATGAACAGGTAATTGATGCAACAGGAAAAATTATTTGCCCTGGCTTTATTGATACCCATACGCACTCTGACCTGTCGGCCATTATTAACCCCGCGCTGTCGGCAAAAATTCGTCAGGGTATCACCACCGAACTGTTGGGCCAGGATGGCGTCGCCTTAGCACCGCTACCTGAAGAATATATTCCAGCCTGGCGTAAAAATATCGCCGGGCTGGACGGTGACACCGACAAAATTGACTGGAAGTATAAAAATACAGACGGTTATCTCAATCTGCTGGCATCACGTCATCCGGCGACAAACCTCGCGTATTTAGTTCCTCATGGCAACGTGCGCATGGAAGCGATGGGTCTGGATGGGCGTCCTTCGACCCGTGAAGATGTGGCGAAGATGTGTGAAGTCCTTGAGCGGGAGCTAAAGGCTGGGGCATTTGGACTTTCCACTGGACTTATCTATATGCCTTGCGCCTTTGGTGATACTGCCGAAATGATTGAACTGTGTAAGGTCACGGCGAAATATGACGGGATCTTTGTGGTGCATCAGCGCAGTGAAGCTGACGATATTATCAACTCAACCCAGGAACTGATTGATATCGCCAAAGCCACCGGCGTCTGGCTACATATTTCGCATATGAAGGTTTGCGGCAAGAAAAACTGGGGGCTGATCGACCAGATGCTGGGCATGCTGGAACAGGCGCAGGAAGAGGGAATTCGTATCTCTTTCGACCAGTATCCGTATGTGGCGGGCAGCACGATGCTTGGCGTGATCCTGCCGCCCTGGGTTCACTCCGGTGGTACGGACAAATTACTTGAGCGTCTCGCCTCGCCCGAACTGCGCGCCAAAATGATTGATGATATTCAGCAGGGTATTCCTGGCTGGGATAACTTTATCGATTTTGCCGGCTTGGACCAGATTTTTGTCACCAGCGTGAAAACGGCAAAAAATCAGGATGCTGTCGGTTTGAACCTCGTCCAGTTGGGCGAGCTGCGCGGAAAAGATCCGTATAACGCCACCTTCGATCTGCTCTTTGAAGAGGAAAACGCCGTGGGGATGGTCGACTTCTACGGTACCGAAGAGCACGTGATTAAGTTTCTCTGTCGACCTGAGCAAAACGTCTGTACCGACGGCTTAATGGGGGCTGGCAAACCGCACCCGCGCGTGTTTGGCGCATTCCCTCGCGTACTCGGTAAATATGTCCGTGAAGAGGGATGTCTGAGCTGGGAAGCGGCAATCCGCAAGATGACGGGGAAACCTGCTGAAGTATTGGGTTTGCAGGATCGCGGACTGCTGAAGGTAGGTTATGCAGCGGATATTGTGATGTTCGATCCGAACACAATTACGGATAAAGGCACTTTTGTGGAACCCAATCAGTACCCGGAAGGGATTGAAATTGTCATGGTTAATGGGCGCATTGCCTTAATCAATGGCACGGAAAGTTATGCCTGTAGCGGTACGGTTATTAGAAAACAATATTAATAAATAACGCTAAACACGCATGGATCTATCGCGACTATTTATGGCCGCGGTAGATCACTACACCCTAAGGACATCACAATGAACCTACAAACGTCTTTACCTTCAGGTAAACCCAAGACCTGGAAAGCAAGATATACCGTCCTGACCCTGATCTGGCTGGCGTGGCTGCTCTCTTTTCTCGACAGAATGGTGATGAGCGTTTCGCTCCCTTATATTGGCAAAGATTTAAATCTTGATACGACTCAACAAGGTTTAATTATTAGCGCCTTTTTTATTGGTTATGCTGCGTTTCAAATTCCCGGTGGATTACTGGCGGATAAATTTGGCTCGCGCAAAATCATGGCCATTGGTATTGCATGGTGGTCTGTGTTCACCAGCTTAACCGGCGCTGTGCTGACGCTGCCGCTGATGTTAGCAGTACGATTCTTCTTTGGTATCGGTGAGGGATGTTTCCCGTCGGCCTCATGGAAGATGATATCAACCTATTTCCCGTCGAAAGAGCGTGGTCGCGCCACGGCGATTCAGTCAACGGTTAACACCTTAGGCCCAGCGCTGGCGGTAGTTGTGGCGGCAAGCATCATCGGGGCATTTGGCTGGCACATGGTTTTTATCGTGCTGGGTATTCCCGGTCTGTTTATCGCGGCAGGTATCTACTTATTTACGCGTGACAACCCGAAAGATCACCCTGCCATTACGCAGCAAGACCTGGCGGAGCTGGCTGCTGACGATCAGGGGAGCCTGCAAAACACCAGCGCTATCGCGTTTAAAGACGTACTCAAAATGCCAGTGCTCTGGCAAATGGCCAGTATCTGGTTTTTATTTGATATCACCTTTTGGGGTTTTTCAACCTGGCTACCAAGCTACCTGATTACCGTACGAGAGTTTTCTCTGGCAAAGACCGGTGTCATGGCGGCCATTCCCTTCCTGTTCGGGGCAGGCGGAACATTATTAGGCGGTTATTGCTCGGACAAATTCAAACCCCAGCGTAAAACGCTGTATGTCGTAACCTCTGTTATTGCCGCGGGATTCCTGTATCTGACTTTCAGCGTGAGCAGTGCAGATATGGCGGTGGTTTATCAGTGTGTCTCAGCCCTGTTCATGTTCTTTGCCATGGCGACGTTCTGGGGCATTCTGATGGATACGATCCCGAGCAACATCATGGGGCGGGCATCCGGTATTGTTAACTTTGGCGGCCAGATGGCAGGAGTTGTATCAGCGCCCATCATCGGCTGGCTTATCCAAAGCAGCGGCGGAAGCTATAACAGCGCCTTTATCTTTATGATTGCTGCACTGTTGTGCTCAGCTGTCGTTACACTGACAGTCAAAAGCTCGCAGGCAGTGGGAGCGTTGCCCAGTAAAGCCTGATTAATGCCTCTCTTGTGGCTCTGTTGTTCCAGAGCCACATTAAGGATGACGGAAATAAGTGATTAAGAGCCTATCCCATTAGGCTCTTAGTGGAAACTCAGGAATCGGTTTGAAAGAAATGCAGAGGATCTTTTAATCGTTTTCTCTAAGGAAAACAGTATAGGATTTTGTAAACTACAAAAATGAGATGTTTTGTTATCTCTTTTATCTATAACAGGAAAGGGGTAAAAAACCTTATTTTTAGGGAAGCATTCTGTATAAATGCTCATATGGTTTAATACTTCGCTGTTCAATGGTTTGGCCTTGTTACATATCTCGTTGGCGAATGCGCTGCATTTGCTGCAATTACAACGACATGCAGAATAGTCAGTCGAGATGAGGGAATCATTATTGCCAATGTTAAATCCTAGCTTTCCTCGCCGGATATAAGCATCCATTATTCCACTGGCTTCATATTTTAGCAGTAATCCCTCCCGTTCACTCCGCGTTAAAGATGGCGATAATATATAACTCAGCAATAAGGTGGTTCTTTCATTTATGGATGGATATAGATTTAACTTGTTGATCTGTTTCGTCTTAATGATGAAATAGGACGCGATGACAAAGCCAAGGCATCGAGCGGTACTCATCTGCAGATCCCAGCTGTCTTTTTGTACGGTATATTCGTAAGTTACAGGCATGAGTGAATGTTCGTACGCTAGAAAGTCGGCAATAAACTCCATGGTCCTGATATACGGAAGTTGGTTGCCATTCATCTTGATGTATTGATGCTGGCAACACATCAAATGAACCAATTCATGAAAGAAAACGAAGTTCATAAAAGAGCGGGCGGTGTTAAGAGATACCTCTACTGAATGTATGTCAACGCGATTGGCTATAATACATAGCGCTGTATCGGCTAAGGCTGTGTGTTTAAATATGGAGGCAAGATCGAGACTGATGTTTAAGTTGTATGTTCCTGCAACAATAATTACCCATGAATAGAATCTGTGATTAATTGCAATATATGCAATATCTTCGTGGATAACTATCTGGATTAATGGTTCATTTTCGTTCACAAAACCCCATACGGTTTTGTTCACCGGGATGAGTGAGTCTTTACCCAGCCAGGCTTCGATCATCAAATCCAACTCAGTAAATGAGTACCATGTAATATCGGTATCAATATTTTCAGGTGAACACCAGGATTGATAAGGCCATGCGTCAGGCATTGTGTCAGGGAATGCAACATTGTTTAATGATTCTCGTATTTGATTCATTTTGCTATACGCCATCAATCAATTGCTTTGCTTACTACCAGAAGAGAAGCGTAACTTGCTGTTCTGGTAACCTATTTTTCTCCTTAGAATGTGAAAGTGGTGCTTTTAACGTTGGCCGGTTTTTCTTCCCGCCAGGTTGTGCCAGTGTACGATCCTTCTGGATTTACAGTTTCTCCAAAATTCAGGTTAGTAAAATTGTTATCACCCGAAAGTATGAAAAAATGCTCTATCTTATTTTTTTAGCAGCGCATCGATGTAACCTGGGAAATTTGAAATGCGCTGTTTCTGCTTTATTTAAGCATAAAGACAAGTGTAGGATAATTTCATATAGAAATAAAATTAACAAAGAACTGTCGTAGGCAACGTATTGAAAATAATATTTGTTTTTAATGTAAAGTTGCTGGCATAGAAATGTGCATAGGAATGTCCAACGTAAACGGCTATTTGATGGCGGCTTTCCACCATGCCATCCTAACGGGAGGTTCGTCAGATGAGGGGCATTTTCCGTATTTTTACGGTTCTAATGCTTACTACGCTATTGATATTAATAACTTTGTTAAGAATGAACCCTAATAAATGAAAGACCTGTCCTACATGTGTAGGAATTTTCCTTTACGTTGTGTTAATGATTTGATATTTACAAAGGTTCAAGGTTTAATTTTTGTAAATTAAAATGTTACTTTTATGATTTATTCATTCGAATTATGAAAAAATAATAAAATATACGCGTGGCTATGCTAGAATTTTCCTCTTAAAGTCTTGCGTTTATAAAACATAATATTGAAGACTCATCTGCTCTATAGCCATCGCCTCTCTTTATTTATCGGGATTCTTATACGCAATGAACGCGATAATCGTTGACGATCACCCATTGGCTCGCATTGCCATCCGCAACTTACTCGATACCAATGGTATCGCTGTGACCACCGAACTCGACAGTGGGGATCAAGTGGTTCAAACCGTTGAAAAAACTAAACCGGAGCTGTTGATTATCGATGTGGATATTCCGGGTATCAGTGGCATCGAAGTGCTGGAGCAACTGAGAAAGCGGCACTATGCTGGTGTAATCATTATCATTTCAGCCAAAAATGAATTTTTTTACGGCAAACGTAGCGCCGAATACGGTGCTAACGGATTTGTGAGTAAAAAAGAAGGTATGAATAATATTCTTGCCGCAATTGAAGCAGCAAAAAATGGCTATAGCTATTTTCCCTTTTCCCTTGAGCACTTTACTGGTTCATCCGTCAGCGAGCAGGATAAGCTTGATACGTTGTCGAACCAGGAAATGAGAGTATTGCGTTATATCCTTAATGGCATGGATTACAGCACAATTGCCAGCAAAATGAATATCAGTAATAAAACGGTAAGTACCTATAAAAGCCGGTTGATGGAGAAATTAGATTGTTCATCATTAATGGAAATTTATGATTATGCGCAGAGAAATAAAATAGGATAGAGTAATGCTGGAACGCTTTTTTATTTTTTTGATGGTCATCTTTACCATCGGGTTGTCTACGGGTGTAAGCTCAGCTCGGCAAGTTGAGCTAAAAAGTAACTATAATACCTCAGTGCAAAATATCGGCTTGAACAGGGAAGAAACAAACTGGTTAGCGCATAAAAAAACCTTGGTTGTTGGCACCTGGTTACCGGAAGTCTCCCCCATTGTTTATCAAAATAGCGGTGAATATTATCGGGGCGTCAACGCGGATTACCTTGCGTTAATGCAAAAGAACCTCAATCTAAAAATCATTATAAAGCAGTATGATAATGAGCAAGAGGCGCTGGCCGCGCTCGCCAATAACGATGTTGATACGCTGATAACCCAACTGTCCCGACGCCAGGATGTTGGTGGAAATCTGTTGCGCACTTCGGCATTGCTGACCACGTGGCCGACGCTTGTAACATCGCTAAAAAACACTATGCTGCCGCTGACCTCGAACCATCAGGTTAGCGTCGCGTGTGTGCGGGATTGTCCTTTTCTCGATGTTATCCAGGGGGCTTTTCCTGAGGCTAAAGTCTCATTTTATGACGACGAGTATCAGGCTATGGCGTCGGTAGTGAATGGCGATAACCAATATTATATTGGTAACAATATCACCAGCAGTCATTGTATCTCTCGATACTTCTCACAATCACTGGTTATTACGCACTACTTTGATAAGCAAGAACAATATAATTATTTTGTCGTTAACGAAGATCAGCCTGTATTAAGAAATATTCTTGATGGTTTCATTACGTCAATCAGTAATGAAATTCATATGCAAGTCATGCAGAACTGGCTGAACCGCGGCAACCTTGCCTATCTGAATGCGCCTATTCCTTTCACCGATCAGGAAAAAGCGTGGTTGAAGAAAAAGCATGTTATCCGCATTTTAATCAACCCAGATTACTCGCCCTATACGCTGGTCGATCGCAGTGGTGAGTTACGCGGTATTATTGGTGATTTGCTGAATATTATTCATCTGCAAACGGGGCTCGATTTTGAACCCATTTTAGCTAGCTCCAAAAGTGAGCAGACAAAGCAAATAAGCGGCGAACAGTGGGATATGTATCCCACTATCACGCTAACTCATCAAAACCCGAGCAATTCGGCCTTTAGCGATCCGCTGATGAATGTGGCATTTGTGATGATCACTTCCCGTGAGGAAACCGCCGAATCGCTACTGGAGAAGCCGATACGCATTGCTTTGCCTGCCGGGCATGTGCTGGAAAGCGAGCTGAAGCAACGCTATCCGCAGGCCACCTGGGTGAATGCGGATACTGGCAGTGTTGCGATGGCCATGGTCAAGGAGGGCAGCGTTGATGCGGCAATCGCTACCGAATTGTCGGCAAGATTTATGGTCGATCATTACTACCAGAAAAATATGCACTTTTTTAGGCTTACAGATATGCCTGGTGCGTCGGTAAGTTTTGCAATCTCTCCCCGCGAGCCGATGTTGAAGTCTGTTATGGATAAAGCGCTACAGGCCATACCGCCACGTGAAATTTTGCAGATGACGGAGAGGTGGTCGAAAATTTCCAATACGCAGGTCGATTTCTGGAGTCGATATAGCAAACAGTTCTATCAACTGGGGATATTCGCGCTGCTGCTGATAGCAATTAGCCTGATCTGGGGGATCTCACTCTCCCGTGAGGTAAATAAAAGGAAACAATCGCAGCGGCTACTGGAAGAGCAGCTTCATCTCAAAGAAGCATTATCTCAAGAACTGGAAAACGAAAAGAATAAAGCGATTGAAGCAACCAAGGCCAAAAGTCGCTTTCTGGCGAGTATGAGCCATGAATTACGTACTCCGGTAAGTTCGATTGTTGGCTTTGTGGAATTACTGTCGAGTTCAGAACTCAGCCCGGCACAGCGAAAAGAGGCGATTGCCCTTACCGGGGCGACGGCCCAGTCATTGCTTGGACTGATCGGTAAGATTCTGGATGTGGATAAGATTGAGTCTGGTAAATACCAGGTTGTTCCTCAATGGACGGATCTCTCGCAGCTCATTGAATTGCAGTGCCACTCTTTCGATGCCTTAGCCAGACAGAAAGGCATTACGCTTGCCTGCGTTAGCCAGTTGCCGGCGAACGAGCGGGTATTTGTCGATCAGCAGGCTTTGCGGCAAATTCTCACCAACTTGGTGGGTAATGCGTTGAAGTTTACCGAGCAGGGCAGCATTCATGTGACGGCCCGTTTGATGCCTGAGGGGGAGAATCACGGTACCCTGACTATTGCCATTAGCGACACCGGTTGCGGGATTAGTGAAGAGGAGCAGGCGGGGCTGTTTCAGCGTTACGCTCAGGGACGCTGCGGGCGCCAACAAACCGGTTCTGGTCTGGGGTTATTTATCTGCAAAGAACTGGTGACGTTGATGGGCGGGACGCTGGAGTTGATGAGCGTCCCGTTGCAAGGAACCACGTTTACCATAACGCTGCCGGTTGAAACGGCTCGTCAGTCGATTGTATCGGATGGCGATGCGCCCGGTACTCTGTTACCGCTTCCGTGTCTGTCTATTTTGATAGCTGACGATAATCCAACCAATCGCCTGCTGCTCAAGCGACAGTTGAATGCCATTGGCTACAGCGTGGATGAAGCGTGTGATGGGGAGGAAGCAGAAGCCAAACTGGCGAAGAAATCGTACGATCTGCTGATAACCGATGTAAATATGCCGAAAAAAGACGGGTTTGATCTTGCGGCTTCGCTACGTCGTCAACAGCCGAATTTACAAATATGGGGACTGACGGCCAGCGCACTTCCACAGTCACGCGATCGATGCCTGCAAAATGGTATGAACTTGTGCCTGTTCAAGCCTGTGTCGATTCAGACACTGACCCATGAATTGAGTAAAATCGAAACCGGTTATGCGTCTCCTTGTACAATCCGGCATTTGAAATTCAATGTGTTGACGGAAAATACCGGCGGCGATCGCGCACTGATGAACGAGATTCTCGAGACATTTCGCGAGGCAACGCTGAATGATATACAAGCGGCTGAGAAAGCCGTTCTGCAAGATGAACCTCAGCTGTTTTTGCGAGCTCTTCACCGGTTGCATGGCTCGGCGCAAATTCTGGGTATCACTGCGCTACAGAACCTGTGCGAACCTTTCGAATCCAGACGACATGACGATCTTCCTCTGACAGTACGCGAGGAGGCATTGCAGAAGATTATTGCTGTTATGCGGGAAATTGAGATTGAGATAGACAGTCTGATTAGCCATTAATCCCCCTGATCGGGTAGCTGTAGCTGCCCGATCAGGAGAGAAAGTCCTGGTTCAACACTCCGTAGTGCTGAGTACTACTGGCCTGCGCCGATCATCTCGCTATCGACCACAATGCCATCTTCAGCACCTTTTAACACAAGGTTTGCTTCATAGTATTTACCGGAAGTCAGCAGTTTTTGCGCGCTGGCAACGGCTTTACGAGTCTGATTCAGAGGCATCAGGTATTGGGTCTGAAGCACGCTGATACCAGCCAGTTGCAGAGTATCCACTGCACCTTTCCAGTCGCCTTTGGCCATTTTGCCATTCGCTGTTTTGATAGCGGATTCTTTGGCCGGAGTCGCAATATAGTCTTCTGACAGCGCGACCGTAGCGTTAATAACCACGTACTGATCGTCAATCATCTTGGCTTTAGGCGCAGCTTTTACAAATTTCGCCCAATCTTTGCTGTCGCCTGCCAGTAGGGAAGCCGCGTCATCGGTTAATTTTTTAGCGCTGTCAGGCTGTCCATGAAACAGGGCCAGACGAGCAAGCTGAATATCACGCATCGCATTTGCGCCTTGCACTGCGACCTGCATAACATCGGCAGCTTCTTTTTGTACATTTGCGGTAGCAGCTTGCGCCGGAGTGGTTGTGGTAGCAGTAGCAGCCATCACTGGTGCTGAACCCATCATGGTTGCAAGCACACCCGCAAGAATAATCTTTTTCATTACTTTCTCCTGAATAAATTTGGTATATGTCACCAAACGCAATAAGCATATTAAATAATGTTAAAGAGAGGAATCAGAGCCAAGATAGAATAATGACCGTTTAATCCTACAAGTGTCAGATGTCTGACATGTGTAGGAATATACGCATAGCGACATTCTCTTGTTCTTATATACGCTTCCTTAGTGGAAGTCTTATCATTCCACTGTAAGTAACATATGTTGAGTGAGTAATAATTCTTGTGTCAACAGGTTACATTGCGTTTATGTATAACGGAGGATGTATGTTTGTTTTTAATCAGCGTAGCCTGAGAGCGTTTAATGAAAAAACACTCGTTCATTATAAAAAGCACGCGACGATTATGGCGGTGTTGATGTTGATTTGTGGCATCTGCTGCTTGATTTATCCGATTGCTGCAGGTGTTTATTTAAGCTATGCAACCGGTTTTATGTTCCTGGTATGTGGTTTCTATTCTATTTATAGCCTGTTTAGTTCAGGTAAAAAGCAATTGAAAGCCAAATTTACCTATGCCTTTTTTGCTATCGCGTGGTTACTGCTGGGTTACTGTTTCCTCGTGAATCCTGTGATAGGCATGAATTCACTGGCAATGGTATTTTGCTGCCTGTTTATTCTGGGGGGGATTTTTCGTATCGCCTCTGGGGTCAAACTGTTCCGTAGTCCGGGTTATGGATGGAACATTTTTATTGGTATTTTTGACCTGCTTATTGCCGGCGTATGGCTGAATATGGATCCCGACAGATCGTATGTATTTACCTCAATTTTTATTGGTGTCGAGATGATCTTTAGTTCTTTAGCTTTTATCAGTCTGCGTAGAAATGCGACGCTGGTTAAAACTGATAAGCTCGCCGATAAAAATTAATGCTAACTCTGGAGCGCATAGTGAATATTAAGATGATGGTTTCTGCGGCTATTCTTGTGACCTCTGTTATGGCACCAATGACCAGTGCTTTGGCTACTCAGGCAACGGAAGCTGCGCCACAAGATATGACCTGTAAAGAATTTGTTGATATGAGTCAGCAATACAAGACGGCAATTGCCTTTGTGATTGTTAATAAAAATTCTGACTTTAAAGGCGATGATTATGTTCCCCTGCATGAGGTGGAAACGGAAGCTGTACCGAAAATGGTTAAAATGTGCCATCAGCATCCGAATACAAAACTGGGTGAACTGGCTGTAAATCTGAAAGGTTCCGGTCTGCACTATTGATTAACCGTTTTGATAGCCTGGCTTTAGTTAGAATTGACAACCTCTGTTCCTACCCTCAGTCGTTCCTTATAAAAAATCCGCGTAATGCTTACCCTGCTATCCACGAGAAACTCGCTGGATAGCCGTGCCCGCTAATAACCGTAGACCTGACAAACGAAGCCCCATCCCTGGGAATTTAATAATCTAAACCCAAGGATAGGGCAGGGGATCAGCGTCGAGCTTTAAATCGCGCTAACGTATTTTCAACGAGGACAAAGAACACTGGAACAAAATAGATTGCCAGTACCGTCGCGGCCAGCATCCCACCGATAACCCCCGTACCGACGGCATTTTGCGCACCAGAGCCCGCGCCGTTGCTTATTGCCAGTGGAATAACCCCCAGGATGAAGGCGAGTGAGGTCATCAGAATTGGACGTAAGCGCATTTGCGCGGCTTCCACTGCGGCTTCAAGCGGCGTTTTCCCTTCTTTCTGCATAATCTCGACGGCAAACTCGACGATCAGAATGGCGTTTTTAGCCGACAGCCCCATGGTGGTGAGCAGGCCGACCTGGAAATAAACATCATTGCTCAGACCGCGCAGATCGGTAGCCAGCAAAGCGCCGACCACCCCGATTGGCACAACCAGCATCACCGAGAACGGGATCGACCAGCTTTCATACAGTGCCGCCAGCGCCAGAAACACGACGATCAGCGAAATGCCGTACAGCATAGGTGCTTGGTTTGTGGATAGCGCCTCCTGATAAGACAGACCGGTCCAGGCATAGCCGACGCCTGCGGGCAGTTTATTAATCAGCGATGCCATAAATTTCATCGCATCACCGCTGCTTTTCCCTTCAACCGGCTGGCCCAGAATTTCCATTGCTGGTTGACCGTTGTAGCGTTCAAGGCGAGGAGAACCGTAGGTCCACTCGGTGGATGAGTAGGCGGAGAGCGGGGTCATGGAACCGGAGGCGTTACGTACGTACCAGTGGTTGATATTGTCCGGCAACATACGGAACGGCGTATCGGCCTGGACATACACTTTTTTTACGCGCCCCTGGTTCAGGAAATCATTGACATAGCGACTACCAAACGCGGTGGAGATGGTCTGATTAATATCCGATAACGCAACGCCCATAGCTTCAGCCTTTTTGGCGTTGACGTGAATGCGGAACATCGGTGTATCTTCCAGACCGTTCGGACGCACCCCGTCGACCTCACCGGAGGACTGGTTGGCCAAAGCCAGAAGCTGGTTCCGCGCCTGCATCATTTTTTCATGCCCAAGATTACCGTTATCCAGCAGCTCCATATCAAACCCTGATGCGGTGCCCAATTCTGCGACCGCCGGTAAATTGAACGGATAAACGACGGCATTATTGATGGTGCTTAAGGCCATCATGGCCCGTCGAATAATGGCGGTAACCGAGTTTTCTTCGCCAACGCGTTCTGACCAGGGCTTCAGGCTGATAAACGCCAGACCGTTGTTTTGTCCCTGGCCGCTGAAACCAAATCCGCCGACGGTGAAAACAGAAGCAACGTTTTTCTGCTCTTTCGTCAGGTAGTAGTCGGTTATTTCCCCGAGCACTTTACTGGTGTTCACCATCGTTGAACCCGAAGGCAATTGTGCCGTGGTCATGAATACCCCCTGATCTTCTTCAGGCAGAAACGAGGTCGGAGTGCGTAAAAACAGCATAATCATGCCCGCGCCAATGACTAAATAGACGACCATATAACGGCCTGTGCGACGTAGCAGTCTACGGGTGCTGTCCGTGTAGTGCTGAGTGCATTTCTCCATGAAGTGATTGAAACGGGTAAACAGAAAATGTGTGTTTTCCTTTTCTCCTTCGTGGGATTTCAACAACATAGCGCAAAGTGCAGGCGTCAGGCTCATTGCCACAAATACCGACAGCAGCATGGAGGAGATTAAGGTGATGGAAAACTGACGGAAAATTTCACCCGTTGCCCCGCTCATAAACGCCATCGGCATAAATACGGCGGATAACACGACGGCAATACCAACCAGCGCCCTCTGGAGCTGGCCCATTGCTTTATGCGTTGCCGCTTTTGGAGACAAGTGCTCTTCAGCAATAATACGTTCTACGTTCTCAACCACCACGATGGCATCATCGACCAACAGCCCTATCGCCAGCACCATGCCAAACATCGTGAGCGTGTTAATCGAAAAACCGGCAACGTCGAGTATTGCAAAGGTTCCGAGGATAACCACCGGAACGGCGATAGTGGGGATAAGCGTCGCACGGAAACTCTGTAAAAACAGATACATGACGAGGAATACCAGAATGATTGCCTCGATCAAAGTATGAAAAACACCCTGAATCGAAATCTCGATAAACGGCGTGGTGTCATAGGGATAAACGGTTTTCATACTGGCCGGAAACCAGGCCGATAATCTGTTCAGCTCTTGTTTGACCGCCTGGGACGTTGCCAGGGCATTGGCACCAGCGGCAAGTTTAATCGCAATCCCGGCGGCGGGTTTGCCGTTGTAACGTGCAACCGTTGCATAATTTTCCGCACCCAGCTCAATGCGCGCGACATCGCGCAGCAGAACCTGAGAACCATCTTGCTGAACTTTAAGGAAGATCTTGCCAAATTCATCGGTCGTTTGCAGACGCGTCTGGACGATTATCGACGCATTTAACTGCTGATCGGCTGACTGAGGCATACCCCCCAACTGCCCGCCAGATATCTGATTATTCTGCACTTTGAGCTGGGTAATGACGTCCTCGGGAGTGAGGTTATACTTGTCGAGCTTTTGTGGATCCAACCAGATGCGCATGGCGTATTGCGAACCGAATAACTGTACGCTCCCCACCCCGGCAGTGCGGCTTAGCGGATCTTTAATGTTCGAGGCTACATAGTCGGCAATATCATATTGGCTCAGGCTGTTATTATCAGAGATAAAACCGGCAACCATTAAGATATTGCTGCTGGATTTATCAACGCTGATCCCTTGCTGTTGTACTTCCTGTGGCAAGGAAGGCATCGCCAGCTGCAGTTTATTCTGTACCTGAACCTGCGCAATATCGGGTGACGTACCCGTTTTGAAGGTCAGGATAATCGAGGCATTACCTGCCGCATCGCTGGTGGATGACATATACATCAGGCCATCAAGACCATTCATATTCTGTTCAATCACCTGGGTGACGGAGTCTTCAACGGTCTTTGCGTCAGCCCCTGGGTAGGCAGCGCTGATGGTAATGGTTGGGGGCGCAATTTGTGGATATTGGGCGACAGGCAGGTTCATTATCGCGATACCGCCCGTAAACATCATGATAATAGCGAGCACCCAGGCGAAAACCGGGCGCTCAATAAAAAAGTTGGCCATGAAGAAAGTGTCCTTAATGCCTGAAATATTACTGTTCAGCTACCGTGTCAGGTGTGTTCAGTTTTGAAGGGAGGACCCGGGCTTTGATTCCCGGACGAATTCTTTGTAATCCGGACACAATGACCCGATCGCCAGGATGTAATCCCGCGGTCACTAACCATTGATTACCAACGGCCTTCACTGCGTTTATTTCACGCAGTTGCACTACGTTTTCCTGGTTAAGGATCAGCGCGGTGGCTTTTCCTTGCTCGTTATGCGTAATTCCTTGCTGGGGGACCATCAACACGTTTTGTTGACTGCCTTCGTCCAGCAACGCCGTGACATACATACCGGGTAAAATTTCACCTTCAGGATTGGGAAATACGGCGCGCAGGGTTACCGAACCGGTGGTCTCATCAACAGCGGGATCGGAAAACTCAAGCGTACCGGTATGGCGATAGGGCTTGCCGTTTTCCAGCATCAGTTCAACCGGAATTTTGCCTTGTTGCTGGGCGATTTGGCCGTTGGCTTTCTCTTCTTTCAGGCGTAAGAAGTCCTGTACTGACTGGGTTAAATCAACATAAATCGGATCTAATTTCTGAACGGTGACCAGCGCGTTTTCCTGATTGGCAGTAACCAGGGCACCCACGGTCACGGAAGATTTGCCGCTAATGCCATCAATGGGCGAGGTAACATTGGCGTATCGAAGATTGATGGTGGCTTGTTCAAGATCCGCTTTAGCGACGGCAACATTGGCTTGCGCTTCATTAAGCTGTGAACGCGTCGTGTCATAGTCCTGGCGGCTGACGTAATTAGATTTTATTAACGCTGACTGCCGATTGAGTGTCAGACGAACATTATTGGCGGTAGCCTGTGCTTTTGCCAACGCGCCTTTGGCTGAGTCCAGTCGTGCCTGCAGCGGGGCAGGATCAATTTGATACAGTGATTCTCCTTTGCTGACTTTATCGCCTTCAACAAAGTTGCGTTTTATGATGATCCCACCAACCTGAGGACGGATTTCGGCGATCTCGAACGCAAGCGCGCGGCCCGGAAGTTCACTTTTAATATTTACTGAGGAGGGCGCTAAGGTAACAACGCCGACCTCGGGCTCCATGGCGGTTTTTACTGCAGGTTTATTATCGCAGGCGGTGATGATGACGCTACTAAAGAATAATGGTATCAACAGTAAGCATTTTCTGTTCATAGTAATCCCTGAATAATGTGTAAACACAAATGTTCTTTTATTGCATGCAGGGTGGGGGAGTTGTCGGTAAATAACAAAAGATGGTCAGGCATGAGAAGGGTAAAGCCCATTTCTTCGCTAAAGAATTAGCGGTTAAAAATTATATGTAACAGGAAGAATGCATATTAAGCGAAGGATCTCATGAAGCAGGATGGCGCAATAAGATAAACGCGGGGTGATGAGAAGGGGTGTTTGCCAACACCTGACTCCGGAATATAGTCGCGCCATCTTACCTCTGGGATTATTTCACTAGCTCCGGAGTTACCTGAGTGACTGTATTGGCGTAGTAAGGCGCTCCCCACATCGGCTCAGGCCAGAATGCGCCGTAACCATAATCCCACATGTTATAGGTGGTGTTGACAGACTCAGTTAAATGCCAAACCTGAATTCCTTGTAAATCAACTTTAACAAAGTTGTACGGGACTTTGTTGATGAATCCTGACTCATCTCCTTGAATTGTTCCCAAAATGGTCACGAAATGGTTTCTGTAGTTTACCGGATCGAGGAAACCTTTCTGCTGGGCAAGAATACGTCCCTGATAGCTCGCGTCTATTTGTGGCTTAGCAGAGTCGTTCAGTGGCAAAACGGCGATTTCCAGCAACGTATCATTTTTGGTGTTAATCACATTGATGACTTTACCACCAAAGCGAGCCTGTTGACCGGTATATAAACCGGGCTGGTTATGCACGGAGATAAAGTTTTTTTGGATATCGGGTTGATTATTACCTTTGATATTCTCAGGAATGGAAGCACATGATGCCAGGGTGAAAGCAAGGGCAATAATCATCAACCCTTTTGTATTTTTCATTTTACTTTCCTGCTTAAAAAAGACAGGTCTATAGTAAACCTTTGCGTATTATTGTCAGCATGCGCATTGTTGATTATCTAATATTAATATAATTGTAGCTTATGGTAATAACGGATTGTATTTTATCTGGTCGCTGAATGAGGGCGATATTTTCAACGACCATGAAAGTAACGGCAGACATCACGGTTTCACGTCACGCTGGCGGGAATGTAATAAAGCGGAACGTCAATTTTTGCGGTGCTCATCACCCGACAGAATGACCGCGTTCATTACTCCCGTCACCCAGACGGTAAGCCAGCGCCACCACTAGCGACTGCACCAGGCACAGCGTCGCAGACTGGGATCGAAACGCGTCAACCTGCGCCTCTTTCACCACAAAGCAGAGATCGCTGAATGTTGCCAGCGGGCTTATCTGGCTGTCGGTAATCACGATCTGGCGCGCGCCGGCATTGGCCGCAGTTTCGCTGACCATCAGCGTTTCTTCCGCATAAGGCGAGAAGCTAATCGACACCACGATATCCTGCGCTTTGATGCGGTTAATCTGCTCGCGCAGCATTCCGCCCATTCCGTCGAGCAAAATAGGGCGACATTCAAGATGGCTCAGGGCGTAGGTGAGATAGGCCGCTACGCTAAACGAACGACGCAGACCAGCGATGTAAATGGTGTCGGCTTCTGCCAGCAATTGTACGGCGCGTTCCAGCATTTCAGGTTCGGCACGGGCTGCCAACTGCTGGAGCGCCTGGGTATTCGAACGGGCGAACTCCTGCAGGATATCGAGCGGGGTTTCCGGTACGGCTTCGCTTTCCATCTCACGGAACATGCGCGCGCGGTCGCTGTAGCTGGCGGTTTCCTCTACCAGGTTCATACGAAACAGCTGTTTCATTTCGTTGAAGCCGGTGAAGTCAAAGGCGTTGGCGAAGCGGATAAGCGTAGAGGGTGGCACTCCGGCACGTTCAGCAATGACGGCAACCGTATCAAAGGCCACGCTATTGGTATTATCCAGCACATAGCGGGACACCTGCTGCAGCCTCTTACTCAGGCTATCGTAGCGATCGCGGATTTGCTGCTGCAGCTCGTTCAGGCTGGTTGCTGTTGTCATTTTACCTCCTGGTACATAGTTTTATGATTCTAAACGCAAAACCGCGTCTTTGAAATGTCACTCATTCATCTGGCTGTAAAAACGAAACAAAAGCTTCAGGCTTGTCGTCCGCTGAAACGTTATGCCAGTGCACGCTAATCATGCGATTCCGCTTGTTAACATAAAAACCCATCCTTGATCACATTAATCATTATTTATTTTATTTCAACTTAAAATGGAATGTTTGTTTCATATATAGTACACAGATAACAGTGTTCAGGTAACAGTCACGTATCAACAGCGAGAGGTTAAGGATGGAGACAGTAGCGAATTTTATCCACGGCGAATGTGTCACCGGTTCAGGCCAGCGCGTTCAGGCAATCTTCAACCCGGCCACCGGCGAACAGATCCGCCAGGTGGTGATGAGTACGACACAGGAAACCGAGCAGGCCATTGCGGCAGCGCACGACGCATTCCCCGGGTGGGCGCGCCATTCTCCGTTAAAACGTGCGCGAGTGATGTTCCGCTTTAAGGCGCTGTTGGAAGAAAACATGGAGAGGCTGGCTCGCATCATCAGCGAAGAGCATGGCAAGGTATTCTCTGACGCAGTTGGTGAGCTGACCCGCGGCCTGGAAGTGGTGGAGTTTGCCTGTGGCATCCCACATCTGCAAAAGGGCGAACACTCAGCCAACGTAGGGACCGGCGTCGATAGCCATTCGCTGATGCAACCGCTCGGGGTTTGCGTCGGGATCACGCCGTTTAACTTTCCGGCAATGGTACCGATGTGGATGTTCCCCATCGCGCTGGCAACCGGGAATACTTTCGTGCTGAAACCCTCAGAAAAAGACCCTTCTCTCGCCCTGGCTCTGGCGAAACTGCTGCAAGAAGCCGGATTGCCGGACGGCGTGTTCAACGTCGTGCAGGGGGACAAAGAGTCCGTTGACGTGCTGTTAACTGACCCGCGCGTGCAGGCCGTGAGCTTTGTCGGCTCTACGCCGATTGCGGAATACATTTATCAGACGGCATCGGCCCACGGTAAGCGTTGTCAGGCGTTAGGTGGCGCTAAAAATCACTGCATTTTAATGCCGGATGCCGACATGGATATGGCAACCAACGCCATTATGGGGGCCGCTTACGGCGCGGCGGGTGAACGCTGCATGGCACTTTCGGTCGTGCTGGCGGTAGGAGACAAAACGGCAGATGAGCTGTGCTCGAGACTGGAAAAACAGATTGCGGCGCTGCGTGTCGGGCCTGGTCTTGACCAGACACCGGAAAATGAAATGGGGCCGCTTATCTCCTCTGTACATCGTAATAAAGTGCTCGGTTATATCGACAGTGGGGAATCGCAGGGGGCCAGCCTGCGCGTGGATGGTCGACGTTTTAGCGTTAAAGGCCATGAGCAGGGTTATTTTGTCGGGCCGACCCTGTTTGATAACGTCACGCCGGAGATGACCATCTATAAAGAAGAGATTTTTGGACCGGTGCTTTCTGTGGTGCGCGTAGCAGATTACAGCAGCGCGGTGGAACTGATTAACCGTCATGAATATGGTAATGGCACGGCAATTTTCACACGTGACGGCGGCTGTGCGCGTCGCTTCTGCGAAGAAGTGCAGGCGGGCATGGTGGGCGTAAACGTGCCAATTCCGGTGCCGATGGCGTTCCACTGTTTTGGCGGCTGGAAGCGGTCCATTTTTGGTGCGCTGAACGTTCATGGTAACGATGGCGTGCGCTTCTACACCCGGATGAAAACCGTCACCGCACGCTGGCCGGAGATGTTGCAGGACACAGGGGCCGCGTTCTCCATGCCAACGCTGGGCTGACAGGAGGGTTTATGCAAACCGAACGTATGACCATGGCTCAGGCGCTGGTCAAATTCCTTAATCAACAATATATCTGTGTCGATGGCGTGGAAACGCCCTTTGTCGAGGGCGTCGCCACCATCTTTGGTCACGGTAACGTGCTTGGCATTGGCCAGGCGCTGGAGCAGGCACCCGGTCATTTGCAGGTGATGCAGGGATGTAATGAGCAGGGAATTGCGCACATGGCGACCGGATTCGCCAAACAGCATCGGCGCCAGCGTATTTTTGCCGTGACGTCATCGGTTGGGCCGGGAGCGGCAAACATGGTGACCGCAGCGGCAACCGCGACGGCGAATCGTATTCCGCTGCTGCTGTTGCCTGGCGATGTCTACGCCAGTCGTCAGCCGGACCCGGTATTGCAGCAAATTGAGCAATACCATGACCTTGGCATCAGTACCAACGACTGCTTCCGCCCGGTCTCGCGTTACTGGGACCGGATTAACCGCCCGGAGCAGTTAATGAGCGCGATGCTAAACGCGATGCGAACGCTTACTGACCCCGCAGATACTGGTGCCGTAACTATTTGCCTGCCACAGGATGTGCAGGGGGAAGCCTGGGACTATCCGCAGAGCTTCTTTGCGCGCCGCGTTCATTTGATCGAACGTCGACCACCCGACCCGCAGCGTCTGGCGATGGCGCGGGCGCTGATTGCCCGCAAACGCCGTCCGCTGGTGGTATGCGGCGGCGGGGTACGATATTCCGGCGCGCATGAGGCGTTTCGTACGTTTGTTGAAACGCTGCAACTGCCGTTTGCCGAAACTCAGGCCGGAAAGGGAGCGCTGGTTAGTGACCACCCACTTAACCTCGGAGGCATTGGGGTAACTGGAGGGATGGCAGCGAATCAGCTCGCACCGCAAGCCGATCTGGTGATCGGCATTGGTACGCGCCTCACCGACTTTACCACCGGTTCGAAAGCGCTGTTTTCTCATCCGGAGGTTGAGTTCCTGCTGCTTAACGTGGCGGAGTTTGACGCACTGAAGCTTGATGCCACTGCGCTTATCGCCGACGCCCGTACCGGGCTTACGGCATTAACTGAAACACTGAAAGACTACCGCAGCGATTGGGGGAAGGAGGTCGCGCAGGCGCAAGAGGCCTGGCGCGATGAGTGCCAACGTTTATGGGAGCGCGACTGGCGTCCCGATGACGAACCCGAAGTGGCTGGGCATCTTGACGCTCAGCTGGCGGAATATGGCGACACGCTAAACACCCGGTTGACCCAGACGAAGGTGCTGGGGCTTATCAATCAGCACATTGAAGATAACGCTATCGTCGTAGGGGCCGCCGGATCGCTGCCTGGCGATTTACAGCGTATCTGGCGGGTCAAAACCCCGGACAGCTATCACCTGGAATACGGTTACTCCTGTATGGGCTATGAGATTGCGGCTGCTATTGGAGCCAGGCTGGCGAAGCCGCAGCAGCCGGTATATGCCATGGTGGGGGATGGCTCGTACATGATGCTGCATTCCGAGCTACAAACCGCCGTCCAGGAGGGGATAAAAGTCACTATCCTGCTGTTTGATAACGCCAGCTTCGGGTGTATTAACAACCTGCAGATGGGGCATGGGATGGGGAGCTTCGGTACGGAAAACCGTCACCGTAATCCGCAAACCGGACGGTTGGATGGGCCATTGGTGAAGGTCGATTTTGCTAAAAACGCGGAAAGCTACGGCTGTCGGGCATGGCGTGTACATGACGAGCAAAGCCTACTGGCGGCGCTGGAAGCCTCGCGTGCGCATTCGGGACCTGTGCTGCTGGATATCAAAGTCCTGCCGAAAACCATGACCCACGACTATGCCTCCTGGTGGCGCACTGGCGATGCGCAGGTGGCAGAATCTCCGTCGGTGCGAAAAGCGGCTGAGCAGACGTTTGAGCAGGTGAAAAACGCACGTCAGTACTAAACGATTAATGTCGGATGGCGCCGCGCTTATCCAGCCTACAGCGGATTCTACCCCAGGCCGGATAAGTCGTTAGCGCTGTCATCCGGTAACCTGCGACAACGAAATTTTCATTTCATTTTTCCTTTCTCTTCATCCATCGCCTCCTTCCTGAACGGAAGGGGGCCAATTCCTGCATCTTCCCTGTTGTTATGTTGTGATATTGATAACAGATTTTATCTCGATCATCTCAAAAGTGTTAACTTGAACCCAAAAACATAATTTTCACTATTTATAAAAATGAAATAAATGTTTTATTTAAAGGGTCGTTAGTTCATCGCATTCACCAACACCGGGAGCCGTTATGTTTAACATTGCTTTACTGGGCGCTGGCCGAATTGGCCAGGTACATGCAGCTAACATTGCCAGTCACAGTGCCACTACCCTCTGGTCCGTCGTCGACCCGAATCAGGAATTTGCCACCCGTCTTGCCACACAGTACCAGGCTCGTTTGCAAAGCCTGGATGAGGCGATGACGGACCCTAACGTTCACGCCGTGCTGATTGCCTCCGCGACCGATACCCATGCGGATCTGATTGAAATGGCCGCCCGCCACGGCAAAGCCATCTTCTGTGAAAAGCCGGTCCACCTGGATCTGGCCCGTGTACGCGACTGCCTGAAAGTGGTCAAAGAGTACGACGTACCGTTGTTTATCGGTTTCAACCGCCGCTTCGATCCACAGTTTCGCCGTGTGAAAACTGACGCACTGGCCGGGCGTATCGGAAAGCCGGAATCGCTGCTGATCATCTCCCGCGACCCGTCTCCGCCTCCTGCGGAATACGTGCGTGTGTCCGGCGGTATGTTCCGCGATATGACCATCCACGATTTTGATATGGCGCGCTTTATTATGGGCGAGGAGCCGGTTTCGGTGTATGCCCAGGGCAGCAATCTGGTGGATCCGGCGATTGGCGAAGCGGGCGATATCGACACCGCGTTCATCGTACTGAAATATGCCTCCGGCGCGATGGCGACCATCGTCAACAGCCGCCGTTCTTCTTACGGATACGATCAGCGCCTTGAGCTGCACGGCTCTGAAGGGCTGCTGTGCGCTGGCAACATTCTCGAAAATCAGGTGCAGCACTACGCGAAGACCGGCTGCACCAGCGCGTTACCTGAACATTTCTTCCTGCAGCGTTATAAATCGGCCTATGCCGCGGAATGGGAACACTTTGTTGCGGTACTGCGCGGCGAAGCGGTCCCTGCTTGCAGCGGGGATGATGGCGAGCGTGCGCTGTATCTGGCGGATAAAGCGCTGGAGTCACTGCATAGCCAACGTGAAGTTCTCCTCTGATTGTCACCACAACCTACCCTACACAGAGAGACATAATAATGAAAAAACTGATCTTAGCTGTCCTCATCGCCATGACATCCGGGGCAGCCATTGCTGAAAATGAGCAAATTGTTTTCAGTACGCCAAACCTGGCGATGCCATTTGAAGTTCACATGCAGCGCACGGCGGTGAAAGCCGCAAAAGAGATGGGCGTGAATTTACAGGTCCTGGACGGGCAGGGTAGCTCGCCAAAACAGGTCGCTGACCTGGAAAACGCCATAACTCGTGGCGCACAGGGCTTTATTGTTTCACCGAACGATGTCAACGCGGTGTCCAGCGCGGTAGATGAAATTCAGGATGCGAAACTGCCCGTTGTTACCCTCGACCGCTCCGTTGACAGCCAGAAAAAAGTGCCGCACTTCGGCGCGAACAACTACAAGGGCGGTCAGGCGATTGGCGACTTTGTCAAAACCAAATTCCCTGACGGGGCAGATATTATTCTGCTGACCGGCCAGCCAGGCTCCTCCTCCAACATTGAACGTACTAAAGGCATTCGCGACAGCCTGAAGGCGGGTGGTGAAAAGTACAAGATCGTTGCCGATCAGACCGGTAACTGGATGCGTTCTGAAGGGATGCGCATTGTCGAAAGCGTTCTGCCTTCGTTGCCGAAGCGTCCGCAGGTGATCCTCTCCGCTAACGACGATATGGCCTTGGGCGCGATTGAAGCGTTACAGGGACAAGGACTGAAACCGGGTGAAGTTCTGGTCACGGGCTTCGATGCCGTGCCGGAAGCACTGGCGCGTGTGCGCGATGGCTGGCTGGCAGTGACGGCGGATCAGCGTCCTGGCTTTGCGGTGAAAACGGCTATGAGCCAGTTGGTGAATAACGTCCGTGAGAAGACTGCGATCACCGGGGCTGACTACCCGCCAACGCTTATCACCAAAGAGAACCTGCAGCAGGCCGAGCGTATTAGTGAGGCCGGTAACTGATATGTCCGCAGCCGCCGCGCAAGTGGCGGCTCTCTATGAGGAGGAGCAGACCGATGTCGCAACCCTTACTGAAAGTGACCGACCTGGCGAAAAGCTTTTCCGGCGTTTGGGCGCTGAGCAGCGCACAGCTGACCGTCGGAGCAGGCGAAATTCATGCGCTGTTAGGTGAGAACGGTGCCGGAAAATCGACCCTGCTGAAAGCGCTGGCGGGCGCGCAGCCGCAAACACGCGGGGATATTTGGTTCAACGGCGAAACATTGCCGGTAGAAGACTCTCCGGTTGAGCGGCAGAACAAGGGCATTATCACGATTTATCAGGAATTTAATCTGCTGCCCAATATGACCGTCGCCGAGAATATGTTTCTCGGACGCGAACCGCGCAAACGCAATCTGATTGTTGACGAAAAGGCGGTAAATCAGGAAGCGCAGGTGATTCTGGATTACCTGCAACTGAACGTTGCGCCAACCACGGCCGTGGCCCGACTGAGCGTGGCGCAGCAGCAAATGGTGGAAATTGCGCGGGCGCTGACGCTGAACGCAAAGCTGATCATTATGGATGAACCTTCCGCCGCGCTGAGCGACAGCGAAGTAGAAAGCCTGCATCGTGTGGTGCGGGAACTTAAAGGGCGTGGCGTGAGCATTATCTACGTCACCCATCGCCTGCATGAAGTTTTTCAACTCTGCGACCAGTTCACCGTTTTCCAGGATGGACGATTCACCGGAAATGGCGCGGTTGCACAGACCACCGTAGAACAGCTGATCCGCCTGATGGTGGGGCGCGATGTGGCCTTTAATCGCCGTCCGGCCAGCGAAACTCACCATGAAGATAAACCTGTGCGTCTGGCGGTGAAGGGGCTTAGCCGCGAAAAACCGCCGCTGGATCCGCATGGTATCGCGCTGCACGACATTAGCTTCCACGTGCATGCTGGCGAAGTGTTAGGCATTGCCGGACTGGTGGGTGCCGGGCGCACCGAAGTGGCCCGCTGCCTGTTTGGCGCCGACAGTTTTACTTCCGGCAGCTTTGAACTTGATGGCGTGTCCTATCAGCCGCGCGATCCGCTGTTTGCGCTGGATCAGGGGCTGGCGCTGGTACCGGAAGATCGTAAAAAAGAGGGCGCGGTGCTTGGGCTGTCGATCCGCGACAACCTGTCGCTCTCCAGCCTCTCGTCACTGCTGCACTGGCGCTGGTTCGTGAATACCCGCAAAGAGGATGCCCTGATCGAGTCATACCGCCAGGCGCTGCAGATCAAAATGGTCAACAGCGCGCAAGAGGTGCGCAAGCTCTCCGGCGGGAACCAGCAAAAAGTGATCCTCGCGCGCTGCATGGCGCTTAATCCTCGGGTGTTGATCGTGGATGAACCAACGCGCGGCATCGATGTTGGCACCAAATCAGAAGTCCATCAGGTGCTGTTTGATATGGCGAAAAAGGGCGTGGCGGTGATCGTGATCTCCTCCGATCTGCCGGAAGTCATGGCGGTTTCCGATCGGATCATCACGTTAAGTGAAGGCCGGGTGACTGGCGAGATCCACGGCGACGACGCTAATGAAGAGCGGCTAATGACGATGATGGCCATCAACCACAACGCCCTGAATGCGGCATAACGGAGTGATTCATGACGCAGATTATTTCTAAAACGCAGGTTCCTGCCAAACGCGGCGGACGTCTTGATCCCATTGCCTTTTTTGAGCGCTTTGGGGTACTGATTTTCATGATCCTGCTGCTGATTTTCTTTCAGTTGCAGAACAGCAATTTTCTTTCTGAACGCAATATTTTCAACATTCTGACCGAAGTCTCCATCTACGGGATCATGGCGGTGGGGATGACGTTTGTCATCCTGACCGCCGGGATCGATCTGTCGGTGGGCTCCATCCTGGCGGTCTGCGCCATGACCGCCGCGTATGTGATTAAGGGCGACAACTTCACCACCGTCGACCCGAACGCCTGGGGAGGCATGAGCTGGCTGATTGGCCTTGGTATCTGTATGGCGATGGGCACCGCGATTGGTTTTCTGCATGGCCTCGGCGTGACCCGCCTGCGTCTGCCGCCGTTTATCGTCACCCTCGGCGGGATGACTATCTGGCGCGGCCTGACGCTGGTGATTAACGACGGCGCGCCAATTGCCGGTTTCGACGCGGGATACCGCTGGTGGGGACGCGGCGAACTGCTTGGTATCTCCATTCCAATCTGGATATTCGCGCTGGTGGCGGTAGGCGGTTATCTGGCGCTACATAAAACCCGCTGGGGGCGCTTCGTGTACGCCATCGGCGGCAACCCGGAGGCGGCGCGTCTGGCAGGGGTTAACGTGAAGCGCGTGCTGGTGAGCGTCTACGTGTTAATTGGCTGTCTGGCAGGGCTGGCGGGCTTCATTCTCAGCGCGCGGTTGGGCAGTGCAGAAGCGGTCGCCGGGATCTCTTTTGAGCTACGCGTCATTGCCTCGGTGGTCATTGGTGGTACCTCACTGATGGGCGGCTACGGGCGTATTGGCGGCACCATTATCGGCTCGATCATCATGGGCATCCTGATTAACGGTCTGGTGCTGATGAACGTCTCGGCTTATTACCAACAAATTATTACCGGCTTAATTATCGTTCTGGCGGTGGCGTTCGATACCTACGCCAAGAGCCGTCGCGGCGCATTGTGAGGATCATGATGAAAGAAGTTCGTATTGGATTGATTGGCACCGGGTATATCGGCAAGGCGCATGCCATCGCCTATGCCCAGGCCCCGACGGTGTTTAACCTGCGCGGCAAGCTGGTGCGCGAAATGGTGGCGGAAGTCTCTCCAGAGCTTGCCGCCGAGCGGGCGCAGGCGTTTGGCTTCAATCGCTCAACCGGAGACTGGCGTGCGCTGGTGGCTGACCCGGCCATTGATGTCGTAGATATCTGTTCTCCTAATCATCTGCACAAAGAGATGGCGCTGGAAGCGATTCGCCATGGCAAGCATGTGTATTCAGAAAAGCCGTTGGCGCTGAACGCCCACGACGCACGTGAAATGGTTGAAGCTGCACAGCGGGCAGGAGTGAAAACGCTGGTGGGGTTCAACTATATGAAGAACCCAACGGCGCAGCTGGCGAAAGAGATCATTGCGCGCGGAGAAATTGGTGAGGTGATCCATTTCTACGGCACCCACAACGAAGACTACATGGCCGATCCGCTTGCGCCGATCCACTGGCATTGTTTTAAAGAGACCGCCGGACTTGGTGCGCTTGGCGATCTGGCGGCGCATATCGTCAATATGGCGCAGTACCTGGTTGGGGATATTCAGCAGGTCTGCGGCGACCTGAAGATCGTGGTGCCACAGCGTCCGGCGAAAGTCGGTTCCTCGCAAATGGTGACGGTAGAGAACGAAGATCAGGCCCACGCGATGGTGCGCTTTGCAGGCGGTGCGCAAGGGGTGATTGAAACCTCGCGCGTTGCCTGTGGCCGCAAGATGGGGTTGTCGTATGTGATTACCGGGACCAAAGGAACCATCAGTTTTACTCAGGAGCGTATGGCTGAGCTGAAGCTCTATCTGCATGACGATCCGGTCAACCGCCAGGGGTTTCGCACTTTACTGGTTGGCCCGGCGCACCCGGACTACGGCGCGTTTTGCATGGGAGCCGGGCATGGTATCGGCTTTAACGACCAGAAAACAGTAGAAGTACGTGACCTGGTGGACGGCATTGCCGCCGATGCACCGATGTGGCCGGACTTTGAAGAGGGCTGGAAGGTGTCGCGCGTGCTTGACGCTATCGCACTCTCGCACCAGGAAGGCCGCTGGCTGAACGTGAACGACATTGTCTGAAGAGGTATCAACGTGGAAAAGCAGTTTGATGTGATATGCATGGGCCGCGTGGCGGTTGACCTCTACAGTCAGCAGATTGGCGCACGCCTGGAAGATGTGTCGAGCTTTGCCAAATATCTTGGTGGTTCGTCCGGCAACGTGGCTTACGGCACGGCACGCCAGGGGCTGCGCTCCTCAATGCTGGCGCGGGTTGGCGACGAACATATGGGGCGTTTCCTGCGTGAAGAATTAAACCAGGTAGGCTGCGATACCAGCCATCTGATCACTGATAAAGACCGCCTGACGGCGCTGGTGTTACTCGGCATTAAAGACCGGGACACCTTCCCTCTGATTTTTTACCGTGATAACTGCGCGGATATGGCGATTACCGCCAGCGATGTTGATGAACAGTACATCGCTTCTGCTCGTTGTCTTGCCATCACCGGGACGCATCTTTCTCATCCGCAAACCCGCGAGGCGGTGTTGACGGCGCTCACTTACGCCCGGCGTCACGGCGTGCGTACGGCGCTGGATATCGATTATCGCCCGGTGCTGTGGGGACTTACTTCCTTAGGCGACGGCGAAACACGTTTTATCGCCGCTGTTCAGGTCACCCGCCAGTTGCAGGAGGTGCTGCATCTTTTTGATGTAATTGTCGGCACCGAGGAGGAGTTTCATATCGCGGGCGGCAGTACCGATACGCTGCAGGCGCTGTCGCAGGTTCGCGGCGTGAGTCACGCGACGCTGGTCTGCAAGCGCGGTGCGCTTGGCAGTTCGGTGTATACCGACGCGATCCCGGCCCGGCTGGACGATGGCCTGACGGTGACCGGCGTGCGCGTGGAGGTGCTGAACGTGCTGGGGGCAGGGGACGCGTTTATGTCCGGTCTGCTGCGCGGCTACCTCAACGATGAGGGATGGGAGCAGGCGTGCCGCTACGCCAACGCCTGCGGTGCGCTGGTGGTGTCGCGTCACGGCTGTGCGCCGGCGATGCCGAGCAAAGTGGAGCTTGATGATTATCTTTCTCGCGCCGCAGAGGTTCCTCGTCCGGATCTCGATCCGCATCTCAACCATTTGCATCGCGTGACGACCCGTCGTCGCACATGGCCGGAACTGTGCGTGATGGCCTTCGATCACCGTAGCCAACTGGAAGAGATGGCGTTGCAGTGCGGCGCGTCTTTGAAGCGTATTCCGGCATTGAAACAGCTTATTTTGCAGGCCAGCCGTGAAGCGGCCAACAGCGCCGGGCTGGAGGGCAAGGCCGGGCTGCTGTGCGATGGTACGTTTGGTCAGGATGCGCTGAATGCGATAACCGGAGAGGGCTGGTGGATAGGTCGTCCTATCGAACTGCCGGGGTCGCGCCCACTGGAGATGGAACACGGCAATATAGGCTCGCAGCTCATCAGTTGGCCGCAGGAACATGTGGTGAAGTGTCTGGTCTTTTTCCATCCGGAAGATGCCCACGCGTTGCGTCTGGAACAAGAACAAAAAATCGCTGAGGTGTACCGCGCCTGTTGCCAGTCCGGTCATGAGCTGCTGCTGGAGGTGATTTTACCGGCCAGTATGCCGCGCAGTGATGAACTGTATTTGCGCGCCATTTCCCGCTTCTACAACTTAGGGATCTACCCCGACTGGTGGAAACTCCCACCGCTGACGTCTGCTGGCTGGACGGCGTTGAGTGACATTATCGAACGGCGCGATCCGCACTGCCGTGGCGTGGTGATCCTGGGTCTGGACGCTCCGGCAGAGCAACTGCGTGCTGATTTTAAAGCGGCTGCGGGTCATGGGGTGGTGAAAGGTTTTGCCGTGGGGCGCACGCTGTTTGGCGACGCTTCCCGCGCGTGGTTGAAACACGATATTGACGATGCGCAGCTGGTGGCGCGCATTAAAGATAACTACCTGCAGCTTATCGCCTGGTGGCGCGAGCGCGGACAAGCATAATTCAGGAGAAGATGATGACGGTACAATTAGGTATTAATCCACTGACATGGACGAATGACGATCTTCCTTCACTGGGCGCTGAGACGTCGCTTGATACGTGTCTGAGCGAGGGCAAAGAGGCTGGATTTGCTGGTTTCGAACTGGGTAATAAATTCCCGCGCGAGGCGCGACTGCTCGGCCCCATTTTGCAGCGCCACGACCTGCAACTGGTTTCCGGCTGGTACTCCGGACGTCTGCTGGAACGCAGCGTGGAGGAGGAGATTGCCGCTGTGCAATCGCACCTGACGTTACTGCGCGAACTGGGAGCGAAGGTGCTGGTCTTTGCCGAAGTCAGTGGCTGCATTCACGGCGAGCAGCAGACGCCGGTACATCTGCGTCCGCGCTTCCCGCAAGAGCGCTGGCAAGAGTACGGTGAAAAGCTCACTGAGTTTGCGCGCTACACCCAGCAGCAGGGAGTACAGATTGCCTATCACCACCACATGGGAACGGTGATTGAATCTGCTGAAGATGTGGATAATCTGATGACGAATACCGGTGATGAAGTTGGCTTGTTGCTCGACACCGGGCATTTGACCTTTGCGGGTGCCGATCCGTTGGCTGTGGCGCAGCGCTGGGCATCACGTATCAACCATGTTCACTGCAAAGACGTACGTGCCGACGTGCTGGCGGATGTCAAAAACCGCAAAACCAGCTTCCTCGATGCGGTGCTGAGCGGCGTCTTTACCGTGCCGGGAGATGGCTGCGTTGACTATCCGCCAATTATGGCATTGCTGAAGGCGAACCAGTATCAGGGGTGGCTGGTGGTGGAGGCGGAGCAGGATCCAGCCATCGCGCATCCGCTGACGTATGCGCGTCTGGGCTATAACAACCTTAGCTGTCTGGCACGAGATGCCGGGCTTATCTGAGGAGGTGATATGTCACGTTTATTATCACGCTGGCAGCAGCCGGACGCGCAAGGGTGTACGCAGTCAGTGACGCCGGAAAGCGCCGGATGGGGATATGTTGGCTTTAGAGCGTATGAACTGGAGGAAGGGCAGCAGCTTACGCTGCCCGCCGTCAGCGAAGAACGTTGTCTGGTATTGGTTGCCGGACGCGCGACCGTCACCACGCCGGGCGCAACTTTTACGGATATCGGTGAGCGGATGAGCCCGTTCGAGCGTATCAAACCGTGGGCGGTTTATGTCACTGCTGGTGAAACCATACAGGTTCAGGCGGTGACCAGACTGGAGCTGGCGGTCTGCGCTGCACCGGGGAAAGGCACGCACCCAACACGGCTGATCGCACCTAAGGATATCGACGGGGAAGCGCGCGGCAAAGGTCACAACCAGCGCTACGTGCACAACATCTTACCGGAAGATAAACCCGCAGATAGCCTGCTGGTGGTGGAGGTGTGGACCAACGAAGGTTGTACCAGTTCTTACCCAAGCCATAAACATGACACCGATAATCCCCCGCAGGAAACCTATCTGGAGGAGACTTACTACCATCGCCTCAACCCGCCG
Organism: Citrobacter portucalensis; assembly: GCF_002042885.1. GTDB lineage: Bacteria > Pseudomonadota > Gammaproteobacteria > Enterobacterales > Enterobacteriaceae > Citrobacter > Citrobacter portucalensis. Next base: position 486,327 of record NZ_MVFY01000002.1, read on the forward strand.
CAGGGATTCTGTATGCAACGGGTGTACACCGATGACCGGTCGCTTGACGAGTGTATGGCAGTCTATAACCGCGACGTGGCGATGGTGCCGAAGGGGTATCACCCGGTGGCAACCCTGGCGGGATATGACAGTTACTACCTTAACGTGATGGCCGGCCCGGTTCGCAAATGGATGTTTACCTGGGAAGATGAACATGCGTGGATTAACAGGGATTATCCGGTTGATAAGTAAGGTCATGAATGGCTTTGTTAAAAGTGAGTCGTTTTTTTCCCTCCTTTTGATGAGTAAAAGGGGGAGGAATGGGATGACGGTTGGCGCTATTTAAGTGCTCATTATTCTCATAGCTCGCCTGGCTATGAGAATAATGCAAGCGTCGATATATTTGAGGTTATGGCAGTAGCCGGGGTGCTCTCGAAAACACCCCGGCTATCTTTTGTTTATATCCCGATCAGGAATTTGGTTGATGGTTCTCAACTACCCAGACGGTGAGTACTTTTTCCAACGTTTTATCTCCCGTCGTTGCCTTCGCTCTTACCCAACTTACACCGGCCGTATCCGTTCTCAGTTCAGAGTAAGCATTCCCTAACTTAAAGTTGGTTTTATCCGGCGTCATCGTAAAGGTTCCGCTGCCGGGTTTGGCTTTGCTGCCTGCGCTAAATTCGACACTGCCGTTTAACGGGTTACCGAATTTATCCTGCAACCGTGCCATAAAGCCTACCGGCTCAAGGTTGGCAACGGCATAGCCAGGATCCTGCTCCAGAGTGAGCACTGGATTCTGGGCATCGGCATTCAGCGTTATCGAAGCATTTGCCGAGACATTGCTACCGTGTTCAGCCAATGTGGCGGTCAGCGTGTAACGACCCGCCTTATTACCGTGGACATTTACAGTCGCAGTACCGGAACCATTGGTGGTGACAAGCGTATTGTCAATCACCAGAGGATCGCGTGGCGATGGGCCTGTAGCCGTAATTTTCAGCTTACGGTTGCTGACGCCGTTCCCTGATGTATCGGTCAGATGCAGGGTAAACGCCACGTTATCCACATCACTGACTACGGCGGATGTAGTTGACGGTTCGATCGTCAACGCGGCATTTTGCAGATCCGATACCACCTCAATCGCCTTACTCGCCGTAACGCGTTTACCCTCTTTGATGAAGGTTGCCTGCAATTGATAGTGCCCAGCTTCTGCGGCAATAAAGGTTGTTGATGCCATTCCTTTCTCATCCAATGTCAGTTCGGACTGGCCCAGTTTTAATCCACTGGCAGGGGAACTGGTCAGGTGCACGTCACCACTAAATGGGTTGTTTTCACCGTCGACAACCTGTACCTGAATTTCATGTGCCGCTGATGCGTTTGCCACAATGCTCTCAGACGGTGCGGTCAAATTCAGCACTGCGCTGTTAATATCAGGTACGAATTCCAGGCCAACGCTTGAGGACTCAACGCTGTGCTGCCCATCTGTAACCCTGGCATTAACGGTGTAATGACCTGCCTTAACCGTAGTTAACGTTACCGTCGCGTAACCGTCTTTATTGGTGGTGATTTTGTCCGGGTACACGAGCCCTTGTGGCGTTACGATAAGCTCCACTTTCTGTCCTTCAACCGACGCGGCGGTATTGTTGAGCATGATCTCAAGCGTGGCACCATCGCGACCGTTTGCTGCAATATTGGTGATTGCGCCATTGTCTTTGGCCGTCAGAGACAATGTCGCCCCCTCCATTGCAGAGGCAAATGTTACGCTTAGCGATGAGCTGATGTTCCCCGCGCTTAGCGTAATATCATAAGTTCCCGGCGTTGAACTGGTCAGTGAGAATCTTGCTTCACCTTTGGCATCGGTCTTCACAACGTTCTCCCCATTCGCGATCTTAACCTGTGGCGGTAACGCCAGAGTGACCGTGTATCCGGACAGCGGGTTCCCATAACGGTCGGTCAGGGTAACGACCGCGACATTACTCTGTTTGCCATCCGCCAGCGCATTGTCCCTGGTCAGGTTAAAAGCCTGCACCACCGGCTGCGTTTTGTCGGCAATCCAGTTGGCTTGTTTTTCCAGTCCGGAGAAATCATGTTTTTGTGACGTCACACCAATGCGTGTCGCTTGAGCCAGTTCAGACGTTGCCTTAGCGCTGTACACGCCGTCTTTCTCTTCTACGGCAGTAAAACGGACTTCGCCGCTGGCTGAAACTGCATAAAAACGTAAGCTGTCGTCGCCGGTGATGGCATTCCCGTCTTTATCTTTTGCTTCTAACGCCAGGCTAATCGGGTGTCCAACGACCTGCTCCATGGGCATTACCGTGAATGTCGATTTTGCCGCCTCTGCGGAAACCGCTTTTAGTTTCACCGTCAGGGTTTCTGTTTTACCCAGGACTTTAGCGGTGATGCGTGCCGTCCCCGCCGTTAAACCCGGCGTCAGCGTGGCGGTATACACCCCGGAGCGGGTTTCCTGCACTTCACCAAGTTTTGGAGCCTGTGCTGAACGCTCACGATTTCTCTGTGCGTCAGGCGTAAACGCTAAAGACAACTCAATGTCATGTGCAAGCCCTGTTAACGGATTACCATTGGTATCTTTAAGCACCAGCGTAACCGGATGCTGTGACTTCCCGTCAGCCGCGATGATCGGTTGCTGCTCGCCGTTCAATGTAAAATCCATTGTGCCGACAGAGGCTGAACTCCCCGTCACCGTCACGTTCATCACCGCATAGTTAGAGACATTTCCTTTAACATCTCGCGCCGTTGCACCGATTTGCCAGTGATTAGTGCCGCCTGGTGTATAAGCGGGTAACGTCAGTTGCCATGATGTGCCGCTACCGGAAATGCGTCCGCCAGCGGCGGTAAATGCGCTATCGTTCCACTCTACCGACTGAATGCCCCAGTGGGATTTATCCAGCGAAATAGTCACCGGAATAACGGCGCCACCTTCCCCCTGTACGCTTTCAGGCAGGCGGATTTTCAGAACCGATTTTTTGCGGTATTCCAGAACAATATTGTTATTTCGTTCGACAAAATCGTAGCGTCCGTGCTGAACTTCGCGCATTAACGCAACATTGTCGCTGTCCAACTGCTTCGCCAGCGGGATGCCGGGGCGATAGTTAATCTCTATGCCGAAGCGTGAATCATGAGTATTGCTCTGCCCCTGCTTGTGTTCAGCGGAAAGCGTAACTAGAGGAACCGGCGTATAGCTGATCCCGCCTGTAAAGGCGTACGGATTTTCCTGAAGATGATCGCTGCCAAAGAGGCCGACATTCTTGCCGTAATACTTTTCATATTTAAGCGATGCGCCCAGTTGCGGATACGATGGCAACCAACCTTGGGTATAGATATCCCAGCCATCCGCCGGACGTTCCTGATAATCATCCAGATCGTGAGAATCCTTCCATTTTGATAATCTTAAATAAGCATTTGCGCCTGCGCGTAAATAATCTCGCCAATACTCAACGCCTGCACCCATACGTGCGTGATGACGACTTAAATCGTAGTCATAAAATAAGTTTGCGCCCAGCATTGAATTATCCGCCGTGAAGTAGCGATAACCCATACCGATATTAGTTTGGGTTCTGTCATCGGTACGGTGAAGCGATGTCTGGCTAAATAAAACATGCTGCTTTGTATCAACCCACGGATAAAGGAAATCGAACGCCGAATCTTTCAACGAGAAAGCGTCATCGACGTTGAGTTGAATACGCGCATTACCGTACTTCTGTAGCCACTCTACCACCTCCTTCGTTGCCTGTGCTGAGACGGTATTGGCAGCAAAACTGCCCGCATGGCCGTTTTCAATGCTTCTGCCAGCCTGCGCGGCGAGAGAAGACAGACCGCGCAGTTCTTGCTGTTCTGCGGTGGCCTGCGATGCCTTAACGGCTGACGCATGGCTGATGGTTGGCGTGAAGCTAAGAAGGGCAGGATACAGAGCCTGCAAAGCGATTGTTGACCATGCGACAACCTTATTAACGGGGCCTGTTGCCCCATTGCTCCGCGAAATTTTCTTATTTGACATTTGTAACTCCAATATCAATTAAAAAAATCAAAGGTTATTCCATGTACTGAACGGGATGCGTAATATATGTATTTAGTAGGAAAATTCAAGAGTTGTTCATGGAGAAGTTAACTGGATATTTTTACACTATGCGGCATTGTGGGCTGGCTAACGATGTCGAACGTTTAAATGACGAATGTATTTAATAAATACGTTTATTTTTATCGTGACGATTTTAAGCCTGTAGGGATATTATTTAACCATGGTCGTTCACTGTTAAATAAAAAGAGTTATCATGAAATTAATCTGCCTGTTCGTATTCAGCTATCATCACGTTCTCCGGATTTAAGTCTGGAACGTGTCAACGCTTTCAGGACGGGGCAAAGAGCATAAAAAAGCCCGCATAAGCGGGCTTTTATGTCACTCGGGAGCCGCGGCTCCTTTGCGTATCTTTTTTGTCTCCTCACCGTCTGGTCGGTGTCCAACTGAGACTGCTAACTTCCTGTTATTGCTAGTGCTGTCCTGGCACTATCCAATCATGTTTGGTGGGCTGGCGGAGTCTGAATAAAACATTCAACATTTTAAATATTAAGGCTTTTTCTGTATTCAACTTTCGGTTGTGTACCTAAACGTGTACCAATTAAAAGATCTCAGGTTCAGCAACCTTGCTCCAGCGGAGTCTACTAATAGACTTGAATTTTGCTATGCCTAGCTGATTTCGCTCATTTCTAGACTTTGATCCCGGAGCTTGAAGAGCTGCGACTACTACATCTCGTGATGCTTCATACATGGCAAAAGCATCATAATTTTCATCAAGCAAAACTAAAAGAACAGAATCAAATGGCTTAGATATATCAATAGCACCAATTCTCGCAGAAACTTTTTTACGATCAGGCATGTATCGACCTTTGATTTGAACTCTATGCTCTTTCCCGTCCAAAAGCTCAGTTGCATCATATCCAGACTGACGTGCTGAACACAGTGATAACCCAAGAAGAGTTGCAGCCTCATATTCAGCTATTTCTCCAGTGATTCCGAGAGGCTTATTGGTTAATTTGTAATACCTTAGCGCCACATCTTTAGCTTCATTTAGTATGTTTAAAATTTTTTCATGGTTTTCTTGAAGCAAAATAGTCCCCATAAAATTCCCTCTGGCTTAACACGTTACGAATTAATGTGCTGTCTTGGTTAGGCTTTCAGCTAACTTGGATCTTTCCATAGAGTATGGAGAGCTACATCATACTCAAAAATAGTTTTTTTGCATTTAACTGTTCACACTGTTCACCACGCTGATTTCCTATTTTAAATCATACAGATAAATGGTGATGAGTTGGTGAAGAGTGAACAGTCGACTCTTCACCTTTGTGATTTTTGCTCGTTCTGGATCTGCCCGGTCGGGCGATGTGAGGGGTGATAAAAAGTTTTTTCAGGTTTTACTGTTCACACTGTTCATCTCTGGTTTTTTATCAATAATTTCATGGTGATACAGGGTGAATATACGGTGAAGGGTGAACAGTGGATTGTTCACCTTGTGGCAATGACCAGAAAGGAAAAGACCGGCTGTTGCCGGTCTGAGTGAGGTTATGTTGCTGCGGGGTCGTCGCACTTCGGCAGCCAGTCGCCGTAGCTTTCCTCTTTCAGCGACAGATTGGTTTGTATCCCCTGCTTGGTGTGTCGCTTCTCATAATTCAGGCCGTACTCTTTCAGCATCATGGGTAGCCCCAGCCCGAACATTTTCAGGCTGAGCACGTTCCTGTACCCGTTAGCCTCCATATACGTCAGATACGCGTGATAAAGATATTTACGGTAATTACGTGGGATAATACTGGCATTACCCATAAACATCCCGTTGGTCTGCGGGAGCATTTCCAGATAGCCGCAAAAATCAAATGTCGGGTCAGCATCGCGCTTGATGCTGAGCGCCTCGTCGGAGTTCTGCTGCGACTGGAGCAGTGCGCGGGCGTTCATCGGATCGCTGAACTTCTGCATAAGCTGGCGCACAATGACGGCCAGCTCGCGCGCAATTTTATCCCTGAGCTGCGGGTCGCGTTCCTCCGGGGCAATCTGTTCCGGGAAGTGAATAATCACCCGGCGGCGCGACACACCGCCGCTGCGGTCGGTGAAGCGCATCGGGTTATTGTTCACGGCCAGAATCACCGCCGGAATATGTGTTGAGTAGGGGTTCTGGTATTTCGGGTCAACCGAGACCGCATCGCCGCCGGTGATGGCCTTAAGCCCTGCGCCGTCACCGCTCCATTTTTCCTGGTCAGGCAGACGGATTAGCGAGAAGCCAATCAGGGAGGCACGCTTGCGCGGGTCTTCCAGTGTGTCGATATCGGCTGACGTGGCGTTATCTTCCCCGGCGAGCAGGGTCGCGATTTCAGCCAGAATACTTTTGCCGCTCCCGCCGGGACCGGTGACTTCGAGAAAGAGCTGCCAGTCGTAACGGTTCGCCAGCACCATAAACAGCGCAGCCAGAATCACGTCACGTTTTTGGGGATTTTTACCGGCCGCACGGTCGAGCCAGCGCCAGAAGTTCGGCGCGTGAGTCTCCAGCGTTTCCCCCTCCACCGGCGGGGTAAAATCCACATCACACAGCGTGCGCAGCCAGTGCGATTTGTGGTGCGGGCTGAATACGCCGCTTTGGGTATCAAGTACCCCGTTGCGAAAGCCAATCAGACGACGTGCCGGTGTATCCTGCTGCTGAATAATCAGTTTCAGGGTCTCCACCACCGAGGCAATTTTCCCGGACGAGAACGGGGCGCGCAGACGCTGGAATAAGTCAGCCACATTTCGTGAGAAAGTGGCGGCAGGGATATTTTTCCAGATGCCGTTTTCATAGCGGGACAGGAGCTGGCCGTTCGCATCCACCGCCAGCGCTTCGCCGTAATGCTCATGCACCCGCAAGGCCTTGTCGCTGGCGCTCATGGCGGTAAATTCCGCCTCGCTCATGGTGTCGAACGGACTTTGCGCCGGTGGCCGGATAGCGTCATAAATGGCTTTCCGGGTGGCTTCTTCACCTTTCTGCATAAACGCATCATTCCAGTCACCGAACACCGGCGGCAGGGCAACAATGCCCTCACAGGCATTTGCGGCCGCAGCGGCTTTACTCTGGCCATCGCCGTTCAGGTCACGGTCGGCGGCGAGCACAATCTGACAGGCCGGATATTTCTGACGGGCAAGGCTCGCCAGAGAAAGGAGGTTTACCGACGACAGCGCCACCATGACGGTTTCCCCGGTCAGGTGATGCACGGTGAGCGCGGTCGCATACCCCTCCGCAATCCACAGGCGTTTTCCGGCCTGTTTTTTCCCTTCGATGATATGACATGCCCCTTTGACCTGACCGCCTTTCAGGGTGCGTTTGAGACCGTCTGCATTGATAAGCTGAAGGTTAACCAGTGCGCCGGTATCATCATACAGCGGGACAACCACATCACCGGCGCGGAACGTCACGCCGCCGGTTTTATGTATGGCGGTGAGCGTCAGACATTCCAGAGCGGGGAAACCCTTGCAGGTGAGGTAGGCATTGCCGGTGGCCGGTCGGGTTTTCTCCATGAGCCTGACGGCCAGCGCGGTCGCCGCTTTGCGGTCGGCCTCCGTTTCAGCCTCTGCGGCCGCAATCACTTCCGGGGCAACCGGCGGCAGGTTGCCGGTCACGGCGTTTATCTTTCCGGCAGCCTCTGACGGGGTTACGCCAAACACTTTCTCTACCAGCTTAAGCCCGTCACCTGCGCCACACTGATTGCAGAACCACGTCCCGCGCCCTTCTTTATCGTCAAAGCGGAAACGGTCAGAGCCGCCACACACCGGACAGGCCTGATGGCGGTTTTTAATCACCTTCACACCCAGCGCAGGGAGAATGTGCGGCCAGTGGCCGTACGCCTGTTTTACCGTTTCTGTTACGTTCATTTTCATTGTTGTTTTCTCCCTCAGTGCAGTACCTGCGACGTGATATGACGGGCGCAAAGCTCATCCATCACGGCCAGCCCGAGAAAGGACAGCGACGGGGCGGCTTTCAGTGGTCCGGCTTCCATTAAATCTTCCAGCAGGGCACAGGCAATCTGACGGCCTTTTTCCTCGCCGTGCTGGCGCAGGTAGAAGCCCTCCAGCTCGGCGGCAATGGCGCTTTCCAGTGCATCAAGGGTGAGGTGCGGATAGCGGTGCTGGCGTTCGCACAGGGTCAGCCAGGCACAGGCCACGGCGCGACGATACAGCGCGGCGCGTAATACAGGCGGTAATGGGTTTTTCATACATTGCCCTCCCCGGTCAGCCAGTGCTGATTGCAGCGTTCGACCACGCCATCGAGCTGGGCGGTCATGAGGTAAATCACGGAGGTGAGCTGTAACTGCTGCGCAGGGTCACGACGAACGGTGGCGCAGTCCTGTACCTGCATCAGATCGCCGACGAGCTGGCCGACATTGCGCATATGCTCCAGACATTCGAGGTCACGGGCGGTAATGGTGGTGTGTCTCATGCGCGCTCCTCCGCAACCGGCAGGCGGCCAGCAAACGAGAGGACGTAATCGCGAACGAGGGAAAGGCGTGCGGCGTGCTCGTCATCGGCAACGGTGCGAAGCATACAGATACGGGGTTTACGGTCTGCGCGACGAACAGCGGCAAACACAAAGACAAACTGCGGGTGTGACGGGGTGAGGGTCGTAGCCATGATGGCAACCTCCTGTGAATAGCGGTTATTGCCACCACCGGAGTTCCTACGCTCATGGGTGGTGACCCGAACGGGGGTAGGAATACCGGCTTCACAGAATACCGGCCAGCCCGAAAGCTGCCCCGCCCGGACCACCATTATCTGACAGGGGCTATGGAATAAGCACCACAGCCCGAAAAATGGGTGTGCCTGAGCAACGACGTAAAAAAAGACGCATGGCGCGTCTGTTGTCGCCTGTGAATTACACGGGTTCCTACGCCCGGCTGCCGATTTTGCGGCAGCGGGAAAACTATACCTGGAAACGGCGAAAAGAAGCAAGCCAGAAAAAGAGGCTGTTTGCTGAATGGTCATCATCATGCGTCATAGCCCCGGTTGCGTTCGGCGATGCGATCCGCCATCCATGCGGTGATTTCAGACTGCGCCCACGCCACGTTTTTACCACCGAGGGAGATTTGTTTCGGGAAGGCTTCCCGGCTGATGAGGTCGTAAATGGTCGAGCGGGACAGGCCGCACAGATGCATCACTTCGGGCAGACGGATAAAACGCTCGTGAACGGTATCAGAAACCGGCATCAGCGGCACGGCAGGGGCAGAAGACGGGGAAGAAAAAGCGGTGTGCATCGGGCTACCTCACAAAGTCCATACAGTGCCGGTCGTGTCCGTCCGGCTTCGGGTAGCTCTCTATTTTGTGAATATTTTCCCTCAGGGCAACAAGTCATTTTGTAGTGCTTTACCACACAACAGAACGATTTTTATACAGTGGTAATCGTTGGCAATCTTTTGGTAATTGTTGGCAAACTGATGGCCTATTCATGATTACTTTTATTTATATATTTTCACTTTTTAATCGTTAAAAAGTCTAAGTGATTGGCTGACTGAAAAAAGGGAGGGTGAACAGTGGTGAACAGACGGTGAACAGTCAGCCCCCTAACTGTTCACCACTTATCTTACTGTATTACTTATCTTTTTTCTTAAGTTGAACAGTAGTGAATAGTTAATCGTAAAAAAACAAACAGAGAGAGGGGTTTTCCTGCGACCTTTCTCTGGCCAGCCGGGTTTTGAAGTCCTGTTTGTGCCATGTCTGCTACAACCGCAATGAATCGAGTTGTTGTCTGAGGGACGGCAGAATGGCGTCAGGTTGAAAACACAGAGAGAACCCGACGATGAAACCAGATTTGTTTACCGCAGTAATGAAAACCATCGGCAGCACGCAGGATGAGAAAATCCGCACGGCCATTGACAGCGCACTGGATACCCTTAACGAGAAAGCAAACCAGAACGCCGAGGTCACGATAAATAACGCTCTTGATGTGTTCAGCAAGGCCAAATCCGCACACACGGAAAATATGCTGAAACTGAATGATATTGATGCCGCCATTATCCGCAGCGGGAAAGAGCGTCAGAACGCGCTGAATGAAAGTGCCGAAGCCGAACAGAACTGGCGTACCCGTTTTCGCGAACTGCGCGGCATGATGACCCCGGAACTGAAAACCGAACACAGTCAGCGAGTGGCCGGTCGGGAGCTGGCGGAAGAATTCACCGCCCTGATTGATGAGCTCAACGATGATAAAGCCAGTACCATGCTGGCCGCCTGTACATCAGGAAAAGAATACGTCAGCGCCCATTCAGAGGCGCTTTCTGCCCATGCCCGGAATGAGTGGTCGGCGGTCATGAAAGAGATTCCCCCGGCGCTGGTACGCGCTTTTGCGTTACGCCTGCGTGAGCTCGAAATTAAGGGAGAAGAACACCCTCACAACGTTCTCATTCAGGAGTTGGGTGAGAATGTACTGGCGCAAAGCAGGTTCTACACATTCAACATGGCGCAGGAGCCGGTAATTTCAATAATTGGGCTTCACCGTCCGGCTCTTACCGGCGTGGACATGAAACTCTATAAAAGCCCTGCTCTCAGAATGGCGCGGGCTAAAGAGCTGGCGCAGAAGAAAAAATCACAGGGGGTTAAGCCATGATGCGCTGCCCGTACTGCAAACAGGCTGCCCATGTCCGTACCAGTCGCTACCTGTCGGATAACGTCAAACAGAGCTACCTCCAGTGCGTGAATGTCTTTTGCTCCACGACCTTTCGCACCATCGAGTCTATTGACGAGGTGATACGGCCACCGGCAGAAGAAAAGCCCGAACCACCACAGACGGTATCAGAAACACCGACCCGAATTCTGGACTGCGCCCGCTCATCGCTGCGCCACTGATTCAGGAGAAAAGAAAATGGCACGAGCACTACTGGAACAGGCCTTTGAAACCTGTCAGAAGAATAAATCGGACTGGATGAGCAGCAAGTCAGCACTGGCGCGGGCTGAAATGGCGCTAAAAGAGCTGGAGCTGACCTGTACCCGTTATGAACCGGAGGCAGCACAGGCGCTGCGTGATGATATTGACCTGAAAATATGGGCGGTAAATCAGTCGGCCGGGCAGTACATCCGGTCGCATGAAGCCGTGCAGCGTATCAGTATCCGTCGTCAGCTCCACGCCTTTATGCAGGTAAGCGGCGACGCACTGGCCGCCGTACTGGCACCAGAATTAATGCATCTCAGCGAACAACCTGACATCGTCAGAGAACGGGCTCTCGATCGGGCGGTCGCCAGTGTTCGCGAAGCGCTGTCCGTTCATGTAACCCGCGGAGGAAATATTGATTACGCAGAGGAAGATCGCGACATTCTGACAACCATCGGTTTCCGGCCTGACAGAGCATCGAGAGACGACAACCGGGCAAAATATACGCCTGAACAGAGTCAGATTTTCATACGCCGACAGGCCGCACAGACCCGCAAAAAATCAGCATAAAACACCCCGAAAATACCCGTCTTTTTAATAAAAATAGCCATGCATGCCTACGCTGCATGGCTTTGCATGCAAAAACCTGAATTTTCCACACCCTGCCGCACCAGTACTGGCGCGGCCTGAGCCCCTTCATGCTCCTGCATTAAAAACGCCCCAGGAAGCGGGCAGGCGTGGCGGGGAGAGCATTGCGCGCAAGAACTACAAAGTGTGTGTTTATTTTGGCAGTAAAATACAATGCTATACAGTACTGATTCTTTGGGGGTTGTGATAATGAGAACCTCATTAACCTTATGAAGATACTAGGATGCAGGTTTTGGCATAAAGCAAATATTTACGGAGGGAAACGTAATAAGTAAAATTAGTTATGCGTGTAGATGTTAGATTGGATTAACGCATTGTAATATATAGAATTATTAAAGTGGAATTGTCTTTGCTTTTAAAGTTTTAAATATGCGGATTTACGCCTCCGAATGTAAAAATATCTTGGAGGCGTGTTTTGTATATTAATAATTACCGCTGAAACTCCGTGTCTATGAAGTTTTCATCAGTTATGGCCGTCATTATCTGGAAAAACATTTCTTCTGGCTGGATGAATGCTAGTTCACGGCATAGGATTGTTATGTCATCATTGTAAACTATTCCCATTCTAGGATTGAATAATTCAAACTTTTGGAGAGGGCGTTTTTCTCTGGAGTAGAAGTTAAGTGTAAAATAGATTAGTAATTGTCTTAAATCATATACACTAAATTTCCTATCGCCAGATTTTATTTCTACAAGTGTATTTGGGTAGTAAATGTCTCCGTATGAGTTATTGATTATCCCACAACCTGAAAATAAAGGTGAGGAGATGGTTTGGTATATGCGATACCTATTTAATATATTCCACGCTATACTTTTAATGCTGTTATATTCGGGAACTGATAAAGGTAATTCAAAATTAGAACCGTAGCTAAATTTTCTTAATTCAAGCTCTGTTTTCTCTATAACTCTCGAGAATTCTGGGGCGTAAAAAAGATCATTCGACAAAAGTAATTGCTCGCTAATAATATTGTTATGTATTGCAACATACAGATTAAAACCACACTCATTAACAAAAACATTATTTTCCTTTTTCCCATTTTCATCAAGGGGGGGATAAACATCATCAATCAAACTACCGTTAACTATTCTTATGAAATTATTGGCGTTTGGAAGAAGTTGATTCCAATATGAAGTGAATTTTCTTGAAAAAGTCAATTCAGAAATCATAAAGCATCCTCCAGATTACGTGATGTTTGTCTGTAACTAGCCCAATCTCTGTATATTACTTCAATGAAGTTAAAGGTTGCTTTATTGTGGTCTCTCCAGTGCCTCCCTTCGTCACCGAGTAAGAAACTGGAGATTATCAATAATCTGCGTTGCAAAGGATGTAATCCAGCAAAGTTTTTCTTTATGTCTGAGAGCCAAGGAATTACTCTTAGCTTTGCCATTGATTGAGTTACAGTATTTTTTATCAATTGACTTTCTGGGTTTTTTTTATAAATCTCAGTAAGTATAAGTACTGATTTTTCACTATTTTCTTTAGATAGCATTCTGGCGACATAAGCAATGTTTAACTCTGCTTTGAGAATGTAAGATTCATCTCTAATTAATTGAATTATTTTATCCAGGATAATATTTTTTGTGGTGGTGTCAATTTTTTGCCAATTAGCAGATGCTACTTGCATTATTGTGGTGAATATTGGATATAGTTCATTTAAATTATTGAACATAACTTTAAATGCACTTGAAATAGTTTCATTCGATGTTACGGAAAATGCTTTAATCAAATGCTTGCTAAATGATTGATTTATTTTTGATTTTTGTAGTTCGCTATTGAGCATGGCTAAGAGATCAAAATCTTTTAGAGCCTCTTTAATTTCTTCATACTCCTCAACTGCATTTGCTGAATAAGGGTCAAATCTGATAGGTAAGCTCATGAATTTTGCTTTCATAGGGGCTTCTTCATCTTCCTCGCTTCCATGTAATTTTGCTTTAGTTACAGATAAAAATTCTTCTTTTGAGACAATGTTGGTTTTATGTTTTTGCAACGTCAGACCTTCATTCTCCATTAATTTTTTGCTGATAAAGGTTAATATGTTATGAGCTTCCTCTTTAGATTGGCAAAAAATAATGAAGTCATCAACATACCGTTTATAGCTTATTTGATTCATTGAGAGTAACTGGTCAATGGAGTCTAAGGCAAGTTCAGCAAGTATTCTAGATGCAGGGCATCCTACTGGTACACCATATGATTTTGTTTCAGTGAATAATTGTAGCAGTTTTTTTATTTTATATGAGTATTCCCTTTGCGGATCAATGCGATCTAAGGCGTTCTCTAATCGGTGATGATATATCCTTGGATAGAAATCAGCAATATCACAAGTAAGTATATACTTGATACTATCATCTTGACATTTAGTTATGCTGTCCTCCTGATATTTTCGCCATGATATTCCTTTATCAAAAAGAGTTCCTTCATCTAAGTTAGGAGAAAATCTATATGAGTACACTTTATCTGAGTTCGCTCTTCTGTCTTCAATATCTTTAGATAAACGTATGACAAGCCCTAAGAAAAAAGCGTTCCAGTATGGATCTATTTGAGTTGCCCATCGATAACCATAATAGCCTACACTTGAAAAACTGTTAATTAGAGTCGGCTGATAATCAACTTTATGTTGTTCGAAGTTTTCGAATGTATCCATTAAAGCATCAATGACTATGTCTTTTTTGTCCTCGAATAAACGACTCTCGAAAGGATATGGGAAAATATCAGTATCACCATGTTTAATGATGTTTAATAAAGCCAAATTAAAACAGTCTTCTAACTTATTATTATTAAATACGTTAGGCATTCTTATTTACTCCTAGCTTCTTTGATATATTCTCCCCACCACGTAAGTAGTTGGGTTCTCTGTTCTAAATAAAGAGCATGATTATATGCTCTCCTAACTTCATTTTTATCCGTATGTGCAAGAGTTGATTCTATTACATCTGCATTGAATCCTTGTTCATTTAACGTTGTACTTGCGATAGACCTTAAGCCATGTGCAACAAGTTTTCCACCATAACCGATCCGCTTAAGTGCAGCATTAGCCGTCTGGCTATTCATTGCTTGTTTGGGATCGTTTCTGCTCGGGAAAATATGTTCTCGGTGAGCACTTATAGGTTTCATTATCTCCAAAATATCTAATGCTTGGGATGATAAAGGAACAATATGTTCACGCTTAGCCTTCATCCTATCGGCTGGAATCGTCCAGAGCTTTGTATCGAGATCGATCTCAGCCCACCGAGCGCCAGAAGCCTCAGAAGGGCGCACAACAGTCAGGAGCTGCCACTCAATAAGACAGCGAGTCGGTACAGACAAATTTGACATAATCAAAGAGCGCATGAGCTTCGGCAATTCTTCTGGTCGTAGCGTCGGCATGTTTTGTTTTTTGGGTTTCTCAAAGGCCATACCAACACCTGATGCCGGATTTGCATCGATTAAGCCAGTGTTCACCGCATAAATCATAACCTCATTTACACGCTGTACTAAGCGGCGAACTGTCTCCAGAGCTCCGCGCGCTTTGATTGGCTCCAATGCTTCAACAATCGTTCTGGCCTTTATCTCCTGAACGGGTATTGCACCGATTGCCGGGAACACGTCCTTATCTAAAGAGCGCCATATATCTTTCGCGTAATCCTCTGTGACGCTTTTGCTTTTCATTTTGAACCAGTTGGCGGCCACTGTTGAGAAAATGCTATCCAGCTCAATCTGACGTTGCTCTGATGCTTGCTCTTGCTGCTGTTGTGGATCCATCCCCTGCGCGAGCGTAGCCAAATATTGGTCGCGTATCTGACGAGCTGTTGCGAGTGTAAGGGCAGGATATGAGCCGAGACTCAAATTTGTGCGGCTGCTGCTTCCCGGTCGTTGATAACGGAAGCGCCAGAGTTTTTTACCAGTGGTTTTGACGAGCAAGAACAAGCCATCACCATCATGAAGGGTGAAGTCTTTTTCACGGGGTTTGGCTTTAAGGATTTCATTGTTAGTGAGGGGGCGTGTGATACGCGCCATGTCTGGATCCTTTCCATAATTGGTACACGTTTAATGGACCACAGTATAGCGTGTACCTAAACGTGTACCAATTTTCTCTGGATTTAGCCGGATGTTCTCGGACAACGACAGACACAAAAAAGCCCGCAGGGCTTGTGCCGTGCGGGCTTTCTGTACTTCACCGGACGTATCCGGATCATGATTTGGTGGAGCTGGCGGGAGTTGAACCCGCGTCCGAAATTCCTACATCCTCGGCACTACATGCTTAGTCAGTCTTTACATTCGCCTGGCACCTGCGGACAGACACGCCACTACCAGACTAGCCTGATTAGTTTTAACGCTTCAACCCCAGGCAGGGCCTCCACGCGATCTCTTTTGGGTTTGACCTCTCTTTGATCCCCGTCTTAAGAGCGGAAGCTAGGGAGAGAGGGCTCAGAGCAGGTTATTAAGCTGCTAAAGCGTAGTTTTCGTCGTTTGCGACTATTTTTTTGCGGCTTTTTACGAGGCCAACCGCCCCTCGGCATGCACCTTGGGTTTCGCGAATCCCGTCGAATCCAGAATCAGCCCCAATGTGTTAGAGCAAGTATAACAGACTTGTGACACGCGTGACCAGCCCCCGCAACCCCTAATCCTCAAGGATTTAGCGCTCGCGCAGCGCTTCTTTTGCGCGATTAAACGGTTTGATTAAATAGTCGACGATGTTTTTTTCACCTGTTTTTATATCCACTGTGGCAATCATGCCTGGTACGATGGAGAAATGGCGTCCCAGTTTGTTCTGTAAGAAGTCCTGATGCGTGCGGATAAACACGCGGTAATAGAAGATTTCCGGTTTCACTTTGTCCTGAATGGTGTCCGGAGAGATGGTTTCGACTACGCCTTCCAGACCGCCGTAAATGGCGTAGTCATAGGCGGTAATCTTCACCAGCGCCCGTTGTCCAGGATGGATGAAAGCGATATCACGCGGTGACAGTCGGGTTTCTATTAGTAGATGATCGTCCAGCGGCACAATCTCCATCATCTCGCCGTTGGGCGGGATAACGCCGCCGATGGTGGTGACCTGGATGTTTTTCACAATACCGCGCATCGGCGCGCGTACGGTCAGGCGGGTGACGGAATCCTCGCGTCCTTTTAAAATCGCCGCCAGCATATCCACTTCGGCGTTGGCCTTTGACAGCGCTTCCCGCGCCTGCACGAAATATTGTGAGCGCAGGTCGGTGATTTTTAATCCCAGATCGCTTTTTTGTCGTTGCAGGCGCAGCACTTCTACGTGGCTGGCGGCACCGCTTTTCTCCAGCCGTTGGGTGATGGCCAGTTCTTTATTTACTGAGACCAGTGCATCTTGCAGTTCTGCCATTGAATCCGCAAGCTGCGCGCGGCGGCTTTTATACAGGCGAGTTTCGGAGGCGATGAGGTCCGGCCAGGCGCGCAGTGAATCGGGAAAGACCAGCGGCAGATCGTTAACTTCGGCATTAAGCCTTGCGCTGGAAGCCAATGAGGCGCGATAACGGGCGGCGCTCTCCCCAACATTGGACTCAGAACGGGTGGGGTCGAGGCGGGCGACTATTTGATTGGCCTGCACTTTATCTCCCTCGCGTACAGTAAGCTCGGCGAGAATGCCGCCATCCAGCGACTGCAAGACTTGCTCTCGCGAGCTGGGGATCACTTTTCCGCTGCCGGTTGAGACTTCATCCAGCTTGCCGAAATATGCCCAGATACCCAGGACGGCAAACAGCAGCGTGCTGAGCAGAATAATACGGCTGGCCCCGGAAAAACGGTGCTCGCGGCGGATATCGAGGTCGTCCATGGCGGCATCATGCGGATTGGTTTTCATTTTTCCACTCCCGACCGTGAGTTGGGGCGGGTGCCCGGCTCGCATTTAATGCCTGCGCTTTCGGGGCATCCATAACCAGTTGGCCTTCTTTTAATACCACCACGCGTTCGACCAGCTCCAGAACCGGTACGCGATGGGTGGCGACAATCAATGTGCGGTTGCCCAGCCACTGGTTCAGGCGCTGAATAAACTCCCGCTCGGTATGTTCATCCAGCGAGGCGCTGGGTTCGTCGAGCAGCACGATATTGGGCGATCGCAGCAGCATTCTTGCCAGCAGGATCGACTGCCGTTGTCCACCGGACAAACCGTTGCCGCCCTCCATAATGGGATGCGCCAGCCCTTTGGCGAGCTGTTTAACGAAAGCTGCCGCGCCGCTGACCTCCAGCGCTTCGAAGATCTGCGCGTCGCTGGCATGCGGTGCGCCGAGGGTCAGGTTCTCGCGCAGGGTGCCGAAAAACAGCCGCGCGTTCTGGCTAAGAAAACCGATGTTGCGGCGTAAATCAGCCATATCGATCTGCGCCAGACTCAGGTTGTCGAGCCGGACATCGCCCTGGATAATCTCCACACCACCCGCCATGGCCTGCAGCAGGGTTGATTTCCCTGCACCGTTACGCCCGAGGATTGCCACGCGCTCGCCGGGCATGACCTCCAGGCGCGAGATGCGCAGCGGAACGCGCTGATCGTCGCTGTGGTAGCGAAAGTGTGCGTTCTCAAACAGATAATGGCCGTGAAAAATCTCCTGATGCACCCGGTCTTCGTCGTACTGCGTTTCGGTGGGAAGCTGCATGATGCTGTCTAACCCCATCTTCGCCGCCTTGACCTGTTGCCAGCGGGCCAGCACGCCGCACAGATTAGCCATTGGGGCAATCATTCTGGAACCGAGCATCGAAGCGGCCACCACGGCGCCGGTGGTCATCGTGCCTTCAATGACCATCGGCGCGCCGAACATAATGATCGCGGCGTAGACCAGGCTTTGTACCGACATGCCCCAGCCAATCAGCCCCTGAGTCAGCCTGCGCGTGCGCAGCCCGGACTCTCCGGTAATGCGGATGTAGCTGTTCCACTGCTGTAAAAAGCGGTTTTCCGCCTGCATCAGCTTGATGTCTTCCAGCCCCTGAACGCTCTCGACCAGCACCGCGTTGCGCAGGGTGGATTCATGGGCAGCCTGGTTGGCGAGCACCGCCAGCTTCTTCTGTAACAGCAAACCTGGCAGGATCATCAGCAGGGCCGCGACGGGCGCTATCCATGCCAGCGGCGGGGCGATAAAAGCCAGCACCACGATAAACAAAAAGAAAAACGGCAGATCGACAATGGTCGACATGGTCGAGGAGGTGATCATCTCGCGAACCTGTTCCAGCTCGCGCAGTTGAGAAATGAAGCTCCCCGTCGAGCGGGGGACGGCGCTGTTGCGCAGGCGCAATGCATGGCTGAACACGCGATCGGAAATGCGCATATCGGCGCGTTTGCCGAGCAGGTCCATTATGTGGGTACGCGCTTCGCGCAGCAAAAAGCCAAACAGCACCGCCACCAGAACGCCAGTGGAGAGAACATACAGCGTTGGATAAGACTGGGCGGGGATCACCCGGTCATAAACCTGCATGGAAAAGATAATCCCGGCGAGCGACAGAACGTTAATCAGAAAGGCGGCAATCATGACCGGCAGATAAGGACTAATGTCTTTTAACACCAGTTCGCGCATCCAGTCGGGCTTGAAGCGCGAAATATAGCGGTCTACCCGACTGTCCTTCAGCGCCGACAGCGGGCGCATCGCGGTAATACTCACGATCTCCGGCAGAAGCTCTGCGACCGTGAGCCGGTTACGCTGGCCCTCTTCGGCGATGATAAACACATCCAGTGCATCTTCGCCGTTGAAATGTTCTATCACCATTAGCTGGCCGTCGCGCAGTTCCGCCACCACCGGCAGACGCCACTGACCGAACACCTGCGTGGCGGTATCCAGCGCATGAAATGACAGTCCCGCCTGACGCGCCAGTTGCGACAGGGCCGTTGCCCGGCTTTTTCCCGCAAACCACGGGGCGTTGGCCTGGATTGCGCCGGGAGAACAGGCCACGCGATAGTGATTGGCAATATGCGTCATCGCCTGCGCCCACTGGCTAAGAGCGTGTTCGCTAATCGCATCTTTTGCATGTGAATCGAGGTCGCTCATAGCTTGATCTCCACCGATTGAATGCTGCGATTATTTAAGGCGAACGCCTGGCGAAGCGAGCCAGTGTTATAGAGGCAGTTCAGCTGGAGCTGGCGCAGCTGGTTTTGAGTCTGGAGTTCGGCAAAACGGGCCTGATACACCTCTTGCTCGGCGTTAAGCACGTCGAGCAGCGGGCGCGAACCGAGGTCCAGATACTGCTGTTGATAAAGCTCGCGCGTTTGTTCACTCAGTCGCTGCTGGCGGCGCAGAATCTGCAGGGCGGTGGCGAGGCTCATTGCCTGGCTGCGGGACTCCAGTAATTTTTGTCGTACTTCGAGTCGGGTGCGCTGGATGGAGTATTGTGCAGACTCTACCGCATGGCTGGCGGCGTTGTGCCTGGCGGTGAGTCCGCCCCCCTGATACAGCGGCATCTCAACTTTTACCCACGTTGAGTACTGGGTTTTGTCGAGCACCTCATGGCTGGGGTATTTGTCGTTGAGATAATGCTGCACCGACGGTTCCAAAGAGATGGTGGGCGTCATCTGCGCGTTGGCGTAATCGAGATTTGCCTGTGCCACATTTGCCTGCGCCCAGGCCGCCAGAACCGCGGGAACCAGTTTATCTTCCGGTTTGACCACATCGCAGCTGCTGTCCAGTTTGGCCGGGAATTCGTTGCTGATGCCGTTAAGTGAGTTCCAGCCGAGGTAACTCATCAATGTGGCCTTACTGCTGTCGAGATTGGCCTGATACTGCGCCAGCTGAGAACGCGCAGACTCGATACGCGCATCGGTTTGCACCACGTCGGACAGCGAGGTTGCCCCTTCATCATTGCGTTGTCGGGTCAGTCGACCAATGTCGTTTAAGGCGGTGAGCTGTTCTTCGGCGGCGTCCACCATTTGCTGCCACGTCTGCACCTGGACTATCGCGTTGGCGGTTGCGTGGGCGATGGTATCAATACTGAGTAACACATTCGCCTGCTGTTGTGCGGCTCCGGCGGTCTCGGCGCGGACCTGGCTTGCCACTTTGCCGAAGTCGTACAGCATTTGTGACACCGAAATAACCAGCGCCGGGCTAAAGCCGTGGTCGGTATAGGTATTGCTGTAACCGTTATTCATTCCGGCAGAAACCTGCGGGTAATATTTCGATTTCGCCACGTCGATCTGTTCGTTTTGCGAAAGCAGTTTGCCGATCGATTCACGAATAGAAGGATGCCAGCTCACGGCACGACTTACCGCGTCGTTGAGCATCAGGTTGCCGGGGGCGGCAGCGCTCAGCGGCAGATCGGCAACCGCGCCGTCCAGCGAGGGAAGCATCTGGCTGGTGGCCAGTCCTTCCGGCGTAATAATTTGCGGTTCATCTTCGGCATTCACCCGCAGGGTACAGAGCGTTAATGCCAGAAGTAATGCAACAGGCGCGACATTTCTCATAGTTTATCCCTTACAAAATACGGCAGCGACGACTGTTATTGCCCCGGACGTCATGGCATCCGGGGCTGTAGTTATGGCGCTTTAACGCATTGCGTTAACGTCAGGGCACGATGTGATTTTGTTGCACCAGCTCATCGAGCGTGGTGTGTACGTTCTCCAGCGTTATGAGATTGGTTGAGTGATATGTGTTGCCCGTACCGTCGCGGTCGATGGCAATCACCGTGTTGTTACCGCTGGTGGTTACGGTGAGGTAGTTGCCGAGCGTAGCGTTCTGCCCGTTCCAGCCCACCAGCAGGTCGCCGATATCGATTTTGTCACCCTGGGCCAGTGAGAAGTTGGTCCAGGTGTCGGTAGCACCATTGCTAATGTTGCCGCCGGTAGCGTCGTTGGCGTTGAGCAGGTGATAAATCAGCGTATCGCCGTAGGCCGAACCGGTGATTACGTCATGCTGTGCGCTGCTTGCCATCTGCGGATTCATATTGATGGTCAGCGTTGCGGTGTCCGTATGCCCGTTTTGGTCGTTAAGCGTATAGGTAAAGGTCTCTTTACTGGTGAGCGATGCTACGGTTGTACCCGGTTTTAGCGTGTAGATGTATGAGCCATCCAGGTTCATAGTCAGTGAACCATAATGACCCTGAATTGTTGCGCTACTGGCGCTGCTGGCCGGATTAAGGGTGGCAGTACTGCCGTTAAAGCCAATGACGGTGAGCTGGGTATGGACGGTTGAGAGCTGATCGTGCGCACCTGCGGCATCACTACCATCAAAAATATTGCCATTCACCGTGGTGGCGTTAACGTCATAGGTATTGAGGTGCCATGTCGTACCCGTGACGTTCGGTGTAATACTGACGTTGCCAACTGCCAGTCCTCCCATCGTTCCTGTGAAGCTGATGTTGTAATGGCCTGCGGCTAACTCAGCATTACCCAGTGAGACGGCAATTGAACTGCCTAACAGGCTGATTGAACTGGCGGGTACAGAGCCAGAAAGCGAGAATCCGTCAGGACCTGTTATTGTCCAGGTAATGCCCAGCGTACCGACGGTGATAAGCGTGCCGATATTGAAGTTGAGCGTGGCGCCTTTCAGAACGTCATTTGTCGCGATATCAAACGAACCTGTACCGGTTGCTTTGCTCCCCAGCGTCGGAATTGTCGCTGTTCCCAGCGCGCCGCTTCCGTACGCAGCAGAATCCTGAACGGTACTAACCGCCATCGTGCTGCTGACGTCATTTACTGCATCCAGCGCCTGTGGGGTTGGTTTGATATTCAGCGATGCACTGCCGGTATCGCCGTTTGGCGCTTTGATCTTATACACGAAACTGTCCGGCGTATTGATACCGTCTGCGCCCAGTCCGCTTCTCAGCGTGTAGGTGTAGTTCCCTTTCGCATCAATAGTCAGCGTGCCGTACTGCCCGTTAATGGTGGTTGTACCCGTTCCGTTTACGGTGACACCGTTAACTTCGGTGATAACGGTATTGGCCGGAGCCGAGTCGTTGACCAGCAGGTTTCCATTGGTTGTCGCACTCAGGCTGTCGACGGCGTAGGTGTGATCGGCCTGTATATTCAGGGTATAGCTGGTCAGCAGCGTCAGACCGCCGGAGGCGTTAAGCAGGAACAGATAGTCACCGCCAGGCAGGGTGATGGTGTAATCCGTTGAGCTACCTCCTAGCAGCGCCGTGACCCAGTTGGGCTTCACGCGGAACTGCTCATACTGCTGAATGGACTCGTTGAAGCGATAAACATAGAGGTCAAAACCGCCAACCGTGACGCCGAGAACGCTGGCCTTGACGGTCAACGTGCGGGTTGCGCCATCATCCACATTAAATTTGATCGGATTGGTTAAACCGTTAACCAGACTGACATCCAGCACATTGCCCAGTCCGACGTTGGCGAGGGTGAAGCCGGTTTGCTGTGATGTGCCATGATCAACCGCGATGACCTGCGTCCCGTAAGTCAGCGCAGCCACATCGTCTGCCGCGGTTACCGTACTGGTGGTGGGCGCCTGACCGAGCGTTACCACCAGTTTTGCCGAGGAGTGATCGCTGCCATGCGTCAGCGTGTAGGTGAAACTTTCGGAACGGCCATACACCGAGATTGACGTATTGGTCAGGGTATAGGTGTAACTACCGTTCTGATTGATATGCAGGATGCCGTATTTCCCCTGCACATCAATGCCGCCCGCCGGGATGTTCACGACGTTGCCGTTACCGTCGGTGATGGCGGTGACCAGCGTGCCGGAAGGGGCATTATCCTGCCCGTTGGCGGGATCGGTATCGGTGATGATATTGCCAGACTCGGTAGTACCGCCGGTGATGGTTCCTGCGCTGGCTTTTACCACTGAGACATCAAGGCTGGTGTATGCCCCGGTCGCCAGCAGGTTGGTGTTGTAGCTGACCACGCGGTAATCACCGCCAGTCAGTCCGCTGTAATTGAGCGTTACGCCTGAGGCGCCCAGAGTGAGGAGGCTGGCAAAGTCTGGTTTCCCGGTATCCACCACCGTCACCCAGGCATTCAGCGCGGTGTCAAAGCGCTGGATGACGACTTCAAGTGTGTTTAACAGCGACAGCACCACGCCGGTCGCTGCGGCATTGATTGTAATGGATCCGCTGCCACCAGAAGCGATGCTGAAATTCACGCTTGCCGTATCGTTCCCCAGCACGTTGGCGACATTTCCCAGCGCATTGACCAACAGGAAACCATAATCGCTTTGATGCTCGGTGCTGACGGTGACATCGGTTTGTAGCGGCAGGCTGGTGACATTGTCTTCAGCCAGCAGCGGCAATACTGGTGCGAGAGCGCTTGTCGGCGATGAGGTATTTCCCGCAGCATCGGTCGCCGTGGCGGACAGCGACTGCCCTTCAATCTGGCGAACCGGCAGGTTGACGCTGTAGACACCGCTGCTGTTGGCGATTGCCGTCACGCTGGTGCCGCCGGGCAGAGAAATGGTGACCGTGCTTCCCGCTTCGGCGACGCCGCTGACGGTACCGCCATCGGCGCTGATCAGGAGCGTTGGCGCGGTCGGTGGCGTGGTGTCCACGATCACGCTGAACGAACCGGACAACCCACTTGCGCCGTTGGCGTTGGTTGCCGTGGCGGTAAACGCATGGTTACCTTCGCTGAGTGCACCGGATGGGGTAAAGCTCCAGATCCCGTTACCGTCTGCGGTCGTGAAGCCCATTAGCACACCGTTGTTGTACAGATTGATGACGGCGTTAGCCTGCGCCGTTCCGCTGAGCGTTGGCAGGGTGTCATTGGTGGTTTTACCGGGAGCGACGGGTCCCATGATAGTGCCGACGTCATCGAGCACGCTGGCAATAACAGGCGCAGGCGGTACGCCGGTAAACGGTGCCAGCACGTTACCCGCCGTACCGATGTTGCCTGCGGCATCCTGTGCGCTGACCAGCAGAGTTTGCCCACTGATTTGCGGTGGGTTCAGAGTGAAGGTGAAATTACCGGAGGCGTTGGCGGTTGCCGTGCCGAGCACCGTTCCGCCGCTGGAGGTAATAATGACCGTGCTGTTTGGCTCGGCAACGCCGGTGAGCGCGGTGCCGTTGGCGTTTACCGCCAGCCCGGCTGGAATACCCGGGGCAACGGTATCGACCACGATCGCTGCCGCAGACGATATGCCACTGGTATTACCCGCACTGTCCGTTGCAGTGATGGTAAACGAGTGGGTACCTTGTGCCAACACGGTAGTCGGGGTGTAGCTCCAGTTGCCGCTGCCGTCCGCCGTTACGCTGGTGACAAAGCTGCCGTTATCATAAATATCAACTCGCGCGTTGGCTTCCGTGATGCCGTTTAACGTTGGGCGTGCGTCGTTGGTCGGCTGATTGCTGCCAATCGGCCCGGTGTTTGGCCCGACATCGTCAATAATGCTGCTGATTGAAGGCTGCGTCGGCGCCGTGGTGTCAACCACCACGCTAAAGCCTGCCGTCGCGCCGCTGGTGTTGCCCGCCGCATCAGTGGCGGTGACTGTGAAGGTGTGCGATCCATTAGCCAGCGGTGTGGTTGGGGTAAACGACCAACTGTTATTGCTTTGCACCAGCGCGGTACCCAACAGGGTGCTTCCGTCATAGATGCTGACGGTGCTGCCTGCCTCGGCGGTACCGTTCAGCGTCGGGCGTGCATCGTTGGTCAACTGTCCGTTGCTGAGCGCTGCATTGAACACGCCGCCTGCGATATCATCCACCACCGAGACCAGCAGCGGGACGGATGGTGCAATGGTGTCGACATTAATCGTAAACCCGTCTGAGACAGGGCCCACGTTCCCGGCGGCGTCGGTGGCGATGGCGGTAAACACATGCTGACCGTTGCCAAGTGTGGTGGTCAGATATTCCCAGGTGCCGTCTATCGTCGCAGTCACCGTTGCCAGCAGCGCGCCATTATCGTAGATGGCTACCCGGGCACCGGCTTCCGCTGAACCGCTGAGTACGGGACGGGTGTCGTTGGTAAAGGCTCCGTTCGATAGCGTTCCGGTTCCCGGCTGCACGTCATCAAACGCCTGGATAATCGTTGGCGCAAGCGGGGCGACGGTATCAACAACGATGTTAAATCCCGCAGACGTCGGGCTGACGTTTCCGGCCGCGTCGGTGGCTGTTACCGTCAGCGCGTGGTTACCGTTGCCAAGTTGGGTTCCCGGTGTGAAGCTCCAGGCGCCCATACCATCTACAGGAGCAGATCCGATCAGCGCTCCGTTATCGTAAATTTTCACCATGGAATTGGCTTCTGCCGTACCGCTAAGCGTCGGAAGTGGATCGTTCGTGGCCTGACCGTTGTTCAGATTTCCAATCAGTGGGCCGACATCATCCGCAACCTGAGTAATCACTGGTGCTGTCGGTGCCAGAGTATCGACGGTGAAGGTAAAGCCACCAGAAGGCAGGCTGGTATTGCCTGCGCTATCTGTAGCCGTGACGGTCAGAGTATGCTGGCCGTTACCCAATGCCGCGGAGGGCGTAAAACTCCAGTTTCCGCCTGCGCCGACGATGGTGGTGCCAATGGCCTGACCATCGCTCAGCACGGTAATGGTTGCGCCAATTTCACCGGTACCGCTGAGCGCCGGGCGACTTTCGTTGCTGATTTGCCCATTGGAGATAGGCCCGGTTGTCGGCGCGGTATTGTCCTGCACCGAACTGATGACCGGTATTGACGGGGCAATAGAGTCCAGCTCAATAGTAAACGATGATGATACTCCGCCTGTGTTTCCCGCCTGATCTGTGGCAACGACGGTGAAATTATGTTGCCCCTGTCCCAGCGGAGCATCCGGAGTGAAGCTCCAGTTACCTGACTCGTCCACCTGAGTTGTACCTATTTCAGCGCCGTTATCACGGATCGTGATGATGGCGCCAATCTCGCCTTTGCCGTTCAGGGTAGGCTGCGCATCGTTTGTAAGCTGTCCGTTGGTCAGCGCGGTATTGCCGGGCTGATCGTCAATTACTGAGGTAATGCTCGGTGCGGCTGGCGCCAGCGTGTCGACGACGACCACAAATGGTGGCGTTGTCGGGCTAATGTTACCCGCGTTATCTGTAACACTGGCAGTCAGCGAGTGGCTTCCTTCTCCGAGAGCTGGGGCAGGCGTAAAGCTCCAGTTGCCATTTTCGTCGCTGGTGGTTGTGCCGATTACCGTGCCATTATCGCGGATGGTAACAACCGAATCCGCCTCGGTAACGCCAGCAAGCGTTGGGGTATTATCATTGGTCAACTGCCCTGAGGTCAGGGGCTGGATCGTACCAACGTTGTCCGTGACCGTCACAATAGATGGCGCATTCGGTACCAGGGTATCGACAATGATCCGGAAATCACTGGATGGATCTCCCTGGTTGCCAGCGGCGTCCGTTGCGCGGGCGGTAAAGAGATGATCGCCTTCTCCCAGCGGTGCTGTCGGGGTAAAGCTCCAGAATCCGTTACTGTTTATGGTCGTTGTGGCATAAGCGATACCGTTATCGTAGAGGGTAATGGTTGCCCCGGGTTCGCCAGTTCCGTTGAGCGTCGGACGTGAATCATTTGTAATTTGCCCTTTATCCAACGAGCCAGTGCCGGGGGCAACATCGTCGATAATGCTGGTGATCGTTGGCGCTTGCGGTGCCGTCGTGTCGATGGTGATAGCGTAGTTGGGTGACTGACCGCTGGGTATGCCACCGACGGTTTGCGACACAGTGAAGTTATAGGTTGCACCGTTAGTTAGTGGGGCGGGTAACTGATAACTCCATGCGCCAGAAACAACGTCGGCTATTACCGATGGAACTTGCAAAACACCATTTACATAAATATTAACAGTCGCTCCTGCAGTGGCAGTCCCTTGCAGCAGTGGTAAGGTGTCATTGGTGGTTTTACCGTTGCCAATCACCCCCATGATGGGCGCGATGTCATCAACGATCTCAAGCGTTGGTGGATGAGGAACGCTGGAGGTAGCAGCGCTAAACGTTGTCGGGTCGCTTTGATTTCCGGCGGGATCCTGAGCGATGGCGTTGAGCGCCTGACCGGTTGTTTGCGCTGGCGAAATTGTGACAGCGAAGTTACCTGAATCGTCAGCGATCCCTTGGCCGAGGATCGAAGTACCGCTGAGAATGATGACGGTACTGCCTGGATCGGCAGAGCCGCTAACCAGCGTACCGTTCGGGTCTACGCTGGTAACCGTAGGCGTTGCAGGCGGCAGGGTATCGACAATCAACGTCAGCGGGTTATCTGCTGCCAGTGAGTTACCTGCGTCATCCACGGCGCCGAAAGTCAGTTTGTGAGTGATATTGGGCGTGAGGGGGACATCCACACTCCAACTGCCGTTAGCAGCAACGGTAGCTGTCGCAATGGCGATGGGATTGTTACCATCGAAAATCAAAACCGTACTGCCCGGTGTGCCGGTACCGCTAATGGTTGGCGTTGTATCGTCCGTGACGCTGCCGCTGGTTAGCGAACCGGTAAAGACGCCAACGTTATCCTGGATATCCGTGACCTGCGGCAACGTTAACTTCGTGTTGTTAACCGTAAACGAAATGCTGTTTGAATTGTCGCTGACGTTACCTGCGGGGTCTGTTGCGGTAGCGCTTAATGTGTAGCTCCCGTTTGCCAGCGCAGTCCCGGGGGTAATACTCCAGGTACCGCCTGCCACCGTTGCAGTACCGATCACCGTACCGCCGTTATACAGAGTGATGATGTCTCCATTGACACCTGTACCACGAATGGTTGGCGTGGTGTCATCGGTCACGGCGTTGGGTGCAAGGTCACCCATGATATCGCCGACGTTATCATTGGCGGCGATAATCACCGGCGGCGCAGACGGCGTCGTGTCGATGTTCAGTGTTATAGCTGTTGATGGCTGGCTGACGTTGCCTGCAGGATCGGTTGCGGTGAGGGTTACCTGGTAAGTACCTGGAGTAACCGGTGCTGGCGGAGTAAAGCTCCAGGTTCCGTCTGCACCTACTGTTGTCGTTCCCTGCAAAGGGGGAGTGCCGTTCAGATAAACGGTAATCAAATCTCCGACGTTCCCCGTGCCGCTAAAGGTTGGCGTGGTATCGTTGGTGTTGCCGTTAGTGACCACACCTGTTATTGGAGCCACATCGTCGGTAATGATTGGCGCGGCTGGTTGTGCGGGAGGTGTGTTGTCTACCGTCAAGGTAAAGCTGGCCGATGGGATCCCCGTGTTGCCTGCAACGTCAGTCGCTGTAGCGGTGAATTTATGCGGCCCGTCGGTGAGTGAGGTTGGGGTAAATGTCCAGGTGCCGTCTGGCTGTACGGTGACGGTACCAATGGAACCGCCATTATCATAAATCGTAATCTTCGCGCCGGGCTCGCCGGTTCCGGAGAGTTCGGGATTCAAGCTCTTGGTACTGCTGCCGTTACTCAGCGTTTGTAGATTTGTCCCAATCAGACCTTCTGCGGAGCTGATAACCGGGGCTGCTGGTGGGGTGGTATCAATCGTTAGCGTAAAGGTCCCGGCATTGCTGGCGTTGCCTGCAACGTCCGTGGCAATAGCGGATAAATTGTGTGTGCCTTCACTGAGCGGTTGGTCGAGTTGAATACTCCAGGTGCCTCCGGGCAAAACAGTCGTGCTTCCAATTGGCGTAGCTCCATCATAAAGAGTGATCTTAGAACCGTCTGTTCCGGTTCCTTTCAGCTCTGGCAAGGTATCGTTTGAACGGCTTCCGGTAGGCAGATCGATCGGTGCATTCCCAACGTCGTCGGTAGCAGCCAAAATGACAGGAGCGCCTGGCGGTTGGGTATCTACGGTAACGCTGACCACTGTGGGTGAGGTGATGACATTACCGGCGGCATCAGTTGCCGATACCGTAAACTGATGGGTGCGATCGCTGAGCACCTGATTCCCCGGAACGGTATAACTCCAGGTACCCGAGCTGTCGACAAGAATAACCGTCAATAACTGAATGCCATCGTACAGGTTTACCAGTGAACCTGGCTCACCGGTACCCGAGATGGTTGGCGTATTGTCGTTGGTGACCCAACCGTTATTTGCAACGCTGCCCGTAATGCTGCCAACGTCATCGTTAACCAACGTTATCACTGGAACAGTTGGCGCAATTGTATCGACAATTATTTTCCAGCTTGCCGCGCTGCTGGTGTTATTCGCGGCGTCTGTGGAGGTCACCGTGAAGATGTGAGCGCCCTCGCTTAGCGCCGAGACTGGCGTATAGTTCCAGTTACCGTTGATATCAGCGACAACGGTCGTCAGCAGGGTGCCGTTATCGTAAATTTTGACCTGAGAACCTGCTTCGGCGGTGCCTTCCAGCTTAGGTTTGCTATCGTTGGTGACATCGCCGTTATTGAGAGGGCCCTGATACATGGGCTGGTCATCCGTCACGGCGGTGATGATGGGCGTTCCAGGGGCGGTAATATCCGGAGCCACCGCGGAAGTTGGCTGACTCTCGTTATTGCTACTGTCCGTTGCGGTAACTTTTACCGTTTCGCCGTTCATTTTCGACGGCGTAATCGACACCGTGAAGTTGCCGCCGCTGTCTGCCTGGCCTGTGCCGATCTGAATACCATTGCTGTCTTTTACAGTGACGGTGCTTCCCGCTTCAGCATGTCCGCTTACAGAACCACCGTCCCCGGCGACGGTGACGCCGGTTGGCGCGTCAGGCGCCGTGGTATCCGGGGCGGTAATCGCGCTGTTGCCGCTGGTATTGCCAGCAGCATCCGTCGCGTTGGCGACAAGATGTTCTCCGTTGGTCTGCGGCGGAACCAGCGTGGCGGTGAATTCTCCGTTCGAGCCGGCGGTTACTGTTCCAATTATCGCGCCACCAGGATCCAGAATATGTACCGTACTGTTGGGTTCCGCCATGCCGGTAACCTGATCGCCTGTAGGATTAATCACCAGATTAGCTGGCGGCAGCGGGGCCGTGATGTCTGGCGCGAGCGCGGTTTCCGGTAGGCTTGGGTTCCCGGCAGGATCGGTGGCGATAGCGGTAATGGTTTCACCATTGGTCTGAGGCGGGTTAATGGTGATGGTAAATGAGCCATCCGTTCCGGCGACGCCGCTGCCGATCTGAAGACCGTTATTATTATTGATGGTCACGGTACTTCCTGGTTCGGCTGTACCGGTGACGACAGAGCCGTCGGCAGATACGTTCAGATCGTCCGGCGCTGACGGTGGCTGAGTATCGATAGTGATATTGAATGCCGCTGACGTTCCTCCCGTGCCCAGGTGGTTGGTTGCTGTGGTGGTGAAGGAGTATGTGTCGTCCTGCAAGTTGGTGTTGGAGGTCCAGGTCCAGTTGCCGCTGGAATCGGCAAGCACGCTTACAACAAGCGCGCCGTTGTTATAAATGTTAACCGTGCTGTTGGCGTCTGCGGTACCCGAGATCGTAGGCGTTGGGTCGTTGGTGGCCTGATTATTGTTCAATGGCCCAGTTGAGGGGGTAACATCATCCACAATGCTGATGATAACAGGCACGCCCGGGTAGCCAGAGTTGGTGGCATTGAAGGACGTGTCTGGCCCGACGTTGCCTGCCTGGTCCTGAATCTTCGCGATCAGCGCTTCACCGTGCGTCTGTGAAGGTGAAATCGCGATGACGAAATTGCCGGTTTGATCAACGGTAGTTGAACCCAAAACCTGATTATTACTACCGATGATAATGACCTGGCTTCCTACCTCAGCACTACCGGTTACCTCGGTGCCTTGCAGGTTTACGGAGGAAATGACCGCGCCTTCAGGCGGGGTAGTATCGACGGTGAATGTCGGTACACTCGTTTCCGCGCTCACGTTACCCGCATCGTCAGTTTGCGTCAGCGTCAGATTATGAACACCGTCGCTAAGCGGCGTGTCAGGTGTAAACGTCCAGTTACCATTGTCATCCACCTGAACCATGCCAATCAGAATGCCATTATCAGAAATGCTGATGTAAGAGCCCGCTTCACCAGTGCCTGTGAGGGTTGGCGTGGCATCGTCGGTTACACCGTTATTACCTATCAAGCCTTTAATGGAACCTGAATCGTCAGTTACTTCTGTGACCACAGGGGCGTCGGGGGCAAGCGTATCGACAATAATCTCCCAACTGTCCGACATGTCGCTGATGCCCGTACCGTCTGATGCACTGACGGTAAACTTGTGGGTACCGTCTGCGAGTGGAGAGGATGGCGTAAACGACCAGTTGCCGTTGGCATCGATAGTGACCTGGCCTATTTCGACGCCGTTATCAAAAATATGCAATGTGGCATTTGCGGGACCGGTGCCCTGGAGAGTAGGCGTATTATCGTTGGTGGATTCCTGCTGATTAACAGGGCCAGTAATCAGCTCCTGGTTATCGATTACGCTGGTGATAACGGGTACGTCAGGCATGTTAGGGGTTGTTGTTGGCGGTGAACCACCATCCCCATTACCACCGTTGCCATTACCGTTGCCATTTCCGCCATTTCCGTTGCCGGCGTTATTATCACTCCCGCCGCCACCACCGCCGCCACCCGCCGCGAGGCCAATTCCGCCTGCGACCGCGATCCCACCAAGAACCCACGGCCAGACGGCGCCGCCTTCATGGCTTCCCTCGGCAGTCATTAGCGGAGTGAGATCGTCCAGATGCTGGAAATGGAATGCCCCATCAGTATCCTGAACCCACCACAGCGCGCCATTACTGTCTTCCAGAACAAGCTGGTTTTGCGCATCACCTTTTCCGACATAGAAGTTCTTAATGGTGATGGTTTCACCTGAGCGGAGTGTGACAACCAGATCCTGATTCACGCGAGTCAGTTGACTTACCTCCTCACGTGACACCGACAGTTTCACGA
The DNA here is from genome assembly GCF_002042885.1 of Citrobacter portucalensis. Taxonomy (GTDB): domain Bacteria; phylum Pseudomonadota; class Gammaproteobacteria; order Enterobacterales; family Enterobacteriaceae; genus Citrobacter; species Citrobacter portucalensis. The sequence goes on from NZ_MVFY01000002.1 coordinate 518,440, forward strand.
TAGAAGGCGAACTGAGCGTAACTTCAGAGGATTCAACATTTGTGGAAACGCCAGTTAATTTTGATACAACGGCGAGTAGACGCATATGTTCACTCCTGATGGCATGTCGGGAGTATTAATCCGCAACAGCGCGCTGGGAAAATGAGCAGACAGGGGCCCCGTTCACCATAAAGATGAATTTACACAGGTAATTACATTGATTAGATCATGCAGAGGTTCATTTACTTATCAAATACGTTCGGGCCCTGTTAGCTGAATAGTTCTTTCGTATTAGATGATATAGT